>BQWY01000001.1:0-1442500 GCA_036984305.1 Nitrospira sp.
AAGCCGACCTTCCTACTCATGAACAGACTTATACACACCTTGTTTCGAGATGTGAGATATCCACAACTGTGTACAACACTGTGAATAGTTGAGAGTTTCTATGGTAACGACCATCGACACAATCTGGAGCGATACCCTCGCCTATCTCAAGGAGCGGGTCCCCCGCCAGGTGTTCGAAACCTGGTTTAGTCCTGCGCAGTTAGAGAGCCTTGAGGATGGAAGCGCGCGTATCACGGTTCCAAATCGATTCTTCGGAGACTGGCTGGGAGAGCATTATGGTGAGCTTCTGGGAGAAGCTCTCTCGGTGGCCAAGGGAGGGGGGCGCGTCGACGTCAGCTTTGTCGTCGGAGATAGGACAAAGGCTCCACTGAGAACGCAGCCGGATATGGCCGGAGCAGGACGACCTTCTCCTGTGTCCCGAAGCCGTCGCAATCCAAATCTCAATCCGAAATACACCTTTGGCACCTTCGTGGTCGGAGGAAGCAATCAATTTGCGCATGCGGCGAGTATGGCGGTAGCGGAGCAACCTGCACGGGCCTACAATCCCCTGTTCATCTACGGTGGCGTCGGCCTCGGGAAAACCCATCTTCTGAATGCCATTGGGAATCACGTGGCGGAGCGGACGGAACTTCGTATCGCCTATGTCACGACCGAGCAGTTCACGAATGAAGTCATCAATTCGATCCGTTACGACAAAATGATCGATCTGCGTCGGCGCTATCGGAACGTCGATATGTTGATGATCGACGACATCCAATTTTTAGCCGGCAAGGAGCGAACGCAAGAGGAATTTTTCCACACGTTCAACGCGCTCTATGAAGCGCACAAGCAAATCGTCGTCTCGAGCGATCGCTTTCCAAAGGAAATGCCCGACATCGACGAACGCCTCCGATCCAGATTCGAATGGGGATTGATCGCCGACTTGCAGTCGCCTGATGTCGAAACGCGGATTGCGATCCTCAGGAAGAAATCAGAAGACGAGGGCGTGCACTTGCCTGAAGACGTCGTGCAATTTCTGGCAGCCAACATGAAGAGCAATATCAGGGAATTGGAAGGCTCATTAGTCCGCCTGGGAGCCTATTCGTCGCTCACCGGACAGTTGATCACGCTCGACATGGCGAAAACCGTCCTGCGGGACGTCATTGGCGATAAAAAAAAGATTGTCGCCATGGACGACATCCAGGAGGCGGTGAGCACGCGGTTCCACCTGAAAGTCTCCGACTTGAAGTCGCGACGACGAAGTAAGACTCTGGTGCATCCACGCCAGATCGCGATGTTTCTCTGCCGTGAATTGACCGATGCCTCCTTCCCGGAAATTGGTCGCCAATTCGGGGGCAAAGATCACACCACCATCATGCATGCCTGCAAGCAGGTGGCGAAGGCGCTGGAAGCCGACACGACGTTGCGCGCGACCCTGGAAGGGCTCAAAGAACAGATCGTGCGCGGATGAGCGCATTCGGCGGAGGATACGCATCATGAAGGTACGCATTTCCAGAGACGAACTACTGGTGGCGCTTCAGCGCGTCCAGGGCGTGGTCGAAAAGCGCAATACCATGCCGATCCTGTCGAATATCATGCTGGAAGCCAAACAGGACGGGATCGAGGTCAGCGCCACCGATCTGGAGATCGGCATGCGGGCTTTGTACAAGGCGACGGTATTGGAATCCGGCACGTTAACGGTTTCCGCGCGCAAGCTGTTCGAGATCATCAAGGAATTGCGGGATGGGGAGATTGAACTCGGCACCGGCGAGAACAACTGGCTTCACATTCAAGCAAGCAAGAGTCAATTCAAGATTGTCAGTTTACCTGCGGGAGAGTATCCGGCACTTCCCGCCATCGATAAGGAAGGGTTGACCCCCCTCGCGAGCGCCGGGCTGTTGGAACTGATCCGCAAGACGCTGTTCGCAGCGGGCGACAATGACGCGCGCTATATTCTCAATGGGTTGCTCGTCACGCTCGTTAGTGGAGAAAAGAAGACAACCCTGCGGCTGGTCGGAACGGACGGACACCGCTTGGCTGTGGCCGAGCAGGACGTCGGGTCGGCCGGACCGAAAGACGCGCCCCGGGAGATCAAGGCGATCATCCCGAAGAAGGCGGCGCAGGAAATCCGGCGACTGCTCGAGGAGGGCGGCGATGGAGAACCCCTGATTGGATTCACAAAAAAGCTGATGATCTTTCGAAAGAGCGGGTTACTCCTCACCTCGAGCTTGATGGAAGGCAACTACCCGAACTATCAGGGCGTGCTGCCCAAAGAAAGCGACAAGCGCATCATGATTGACCGTCAGGAACTGGAGGGCGCGTGCCGTCGCGTGGCCGTGTTGTCGCGCGATAAAGCCAATGCGGTGAAGGTCACCTTCTCCAAAGGAAAATTGACCCTCTACGCCAACAACCCGGACTTTGGAGAAGCGACCGAGGAATTGTCGGCCGAATACAAAGGCGACACCCTCACGACCGGATTCAACGCCCGCTATCTGCTGGACGTCTTTGGAGTCATGGACGGTCAACAGATTTCGCTTCAGATGGATAATCCGTTAAGCCCGTGCCTCATCCAGGAGCGCGAGAGCCCCGGTTTCAAGTGCGTGGTCATGCCGATCAAGATATGACGTCAGCCCTCGACGCGGATAGATTCCTTTCGCTGCGGCTCGAGTTCCACACCCCTCACCTTTCCGGGACATCTGCGCGTCTCGGGATAGGTCCTGCCTAGGAGACGCATGGCGACCGACGACCAGCACGAACCATCTCAGAGCGAGACGTACGGCGCAGAGTCGATCAAGGTCCTCGAGGGCCTCGACGCCGTCCGCAAGCGGCCGGCGATGTATATCGGCAGCACCGGAGTGGACGGACTCCACCACCTGGTCTATGAGGTCGTCGATAACAGTGTCGACGAACACATGGCCGGGTACGGGGAGAGTATCGAGGCCACCATCCATATCGACGGGAGCGTCACGGTCGTGGACAACGGCCGCGGCATTCCGACCGACTTGCATCCCACCCAAAAGAAGTCGGCGGCTGAAGTCGCGTTGACGGTCCTCCATGCGGGGGGGAAGTTCGAGCAGGGTGCCTACAGCGTATCGGGGGGACTACACGGCGTCGGCATCTCGGTGGTCAATGCGCTCTCGGAATGGCTTGAATTGGAGATCTGGCGGGGCGAGCAGGTCTACGAACAGCGATACGAGCGTGGGAAGCCGCTTGCCCCGCTCGCGGTGACGGGTAAGACGAAGAAGCGTGGCACCAAGGTCACCTTTAAACCGGATGCTCAGATCTTCGAAACCCTGGAGTTCAGCTTCGATGTCCTGGCGGAGCGATTGCGCGAGTTGGCCTTTTTGAACAAGGGACTCGCGATTACGCTCGCTGACGAGCGGAGAGAGAAGTCACAAACGTTTCATTACAAAGGCGGCATCGTCTCCTTTGTGGAACATCTGAACGAGGCGAAGGCCCCGCTGCACAAGCCGATATACATTTCTGTGCAAAAACCCGATCACATGCTTGAGGTGGCCATTCAATACAACGAAGGCTACGCGGAGAATTTGTTTTCCTTCGCGAACAACATCAATACGCGCGAAGGCGGGACCCACCTGGTTGGATTCAAGGCCGCGCTGACGCGAACGATCAATTACTATGCCAACGCGAACGACCTCTTCAAGAAAGAAGTCGAGTCGCTAGCGGGCGACGACGTTCGCGAGGGCCTGACCGGCGTCGTGAGTGTCAAACTCCGCAACCCCCAATATGAAGGCCAGACCAAGACCAAGCTGGGTAACAGCGAGATGAAGGGGATCGTAGAAGCCGCGGTGAACGACGCGCTGGGGCGCTACTTCGAAGAGAATCCGCCGGTCGCCCGCAAAATCGTGGGTAAGGCCATCGAGGCCGCTCGAGCCCGCGAAGCGGCCCGCAAGGCGAAAGATCTCATACGTCGCAAGAGCGCACTGGACGGCGGATCCCTCCCTGGAAAGTTGGCGGACTGCTCGGAGAAAGATCCTGCGCTGAGCGAATTGTTCATCGTCGAGGGTGATTCGGCCGGCGGTTCCGCGAAGCAGGGACGGGATCGGAAGTTTCAGGCCATCCTTCCGCTGAAGGGAAAGATCCTCAACGTTGAAAAAGCGCGTTTCGACAAGATGCTCGCGAGCGAGGAGATTCGCACGCTGATTATGGCCCTAGGGACCGGTATCGGTCAGAAGAAGGAGGATTCGGAAAAGTCGAAAGACGACAAGGAAGCGTTCGACATCGCAAAGTCCCGGTACCACAAGATCATCCTCATGACCGATGCCGACGTGGACGGCAGCCATATCCGGACCCTCTTGTTGACCTTTTTCTTCCGCCAAATGCCGGAATTGATCGAGCGGGGCTACGTCTATATCGCCCAACCCCCGCTCTTTAAGGTCAAGAAGGGGAAGACGGAACGCTATCTGAAGGACGAAGCGTCGCTGAACGACTATCTTTCTGACCTGGCGGTCGAGAGTGTCGAGCTCTACCTCGAGAGTGGTCGGGACTTCGTGAACGGGCGGCGCCTCCTGCCAATACTGAAAAAACTAATCGCCTTCGAACATCTCGTGACGCGGTTTCAACGGAAACAGCAGGATCCCGGCCTGGTCCGGGCCTTCGTGGACGAGCCGGGCTTGGACCGCGACCTACTCAAAAATCGCACTGCCCTCGCTGCCATGCTCGACAACGTCCGGCGGACCCTGGCTGTGTATTATCCCCAGGCCAACCCATCTCTCGACATCGTCCCGGACGACGAACATCAGTCGAACAAGGTCCTCTGTCGTGTGCTAGCCAACGGGGTGACGAAGGCACTGGACGTGACGCACGAACTCCTTGGGTCCGCCGATTTCAAAGAGTTGCAAAAATTGGCGCCCTCCGCGATCGGCTTGGGACCACCGCCCTACCAGATGAAAATAAAACACGTACAGACGGAATACGCCGGGACCGCGGAATTGTTGGAGGCCATCTTGGAGCAAGGGAAGGAAGGATTAAATCTCCAACGCTACAAGGGGTTGGGAGAAATGAATCCATCGCAGTTGTGGGAGACGACCATGAACCCCGAAATGCGCACGCTATTGCAGGTGAAGTTGGAGGATGTTCCCGGTGTCGATGAAATCTTCACGATTCTGATGGGTGACGAAGTCGAGCCACGCCGAAACTTCATTCAACAGCACGCGCTGGAAGTGCGTAACCTGGACGTATAGGGAAACGTCATTCGTCAACCGTCAATCGTCAGCCGAGGGACGGGCGCAACGCTTCCCCGATTGACGACTCACGAATGATGATGAACGGGGGCTAGAGTGCCACTAGATGAACGATTAGGTCAGATCAATATCGAAGACGAAATGCGCTCCTCCTATCTCGATTACGCCATGAGCGTGATCGTCGGCCGAGCGCTCCCCGATGTCCGAGACGGCCTCAAACCTGTCCACCGACGGATCCTGTTCGGCATGAACGAGATGGGGCTCGCTGCAAATCGCCCGTATCGCAAATCCGCCAAAATTGTCGGCGAAATCATGGGTAACTACCACCCGCACGGCGATGCCGCTATTTACGACACGCTCGTCCGCATGGCGCAGGACTTTAATATGCGCTACATCCTTGTGGATGGGCAGGGCAATTTCGGTTCGATCGACGGTGACTCCCCTGCCGCCATGCGTTACACGGAGGCGCGGCTCACGAAATTGGCCGAAGCGATGCTGGCCGACATCGACAAGGAGACGGTCGACTTTGGGCCGAACTACGACGAAAGTCGCGTCGAACCGCTCGTGCTGCCGGCCAAGGTCCCGAACTTGCTCGTCAACGGCGCGGGCGGGATTGCCGTTGGATACGCGACTAATGTGCCGACCCATAATCTGGCCGAGGTAGTGGATGCCTTGCTCCTCTTGCTCGACGATGGCGCCGTTACGATCGATCAGCTCATGGAGAGGATACCCGGACCGGATTTCCCGACCGCCGGCTTCATCTACGGAAAACAAGGTATCAAGGATGCGTATCATACCGGCCGAGGTCTCCTAACCCTCCGGGCAAAGGCGGTCATAGAAACCGATGCGCGGACGGATCGCGAACGGATCGTGGTCACGGAAATTCCCTATCAGGTGAATAAACAGAAGCTGGTCGAGAAAATCGCCGAGCTGGTCCAGGAAAAGAAAATCGACGGGATTGCCGATCTGCGCGATGAGTCGGACCGCGACGGGTACCGCGTCGTCATCGAGTTGAAGCGGAATGAGATTCCGCTGGTCGTATTGAACAACCTCTATAAACATACACAGATGCAGACGACGTTTGGGGTCATCATGCTCGCCCTGGTGCGGAATCGCCCTGAAGTGCTCAATCTCAAGCAGATACTCGAGCACTTTGTGGAGCATCGACGCGAGGTGGTGATCCGCCGCACGGCGTTTGAGTTGCGAAAGGCGGAAGAACGTGCCCACGTTCTCGAAGGACTCAAGATCGCGCTCGATCACTTGGATGCAGTGATCGCGCTGATTCGGCGTGCGGCGTCGCCGGATGAGGCGCGCGGCGGATTGATGCGCCAATTCGGACTGTCGCAGATCCAGGCGACCGCAATTCTGGAGATGCGGTTGCAGCGTCTGACCCAGTTGGAGCGCGACAAGCTCATTGAGGAGTACACAGAGACACTCAAGCGTATCGAATACCTGCGGTCGGTGCTGGCGAGCGAGGCCCTGGTGCGCAAAATCATCAGGGACGAGCTGGTCGAGCTTCAGGAGGAATACCGCGATCCCCGTCGAACGCAGATCGTCGCCGAGGCAGGCGAGATCAACGTGGAAGACTTGATTGCCGAAGAAGAGGTCGCCGTGACCATTACTCACGCTGGGTACATCAAACGGAACGCGGTGTCGTTGTACCGGGCGCAGCGGCGCGGCGGCAAAGGCAAGGTCGGCATGGGCGTGAAGGAGGAAGACTTCGTCGAAACGATGTTCACGGCTTCCACGCACGACCATCTGTTGTTTTTCACCGATGCCGGCAAGGTCTATTGGTTGAAGGTGCACGAAATTCCCGAGGCCGGCCGGGCAGCCAAGGGCAAAGCCATGGTGAACATGCTCGCGCTGGGCGCCAACGAAAAAGTCACGGCAACGGTGGCGGTCAAGGAATTTCGTGACGACCGGTACGTGGTGATGGCCACGAAAAAGGGTCTTGTGAAAAAGACGGAACTGTCGGCCTTCGGCAATCCGCGCCAGGGTGGAATCATAGCGCTGGGGTTGGAGGAAGGGGACAAACTTATCGCCGTTCACATTACCGACGGGCGGCGGGAGATCCTGATCGGGACGCGACGCGGGATCACGATCCGGTTTACCGAGGACGCGGTTCGCCCGATGGGTCGGACCGCGTATGGCGTCAAGGGCATCGCCCTCGAAGACGGTGATCACGTCATCGGCATGGAAACTATCACTCCGGATTCGACGACCGCCGCGATCCTGACCGTGACCGAAGGGGGCTACGGGAAGCGGACTCCGGTCACCGAATATCGGATTCAGGGCCGCGGAGGCAAGGGCATCATCAGCGTCAAGACGACAGAACGCAACGGGTTGGCCGTCGGGTTCCTGCAGGTCCGGGACGGCGACCAATTGATGGTCATGGCGGCCCATGGCAAGGTGTTGCGCTGCCGGGTGGACGACATCCGTGAAATCGGCCGCAACACGCAAGGTGTGCGGCTCCTCGAACTCGATGGGGGTGACGACCGGGTGGTCAGCGTCGCGCGCCTGGCCGAGAGTGCCGAGCGAGAGGATGAACCGGAGGACGGCGGAACCGCCTGACCCCATTGCCCTGTCGCTTGACGGGGTTTTCTACACGTACATGACACCGCAGGCTGCTCCCCCTCGCTCCACCTGGCCGTTCGGTTGGTGGGTCAGGCTCGACACCGTCGTGAAGTTGGCGCTCGGCGTGTTCGTCGGGTCGTTCATGTTGATTTGGGGCGGCATGTATCTGAGTCGTCCCGATCGGACGATTCCTCCGTACAGTATCGGCTCGCAGGAGGGCACGGCCGTGGCGATACACGTCCCGCCGTGGACCAAAGAGCAGGAGTTGGCCGCCCTCATCCAGCGATTTCGGAAGGTGGCGCACGAACACCGAAACTTCGGCGCCATGAAGATCCACCCCACGACCCCGTCGAATCCCGCTGGCCGTTACGAGTCGATGACCCTGTATATCTTCACGCACGACACCTGGGCCGAACCAGTGATGCTGCATCGCTATCTCGCCGCGGCCGACTCTCCCTCGCGGGAAGAGCGCGAATTCCGTCAGTCTTTCGAGAATGCGATTCGCGGCTATTATCGGCTGCAGGGAGAGCAGGAAGAGGGACGCGTCGGGCCCCTCCGGCCGGTAAGCCAAGCGGACGAATATGCTCGGGAATTGTTCAAAGGGACGGTCAGCGATCCGTTGCCGGCGTCGGCGGAGCCGACACCAGCGCCTTCGCTATCACCTTTGTGAACCGTTCCCGCAGGACGGGGTCGGTGATCCGGGAGGTGTGCGCGTGGGCCTCGCGCAGCAGCTGAGGAGTCGGTTCAAATTCCGGCCGGATCCCTTGTCCTGACTCGTTCGGGTTCGGTAACGGCATGCGGCTGAGGTCTCCGATTCGAAAGAGCAGATCCTGAACCGTCTCCCCGCCTGTGTGCACTCGAATTCGTCGGAGCAAATCCGGCTTGAGGAACGACAGCTGCTGCATCCAGACCGAGTGGTCGACCAACACCGATAGCCGCCGGCCGCGGACATATTCCGGACGCGTGTGCGCGGCAATCTGATCGCCGACGATTTCCACCCAGTCCCGCGCAATCCGTTGTTCGACGAGCTTGGCGGACAACCCCAGCCGTTGGGCCACGGCGTCAAGAATAGACGAGAAGGAATCGAAGCCGTTGTGCGATGGCATGTGTGCGGCATCTTAGTGCAGTGCCGTCACGAGGTCAATCGCCGTGTGTACCTGGCTTTCGGCCCTCCAGTGGACGTGATACAGTCTTGCTCCATGGGCACGCACGAGAAGGGAAAGGACGAAGACCGTTACAAGATCGCAGCGACGAACCGCAAGGCCTACTACGATTATGCGATTGAGGAGAAGTTCGAAGCGGGACTGGTGCTTCGCGGCACGGAAGTAAAGTCCATTCGCGAGGGGCGCGTGAATCTCCAAGATAGCTTTGCGACCATCAAGGAGGGCGAGGTCTTTCTCCACCATTGCCATATCAGTCCATATTCTCACGGCAACATGATGAATCACGACCCGACTCGGCCCAGGAAGCTGTTGTTACACAGAAAGGAAATCAACAAGCTCATGGGCCGGACGCAGCAGCAGGGGCTGACCATCGTGCCCTTGCGGATCTATTTCAGCAAGCGCGGGCACGCCAAGGTGGAGATTGCGCTGGCGAAGGGTAAGAAGCACCACGACAGGCGCGAGTCCATCAAAGCCCGAGAAGCCGGGCGGGAGATGCAGCGGGCATTGCGGGCGCGAGCGAGGGAATAGTGATGTGGTTCCGATTTGCAGGACCCCAGAGCGATCCCCACGATCTGGGAATTCTCTCGGCCCCATAGAGTTTCGTTGTCCTTCCGAGGAGTTCTTGATAGACAGGCAAAACAACCCGATCAGGATTTCCGACCGTCGACGTCTCATGGTTCGACGCGGACATGCCTTGTCAAATCCCACGTGAATCTACTCGACGAACGGATTTCATCCTCGCTCTCCTGCGACGTGACTCCTGTTCCGAATCCTTCCCTTTCCGCCGAGACCACGGGATCGGGTAGGAACCGGACTCCAGCTCGTGTGACAAGCGATCAAAGCGTGCCGGAATGAGGCACGTGTTGCGACAGACGCCACAGGGCCCCGTCGCTCAATCACCCCGGAGCGTTGATCTACTCATGGCACTGGCAGCCGGTGAGATTTCGCGATTCGATATAGGTGAGATTATTCGTGTACCGTGTGAATCCCTTCTGCCGTCCGTAGAGACGCAGCACGCAGTCGTCACCCTTCTTTTCCACGAAGAAGGAATAGTCCGTTCCTGTCTGAGAACTGACCGAGAACGGCCGAGGACCGTAGTCGAACACCGAGCCCAGCAGCCCCGCCTTACCCATTAGTTGCTGTGCCCGCGCGGTCTCCTCGCCTTCAGCCACCAAGATGTCGGCCAAGGCGGCAGCAAAATTTTGCCGGCAGGGCTGTTCCCGTGGATTCGTGATTGCGGCCATCGTGGTGCAGCCGACTAAGGCGGCCGCCGCGCACAGTATAGACAAGAGACAGTGCATACCGAGCCCCAAAGATCGATCAGCACATCGGGACGGGTCGCGGCCGACGATAGGCTCTCTCGGATAGGGTGTCAATTGGCGGGGGCACGCCGTGCTCTACACAGCCTGGCCGAGCTGCCGTAACATGCCGAGCGCATCGGAAACGCGCCAGTGCTCGATGATTCTCCCATCGACGAACCGATCAATCTGGAACTGCTTGACGGCGACGCGCTTGCCCGTGGGTGGGATGCCGAAGAGGGATCCTTGGTGGGTGCCGTACATCGTACAGCGGGTCGCCACCTTCAGGTCGGTGATGACCTGATCTTCTATCACGAATTTCAGATCGGGGAAGGCCACTCGCAGGAGCGCCACCGTCGCCTTCATGCCCTGCGCCCCTGGCATCAGATTGGGAGTGTATGGGTTATGGTTTTGGAAATCGGGATGGATGAGTTCATCGAACACCTCCAGCCGTCCCTGATTCCACCCCTCGTGGAAATACCGCTGGAGTACGGTCCTATTCGAGTCACATGCCGTCATGTGGGCGAGTGGAGATGACGTTGGGTCCCGGCTCTACCGGTTGGAAAGTACGTGCTTTGTTCAGCCTTCGGAGGATAGCATACTTTTTTGGCGGACCAATCAAAGAAGGTGATTCGTGAGCGAGTGTCCGCACGTCTGCTGCTCAAACGGGGCTGGCTGTTCTTGGTCGCGAGGGACAATCGACAGGACTGGGAAAGCCGCGCAAGGGCTTGACTCGCTCCTAACTAGAACTATTACAATGATCGGTGCGACTCACGGAGGGCGTGAAAGGAGCCCTTGGTCAGGAGGCTTCTGTCAGCCAACGATCGCAAACGAGAGGGGGTCCACATGAATCTCGCCACCGAACAGGATAAGGCAGTTCTGGGTGTCTATCGCACGGGGTCACATCACATGGTGGGCGACGGGTTTCCGGTGCGAAATCTGTTTCCGAGCAACGAGCTGGATCGGGAGCTCAGCCCGTTTCTCCTTCTTGATTACGCGGGTCCGTTTGAGTTCCCTCCCACGCCCCATCCGCGGGGAGTCGGTGAGCACCCTCATCGTGGCTTCGAGACCGTCACGATTATGTATCAGGGTATCCTGACCCACCGCGACTCGGCCGGCAACGGGGGCACGATTGGCCCTGGCGACGTACAATGGATGACGGCGGCCTCGGGCGTGGTCCATGAGGAAATGCACGAGCGAGAGTTCGCCAGGCGCGGCGGTACGCTGGAAGCCGTACAGCTTTGGGTCAACCTTCCACACGCGTTAAAAATGTCTGCGCCCCGCTACCAGACCTTGCTGAACGGCGACATCCCGACGGTCACATTGAAAGGAGGCGCGGGACGACTTCGCGTAATCGCCGGGGAATACGGCGGTGTGAAGGGTCCGGCTCAATCCCATACTCCGGTGCATGTGTACGATCTGCGGTTGGTCGCCGACCGACCGACGGAATTGCCGCTCATACCCGGCTTCAACAGCGCCGTCGTGCTTCTCCAGGGTGAAGCCACAATCAATAGCACGCACGTGCTGCACGAGGCGGAGCTGGCTCTGTTGGCCAAGACGGGGGAGCGCATCGTCATCGAGGCTCGGCGCGACAGCACGCTTCTCATCCTGAGCGGGAAGCCGATCGACGAACCGATTGCCCGCTATGGGCCGTTCGTCATGACGACGCGAGCCGAGCTGGTGGAGGCGGCCCAGGACTATCAGGCCGGCAAGATGGGGCATTTGACGTGAGCCACACGGTCACGATCGACGTGTATTCCGATGTCGTTTGCCCATGGTGCTACGTGGGCAAACGACGGTTGGAACGCGCGCTGAGTCAAGTCAAAGGGGACCTGAACCCTCATGTCACCTGGCGACCCTTCCAGCTGAACCCGACCATGCCGCTCGAGGGGTTGGACCGCATCGACTATCTGGAGGCTAAATTTGGGAGCCGCGAGGCCTTCGCGAGCGTAGAGGAACGCGTTGTGAGCGCCGGAGAAATGGAGGGAATTCGCTTTGCCTTTGGAAAAATCAAACGGACGCCGAATACCTTTCTCGCGCATCGACTCATCTGGCATGCCCGCCAACTTGGGCGGGAGGACGCCATGGTGGAATCACTGTTCAAAGGTTATTTCGAGGAAGGCGCGGAGATCAGCAGCATCGCGAGCTTACTGCCGCTGGCGGACCGTGCCGGCGTCCGCGCGGACACGGTGCTCTCGGGCGGGGACGGTATCGTCGAGGTCACAGCGGAGCAGGCGGTCGGACACCGGCTTGGCATTCGCGGCGTGCCCTACTTCCTCATCGATGACGCGTATGTGCTTTCCGGAGCGCAACCTCCGGAGCGGCTGGTTGCGGCGCTGAGAGCCGCGCAGTCCGGCGCCGCTCAGAAAGTCTCGCCCTCAAAATAGGGGGCTAACTGCCTCGGTACGCCGTATACCCAAGCAAGCCCAGCAGCAGCGGAATGTGACAGTGCCGGTCCGTCTCGCGCGCGGTGAACGTGATCACCACTTCGGGATGGAAGCTGGGCACGCTCTGGGAACGGAAATAGGTCGCGACGTCAAATGGCAGCCGGTATGCGTCCGACTGCGGGCGGGTCGCGGGCGGGAGCAATCCATCGAGGCGGCCGGCCTCGTTCGTGCGGTCTTGCGCGACCGCGCGCCAAGTCCGTAAGGAGGCTCGCCGCTCCGGCGGGGCCGGAACCCCATGGGCCGGTTGTCCGGTGACCAGGTTGGGCACATGCAGACTAATGCCGCTCGCGTATAATCTCGCAGGTTGGCCGGACGGGTCACATGGAGAGCGTCGTGCGGAGCCAAGAACCGTTCGGACCATAAACAAGAGGAGCCCCCATGCCGGTACAGGTATATGGCTGCAATCACGTGGTTATCGAAGTGACGGATGCCAAGAAGGCCGTGACGTTTTATTCGGATGTCTTCGGGCTCACGATGATGCGAGGGGGCGAGGGCGCGGCCTGGTGTAAGCTCGGTGAGCACCAATTTATGGCCATTTTCGAGGTCGACCAACTTCAGCCGGATCGCGTGAAACACTTTGGTCTGATGGTCCGCGATGCCAAACAGATCAAAGAGGTGCGGCGAAAACTGATGAAGAAGTACAAACTGAAACTGCAGCCTGGTTTCCGGTGCGATTTTCGGGATCCATGGGGGAATCGCATCCAGGTGGGCGATTTGTCCGATGAGTCGCTGGTGTGGCTGCTTCCATACCAGGAGGTGCAAACAACTGGAATCAGATTTGTTACCACGCGGAGAAAAAGGAAAACTTCGTGAGGAGGATTCCGCCATATCTCGTCGGAGCGCGACGGAGGAGCAATGAGCACGGCACGAGGGGTTTTGCTACGGCCCAGCGAACATGGCATCATACGCACGACCGCATGAAGTGGGAGCGCGGGGCGCCCCTGCGTCCAGCCAGGTGTTGGCGCGGGCGGCCGTCGGCTCACTGCTTCGGGCGCAAGGAGGCAGCAAGGAGGAGCGTGCCGTGAAAGCCCTGTACCTCGGTCATGTCGTCTTCTATGTCAGAGATCTCCGGCGGTCGCTTGCCTTCTATCGCGACCTTCTTGGTTTTCAGGAAGTAGGTCGGATTTTTGAAGGTAAGGCTGCAGCGCTGACCTCCGGACGGACCCACCATGAACTGTTGCTGATCGAAGTCGGCGACGCGCCTGGACCGCCGCGAGGTTGGAGGCGAGGTCTGTACCACATCGGCATCAAGGTCGGCGACAGTCTGGACGAACTCCGTGCAGCCAAACGGGAGCTCGAGACGGCAGGCATCTCGATCGACGGCATGAGCGACCACACGGTCAGTCAGAGCCTGTATCTGCACGATCCGGACGGCAATGAAGTCGAACTCTACGTGGATGCGGACCCTTCACTCTGGCGAGACGACCCCACGACGGTCCTCTCCCCGATCAAGCCACTACGTTTGTAGTGCGGAATCGGACCTTTCCTCTATAGAGATCCCTGGAGGGTCGTCACCGTCTGTATCGGCTTGTCGGTGTCTGACCGCGGTCGTGGCGCTGAACATCGACTTGGCCGGTAATACTGCCATACGAGTTCTCACCCGGGACGATTTTCCAGTACGGATGAATTGATGGCCGCCATGGACATGAAATGGGAACGATGAGAATCATCGTGATCGGCGGGGGCTTCGCGGGTGTGCCGTGCGCGAGGACCTTGCGCAAGCAACTTTCTCAAGAGGCGTGCGAGATCGTGCTGTTCAGCCGGGAGAATAGCTTGGTGTTTTACCCGCTTCTGGCTGAGGTGGCGGGCGCAGCGATCAATCCCGGCGCAGTGACCGTACCGTTGCGGCAGATGTTGCCCGGCGTTCGGTGCAGAACTGAGGAAGTCACCGAAATCGACCTCACCGCCTCCGAAGTGACGTATGCCGGGCACGATGGCCGGACGAGCCGGATGCCGTTCGATCAGGCCGTCCTGGCCTGCGGTACGACCGTCGATCTCAGCCGGGTGCCCGGCATGGCCGACCATGCGTTCCCGCTGAAGTCGGTCGGCGATGCCATTGCGTTGCGATTCCACGTGACAGAACAATTAGAGAAGGCCGAAGTGTGCGCCGATCCGGAGCAACGACGCTGGTATCTGTCATTCATCGTCGTCGGGGGCGGGTTTACCGGCGTCGAAGCGGCCGGCGAGATCAATGATCTCGTGCGAGGCAGCGCGCGATTCTACCGTACGTTCAGTCGCGATGACGTCACCGTGACGCTGGTGCACAGCCGCGATCACATCCTGCCCGAGGTGCCACCGTCCCTGCAAGAATTCGCCTGCACGAAAATGGAGCAGGCCGGCATTCACATGGTGTTGAATGCACGCGCGCGGTTGGCGACGGCGGAGGGAGTGGTCCTGCATGACGATCGCATGGTCCGCGGCGCCACGGTTGTCTGCACGATCGGAAACGCGGCCCCCTTATTAATACAACGACTCGATGCCCCAAAAGCGTTCGGGCGGCTGCTCACCGATCCCGACATGCGTCTGCAAGGATCGCCGAACGTGTGGGTGGTCGGAGACTGTGCCCACATCGTCAATGCGTATGACGGTCAAGTCTCCCCCACGACCGGCCAGTTCGCCGAGCGGCAGGGTCGGCAGGCCGCTAGGAACATCATGCGCGTGCTCCAGAAACAGCCGACGCGCCCCTTTTCCTTCAAACCCTTGGGGCAATTGTGCGGGATCGGAGAACGCAACGCAGTGGCCGAGATTCTTGGTGTACGTCTCTCAGGATTTCCAGCCTGGTGGCTCTGGCGAACCGTCTATCTCCTGAAATCGCCATCCTGGTCTCGGCGGATCAAGGTCGCGTTCGATTGGACGTGGGAGTTGTTCTTTCCGCGCGACCTTGCATATCCGAAAGTGAATCAGACGGAACGGGTGAGCCGTGCCTATTATCGTCCCGGCGACTACATCGTCATGGAAGGCGAACCTGCAACGAAGTTCTATGCGATCGAGCGCGGCGAGGTCGAGGTGTTGCGCCGTGACCCCAAGGAAGGACCGGAGCATCAGCTGACGGTTCTCGGACCGGGGGACTTCTTCGGAGAAGTGGCGTTGATCGATCGGAGTCTGCGCGTCGCGAGCGTCCGCGCCCGCACGGTGGTCGAGGTACTCGTGATGGGCAAGGAGGTCTTCTCGCAAATTTCCGGCGCGTTGGCTCCGTTCCGCGAGCTCCTGTCTCAAGCCCTAAGATGGCGACGTCCCAGAATGAATCCGAGTCTGGGCTCCGCCTGGGCCCTGCTCGACCGCCAACCCTTATCCAGGTTCGCGGAGCCCATTCCCGGGTACCATCTCCTGCCGGACGATACCTTCGAAGCGGCCATCGGTATGTTTGATCGGCATGCGGCGGAATCGTTATGCGTGCTCGACAGCCAGGGATCCCTGCGCGGCGTCGTGGCGAGGAATGAACTGTTCGAGGCGTTCGCCCAGGGACGGCCGCTGAAGACGAAGGTTCAAGACTTCATGCGGACCGACCCGCTCGTGGTCACTCCGGACCAGACGAGTCTCATGGCGGGCGATCTGATGAACAAGCACGACGTCGACTGGGTACCGATGGTCGAGAATCGCGACACCCACCGCCTGCTCGGGGTGATCCGCTCCGAACGGATACTACACTGGCTGGTCTCGCACGTTCCTGAGGCGCTCTGATGGCTCTGGTCCGTTGTCTCGGCGGCATGAGTGCCGTTGATGGATCACGGGCACATCGCCCTCCACTCCTGCGCTCGTCTGCGTTGACGGGTGGCGACGGGTGAACCGAATGACGCTGGTGTGGAACGTGCGGGTATAGTGCTTCTCTGTAATGCCCACCTCCCTGTCGAGGAGACCATGCCGCAAAGAGACCTGCTGGACCAATATCGGGCTCTGCTGGAAGTCTCAGAGACCATTGCCAATCACTCCGACCTGTCCGCCCTGGTTCGGGATCTCGCCAGCCGTCTTCCGAAGGTCATACCGGTGCACTTCGTTGGAATTTCCCTCTACGATCCCGATCGCCACGTCATGCGTCTGCACATACTTCAGGCCAACATGCCCGCCGACATCGTGGGTGGACATGAGGAGGCCCCAGATGACACGCCAGCGGGAATAGTCTGGCGCAGCCAAGAACCGCTCCTCATTCCCGATCTCGGGGAGGAATCCCGCTGGCCGAAGATCATTCGCCTGATGCGGGAGGACGGGGTCCGGTCTTGCTGCGTGGTGCCGCTCACGTCCGCCGCCCGCAGGCTCGGGGCGGTGGAATTTGCCAGCCTAGACCCGCAGGCGTATGACAGGTCGGATCTTGAATTCTTGCTGCACGTAGGACGGCAGGTGGCCGTAGCTGTCGACAACGTGCTCAATCGTGAAGCGGCTGCGCGGTCGACGCGCGATGTGGGACGCCAGCGCGACCGCTTCAGCTTGCTGTTGCGTATGACGAATACGATGGGCGCGACACTTGATCTGCACGAGGTGTTCAGGGCAGTGAGCAGTTGTCTGCGCGACGTGTTGCTGCAGGACTACGCAAGTCTCGTGCTGTACGAGGAGGCCACCCAGACGTTCCGTCGATACGCGCTCGATTTTCCCGACAATCAAGGAGAGTTGACCGAGGGGGTGGCGACGCACATCGATGACTCGCCGGTCGCGTTGGCGTGTCAGACGAAACGTCCTGTGGTGGTCAAGACTCCAGAGGAAATCAAGACCTTCTCGCACGAAGTGCCCCAACTCTTGCTTGCCAAGGGGTTCGAATCGATCTGCACGCTACCCGTCTTGTCCAGCGGCCACGTCGTCGGCTGCCTGAATGTGGCGAGTCGCCGGTCGAACGCGTTCGGCGAGGCGGACGTGGAGTTTCTCAGTCAGGTGGCTGGACAGATCGCCCTCGCCGTCGACCATGCGCTGGCGTATCGCGAGATCACCCAGCTGAAGAACCGAATTGCCGAGGAAAAGCTCTATTTGGAGGAGGAAATTCGCACCGAACATGGATTTGACGACATCGTCGGAGAGAGTCACGCCCTGAGGCAGGTGCTGGCACAAGTGGAAATCGTCGCGCCGACGGATTCGACCGTGTTGATTCAGGGAGAGACGGGCACCGGCAAGGAGTTGATTGCCCGGGCCATCCACCGCCTCAGCACACGCAGTCAACGGACATTCGTAAAGCTCAACTGCGCCGCCATTCCGACCGGCCTGCTGGAGAGTGAGTTATTCGGACACGAGCGAGGAGCATTCACGGGTGCCATCGCGCAGAAAGTCGGTCGGTTCGAGTTGGCCCAAGGGGGGACGATTTTCCTTGATGAGGTCGGAGAGATTCCCCTGGAGCTGCAGTCCAAATTGCTGCGCGTGTTGCAGGAACATGAGTTCGAGCGGCTGGGCAGTACGCGAACGATCCGCGTGGACGTCCGGCTCGTCGCCGCGACAAATCGGGATTTGGAGAGTCTGGTTCAGGCCAACGAGTTTCGGAGCGACCTTTACTATCGGCTCAAGGTCTTCCCAGTCATCCTACCCCCGTTGCGGGAACGTCGAGAGGACATCCCCGTGCTCGTCCGTTACTTCACCCACCACTATGCTGCCAGGATGAAGCGCACAATCGAGACCATTCCAGCCAGAACGCTGGAGGCCCTCGCCCGGTACCACTGGCCGGGCAACATTCGCGAACTGGAGAATCTCATCGAGCGTGCGGTGATCCTGAGCCACGGCACGGAACTGCACGTGCCGCTCGGTGAACTCAAGTTGGCGACGGCTCCGGTGCCTATGTTGCGGCCCACGCTGCACGACAGCGAGCGGGAACACGTCCTTCGCGCGTTGCGTGAGGCAAAGTGGGTCATCGGCGGACCAACCGGAGCCGCGGCCCGCTTGGGTCTCAAGCGCACCACCCTCAGCTCAAAAATCAAAAAGCTGGGCATCACCCGCCCCCACGAGTGACGAAGCCCTTCGTCACCTGACGCGCCTTCGTCGCATTGGTTTCGTCACCTTCCGACTCATCTCCACGTCGCTTCTCCGCACACCGCGACAATTCAACGTGTTGCCGATGGTTCGTACGGCCGAGCCCTGTGGAACAGCCTTTGCCATTTCAGCGGGCGGCATCACATTCAAGGAGAAAGCGAACCGATGGAGCAAGGGAACGACATCAACCGGTCTCAGGACGATGCGACGACCAGGCTTGTCGATGCCATGATCGCCACGGGCGTGGCCGTGCTGGCGCTCGTGATCGTGCTGGTCAACGCATGGTGAGCAGGATCGTTCAGCATCGCGTGACGGATACGGCCTTGCAGCTGCATCGGAGCGAGAGCATGCGGACATGCTCGGAAAGAAGACCGGAAAGCAGGACTGTTCACGGCTGCGATGGTCCTGCGGATCGCTCAACACGGGGAGGCTCGGACACATGGGTGAAGGGTGCGCTCTTTCCCGAGCCTTCGGAAAGTCATTCGCGCGTCTGTAGCGGGAGATTTGTACGTGTTCGGCGGTCTTGAGCCGAGATGAATCCCTCAAGGTCTGATCTGGCGCGTTCGTCGGCAACCGATTTGCGCCTGGTAAGCGGTGACATGCAATCAGCCGGCATCGCCGACCTGCGAGTTGTGACCGACTCGCGAGGCATCCTCAAGTTGGCGACCGGTAAGCGCCGTTGGTATGATCGGCCAGGCCCTACGATCTCGACGATCAAGAAGCAGGTACCAAGTCATCCATACGTTGACGTCGATGTCACCGCCAGGAAGCGAGCGACGGCCCGTTGCGCGGCCGAGAGGAGATTTCACGAACACGCTGTGCTGTGAATGAAGAAGAGATCGAAATCGGATGACCGGAATACGCGTCATCCACCTACCGCAGTTCACTCTTTGACTGGAGGTCAGAACATGCCGACGTTCATGCGTACATTCCAGCCGCAAGCCTATGCGCTCCTGCGTGTCATGGCGGGCTTGTTATTTCTCTGGCATGGCAGCCAAAAGCTGTTCGGATTTCCCGGTGTTCCACCCAACGTTCCGCCGTTCGTCATCGCCATCGCCGGACCAATTGAGTTGATCGGGGGATTACTCGTTATGGTTGGATTGTTCGCGGGATGGGCTGCGTTTTTCTGCAGCGGGCTCATGGCCTTTGCCTACTGGATGGTCCATGGGACGCACAGCGTGTTTCCGATTGAAAACGGCGGTGAACTCGCGGCGCTGTATTGCTTCGTCTTTCTCTTCATTTCCACGCAGGGCTCCGGAATCTGGAGCGTGGATGCGGCTCGTGGAAAAACCTAGCGTTCGCCCTCGTCGAGCACTATGAGATCCGTTCGAATAAAGGAGACGACACCGGCGGCATATTCACATATCGCGTCGGGTGATGATCCAATACCTCCCGACGCGAATTCACAACCTGGCAGGGGTATCCTCGGATTTCATACTTGATGGTGCACTATCAGAAGCCGAAACCGGGGAAGCCCTCAGCGTAGGTCTTCCCGTGCCCGTCTTGCCAGGCAGTCCAACCCAGCAGAAACCTCCGTAAGGACACAGACACCCTCACGTCGCAACATAGTCCTACCCTGTGACGAATCACTTCGTCACGTGACGATCCATCGGCATTCTCGTCTCGTCACCTGAACGGCACAAGCGATGGCTCGTCCGGTATCACCCAAGTCAATATCATTTATAATCCATAAGTTCTGGTGAACGCTGCGGCCAAGGCACAGCGGGTACAGTTCTTGCCGAAGTGCATGGCATAGCCATCGACGATCGGAGGGACACAATGATGAACACGAATCTGCTATGGCTCGGATGGTATGGACTGTTTCTTGGTTTGCCGCTGTTGGTCACCGCGCTTGCGATGAAGGACCGGATGACAAAGCTCGTGTCGCAACAACGAGCCACACGCGACAAATAAACGTTCGATCCGCGTGGAAGGAGTTCGGACATGATGTTCCTAAAGACTGACCAATCGATAGCCAGTTTAATTCTCCGAGTGGCACTCGGGGGCGTGATCTTCGCGCACGGGGCTCAAAAATTGTTGGGGTGGTTCGGAGGCAACGGATTCGAGGGCACCATGGGCTATTTCACCAACGTCATGCACTTGCCGTGGATCGTCGCCTTTCTCGTCATCATCGGCGAGTCGCTAGGCAGCGTAGGTTTGATCGCGGGATTTCTCACACGCTTCACCGCGGCAAGCTTCGTGGTGATCATGGTTGGTGCCATCACGACCGCGCACCTGCCGTACGGCTTCTTCATGAACTGGTTCGGCCGGCAGCAAGGTGAAGGATTTGAGTTTCACCTCCTTGTCATTGGGATGAGCCTCTCACTACTGATCACGGGTGCGGGCAAGTGGTCGGTGGACGGGTGGCTGGGGCGCCGCCTTGCTGTCCGCGGGCAGCGGCCGATGACCCATGTTCGTGATGTCACCTTGGCGGCGCGCCCGTCCTGATCCATGCAACGCCGAGGGTCCTAGGCTTGTCCGCTTAAAGGCAGTTGGCACAGCAGGGCGCATGGAAGGCGTGAGCCTGTGTGGCGGGACGTCCGGTAAGAGGGAGGGGGCCGCGACGCTATGTTGAAAATCTCCACGATCTCTATTCCACACGGAACCGGCCTGGCCCTGGCGGGACGGTTGGTCGGCCCTTGGGTTCAGGAACTCCGGCGGTGCTGGCACGAGATGGAGTCCTTGGGGTCCGCGCCCCAATATGTTGACTTGCGAGAAACCACGTTTCTCGACGATGAGGGCAAAGCTCTTCTTTTTGAGATGCATCGACAAGGGATTCGGCTTGTCGCGCACGGCTGCATGATGCGGGCGATTGTGGAGAATCTGACGGCGAAGTCCGCGTCCGACAATCATTGCCCAGGATCTGATCTGGAGCCAAATACCTAAGCGACGGGTCTTGTTGTGGAGGTGAGCACCCGCTAGAATTCATAGGACATGCGGACGATACAGCGAGGGGGATCAGTGATGACTATGGGCTCGAAAGCTCGCACATTATCAGCGGCGGCGATGGTCCTGCTTGGGCTCAGCATGGGCCTCATCGGGTGTCGGCAGGATGCAGGATCCGCGCCCCCTCAGGTGATTCCCGAGGTCCAGGTGGTGACGGTATCGGCTCAGGCCATTCCAGACGAACCGGAGTTTATCGCTCAAGCCGAGGCGTCGCGCCCGGTCGAAATCCGTTCGCAGGTGACGGGCATCCTCAAGCATGTATTCTACGCGGAGGGTCGTGACGTCAAGAAGGGCGACAAGCTGTACCAGATTGACCCTGTACCGTTTCAGGCGGCCGCCGCCAGCGCCAAGGCCAGGGTGGCGGAGGCGCAGGCCAGGTTGGTTCAAGCGGGACAACAGTTGGCGCGTGTCAAACCCCTTATCGCGGAGCAAGCGGTCAGTCAGAAGGATCTGGACGATGCCGTGGCAGAGCAATTAGCGGCAACAGCGTCCCTTCAGGGGGCCAAAGCCGAGCTGATCCGCGCGCAATTCGACTTCCAAAATACCATTATTACCGCCCCTATCGACGGCCTGATCGAGAGGAGTCGCTTTTACGAGGGTCGGCTCGTCTCCGCGCAAACCGATTTGCTGACCGTCATTCATCGGGTCGACCCCATGTACGTGGTCGCCAACGTGCCGGAAACGTTTCTCCTGAAACGACGACGCGATATCGAAGCGAAACGCATTCGACACCCGGAGACGTATAAGATTCGCGGCTCCGTAACGTTCATGGACGGGACGTCCTATCCCCATGAGGGCACGCTCGACCTCCTGGAAGTCGGATTACGAACCGAGACGGGATCGCGTCAGGTTCGCATGACCTTTCCCAACCCGGAGCGGGACTTGCTCCCGGGACAATTTCTGAAACTGCGCATCAAGGGCGACGTGAAGACCGACGCAATTCTTGTCCCGCAGCGAGCGGTCATGCAGGGTCCCAAAGGCCCGTTCGTGTACGTCGTCAGCTCCGAGGAGAAGATCGAGCCTCGAGAGGTCATGGCGTCCAATTGGCAAGGGGACCAATGGCTTATCGACGAAGGGCTCAAGACCGGTGAACGCGTCGTCGTCAACGGGCTCATGAAGGTCGGCCCCGGTGCTCCCGTCAAAGCAGTTCCGCTCGAGGACGGAGCATCCCAGGACGCCCAGCCGACCCCGCCGGCCCCGGTCCAAGGTTAAGCCTGTGATGTCGCACGTTTTCATCGACCGGCCGATTCTCGCGTCGGTGGTCTCCACCGTCATCGTTGTCATGGGACTGCTGTCGTTGCAGTTCCTTCCGGTTGCGCAATTTCCTGAGATCACGCCACCGGTCGTGCAGATCGACGCCGATTATCCGGGCGCAAGCGCCGAGGTCGTGGCCGAGTCGGTGGCGCGGCCGATCGAGGTCCAACTCCCCGGCATCGACAACCTTGTCTACTTTGATAGCACCAGCAGCAACGACGGACACGTCACGATCAAGCTCACATTCGAAATCGGCACCGACCCGGATATCGCCCAGGTCCAAACGCAGAACCGGGAGAAACTCGCTGAACCGCAGCTCCCCCCGGAGGTGATCCGCCAGGGGGTCTCGGTGCGCAAAATGTCACCCGACCTGGTCGCCGTCATCACACTCAACTCCACCGACCCCCGCCACGATGCCGTGTTTCTGTCCAACTACGCCATCTTGCGGCTGGCCGACAATCTGCGCCGGGTGAAGGGCGTCGGGGATGCGCTGGTGTTCGGCCAGCAGAACTATAGTATGCGGATCATTTTGAATCCGCTGCAGATGGCTAAGCTCGGCCTCACGCCGACAGATATCGCCGAGATTATACGCGAGCAGAATCGCGATTTTCCTGCTGGCACCATCGGAAGGGAGCCGGCACCGGAAGGAACCGAACTGACTATCCCGATCATTACCAAAGGACGGTTGACCGAGGTCAGCGAATTCGAGGAATTGATCGTGCGCGCCATGCCGGACGGGTCCCTGGTGCGTCTGAAAGACGTGGCGCGAATCGAACTCGGCGCTCAGTCCTACGCCCTGGAAGGTCGGTGGAACAGTAAGCCGACGACCTTCATCCTCACCTTTTTGGCCCCTGAGGCCAATGCGCTGGATACCGTCCGACAGACTCGCGAAACCATGGACGAACTCGCCAAGTCGTTTCCGCCGGGTATGTTCTACGACATCCCCTACGATACGACGAAATTCATTGAGGTCTCGATCAAGGAAGTCATCAAGACGCTCATGGAAGCCATGGTCCTGGTGGTGTTGGTCGTCTACCTCTTCCTGCAAAGTTGGCGAGCCACGATTATTCCAACGGTCGCTGTGCCCGTTTCATTGATTGGGACGTTTGTCGGCCTGTTCTTGCTCGGCTTTTCGGTCAACACCATTACGCTCTTCGGCATGGTCCTGGCGATTGGGATCGTCGTGGACGACGCCATCGTCGTCGTGGAAAATGTCGAACGGCACATGCGCGAAGACCGAGTATCGCCCAAGGAGGCGGCCAAGCGGGCCATGTCCGAAGTGACGGCGCCGGTCATTGCCATCGTGCTCGTGCTGGTCTCCGTATTCGTCCCGGTTGGCTTTATCGGCGGGATCACCGGCGCTCTCTACAAGCAATTTGCCGCGACCATCGCCATTTCCGTCACGGTGTCAGGGTTCGTGGCACTGACCTTGAGTCCGGCGCTCAGTGCCGTGGTGCTGAAGCCGCAGCATGGGGAACGCGGTGGATTCTGGAGGCTGTTCGACCGCATCTTCGGGCGAACGCAGCGCGGGTATACGGGGACGGTGGCCAGGTTGATCGCCAGACCCGTGCGTGTGATGTTGGTCTTTGGTGTCGTGGTAGCCGTGTCCTGGATGATGTTTACATCGCTCCCGAAGAGTTTTCTACCCGAGGAAGATCAAGGCTATTTCATCGTGGTCGCGCAACTACCGGATGGTGCCTCCAAGCAGCGGACCGATGAGGTCCTCGAGCGTGTGGAACGGTTTTTCCAGTCGATACCGGCCGTGCACTCCACCGACGCCCTGTCCGGACAAAACTTCGTCTTCGGCACCCGTGGGCCGAACTCCGCGACCATGTTCGTGCCGCTGAGATTGTGGGATGAACGGAAGTCGCCGCAAGACCACGTGCAATCCCTGATCGGCAGGGCCTACGGTGAGTTCGCAAAGATTCCCGAGGCCCTGTTACTTGCCTTCAATGCCCCCTCGCTACGCGGCGTCGGGACGGTCGGCGGATTCTCCGCCCAACTGCAGGACCCAAGTGGCGGAGACTTCAAGAAATTTTCGGAGGTCGCTCAGCAATTCGTCGAGCGGGCACAGAAGGAACCGTCGATCGGGCGGGTCGGAACGAACTTTCGTGTCACGGCTCCCCGCATCTATGCCCATGTCAACCGAGAGCGGGCGAAAGCGCTGGGCGTGCCGATCTCCGATATTTTCGATACGCTTCAAGCCTACTTTGGGACGTTCTATATCAACGACTTTCTGAAGTTCGGCCGTATCTATCACGTCCAGACGGAAGCCGACGCGGAGTTTCGAGCCACACCGCAGGACATCTCGAAAATTTACGTTCGCGCGACGACACGAGCGCAAGGGACTCACATGATTCCGCTCGACACGGTCGTGACCACCGAGTACACGAGCGGGCCTGATCCCGTCAATCATTTCAACGGACTGAATACGGCGCTCGTCCTGGGGGCCGCCGCTCCCGGGTACAGTTCGGGCCAGGCCTTGGAGGCCTTGGAGCGGGTCGCGGCCGAAGTCTTGGAGCCGCAGGGCTACGCGATCGATTGGAGCAACATCTCGTTCCAGGAGCGCCGCGTCGGGAGTCAATCCAGTCAGGTGTTCATCATCGGGCTGTTGATGGTCTTCCTGGTGCTTGCCGCCCAATTCGAAAGCTGGGTCGTTCCGTTTGCGGTCATCCTGGCCGTTCCGTTTGCCATTTTTGGTGCCCTGAGCGCCGTGTGGATTCGTGGGTTTACCAACGACATTTACTTTCAGATCGGCCTCGTCACGTTGATCGGACTTGCGGCGAAAAATGCCATTCTGATCGTCGAATTTGCCAATACACGTTACGAGGCCGGACGCCCCCTGATCGAAGCGGCTGCGGAGGCAGCCCGCTTGCGGTTTCGTCCGATCATCATGACCTCGATGGCCTTCATCTTCGGAATGTTTCCTCTGGTTTTTGCGACCGGGGCCGGCGCCGCGAGCCGGCAGTCGATCGGGACGGGCGTGCTCGGCGGCATGTTGGCCGCCACATTCCTGGCCATTTTCTTCGTGCCCCTCTTCTATGTACTGATCCGCAAGCTGACGGGTCGTGCACGAGTGGCACATGGGACTGCGAGTGTCCCTGCCCCGGCTCCGACGGCGACCTCGGAAGGAGAACAGTGACATGCGGCGTTCCGGATTGGCGATCGTGCTGTTGTTGTGCGGGGCCTGTGCGGTTGGACCGGACTACGAACGGCCGGTGTCGGATATCGGGGACCATTTCCGAATGGCGGCGGATGATGCAGACACGCCATCGCTGGCCAATCTGCCCTGGTGGGAACTCCTACGTGACGAGCAGCTGCAGATCCTGGTACGGACTGCATTGGAGCACAACAATGATCTCCGGAGAGCGGTAGCGACGATCGATGAGTACCAGGCCAGGGCGTATCTCTCCCGGTGGGAATATTTTCCGGACGCATCGGTTAGCGCGAACGCACCGTCCTTCGGCCGAAATACTGTCTTCCTCGTTCCGGGATTTCCCAATCCATTCAACTATTACATCCAAGGGAATCTCAATTGGGAAATCGACATTTGGGGCCGTGTTCGCCGCTCCAATGAGGCCGCGATTGCCGATCTCCTTGGGAAGGAGGAAAATCGCCGAGCCGTTGTCCTCGAGTTGGTCAGCGGCGTGGCCGAGGCGTATTTCGACCTCCTTCAATTCGACATGCAAATGGATATCGCCAAGCGCACCCTGCAGTCATGGGAAGAATCGGTCCGTATTGCGCAGGCCAGGCTGAGGCAAGGCATGACCTCGAGGCTTGACGCCGATCAGTTCGAGGCGGAGCGGGCGAATGCGGAGGCTCGCACCGCGGAAATCGAGCGGCAGATGATTCAGACCGAAAATCTCTTGAGCGTGCTGCTTGGACACAGGCCCCATGCCATCATGCGGGGTCGGAAACTGACGGAGCAGGTGATTCCGCCCGCGGTACCACCCGGCCTGCCGTCGGAGTTGTTGCAACGTCGTCCAGATATTTTGGTGGCGGAACGGGACCTGGCTGCCTCCACCGCACGTATCGGAGTCGCTAAAGCAGAGCGATTTCCGAAAATCACCCTGACTGGGCTGATCGGCGCTGCCAGCCCGCAACTATCCAAGCTATTCACTGATCGAGCCGACTTCGGTGTGGCCGGAGCCGCGCTCACGGGCCCATTGATCAATGGGCAGATTCTGGGCTTTCAGCAGGATGCCGCGGAGGCGCTGGAACGGCAGGCGTTCGCTCAATATGAGCAGACCGTTCTGACTGCGTTCCGGGAGGTCGAAGACGCCCTGGCAGCGGTACGGACGTCGCGGCAGCAGAGCGACGCCCAGCAGGCGCAGGTCAAAGCGCTTCAATCTGCGCTACACCTGGCTGAGCTTCGCTACAAAGGTGGTCTGGCCAATTATTTGGATGTGCTGGTCGCACGGCGGAGTCTGTTTGAGGCCGAGTTGGCATTGACCGGGTCCCGCCGGCTGCATCTCGTCTCGATCGTCCAGCTCTATAAAGCACTCGGTGGTGGATGGTCTCCGGAGGAGGAGCAATCGCAAGGAACCACTCCGGCGGCGGCGACTCCCGGCACGCCGACCAGTTAGTCGCCTATGGATGTCGCGGCCTACGTCCGCCGGATCGGCTACACAGGTCCACTGAGGCCGTCGGCGGACACGTTGCGCGCTCTCCATGTAGCGCATACGATGACCGTCCCGTTTGAAAATCTCGACATCCACGTCGGTCGGCCGATTTCACTGGAGCCTTCCATCCTCTACGACAAAATTGTAGGAGCGCATCGTGGGGGATATTGCTTCGAATTGAACGGGCTGTTCGCGTGGCTGTTGGATTCGCTCGGGTTCGCGGTCGATCATCTGGCTGCGCGGGTGCTGCTGGGCGATACGATCATCAGGCCGCGGAGCCATCGTGTCCTTCTGGTCAGCTTGTCGAATCAGCGATGGATCGCCGATGTGGGCTTCGGAGGGAACGGTTTGATCGCCCCCATTGCACTGAGCCCTAGCCAGATGGACGTCCAGGGCATGGAACGCTTTCGGCTCATCCGAACAGCCGAACATGAGTATCACCTCGAATGGGGGCTCGATGAGCGATGGCAAGGCCTGTATCGATTTAGACTCGAATCTCAGTTCCCGGTCGACTATGTCCATGCCAACTACTTTCTGTCCCATTCGCCCGATTCGATTTTCACGCGAACGCGCATCTGCACCAAGCCCACGACGGAAGGACGCCTCGTGCTGCAGGATCGCCGCTTCAAGGTGCGGGCGCACGGACGCACTCGCATCGAGACGATCGAACGAGTTGATGACTACCGGTGTATCCTAGAACAACGATTTGGTCTGTCTCTCTCCGAGGACGACCTCCAGACGTGTTTCGCCGGCGCATCTGCCGTCGTGAGTGGCACCACACATGAATGGTGATGCCGATGTCGCCTTCATCAACCTGTCGGGGCACCTCATACAGCCGGGCTATGGCTGCACTGGCACTCGCAGATTTCACCATGCGCCGTTTGAGGCGAGGCATCGGACGGTGCATGCCTGCTCCGCGCCATGGACGCACGCCCTTCGAATCGGTGTGACGCGCGAAGCCGACGCCATCACGTGGTACGATAGGAGAGCGCGGGAGGTCGTACAGGACGGTCGCAGTGTCGTGCCTATGGCGGTCGACTGATCGCGCAAAAACACGCGAGCCGGTTCCGGGCGTGACGGCGTCGTTCACGGAATTGGGAGACCATGGCTGACCGAAAAAAACGATTGGATTCAAACGTGGAGGGAAATTTTTACGTCGACTCCACGTGCATCGATTGCGATACGTGCCGACAACTAGCACCCGCCAGTTTCGAGGAGGCCGGAGACTATTCGGCCGTCACTCGTCAGCCGCGCAACGAGCTGGAGACTCTCCAAGCCTATCAGGCGCTCCTTGCCTGTCCGGTGGGATCGATCGGCACGGAGCGAAGCGACCGAGGGTGTCTCCGGACCGCCAAGGGTAGCTTCCCACTGTGGCTGGCGGATGGAGTTTACTATTGCGGCTTCAATTCGGAGAAGTCTTTTGGGGCCAACAGCTTCTTCATCCAGCACCAGGACGGGAACTGGCTTATCGACTCACCGCGGTACATCACGCATCTGACCGATGCCTTCGCGCAGATGGGCGGTGTCCGATACATCTTTCTCACGCATGAAGATGACGTCGCCGATGCCGCCAAGTATGCGAATCACTTCGGGGCGGAGCGCATCATCCATCGGGCGGATGCGGATGCCATGCCTGGGGCGGAGCGCATCATCGATGGATGGGATCCCGTGCATCTGGCGCGGCAGTTCGTCGTGATCCCTGTACCGGGGCACACGCCGGGTAGTTGCGCCTTGCTGTACGACGAACGGGTGCTCTGCACCGGCGATCATCTCTGGTGGGAACCTGAGACACGACGCTTGAATTCGCCCCGACGGCTGGTATCGGATCACGAACAGCTCCTGCGCTCGATCGAGCGTCTCCGCGCGCATCGCTTCGAATGGGTGCTGGCGGGACACGGCGATCGAGTCCGGCTCGATTCGGAGACGATGCGCAACAAGCTTGAGGAACTCCTCGAACGCCGCAAACCGCAGCTATCTCATCCGGGCATCGCAACGCGATGACCCGATACCTTTTCGAGGATAATGCCACCGATCGTGAATGGCATCGCCTGCGCCTGATCGAACGGGCCGTTGATCGAGAGACGATTGCCCTTCTGGAGCAGAGCGGGATCAAGGTCGGTGCAACCTGTCTGGAAGTCGGCGCGGGAGCGGGGTCGATCGTAGAATGGATGGCAACACGGGTCGGCACCTCCGGGCTTGTGCTTGCGCTGGACAAACAGACGATCTATCTACAACGGTTTCAGGATCCTCCGGTACGGGTCCTCGAAGGGAACTTGAAAGATGTACCGCTGGAAGCCTCAGTGGACGTGGCTCATGCACGCTACGTCCTGATCCATAATGCGAACGACTGGGAACTCCTCGCAAAGATCCGATCGGCTATGAAGCTCGGTGGTATGATCGTGCTCGAAGAGCCCGACTTCACGGCGGCCGCGCTTCTGCAACCCAAGCAGGATGAGGTGATTCAAAGGGTCAACGGCGCGATCTGCAAGATGTTCACCGTCGCGCGGCTCGATCCGGCCTATGGGCTTCGGCTTCCCCAGAATGTGGCCGACGCGGGGTTTGACATCGTCCATATGGAAAGCCGCCTGCATTTGTGTCCGGGGGGGACCCCGATTGCTCTGGTTATGGCGGAGTCGGCTCGGGTGCTGCGCCAGTCGTACCTGAAGACAGGCCTGGTCACCGATTGCGATATTGACGACTATGTCGAACTGGCGCAGAACCGAAGTCGTTGGAGCGTGTATTACGCCACGATCTCCTTGCTCGCACGGGCGGTTTAGCGGCTTAAGTGGAGAGGGGGAACGCTTCGATTGACTCGCCGGAGTCAATGCGAAGGAGGCATTCTTTGCCATGCAGGTGGCATGGCCATGTCACGAGGCGGATCGGATGAAACGCATCACCGTGTCGAGCGGCGGACCATGGGAGGCCAAGATCGGGTACTCACGCGCGGTCCGGGTCGGAGCGTTCGTGCAGGTGTCAGGGACGACGGCGATGACGCCGTCCGGTCTTGAGGGAAAAGGCGACCCGTACGCTCAGAGCGTCCAAGCGCTGCGTACCATCGAGGCGGCGCTCCACCAGGCTGGAGCCAGCATCGGACACGTCGTGCGGACACGGGTCTACGTGACAAAGATGGAGCACTGGCAGGAGGTGGGCCGTGCCCATGGAGAAGTCTTCGGCACCGTGCGGCCCGCGATGACTATGATAGAGATTTCCAAGCTCATCGATCCCGACATGCTCGTCGAAATCGAAGCGGAAGCCATCGTGCCGGATGTTTCTTCACCGTCGGGTGAGGGCGCCCGGTAACATGTTCAATCCGTTGTTCGTTTGGATCGATCGCAATATTCTCTCCCTGGGCCGTGAGATGCGGCTGTCGTACCTCCCGCCGCTCATGGTCTATATGGCCTACGGTATTTCCGGGCTCACCGGCATCGTCGGCACCTTCTTCGTCAAAGACTATCTCGGGCTTTCGGCGTCGTTTCTGGCCGCGCTCGGCTTTTGGGCCGGCATCCCATGGGCCCTGAAAATGCCCATCGGCCACGCGGTCGATCTCTTGTGGAAGTGGAAGAGTTGGCTTGTCGGAGTCGGCGCGGCCTTGCTGGCGACGAGCCTGTCCATCATGGCGGCGTTGATCGGGAACCGGGAGGCGATGACGGCCATCTTTCCGGCGGAGGTCTGGTATGTCGTGAGTGTGCTATTGGCTCCGATCGGCTACGTCATCCAAGATGCCGTGGCCGATGCGATGACGGTCGAGGCCGTCCCGCGCGTGGACGAGCACGGCCAGCCGTTCGACGAGCGGACCCGCAAACTGATGCATACGACCATGCAAACACTGGGGCGCGTGGCGATCATCGGCGGGGGCATTCTCGTCGCCATGGTCAACCTGTACCTGTTCACCGGGGTGGAGGGTCTGCCTGAATCGCAGATTGTCGAGATCTACCAGCGAGTGTATCTGCTGGCGCTCGTGATCCCGTTCGTTTCGGTGTTGGGTGTCGGAGTGGCGTGGTATCTGCGTCGACGCCACAAGCGGCAGCTCCGACGTGAGGGCTATTCGGCTCAAGACGTCGACCGCATGGTCGAGATACGCCAGGAAAACAGCGAACCCACGCATCCCAACTGGTGGATCCTCGGGGGCAGCCTGGTGTTTGCCGTCTTTACCCTGACCGTTGGACTGGGAGGCTTTCCGCACAGCGAAGAGATTGTCTTCATCGGCTCGATGGGAATCGTGCTCTTTCTCATGGCTCGGTTGGTGCAAGAACTGGAGCCCGACAAACGCTTCACCTTGGTTGGCACCGCGGTCGTTGTCTTTCTCTTCCGTGCAATTCCAGGCACCGGTCCCGGTGCGACCTGGTGGATGATCGATCACCTCAAATTCGACCAGCAATTCCTCTCGCTCCTGTCGCTCATCGGTAGCAGCCTGGCGCTGGTCGGCATGTTCGTATTCAGAAAATTTATGGCCGAGCGATCGATTGCGTACGTCGTCGGATTCCTGACCGTCATCGGTACGATCCTCGCCCTTCCAATTGTGAGCATGTATTACGGTCTCCACGAGTGGACGTCGCGGATGACGGGAGGGATCGTCGATGCTCGATTTATCGCGCTGGTGGACACGGCGTTGGAATCGCCGCTCGGACAAATCTCCATGATTCCGATGCTGGCGTGGATCGCCAATTCGGCTCCGGCGGCGCTCAAAGCGACGTTCTTCGCGGTGATGGCCTCGTTTACGAATCTCGCGCTCTCTTTGAGTCAGCTCGGAACGAAATATTTGAATGAGATCTACATCGTCACCAGAGAGGTCAAGGATCCCGCCACGGGGGTGTTGCAGGTGCCCGAAGACTACAGCCAGCTCGGCGCCTTACTGATCACGCAGTTGGTGTTGGGCTTGCTCCTCCCCTTCTGCGCGATTGTGTTCGCGAAGATTTCCCGCTTCAAAAGCGCCTAGCAGGATGTTGAAAAGCGCCGCCGACTGTTCTCGCTTTGCTCCAACCCTCAACGTAGCCAGACTCAGTACGCCTCGGGCTTTCGCTTGCTGCGGCCTTGAACGGGAAGGGGCGCGTCCCGGCGCCCCTGGGGTTGGGTTATTGGCGACGCTTTTGACCATCCTGCGAGCGGATCAAGCCTATTCGCGACTAACTACCAAAACACCTGATAACTGCTCGCGGGCTGACAGAGCCTTGATCCGTGCGGTATCATGTACAGGATGATCGAACCGGCTTCCAACGAGGCCCGAGCGACTGAGTACCCGAGGCGTAGGGTTTCATGTACGTCGCAGGTCGTGAAGGAACGAGAACAAAGTTGGAAGGCGGTTTCATCATCCTGCGGAAAGGGGGCGACCGGTATCGACGGAGGCACTGAGGTCACTGGCGCATGTCGAGCTCCTGGGGACTCGTTAAACCTCTAGGAAAACACACAACTGCCAATCAAGAACTGGCACTCGCAGCTTAAGCTGTGACGTTCTCGCATCGCTTGCCTGCGGTGGTGCGGGGGCGTGATGTGGCAGGCTGGTGCTCCGCCGGTGTTCAGCGGCGGAGGACGAGACTATCCTGAGCTAGCGGCCGTGTTTAGCCCGTCGACGGGCATGCACGGTGGCGAATCCTAATCGTCGACTACACATGTAGGGCCGGTGCGCTGACGGTCTTCGGACAGGGGTTCAACTCCCCTCGCCTCCACCATTTTCCAGGAACGGGACATCAAGCACGTAGCTTGGTTGCCCGTTTTTTCTTCCCATTTCCCTGAATCACCCGTTGTCCGGTAATTTTCAAAGCATCAACGAACCTTCTCTGCCGAAGTCATTCCCCGCTTGGACTGGCAAAGGGCGGTAGATCATCATGGGTCGTGCTGACCCCCAGGGACTAGTCTGGGCCGTCTCGCTTGTATGCACTCTGCCTAAAACTGGAGAACTCTCACCATGCCGAAAATCTATGCCTGCATCTGGTCCAACGACAAAGCCGCGGAGATGGCGAAATTCTACAAGTCTATCTTCAAAGGCACCAAGGTCGGCAAGACTTCTTACTGGGGCAGCAACCCCATGGGCGTCAAGGAGGGTTCCATACTGACCATGCACCTCACCCTCTTGGGTCAGAAAATCATGCTCCTGAACGGTTACACCAAGATGACCTTCAACGAATCCATTTCCTTCGTCGTGCCCTGCAGGACCCAGCGCGAGATCGACACCTACTGGAAGAAACTGACCAGCGGTGGAGGCAAGCCGGTGCAATGCGGTTGGCTGATCGACAAGTACGGCGTTCACTGGCAGATCGCGCCGGCTGAATTCGACAAGTGGAACACCAGCAAGAACAAGAAGAAGAAGGAAGCCGTCATGCACGCGATGTGGCACATGGTCAAGCTGGACCGCAATAAGCTGAAGGAAGCCTTCGATCGCGCCTAATGCAGCCGCGCAGAGAACCCCTCCGACCGCTGAGCCTATAGGTATGAAACCCCCACGCTCAGGCCGGTTCATTTCCCCTCCCCCCTCTTGTGCGGCTACGTCTCCGGCGCCGCGCACTTGGGCGCCCGGCAAAACACCTGTCGCGCTGTTGTCGATCAGGAAGTTGACCCTCTTTGAGTACCGGCGGCTTATCGGCGTAGCCCCTCACCGTTTCGCCTGAATTGCAGGGTCCCACAGCATGAGCAGTTTCGTGTTTATGTTCAGAAGCAACCTCGGCGTGTCGCCGGGACGCTATCGATCTCGGAGCGGTCCGAGATCTCACTACACCTCTGCGCAGATAGTGCTACAAGTCGGAATTTTCAGTTGATCGGGGCTGGCATGGATTTGCCTCGTGGCTTCAGGTAGGCTGCGAGGTTCCATCAGTGTTACAGGACGACCATTCTCGATATAGGGTGGTCCACTCATCCAATCTGTCGAGAGGTCATGAGAGAATGAACCGACGGAGTCGCAGCTGGGGTGTGCGCCCTCTCATCATCGGCTTGTGCGCCGTGCTGGGTCTGCAGTCAGCTTCGGGCGCCGACGAGAAGGTCGAGCCACGCCCTCCCACTCAGTCCGAAGCCACGGGGAAGGCGGCCACACCACCGGCTCCGGCGGACGGGAAAGCTAAACCCACTGAGACCACTCCAACGGCCAATGGAACCAAGACGCCTGGCCCAGCTGAGGCGAAACCCAAGGCGCCTGAGGTCCCTCCATCGAATGGCGGGGCAAAACCTGCGAACGGGGCCTCACCGGACACAAAGCCAAAAAACGGGTCGAAGAAAAACACCTCCCCTGAGCCGGCGTCGAACTCCGCAGCGGCTCCCACACTTCCGACCGAGATCATGGGACAAGACGGTGCCACGATGCTGTTGGTACCAGCGGGCGAGTTCTCAATGGGGAGCGCGGACGCGGACGATGACGAGCGTCCTATTCACCGCATCCACCTGGACGCATTCTATATCGACAAGATCGAGGTCACGAACGCGCGCTTTGCACGGTTTGCAGCCGCCGTGATGAGCGAGCCCCCATGGGGATTTGCCAATCAAGACACCCCTGTGAAGAAGGGAGATCAACCGGTGCGGTGGGTCAATTGGATCGAAGCCACGGCCTACTGCGCGTGGGTCGGCAAGCGGCTCCCCACCGAAGCCGAGTGGGAGAAGGCCGCTCGTGGGACCGACAACCGCGTGTTTCCATGGGGCAATGATCCGCCCACTCCTGCTCGAGCTGTCTTCGGACTGATGGATGGGGCGGAACCGTCCCCGTCAACTGGGGCACGAGCGGACGGAAAGAGTCCCTATGGGGTGATGGATATGTCGGGAAACCTCTACGAATGGGTTGCCGATTGGTATCAGGAAGACTATTACGCGCACAGCGCGGCAAAGAATCCTAAAGGTCCCGTGCAAGGATCCGCAAAAAGCCAGCGCGGGGGGTCCTTCACAAACGCCGCCTATCGACTGCGTGGTTCGTTTCGCACGAAGGGAGAACCGACGGAGCATCACCCCCGGGTCGGGTTCCGCTGTGCACAGGACGCCCCTCGAACCGATTCCAAGCCAGCCCCGTAAGGGCGAAAGCTTGTGGTACGGCGATTCCAAAGTCGACGGTTTTCCCGCCTCCGGGCGCTCAGCCTACTGACCGACCATGCTCGTGGCCGTGCGGCCCGCCATTAGGGCCACGTTTCCACGGCGGCGATCCCCTGCTGATACGTCGCGTAGACATACACCGGAACGCTCAAGGCTCCCAGGATGTCGACGATCAGTGGTCGTACTTCCTCCCACTTGAGTCCGCCGACTCCGGTCGCGAGTCGCGTCATGGCCAAGCTGGTGATTTTCTGATCCTTAATTTCTTTGACTAGAGCATGCAGGGCATGATTGACGTGTGGTAACGTCGCACGCCCCGGATGGCCCACACCATGCGGCGCAGCCTCCTGTGTAAGAAGACTGATGATGATCGGCGCGTTGGGACCCTTCCAGGACCACACCGTCCCCGGTCTCGGGCTGGTTGACTGACAATAATGCCGGAAATCCTTGTACATCGACGGCCACTGCTCTCGCAGGGCCAAGGCCAAGCCCTGTTTGAAGTCGTCGAGTGGCGCTACGCCGTGCGCGATGGCCACCGACTTCGACAGAAGAATGTCGCCGCTCACTTCCTTGATTGCCATGTCCCGGGCTCCTTTCGTGGTGTCGGTTACATCTTTGTTTACATAGTGCTCCAACGGAGACGATCAAGGGGGAGGGGAAGGGAAATTTGGTCTACTGTCCATAGTGTGAGACACCCGAGACACCTTTGGTCCGCCCTTCGTCGCTAGTTGCCTCCTCACGTTCTCGCCGATGTGATGGCTATGTGGAGGACTCGGCATTGGGGCGTCGACTGCGTGGAGAGCGGGGTCGTGCTCGATCGGCCGAACGGTTCGAAGCAGAGCGACAGGGCGGCCCTGCGACAGAATGGCAGCAAGGCGGCAAGAGTGATCAACGTATCTCGAAGGGAACGTGTCGTAAAAGACGCCATTGCCGCGTACGTAGCGCTGCGCGGTCCCGATTTGGTCTGCAGACCTCGAACTGGTAATGGCGAAGTGTCCGCCTTCGAAATCCAGTATGCGTAGACGTGCGAACACCAGGAGGCTCGTCCAACGGATCCACAAATCGGCTAAATTTGATTTTGCATAGCAAGTAAACTAAGGTGTTGAAATGCGGTTGTCTCTCCGGTTCATCCTGCCGTTGGCCGTCGTACTTGCGCTCCTAGCCTATGCCGTTATTCCGCTGGTCGACCGGTTTACGCTGAAGTGGTTCGTTCGGGATCTGGATAGTCGTTCCAGTCTCATTGCACGTACGATGGAGCCCGCCCTGACCGATCTGCTCAGCTCCGCCTCTTCGTCGAAGCTCCTCTCGTATTTTCACCGGGTCATTCAGGATGAGCAATTGTACGCGATGGGGTTTTGCGATACGGAAAATCAGCTGCTCTACAAGACCATCACGTTCCCTGAGGTGGTAGGATGCCCTGGATTGGGCCCGCAATCTCAGGAGTCAACCTTTACGATCCGGCTCTCGCGAGGGCCAGTGCACGTGGCCTCGGTGCCCATGGAGTCGGGCGGCCGGAAGCTCGGTTCCATTGTGATGGTTCATGACATGAGTTGGGTCGAGCGACGGAGCAGCGATACCAAATGGTACCTCTTCTATTTGTTCGTGATGATTGGCGGCCTCATCTCGCTGGTCACCGTGCTCGTCGCCCACTTGAGCTGGCGAGGATGGATTACCGGGGTACGCGCGCTGATGCGAGGAGAAGGATTACTGAGTCCTCTCACCCAAGGGCAAGCTGCTGAGCTGCAGCCGGTTGCGCAGGATCTGCGTGCGCTCCTGCAGGAGCTTGAATCCGACCGGCGCATGCGTGACGAGGGTCAGGTGAGTTGGTCGCCGGCCGCATTGCGGACGATCTTGCGCGAACATTTGGCGGGGGATGAAATCCTGATCGTGTCGAACCGGCAGCCGTATATCCATAATTGGCGGAACGGCAAGATCGACGTGCAGATGCCCGCCAGCGGATTGGTCACGGCACTCGAACCTGTCATGCGTGCCTGCTCGGGTGTCTGGATCGCCCATGGCAACGGCTCGGCTGATCGGGACGTGGTGGACTCCCGCGATCACATCCGTGTGCCGCCGGAGTCGCCCTCCTATGACATTCGCCGAGTGTGGATGTCTGCGGATGAAGAGATGGGCTACTACTACGGCTTTGCCAACGAAGGGCTATGGCCCCTCTGCCACGTGGCGCACGTGCGGCCGGTCTTCCGATCCTCCGACTGGAAGCGGTACGTCGACATCAACGAGCGCTTCGCGCGGGCGGTGCATGAAGAGGCCAAGACCGACAATCCGGTCATCCTCGTTCAGGATTACCACTTTGCCCTGCTTCCTAAAATGATCCGTGACCGCCTCCCGCATGCGACGATTATTACCTTTTGGCACATCCCCTGGCCCAACGGCGAACTCTACGGCATTTGTCCCTGGCAGGAGGAAATTCTGGAGGGGTTGCTCGGAAGCAGCATTTTGGGGTTTCATACCCGGGTCCACTGCAATAATTTCCTGGATTCCGTCGATCGGTTCCTCGAGGCTCGGATAGACCGTCATAGTTCCACGATCTCGTACGGCGGCAAGCTCACGGCTGTCAACCCGTACCCCATTTCGATCGAGTGGCCCAGCCGTTGGGCGAGCACCGCCCATCCCATCGAGGAGTGCCGCGCACACGTCCGGTCGGTCAATGAAATCGCGCCGGCTCTCAAAGTGGCATTGGGCGTTGACCGGCTGGACTACACGAAAGGTATCCTTGAGCGATTGATGGCGGTCGAGCGGCTCCTCGAATTGCAACCGGAATGGGTCGGCCGATTCACCTTTGTACAGATCGCCGCGCCCAGTCGGGTGATCATCGACCAGTACCAACACTTCAACGCGCAAGTGAGGGCGCTTGCAGACTCGATCAACCGCCGCTATGGTGGCGATGACTACCGGCCGGTCGTGCTCAAGATCGAGCACCATGAACCGGCCGACATATATACGTATTACAGAGGGGTCGACCTCTGCCTGGTGACTAGCCTTCACGATGGAATGAACTTGGTGGCGAAGGAATTTATCTCCTCGCGAGACGACGAACAGGGCGTGCTGATTCTCAGTCAATTCACCGGCGCCGCCCGTGAATTGCCCGAGGCCTTGGTCGTCAATCCGTACGACATCGACCAGAGCGCGACGGCGCTCCACCTGGCCCTGACCATGTCGGCCTCCGAACAGCGGGCGCGCATGCGCAGCATGCGAAACCTGATTCAGGAATTCAATGTGTACCGGTGGGCGGGCCGCATGTTGATCGATGCCGCCCGCATGCGGCAACGTCGGCGCGTGCTCGAGAAAGTGAGCCGTACCGCGTCTCTGCACGATGCGGGTCCCTGGCGATGAAGTATTTATTGTCGGACGAGGGTCGGGCGCGGCTGGCGGAGCTCACGAAGCGGCCGGCGTTGTACGCGTTCGATTTCGACGGGACGCTGGCTCGAATCGTCAGGGAGCGACAGGCCGCGCGGTTGGCGCCGGATGTCCGGCGCTGGCTCAGCGCATTGGGTCGGTTGGTCCCGACGGCCGTCGTGTCTGGGCGGTCGCTTGCCGACCTCCGCCTTCGAGTCGGGGAGGAAATCCCCTATCTCATCGGCAACCACGGCATGGAAGCGCCGGACACCGCTCCGGAGGTTCGGCTGCACGCCATTCAGGTGTGCCAGGGTTGGAAGCAGCAACTCGAAGGGGAAGCGGCGTCCCAATTGTCCGACGTCGGCGTCCAAGTCGAAGACAAAGGCTTTTCGCTCACGTTCCACTATCGCCTGTCCGCCCAAAAGCCAAGGGCCCGAAGCTTGCTGTTCCAATGGGTGGCGCGGTTGACACCTTCGCCACGGCTGGTGCTCGGCAAGGCAGTCGTCAATGCCGTGCCGCCCGGCATGCCCCACAAGGGCTCCGCACTGGAGTCGCTGATCGACCGTGCAGAGGTCGAACAAGCCCTCTACGTCGGCGACGACGATACCGATGAGGATGTCTTCACGCTTCCCGATACGAGAATTCTGTCCGTTCGTGTGGGTATCAAGCAGACTTCGCATGCGCACTACTATCTGCGGTCTCAGGCAGAAATGACCACGTTGCTCCAAGAATTGGTCGTCACGCTCGAATCGGCCGGGTCACACCAAAACGTCGGATAGCTAGAAGTTCGGCTGGATGCCGGGAATCCGGATGAGCAGCCTCACCTGTCGGGAGGGCGGCTCTATCTTGCTTGCGGTTGCCACGAAGCTGAGCCGATCGATCGCGCGCCTCGCTGCTCCCGAATGCAGCCATCTGGAATAGGGACGCTCGACCATGCAGAGTTTCATCCGCACGTCGGTCATCGGGCTGCTGGCACTGTGCGGGACGGGGATGGCCGATGGGCAAACGTTCGAAGGGGTAGTCCATGTGACAGTGACCGACCGCGATGGTTCTCGGATGAAGATGAACTGGATGATCAAGGATCAACGCGCCAGAATAGAAATGGTCGTCCCTGGGGAGAAGACCCGCTCCATCATTGTGAATGCACAGACGCACACGATGATCATACCAATCCCCGAGCGGAAGGCGTATATGGAAGCGACGACGGACGTCGCCGGACCGGGTGCCGTCCGCGACGCGCTCAAGGACACACGGGTCGAGCGCACGGGAAAGTCAGACCGGGTGGCCGGGTATCCCTGCGAAATCTGGCTGGTGAGAAACATTCGGACGAAGAGAACCGAGCATGAGATTTGTGTTTCGAAGGGGTTCGGGCGGGCAGCCAGCGTCTGGCTGGACCCCAAGGACCTCCAGCGGGGCCCGCAGCCGGCTTGGCTGAAGCAACTCGTCGATGAAGGGGGATTCGGTCTCCGGTCGATGAGCTTCGACGAAACCGGCGATGCAACGAGTCGGATGGAGGTCGTTGAGATCGAGAAAAAGACGGTGGACGCCGGGATGTTTACCGTCCCGTCCGATTGGACCAAACAGGACCTTCCCGCCATGCAGGACAACATGAAGGCCATGCAGCAAGGCCTGAAGAGCGGACAGGATCGGCCGGGCAAGCCCAGTGGTCAAGGGGATCTCCCGCACGCGATTCAGGAAATGCAAAGACGCCAGGCCGAGCGGGAACAGAAGGAAACAACTGCGGGCGAGCCGCCCCCCGATCTCAACGAAGCCGTGAAGAAACTGGAAGAGATGCTCAAGCAACGAAAGAGCGCGGAGTAATGGCGATTCAGGGAGGCCGGCCGGTCCCGCGCGCCGCGCGGGTGGCTGTCGCGACGACGCTGGTCGGCGCGCTCGCGATGTGGCTCGGCCCATCCTACGCCGATGCATTTGAAGGCACGATCACCATAGAGGATAACTCGGAAGACGAGATGGCGATACAACGGTATTCCTTCAAAGGTGAGCGGTTGCGCGTGGAGGACGTGAGCCCGAATGCGGACGGTGGGGCGGTGATTTTCGATGGCAAGATGCGTACAGGGTTCGTGATCGACACTGATGAGCAAGTCTATATCCCGTTCGCCTGGGATACCAAAACTCCGGACGAACTGAAGCAGGACAGTGCGGATTTGGTGGTGACGAAGACCGGTAAGCACGACAAGGTGGCGGGGCGAACGTGCGACGTGTATCTCCAACGAGACAAGGTCGACGGCAGTACGGTAGAATTTTGCCTCGGCAAGGGGCTGGCGAATGCTGCACTCGTCGGCTTGGTGAACGGGGACGCTGTCCCCACGTCCCCGCTGCCGGCCTGGCTCGTGGAAAGGACGGGAGAGGGGTTGTTTCCCCTGCGCGGGATCGAACGGACGCGGACAGGGAAGGAAGTCTCGCGGTTCGAAGCGACGAAAATCGAGTCGAAGCGGCTCGATGATCGGCTCTTTTCCCCGCCGGTTGGATTTACTCGGTTGAATGTGGATCAAGCAGGACGGAGCCCTTCTACCCGGTAGGGGAGCCCTCAACCGGCGGGCCGGACAGGACCGCTGTCCCCATTTGAAGCAGGAGCCCGAGCATGACGCTGCGCGCCTATCGCATCAAGCCCAACTCGAAACTGCAACTCAAGAAGTTCGATCCCTCCGAGACCGGTCCCTACAAGAAGACGGATCGGGACAAGAAGCGCGTGAAAGCCAAGACGGAATCGGCTATCAGGCGCATCCGCGGGCTGCAGGAGCGGCTGTACGCCAGCGGACAACGGGCGTTCCTGCTTGTGCTGCAGGGCATGGACACGAGCGGGAAGGACAGCACGATCAAGCACGTCATGTCCGGAGTGAATCCCCAAGGCTGCCGAGTGGCCAGCTTCAAGGCGCCGTCCACACGGGAGATGGCGCACGACTTTCTGTGGCGCATTCATCAGGCCGTTCCACCCAAAGGGTACATTGGCATTTTCAATCGGTCCCACTATGAAGATGTGCTCATTACGCGGGTGCACGGTCTGATCTCCGACAAGGTGGCCAGGCGACGGTTCGAACAGATCCGGGAATTCGAGGAGATGTTGTACGAAAATGGGACCGCCATCGTGAAAGTCTTTCTCTATCTTTCGAAAGAGGAACAGCGGCGGCGGTTGGAGGCCCGCGTTCAGGACCCGGACAAGCGATGGAAATTCTCGTTGGGCGATCTCGAAGAACGTAAACTGTGGGACGACTATATGACGGCTTTTGAAGACGTGATCTCCGACACGAGCACCGAGCATGCGCCCTGGTACGTCATCCCTGCCGATCGCAAATGGTACCGGAACCTGCTGGTTGCGCAAATTGTCGAGAGCACGCTCGCGGCCATGAAACTCAAACGGCCCAAGCCCGCGGCGGACGTGGATTGGGATCGACTGCAGATCGAATGAACTGCACAGGGTGCTCGAGGTGGTCCCGTGTCGGCTACCGCTCGATTGCGCTTTCAATGTCAGTTCTGGTACTGCTCGCCCCTGCGGCCTGGAGCGTCGACGGAAAGAGCCCATCGAATTCGACTCGGCCGGGATTGAGGAAGAATCTCGGAACGCACCACCTTCCAATCACCACACGTTCTAAACGGGCCCAGCAATACTTCGATCAAGGTCTTCGGTTGGCCTACGCCTTCAACCACGGAGAGGCGATTCGTTCGTTTGAGGAAGCGTTGCGCCACGACCCGACAGCCGGGATGGCCTACTGGGGAATCGCCTATTCACTGGGTCCCAATCTCCATGCGGGAATGTCCGCATCCCAGGAGCGACGTGCCGTCCAGGCCATTCGGAAGGCCACTGCGCTCGCCAAGCGGCTCAGCGCGCGGGAGCGGGATTATGTTGCGGCGCTCTCCTATCGATATTCGGAGGAGCCAGGCAACCATCGCCAGGTGCTCGATGATAGATATGCGGATGCCATGCGCCTGCTCGCGCGCACATATTCGCGCGATCCGGATGCCGCGACGCTGTATGCCGAGGCGCTGATGATGCGAAGTCCAGGGGAATACTGGGCTCGGGATGGCCAGCCCAAACGGTTTACCGTGGAGATCATGTCGCTTCTCGAACGAGTCCTCAAGCAGAGGCCCAGTCACCCTGGAGCCTGTCACCTCTATATCCATGTCGTCGAAGCGTCGGAACATCCGGAGCGGGGGCTGGCATGTGGCGAGCGCTTGCCGAATGTGGCGCCGGGAGCGGGCCATCTCGTGCACATGCCGGCGCATGTGTATATGCGAATCGGGCGCTATGCAGAGGCCGTCGAGCGCGCGGTGCACGGGGCGCATGCGGACGCCGCTTATCTACGGGAAAAGGATGCGGATCAGTCCTATAGGATGTTCTCCTATGTGCATAATCTTCAGGTTCTGTGGGACGCATCCGCCATGGATGGAAGAAGCGGCCAGGCGAGCAAAGCCGCTGCCGAGCTGGCGAGAGCGATTTCTCCCGCCACCCAGTCGACGGGATCGGGAAGGGAAGCCCTGTGGACAGTCCCGATGATGGGTCACGTACGATTTGGTCGATGGGAAAAAGTGCTCAAGGAGCCCGCTCCACCGGACGGCTTCCGCTATACCATGGGAGTGCGTCATTTTGCGCGGGGCCTGGCGTACATGCGTATGGACCAGCTCGAGCGAGCGGACGAAGAACGTCGCCGGTTGGGGATCGTCATCGATGAAATGACCGACGAGCGCGTGGTGGGCATCAACCCCGCCAAGACAATACTGGAAATCGCCGAGCATGTGTTGGTCGGAGAGCTCGCCGCAGTGCGTGACCAGGAGGAACTGGCCGTGCAGGCCCTCGAAGAAGCCGTCGCGATTGAAGACACCTTGAGATATGAAGAGCCGGCCACCTGGCCCCTGCCCGTGCGTCAAACACTGGGGGCAGTGCTCCTGTCGTTCGGGCGCGCGGCGGAAGCCGAGCAGCGGTATCGGGAAGACCTGCACCGTCACCCCCGCAACGGCTGGTCGCTGTATGGACTTGCGCAGGCCTTGAACGCCCAACGGAAGGCCGAGGCGGCGCGGACGATTGAGAAGGAGTTGAGGGCAGCATGGGCCCGATCGGATGTAAAGCTCTCCGGGTCCCGGTTCTGACCACCGTGACTCGTCGCTCGTCAACCGTCACTCGGGAAGAAGAGCCGCTTCGTCTGTCCGACCCGTTAAGGAGTGACGAATGTCATCTCCCCTGCCCCGCAGCTACATGAGCCGATCGGGAAAGTCGGAGATGATGCCGTCCACGCCCATGGCTTTTGCGGTTTGAATGTCGGCTCTTTCATTCACGGTATAGACGAAGACACGAAGCGATTTCGCATGAAGGGCGGCAAGGAACGAAGGAGTCAAGCTTTCGAACGCCAGTCCCACATGTGTGGCTTGAGCATCCGTGGCAAACGCCGTCCGATTGACCGGGATCGCCTCCATCAAGGCGAGGGTATATGCCTGTGGTTCCGCTCGCCGGATTTCGACGAGCTGGTCGTGGAGGAACGACGCATAAATGACGGGCCCGCTGAATTGCGAGTCCCGCACGATTCGCACCATGTCGCGAGCGATCCCCTCCGCCTTCACTTCGATCATGACACCGGTCCGCCCAGAAGCAACGCGCAGGGCGTCGGCGAGCAAAGGAAGCGGGTGATTGCCGGCCGCCTTCAGCCTCCGCACGTCGTGCCAGGTGAGATCGGCGATGCGGCCATGGCCGTTGGTGGTTCGGTCGACGGTTGCATCGTGCAGGAGTACCAACTCCCCGTCCTGCGTCGGTTGCACGTCGAATTCGACCATGTGCGCGTGGAGGGCAATGCCTTTTTCGATGGCAGCCAGTGTATTTTCGGGCTCGTGTCCCCGGGCGCCACGATGACCGATTCGTAGGATCATGCGAACCTCGGCTCGACGGCTCGGGCCAGATCATCCGGCTTGCGCCAGTGAAGGTCGAACAGAGTCTTGAAACTGGCAATCATGTGTTCGGCGGCCTCGATACCGGTAGCCAACCGGAATCGCGAAGAAGGGTTCGTGCCTTCCCGCCCTCTCTGAGACAGTCCACAAAGGCGGACATGTGTGTCGCGGTAATTCAGGAGAAATTCGTGGACTTCTGGACGGGCGTGGTACGCCCGGCGTTCACACGATAATGACTCTTTGCCAGCCTGGATCGTTTCGACGGGCATACGGCCGCCATATGGGAAATCATGGCGCCAGCAATGTGGACGAAACGGTCGGCCCTTCCAGCCGCTCTATTATGAAGGTGGATCGGGTGTCGATGACCAGGGATGTCCAACGGGACATGTGTGCCGCGGTCGGACAGAAGCAGGCCACCATCTCGTGCGAGTCTGTCGCGTTGAATTCCATGGTGAATATCGTCGGAAGGGCTGCATGCATAGTCGTTCCGTGGCGTCCAAGGCCGTGCGCCGAACTATACGCTGATCGAACGGACAGCTCAATTCGCGACAGGCGGACGAAATTCGCGTGCCGCAAGCCGCCACTTCGATCAGCAATTGGATTCGGCACATGGCCGTAAGGGGCAGGAGGATGCTGGACTTGCGCGTGTGACGCGATGGTCGGGGTCGAGCTTGGGTCGCCTCCTCAGGGGTTCGAGCCGTTATGGAAGTCAGGACGGGAGCAATTTACTGCCACTATAAAGTCTCACGAATCCAGACACTTAGTGGATCCAAATGCCGCAAGGTGGGAGACAACGGCTATCCACGGTGCAGATTCGCAGCGGAACGAAGAAACATCGGTGACATTCGAGACGTGGCGGTGGCACCTCGGTCAGGCCGGGCTCGCGGTCGGGCGAAAAGAAAGGGCGACAGGGCCACTTTCCACATTGACAGGACGCAATGTCAGGCGTACATATGGCGTACGTCCCGTGTGAAAGGTCTTTTGTTCCGGGGACGGAAACAGTGCGCGCCTGTTGGGCTGTCCCCTGAAGAATGCTTTGATCGAAAGGGGGTGCGCGATGAGCGATCTGTCCCCACCTGGTCAGGATGGCTCGCCGAGTCGAAGGTAGGCCATCGCTCGGTCATGCAACCGGCTCTCTCCTGGCTGTGCCTCGTGGCACGTACATCACCCAGCCACTTGATCAAAACGAGCGAGCCGCAAGTTGGATGAGGAACACAATCGCCTGGGATTGACCGTGCGGTCTCCCCTGAGCGGACGGCCTGAGTGACCTTTCCCCGCGCGAGTCTTCACAGATTCATAGAAGCGACACGGCGTCATAAGCGCCAAGTTGACGGGTCACCTCCTGCCGAACGCTCAAGGTGGCCCGTTTCTTTTTCATCATCCTTCTTCGATCATCGCCAATTGTTTCTCAGCCGGTCGGGCCTTGTCCGGACACGGTGTGAGCCTCCTGTTGTAGCTCCCTCGGTGCCGCGCCGCGTATGACCTGCGTTCCCGCACACCCCCCTCATCCTCGCGTAATGTTTTCTTGATCGCTCCTGAACCGACTTTCTGATAAGAAGGCAGCATACTCGGACGAAGAGCCTATGCCCAATATACTGGTTCGGCTTTTGATTGCCTGCCTCTTCGTCCTCATTGCAGCAGGTTCGTCGCATGCGCTGGAAAAATACGGTCGGCCTCTCCCGTCCATGGACGGACCTGAAGGGGCCGATTCGCAAGAGCTCGAGCAGCCCCTCCTCAGTGGATACCTCCTCTCGGCAGTGTTTCTTCACAATCCCACGTTCGCCGCCCGGCCCGACAACACCGGTCTCGTGGGATTGCGGCATATGATCCATCTGGAGGCGGACCTCTACAAGAACTACCTCCAGTTTTATACCGACCAAAACTTCTTCTCCGACCGGACAGAGAGTTGGATTAGGCTGTCGGAATGGGATAGTACCTATGCGTTCACGGGATCCGTGGACCGATACGGCTGGCGAGTTCAATTTGAGCGTGACGCGGGTCTTGATCGACGAACGATCACGCAGGAGTATGCCGATGTACTGGCTACCGCGCGTTTTGTCGCAAGCCAGGATCTCTCGTGGTGGCGCCGGCGATTCCCACAGCAGAATTTCACGGCCTATGCAGGGGCCGGCTGGCTGTTTCACAACAGCCAATACTTTGCGCGGCCGGACAATACGGGACAGGCGCTCTTTCGATACGTGGCGCATGCCGATTTGGACCTGTACAAGAATAGGATCGTGTTGTACGTGGATACAAATATGTTCACTGATAAGGATGCCCCGAATAACGCCAGCCCATCGGAATTGGATTGGATTGTCGGTCTTGCAGTCCGTTTTCGTGACGTTGAGGTGGCGCTCTATCGCGAAGAAGATCGACCGATCGACCGAGGCGGTCTCGTCCAACAGTACGTTGCCCTCCAGTTCCGCTATGCGTTTGAAGTGTCGAACTTTCTGGCCAAGCAGCGGGTGGTACCGCGGTAGCGAGATTCACGTCACTGCGATGTCGCGACTTCCTTTGCCTTGAGCTTGACTTCTCCTTTCGGCACACTCGACACTTTCCGTTTAAGGATAGCAGGGCCGAGGTGTTCCAGAAGGGACGTAGGGCGAGAGCATGCTTATAACGGGCGGCCGGGGGGTGCGCTTCTCCACGGATTTCGATAAGCCGTCATCTCGACTCGGTCCGTTCTGCCTCGGTATACTGGAAGGAGGAGTGACCAGCGGATCGCGCACAGTTCGGTCCTATGCCACCCAATCGGCTACATATCGAGTAGCACTCCACCCGAAGGAATCCACATCGGTCTTGCCGGTCTTATTATTTTTTGAGGAGGCGGTCATCGTGAAGAGGATACATGGTCGGACAGCGATATCGTTGACAATCTTAACGGTCCTATTTGGGGCGGCCCTCGGTGTATCTGAAACGGCATCATTGGCGTCGGACGATCAGGGCGAGGTCGCATCAAAATTGGCCGTCCGCTACGCCGAGTCTTTTGCGTCCGGCCATGTCGATGAGTGGGCTGGTCGGGACCTCGGATGCCTCACCCGACAACGGCAGGCAAAGCAAAAAGATACAGAGCCGCAGGAGCTGATGGAGCGGCACTGCTGGGAAGATACTATGAAGGCTCATCGAGCCCTTGTGGAAGACGATCCGGAAACGGGCATCCTCGGCCAAGGGGGGCCGGGACAGGGGTTTGGGTTGCTGGCTCCTCGGCATCGCACGGCGGCCAAGTGGAAAACGTTCCCCCCAGGCGTGTTTCTCTCACCGGCCGTTGTCCACCCGACCCCCGAAACCATACCGGCCGTGACGGTCAAACGCGTGTTTCCAACGGAGCCGGTTGCACTGAACCAAAGCGGGGGGGACATGGTGACCGTTCCTGGGACTATGGTGGAACTGTCCGTGGACTATCCGGATCCTTTGAGCGCACCGTTGGCATTGGCGCCGAACGAGGTTTGGTGGGCGAGAGGAACCGCGCGTCGCTATCAGCCCATTGAGAGTGTCCGTGTTCGATTTGTCGTGGTCGGTGACCTGAGCCGCCTGGGGTATGCCACCGAGTATGCGGTGGTCAATGAGGCATTGCCCAAAAGTCCGCAAATTGCCGCCACGTCCTATGGGATGGGGGCGACAGAGGACGCGCTTCAGCCTGCCGTCCGCGGGCAGTTCGTCCTGGGATCGGCCCGCTGGTGGACACGCGAGCAAGCGGGAGGCCGCTATGACGCAGCGCTGAAGCGGGCCCAGCAGCTATCGGATGTCGCAGAGCGGCGGCATCTCCTGCATGCGCTGTTGCGCATCGACCCATCCGATGCCGTTGTCAGCGGAATGCTGGGTGACCTCGAATTCGAGGCATTCCTCAAGGAAGGGTTAGCCAAGGGCGGCATTACGGCCCAGGATGAGGAGACCAGACTGCGGGCCGGAGAACTCTACTGGAATTTTGTCGCGCAATCCTGGCGCCAGGAACTGACGGAGGTAGCGCAAGGCCACTCGGCTGCGGCCGAAGCCCTCTATGGGGCGATGCGCGGTATTGAAGCGGCCGTAGCCGCGGGAAAGGACACTCCCTTGCAGCGGAATCGACTGGGTATGCTGTATCGGTGGAACAACAATGTAGAAGAGGCGCTCAAGCTGCATGAAGCGCTCCTCGAAGAAACACCCGCGCAAGACAGTGCCGCCCGCGCACGCTTGCTGTCGGAAGTGGCATGGGATCGGATCCAATGGATCAATTGGGATCGGCGATACGACCATCCCTGGTTGGCGCAAGCCCAACGCGAGGCTCAGCAAGCGCTCGACGCCTCGACCGCTCCCCTGGACCGGCTGATGGCGGCGGAAGTGCTCTTGGTAGCCGAAGCGCTGTCGTTCGACCGTACGGAAGCAACCATGGAAGCGCGCGTCCAGGCCGTCAAACAGAGTCATGATCGATTGACCAATGTCAGTGGGCTGTGGCGGCATCTCATTGGGAACGACATGGTCAAGTCGCTGGTTCCCGAAAGCCGGCACGTTGCGTTGCCCGCACCGGTCCGCTCGGAAGAGGTCGCAAACGTCGGCGTGCATGCTCGTGTCCCGCGGCAAGACATCACGAGGGAGTGGGAATTCGACAAAGACAGCAGCGGATCCGTTCCCTCGGGATTTAACGCGATTCCTGCCTCGACGAACGGCTCTGGACCGTGGCGCGTCCAAAACAGCGACGCAGCCGTGACGACCCCCAACATTCTCACCCACAAAGTGAGCTGTCAGTCAGAGGCGTGTGTCTCGCTGCTGGTCGGGCAACCGGTCGATTTCGCCTATCCCGACGCGACGGTACAACTCATGGTGACGGAGCAATCCGCCGATGGCGGGGCCGGCATTGCGATGTGGGAGCGAGGGGGGCAAACCGCGTATGCGGTGGTCCTGAATCCGGCTGGGAAACAGGTGAAGTTCTATCGTGTGCGAGATGGGCAGGTCGACTTGCTGGCGACGGAAACGGTAAGTCTTGGGAACGAGCGCTGGCATTCCCTGCGTGTGCAGCGGGTCAACTATGCACACGTCAGTCGGCCGCGCCTCGCTGCCTATGTCGATGGGCATCAGGTGTCGATCACGCCGGATGAAGTCATTCCCGCGATCGATCGCGTAGGCTTAATCGTACGAGGCAAAACGGCAGCGAATTTCGATTCGCTACACCTCATCGACATGGTGACCAATCGGCCGATGTCGAGCCCAGCGGCCTACTAAGAGGATGTTGAAAAAGTCACCGTCTCACCCATCCAACCTTGCGCGTTGCGACGCGCATGGTCCCGTGCTTTATTCTCGCATCGCTCAGGCGGGCCGGGATTCGTCACTCGGTCACTCGTCAATCGTTGAGCTCGAGGTCTGACCATCTTCCGATGCGAGCGTGCCTTCACGAATGACGTATGACCGATGACGAATGGCGAGCGCTTCGGGGCTGGACAGCATTTGGAACATCCTGCGAGACCCTTTTCGTATGGTCCGCGGCCCGGCGCGACCCTCAGGGGCCGGGGAGATCGGTGGATCGCCGCCACCACCAGTACAGGGGAAGGCCGGCGAGGACCGTGAGCAAGCCCCACGCCGCCTCAGCCGGACGGTTGAGCGCACTGTAAGCGACGAGCCCCAAGGCCCCGACGATGAGTCCCAACGGAAGCCATGGGTACGCGGGCGCGCGATAAGGCCGTGGCAGGTCCGGAGCGCGCTGCCGAAGCACGAGGACCGCCCCCACCGTGAGCGCCGTAAACGCAGCCAACACCACTCCGCTGTACACCACCAGTTGTTCGAAAGACCCCGAGACGATCAGGATCGATGTCCAAACCGCTTGCAGCCACATGGCGCGGGCAGGCACCTGCGTGCGCGGGTCCAGGTCTGCCGCCCAGCGCGACCAAAGCCCGTCCCGTGCCATGGCCCAATAGGCACGAGGACCAGCCCATACCATTGCACTGACGGCACCGGCGATCGATATCGCCAGCAACGCTGCGGTTGCGCGTGCGGCAGTCGGCCCCCACAATGCCGCCGCAACCTTCTCCGCAACCGGCAGGATTGGCGGCTCGGCCAAGGCTGGAATCGGCAGTGCGGAGAGATACACCACGTTCAGCGTGAGATAAACAGCGGCTACGAAGACCGTGCCGCCGATCATGATCCGGGGAAGGAGGCGCGAGGGCTGTTCGATTTCGGAGGCGATATAGCCCGCGACGTTCCAACCCAGGTAGCAGTACACGATAAAGATCAACGCCACGGCCGTCGCGCCCGGTTCGAGTGATGGGTGCGGGTCTATCGCCAACTGACCCCAACGACTCGTCGTTGTCCAGAGTCCGCCTATGATAAAGACGGCGATGGCGAGGACCTTGACCGTCGTAACCAGTCGTTGCACCCAGCTTCCGACGTACAGACCTTGTGCATGGAGGGCCGTGAGGCTCCACACCAGGGTGAGCGCGAGCAGAACGATCGGCGCCCGCTCGTCTTCTCCAACGCGAATCGCTCGCAACAGGTACGACGCGAAACTGACCGACGAGGCGGCAATGGCGGCGCTGAATCCGATCGTAAAGGACGTCCAGCCGCTTAAAAACCCCACCACCGGACCGTAGGCCTTTTTCAGATACACGTAGTCACCGCCGGCGTGGGGCAGTGCCGAGCCAAGCTCGGCATAGGTCATGGCCCCCGCCACGGCGAGCACGGCGCCCACCATCCACAAGCTGAGGATGGCCAGAGGATCGCCGATGTCTCTCGCGAGAAACCCCGTGGTCGTAAAGACGCCTCCGCCGATGATGTTGCTGACCAACACGCATACAGCGGTGAACCACCCCACCCGACGCACCGATGCCGGGGGCGAGTCGATGACAAACCTCCTATGTGTGTCCTGGCAGACGTGAAAATGGCGGCCCAGCATAGAGTCTCAGGGGGCGTGTCGCAAGCGCCTTCGCGCGCAGTGTCGGAAGGGCTTTCTTTCTGTGGCAACCCTGGCCTACCATACCAAGGTAGCAGATCCGCCGTCCTGGGTCGGAAGCGCGGACCGGAAGCAAAGAGGCGCGATGATGGCAGAGAAGAAGCCTAAGAAGACGCGCGGAGCCGGAGGCGCACGGCGACGCCGCAAACCGGCCGGTGCGTCGGTCGGACTCGCGCCCTCAGAATTGCAAGCCGCGTCCCCTTCTGGCGAGGCGGCCGACCTGCACCGTGAAGTGGAACAGAACGGTGGCAAGGTGTTGACCGTGTATCGCGAGCCCTATGGAGGACGATGGCTCTTGTTCGCCGGCCTGCCGATCGACCTCGTGGCCGCCACCCCGTATCAGCGAAACCTGTCGGATACCCACGTGCGCAAGTTGGAGGCGGTGATCGGAAAACTGGGACGTTTTCTCGATCCCATTATCGCGGTACGAGCCGGGCGGCATGCGGAGGGTGGCGTGAAGTATTGGACCCCCAACGGCCATCATCGCCTGTCGGCCATGAAAACGCTCGGCGCCAAGAGTATCACGGCGATCCTCGTTCCGGAGGAAAGCGCGGCCTATCAGATCTTAGCTCTCAATACGGAAAAGGCGCATAACCTCCGAGAGAAATCCCTGGAGGTCATTCGGATGTACAAGGAACTGGCCCGACTGGACGAGGCCAGCGAAGAGACCTATGCGTTGGAGTTCGAGGAGCCCTCGTTGATTACAATGGGGCTCTGCTACGAGGAACGCCCGCGCTTCAGCGGGGGGGCCTATCATCCTGTGCTGAAGCGGGTGGAGACGTTTTGTAAAGAATCGATGCACCGCGCGATCAAGCAGCGCGAGCAGCGAGCGCGCACGGTCATGGAATTGGATGATCTCGTTGTCAAGCAGGTTGAGGCACTGAAGGCAAAGGGATTGACGAGCCCTTACCTCAAGAGCTTCGTCGTAGCGAGGGTCAACCCGATCCGGTTCCGTCCCAAGGACGCGCCGCCGCCGAATTTCGACGAGACGTTCGACAAAATGATGAAATCGGCCGAGAAATTCGACGCCGGCAAGATCAAAGTGGAGGATGTGGCCAGATCCGGCGGTGCGCCGGATGAAGGTGACTAACTGGGCCAAGCACGAGAGCTGTATGGGAATTCAGACGTACTCACCGAAAGGAGACTGCCATGCTAGTACGAGATGTCATGTCGACCGGGGTGGTGACGGCTCAACGGCACGAAACGGTGCACGCGACGGTGGTCAAAATGCTCAGTCGGCATTGCGGGGCAATCCCCGTGGTGGAGCAGGACAACATGTTGGTAGGAATGGTCACACTGCGAGATGTGCTGCTGCCGCTGTACCCCAATTACGGGGACTATATCCATGACAATGTTCACAGTCGGGATTTCGTCGGAATGGAAGAGGGCTATCCGGAGGTGCTGGGCAAGAAGGTCGACGATGTCATGAGTCGTCATCCCTTGACCGTGACGCCGCAGACCCCGGCGCTCGAAGCAGCGTCATATATGGGGCTAAAGAATCTGCGTCGGATTCCGGTCATAGAGAAGGGTCGCTTGGTCGGGATGGTCAGCATCGGGGACATCAACAGAGGGCTGTTTTTTATGTCGGCCCATATGGCCCATGGAAAGGTGGGAATGAGCGACCTCGCAGGTTCGACAAGGCGTTAAGGATCGACTGAAACACTCTCATGGACGTGGGTTGAGAAGGGGGCACCTATGGCATTGGCCGATAATAAATGCGTTCCCTGCCGTGGCGGCGTGCCGCCATTGCCCGCAGACAAAGCAGAAGCTCTTCTGAAGGAATTGGGTCGCGGATGGACGTTGAACGGAGCCGGGCACCTCGAACGGTTGTATACGTTCAAGGATTTTGCTCAAGCTCTCGCATTCGTCAATAAGGTCGGGGGGGTGGCCGAATCCGAGGGGCATCACCCGGATTTGTATTTGGCGTGGGGGAAGTGCAAGGTCGAGATTTGGACCCACAAGATCAATGGGCTCACGGAAAGCGATTTTTATATGGCGGCCAAAGCAGATCGAGAGTTCGAATCGTTTCGGGGGTAGGAACCGGACTCGTGACACAGACTGTTCATACACCGGCGCCGATCGCGCTGGTGAACATGCCGTTCAGCTCGTCGAAGTATCCATCGATCCAGCTCGGCACGCTCTCGGCCCTGCTCAAATCACGCGGCATCGGCGTGGACTGCCATCATTTGAACGTGCGGTTCGCGCATAAGATCGGTCCGCCCCTGTACGAGCGGATCTGCGAAAAACGTGCGCTCTTCGGTGAATGGCTTTTCTCTTACCTGCTGTTTCGGGACAACCCCAAGCGCGTCGAATATCCGCGCGTCTTCAAACCGGTCTTTGAACAGCTTGCACAGGAAAGCGGGCAGCCAATGGGCTATTTTGAAGCCATGGCAACGAGGACCGCGCCGGAGTTCCTGACCTGGGCGATGGCCGCGATCGACTGGGGCCAGTACAAAATGGTGGGCTTCACCTCGACGTTCGATCAAAACGTCGCCAGTTTGACGATGGCCAAGCTCATCAAGGACCTCTACCCGGAGGTCCGGATCGTGTTCGGCGGAGCGAACTATGACGGCGAGATGGGCCTCGAATACTTCCGCGCGTTCTCGTTCATCGACCATGTGGTGGTGGGCGAAGGGGAGCATGTGGTGCTCGCGCTAGTTGATCGAATCCTTGCCGGAGCCACCGACGGGTTCCCTGCGGGCGTGACGTATCGGACGGCGAATGCCTTGAACAACGGCATCGGCTTCGAACCGAACCGGGCACTCTTCACAGAATTTGCCGAGACCGGCCCGCCCGATTATGACGATTATTACCACCTGCTGGCGGAACTCGGGACGTCTGGACCGTCGGGTTTGGATCGCGTGCTGCTCTACGAGGGCTCGCGGGGATGCTGGTGGGGGGAAAAGCATCACTGTACGTTCTGCGGATTGAACGCGCAGAGCATGAAATTTCGGGCGAAATCGCCGGAACAGGTGACGCGCGAGATCGGGCATCTGGCCAGCCGCTACGACACGACGCGTTTTCGACTGGTCGACAACATCATCGAAATGAAATACGTCGATCAGTTGTTCGGCAAGTTCGCCGAGTCGCGTTGCGATCTCGACGTGTTCATTGAAACCAAAAGCAATCTGCACAAACAGCAAATTCGTACGCTGGCCGCGGGTGGAGTGAAATGCATGCAACCCGGCCTGGAGAGCCTGAGCGTGAGCCAGCTTCGAGCGATGGACAAGGGCGTGACGCCGCTTCAGAACATCCAATGCTTGAAGTGGAGTTACTATTACAAGGTGCTGGTATCCTGGAACATTCTTCTGGGGTTTCCCGGCGAAACTAACGAAGACTATCGACGGCAGATCGATCTGATTCCCACGCTTTTTCACTTGCAGCCGCCGGAGGGGGCGGGCAAATTTTGGCTCGAACGATTCAGTCCCTATTTTACGAGGCCGGAGCAATACGGCCTCCGCATCACCGGACCTGGAATGGCCTACCAGTACGTCTATGATGCGCGTCACGTCGATCTGCACAAGATCGCCTACGACTTCGAATATGAACTCGACAATTGGCCGGTCGACCCGCATCTGTTCCAGGAGTTGGTGTCGATGATCGACGAATGGAAACAGCGATACGCCTCCGAGGATCGGCCCTTTTTGTATTTCTCCAAAGCTCCGACCTACGTGACGGTGTACGATGGGCGGATCGCGCAGCGTCCGACGAGATACCGCTTCGACGGACCGGCGGCGTACGCGATCGAAGCGTGCAACGAGCAGCCCCGTTCAGCGGAGCACATCAAGGCAGGTTGGCAGACGGCGCACCCGAACGAACCGCTCGATGCGGGCGCAGTCGCAGCCGTACTCGCAGACCTCACGACCAAGCGAATCTTGTACGAAGAGCGCGGGAAGCATTTCACGGTCGCCATTCCCGAACACGCCTATTATTGATCCGCCTGTGCTAGACAGTGCTGGAGATACATTCCCGCGTTATACGTGCATTTGGAGCAGTTCCCATCTTCCGACGAAGATGGCCTAGACACTTCCTTACCCCTCGGCTACACTCCGGGCGTTGGCCCATTATTCATGGCGTTACGTGACGAACCGGCGAGACGCTAAGCGGGTCGAGCACGCGGAGCCCCGAGAGGCGAGGCTACGGGTCGTAGCAGCGTATCGGCGGTTGCAGTAGTAAGGGTCATGAATGATGTGGGCTAGAGGGGTAGCCACTCCCCGGTCTCCCGTTTCGATCATGAAAGTCCTGACTGCACTGGGCAGGTGGGGCCTGACGCTTCTCGTTGCGCTGTGCCTTCTTCTGCCTGACCGATTGTTGGCCCTCGCGCCCGAGGACTACCAAGATCGCGGCAACCGTTCCGAGGGCATCAAACCGAAGCTGGTCAGCGGCTACGATATCGAACTCCTCTCGGTCATGGCCGATTTTCGCGAGGCCGTGACCTCCCTGCCCAAGACCCTGCGGGTTCGGTTCTTCCTGAAGGATCCGGTGCCCGTCCATCTCACGATCAGGGAGCAGCGCTACGAACACTATTACTGGCTGGATCATGTGCTTCCGTCTCCGCCGTGGCAGACGGGATTCAACGAGTTTAGTTGGCCGACCGGCGATGTGCTGCAGCGCATCGATGTCGCCTTCCCGGTCGAGAACTTGGGGGTCGTGGTCCGGCTCAACAGCGCTCGACCGTCGGTCGTCGAATCCGTGGCACCGGCTATTCTCTACCACTCCACGCCTCCGCCCACCGTGTTGGCGTACCTGTTCACGATGAAGCCCGGCCAAGATGCGCGCATCAAGTGTGAGGTCTATCGGGAGGGAACGGACAAGCCGGTCTGGACCACGCACGTCAGCATGGCGGTTGGAGATCAACCGATGTCGGTCCGATGGGATGCCAAGTCGGCTCCTGCAGGAGCGTACCGGATGCTGGTGACGGGGTATTTCCTGGACAACAACCAGCGGTTCGCCCAGACCATTCGGTTTTACCATCAACCGGAAGTGAAGTAGTCGCACCAGCGAATGGTTGCTGCACGACTGAAACAATCGTGAGCCAGATCTTTATCAGCTATGCCAACGAAGACCGGAACTGGGTCGAGTCGTTCGCTCGGACTTTGGAGAAGCAAGGCTGGTCGGTCTGGTGGGATCGACACACTCCCACCGGCCAAGTTTACGACAAGGTCATTTGGGACGCCCTCCAGGCGGCAACGTGTGTGGTTGTCGTGTGGTCCGGTCATTCGATCGATAGTGAATGGGTCAAAGAGGAAGCGAGTGACGCCAAGAAGCGGAACATTCTCCTGCCGGTACGCATTGACGAAGCCCGCCCCCCGTTTGGCTTCAGCCGCAGGCAGACGCAGTCTCTAGTCGGTTGGCAAGACGGTCTCCCCCACCGAGGCTACGATCAGCTCCTGACCGACATCGCCTCTATGCTTCAAGCGCCTGTACCGCTTCCCTCCACTGTGCACGATACGCCAACGCCGGTTCTCTCCCCGTCCGGCAGCGCCACGCTCGCTCGTATCCATGGCTACCTCTGGCTGATTGTGCCGACACTGCTCCTGTTGGTGGCGGTGGTCACGCTGATGGCCTGGCGCGTGCCGACGCATGTGCAGCTCGATCTAACGGTGAACCGCCTTGAGTTCACGGTAGGACGGATCGACGGGGGGTCCATGAGTCTCTTGGGACCGATCGAGTACCAAACCCTGACGATCAGGGAGTTTTCGCGTATTCAGACCAACCCCAAAATACTTGAGATTGCCGACCCCCGCTTGTATGACTTCGACAGGGATACTTACCCTGCCTCGGCGTGGCACCAGGTGGCCACGGCTGGCCGGGGAGTGGAATTCGTGGCCGGAGAGGCATCGCGACATCCGAGTATGACGCTCCGAGGGGAATCGACTTCACGTGATACGTCGACCACACCCGCAGGCCGACTCGATTCGCTCGCGATTGAGGACGGGGCGCGAGTGACACTTGAGCGGGCACGCGGTTCTGGAGGGTCGCTATCTCTGGACATCGGAGCCGAACGACCGAGGGCCCTTCTGACGCCCGCCCCCATGAGTCGGTTCGCGACGCGGCACACGACGCTCGAAGGGTCGACGCTTCCGGGATTTGCTCAGCCGGATGGTCAGACGTATCGCTTGGTCGTACAACCAAGTCAGCCTATAGTTGAAGTGGATGGCGGCGCTCACGCGCTCGCATTGACCGTACGACCGATATCGAATGGCGATCATTTCAAGGTGAATCAGGCGATCCCTATTACGGCGATCGACTTCTCTCAGCAGAGTTCGACCGGTAGTCGCATGACCAGCCTCGCCGATGGTGTCGAAGCGGTGCTCCGGTATCCACAGATTCCTGACTTGCCGGGCGTCAAATTTGCTGCCCCGGACTTCCTTGGTCTCGAGGAATTAGAGCGTTTTGTCATCAAGGCGTTGGAATGGTCCCCGACCGGTGACGGCATCCGTTTGACATTGGATGGGGTGGCCGGGCACGTGGCGACACGATCAGGCGACTTCCAACGGGACCATCGCCTTACACAATTCGAGACGTTACGGCACAACCCGAGCTTAATGACGGTGTTGGCCATCCTTGGCTGGATCGTGCCGACTCTCATTGGCGCGAGGAAGCTGTATAAGGAACTACGGTGAGAGCAAACTTCGGACAGAAGTACTCGAAGAAGGTCATTACAAGGGCTGTTGCCCTTTTGGTCTTGCTGGCTTGTCTGGAAGAAAGAGACCGTTGCCTGGCTATCGTTGGGACACCGGATCTTGAGCACATGAAGTCCGGTGTGGTTAGGATCACGTCCAAGGCTGAAGGTCAGCAACCCAGGGTCGGCACGGGCTTTGTCGTGCGTGTGGATGGCGAGGCAGCCTATATCGTCACGGCCGCGCACGTGGTCGAAGGTGATTCAAGACCGCGAGTGACTTTTTACTCGGAGCCGCAGCAGGTGTATACCGCTCAGGTTATCGGAATCGAATCGGATCGCGGTAAGGGGGTAGCGGTTATCCGTGCATCGCCCCCCCTTCCCCGCGGCGTGGTGGCCTTATCCCTCTCTTCGGGCGTCACGGTGTCGGGTGGCGAAGAGGTGTCTTTTATTGGATTCCCCCGCACACTACCGCCATGGACGGTTTCGATTGGGAGTTTGAGTGGGTGGAAGGGACCGGATCTCGCGTTTCAAGCCTTGGTTGAAGAAGGCCATTCTGGCGGACCTCTCATATGGAATGGAGAGGTCATCGGCGTGGTCAATGAGACTCGCGAGCGGTTCGGCTATGCGGTGCCCGCCTCTATTCTCGTCGTTGCGTTGACTGGGTGGCGGATCGAGCCGAAACCGACTGAGAGCATGACGCCACGGGCACGGGTCGGTCCAGACGGAGTGTCGATGGTTCGAGTCGATGCCGGTCGAATTCCGACGAAGCTCGTTGAGGTGTACGGCGGAGGGCGCGTAGAGGAAATTCCAGGCTCCGCACGATTTGTGTCCGTGCCGCAAGTTTTCTACATTGATGATCGACTCGTGACCAAGGCACGATTTCTGGAGTTTTTCGAAGCAACCACGGGGGGGCTCTTGCCCGCGACAGCGACCCAGGATAGCAGCGTCTTGCTCAATCCAGAGGAGCCCGTGGAAGATGTCACATGGCACGACGCCATGGCCTATTGCCAATGGGCTCGCAAGCGCCTTCCAACGGAAGATGAGTGGGAGAAGGCGGCTCATGATACAAAGGGCCGGATTCTGCACGATCGGGTTTCTGAGTGGACAGCGACTCCATACCAGGAGCCACCGCTAACAGGGGACTCTCGACCTGGGTCCACCCGTAAGGTCGTTCGGGGAACTCTTCGCGCCTTCAAGATCCAGCATGTCGAGGGAGCTGTCGACTATCAAGTGCGGATGTTCGGCGAGGCCTACCAAGGAGAATCGGGTATTGGCTTTCGCTGTGCGAAAGATGCACCGGGTTCCCAGTAAGGACCTCGCGTGCACAAGGGGGAAGTAGATGAGGATGAGGCGCCATACCATGCTGGGGATTGGGGTAGCCATGCTTGCCATGTGGATGTTCCCCGCCCTTCTACGGGCCGACACCTTCGAGGATCTCAAGAAGGGCGTGGTGAAAATCACCGCCAAGGCAGAAGGGCAGCAGCCCAAGGTCGGTACGGGGTTCATCGTGTCCGCCGAGGAAGGGGCGGCCTATATCGTGACGGCTGCACATGTGATCGGTGGTGACCCCCAGCCCGAGGTCGAGTTCTTTACCAAGGCCCATCAAACGTTCAAGGCGAAGGTCATCGCCAGCGAAGGGGGCCGCGACAACGGGCTGGCCGCGCTGCTCGTGCAGATGAAAATGCCTCAGGGCACCGTTGCCTTGGGTTTAGACAAAACGACGCAGTTGTCGGGGGGTGAGACGGTCTCGTCAATCGGGTTCCCGCGGCGTCGTGAAGCATGGGCGGTCACCACTGGATCGATTAGCGGGATCAAAAACCGGCAGATCACCGTGCAAGCCCCGATCGAGGAAGGCAACTCGGGCGGGCCGTTGTTGCTGAACGGTCGTGTCGTGGGGGTCATCACGCAAAGCACCGGCTCGTTCGGTCAGGCGGAGCCGACCCTGGCCCTGCAATTGCTGCTGCATTCCTGGCGAGTACCGGTTACAGAAGAGCGCAGTTCTCACGTCCGTACCAGCGAAACTGCCGAAGACCGGGAGCTTCATAATATAGAAGACGAACTAGCCGGTCGAGAGAAGAGGGGCACACCACGCGTGGCGTCAAAGGCCGCAATCAATGTGACGGGGACTTGGATGGTGCCTGGTGAGCCGGGGTTCCAGTATGTCTTCAAGCAACATGGCCGGCAGGTCACAATGACGCAAACGTTCACCAATCCCGCTTTGGGATCGGAACCTCGGGTCTATGCCGAAGGCGAGATCGACGGGCGGCACCTCGAGATGGTGTATATCAACGCATCCGGCATGGGTTCGATTGAATTGGACGTCCAGGATGATCGTACGACAATGCAAGGGGTATTCAATCTGGGGTTGGTGCCGCTCAACATCAAGCTGGTGAAGCAATCGGAGTGAGACCGATCGACCCCTGGCGCTGGACCTCCCGAGCGCTGCCGTCGAGGCTGAGCCTGGACCCGCTCTATGTTCTTACATCGAGAGCTTTTCGGTCACGTTCCGCATCTGCACGCCGTGGACGAGTGAAGCCCCCCCTCGGATGGCACATGCGACGTGCACGGCCTCCGTCATCTCCTCCGTATTGGAGCCCTTCTCCAAACAGGCCTGTGTGTAGGCATCGATGCAGTAGGGGCACTGCACGGCATGGGCGACGCCAAGCGCTATAAGGGCCTTTTCGCGCTCCGTCAGCGCGCCTTCGGCGAAGACTGCGCTGTAATAGCTCATGAATTTGTCCCAAAGTTCCTTGTTCCCCTTGCCCATATCGCTGAAATGACCCAGATCTTTGGGGTGATAGTAGGTGTCCATGGAAGCTCTCACAGATGGTTAAGGTTGTGGCGGAGGTTGAGGATTCACGCAATCCAGCGAACAGGATTCTTCCCCGTGTCTTCAACCGTGGCCGGTCCGCTAGGCGTTGCCGGGAGCGTCGGGTTCGACTTCTGACAGGATGCGCTTGAACCGGCCGCCGACGAGGGTCGTGACCTTCCCCATTAGATCGACGACTTCCTTCCATTCCTCGGGACGAAGGTCATGCTTGAGCTGAGGGTGGATAGCCCACTCGGCGGAGACGGCCTGTCCGGTACGACTGACCAGCACGCGCAACAACTCCACCTCTTTGACGGTAACCTGTTCGTGGTTGGATGGCTCGGATTGATTGGGTGTATGGGACGCCATGAGTGCCTCTCCATCGAGATGAAGGCGGTATCATAGCTCATCCCGTCCGCCGCTGTACACGAAGGATTCAACTGGGGTGCCCGGGAGAACCGGCGGAGGACTCCGCGAGCACCTGCAGCATGGCCTCATGCAGATGCCCGTTGCTGGCGACCAGATCACGGCCGTAAATGGTGTGCGGGCCTCCATTGAAATGCGTGACGCGCCCGCCGGCCTCGCGGAGGACGACTCCGCCGGCCGCGGAGTCCCAAGGGCTGAGTTTGACCTCCCAATATCCATCGAGGCGGCCCATGGCAACGTAACAGAGGTCCAGGGCTGCCGAGCCGGTCCGCCGGACACCTTGTGCCCGAAGCGAAAACCGGCAAAAGTGATCGAGGTTGTTATTGGGCGTTTCCCGAATGTCATAGGCAAAGCCGGTGACGAGGAGCGCGTCGTCGAGTGAGGCAATGGACGAGACAGCAATGGGTAATCCATTGAGGTAGGCCCCGCGCCCAATCGTCGCGGTAAAGAGCTCGTCGCGGGTTGGATCCAGGACTACCCCCAATACACAGAACCCATTGTGCTCCAGCGCGATAGAGATCGAGTACAACGGAAAGCCGTGGGCATAGTTGGTCGTGCCATCCAACGGATCGATGACCCATTGAAATGACGACTCTCCCCGTGCCTCCCGCCCGCCTTCTTCCGCAAGCACGTGATGGTCGGGGAATGTGCTCAAAATGTGGTCGATGATGATCCGCTCGGCCTCGTGGTCGGCATCCGTGACGAGGTTGACGACCGATGTCTTCTGTTCGATGCGAAATCCTTCATGGGCTTTGGCCAGTAGTGCCGCGCCAGCTAGCCGCGCGGCCGACACGGCGGTTTCCATGTGCGGTGAGTAAGGGTCCATTTCCGAAGCGTCGCTCATGCTGCACCTGTCGCCGAGAAGGAGTGAGGTCCGATGGTCGTCTCTTGGAGCGCGGGATGTATCCGCGTCGCGAGACCACCCGAAGAACGAGTTGCGCGCATCGTGTCAATACTTTTTTGTTGATTACCTTGCTGAGTGTTGCTATAAGACACGTGACCTTTGAGTGAGACCCTATTAGTGGAAGAACTCAAAGTATACCTTTCAACCTGCGAACGTCTTCACGAAATCCTACACAAGCGCTTTGCGAACTTCGAGTGTGATCGGCACGGCAGTCGTTCAATCGAACGACGGCGTGTTTGGACACACAATGATGTCGTTTCACGTCGGCGACTCTCCTTGGTCGGATATGCGATGCGAAAGATGGTGACGGTGGGACCTTGTCATAGCGGGGAGCGCCGCGCCGGCCTTGAGTTGTAGCCGCACGATGCAGCCGGGCATAGCTGCGCGTGGGATCCGTTTCGGACAGACATCCGGTGTGTGAAGGGAGGTGAGTACGTTGGCAACGAAGAAAGCGGCGAAGAAGAAAAAGAAGTAAGACTCCCGCCTCGTTCCACACGCCGGACGTGAGGCCACTCGCGTCCGGCGTGCTTTTTTTGTGCTCGGGCAGCCATCGATGGCGCAGGACGACGGAGGACAAAGTCCCATTGGTCGTCTGGCAGTGGGGAACCGGAATTAGGCCGCGGACGCGACGGAAGCCGCCGCATGGAATGGCTGGTGAGGAGCCGGGGATAGCTCGTGTGGCACAGAGTGATCGTCGAGGCTGAGCATCACCCAGCACTCAGGACGGCGCAGAATCTCCGTCACGAGCTTCGTGTGGAGAGCATGTCCGGAGCGGTCGGCCTTGACGTGACCGATAAACGGCATGCCCATCAGCGCCAAATCGCCGATCAGGTCGAGGATCTTGTGGCGGACGAACTCGTTCTGGAACCGAAGTCCGGTTTCGTTGACGACGCCAGTTTCGGACAGGACAACGGTATTGTCGAGCGAACCGCCCTTGCCGAGGCCTCTCGACCATAGGGCTTCCACCTCGCGCAGGAAACCGAATGTCCGAGCATCGGCAATTTCTCGCTCAAACGACAGGGGCGAATACTCGAAATCCATCGACTGCTGACCGATGAGCGGGTGATTGTAGGCGATGGTATAGGTCACACGGGGCGTCGGTGACGGTTCGATGATGACGCGGCGCACTCCGTCGGTGACTTCGATGGGTTGGGTAACCTTCAAAAAGCGCTGTGCGCGCTTTTGCGGCACCACACCGGCAGCCCGAATCAAGCGGACAAACGGGCCTGAACTTCCGTCCAACACCGGAACTTCACCGGCGTCAATTTCGATCATGACATTGTCGACGCCGAGCCCGGATAAGGCGGCTAAGACGTGCTCAATGGTCTTGATTTGGGCACCCTGACTCGAGATCGCCGTACATAACTCCGTCGAGACTAGGTTACGGATACTTGCGCCGAGCCGAACGGATGCTGCCCCAGACTTACGGACGAAGACTACTCCGGTGTCGGGTGCCGCCGGGGACAGGGTCATCGTGACGGGTTGACCTGAGTGGAGGCCGACTCCGGAACATGAAATAGGGGACGCTATCGTGTGTTGGTATCGCATGAGTAGACTGTGTAGGCTTATACAACTAGCGTGCCAATGGTGGGCACATGACGTTATGAACTATAAGGTATTGATATGTCAATAGAAAAATTCTGCATGCCGCTAAAATCTGACATGTGGCAAAAAACAAACAACTGTGTTTTTTTCACGGGCGAGGGCCTTCACTCCAGAACGAGCCAACCAGCGAAGGCTTCGGCACGCAGGCCGAATGCGTTCTCGGCCGGCCGCTCATGGTGCCTGCTAGGCGGGAGCAGTCCGTCGGCCCTCCCCTGCGTCCCGAGCCGTTATGGTCGTGGTTCAAGTTCGATCAAACCTTTGCGGATGGCGAGGATAGCCGCCTGCGTCCGGTCGTAGACCTGAAGCTTGTGGAAGATATTGCGTACGTGGTTCTTAACGGTCTTCTCGCTCAAATCCAACGCGTTGGCGATTTCCTTGTTCGTCTTCCCGTCTGCCACCAGACGGAGTACGGTGATCTCCCGCTCCGTGAGGTCGTGCTCCACCCAGGCCGGCTTTTTGCCTTTCTTTTGAGCCATCAATGAAAATTCCGCCAGGATCTTGCTGGCGACCGAGGGATGAATGAGTGATTCTCCCCGATAAATGGCTCGGATTGCGGCGACGATCTGGGACGATTCCGAGTCCTTGAGGAGGTACCCGGTGGCTCCGGCCCGAACCAAATCAAAAATGTATTGTTGTTCCTCGTACATGGTGAGGGCGACAATTCCGATATGTGGAAACTCGCGTTTGATCTGCCGAGTGGCCTCCACGCCGCCCATCCGAGGCATGCTGACGTCCATCAGGATGACGTCCGGGAGAAGGGTGCGGGTTTTTTCCACCGCCTCCTGCCCGTCCTGCGCTTCACCGACGACGTTAATGTCATCTTTGGTCTTCAAGATCGCGGCCAATCCCTCACGGACCACTCGGTGATCGTCTGCGATCAGCACCTTAATTTTTTCCATTGCGCGCCGCCTCCTTCGGATCCATCGGCACATCGATGACGATCCGAGTGCCCTGGCCTTTCTTGGATGAAATGCTCGCCTCGCCGCCGACCAGGCGAGCGCGCTCGAGGATACCACGAAGGCCGAAATGATCCCACTTCTCCGGATCGCGGGACACGGCTTCGACGTCGAAGCCGACGCCGTCGTCTTCGATGGTCACGGCCAAGCGGTCGTTGGTGATGACGAGATGGACGCAGGCCCGACTGGCTTTCGCGTGTTTCTCGACGTTGCTGAGGGCTTCCTGGACGATACGAAAGAGAAAGATCTTGGTCCGTGGGTAGAGGTAGTGTTCATCTCCCGCGACGCTGAACTCCGTCTTGATGTGGGTCTGCGTTTCGTAGGACTTCAGGTAGTTGGTCAGGCCGGGCACGAGCTCCATCTTGTCGTACTGTAACGGGCGCAAGTTGAAGATCACCTGACGCGCTTCCTGAATCGCGAGCTTCAATTGCGTCTTGGTCTCCTGCAGCGTGTGCCGGCAAGCGAGCGGATCTTTTCTCGCCAGTTCCTGGCACAGCTCTAACTTGAAATTCACACCGGCCAAACTCTGTACCAACCCATCGTGAATTTCACAGGCGATGCGGGTGCGTTCCTCGCTGACGGCCGTGGTCGCTTCCTTGACGTAGAGTTGATAAAGCGATTGGTACTTGGCGAGCGTCTTTTCAATTTCCGCGGTGGCGCGCACGCGGGCCTCGATCAATTCCCACATAAATCTGGCGCTGGCCCCCCCGATGATCGCCACACCGGTGCGGTGAAATTTTCTGAGTGTGCGTCCTACCTGCGCATCACCGGACACGTCGATGATGAGATTGAGCCGCTCCATGGACAGCAGTTGATGGTAATTTCGCGTGACAGGGATTCGCAGCCGTCTCGCGAGTGACAAACCGGGTGCCTCCGAGTTGATCTCGGCGATGCCGACGATACGCACCAGCGGGTCCGGGGCCAAGATCTCCATCAACGCGGTGCCTCCGCGACCGGCCCCGATCATCGCCACACGGGTCGTGGAACTCGCGCGGCGGGTCGACCGCTTTCGTCCCTTACTGCCGAGCGGGCGTTTGCCGCTGGTCCGGCGCCGCTTCGTCGTGCGTCGGCCGGTCCCGATCGGTGCCGAGGGATGGGTTCGAGGCATAGGCACTTACTTTACCGTATTCCGGATACGGCCGCCTACCCCACGGTCATCCGGCTTCCAAAGTGAGTTAGGAGGACTCGGCGGTGCGAGGTGGGGTATCCCGAAGTGCCACGGAATCCGGTGGATAGCCAAGGAAGCGAGGAGTCGGGGAAGTGTTCTAGCGTTCGCGTTTTTCGCGCGCAAGGCTCTTCAGCTCGTCCATGAACTGGTCGATGTCCTTGAAGTCACGGTAGACGGAGGCGAAGCGGACGTAGGCGACTTGATCCAGGTCACGTAGTGCGTTGATGACCTCTTCGCCGACTGTCAGGCTGGAGACTTCGGTTTCTCCCATCTCCTGGAGTCGCTTCTCGATACGGTCGGCGACGGCCTCGATCGTCGACATGCTGATGTCCCGTTTCTGGCAGGCCTTCATCAGTCCGCTGACGATCTTGGTGCGATCGAACGGCTCGCGGCGCCCGTCCTTCTTCACGACGAGGGGAAGCGTTTCCTCGACTCGCTCGTAGGTCGTGTACCGCCGTTTGCAAGCGAGGCATTCGCGCCGGCGGCGAATCAGTTCCCCTTCCTTCGCCATACGCGAATCCACGACCTTATCCTCGAGGGCATCACAGAAGGGGCACTTCACAACACGGGTCTCGCGACGGGTGAGAAGCGGCGGTTTAGTACTGCGCGAACAATGGGAAGCGATCGCACAGGGCTTTGGCCTCGGCACGGACAGCGTCCTGTACCCCGGCATCCTGCGGCGCACGCAACACGCGATCAATCATGTCGACGATCTGCTTCATCTCCGCTTCGCGCATCCCGCGCGTGGAGACAATCGGGGAGCCGATACGGATCCCGCTCGCGATGGCGGGCGGCTTTTCATCATACGGGACGGCGTTCTTGTTCACGATAATGCCGGCCGCATCCAACGCGGCATCGGCTTCCTTTCCGGTAATGCTCTTATTGGAGAGGTTCACGAGCATCAGGTGATTGTCGGTGCCGCCGGACACCACCTTATAGCCCCTGGCCAGTAACCCATCCGCGAGGGCCTTCGCGTTCGCGACAACCTGTTGCTGGTAGCGTTTGAAGGAGGGTGAAAGCGCTTCCTTGAGCGCCACGGCCTTCGCCGCAACGACATGCATAAGCGGACCGCCCTGGAGGCCCGGAAACATGATCTTGTCCACGGCCTTCGCAAACTCAGCCCGGCACATGATCATGCCGGCCCGCGGGCCGCGGAGCGTCTTGTGAGTCGTGGTGGTCACGAAATCGGCATAAGGCACAGGGTTCGGATGCAACCCTGCCGCGATCAAGCCGGCGATATGGGCGATGTCCACCATTAAATAGGCCCCGACGGATTTGGCAATCTGCTGAAAGCGAGCAAAGTCAAAAATTCTGGAGTACGCGCTGGCTCCCACGACGAGCATCTTGGGCCGGCACTCCTCGGCCCGCTTCTGGATAGCATCGTAATCGAGCTGTTCGGTCGTCCGGTCGACCCCGTATGAGAAGGCCTGAAAGAGCATGCCCGAGAAATTGACCTTACTGCCATGGGTCAAGTGTCCCCCTTGCGCGAGATCCATACCAAGAATCGGGTCGCCGGTTTTGAGCACCGCGAGGTAGGCGGCCATATTGGCCTGCGAGCCTGAGTGGGGCTGCACGTTGACATGCTCGGCGCCGAAAATCTGTTTAGCGCGCTCGATGGCGAGCGTTTCGACGGTATCCACGTGCTGGCAGCCGCCGTAATACCGCTTGCCGGGATAGCCTTCGGCATACTTGTTGGTCATGATCGACCCCTGAGCCGCCAAGACCGCCGAACTCGCGAAGTTTTCCGAGGCAATGAGGAGCAGCTTTTCTTGTTGCCGCTGCGCCTCCGCCATGAGGGCGTTGTAAGTGTCGAGGTCGGTGGACTTGAGTGCGTCGAGAGAGCCGATCACGTCGCTCATGGAGGTCCTCTGTCGTAGCCAGGCGGCTTGCCCCATTCGTGTCAATAGGCAAGCCGTCTCGTTGTGTGGGAGGGCGGTTAGCTTGCGGCCGGTGTTTCGGCCTCTGCCTCTTGCTGTTTGACCACGTGAATGGCCACGGTCGCCGACACCTCTCGCGGCAGTTTCACCGCGACCGTGTGGGTTCCCAGGTCCTTGATCGGGTGCGCGAGCTGGATCTTCCGGCGGTCGACCGTAAAGCCCTTGGCGGCCAAGCCTTCGGCAATATCCTTGCTGGTGACCGACCCGAACAACTTGTCGTCCTTGCCGACTTGCATCGGGATCGTCAGGCTTACGGTCGAGATTTGTTTGGCGTGCGCCTCGATCTCCTGCTTTTCCTTCTGTGCTTTCTCGGCGGCCACCCGCTTGGCATGCTCGAATTCCTTGATGCTGCGGATGTTGGCCTCGACGGCCTTCTTCCGAGGCAACAGATAATTGCGGGCATATCCCGGGCGGACATCGAGTACGTCCCCGAGATTGCCCACCCCATCGATCGTTTCTTGGAGAATGACCTTCATAGACACACCCCTTCACCTAAAAAAGAAACCCCAAGATACCGGCGAAAGGCTCCAAAAGTCAACGAATTCGGCTGCCGCCTCCCTTGCCTCCGTGTGCGAGCCTCTGAGCGGCACTAAATAGAGCACTCTGCAGTCGATCCTCTTTTGAAGTCGGCCGAGTCCACGAGGTCCGCGACGGCAGCAGTAGACGGGCCGCTTCCGGATTCAGTATCTTGCTTCGGTTCGATTCCTGACGAGTCGCTTCATGTCAATACTCACCGCTATAGAAACGCTGGCCCGGCGGCTTCGTGTGGAGCGGGATTCGGCGCCGGGCCGAGGATTGGACGCTCCCATGGAGGTACAGTCCCTCACCCTGCGTGCCGCGATCGGGACCCTCCATATGTATGACTGTGTTGCGCCGACGGATCGGCTTGCGTTGGAAGACACGCCGATCACGATCGTCCCGGGGGATGCAGGCGAACCGACTGAGGGAGTGGTTCTTCGGCAGCGGGGAACAACCCTGTGGCTCCAGGTGGTGGAGAGTGTCGGGCACACGCAAGCGACGGCGACCGTGGTGCCGGATGCGACCGCCTTTTTGGATGCCGTCGCCCGTCGCCTGACTGACATTGCCACCAAGCCCCATGTCTATACGCTTGGACCGGCCGAGCGATTGGCCGGATTTCTGGACGCCGACCTCGACCGTATCCGGCAGGTCTCCGCCGGGACACCATCGGCTGTCGTGACCTCGATCTGGAGCGACGTCCTTGCCGAGCGCCGCACCCGCTTGGCTGCGCTTCTCCTCGAGCTCGTGCGCAGCAACAAGAAAGTGCTCTTGATCGGGCCGGATCAACACACCGTCGACGACGTGCTCGGTGCGGTCGCCCGCAATCTCAAGGCGTCGGGGTTGCCGTACAAGAGCCACGTGACCCGCTACGAGCTGGCGCTTGCAAAAGAAGTGCAGAGTATTCCATTGGGCGAGTTAGGGTTCGAGGCGCAGATGCATTCCTTCTTCGCCAAGTCCCGCTCGGACAAGGCGGCCCTCCGCTCAAAGTACGAACGGTTCCGCGAGCTGACGCCGATTCTCGCCTACAAGGCGCAGAAACAGCAGGAACTGGATGAAGTGCGGTTGCTCGAATGGAGGCTCATGACCCAGCTGACCGAACATCGCACGAAAATCGCCGAAATTGACCTCACTGTGGCAAGCTACGAAGCCTTGCCGATTTGGAAGCGCGTCACCATGCAAGCGGTGGGAAAGAACGTGGCGACGCTCGGAGAGTATCGCGCGATTCACGAACAACACGTGGCCGCGTTGACCAAAGAAGTGGATATTGCCAAGGCTCGAATTGCCGAATTGAGTCCCGAGGCGGCAGTCCCGCTCAGCATGCGACCAGAATACGACGAACTGAAAGAAGAAGTCATCCGGCTGGGTGGAACGAAAAAAATCCGGGAACTGTTGGCGGCGGAAGAAGGCACCAACCGGCAGGCCTTTATCCAGAATCGTCGTGTCGTCGCCACCACCGCGGCGCGTGCGGTCACCGACCCGCTGTTCGGCAAAGTCAGATTCGACGTGTTGGTCGTGGACGAGGCGCCATGGGTTCCGGCTGCGTTCGTCCTTGGCGTCGCGGCGTTGGTGCGAGAGCGAATCGTCCTGAGCGGGAATCCGGCCGACTTTTCACTGAGCCATGCCTGGGAGACGGGCGGCACGGAACGGGTGTGGCGGTCGATGAAGGCGCAGTCAGAGACGGTGGCGTGACGGCCGAGCCGATGCACTCAGCAGCGCTTACCTTGACGGCACCGCAATCCTTTCGCCATAATCGATCCCGCTCTCTCCCTGCGGGCTTGCCTTGCAGGGCGCAGTGAGCAAAAAAGTGAGGCGTGGTGATTCTGGGGAACGGCTCAAAATGGGTTCTACCGAGGCTGTAACGAGAGAGGATCCGAGGCGTAGTTGATGCGTTTTGTGTGCTGAAGGATGTTCAAAAAGGCCGTTCAGCAAGGCCGCAGGGAGCTCGCGAGGGGGACGTACACGGCAGCTACGTCGCAGTGAAGCGGGCGACCGAGAACGAAGCTGGCGGGCTTTTTCAACATCCTACGTGCCGAAGTGGCGGAACTGGCAGACGCACTAGATTCAGGGTCTAGCGCCCTCCGGGGTGTCCGGGTTCAAATCCCGGCTTCGGCACCAACTGCTTGATTAGCCTAAGATTGCAATCACTTAGTGTGCAGCGACAGTGGCAGGTGTTATTAGAGTGTTAAGCGATGCATCCAGTCGCCTCATGGCTGCATCCAGTTTCTCCGCCCGAACCTTCCGGTAGCGCAGGTACATTTCCACCGAAGAATGCCCCACGATCTTCATGATCGTCTCGGTATCCACCCCGGCATCGGCCAGATTCGTCACGGCACAGTGCCGAAGATCATGGAACACAAAACCCTCGATCTTCTGTTCTATGCAGAGCCGTTGTACCTCCCGATAGGTGTGGTTGAGCTTCTCCCCGTCCTTCTCGAAGACGAGACCCTGAATCCGAGTGACCCCTCCCTGATGCCGCAACATTGACAGCGTTTGCCGCAGTGTGGGCGTCATGGGGACTTCCCGGTCCTCACCCGTTTTGGTCAGGGAGCCAGGTAGGAAGATTCGCCCCTTCTCCAGATCGAGCCGATCCCACGTCAGGGTTAGAATTTCTTCCAAGCGCATCCCGGTGTGGTAGCCCGTCAGCAAGACAGGCTTGAACCAATCGGGCGCAGCGCCATAGAGCCGTGTCCATTCTTCTGGCGTCAGCACCCGATCCCGCCCATTTTTGGGCTTCGGAGCAGCCACCAGACAGGCCACGTTGCGTGTGACGAGATCGCGCTTCATGGCGTGCTTCAGCATGTGCTTGAGGATACTGTGATCCACGTTCACCGTGGCCACGGCACGACCGTGAAGCCGTTCCTGCCGCCAGATCTGCACGTCCTTCACAGTCAGGTCCTGGAGCAATCGCTTCCCGAATGCCGGGACCAAGACGGTCCGAATCCGTTGGCATCGCTCCCGGTAGGAACGTAATCGCCGTACCTCCTCAAACTCCATATACTCTTCAGCCCAGGCACCGAACGTGATGAGTGTCTCCTCAACCTGCTCGCTCGGCATGGTGCCCGTTAGCAGCTTGGTCTGAATCATCGCCTCATGCTGTTTGGCGACGGTCTTGTTCAGACACCCCACTTTCCACCGCTTCACCCGTGCCCCTGAGATCCCTCGGGCAAGTGTGAGCGTTTTCCCGTCGTCTACCACGGGAAACTCGACGTAGTAGCTATCCTTCCGCTTGGTCAGGCCCATAGCCCTACCTCCCTTTCTGCCTCGACTGAGGCACCAGTTGATTGAGTGTGATCCCCAAGGCACGACAGACCTTTAGCAAGGTCGAGAGCTGTGGGTCGAGCAATTCACGCTCCATATTGGAAAGCGTGACATAGTGGACCCCCGAAACCTCCCCGAGCGCCCGTAAACTGAGCCCTCTGCGTTCCCGCCATGCCTTCAGTTGAATCACGCGCCAGATGTTAGTCCATAGACTAATTACCTGTCAATCAGCTTGCATGAGGCAATGGCATCACGGTCTGTGTCTTAATCCAGGCGTTGAGCTCGTCCCGGTCGAACATCAGACGCCCACCAATCTTCGTCTTTGGCAGCCGCCGCTGACTGGCCATTTTGTAGACGGTGTGTTGCGATAACCCCAAATAACATGCAGTCTCCTCAACGGACAGTAACCTGCGTGCCGGCGTTTCAGTGTGTTCCATAACAATTCCTCACCATGTCCCCCTTTTTCTCATCGGTATATCCGAGGGGGCCCTAGAAGCTGCTGGGGGTATCGTGTTTCTTTGGCAACCCTCAATGGCCAATCCGCGACGAAATTTTCTGGTCGAGTAATTGTCACCTCCCGACCGAATGGTTATCCAAAAGGCGTTCATTTGTATTCGCTATTTTCTACGTTCGTCCCTGCAGTCAAGACGGCAGCCGATGTCAGCATGAGATTCAGGGCCGAGGCCCATTTCTTAGAAGCACGTCGTTTGCGTCCTTGCAGGTGTTGTGTAATGAACAGTCACAAGCACGAGTCCATTCCGCCTCCACGCGAAATTTAGGCCTGACTGGGGATCACGCGATCCAGTCGTTTGAGGTCGTCATGCGGAGGATCAAGCCAATCAAACTGACTCTTTGTCTCAAATGGCACACTGACCACGTAAGTAATGCCTGCCGCCAACACGGCCAGAACATCGCGCTCCCCCGAGGCCTTGATTTCCTCACCGCCCAGGGGATCGTCTTCTGAGCGCCTGCAATTAGACATGCCTAATTCACCCTGTCCTCTGAAACCCCATATTTCACGAGTTCAGCAATCTGGTTCGACTCCTTGCCTTCGCTCGACGCATCAGCCTCTGAAAACGGAGGTTTGACGAGGTTTGGATCCTCGTAGCCCCTATATTTTCGGAATGGCCACAGTGGGCACTCCCTGCGCTGGCAGTTTTTGACCCTCTCCGAGGTGCGTTCACAGTAGAGGCAAAAGGCTCGAATAGCTCTGCGAGAGGTTGGTTTTTTCATGGTTCGCATTCCTTTCATTGGCTAATGTGTTACATGGTTCCTGCCAATTCACTGAGCACGTCACTAGCGAGCCCACCCGAATCGTGCTGTGGTTCTTGGGGGCGTTTTAGAACCTGATCGATATTCTCGACACAAAAGAGAACCTCTTCACCGGGATCAGCCTGGTACTTTTCGTTCGCTCTCGCTTGCTCGATTACGTCTAGTCCCACTGCGGTACTCCGTCGCCGGTTCCTATTTGGACGTAGTGTCGTCAGGTTTCTTCGAGTCAAATTCATGGAGGATGCCGAGGCTCTCCGAAGTGCGAGGTAACGCCCGGTCGAGCAGTCGCTTGAATTCCTCCCAGGAGTCGGACGCCAACATGAGGATGCAAAGCGCGTGGACATGTTGGGTGAGAAACATCGGTCCATCTGTGATCTCGAATAAGCGAATCGTCTCTTTGAGCCTTCGATCCCACTTTCCATGAGGCCTAGCCCTCAGGAGCTCTCGCAGGCATCCGCCCGGCATTCGCTCGAACACCAGGTCCGTGGTCGTAGCAGCAAGTTCAGGCGGTGCAGCAAGATGCATTTTCTCCCTGCTCCATCCCCTAATCCGAAAAAGCCCCCAGTAGAAGTCTTGAGGTAAGGCTAAGGCCCAGGCCGCGAGGTTTGGACGAAGGTCACGTCGGAGGTAGCCTGTCAGTGTCTTGAAGTCCTTTGCCGCCTGGTACCCTGTGGCCTGGTCTACGGCCTGATCCAACGAGACTGTCTTGAGATCTTTAAGGATCCTTTCCGCAAGCCCCCAAGCGCGACCTAGCGCGGCATCATCGGAGATGCGAACACGTAGCTTGTCGTGCCATTCAAGAATGCCCTGGCACACGAAGAGAAGCAGTTCGACTTCGTAGCCAACCTGATGCGCTCCATCCTTGGTTTGGAACAGTATGGGTGTCATGGCTGCCAGCAATCCCTGCTCAGCTGAGTCGTCTCTAGCGAGTAACTGAACCACATTCACCATTTCCTTTCTGGTAGAGCGATTGGCCAACGAGAAATCCAGCAAGTCGAACAACCCGAAAGGAGTCAGCAGGCTCTCCTGCTCGATAATCCGCTTGCTGGTGGAGAGAACGTGGCAGCGAAATACCGCGCCGCCTGCGCGCAGGTCGCCTTGCCAGATTCCCACGGGAATATGCCTGTGCCACCTTGCCATCCCGGCCTTACGGGCGAGCTGTTGCCGTTCCTCAGGAGAAAGAGCCTTCACACGTGCCCGCCCTGCCAAGACCTTCTTTCTGTCCTTCTTCATGCAAGCACCTCTTCGTTGTTGTACAAGCACAGTTATAACACGCTAGCAATGGAAGTCAACAGCACTCACGACCGACAGTCTGAGTCAGGCCGTTGGGTTGGCGAAGAGGATCCGAGCGCTTCAACGCCAGCGTTCCACTTCTTCCTGGTGTTGCTGTCTCAGGTACCCGGCAGGGTGTCTTGGTCCGTGTCTGCTCCCCTTACTTACTACACAGTGTTTTTGACCAAAACGTCCCAGGTATTTTCAAACTTTCTTCAGCTTGGAAGGGGGGGGTGCCAGCGGAACTGTCTGGTCGTAGAGCCTTTGCCGGGGGGATGGTATGGGCGTGTAGCTCTAAGAGCTATCCAGGGAGTCGTATATCAACGTCTGAGCCCGCAAGGGCTCAGGAAACGTCTATCAGCCCCGCAGGGGCTTAGTAACGTAGAGCTAGCTAGACGACGTAGAGCCTATCGGCTCTCTTCTTCTAGCTATGAGACGATAGACGTAGAGCTAGCTATACGTCTTTGAGCCTATCGGCTCTTCTTAGAGCTATAGCCGATAGACGTGTAGCTCTAAGTGCTCTTAGAGCTAGACGTATATATATATCTTAGAGCTAGACGTTTAGCTCTAAGTCTTCTAGCTCTAAGTATATATATAAGCTCAAATCCTCTAAAACTACAGCGTATATCCAAGAGGTGGGAATCTAAGAGCTTTCCCCCCGTGTTGAGTAAACTACAGAAACTACAGAGCAACTACAGAAACTACAGGGTAAAACTACAGAAGCTACAGAAACTACAGAGCAAAACTACAGAAACTACAGACCAACTACACACTCTCTCGACAGAGAGACAAGTTGTCTCCAGGAAAAGCGACCATCTCCTGACGGCTCGACCGAGATGACGGTAGTGCCCCTCTAGTATCCAGGGAGCCTCAGAGCTGCGTACCTGAACAGAGGAGCGAGTGCTGCGGGCCTCGCACTTTTTATAAGGATCGGGGCATCCAACAACGACCGTCCTCCTTGGGGTTAGCTGAACTCGGCAAAGTCGCCATTTAGTTTTATGATATCAATGACTTACGGATGGATTCGGAGCAAGATCAAATGGAAGCTTGTCAACATCGGTTAGGCCAATCCAATCTGGTGGCTAATCAATGCATCTAGTGGTTCAGATCTCCTACCGGCTCGCAGCGCTGTCATCTTCGGTGATTTCGGTGGCCACTACAAAAAAATCGACCTCGCTAGGGTTCCGCCTAATATTCGCCCTGAACCAGATACTGCCGGGCAATTCTCTGCTTTCAGCATCGATGAGGTAAGACGGCCGTTCACCCATGATTCGCCGATCCATGCGGGCAATAACCGACCGGTCATTCCACAGCAGACGACCAGCGAATAACGAAATCGCAGGTCGAACTTGAACTTGCCGGATGCCTCTGGTTGCCGAATTGACCGCTTGAATAGAGATTGATAGATTGCCCCACCTGATTCGGCTTGTTCCAAGGAGGTATCGCGTGGTGGATATACCCAGCATTACCAGCGCAATCAGTGGCCTTAAAGCCGCAGCTGATATCGCCAAGGCAATGAGGGAACTGAAAGACTCGCGAGAAGTCCAAACTAGAGTGATCGACCTGCAAAGCACCATTCTTGACGCCCAAACAAATGCACTTGCCGCGCAGTCCGATGCATTCATGATGATGCAAAAAATCCGCGAACTCGAAAATGACCTTGCTCGCGCAAAAGCATGGGAAGAATCCAAGCACCGTTATAAATTGATTGTCCCGTGGGAAGGTTGCCAGGTGTATGCATTGAAAGAGTCAAGCAAGGGGAGCGACCCGTCCCATTGGATATGTCCGCATTGCTATGAGAATGGCAGAAGGTCGATGCTGCATGACGCTGAAAAACACGACAAACACAGACGGCATGTAATCATGTGCCCAAACTGCAAGTTCGATTGTGAATACTTTGATTGCCCGAGACGAGAATACGTTTAGTCTCACCCACCCGCTTGCATACTGTGTGGTAGGGTCGTCGGTCAAAGACAGGAATACTTTAGTCGCCATCATCCCCTCGCCTAGTTGCTACCGCGCGGCCACCAGGACAGGACAAACCATCCCCCTCTCACCCTACATCGGAGGAGTCCTCGTGTGTGGTTTGTTGTGGGGTCAGGAGGTAGGACTCGGGGTAATTCGTAGATCGCAGGTCAACCTAATCGACAAATAGACGCTCATTGCACATATTCGTATCACCATTGCCGTGCGCGGAATTTTCCGACAGTAGTAGCCGCCCTTCCAGTACTGCAAGCGATCAACAGGGTCTACACGTTCAGCGGGGACTGGTTGGCAGTCGGTTCAGCGGGGCGAAGGGCGTGGTGGGGTTAAAGCGATTGGCGGGGTTCAAAGGATTCTCAGTGTTATACAGGTTAGCAGGATTAAACGGGTTGTCTGGTGCATAGCGATTCGCCGGATTCACGGGATTACCGGGGTCAAATCGGTTCGCCGGGTTGAATGGATTATCCGGGGCGTAGGTCTGGGAAGGATTCAGTGGATTGTCCGGTGCATACCGATTGGCTGGATTGAAGATGTTATAGTCGCGCTCGTACTTCTCGTCAAAGCCGAATTCCGCCGACGCGGGGGCGGTGAGGAGCAGAATACCTATAATCAACAGCCGCCACATGGCATTCCTCCTGACTTAAGCCTCGATTCGCGCTTCACTTCTTTGTGTCAGCCTACTCCCGTGATGTTAAGGGATACAAGCGTCAGATTCGGAACATAGCATGGTGCAAAACCTAAACCTCCCAGTTGGCTGCGATCGCCTAAAGGAGCGCATCCCTCTCCGATGCTAGGCATTATGATGCCGCGCCCTAGCTACCAGGCCAGTGTCGGATTGTAGGGGGCGGCTCCCCTCGTAGCGACTATTTTTAAGTCCTGCGGGTGGTGACGGCAGGGTTTGATCGAGGCGTTATTCTCGTTCAGTATGCTTCCAACACCTGCAGGGCACGACGTAGTGATCTGTTTACTTCCTCGGGGGCCTTGCAGAAATAGTCTAACGCCTGGTCGCGCTTTGCTCCGTTTAATCCTTTCAAACAAGCCATCCCTCGCTCTGCGGAAAACTGTTCGCCGATCTTTTGGTGAAAGTTCGTCGCCAGCGCTGTCCAGACCACGGCACCGACACCTGCAGTCTCTGCCCATTCCCATATCAAACTTGTGAAGGTAGATTTAGTCGGATTCGCTGTTCCATTCACCAAATCCACGAATCCAATGCAGGCTTGTGTTGTGCCTTCCCGCCTCGACAAATCATCAACGGCGTACTCTGTATTGGTTCGCGAACTAAATGCATATCGGGTTACTGTGTCAATGCCATTGTCCTCATCAATCACCAGAGTCAAGCGGCGATCGCTCGAAACTCGCGAAAGCTCGATTGGCAATACCGGTCCTCCTCGCTGCCAATCTCCTACGATGGGAAGCCCGCGAGGGCTCCATATAAGCGAACCCCATCCGAGAAACACGATCTTCATCTCGCGCTGGCTTCAACGATTTGGATTTCCTCGCGTGTCAGGCCGTAGAGCGCATAGACCATTTGGTCGATCTCCTGCTCCAACGCGCTCACGTCCGCCTCCACACCCTCCTGCTTCGCCGCGAGAATGCGATCAACTAAGCACTCGACAGCCTGTTGCTTTTCGGGTGAAGCGTCAGGGATGGGAATCTGCTCGACGTATTGCCTGATAAAGCGAACGAAACCACCCCTGATAGTATTGCTGATTTGACAGAGGAACCAAAAAGCTACCTTTGAGTTCAAGACACCCAGAAGCCACTTCTGAGCTGGTATGAAATACGCTGTGTTCTCCACTGCGTGGCCCAGGTTGTCCCAGGCAAAGGATGGTTCGACCGCTATATCAGGAAAAACAATTTTGGGCGATTTAAAATACGGTGCCGACTCTGGTCTTGGCCGTGAAAGGCAAAACCATTCGTAGCGGATTCCTATTTCTGACTGGTCCCGCTTTAGAAGCTCTTCGCGAAATGTAGCCAAGTGAGCGAACACCTTTGGAAACTGTTTTCTAAATGCTTTTTCGGCAGCGGTGGACGAAGAGTCAATTGCATCTTCGGGTTTGTAAGGGAAGTGCCATGAGACATACAGTAACCAACGAGACGTTGGCTCAATACGCCAACGCCTAATATCCCTTCCCTTCAACAATGGTTTAATCAGCGCTCGCGATTCCGGTTCACTTTCGGCAAATCGATGACGCTGTTCGTTTGATAGAGTAAAGGCGTCTTTGTGTCCTGATTTAATTCCATTATAAATGCGTTCGTGCACAAATGTTCCCAGCGGGACGCCTGCCAATTTAATCTTGTGGCGCAACGCATAAACACCTGGAATTTTAAACTGCCATCCCTCAGGCTTTAATTCACTCTGAGGTATTTCCTGACCACGTTCAAAAATGACTTGCGCGATGCGGTCGAAAGACATTCCCTGCTCCCATGTATAACATCGCGGGGCGGTCTTTTGTGATGGGGTGACGCGGACGCCGGTAAGGATGGAAGCGTAGGCGATGGCCTCGAATACAGGGGCGTCGCCAAAATCAATCAGCCGATCTAGGGTGAGTTCACGCGCAAGGAATCCACGCAAAGCTTTACCATAGCCAGAGCGGTAGTATTTGTTAGATGAGATAAAGGCGATTGCCCCGCCAACCCTGAGCAGTTTGATGCCGCGTTCGTAAAAGTAAACGAACAAGTCGGCGATACCATTAAAGCACTCATAACCCACAGCCTTGAGTGTAGGCTTGATTTCCTTTAGCTTTTCCTGCCGGACATACGGCGGATTAGCTATGACCACATCGAAGCCGCCCTTTGCATCGAACACTTCGGAGAAGTAAATGCCGAAGTCAAAGTTCACTTCATAGCCAAGGCTCCTTTTGGAGGATTCAAAGCATTCGATAAGCGTTTTCTCGATATCCTGCTTCAGTCTAGCCTTTCGGTCGTAGTCGGCTTCCTCGAAGAAGCGCGCCTTGAGTTTTTCTATTTCATGGAGTCGTTGAGATTTGAACGGAAAACCTAATAGCGAATTACCAGTAACAACCCTATAGTCGAGATTCGGTAGCGGTTTGATCTGCTTTACGTCCTGCTCGTCTACCACAAGCGATAGCCAGAGGCGAAGCTTGGCTATTTCGACCGCGCCGGGATCAATGTCCACGCCGTACAGGCAGTTCTGGATTGCGTGACGTTTGAAATGGTATGGCGTGCGATCGTGAATATCGTTGAAGTATGGTGTGAGCGCAGAGCGGGCGCGGACAATCTCCGCCATCATACCCACCGGAAAGGCACCTGAGCCAACGGCTGGATCGCAGACGGTGATTTCGGCGAGCTTTTCATCAATCAGTCGTGCGTGTTTCTCGATGCTGTTGGGCATCTTTATCGCATAGCGTGTCTCGACGGCCTCGTAATGGGAAATTTGGTCGCCTAGGTGAACAAAAGTTGCAATGTCGGAGCGGGGAATATTCTCGCGTTGAACTGTTGTTTTGAGACCGAGCTGTTCTGGTTCTGGCTCGCCGAGAAGTTTGGTTTGTATCGGCTTGGCCCAAGCGATGAATTCCTTCTCAGTGTTGAGGGCGGTGTTAAGGTAATTGATGAGGCTTTCTTGGCACATATAGTGGACAACCTCGCGCGGCGTGTAGTATGAGCCAAGACCTTTGCGGCGATTCTCCTCAATCAAATTTTCAAAGACCTTGCCGAGCATTTCGGGGTCAATGGCCACCTCTTTTTCCAGCGGTTCGGCTTCGTTGACGGTAAAATTGTAGCGCTCAAAGACATCGAGCACACCTGTCCCGGTGATGCCCTCCTCGACGATCTCGTAATTGGTGAACAGCTTGTCAGGCAGAATGATATCGGTCCTCTTCCAGTCGTAATCACCTAGGGGCTCGAAGAGCCCGCCGTTGAGGAACGGGATGCGGCATTTGAAGGTTTTGCACCAAGCCTCGTGCCCACGGTCGGTAGCGAGCGTGTCATAGAAGAGAGGTTCGAGGATGTCGTTGAAGAAGTTTGCGTAAGTACCGTATTTGCTATCAGCGAGCTGACGCAGGAAATTATGGGGACCAGTACCCCAATCCTTCCCTTTCTCGACGCCTAGCCAGCCTTTCTTCTGGAGAAAGTACAAGAACACGATCTGACCCATGAGCTTCTTGGCGAAGTCCACAGTGTTGACGTGGTTCTTCCTGAACTCGTCGCGGATGGTTTTGTCTTTAATTGCCAAGTTTTCCAGCGCAGCGTTGATGTCCTCGAAGAGCTTCCGATATTGTGTGAAAAATTCCTTGGTAACGGCTTCGACGCTGAAGGCATCCTCAACATGTACGAGTGTCGGATTGTCTTTAGTGTCTTGGAGCAAATCGAGAAAGCGGGCTTGCGCGGTGTGGCAGCTTTCGCCTTTGCCGACGATGTAGGAAAAGCGACGGGCGGGCGTCAGTCTTGACTCCACCCCGATTTTTCCCGACTCCTTTTGTACCGTGGCATACTCCATCTTGACGTAGGAGAATCGCCACTGTTGTTCCGTTGGCGAGACGAAGGCGACAAGGGCGGCCTCTTTGTTGTCACGCTGCCTGAGATGATCCGCCACAAAGTTACGTATCGCCGTGCGGGCGCGCTCCAATTTGGATTCGTTGGTCAGATGCACGATAAGCACATCGAGCTTTGCCCCTTCAGGAGATGTGTAGGTGCCAAGACGTTCGAAGCGCGACACGTGCTCTTTGAAGGCATCCTTGATATAGGCGCTGTTGTAAAAGAACGCTTTCGCCTCGTCTAATTTGTTGAGGAGATTGATCACGAAGTTGCGAAACTTGACCTTGTCGAACGCGTGGGTAAACGTGGATCGGACGAGAGCGCGAGCTTGGTCGCGATTCACTTTGTCCTCAACAGACAGGAGGACAAGATCACTTCGCGCGGGCTGAGGGCGTGGAATGTCCGTTGAGCACGCGTGGGTTGGAACAACTGCGAGGGGATATCCCGCCGTAGGACTCCCAAGACCTTTAATGGTTCGAGCTCTTTCTTCAGCGCCTCTGCGACTTTCTTTGTGGTGGGCCTGGGAAGCGCCCCGTCGTTCAAGAGCTGGATAACCTGCCGGACATAGTCCTCGTCATCCTCGGTAAAGCCGTGGTAGGAACGGACTTCTTTCGCCTTGAGCCGTTTGAGAATGTACGCATCGTTCGCACTACCTTTGTGCTGGGACGTGGCATCTTCGCTGGAGGGGCTGGTTGCTGCTGTGAAGGCCGCTTTATTGCTTTCGAGGAGTGCGTAGAACTCCTGGGGAATGATCTGCCGTGCTTCTGCTCCATTGTTGGGCTTGAGGATCTGCGCAGCAGCCAAGAAGTCGAGTTCGACTGCCTCTCCAGCGCCCTGTTGAGCAGCGAAAAACTTATCGAGTCGGCCCTGGCGGAAGTAGGTCAACAACGCCGGGAATCGATTGACCGTGGAGGGAGGGTTATCCCCTAGTAGCCTGGATGACCTGGCTTTTTTCGGAAGCCGCTTGATGCGTGTGAATAGCTCCGGGTTCTGGTCGCGCACCTCACGTATTTCCGTCAGATATTCGAGCTCGCTGTCTTCCTCTTCATCCTCCCCTGTGATCGTCTTCTTGGAATTCAACTGGGCAAAGAGGTCGTGCGACTTGATCTCCTCGCCTTCGGTCAGCAGCCTTGCGTCCGCGCCGAGCATCTCGATGAAGGCGTGAATCTTGGCTTCGGCTGCCTCTTTCAGCTTGATCAGATCATTGCCCTCCTCGGTTGGAAAGAAATTGTACGTGTGAATCGTGTCAAATTTGGTATCAACCCGGTTGACACGCCCTACGCGCTGGATAAGACGTGTGGGATTCCAGGGGATGTCGTAGTTCATGACGATGTTGGACCGGTGCAAGTTCACGCCTTCGGAGAGTACCTCGGTGGCGATAAGGATCCGATGGTCGTCTTTCGGCTGAGACGCTCTGGCGTCGAAGTTTCCAATGACTTGCTTTCGAGTGGCGTCATCGGAATGTCCTGTGAACAGCAGGACCTTGGGGTCGATTTCATTGGAGATCCGATCTGCGAGGTATTCGGCTGTTTCCCTGGACTCCGAGAAGATAATGAGTTTGTTACTTTTCAGCGCTTTCGTCGTGGTGAGAATTTCTCGAAACGACTCCCACTTTGGATCGCGGGTGATCTGCTGCCAGTGCTTTTCGACTAGTCGAAGGATCTTGAGATCGTTCTCCAAGTCACGAATGAACTCTGATGAAAACTCCTTAGCCACTAATTTTTCGGCTTTGTCCTCGGAGAGCAGTTGATCTATCGTCTGCTGATCATCGCTTTCCAAGAGCTCAAAAATCTTGTTGATGTATTGTTTGCTGATATAGACATGGCCCTTGCCGAACTCTTCGATGACCCGTGCGTAGGATTTAATGAATCGATTGAGCGTGAGCCGGAACGCATAAAAGCTGCTTTCCAGACGCTTCACGATGAGGATTCTCATAAACTTCGCCAAGTTGCGTTGGCTCTGCACTTCACGCTCCTCGCGCTCGCCTTCGTAATAGGTTAACGGCTTGTACCGGGCATATTTGAACTCCTGCACCAGCAGGCGAATGGTCTCACTGAAGATTTGGTTTTCACTTTTGCTGAACTTGTAGAACAGTGGCTTTGGGTTGACCACGTCTGGGAATTTCAACCCCTGCCGGGTCAAATCTTCTCCATAGTAGTTCACGATCTCACTGCGCGTGCGGCGGATCATGAGATATTTGAGGACCTTCTCCCGGGTGGCTTTGGCGTTCGCCTTGACATGCTTGAAGTATTCCTCGCGGTCTCTCTGGCGGTCGAGGCCGTAAAGATTCTTTTCGAGTTTGGAGAAGAACGCTTCAAGATTTCTCACATTCGGGATGGTACTGCTTTTCCCGTTTTGGAACAGTTTGATTTGACTCAGGATATCCCGCGGGGTGTTGTTGAGCGGAGTGGCAGAGACCAGAATCACGCGCTTGCCTCGACAGACTTGGGCAAGCATCTCATAAGTCTGGTTGGTTTCGGTGCGGAAGCGATGCGACTCATCAATGAAGACGTTTGTGTATTTGGAAATGTCCCACTCCAAGAGTGCATCGAGTTTTCCAGAGGACTCGAAATCCGTGTGGGGTACATGGAAATCTCCAAACACGTTGGGCCATGAACCGGGGTTGTTCTTGTCGAGAAGGGTCGGAGGAGCGATGACCAAGCAACGGCCATCAAGCTGCTGAGCGAGAAGTGCAGCCATATATGTCTTGCCTAGCCCAACGACATCGGAGAGAAACACCCCACCATATTCGTCGAGGACCTTGCGTGCACTTAGAACGGCTTCCTCCTGGTACTTCAGTTTCTTGAAACCATCAGGCACATACATGCCTTCCAATTCCGATGGGCGGTTGAGTTCGCCTTGAAAGTACTCGTACAGAAATTTGAGGTAGAGTTCATAGGGTGTGAAATGAGCATAGGGCGATTTGTTGCGAACCGTGTCTTCATACGGTTTAGAAACATCGACTGCCATTGCCCAGAGTTCGTTGAATTTGTCGGTCGCGAAGTCATAATCAGATCTGTTCTTGAGCTCAACATTAAACTCCAGATTGTCCTGGAGCCCCGATTGGGACATGTTGCTGGAACCGGTAATCACTCGCCCTTTGTCCCGGTCCCCCTCGGCGAACGTCATGATATAGACTTTCGCATGCAGGTTCGCGGAAGGGTGCGCCCTGATTTCGAGTTTGCCCGAGCGAATCCATTCGACAAATTTGTGAACCCCCGTTTCGATTTCGCTGGTATCAGCAGAGTTTTCGAGCTCGGCAAGCAATTCTTTGGACGCTTGTTCTTTCGATGAAGCGTGGGATTGTAGGCGCAGCTCGCCTTTTTCTTTGGCCTTTTCGAGCAGTTCGTAAGCTGGGCGGTCTGTCTGAAGCCCAACTAGAATACGGACTTTCTCCACTTTCTCTAAAGCTGGATAAAGCTTGTAAAAGCCACTAATGAAGAAGTAGGCGACGAGACAGTCGAAATGCGAGGTGCCTCCCCTTAGCAAGACCTCAAAGCGGTCACGCAGACTTTTGCCAGCCTCGTTCGTGATGAAGGTAAGATCTGAAGACACCTTAGGTAACTCCGGTTGGTGCCGAAGCATACATCTTTCGCCTACAAAAATCATGCCCGCAGTAGTTAGCGTTAAGCGGCCCGAAGCACGAATAACTGAATGAGACGAACGGATTCTTATGTCCTGCCTCGGTTTTTTACGGACACCTGAATCAAGGTCGATGATGGGCCAAAAGGGGTGTCATGGGATCATGACTGGAGCTTTCAGCGGAGTCCAAACGAGAAGCGGTGATCATGCTCTGCGCACCGTGCGTAACGGTGAACCAGATCGCTGCAAAGCTTGGGATTGGGGCCACTATGTTGAGGCGTCGGCGACGGGGGTTACGGGCCGCTCAGGAACTCTTAACCCACGTGTCCGTAGAACAGAGTAGAACACCATAGCGAGTTACGCTATCACGCCTGACTACTCTCTGGCGGGATGGAAAGGAGTGAAGAGTTCACGGTGTTCACCGAAGAATACGTTTTCAATTTGAGGTATGGCCTCACGAGCGAGGCTTGAACCGATCCCCTTCAATGCGGCTATGCGGTTCGTGGAATCCAGCAAGAATTCCCCATCTCTGGCGGAGTGTTGGTAACGATATACTCGCCTATTGCTCTCGGTATGTCCGATGAGAAGTTTCGCAGTACCGATAGCACTTCTGGACTGGCCTAGGAGAAACATGTCGGCGAGCTTGAACGCCAGATTGGTCGTTCCTGCGTTTGCAGGAATGGCGAGGACCTCTTCCGAACATCCAATGCTGAGTATATGAATCTGGTCTTGAGGCCATCGAAGAACCCCTACTGCTTCAACGGCTGCGATTCCGACGGGATTGTTCGCCCAGATACCGCCGTCTAGTAAAGAGATCCCATTCTGAAGAGAGTGGCAGGGCAAATATGTTGGTGCTGCGGCTGTTGCGAGGGCGATATCTACAGCACGCTCTCTCCAATCAAGGACGAATCGCGAATGATGAGAAGTCTTAAATACATGCACTTCGCGGCGCTCTCGGTCGAAAGCAGGGATGATCAATCGCGTAGTTGATTCGGATAGGGTTCGCTGACCGAATGCTCTTTCAAGTGCTGTGCGGAGGGCTGTTTGATTATACTTTGAAGAGAAAAGTCTGCGGGCCGAACGGACTTTGCGATTCAGCAAGCTCATGATTTGTTCACGAATGGACCGGTTGCCTCCATATTGGCCAAAGATCTTAGGCCCCTCTACTTCGTAGAAGGTAAGAATGTCTCTCGCAGTCAATCCGAGGCCGAGACCAAGCGCTATAATGCCTCCTGTCGAGGTTCCGGCGATGAGGTCAAAATAGTCGAGAATTCTCTTGCCTGTGGTCTCTTCTATCGTCGTAAGAAACGCCGCGGGCATTGTGCCCTTAATCCCACCGCCATCAATCGAAAGAATTCTTCGGAAGTGTTCCATTGTCAGTCTCCGGATGAACGCCCCCGCCCTTCCATTCGTTAGTAGAAAGCCAATCTTCGAAGTAATACAACCAGAGATAGGACCAAGGGACAATGGTCTTATCAATGAACATGTGTGATTGCCATTCGCCCGCGCCTGGTAGATAAAGACACAGGCGCGTAGGTCTTTGCTCGTAAACGTGAGGGATCGACCGATCACCGGAGAGTCCGACTAGATCAGGGGCTAAAACGTAGACCTTTGGTGTGTACTCAGGCCGATAGTCAATCCGCAGTTGATATGACCGGCTCAAGGGAGTGGGCCTTGCGAGGAAATCCCAACGAAGTTTTTGCTTTCGGACGCTTCCTTGACCTCGACAAATTGGAGACGTCGATAGACCAAAATACTGCTGCGATACGTTAAGGCTCCTTTGTCTCGGGAAGTGCAAGATCACCGGATCATCAACGCCCGTAAAATGTGTTTGATCGGATAGGCACCGTATTCGGTCTTATATTGGTAAGGCCGAGGCCGGTTCCGACCGCAAGAGTCCCCTTCGAGCGATGCGAGTTGATGGAGCTTGTGAGGGACGACATGGCCTTCGATATCACGGTTTCGCCGAATACAGGGGATAAGGACTGTCTGATCTCATCAAGCCCTGAAACAGAAGGAAGGTTTGCAAAGTCGGCCAGAGCCTGCTTATGCCAGGAGAAGAAGTTATCAGCTAGGCGAACGTCGTGATTCCATTTTTCTGCAAAGTTCTCATGCAAGGTGGTGTCATTCCAGATGCAGTACTGCCAAAGGCCATTCCGTAATTGTATGTCGATGAATTTCTCAGCATGACGGAAGACTTCAATGAACAAATCAAACTCGTTCTCACAGGGGACTTTCTCTATGCAAAAGGCATAGCTCTTTGCGAGCAGCGTCGTCAGGATGATTGAAATCGGTGCGAGCGACGAATCTTTGGTGCTGAACCAAACGTCACGATGCCTCTTGCATAGCTGAACGATCCTGGGAAGAAATCCTTTGAATCTAGTCGGCGTGGGTAGATCCTCAACTTGCCGCAAGGCCTCGACCAGATGGGATTCATGCAACAGGAGGCGAGGCTGTAGTTTGGCCCGATCTTCAAACCAAGATCGATACCCCCTCGGGTTCGAGGGTTTCCACCTATTCACTTTCTTGTCTGGGACCAGTTCGCCGCCCCTGGCGCAGGCTGGATTGTAGGTAGAAGGCGTAATGTCGAGATGGAATTCATTGGCATAGGTGATTCTCCAGCAGCGAGACTTCTCCTCAAGCATGCTGCTATATGTCGCATTGTCACGCAGTCGATCTCCGATCAGGCGCTTCAACTCTGACGGTTGCGCGGTAGGAGAGAATTTTGGCACGTGGCACACAAGATCCAAGTCGTGCTCTTCACTGCCCATGGGCTTTACTGTGGTACGTATGGCGAAGGAGCCCTGAGGATAGATCTCGGCTCCATGGAACAATGCGTTCTCTGATGAAAACAGCCAATCACCTACGGCCTTGTACCTGGACTCGGCGGTCTTGTATTGCGTATCGCTAAGCTCCAGTTCCTGGCAGACGGTTTCGAGAATTCCTACCAGCTGTGACTTACGGACGCTCGAATCAATGGCTTGCAACATGGTGCCCTCCCAATGAGCATACTGATAGTTAATCTAATGAGGTTCTCGTTCAATGAACACGGTGAACCAGAAGTCAAAGAAATCAACAAATCCGAAAGTAGGTGAACTCCAAACCACCGGACTCAGCCACCTCCTCTCTTCGAAGAAGAAATCCCTTCTCCCATAGCCTTCTGAACTTATTACTGGCATTCGTCACAGAAGTACCTTCGACTGAAGATACGAAATCTGCGACGCGCGAGCTGGGCCGCTCCAACGCGAAACGAAGGACATCAAGATGACCCTGACTTGGCGTGACACCAAGCACTCGTGAGACCCCGTTAGTCTTGATCATAAGGGGCTGATCCTTGCGATGAGCAGCGGCTTCCAGGTTTTCTATGAGATCGGCGTTGTTCGGATCTTCAATACAAAAGCCTTTGTTCCCCCTGTATCGCCTTGCTGCTTCGACAATCGTCTCCGAAGCAAACGAAATATCAAACCGTTGAACGCCTTCAAGCGAAATACTAAACACCAAGATGCCAGGGTGGCTCTCAAGAAAGTCTATGAGCTTAAGATATACCCCACGGCCTTCGGCGCGTCCCCAGCCTTCGTCTCTATCCATGTAGTCGCGCAGCCGAATCGTGGTCGTAATCTGATTCACTGAACCAGATTAATCAGGTTCTCATGCGTTGTCAAGACGGAAAGTGAAGCAAATGTGGGTTCCCCACAGAAGCGCCAGGTTCTCATAGCAATGGGCCGTGTTGGGCATATACCCTTCTTGCCCTGGGGTAAGCAGGACCCTAACCTTTGGCAAGCGCACGTCGAGATCTGCCCTGTACTTCATCGCCTTCTGAGCGCTACCCTTCAGCCCGCATCCACGATCAGATCCGTGACGAGATAAGCCTTGGCGGAATACCTCGACCAAAAGATCTATGTCGGAAAGCGCAGCCAAAGTTGGAGACTCGCTCTCAAGCGTTGGTCGAAGTGTGTTCATTATCCCAAGACCGCTATCTGAAACTGCAACTTTTAGACTATGCCCTCGCGGGTATACTTGCAGTGCGGCAAACCCGGCCAGCGGTGTCTTGCTGTGAGAGAAAATGTTGTCTATCAGTTCTGCGAAAATTGTCCATGCCGCACCTTCCAACTCCCCTGCATCGGGACTCACGCCACACGCTTCCATTAGCACAGTAGTAAGTCTTGTCGGCAAGGTATTGTCTCTGTTGCCTGCATTGATCTGGGCAATTTCTACCAACCGACGATTTCCCCCACCGTAGACCACAGCTCCTGAGTATGCAGGTCTTGGTGGTGTCACATCCACATTCGGCGATAGATGATCAAAGAAGCCCATTCGGTTAAGATAGCCCATTGCACCTTCTTCGCCTTCCTCAAACTCCAGCGTTACGTGCTTACAGCAGGTGTCGAGCTGATTCAGAAGCGAGAGCATCCGTACAGCGGCATCAATCATGACTTTACAACCAACTGGAAAGACGAATCTTATATCGGGGGTCTGAGATTCGTGAGGGCTTGGGCTAGACCGTAGAGATGCTTCGAGCGATGAGGCATCCATCCAACCGGATGGAAAGGTGACGAGGGCATTCATGTCTTAGGATTCTAGGGCAATCGATTACCCACAGACCAGTCCATCTAGAGAAGCTGCTACACACAGGCGGTCGCAGCAAGGTCGGAAAGCAGAGGGTCCTAGTTCCTTTCAGCGGACGGGCGAATTACGTGTGGTCGTCTGCCTCGCCAATAGCCAATCGCTAGGTGTGCCAAACGTTGCGCCTGCATTCGACCTTGCCCACAGTCTTCGAGGCCTCTCATGAAAATGAAGGCAACTGGGCACTAAACAGGAAGGAGGTTGTCACACCGGGACGGAGCGCTACTGCAGCGCAGGATTCCTGCTCCGTTTCAATAACTGCCTTTGCAGTGAAACTAGCCTCCGCGTGACGAAGCTAGAGTCCTTGCGCCAAACCCCCGTCGGCCCCGCGGCGCTGGGGCTGGTGACGTCCCTTGGGGTATCAAGAGCACGGCCGCCCGGTCTTTCGCTAGAAACAGGAGTATTTACACTGGGACGAGAGGTCGATCTCGGCTATAGTGCTTTTCCTTAGCCATGGGTTTAGTTTCTGGGAAAAAATAGCGTGCGCCTCCTCATGCCTATTTGGCTGTCAACGGGTCAATCCGGTCTGCGTGTTGATGGGCCCAGGTCAGCCATTGATCTGCGGGGCTCCCCTGTTCGATCTTGCCATGCTTCTGTATGAGCATGTTCTTCACTTCGCTCAGATAGGCACGGAGCTGTTGCGCCTTTGCCCAGTTAACGGCCTCCTGTTCTAACGCCTTTTGTCTCGCCAATTCCTCTTCGCACCGCTGTCCCTCCTCGATTCTCCGGCGACTCTGTGTTCTTATCGCTTCTAGCTCAAGTCGCCATGCCTTCTGCCCTTCCGCCACTTTGAGCAGGCCGATAACAAAGTCATTGAGGCAGGTTTCGAGTCTGGTCGTCTTTCCATCTCGCCAGTTAATTTGAAGACCGTCGCCGCGCTGGTAGCTGATATGCAGACAAAGTCGCCCCCGAACATTCTGATCGCTCGGCGCGTCTTCTTGAAGGAGACAGAATTCAACACGCTCGCCGTTCATGATAACCCCGAAGGGATGCTCGTGGTCCTGCTCAACCTTAAATTGATACCCGCGGGCCTCTAGACCTTTGAGGAGGGTGTCGAGTATGCAGTACGCCCGAGGGAGGAGTTGGGGGCCGACATGAATGTTCAGTAGTCCAAGGATTTTTCGACGAGCAGCCCCGCTGCTATCATCTTTTGCTCTTTCCAGATCCGCAAGGAGTCCCATCAGGAGCGGATGGGGGTTCGTCAATCGATGGGGAACGTCGAGCTTTTGTCTTTCCTCCCGTTCTTCGTTGATCCATCGCACCAGGTCCTCAGACATTTGCCGGAGTGCAACGGGGAGGATAGCTCCCCGAATGGTAATCATCTGTTTGTTTGGGTCCAAGGTTGGCGGAAGCGGCACCTGCTTCACAGGTTTCCCCGTCTCCTTCCTCCGCCAATAGCCCATGCCGGGATATGGGATGTCGTGCTTCCTGCATTGCTTCGCGAGGGCTACATCCGAAACTTCGTACTGTTTTGCCAGCTTGCTCATGGGCGTTGCCCACACCTGCTCGTACAGCGTTTGTCGAGAGACTTTGGTCTCTTTCGATCTCTCAAGAAGCATGAGGCCTCCTAGGTGACTGTACAGGGGTCACGTTAACAACCATAGCCCGAATCCCTCACGATTCGGAAGTGGGCCTTTGAAGTGGGGCTTTTGTGTACCAAACAGTCCGCGCGTCAGCTAGCGGTAGCCGATTTGGGAGACCCCCATCGACCCCCGGCCCTGAGGCCTGTAACGTCCCTAGGGCGTCCTGGATGCGCGGAAAGGGGTATTCTGGCGAGGTCTCAGCGTGAAGCGTAGAGGGGAGCGTTCGACAGGTGTTATTACAGTGTTAGAAATTCCGACAAACCCCATCAGAGGGAGACAAAACGAGGCAAACAGGGAAAACGCGCAAACCGTTACTGGGAGCGGGTTGGAGAGGAGATGACCCAAGATTCTAAGTACTTGAGCCATCCCCTCCTTTACAATCCCGGCTTCGTAACTAGCACTACTACTTAGTTCATATCAACAGATTGCACAGCGTCATGGCCCAGCTTAGTCTGCTTGACCAATCAGCACCCGTTCTTGCTTTCAGCCCTTCGGAGCCGGCTTGGCGTACAGCCGCCCTCTAGTACGTTCGTCGCGGAACACATTGAGGAGTTCAGCTCCGCGTGAACTCAGCTCGACGTACTCAATCGAATCATCCCAATCCCAGCCCTCGTAAGAGGTAAACTGGTCAATGTTTAAGAACTTGAAGATACCGTATACGACCAGCCACCAGTAGGCTGTATCTGTTGCGGCATTCCCCCATTTCTTGAAAATAGGCGCCATGAGGTCAACTGGGTTCACACCTGAGTGCCACCGCCGGTGCCGGGTACGGGCGGCAAACGACACCAAATCTCCGAGGACAACCAGGCGTCGCCTACCATCTCTGAACTCGCATTCATCCAACGTCTGGCGCAGAGCCAGCACTTCATCGTACACGCTGCGGGGAGCAGGACCGAGCTCACCGATTCGCACCACAATCTGCGTAGCCGCGGTGTCAATGTCCGCCTCGATTCTACTGCCATCCTTACGTCCAGCCGTTGGACGGTAATTTGCCGTGAGAAGCCCTTCAAGGTCGCTGGGGGTTCGCAGTAGGCTATTAAGAGGCCTAGGTACTACTAAGAATGTCCGTTGGTGACCCAGGCCACCCATAAATACGCCAGCCTCGAAAAGAACGTTATCTCGCACGGTCATCGTGGTCGGTTGTGTAGGTACTTGCCTGCTACCCTTGGAGTTGTGTTGCTCTTGGATCAGGAGAATGTCGTCCGCGGCAAAGACGAATACCCCGAAGTCGTACTCCTTAACAAGGCGTACGATTTGATCGAGAAGTAACTGACCTGGTCTGAACGCCTCGTCCCACACGGTCACGGCCGCCTGAGGAGCCTTGGCGAGAAGAGCATTCTTGAGTTGTCGCGCCAGTCCAACGCTGTTGGAAGATGAGCCTATAAACACTCGCGCTAGTCGTCCTACTCTGTGTATACGACTTGGCATTGCAATTCCATTCAGGAGCGGTTGCCCACGTGCCAGTTGGTCAAGGGAACATAAGCCAGCAGAGGCGAGCCGTGAGCGGGGGCCCGCCCACTACACAGATTCAATAGCCTACTACGTCGCCCGTGGCTTCCTACCGCTGACCCCCCAAATCAATTGTTGAAGCGGGTCCGGTTCTTTCTTTCGAAAATCGACCCAGGTATTGATTTCCAGGAAGATTGGTAGTCGAGGTACCTTCGGCGTGTCTGCCAATAATACTGGGACGACCGGACATCCTCGTTGAGTGAATTTTTGAAGTAGCATGGAGATTTCCCTGCTTTGCCAGGGTCCCGTTCCATTGGCTCCAACGAACACCGCAGCCGATCGTATGTTGTCTATTTGCTCCCCCATTTGCTGCATCCACGGAAGCCCTGGTTGCAATTGTTCCTCATCAAGCCAGGGCAGAATCTGCTCATTCCTCAGCCGCCTCGCTATCGTTTTGACGACAGGCTTGTCCGAACTGTTGTGACACAGGAATACGTCAAAATCATCCGATGCGATCTTGCCTTGCATCGCTGTTCGAGCGATTTCACGCTGGCGTTGCCTGTCCGCAGCCGAGTCAATGTCGAAGGTCACTGACGCATGAACCTGAGCCGTCACCGGAGCTTCCAAGAAAATGATAGTCTCGTCACACACAGGACATTGTATACTATTGAATCCTCGCTCTTTCCGACGCGTGACTTGCTCATTGGTGAATACCTGTCCGCAATCGGGGGTAGGGCAGGAGACGATGCGTCTTTTTTCAACGCTGCCTGGAAGTGCTTTTCGAGACAAATGTGTGTCAACGTACTGCTCGAACTGCTGTCTGGTTTCCTGAGTTGCCGTTTGATCGAAGAATACTGTTAGCTCGCCACGCCCCTCCCCCGTTTCGTGACATATTATTCCGCAGACACTCCGATTTTTTGTCGAGAACTTCACAGAATTCTTCCACATCGCCTTTTTTGCAAAAATGTTGCTGTGGGACAGTCGAACAACCAGCGTGGCATAAATATTCTGGATGGCGCCCTCGAATTGGTAGACGGTAGTTTTCCCCTGCAAGTCCGGCAGTTCCGGATTTTCACGTGTAAGCTGGGATGGGAAAACCAGAAGTGTTCCGTCCGCACTGTTCTCACGAAAGGCGATTTCATGGCGCAAGAGTTCCTCAATGGTCGCAAGCACTAGTAATTCTTCCTGGTGACGGTCCTTAATCCGCTCATCATTGGCCAGGCGCAGTTCTCCTAACCGTAGGCGCTCCTCATTAATGCACCCCAAACCATCCGGCTCATCCTTTGCGGCATTGGCCATCGCGGATGCGTAGGCATCGCGTAGCTCTGGCTGTAGAAGAATAAAGTTTCCAAAGTTTAGCCTTTGGATCAGCCCGCGTGATTCGATGAGACCAATACAAACATTAAAATCCCCTCGCAACTGATCGGAAGAACTGGCTCCGCTTGAGAGCTGATATGAGCGGTAGAGATCATTAAATGTGGAGAGAAGCCTTCCCGACTCCTTTTCAGCAACCAGGAAGGTCTTGATGTTTTGAAACAGCTCCGTTGAGCTGACTTGAGGGAGCGTCTCCCAGTGGATTCCTCGGCGGATCGCGTCCGCCAGCGCAGAAATGTGCCAGCCTTCTTTTGCGCTCGTTTTGAAATATTGGCTAAAGCCGCATTCCTCCATCAATCCGTCGATGCGGTCGCTGCTGACACCGATCGCTCCCACATCCATTCGCGCGGCGATGAGAAACTTGGTTATTGGACGAGTTGTGTCGCCAAGGACCTGAGCCGCTTGTCGGATAGCCTTGTCCCAGTACCGCACGCCCGCAAATGGGTCGGTCTGGCTCCTGGAATCAAAGACGATCAGGGCTAGTGCAACTTCGTTTAAATTGAGTTGATGAATTAGTCGATAATCTGGTTGACCAGCCAGATCCCATAGAAGCGTCTCTCGAGTCTCCGTGCGACCGCGGTCATCAGTAAACTGAGTATTCTCGAAAACCCACACTCGCCGTCCATGCGTTGATCCTGTCTCTTTCCACCGCTCCCCGGTTAACACTAGTGCGAGACCCGACTTTCCAACCCCAGTATCGCCGACCACTACCACTTTGGAGTTACGATAGAGATGCTGTTCTGCCCTGGATGACTTTCCCGACAGTGATTCAACATCGATATTCCACAGCCGGACTACCCTATCCTTGTTGCCTAAAGTTGCAAGCGAATTCGATCGCGGGTTGAATGCGATGCCAGATGTTGGGACTAACACGTTGGCCGCTTCTTCTCGCAGAATCCCAACCGTCTGGTAGGTGTCAACCCGCCAGAACCGAATCGTGTTGTCAAAGGATTTCGATGCAAGTAAGGAACCGTCAGGGGAGAAGGATATACTGCCGATCCCCTGGCTGTGTCCTTCAATCACGGTCACAAGGCGACCGGTCTCTGCCTCCCAAACGCGGATTGTACCGTCGGCTGAAGATGAGGCGATCGTCCTGCCATCGGGCGCCCATGCAAGACCTAAGACCGCCTCCACGTGACCGACAAGTACCGCGGGCGCTTCTGGTTTCGCGACATTCCAAAGCCGAACGGTCTGGTCTTCTGAACCAGACGCGAGACGTCCCCCATCAGGCGACCATGCCAGATTATGAACTCCACCAGAATGGCCGGTGAGCGTTCTGACGGCCGTCCCATCGATCGGGCTCCAAAGTCTAATCGTCTTGTCGTCGGACCCAGAAGCGATGAGATCCACGCTTGGAGACCAGGCCAAGCTCAGCACCCACGACTCATGCCCCTTAAGGTCTCGCAGCTTTTTTCTGGCGACCGCGTCCCAGATTCTCAAACTGTTGTCATTAGAACCTGACGCAATCAGCGAACCTGCAGGAGGTGACCAGGCCACGCAACTCGTCCAAAATGGAGCGTGACCTGCGCATTCCCAATATGGTCTGCTCGAGTCGGCCGCCCAGAACCAAATGGCCCCGCCCTGAGTTGGACAAGCCAATTTCATTCCATCGGGAGTCCAAGCAATCCTGGTTATCTGACCGCCATAGGTGGGCTCAAGGGTGGCTTTGATCGACACCCCCTGAGGTATTTCATTGTGAGGCGATTTCTTGGCTCGTTTCATCGCAAAAACGTCTTTCTTGCGACGTCGGAGGACGTTCAAGGCAGCTAGGCACTATGGCCGAATCGTGCGTGGGCCTAGCATAGTGGCCGACAATGTAGATCCCGTTCATAATCGGAGTCAATCTATGGCCGAACCAAATACAACCATTTTAGTGGGTTGGAACGGGTGGGTTGCGTTTGTGAATGCGCAACATCGGTTAGCCTTAATGTTCGCAAGCCACGTATGAAATACAACCTAACTAAATGCCGTCGCATGAACTTCTGGGCCTGACGGAATAAACACTTGGGGGGATTGAGCACACTTCTTATCCTTGTTCGTAGAGCCAACCAACCATCCTGGACAGCTGTAAGGATCCCCTTGAGGATCTAGGAAAGACTCCCAAGGCCGAGTCCCCGGAAGATGCTGCCCGAGCGGTCGGTCCCCGAAGTCCGTTTGAGGCAGATCACAGTATCGAAGCTAGAGGCCGAATTGGCTCCCTGCGGAAGCGCAGCGGCTCCGAAATGCTTTCCGTTCAAGTGATAGTGAGGTGGTCTATGATGTCGAGCATGCCTTCCCGTCGCCCGATCATTGTCATAGGGCATTCATAAAAGCCGCGAGCGTGCGCTCGATCGGTCCTATCGAATTCTTATTCCTCAGCGATGCGTAGATGTCCCCGCCAAGGTCGGCTGGCATCTTTGAGCCCGCTTGTCGGATGATCAACACGTTTCGCTTCCCTTTCAAGCCGATAAAGTATCCCGCTTCAAAGACCACGTTATCGCGCGGAACAGCAAGCTCGGCCTGACCATGGTCAGCAAGATCGTCATCCTTGGTGAACAGAAAGATGCCGCCGACCGAACGAGTTGCAGCTTGGTCGATTTGCTCGAGTATCGTACGGCCTGGAATAAAGTCTGACTGCCAGTCTAATACCTTAGCCCCAAGACTCTGCAGGTAGCGTTTGATGGCTGCGGCCGTACCTTCTGAGGCACTTGAGTAACCAAGAAAAACATCACACCGCTCACATAGGAGTCTGCGCCAGTAGTCGAACGGAACACGGAAGCTCTCCGTGTGAAGCCATTCAACGTTGGATTTGGAGTCAAATTCGCCGACATACCCGCCAAAGCTCTTGTCAAATACCACGCGAGGGAGAACATCGCGTTGCATCAGGACGAGAGTAGGCAGTCGGAGCGTGTGAAATAGCGCGCCTTCGTAATGATTGAATTCGGTCGGAAGCAAAACCTCCTTCCCTTCTGAGTCGGCGAACCTCCACCGCGGCATTCCAAGCACTGCAGCGCCGGTGCACCGCCGAGCGATCTCATCTGCGTCCCGCGGGTGCCAGGACTTGCCAGAGGCCAACCCGGGCTTTCCCAGCGGGTTGGTAAAAATCTCAGGAACGTAGCCCAGCTTTTCGATCTCCTCGACGATGCCCCACTTTAGCCGGTTTAAATTGTCCGGAAGCCAGTGATCTGCGGGCAGACTGATATAGATACGGCGTACTATCGCCATGATTCTACTTCACTCTTCATACCAATCAGCGCAACCTCAGCTGAGGGACGTTTCATGGAAGCTGAACACGCTCGTCATGCGCGGAAGGCAAACATCTCGATGAAGGGAGATTAGGCTACTTGCGTATGAACTCTATTGTCAATGCAGCTGATCTCTGCACCTCAAACAACGGCAAGCGGAAAGTAGGCGAAGCGGCAAAGTTGTTATAGCAGGGAAGGTAGTACTGTTACCGAAAGCGAGATCCCCCCATTTCCATCGAATACTGAAGTCCCAGGCTGCCCGGACCCTAGTTCAAGTGACGTCGCATCGAGCGGGGAGCGATTTCCTGCAGCTGGACACTCCATCAGGCCCTCAGTTTTTAAGCTCGAATGGGACATTAAGGGCCATAACTGGTCTGAAGTGCATATACCGTTGGCCAGGAGTTCGCGCCATCAAACTACATGCGTAATGCGCCGTGCGTAACCCAAAATAGGAGCATTTCTTCGGCCTTCACACTCGCTCACTGCGCCTGTACTGCTTTGCCTTTCTTGGGTGAAAGCGTAGAATTCCGGCTCAGGCTGGATCGCAGGGTCATGCATGCGTCAGTAATAGGCTAACCTAAGTGAGCTCCTCCATGGGGACGATCTTTCTCTCCTCGACGTGCGAAATCTCAAAGATTACCGACTGGCGGTCATTGACGCTTAGGGAAAGCGACTACTACATCATCGCGCTGGAAGATTACGTCTCGACAGACCAGCAGCCTTCCATCCTGAGACGGCAAGGCCCACTGCCTAATGGCAATGGAGATCGCAAACATGAGTCAGCTTCACAGTGAGACCATCCGTCGAGCTAAAGAGGTTTCGAAGGGACAGAGCATCGCTCCACCTGAAGCCCTCCAGCTGGTGCGAGCATTGAAGAAAGAGCGGGCCTTTGGTTATGCGAGGAAACTCCTCGCCGAGGCTCGTAAGGATCCACAGGTCCTCAATGACCCGCCCCTACGGCGTAAGTTCGCTCAGGAACATGCCTTGTGTACGTATAAAGATCCTGACCTGCAACCTGACCAAAAGCTGGACCAAGCACTGATGATCTTACAGGTAGAGGATAATCCCACTACAAGTGTCGATCAGGAAACCTTAGGGCTGGCCGGCTCAATCTATAAACAGAAATGGCAGCGAGATGCCCAAAGGCAGCATCTCATTCGTTCTCTGGCCTATTATTACAAAGGCTATCGACAGAAGGTCGAGGGAGATTACGGCTACACAGGCATCAACGCGGCCTTTGTCCTCGATGTCCTGGCTCAACAAGAGGCTCTCGAGGCCTCGCAAGCGGGAACGGACTCAGGTATCGCCGAAATGCGACAGGAAGAAGCCAAGCGGATACGAGAAGATATCGTCTCCGTTTTGCCTGGGCTTGTCGATGTCCCTGCAAACAAATGGTTGTCAACCACCTGGTGGTTCCTCGTCACAGTTGGAGAGGCCTATTTCGGCCTGGAGCGGTACAACGAAGCGCTGACGTGGTTAAAGAAGGCGACGGCATTGCCTGATGTGGCTGATTGGGAACGGGAAGCGACAGCCCGTCAACTGGCATGGCTAGCCCAACTCAAGCACAACGGCTCCACGACGACCGAAGATTCACAAGCTTGGAAGGTCTTGCAAGAGTTCTTAGGGCACAATTTTGCGGCTGCGCGCTCGGTGCTGACAGGAAAAGTGGGCCTGGCGCTATCGGGCGGGGGGTTCCGTGCTGCCCTGTTCCACATTGGCGTGCTGGCTAAGTTGGCGGAACTGGACATGCTTCGTCACGTTGAAGTGCTGTCTTGCGTGTCAGGGGGGGCGATCATTGGTGCGCACTACTACCTTGAGGTGAGGCAGTTGATGCACACCAAGACCGATCGTGAGATGACGCGTGACGATTATGTTGCGATTGTCCAGCGGATCGAACGCGATTTCCTGGCCGGTGTGCAACGGAACATTCGGACGCGGGTTGCGGCAGAGTGGACGACCAACCTCAAAATGCTCCTGCTGCCAAACTATTCTCGGACGATGCGTGCAGGGGAACTGTATGAGCGAGAGATCTTCGCCAAGGTGGACCATGGAGGAAAGGACAAGGTCCGCTGGCTCAACGAGTTGAAGATCCAGCCAAAAGGGGAAACCGCGCCATTTTTACCGAAGGACCACAACTGGCGGCGAAACGCCAAAGTGCCCATCCTAATTCTCAACGCCACGACACTGAATACTGGGCATAACTGGCAATTTACGGCTACCTGGATGGGGGAGCCGCCTTCAGGCGTGGATAGTGAAGTCGATGGTAATGACCGGCTTCGTCGAATGTATTATGAGGATGCGCCCAGCCAGCACAGGAAAGTCCGGTTGGGCCATGCCGTGGCTGCGTCAGCCTGTGTGCCTGGATTATTTGAGCCCCTCGCTCTTGCCAAGCTGTACCCCAACAAGGTCGTACGACTCGTCGACGGAGGAGTGCATGACAATCAAGGGATCGTCGGGTTACTGGATCAGGGCTGCACTGTGCTGCTGGTCAGCGACGCGAGCGGGCAAATGGATACGGAGGATTATCCCAGCAACGGTCTCCTGAGAGTCCCGTTACGCGCGAACAGTATTCTTGGGGCGAGGGTCCGTTCGGCTGAATATGATGAATTAGAAGAGCGACGACGGGCATCTCTACTCCGAGGCCTGATGTTCGTACACCTGAAGAAAGATCTCGATGCGAAGAAGGTGGATTGGCTGCATTGTCCCGATCCTTCGGAGCAACAACGTTCAACTCCATTAACATCGTATGGGATCGAGAAAAGCCTTCAGCGGCAGTTAGCGGCGGTTCGAACGGACCTCGATTCGTTTTCTGACACCGAAGCCTATGCGCTGATGATGAGTGGATATCGGATGACCCAATCCGCGTTTCCACCATCCGTGACGGGCTTTTCCACGTCCAAAGAACGGTCGAAATGGCAGTTCCTCGTGATGGAAGAAGTGATGCAGCACGTGGAGCCTGAGCCGTGGCTCGTTCGACAGTTGGAAGTGGCCAAGTATATCCCATTCAAAGTCTGGATCCTGTCTCGCGAACTTCAGATCGTTGCTGCGGTTGTGAGCCTCATGGCCCTCATCGCCTTGTTCTTGTCACGCGATCGCTGGTGGTCGGTCTCCCTTTTAACGATAACGTTCGGCGGCATTGCCATTGCGCTCCTCACCTTCCTCGCCGGTCGCATTTTCGGACAGCGCGTGGTCCGCATTCTCAACTATCAAAAGACTCTACAAGATATCGCCATCGGTTTTGGCATGGCGACAATTGGGTTTGCCTTCGCTCGGCTACATCTGCACGTATTTGACAAGTGGTTTCTCCGACAGGGGCGAATCAAGCAGCCAGGTACTTGACCATCCTTTTATCGCCAGAGCCGAGCGTCTCATAAGGGTTCCCCCAACACTTCTCAGATTTGTTCACCGGCAAAAGTGAGACCGGGAACGGAGTTCCGCAAAAGCTCGGGAGTGAAAAAGTTAGCGAGCTTCTTCTCAGCACCTTATCAATTGGCTAGCCTCGTCCAAGCGGCGGTGGCAAGCCACATGGCGACCGCCCCCCTCGCAAGCCATGAACATTCCACAAGTGCCAGCGCCTACCATCACCTGGGACATCGACAAGCTGGGCTCGCCTTATCCAGGCTTATTCCACTTCACGTGCAACCACGCCCCGGCTTTTTTTGGACCCGACGCGGAAGTGCGGGCGGTCCTGGATCGCCTGCGCTTGTCGGAATGACATTTTCTCCTCATCAGTGGGGCGTCCGGGACCGGTAAGTCCTCGCTCGTGGCCGCCGGGGGTCTTACCGCACCCTGAGCAAGGTGGCCCGGCGGGAAGGAAGAAAAATCTAGCTTTCGCTGGTCTCGTTTTCTGGGAGGAACGTCAACTACAACCCGCCTCTCTTCTTATAGGATGGCAAGCTCCACTCCAATGTCATTCTCGTCTGACTCCTTTACCGTCAGGCACAAACACAGACACACGTTTTATGATCGTGGCAGCGTGTTCGCCTCACCATGCCGTGCAGGGGCATATTTGTGCCAAGAGTCATCGGTTGAAAGAGCCCAGTCGCAATGTGTACAGCGGGGAAATGCAAGCATTTATCCAATCCATGTTGACACCTCGCCTTCCCAAAAGTAGCCTCTTTGTCCACAGCTACTAAAAATCAATGCTGGGTAGGAAACCGCATGAGGCTACTGTGCCGAGTTTTCTCTAGTTGGAGGAGACATGAAGAAATATCTAGGATATGTCATCGACGATAGCACTAGCTTGCGCGATATGTTAGTTGAGCAGCTTCGCTTCAACGATTTCGAGGCTCACGGTTATGCGGAAGCAGAGACCTTCTTGAGGGATGTATTCTCTGCCACAAGCCTGAATCTTCCCGATTTGATAGTCGTTGACTTGAAGTTACGACCCAGCAGGATGCAAGGAATTAATCTGGTGAGTGAGTTGGCAGATCGAGAGGTGCCATCGGAGATTCTGGTGATTTCGGGAAACCAGCCTTCAAAGGATCTAGTAGAAGCTATTCGTATTGGGGCAGCTACTTCAGCCTCAAAACCATTTGACAGCATTTTCAAACTTACTGATACCATGGTGCGATTGGCAGAGATCGGAAAAAGGCGCAGAAGACAAAGTTTGGGAAAGGGCAGAGGATGGGAGGAGTTGGATACAAGCCGAGAACATCGGCCCGTGTTCCTTAGTCACAGTAGCCAAGACAAACGAATAGCGCATGGTATTCGACGCAACCTGGAAGCGCGGGATATTGGGGTTTGGTATGCTCCTTCAATATTGGACGTTGGCGATAAGTGGAGAAATCGCATCGAGAATGGCATTGATCAGGCGACTGTTTTCATCGCCCTTATTACCGAAGCTTACGTTGCATCACCTATCTGTTTGGGGGAACTCACAAGGTACTTCCGTCGCATTCAGGTGCAAGCGGATAATCAGTTGCTGCTACTGCCGGTACTGGTGTCCTCATCCACCGCTATTAAGAGAAATGATCTAATTCGTCCAATCTTTGATGGTTATCATTATCTGGATCTTTCAACTCAATTCATCGATGGATTAACGGTGCTCTTAGCTCGTATCCAAAGATCACTCGGAGGTCATGTTAAGGAAGGAGTTTCCCGCGTAGAGCATAAGGGCTCACACGTTTAGCCCTGGTGGATTAGTGGGCAGGAATCTTCTAGCTGACGAGTGAATTCCTCACGGGGTCACTAGGGGAGAATTGGACCTTTGACACGACACTTCTGGAGGTCACGTCCTAGCATGCTTTTAGCTTCCTTGATCTAGATCACCGCATATGCCCACTGCTGACTTCGATGTCTTTCTGAGCTACCACTGGCGGGATCATGCCGAGGTGGAGCAGCTAGCGCGGCGGTTGCGCGAGCAGCAGCTCACCGTCTTCCTCGACCGGTGGTACCTGACCCCGGGACAATCCTGGCCGAGTGCCTTGGAAACTACTCTAGCGCACTGTCGAGCCGTCGCCGTCTGCATCGGGCAAGGCGAGATGGGCCCCTGGCAACAGCGCGAACTCTATCTCGCGCTGGAGCGTCAGGTCGCCGCGGAGCGGACAAGCGGCAGCTACCCGGTCATTCCAGTTCTGCTACCAGGCTCCGAGCCACCCCTTGGATTTCTGAGTCAACACACCTGGGTGGACTTCCGAGACCGTGCCGCCGATCCCCTCCTGCTCACCACACTCGTTCGAGCGATTCGCGGGCAGTCCCCTGGTCCCGATGCGCAAGAGACGATCGGAAAGACCTTCGCCGCCATTTGCCCCTATCGGGGCCTGCTCTACTTCCGTGAGGAGGACGCGCCGTTCTTCTTTGGGCGGGCCACCGCCGTCACGCACCTCATTCACGCCGTGAGCCAGCATAGCCTGGTGGCCGTCGTTGGAGCTTCCGGCAGCGGCAAGTCGTCTGTCGTTCGGGCGGGCTTGGTCCCGGCACTGCGACCGAGTCATGCGCCCGTCTGGGAGGTGGCGACGTTCGTGCCGACCGATCGTCCGTTCCAGGCGATGGCGGCCGCGCTCATGCCGTGGCTCGAGCCGGACCTTCGCGAGACCGACCGGTTGATCGAGACGACCAAGCTGGCCGATGCCCTGCGCCACCGGCACACCGTCCTTCGCGATGTCGCGGACTCCGTGCTCAAGAAGCAGCTTGGCACGGACCGCCTCTTGCTCGTCGTGGATCAGTGGGAGGAACTGTGCACGCTCTGTCAGGACGAGCCGGCGCGCCGGGCTTTCATCGATCAGGTGCTCGACGCCACCGCCGCAACCAAATTAAGCGTCGTGCTCACTCTACGAGGGGATTTTTATGACCGGGCGATCACCACCTATCGGCCCCTATCCGATCGCGTGCAAGGGGCCTTGGTGAATCTCGGACCGATGACCCAGGAAGAATTGCGTCTGGCCATCGAGGAGCCGGCACGACAGGTGGGGCTGTCGTTTGAACCGGGGCTGGTGGAGCTCATCCTGGAGCAGGCCGGTGACGAACCGGGCCATTTGCCTCTGGTCGAATTCGTGCTGCGCCAGCTCTGGGCGCACCGCCGCGGCGGGCAGCTGCATCACGAAGCCTACAAGGCCATGGGACAGCTCGAGGGCGCCATCGCGAATAAAGCCGAATCCCTGTACGTGAACCTCTCGGAAGCCGATCAACGCAAACTGCAACAGATTTTCTTGCGGCTTGTCCGACCGGGAGAGGGTGAGGCGGATACCAGACGTCGCGCGACGTTGGTGGAAGTGGGAGAAGACGTTGGGGCGCTTGCGAAGCGGTTGGCCGATGAGCGGTTGTTGGTGACCTCACGGCTCGCGGGGAGCGCGGAGGACTCGCTCGAAGTGTCGCATGAAGCCTTGATCCGCCATTGGGACCGGCTCAAACGGTGGGTGGACGCCGATCGGCGATTCCTTGCCTGGCACGAGCGCCTGCGCGCCGCGGTCGAACAGTACCAAGAGAGCCAGAAGAGTGAGGACGCTCTACTGCGCGGGTTTGCCTTGACCGAGGCGCGTGACTGGCTCGAGCAGAAGCCCGAGTATTTCTCCGCCCTCGAACGACACTTTATCGCAGCAAGCCAACGCTGCAAGGTACGAAGGCACGTGGTAGCGGCCGCGACCGTGGGCCTCGTGCTCCTGCTGGTAGGGGGACCATTCGCGTGGATGTCGAAGGAGGGCTTGACACCGGAAGATGCAGTTTTGACGGCTCAATCCCACTTCATGAGCATCGCCATTGTCCCAGAGGTACAACGGATTGAAAGTGGCACTTTCCTGCAGGGAGACAGCCATGGCCTTGGGATCAAAGATGAGCAGCCTCTGCGCGAAGTCAGGATTAAGCGCTTTGCCATAGGTAAGCACGAAGTCACCTTTGACGAATACAAGCGATTTGCCCTCGCCACGAAACGACCACTGCCTCATGATGAATATTGGGGACACGGGCGCCGGCCGGTGATCAATGTCTCGTGGGAAGATGCGAAGGCCTATGCGAAGTGGCTGTCGCAGGAGACCGATCAGCGATACCGACTGCCGACGGAATCCGAATGGGAATATGCCGCTCGGAGTATAGCCATCAACAAGGATGAGATCTGGGCCGGAACATCCGAGGAGGCGCAACTCAAAGAGTATGTGGTGTACGAAGCAAAAAACACGGAGCCGGTTGGGAGCAAGAAAGCCAACGGTCTCGACCTGTATGATATGAGCGGCAATGTCTGGGAATGGGTGGAGGATTGTTGGCACGAGAATTACAGGGGGGCTCCGACGGATGGATCTCCCTGGCTACAAAGCGAGGGCGGAGGTTGCCGCCTGCGCGTGATTCGGGGCGGCGCCTGGAACGTTACCCCCCCAGGGGCCTTGCGTACGTCATTCCGGATCTGGAGCCCCGCCGGCGATCGGAATGAGGACGTGGGCTTCCGTCTTGTCCAGGACGTAGATTTCTAACCCTTTGCGCTTTGACCCTTTGCTCTGCTCCGGCGGTAGAGCTCGGCCGTGGCTGAACTGGGTCCTCGGCGGTTGAGCGTTCCAAGGGACGCGAATGAGTTGACCCCGGGCGCCGACCTTTTGATAGCGAAATAAAGTCCGCGCGACCCGACGGGAACCCATATGGTCGGACCCCCATCGACCCCCGGCCCTCGAGCCTGTAACGTCCCTTGGTCGGTTGTAGAACATAATATTTATCCTGGTATTCGTGCAGACTCTAGAGTAAGCCAGGTAGGATAGAACAGGTGTTATTACAGTGTTAGAAATTTAGACAAATCCCATCAGAGGGAGACAAAACGAGGCAAACAGAGGAAAGGCGCAAACCGTGACTGGAAGCAGGCTGGAGAGGAGATGACCCAAGATTATACGTACTTGAGCCATCCCCTCCTTTACAATCCCGGCTTCGGCACCACACAAGACTCGCTAGCATCTGTGGCTCACAAGGCGAAGTGTCTCTTCGTCGACGTCACTCCAAGTCGCGACTAAATCGTTATCGGTTCGGCTGTTAAGCCGTTGACGCAGTCACTCCTGTCCGATCTCATAGATCAACGTCACCGTGGCCTCGACGTTGATCTCGCCGGAAAAGATCGGCGGTTCCCCGCCGCCGAATTCCATGGCCATCGCTGCCCGAGCGACCCGCGGGGCCGGTTGAACGACATGGCTTGCCTCGGTGATGCTGGTCAACCGGATCAATCGTACTTTCAAAGCCTCGCTGAGGGCCGTGGCTTTTGCGCGGGCCTTCGCCGCAGCCTGCTTCAAGGCGTCCAACTTTGCCTGTTGCTCGTCGCGAAGCGCCCAGTGCAGACCCTGAAAGCGATTCGCTCCGGCTGTCAGTGCCTCCTCAATCACCACGCCCACCTGCTCGAGATTCCGCACCTCCACCGTGACGGTATTGCTCACCAGGTAGCCGATGATCTCCGGAGGAAGTGGTGGCGCGTCGCCAGAAGGTTTGGGCACCGACCGGTACTGCGGGGAGACGGTGAAGGAGGTCGTCTGGATCCGCTCGTTCTCGATGTGCAACGCCCGAAGCCGCTGCGTCACGCTCTGCATTGCCGTCTGATTCTGCCGCTGGGCCTCGTGAAGTGCCTTGTCGGCCGTCTCCATGCCGAGGGTCACGAATGCCGTGTCGGGCTCGAGTGAGAGGTGGCCGGTCCCCGTCACGGTCAACCTTGGGCCCTCCGGTCTCGTGTCATCATCTGCCCGTGCGGCGATCGGAAGGGCGAGTAGTCCTACCAGCAATGTGACAATCACCATGTGCACTCCTTCCTCTCGTGAACCATTGGCGAAGGGATACATTATTTATGACCGTTCCCGTTCGATCGCCTGCGCGAAGATCACGGGTATGCTCTTCGGGTTGTTCTGATCCGTCACGACGACGATGCCGCGGATGCGAACCAGTTCGTTCTCGACGACCGGCTTCATCACATTCGGCCGGCACGCGCCGGTCGTGCCGACTCCGATGCTGCCGGACTTGTCGTGCAGTGTGAACGTTTGGCTGTCGTAGACCGTGCCTCCTCCACAATTGCGTGTTCCACGATGAGCCGGCAACGTGCTGACGGCCCTGGCGCGGCCTTCGACCGTCACGACTGTGGCCCCATAGGTGGAAGGATGTTCAAGAATGGTTTTGATGGGCACATGATCGCCCGCCGAACCCGTCGAGGTCAGGCCAAGCCCAAGGCACCAGCATAGGAGGCTGCGTGCCATGAGCGCCGTCGCGCGTGTTCCATAGCCTCGCCCGGGATCACCGTATCGCGAAAAGCCGTTCGGGGGAGGTCCTAGTGTGGGGCGCTCCCGCATTGGCATGAGTACCGGTGGGAAAGGAACCTTCACCTGACTCACCTTGAATCGCGTGTCAGTGCCACCCGCTCACCTCGTAACCTCGAGCCGAGAGACAGTGTTCCATTTCCTGACGATAAGCCGTTTGGGAAGGCCACACAGGGTGCGGCACGTCAACGGAACCCAACACCACCCCGGTCTCTGTCATGCTCAGAGGCGGAAGCCAGCGTGGTTGCATGCTGATCGGGGCGGCATTGGATACCGTCTGCCGGCAAAGACGAAGGTCTTCGGCGGGGTCGTAGCTGCCGGATCGGGTGAGTGCGGCCGAGGGTTCGATGATCGGTTGGGGACCCATGCGGGCACACGCACCCGCTCCAACCAGTAGGAGAAGTCCCAATGCGATCATGGAAGGACGAAGGGCCATACTTCAGCCTACGCTCCATTATAAGAGCGGCGCAAGGGAAGCCGTGGTGTCGGATGGTTACAGGTTCCTGCTTGGGCGGCAGATCGACTTACAGGGGCGCCTGCGACATTCATCTCGACTGCACATCATGGTGTGGTCCTTCCGCCCTGGGGCGGGATGAAAGCTTCGTTGAGGTCGCTGAACGAGCCGCCGGGAGTCGGTCCACCATCGAGCACATAAATCTGACCCTGCACCACAGCCGATCCTAAGCCGTGGCGACCGCTCGGCATCGGCGCCATCACCCGCCAAACGTCCTGCGCCGGATCGTAGGCTTCATTTTCGCGAAACGTCCCATCTTCGCCTTCTCCACCGAACACGTAAATCTTGTCGTCCACCACCGAAGCCGTGATACCGCTCCGCGCGGTCGGCAGGTCCGCAACGCGGGTCCATTGATCGGTAGCGGGATCGTAAACTTCCGTGACGGACAGATTCCGATGGAAATCACCGTTCAGGCGCCCACCGATCGCATAGATCTTCCCTGAGACCGTTGCCGTGGCCAGATGATCGCGCGGCGTTGGCAGCGGTACGCGTGAGGTCCACACGTTCCGGTCTGGATCGTACACTTCCACCGCCGCGATATTCGTCGAGCGATCGTAACCGCCGATGGCATAGAGCTTCCCTTCGTGGACCGTCACCGATAGGGCGCCGCGACCTGTCGGCATGGGGGCGCGCTCGGCCCAGGTATCCGAGGCCGGATCATAGGCATAGACGGTTGCCATCGGGTGCCACACGTTGAGGCCGGACTGCCGGTACCCACCGATTACATACAAGCGCCCGTCGACGACCCCGATCCCCACGTGATGGAGGCCCACCGGCATCGGAGCCTTGCTCCTCCATTGGTCAGCGACGGGATCGTAGACCTCGACGGACGGCGTGATCGACAGGTTGAGCAGATTGCTCAGTCCGGGCTTTTCGAATCCGCCGACCACGTAGATGCTGTCGTGCACCGTCGCGGCGGCCACCTCCGTGCGCTTGGTCGGCGCGGACGTCGCCTGCCGCCATTGGCCGCGACCCGCATCAGCTTGCGCGAGGACTGTCGAGACTACCAGCCAAAGAAGGCAAAGAGCGGACACAATCGCTAGGACACCAGCGGCCTGTATCTCCCGTCGTGTCATGTGTCGGAATGAGAGGTGCATGCAGCATTATACAGTCAACACGTTCAACCTGGGCAACATGGAGAGAGCGCGATCAGGTCAGGTCGGTCCAGTATCTGAAGGACTGAAGCCGGGATGTCTAGTATGATGGCGGGGATTGTAGACGTTATTCCGGCGGAGCGATTCAGGGAGCCGTTGTGTTTGCCGCCCTCACGGAGACGATGCACGCCATGGCGTTCAGGACAACGGATCGCCTCGACCCGTTCATACGGTAGAGGCATACAGGCCAAGCTAATACCACATTCTTCCTTCTAGTAACTCCTGGACGTTCGTGGCCTGTTGCAGTCTCTCAAATTCAACCAGGCGTTTACCCATTTCGACGGCGGAGATCGCGGCATCGAAGGCGTCTTCGCTGCTGATCGCATCTTTGCGCTGTCCTTGCGTGAGAGACCTTTCATAGGCTTTAAGGTGTGCCTCACGGGCGGATGGGGACGACTTCTTCACCGAACCGGTGAAAAGTCGGGGATAGATCTCGACGACCAATGGCCAATTGGGTGGGTCGAAAGGCCAAATCGAGCAACCGCCATCGTGAAGGCGCTTCAACATTGGCATGCCCCGGATCGAGCCAGTGCCGACTGCGCCGGCTCCGCCGATTTGGAAAATGGATTTCGGCCGACATCCTGATCCGTTACTCAAGGCCGCCAACTCTGTTTGACGGAAGCAGCCAGCTGATGAATGCCTTTTTCGTCCCGGCTTTCCCCAAAAGGGAATCCGGCACTGCGTGAGCCACGTCTCTCCCTCGGCGGTGACGAGTTCCCACAAATCGTAGGCGGTCGCAGCTTTCACGCTCTCGCAAAATGGCCGAGGGAATGAAAAAGCGAAATCCAATCCAACGACGAAGTTAGGATCTCGTGTTGCTGCCTCTAAGAGAAAGTCGGCGATCTCCTCTCGACTCCTCCCATTCTCTAGTCGCACGAGCCGGGACGCGGCTCCCTCGCCAAGCCAGATTTTACTTCTGGCATGACGTTGATCCCCAGACCAGTCGATCGCGAATACTCGGGATGGAGCCACGGCGCTACAGTTTAGGGATGTGGAGCGTTTTGCTGATCATGAGGCTGCCGGAGAGCACGTAGAGTAACGACAGAGCGTGTATATCCCAAGGACCGACAGTCCACATTCCGCCGTACAATTGTTCTCCGAGCCGCCCCTGCCATGCGGCGACGGCGAGCGCGCCGGTCAGCACCACCGTCGTGGGAATGGGGGTGCCTTCGAAATAGGCCACCTTGTCGCTGCCCTCCGAGAGTCGCTGGGCGGTCACGTTGTACCGGGCCAGGCGGCTCACTCCGCAGCAGATGAAATAGAGTAGCGCCAGCCAATCCCAGCCAGCCCGCAGACCGGCGGCGAATCCGAGCACGGCCGGCGTCACTCCGAAGGAAATAATATCCGCCAGCGAGTCCAATTCTCGGCCGAGTGCCGATTGTTCGTGGCGCCAGCGGGCAACCCGTCCATCGAGCCAGTCGAAGAGCAGCGCGGCCGGGGTCAGGGTCACAGCGGCGAAAAAATGATTCGGCGCGTGGCTGCTCATGTACAGCATGCTGAAGAACACGGCGGCAAGTCCACAGGCAGCATTGGCCAACGTCAACACGTCGGCCAGGTGAAACTCGCGGATCATTGAAAAGTGTCGCGGAGGTGTGGCGGCCACGGCAGAACCCATCGACGCGGCATGGTCTTGATTCGCCAGTGTGGCAGCCTAGTCTTCCTGGTTCAAGGCGTCATTCCAGGGAGCGCAGCCAACGATTCAGCGTGTAGACAAACCGGAATGAGGTCTCGCGCCGGCATGTCCCGGGCTTGAACTGGAGTCACAGATCATGTGCGAGGTCCGACAGCGTCACGCTGCAGCAGACTGGTGTTCAAGTGGCCCGTTTCGGTGCGATTGACAGGGCAGCGTAGATCCCCGTAGGCTTGGGACGAAGGAGGTGCTCCATGAGGATCTGGCTTGTTCTGATGTTCGCCATGTTGCCCCTGCTCGCCGAGGCCGCTCCCTCCGAGGGGCAGGGATCGACCGCGTCCCACGAGGTGAAAGGTGATGTGTTGTACTGGGAGGGAGAAGAGGTCATCGTCAAGGAGATGTCGGGCAACCAGGTCCGGGTGCACGTGGGGCCTGACACGAAAATCGAAGGCGTTGCCGGCGGCCGCTTGAAGAGCGGCGATAAGGTGGTCGCCACGGTAAACGGAGAGGGGCATGCCCAGTCCATTGTTTTACAGATTCCCAAATAACGGCACCGGCATGTTGCGATCAGAGTGATTGGGATGTGACTAGAATCAACGATCCGGTCGCCTCCCGGCGGCGCTGCCCGTCTCCCCTAACCGGGTTCGTGTAAGGCTCCCTGAAGGGGTTGTGTCCTTGTCGCGGGTCCACACGCGCACCGTCCGATCTTTCACCATCTCGCCGGTCCGCAGATCCCGCAGAGCCTAGCCGAAACGAGTTGTTGGCCGATGTTCGGTTGCTTGCTCCGTGCGCCGTTACAACCGGGCTCGTATGGATGAACGATCTCTGCGAACTGGCCCCGCCCATCATATCGTTCGCCTTGCGACATGCGCTGCTGTGTCTCTGTCTGCGAGGCGCCGTCTGAGTGAGCAAATCAATATGTCCTATGTCCGAGCGCTTGGAATACAACTTCTCGTTCTCACCCTCACCGCACTGTCAGTCTCCTGCGTCACGGCCGACTCTAGCGCGACCAGGACCGACACGTCTGAGTCATACGCAAAGACTGTGCACCCAGTCGAAACCGACGACCTTCTCTTCAACCCCGGCATGGGCATGGCCGATTTTCATTTTGGATTCGGTCATCCCCCGAACGTGCCTGAGGAATACCCGCCATCGACCGTGGCCTATTTTCGATGGACGTGGGCCGATCTCGAACCCGAGGACGGCCGCTATGCATTTGATTTTGTGGACGGCATCATTGCTCAGGCCAAGGAGAAGGGCGAGACCCTCGCCTTTCGTATCGTGACGGAATATGAAAAGGGGACACCGGCCTGGCTGCTCGATAAGGGCATCGAGTCATTCAAAGAGACGGACGGGACGTTCCCCGATTATAACAATCCCACGTTCCTCGACTATCACGATCGTCTCATCAAGGCGTTTGGCACCCGCTACAACGGCTCGCCGGATATCGATCACATCGACATCGGGTCGGTCGGCTGTTGGGGGGAATGGAACACGGCGTGCTGTCTAAAGGAACAAGTGCCTCAATGCCAGGCGCTCTTCCCGACGAAAGAAAACCAGCGCCGGATTACGGAAGCCTACTTCGCGGCCTTTCCCGACACCCCGTTGGTCTCTCTGCACGGGGGCCTGTTGCGGTATGGATCGGAGAAGGGGGCGGGATGGCGTGGAGACTGTTTTGGTGACTACGGCTACTTCACTCCAACGTGGAATCACATGGAGGACGCCTACGAACCTGTCCTCAAGGATCCCGTGATCGCTGACGCCTGGAAGCACGGCCCCGTTCAATTCGAAGTATGCGGAGTCGTTCAGGACTGGTACGACAAAGGCTTCGATCTCGATCGAATTCTTCAAAAGGGGTTGGACTGGCATGTCTCGGTCTTGAACGCGAAGTCGTCGCCCATTCCCCAGGAGTGGCGTGCGCAGTTCGATGCGTTTCTCAAGAAGGTTGGCTATCGGATAGTCCTTCGCGAGATCGCGCATCCAGCCCGCCTGAACGCTGGAGACACACTTGTGCTTCGTTCGCGGTGGGACAATGTCGGAGTGGCGCCGATCTATCACCCCTGGCCTTTGGCCTATCGCCTGCGATCCGCTGCCGGTCAGGTCGTGGCGCAGTGGACAAGTCAATCTGACCTGAAGCGTTGGCTTCCGGGAGTCCGGCAATCCGTCGAAGATCGCGTGGTGTTGCCGAAGACACTGGCGTCGGGCAGTTACATGCTGGAGGTCGCGATCCTCGATCAGGCTGCTTTCAAACCTTACGTACGACTGGCCATTGAAGGTCGGCAATTGGATGGATGGTTTACGGTCTCGCGTATCGATATTCTCCCGTGACCGGAGGATTGACCTGACCCGGATGCCGTCCGGTCCTCCGTGTCTATCGGGAGGAGGGACTGCGGGCTGGAAGCAAACGATCGAGCAACCGATCTAGCGAATCCATATTGTCCAATAGCACCACGTTGCGCATCTCGCCCCAATCCCCTGCGGTCTCGATGCCCAGCCCACCGATTCCTACGGGACAAAGCGGCGCCACTTCTTCTTCGATCGATTGGAGGAGTTGCCTAAGTTCGTTCCCTTGTGTGGCCAACGTCAAGGAGAGCAAGACTAACACCGGCTCCACAGCGCGGCAAAGGCCCGCGAGATCCTCGATCGGTGTATCGCCCCCCAGGTAAATCACTCGGCATCCGCGGACAGCGCAGTGATACGCCACGGTCAGGGCACCTAACTCATGCGTCTCGTTCGGGGGACAGGCCACGATGACTTTGGGGCCGTGGTCCGCAATGGGCAGTTGGTTGATCACCGAGAAGAGTTTTTGCTGCACCAGCTTGCTGACGTAGTGCTCGACCGCAATGCTGAGCCGGGCGGCATGCCATAGTTCTCCGACGCGTTCTTGGAGAGGAATGAGGATTCCGTGAAGCGCCTCCTCGAACGGTACGATCGCCACCGCACCGTTGAGTCGCCGTTCGAAGGCCGTCTTATCGAGCGGATCTAGACAGGCCACTAATTCATCGAGCAATCGCACAAAAGGATTGTGTTCGGCAATGCGCGCGGGAGAGGTGACGACGCGCGCCCGCTGAAGCAAATCGTCGCGCCCCTGAGCCGCGAGTTCGCCGATGGATGCCCCCTTGTCCAGTTCCTGCTTGAGATAGCGAAGCAGCATGACATCGTCGTCCGAATAGTTTCGGTACCGGTTGGCACCTCGAATAGGCTGCAGTAGTCCATACCTGCGTTCCCATATACGGATCACATCTTTCGTCAGGCCAGTCAACTTCGCAACTCTATGAATTCTATGAGTATTCATTGGATATAGCCTAAAGAGTACCACATAATGTCCAATGTTTGTTGAATATTTTCTTAAATAACTATTGACACATTGGACATACTGCGCGTATATTCCTTTATAACATTGGACAAACACTGGTCATAAGGGAGGAAGAAAAGCGATGCATGGAGTCATTACAAAGAAACAACCCGAGCTGAGCTTCAACAGACGCGACTCCGGCCGCTCGGTGCTAACGCCGACTTGCTTGCGCTGCGGCGGCTTCTTGGTGGTGGAGCACTGGACAGATCTCCTGTCGACCGCCGCCGACCCGGACTCTTGCGCAATGCGCTGCGTGCAGTGCGGGGATGTGATTGACGCAGTGATCTTACGACATCGACAGATTCAAAACAGGCTCAAGCCCTCCAGTACAACGGCCGCCTGCACGAAGATGGCGTTCGTGGGAGTCGAGACGGCCACGGGCTCGTAAGGGCGGGATGTTCGGCTGGAAATGCGATGACGAAGGACGCAGAGCATTCATCTTCAACTAACAAGGGAGGAAGTCAGCCATGCGGAGGACACACATTCTATACGGCGCAGCCATCGGCATCGGCGTAGTGATGGGATTGGGATCTGGACCTGTTTTGGCGGCAACGGCGGGCCATGACAACATGGTGAACATTCCTGGCGGCGAATTTGTGATGGGGAGCCATGAACACTCGGATGAGCCGACCCACAAAGTGGTGTTGGACTCGTTCTTGATCGACATCTACGAAACCTCAAACGTGCGGTTCAAAGAATTCATGAAGGCAACGGGTCATCCGGCCCCAGCGTACTGGGATGACCCACGGTTGAATAAGCCGACTCAGCCCGTCGTGGGGGTGAGTTGGAACGACGCTGCGGCCTTCTGCAAGTGGGAGGGGAAGCGGCTCCCGACAGAAGCTGAATGGGAGCGGGCGGCGAAAGGACCATCGGGGGACTCGCATTACCCCTGGGGTCACTCACTCGATCCGAAGAAAGCCAACTACGGACAAAATGTCGGGCACACGCAGCCAGTGGACTCATATCCCGAGGGAGTCAGCGGCTTCGGAGTCTATAACATGGCTGGCAATGTCTTCGAGTGGGTGTCCGATTGGTACGAGCCCAAATATTATAAGGACAGCCCGGCGCTAAACCCACAGGGGCCGAACAAGGGCTACAACTTCGCCAATCAAGGACCGGTCAAAGTCCTCCGAGGCGGGTCATGGCTCGCGCCTGAAACATCCCTACACACGAGTCACCGGTTCTGGAATCAACCGGACAACAACTCCTATGGCGTGGGATTGGGATTCCGCTGCGCCAAATCGGCAGCGCCCATCGTCGAACACGATCAAACCGGTCGCGACGCCTTCATTCATGCTCTGATCAGCATGGGCATCGAAAAGTATGCAGACGCCATGGTCTCGATCGAGCAGGCTCTGAAGGTGGATCCGAAGAACGAGGAGTACCTGGCGACGAAAGCGTTGATTCGGAAGAACCTGAAGAAGTAGCCGGATGTTCTCACGGTCGCCGGTTTCGACCGGCGGCCGTGGGACGATGTCCACACCCAGCAGGTCGAATGAGAGGAGGTAATCATGACACGCGCATCCAGCGTTCTCTCAGTGCTTATGATGGTCATGATCGCCGTGCCTGCCGCCACGCGAGCTGGAGAACCGCAGATTCCTCCTGACATGGCCTACATCGCCGGAGGCGGATCGGTGATGGGTATCGATAAGGAGCGACCAGAACAGCCTGCCACCAAGATGACGCTGTATCAAGCACGCATGAGCATGCCTTGGTCGGCTCAGGCATTCGATGATGAGGGGCCCGCTCATATGGTCATGCTGGACCCGTACTTGATGGACAAGTATGAAGTTTCCAACAAGCAGTTTGGTGAATTCATGAAGGTCACTCAGCACCAGGCTCCGGCCTACTGGGACGATCCGCGATTGAACAAGCCGGAACAACCGGTCGTGGGCGTCAATTGGCACGACGCGATGTCGTACTGCGAGTGGAAGAGCAAACGATTGCCGACCGAGGCCGAATGGGAGAAGGCCGCCCGTGGACCAGCCGGGTTCGTGTACCCCTGGGGCAATGAATTCGATCCAAGTAAGGCGAACTACGGGAAACAGCGCGATGGCACCATGCCGGTCGATTCGTATCCGGAGGGCGCCAGCTACTACGGTGTCCACAACATGGCGGGCAATGTCTTCGAATGGGTCTCCGACTGGTACGATCCGCAATGGTATGGGCGACTGGTGACAAGCGTGAATCCCAGAGGACCTTCCGAGCCGATCTGGCTTGGCGGGACGGGGACGTACGTGGATCGGTTGACCGTCGGCGAAAAGCGGGTGATTCGCGGCGGGTCCTGGATCGCGCCCGAAGCCACCCTCCGCACGACGCATCGATTCTGGAATCATCCGCTGAACAACAGTTATGGCGTCGGCTTGGGATTCCGATGCGCTCAGACAGCGCCGCCTGAGATCGAGGAACGGCTACGGGCCGCATCCATCGACGCGTATCTGAAGATGGGACGAGAAGAACACCACGCGGCCATGCAAGCGGTCGAGCAGGGGTTACAAGTGGACCCGGTGAACCCCGAATTGATGGAACTCCGTCAACAGATTCAGCAGTCTATGAAAAAGGGGTCACGATCATGAGGTCACTGTTCACATCAGGGAGTGCATGCATGACGATCAATGATCATATCTACCCCAATCGAGCAGGATGGTATCTTGTGGTACTCCTCTCAGCGTTCCTGGTCGGTGAACTCCAGGCCGGTCCTCTTGAGCCGTTGGCGCACCCGCATCCGCGGGCGGCTCAGATCGTTCACGAAGCCGAGCACGCGGTGGATCATGCCTGGGAGACCTATCATAAGGCTGCATTAGGAGGCACCATCGCGTCACCGGCCATGCAAACCGATATTGAGAAGCATCTCCATGATGCGCGGGCCTTGATGCCCCGTGCGCATCTGGCAGCCGAGCGTGGTGACATGGGAGAGGTCGATAGCTTGGTGCAACAGATTCACGACCATTCCAATGCAGCGATCGCAGAAAGTATGGAGCATAAGAAATGAGACCATTCAATGCGGAGTGTCAGTTGAGGCATAGCGTTGGGAGGATGGCCTTGCTGCTTTGCGTCATCCTCTTTGCGTATGCGGGGGCTGCTCGAGCGGCGGGCGAACATGATCCCGTATCGATGGTCACGATCCCGGCCGGAACGTTCAAAATGGGAACTGTCGAAGGCAAAGGGCGGGACGACGAGCGCCCGCAGCACGAGGTGTATCTAGACGCCTTTGCCATCGATCAGGTTGAAGTGACGAATGAGCGGTACATGGCCTTCGTGCGCGTGAGTGGACACCGGAATCCGGTGAATCCATACGGCACGGGGTTGTTACTGTCGGCAGAAGGCATCGAGCGATTACCGGTGGTGCAGGTGACCTGGTACGACGCGAAAGCGTATTGCGCGTGGGCCAAGAAACGCCTGCCCACGGAGGCTGAATGGGAGAAAGCGGCACGTGGAACCGACGGCCGCCGGTTTCCATGGGGCGAGGCTGCCCCCTCCCCCACCGAGGCGGTCTTCGATGTAGAGTGGAACGGTGAGGAGACCATGCGCCCGGTCGGGACGTTACCGGCAGGCGACTCGCCATACGGGGTGAAAGACATGTCGGGGAACGCCCGCGAATGGGTGGAAGATTGGTACGACCCTGAATATTACGCGAAGGCGCCCGATCGAAACCCGAAGGGTCCCTCCAAAGGTGTTGTCCGGAGCATTAGAGGTGGATCGTGGCATAGCCCGCTGTGGGACATCGGGACGGCTTCGCGCGGCCGTGGCGGGTTTGCGCTGCAGACGCATGGCACCGGCTTTCGTTGCGCACGCAGTGTCGCCGCTGATGGAGTTGCGAAATAGGAGGCCGATATGAGGATCGTCGTCACGGGCGGAACAGGATTCATCGGCAAGGCGTTGTGCCGGTATCTATTGTCTGAGGGCCACCGGGTCACAGTGCTGACTCGGAATCTGGCCCAGGCCTGGCGGATGTTCGGGGCCGGCCCCGAGTTACTCCAGTGGGACGGGGCCCATGCCGGCGACTGGGAACACACGCTCGAAGATGCCGACGCTGTGGTCAACTTGGCCGGAGCCTCGATCGCCGACGCCTGGTGGACGCCTGCGCGCAAGCGCCTTCTCATCGAGAGTCGAGTGGCTGCGACCAGAGCTCTGGTGGAGGGTCTCTCCCGACGTGCGCGTCGTCGCGTCGTCCTCGTGAACGCCTCGGGCATCGGATACTACGGAGCCAGCGAGGGTGGGCGGTTCGATGAGACGGCCCCACGCGGCGGAGGCTTTCTGGCCGATCTTTCGGCCGCCTGGGAGAGTGAAGCGAGCCGTGCCGAGTCGTTCGGGGTTCGCGTGGTCCGTCTCCGCCTCGGCATGGTGCTCGAACGTGATGGAGGAGCCTTGCCCCGAATGCTGCTTCCCTTTCGCTTGGGGGTCGGCGGCCCGATTTCACCTGGAACACAATGGGTCTCCTGGATTCACCGGGATGATCTCATCCGTCTGATTGGGCATACGGCAACCAATGAGTCGATCGCCGGGGCCGTCAATGCGGTGGCGCCGGAGGTGGTCACCATGAAAGAGTTTTGCCGGACGCTAGGTCATGTCATGCACCGGCCGTCTTGGCTGTCTGTTCCCGAGTTTGCGCTCAAGCTCGGGCTGGGCGAACTCGGCTCGCTCCTGACCACAGGCCAGTACGTGATCCCGGCCAAGGCTCTGGCCTCGGGTTTTTCGTTCTCCTACGCCGATCTGGAGTCCGCACTCCAAGCCATTCTGCGACCACACCAAGCAGCTCACCGCACGCGGTCAGCGCCCTCTCGTTCCTCTGTGTCGGATAGAGGGAGGTGCTCATGAGTCGACTCCGGATTCCACTCATCGCCATTTGTGTGATCATCACGATGTTGATGCCGGCCTGGTCGCCGGCCGGTGCGGTGCGCCCGCAGGAAGGTAGTGAAGCGACACTGCGCGTCGGGGACCGATTGCCAGACGCTTCATTGAGCGCGATGAAGGGTCGCACCGTGACGCTGGACGAGCTGCTCGGGCACGTCAAATTGATCAGTATCGTGCCGCAACTGAACACCCCGGTGTGCGACGAGCAGACGCATCGTTTCAGCGACCGTGCCGGCGAGCTTGGCCGCCAGGTGAAGATCGTTACCATCAGCACCAATACGAGCGACGATCAACACACGTTCGCCGCGCGGGCCGGCATTTCCAATATTCGATTTCTGTCTGATGTGCCGGGCTATGTATTCGGACGTGAGTCCGGACTCCTCCTCCCACAGCTTGGAATTCTGCATCGAGCCGTCGTCGTGGCCGATGCCGACAACGTCATACGGTATCTCGAATTGGTGCCCATGGGATCGTTGCCGAACTTTGACGCCGCCCTTACTGCCGCAAAGCGCCTCGCAAGTGAGGGCGGACGATGAAGACAGACGTCATCACGGCAGGCCTCAACTATGTGCATCTACTGTCGGCGGGCACGCTGGTAGGTAAGGTCGCCTTGCTTTCCTTCGTCGTGGCACCGGTTCTGGCGAGGCAACTGGATACCGAGTCCTTCGGTCGGGTCGTGCGGCAACTGTTTCCTCATTACTACGCGATGGGGATGCTCTCCGCCTCGGCCGGGCTGATAGCGCTTGGGGGACTTGCTTTTCTGCGCGGCATGACCACGACGGTTGCGGTCGGGGTTGGTCTTTGGTTGAGTGTGTTGGGTGCCGAGACCTATTGCCGATCGCCACTGACGCCGCAGAGCAATGCCATGCGCGATCGGCTGAAGGCTCTGCAGGCAGAGGGCGCCGTGGATACCCGGTTGCATATCTCATGGGAAAGACTGCATCGGCGCTCGATATATCTCAACACGTTGGTCTTACTCGCGGGTCTCGTGCTGGTCGGTTGTGCCATGGTCGCCACACACTAAACGGAGGGAACATGATGCGTCGTACAGAAGCGAAAACAGGACGATGTGGACGTCTCGGTGCGAGTGCACTCCTGCTCGCGTGGAGTTTTAGTCCGACTCAGCTTGGCCTCGCAGCAGACGGTGACGGCATGCATGCCAACCAGGGCCGGTCCTCGACGGAGGCCCACATGGCCATGCCCAAGGGAGTCATTGGCGTGTCACTTCACGTCGGGGCCGAGCGAGTCGGCGATCCGGCCTTATTGTACGTTGCCCATGTGCACCCTGAGGGTCCGGCGCAACGCGCCGGTCTGGTCCATGGAGATGAGATCACCGCCGTGGATGGCACCTCGGTCGCTGGAAAGACCTACGAGGAGGTCGTCATGATGATTCGGGGTGACGTCGGTGACACGGTGAAGTTGACCGTCCAAGGCGACACTGGACCGCAGGATGTGTCGATCGCACGCGTGACGGAGGCGAGCTTGTACAAGAGCGCCTCGGGGACGAAGGGGCCCCACGAGGGATCCGCACGGTGAGGGTTCGGTGGCGACGACGCCCTATCATCACCGCATGCGGGAGATCGGTCGACCGACGAGTGTCCATCGCGTTCGTCACCGCGGGCTCGATCTCCAGATTGTGGGCGTCCTATGCATGATCACGGGCGTCGCTCTTTCGGTCGTGTCGGTCTTTCTCGAGGGTACGCCGCTCGCGCTCTTTGGGACGGTTGTCTCCCCCCAGATGTCCGGCTTCGTCTGGGCGCTGGCGGCGGGGCTGCTATTGACGATCGGCCATGGATTCACCTTTCTCCATGAATGGGTATGGGACATGACACTGACGACATCGGGGGTTCTGACGGCGGGCATCGCGATGAACGGTGTGACTTGGGGTGTGACGATTGCAGGGGCCCCCGCGTTCGCCGCGATGTCGATATTGGCCGTGTATCTCGTGTGGAGAAGGGAGTCCTTCGTCACGCTCGAGTCGTCACGACAGCCGCGAGCATTGCAGCGAGGGAGGCGCGAATGACGAGGCACGCCTTCCTCGGGCGGAGTGAGCCGACGGCGTTGGGTTGCCACGCGGCTCGCTCCGGCCTCTCCACGATTGATGCAGCAGAAGGATGCCTATGACCGACCACATGACCAGGCAACGGACTATAGGGGATGGCTCAGGATGCTCATGGCGCTCGATTGCACAGATAGTTGCCATGGCCCTACTCTTCACCGCTTGGATACCAGTCTTCGAGAGCGTGGCGGTCTCTGACGTTCTGCCGCGCACGCAGACCTCAATGCCTGGAAATTTGGCCAGGGCAAAAGTGTATCTCGCAGCCGGAGACTATCGACGGGCTTTGGAAGCGTGCCAGCAGGAGGTGAACGAACGGCCGTCTGCGGGAAGCTATACCTATCTCACCTATGTGTACCACGCCATCGACGGCTACCTGGAACAGCTTGCGACGCATGACGAATGGGGGGCGGTCGAAAGATTGTTCTGGAATTTGGCCTATCGCGACGCTCAGGACCTGATCGACCCTCCGGGGGGGTTGGCGCGCATGGCCAAGGAGATGATCCAGACCAGCGTGCGGGACCAAGCCGATTTGCATGCGGCGATGGCCGCACGGCTGGATCGACGGGTGTCCGATGCGCTGTGGCTTCAACAGAAGGCGTGGCGCCAGAGGGAGCCGGAGCATTGGTGGTCCGGCGTGCCGGTCGAGTGGAGGTGGTAGCAGTCAACCGAGGCGGGAGCGTCGCGACTCCGCACGGCGTTCCCCACGAGGAGAGTGGGCGGCTGCGATGGGCTCACAGTCGTTCACTCCCTCGGTCTCCTTGTGGGTTATCACCGGACCGGACGGCACGCTGGTGTCCCTGCGATGCCGATGCGATGCGAGCTAAGGAGGGTCCAGATTCATGATTCAGCGTGCGCTCTGTTGGTTCCGGCGCGATTTGCGAGTTCGGGACAATCCGGCCTTGATGGCGTCGCGACTGGAATCGCGGGAGGTGGTCCCTGTTTTTATCTTCGACCGACCGCTTCTCGCATCGAACTGCTTCGGGCCTGCCTGTGTTTCGTTCATGTTGGAGTCGCTACACGAGTTGCGCGAGACGTTGGCTCAACAGGGACTGTCGCTTCACTGGTGCATCGGCGATCCGTGCGAGGAAGTTCCGCGGCTGGCACGAGACCTCTACGTCGAGGCCGTGTATTGGAACCGCGATTACGAACCCAGCGCCGTCCGCCGGGACCAGACGGTGGACAAGGCCCTGCAGAAATCGGGAATTGTCGTCAAGACCTTCTCCGATCACCTGATCTTCGAACCTCATGAATTGCGAAACCTCAGCGGCCAGCCGTTCCAACGATTCGGCGCCTTCCGCCGAGCATGGTGGAAACGGTGGCAAGCCAGTGCGGCACTCTCTCGATCGGGCCTAACCCAACCTCGTTCGGAGCGTAGCAGAGTCGATTTGTCCGAGTTGAGCGCCTCTCCCCCCCTCCCTGTGAGTACGGAACTCGGGTATGAGTCCGTCGAGCTTGTCATCCGAGGAGGCGAGCAGGTGGGACGCGCACGGTTGCAGAGATTCTCTTCGGGAGCACTGCAGACGTACGGTCAAGGGCGCAATCGGCCGGATCAGGACGCCACGTCAGTGTTATCGCCCCATTTCCGATTCGGTACGGTGAACACCCGGACCGCCGTTCGAATGGCCCTCAACCGGTTGGCTCGCGGGGGCTACGCCGCCCGAGCCGACGTGCATGCGTGGATCGATGAGCTGATCTGGCGCGAATTCTTTTATCATGTCCTGGCCGGATATCCTCGCGTACTGGACGGGCCCTTCAGGCCATCCGCCGCTGTGGCCGCATCCCGTCCCGCGAGCGCGACCTCCACCAACCTCTTCCACGCGTGGTGCGACGGGAGAACCGGCTATCCCCTGGTCGATGCCGGCATGCGGCAGCTCAATTCCACTGGGTGGATGCACAACCGCGTCCGGATGGTCGTGGCGTCCTTTCTCGTGAAGGACTTGCGTCTTGACTGGCGTTGGGGCGAGAGGTACTTCATGAGCCGTTTGTTGGATGCCGATATGGCTGTGAACAATGGCAATTGGCAATGGTGTGCCTCTACGGGAACCGATGCGATGCCCGGCTATCGAATCTTCAATCCAACCGTCCAAAGCAAGAAGTTCGATCCCGACGGGGCGTACATTCGGCGCTATGTCCCGGAACTTGCGGACGTCCCAACCAAGTACATTCATCAGCCGTCGGCGATGAGCGTTGACTGGCAGGACCGCGCCCGTTGTCGTGTCGGCTCCGATTACCCTCATCCGATTGTCGAACACGAACGGGCCAGGCAAGAATACCTCGACCTGGTCGAGGCGCGCGGGAAGGCAGGGCATGCAGACTGATACTCCGCCCATTCGTCTCGGCATCAGCCGGTGCCTCCTTGGGGAGGGCGTGCGGTATGACGGCGGACATAAGCGGGATACGTTTCTCGTCGACGTGCTGGGGCCGCACGTTGAATGGGTTCCGGTGTGTCCGGAAGCGGAGGCCGGACTCGGCACACCACGGGAGGCCATGCGCCTGGAGGGGACGTCAGACCGTTGTCGCCTCATTACGATTCAGACGCGCGTGGACCACACGGAGCGTCTCACGAACTGGGGGCACGTGAGGCTTCACGAACTGGCGGCTCAAGACCTGTCCGGGTATGTCTTCAAGAAGGACTCGCCGAGCTGCGGCGTCGAACGTGTGCGCATTTTCAATACCCACGGCATGCCGGCGAAGAAAGGCGCGGGACTCTTTGCCCGGGCATTTCAGTCGCGCTTCCCCATGATACCGGTGGAGGAGGAAGGCCGTCTGTGTGATCCGGTCCTTCGCGACAACTTTATCGAACGCGTCTTTGCCTATCATCGGTGGCTGACCGCCGTCCAAGCGGGACTGACGCGAACACGCATCGTCCGTTTCCATACGATGCACAAGTACCTCTTGCTGGCGCACAGTGAGCCGCATTATCGGACACTCGGCCGCCTCGTGGCACAGGCCGATCGGTGGAGCCCCAGAGAGCTGGGTTTCCGGTACGGTCGCCTGTTCATGGACGCGCTCGGCAAACGAGCGACGATTCGGAAGCATGTCAACGTGCTCCAGCATCTGGTGGGTCATTTCAGGGCGCACCTCTCCACGAACCAGACACGTGAGCTCCATGAGGTCATCGCCGACTATCACCGCGGCCTGCTCCCTTTGATCGTGCCGATGACCTTGGTGCGCCACTACGTTCGTCTGTTCGACGTGCCCTACGTTCGCGATCAAGTGTATTTGAATCCGCATCCAAAGGAGTTGATGTTGCGTAACCACGTCTGATGATTCGCACTCAGAACGCACTGAAAGGAGCAGGCGACATGCCGATGACAAGCGGAGTGATCTTGGTGGGACACGGGGGGATTCCGAAGGATTGTCCGGGAGACCTGGTGACCCGACTCAAGCGGCTGGAAGCGCAACGGCGTGCGACTCATTCGGCGCCGAGTGCCGAGGAGATCGAACTCGACACGAAGATTCGACATTGGCCGCGCACCAGCGCCACCGATCCTTATCGATGGGGCCTGGAAGCGGTGGCGAAGGAGCTGCGGTCGGCTCTGAGCGGAGAACTCTTTGCCGTCGCCTACAATGAATATTGTGCGCCCACGATTCAGGAGGCGGCGGAGGACCTCATTCGTCAAGGAGCCAGGAGGATCTCCGTCATCACGACCATGTTTACTCCTGGGGGATCGCATTCCGAAGTTGAGATCCCGGAGATTCTCAGCGAGCTACGAGCCAAGCACGAACATGTGACGTTCCACTACGCCTGGCCCTTCGATCTCAAGCTGGTGGCTGGAACGCTCGCGACGCAGTTGGAGCGATTCCGGTGAGTCGAGTAGCGGAGATCAATCGAGGAGCCGCGAGCCGATCCTTCCCCCCATCAACGGCTCCGACCTGGTGGACCTCGGGGGGCGACATCCGTTCGATCGGATGGCTCTTCCTGGCTTCGGGAATGATCGATCTCATGTGGATTCTGTCGTATCCTGCATACCAGCTCAAAGTCTTTGGGGCCACGTTCAGTGGAACAGGAGGATGGATCATTAAACTCCAGCATCCCGTCATTCACTGGGCGATCGGCTGGGGATTTGTGCGGACACGCCCATGGGCGTGGTGGGCGTACTTGGCGTATCTGTTGGTGGCCTGTACGAGTGAAATCGTCACGCAAATGGTTGAGGGAGTCCATCCTGTGCGTCTTTCGATGATCGGGTTCAGTGTGGCGTTCGCGGGTTACATCGTGACGCGACGGCACGTGTTTCGCCCAGGGGTTCAGGGAGCGTCGGCGGAGACACGGTTATGGCAGGATGTTAGATGACAACCTCTGCATGGCCCGGTATACTGCGCCTCGCCTTCCGGCCTGATAGGTCGGATCAACGGACGACCGCCCCGATGACAGATCCAGCCTGGAAAGCGTCTCTCGTCAAAGCGTTCTTCGACACTCAGTCGTTTCGTTACGATCCAGGCAAAGGGTTCAGACTCGCCTCCGGCCTGACAAGTCCGTTCTACGTGGATTGCCGGGTGCTAATGGCACATCCCGGTGCCCGACGCTTGGTCGCGCAGGCCGCGTGGGAGCGGCTGCAGGGGCGCCCGTTCGACTGTATCGGTGGGTTGGAAATCGGCGCGATTTCCATCGCAACGACGATTTCGGACTACGCGTTTGCCGCCGACTCAACGAAGGTCTGGCGCACCTTTGTCGTGCGCAAACAAGCCAAGGATCATGGGACGGGCAAGCTGATCGAAGGCGAAGTACGAGCTGGAGAACGCGCGGTCATCGTCGACGACGTGCTAACCAGCGGGGGCTCTCTGCTGAAAGCCGTGGCCGCAGCTCGTGACGCCGGACTCGAGGTGATCGATGCGCTCGTCATTGTCGATCGGAAGGAACAAGACGGGAGGGCGCGCGTCGAGGCGGCGGGACTGACCGTGACCAGTCTGCTGGCTATCGACGATCTGGTGGCTAGGACGGCTGTGTCTCATCAACGGTAACCCTGTCTACCGACATTCGAATTGTACGCCCCATCGGTGGTCGCGCACGATCTCTTCCGCCCCTGGCACGACCGTCGAGACACGATCCCGTCCTTTGGTTTCGCCCTCTCGGACGATCCGGTAGCGTCCGCCGCAGCGACGGTCGATCAAGCGCATGGCCTCGGCCCGAAAGGAGGAGGTCATCGCGCCGCGTTCCGGCACGTAGGGGTACACCGCAATGCCACCCTTCTCTGTTTCCTGCACCAGCCGTGCCCCTTGCGCGCATCCCGTGAACAACCACATTCCCACGAGGACGGGCAGGAGCCAGTGGTGCCTTGACCACCTTTTCATAGGGTTCGTATCATAGGGATGAGTCTGATGCGGAACAAGGTCCGCACATGAACCACAGAGGGAGGGCGGATCCGATGATACGACACGGACGGCTATGGGCGATAGCGGTAATCCTGGGACTGATGTCGCTTGGAACGTCGGTGGGCTTTGCGGCGGAAACCTATGTGCTCACCGTTCAACAGCTCAGAGCGGGATTGATGAAGGCGGCGACGCCTTCGTCGAAAGGCTTTGTGCTCGTCGACGTGCGGACGCCTGAGGAGCATGCGGGTGGGTACATCCCGGGAACCGACAAGAACATCGAGTTTCGGCAAATGCAGAGCCGGCATCGCGAACTCGGCGCCAAACTGGATGATCATATCGTGGTGTATTGTCAGTCCGGGCACCGGAGCGGCATCGCCGCCGAGACGCTCAGTGAACTGGGCTACCGATACGTGTACAACGTCGACGGCAGTATGAACGCGTGGCTGGAAGCCGGGTATCCCGTCGAGCGAGGAAAATGACGGGCTACGGGCGACGCCCCGCTCGAGGCGCGGCCTGCGAACCGGCGCGTGGAACGACCCCGATTACGGCAGGGAGGGGGATATGCGTCGCCGGGGCTGTCCCATCGACAATCGATCGCCAGGGCACTCCCACTGCATGCTTGCCGGCTTCCTGTAGCGTGTTGGCACCGATGAGGAGATCCGAGGATGAGCCACCGTCCATCGCCATGATCTGTCGCAGCCACGGCAACGTGGCGCGTATGCACTCCGCCAGTCCATAGAGACTCGCCCCGGTCACTGTCTTCAGGACATAAATGTACCCTTTGGCATCCTCCGCCACGAGGGTCTGTTGCGCGCGCTTGCCGGAGTTTCTGACTCGCACCTGACCGCGTCGGTCCAGCACCATCAGTGCCTGTGCGGCTTCACGGTAGGAAAGAGGCTCGTCCGGAAACGTATCGACGGATAAATCGAGGATTCGAGCTCGCCGCATACCGGCCTCCACAGGTTCCGCGACGAACAGACCCTGCCAGTGAGCATGCGGCCGCCGGCTCAATGCGCGCCCGTCTTTGTACAGCAGCCCCATATAGGAAAAGTCGTGGAGAAAGAGGCCGGCATTGAAGATGAGTGCGGCATTCGTGTGACGTTGCCAGTCGACCAACGGCAGCGGGGTTGAGAAGCCTTCGTCGCGAAAGTGGTAAACCGAGAAGGTGAAGAACTCCGGATCGACCCGTACGATCACCGTTGAAACGTCTTCGGCGCAGCCCACGTTGGTCGCCCAGGTGGTAATCGAGAGCCCATCCACGATCGAATCCCACGTCAGGCCGTCTCCGGCATGGGCGGGGAAGACGACGAGCGACCAGAGTGCGACCAGCATCGCCGCAATGCGGCGTTCGGGTCGTTTCGATGCGCGACCACGACCGATGGCTTGTGTGCGGGAGAAGGACGTCATACCCCGTCTTGGGCGTGTTCGATACCGGGCCCAGCGATCGGAAGCGGCTTAGGCGGACAATCCGCAGAGCGCGGCGCCGGGTGGGATCCCGGGAGTATAGGAATCTTTTCCTTAGTGGTCAACGCGGGGTGCCACCGGCTCGCTTCATCACGGATCGACCTGGCAGCCGGGCGGCGGAGGTTCGTTGATCACGCCCCAAAATACGCCCAACTCCCTCACGGCTCTCACATAGTCCGGAAAATCGACGGGCTTGACCACATACGCGTTCACCCCGGCTGCGTAGCATTGCGCGACGTCGAATTCCTCCTTGGACGACGTAAACATGACGACGGGAATCGGACTCAAGGCCGCGTCCTGCTTGATTATGCGCAGCACTTCCAGGCCGTCCACCCTGGGCATTTTGAGGTCGAGTACGATCAAAATGGGATTGCCTTCCGAGCGATTGGAATAGGCTCCACGTCGATACAGATAATCCAACACCTCGGTACCATCGCGGCAGACGGCCACCTTGTCGGCCAAATGGTCTTCATCCATGGCCGCCAGAGCGAGTTCCGCGTCATGCGGATTGTCGTCGGCCAGCAAAATCGGTTTATAGCTGCGCATCATGCTGCGTGCTTGAGGGCCACGTAAAATGTCGCGCCGTGATCCGGCTGTCCTTCCGCCCACGTCCGGCCGCCGTGACGATGCACGATGCGTCGTACATTGGCCAAGCCGATACCCGTTCCGTCGAACTCGTCTGTTCGGTGCAGGCGTTGGAACACCCCGAATAATTTGTCGACATATTTCATGTCGAATCCGACCCCGTTATCCTTTACATACAGGACCACTTCGCCCTGGGGGGATGTCTGGGCACCAATCTCTATCTTCGTGTCGGCTCTCGAGCCCGTGAACTTGATGGCGTTGGTGAGCAGATTCACAAAGACCTGGCGGAGCATGGAAGGATCCCCTTGCACGGTGGGGAGGGGCTGCACGGTCCACTCGATCTGTCGCCCCGCTGCGTCCTGCTGGACACGCTGCAGGACGTCTTTCATGAGCTCGTTCATATCGACGGTCGTCGACATCATCTCCGCGCGCCCCATGCGCGAGAAGCTGAGCAAATCATCGATGAGTTGCCCCATTTGTTTGGCGGACTGGGATATCGTCGAAAGGTAGCGTTGGGCCCTCTCGTTGAGGTCCTTGCCGGCCGCGCGCTCGAGCAGGGCCACGTATCCGTCAATGTGGCGCAACGGCGCGCGGAGATCGTGGGAGACCGAGTAGCTGAATGCCTCGAGTTCCTTGTTGGCCGCCTCCAGTTGCTCTCCTCGATGCGTGAGCTCGTGCGCGACGCGTTCTCGTTCGGCAATGTCGTGCCGAATCAGAAGGTAGACGGAGCCGAGCAGAGCGAATTGCAGGAGGGTGGCGATACCAAGTAGCCAGACGCTCCACCGTGTATGCTGTGCGGACTCCTCCAGCCTGGCATACAAGATCGTGTTCTCCTCCTCGGCGATCGAGGCCATGAGCACTCGCGCGGTTTCCAACTCGCGATTGGCGTCCTTCCCGAAAATCAAGGGCCGAACTCCCTGATACCCGTGCTTGATCCGCTGTGCGATTCCCGCCCGCTCGAGGTCGAACAGTCGTTGAATCTGTTTATCCAACTGCTGAACCCGCTCACGCTGCTTCGGGTGTGCCGAGGCAAAATCCGAAAAGGTGACGAGATAGGCCGGGATGAGTTCCATGGCTGCCTGCTGACTCTCGAGATAGCTCTGATCGCCCGTGACCAGGAACCGGCGGTAGGCTCGTTCGGCGTCCTCGAGCATGCCCAACAGTTCGTCGATGCCTTTGATCATGCGGTGGCTTTTCGCGTCCAGCTTCGTGTTGGCGATGAGGGCGGCGGTAGTCCGATACGCGACGATGCCGATGGCCATGACCATCACGAACACCAGACTGAATCCGACCAGCATCAGTCGATGAATGGACCACTGGGCGAGAGGCGTAGGCAGTTGCATGCGTGTCGTTGCCGGCCGAAGCGGCGCAGATATCCCTGCGCGGCCTGCGAGGCGCCGCCCCTATCCTAGCAGAGGGGTCCCGAGTGGCAGATTGAATTTGCGTTTTGCGCGTATGGAATGGCGAGGATCGTCGTCGCCGTCAGCCACCGGGAAGAAGAGGCAACGCTGATCCGGCAGCAACCGGTCCGGCCAGGTTGGAGAACATGAGGGTGGCCGCCACGACCCAATCCATCACAGGCTGAGGATAGATGCCCATGATCAGCGTTGCCGCCATGGTCACGCACAGGACGGCTTTCATCTGACCGGAGACCTGCAGCGGTCTCGGATCGGTCGGTTCGTTGATGTACATTTTTTTGACGACGATCAGATAGTAGTAGAGTGAAATGACGATGTTAATCAATCCGACGGTAATGAGCGCGTACAGACCCTCCTTGATTGCGGCTACGAAAATATAGAGTTTCCCGATAAAGCCGGCCAGTGGAGGCACGCCGGCCAACGACAACAGGAAGATCAGCATGGAAAAAGCCAGAAGCGGAGACCGCCGGTTCAGACCGTTGTAGTCCTCGATTTCATCGCTGCCCAACAGCTGCCCCACGGCAATGACGACGGCAAAGGCGCCCAGGTTCGCGAACAGATAGGTGAGCAGATAAAACAGGATGGCATCCTCCCCCATCTTGGTTCCGGCCGCCAAGCCAATGAGGACGTTGCCGATTTGCGCGATGCCGGAATATGCCAGCAGGCGCTTGATGTTCCGCTGGGCGATCGCCACGATGTTGGCGTAGGTCATGGACAGAATCGAGACCGCCACCAGCAACAACACCCACTGGGGTTTCAAGTTGGCCAGCGCCACGTAAAACATCCGGATCAAGATCGCCAGCGCCGCCCCCTTCGGTGCAATCGAGAGGAACGCCGTCACGGGAGTCGGGGCTCCGTGATAAGTGTCCGGAATCCAGGAATGGAACGGCACGGCGCCGATTTTGAATCCGAGGGCAGCGAAAATCAGCAAGTAGCCGATGATCAAGCCGGGTGTTGGCTTCGTGCCGACCATGTCGGAAAATACGAGTTGGCCCGTCTCGCCGTACACCAGACTAATGCCATAGGCCAAAAGACCGGCCGCGAAGACCCCCAAGATAAAAAACTTGACGCCGGATTCGTTGGAAGCCAGATCCTCGCGCAAGTAGGCCACCAGGACGTAGAAGCCGAAGGTGGAAAACTCGAGCGTCACGAAGACGGATAGGAGATCGTTGGCCGAGGACATGAACATCATGCCCAGCGCGGACATCAGCACCAGAAAATAGTACTCGCCACGGAAGAATCTGAATTTCCCGATGTAATCGGCTGAAGCCAAAACGACGAGCGCGGTGGCGCCGACCACAAAGAACTTGAAGAAAATGGCCATGCGGTCCAGCACGAACATGTTGCGGAACAACGTGCCGGACACATGTGTCAGGTCGAGCCAAGCCAGACACCCCAGCGTACCGAGCAACCCCACCAGGCTGAGCGTGGCAATGTGGGCTTTGGGAAGGCGGGGCAACGAGAAGTCGACGGCAAGCACCACGCACAACCAGAGCGTGAGGAAAATCTCCGGCAGCATGAGCAGCAGATCGGATGGGGCCAGCGAAAGCGAAAACGTCATGGCCGGCTCACCCCCTCGGTGCTCACGCGGGTGACCTGCGCCGGCTCCACGGCCTGGCGGGTCGCGGGAGGACCGTCCTGGTTTTCGACGACTGGAACCACTTTGGTAATTCGCGCGACAAGTGGATCCACCCCCGCCCGCACGACGGAATAGAAGTGTCCGGGTGACAAGAAGAACCAAATGCTGCACCCCATCATCAATACGAACGGAAGCCGATCGACGAACGAGACGGCATCGCGCGCGTGAGCGTAATGCTGATCCATGGCGCCGTAAAAAATGCCCCGCATCATGCGGAACAGATACGCCATCGTGAGCACGATGCCGATGACGGCAACGACGACTTGGACCGGATATTTGTTCCAGCTCCCGACGATGATCATCACCTCCGCGAGGAAGTTGACGGTGCCGGGCATGCCGATGGAGGCCATGCAGCCCACGATCGTACAGCCGGCAATGAACGGCATTCGATTCACGAGCCCGCCCAACGAGGGAATGTCTCGTGTATGCGTCTGGTCGTACACCCACCCCGCCATGGCGAACAACATGGAGGTCGCGAGCGCATGGGCAAACATATACATCACGGCGCCGGTGAGGCTGATATAGTCGAGCGCCGCCATGCCGAGGAAGACGTAGCCCATGTGGCTGGAACTCGAGTATCCGATCACGTATTTGGTGTCCCTTGCGTAGAACGCCACGAAACCGCCGTACAGCATGCTGAATATACACAGGATTGCCGCGATGGGCATGAGTTCCCGCGTCGTCTCCGGAAGGATCTCAAAGGCCACCCGGATGATCGAGAAATGGCCCAGCTTCATCAGCACTCCGGCGTGCAGCATGCTTGTGGCGGCCGGGGCTGCGGCGTGACCGACCGGGGACCACGAATGGAGCGGCCAAATCGGTGCAATCGACGCGAATCCGAAGAAGATCAATAACCAAATCAGTGTCGCCAACGGGCCGTCAAAATGAGCCTGCTCGCGCAGCACCAGAATGTCGAACGTATTCAATCCGGAAAACTTATAGATCAGCAGGATACCCATGAGGCAGAGCACGGCGAACGCGGACAGAAAGAGGACGAGCTTCATGGCCGCGTACTCTTTGCTGTTCGAGCCGAAATTGAAAATGAAGCCGACGGAATCGCGTTTCTTCAGACCTTCGGCATCGGTCATTTCCAGGTACGTTTTAGTATGGCTGCCCCACATCCCCAACAGGAGGTACATGGGGATGACCGACATCTCGTAAAAGAAATACAGGAAGAACAGGTCGAGCGACATGAAGACGCCGATCGTCGCTGCGGCCAGGATCAGGAGCCAGATGTAGAATTGTTTGGCCCGATCCTTCGTATGCCACTGCACAAAAATTCCCGCGAACAGGAGAATGCAGGACGCCAACACCAGCGGCGTTCCGATCCCGTCCACCCCGAGATAGAGCGCGATGCCCAATTGCTTGGACCATTCGTAGCGTTGCACGAACTGGAACCCGCCCTTGGCGGCGTCGAAGGCATAAAAGAGATAGAAGGAGGCCAGCAGGCTGATGCCGGCCGCGCTCGCCGCCGTGACGCGGACCATGAGCTTCTGCTTCTCCGGGATCACGATGAGCGCAGCGGCTCCAACGAATGGAGCGAAGAGAATGATGAGCAGCAGGTAGTCCGTCATGATGCTCTACTCGCGCGCCACCCGCGGCGTCGCGTCCACAGTGGTCAAGGTCCCACGGTCCAGCCGGTCGACCAGCGCCTGCACCGAGCCGTTCATCATGCGAAGGAACGGCGAGGGATACAAACCGATCCAGAGAATCATGATCGAGAGCGACACGCTGATGACCAACTCACCCATTTTTAAATCCGCCACGGCTTGGCTCAAGCCTTTTCCCAGCGGGCCCAGGATCGAGCGCTCGTAATACCAGAGGAAATACGCAGCGCCGAAGATGACGCCAAGCACCGCAATCGAGCCGTACCACCACTTGGCCTTGAACGCGCCGAGCAGAATCAGGAATTCCCCCACGAATCCGTTCGTGCCGGGCAAACCGATCGAGGCCAAGCCGATGAGGAGTAAAAAGCTTGCGAGCAATGGCGCCTGCTTCGCCAAGCCTCCGAAAGAGGCAATATGCGTGCTCTGCCGTCGAGAATAGAGAAACCCGGCAATAAAGAAGAGCCCCGCCGTGCTGAAGCCCAGGTTGATCATCGTCAGCAAACCGCCCTGAAGGCCCTGGAAATTCAGGGCGAAGACGCCGACCACGACGAATCCCAAGTGGCTGACGCTGCTAAAGGCAAGCAGCCTCCTGAAATCCGGCTGGATCAGCGCGACGAACGCACCATAGAGAATACCGGCCAGAGCCATCACCATCATGATGGTCACGACGGTTTCGTTCTTCGATGCGTCGGGCAGCAAGGGTAGGCTGAATCGCATGAACCCGTAGGTGCCCATTTTGATCCCGGCTAACATGACGGCCATTCCGATGGGGCCCTCCATCAGGGCATCAGGCAGCCACGTATGGAAGGGAAAGACCGGCGCCTTGAAGGCAAATCCCAGAAATAGGAGCCAGAAGATGAGCAGTTGCTTATCCAGCGAAATCGGTGCCGTCAGAAGGTCTAAAAAATCGAACGAATACGTGGGCTCAATGTGATTGCGTACGGCCCAGGCGTGATAATTAATGTCGAGGAGTGCGATGCCGACCAGCATGAACACGCTGCCCAGCAGTGTGTACAACACGAACTTGAGCGCCGCGTACTGACGCTCGGCCCCTCCTCCCCAGAGCTTGATGAGAAAATAGCTGGGAAGCAGCATCAATTCCCAGAAGACGAAGAAGAGGACCAAATCCAGCGTTACGAACACCCCGATGACCGTCGTTTCGAGCAACAACATGGCCATCATGTAGAGGCGGACTTTTTGCCGAACGGTGTCCCAGGAATACACCATGATCAGGGTGGTCAGAAACGCCGTGACGCCGACGAACAGCACACTGATCCCATCGACCCCAAGGTGGTAACTGATTCCCAGCGGCGGGACCCACGTGATCCGTTCTGCAAACTGCATCGATGGCGAATCCGGCACGAAATGAGCCAGCACCACAATGGCCAGCGCGAGTTCTAGCAAGGAGACGCCCAGCGCCACCGCCTTGATCATTTCCTCGTCGTCCAGGAACCACAGGACGATGGCTCCCACGAAGGGCACGAGCAACAGGCACGAGAGGATTGGAAAGTGAAATGTGAGTTCTTCGAGCATGGTGCCCGTCCGCCTCCGTTAGGAGGCACTCCACCAGATCAGAACCAAATGCACGAGCAAGAATAACCCTGCCACGATCACCGCCGCGTAATGATGCACCATGCCGCTCTGCAGGCGCCGCCAGGAGCGCGCCGCAAGATGATTGGCGTACCCGATGATGTTCAATCCGGCGTACACCACGTACTTCTCGAACCACGTGCTCGCAAGGGAGGTAAACTCGGTCCCGCGTCCCACCATACGTACCGCGCCGTCGATAATCGTGCGGTCCACCCAATCGAGTACAAGGCCCAGTTTCTTCGTGGTTTCCACAAATAGGAAATCGTACAACTCGTCCACATACCACTTGTTCAAGAGCGTGGTATAGAGGGCGGGTTGCCTGTTTGCCCAGGCATCCGCAGTGCCCGGCTTGACCGTATAGAGATAGTGGGCGATCAGCCACCCGGTCAGCGCGATGACCGTGGCAATCCCCATCAACATGAACGTCGCGCCGGCGCCGGCGGCGTGCTCTCCCTCCCCGCCTCCGACCACAGGCGCGAGGAAATGGTGGAACCAGCCGTTCTCGGGAGGAATGCCCGGTACGCCGCCCACGAGCGAGAGCCCGGCCAGTACCATCAAGGGCACCAGCATGACCGGGGGCGACTCATGGATGTGCTCGAGCGTATGGTGGTCGACCCGCGATTCCCCGTAAAACGTGAGATAGGTCAGTCGGAACATATAAAACGAGGTCAACAGGGCGCCGAAGGCGGCCATGCCGTACAGTGCATAGTGATGATGGACGAACGCGTGCGCCATGATCTCGTCTTTGCTCCAAAACCCGGCGAATGGAAAGATCCCGGCGATCGCGAGCGTGCCGATCAGGAACACGCGATGCGTCCACGGGATCTTGTTGTGCAACGCGCCCATTTTTCGAATGTCCTGCTCTCCGTGCAGCGCATGAATGACCGATCCGGCCGAGAGGAACAAGAGTGCCTTGAAAAAAGCATGAGTCATGAGGTGGAAGACGGCGGCGGTATAGGCGCCGATCCCGCACCCCAGGAACATGTATCCGAGCTGACTGACGGTGGAGTAGGCCAGAACGCGCTTGATGTCGGTCTGCACTAACCCGATCGTCGCGGCAAAGAGCGCCGTGGCGCCGCCGATCCACCCCACGGTCTCCAGCGCCGCAGGTGCCATGTCGTAGATCACGTGGTTGCGAACCACCATGTAGACCCCGGCGGTCACCATGGTCGCGGCGTGAATGAGCGCGCTGACCGGTGTCGGACCTTCCATGGCGTCCGGCAACCAGGTGTAGAGCGGCAATTGGGCCGATTTTCCGACGGCGCCGACCAACAGGCACAGCGCGATGGCCGTTGCCATTTCGGGTGAGAGTTGGCTGGCCTGACCAAAGACCTTCGTGTAATCCAAAGTTTTAAAGTTCACGAAGACGAGGAAGATGGCCAATAGAAAGCCCGCGTCTCCGATGCGATTGACGACGAAGGCCTTGGTGGCGGCCTTGGCGGCAGACACCTTCTCATAGTAGTAGCCGATCAACAGATACGAGCACAGACCGACTCCCTCCCATCCGATGAACAGCACCAGGTAGTTGTTGCCCATCACGAGCAGCAACATCGAGACCATGAAGAGGTTCATGTACGTGAAGAAGCGGGTGAATCCATCCTCTCCATGCATGTACCCGATGGAATAGACGTGAATGAGGAAGCCCACGCCCGTCACGACGAGCAGCATGATGCAGGTCAGTGGATCGATCAGGTAGGCGAGATTGATGGTCAGATCGCCGCCAAAAATCCACTGGTACGCGACGACTTCACGTGCCGCCCTCGTCCGCAGGGTGTCGGCAAAGACGAAGATGACGCACAGAAAGGACAAAAACACCGATCCGGCAGCCAAGCGGCCTGCCAGTTGATGGGAGTACCGGCTTCCCAGAAGGCCATTGCAGAGGACGGCGGCCAGCGGGAACAGCGGGATGAGCAAAACGACTAAATCGAACACGTTACCACTTCAACAAATTCATCTCGTCGACATTGGTGGAAATTTTGCCTCGGAACACGACGATAATGATCGCGAGGCCTACGGCGGCTTCCCCTGCCGCGACGGCAATGATGAACAGCGCCACGATTTGGCCCGCCATCGATTCCAAATGATGGGAAAAGGCGACCAGGTTGATATTGGCTGCATTCAGCATGATCTCGACCGCCATCAACACGATGATGAAGTTCCGTCGAATGAGGACCCCCAGCAACCCCGTCAAGAACAGGATCGTGCTCACGGTCACGTATGCGGATAAGGGCACCATGTTTTACTTGTTGGCGATCAACGCTCTTCGGCTTCCTGATTGGAAGGGGTCTTTGCGAGCACAATTGCTCCGATTACGGCTCCCAAGAGGAAGACTCCCACGATCTCGAATTGCAGGAGATACTCGCTGAACATCTTCAAGCCGATCGCGGTCGTGTCGCCCGTCTGCAGGACCACATCCATCGGGGCATCGCCCTTGGCCCCTCCGAACGGAGAGCCGAACAGGACGGCCACCAGGTACACGCTCCCGAGCAGGGCAGGGCCCAGAAACCAGTAGGCATGCCGATGGAAGTATTGTTCTTCCGTCTTGAGATTCATGAGCATCAGGACGAAGAGATAGAGCACCAGGATGGCGCCGGCGTAGACGATGACCTGGACGGCCCAAAGGAACTCCGCATTGAGCAGGATGAAGAGCCCGGAGACGTGGAGTAGAACGGCGAGCAGCGCCATGCCGCAATGCACGGGATTCTTCAAGGCCACGGTCATGGCGCCAGCCACGATCGAGGCGACCGCAAAATAGACAAAAAACAAGACGACCATCGGGCTCCGCTTTCGCGAGCTGTCGACGCCGGTTCCGCGCCGTTACGTGAGATGCTTCGGTGGAGGCTGCGTTCCCTTCACCACGGACTGTGGGAAAAAGTACCGATATTCGCGGCTGTTGTCGGTATTCGCTTCCTGGCCATGGGCATACAAATAGCGTTTCCCATCCTCCAGGAACTTCTCGCCGATCTCGTACAACCGCCTTTTATCGAACATGAGCGTACGTTTGTCGTGGGTGGAGAACTCGTAGAGTTTCGTCATCGCGAGCGCGTTGACAGGGCAGGCCTCGACACAATACCCGCAGAACACGCACTTGGTGATATCGATATAAAACTCTTTGGCATAGCGTTGCAACGGCAAGGATTTATCCTCGGCGCTAATGACTTTGATGCACCGGGACGGGCAGGCCGCCTCGCACAAGTCGCATCCCACACAACGTTCCTTCCCATCGTCATACCGGAGAAGCGCCAGCGCGCCACGGTGTGTGTCGGGAATGTGCCGCTGCTCACGCGGGTATTGGAAGGTGATGGGCTTATGAAACATGTGCTTGAAGGTCACCTTCATCGCGTCCCAGATCTCATCGAACAGGATCGCGTGCAGGATTTTCTTTGTCAGTGTGGCGACTCCCATCGTAGCGATGTCCTCCGGGTTGCCCTCGTCTAGGCCTTCTCCACAAAGACGTGGGCCAGCTTGAACGTGGGAACCTTCGTAACTGGATCCACGTCGACCGCCATCAGGTCCTTCACCGGCGGCTCGTTGAAGTGTTCCGGAAAGAAGCACACGCCGGGCATGATCATGGCCTCGGGGAGCACACCTATCACCAGCGACCCCTTACCCGATGTCACGCGGACCAGCGCCCCCTCTTTGAGCCCCATACGCTCGCAGTCCTCAAGGCTCATGTGCAGCCGTCCGGAGTTGGGCGCGATGTTCATCAGTCCGGAAGCCTGAGTCGAGAGTTTTCCCGAGTGACAGAGGAGTTGTCCCATCACCAATCGGAACGGCTTGTCAGGTGCCGGATTCGTCGCGGCGACAGAATAACGTGTTGCGACGGAAGTGGCATAGCCGTTTCCAAGATAGGCATCCGGACTTCCCGGTGCTCGTTTGGGCTGGCCAAGATTATAGTACCCGGGCAACAACTTCATGATTTCGTTTTGTATATCTTGGGCGGTTTCATATTCCCAGACGGTCCCCAGGCCGCTCGCCAGCGACGTCATGATGTGCCAATCCGGCAAGCTTTCCCCAATCGGATCGAGCGATGCGCGCACCCGTTGGACTTTGCCTTCCTGATTGGTGACGGTGCCGTCTTTTTCCGCGAACGTACAGGCCGGCAGCACGAAATGCGCGAGCTTGCCCGTCTCGGTGAGAAAGGGGTCCTGGCAAATCAGCAGGTCGAGTTTGTCGAGCGCCGACTTGACGTTGAACGAAGCCGGAAGCGTTTCGAGCGGGTTTTCACCGATGAGATACAGCGCCTTGATCTGGCCCGTCCGGCACCGATCCAGGATTTCTGTCAGCGTGGCCCCCTGCGTCGCGTCCGGAAGCCGTGCAGGAGCGTTCTCGGTACCCCAGGCTTTCGCAAACCGTGCCCGGGCGGTTTCGTCGGTGAAGGCGATCGGCCCAGGCAGGAATTCAGCGGCCGCCCCCATGTCCAAGGCGCCTTGTTCGTTGGCTTCTTCGACGACGGTCGCAAGACCGCATCCGGGACGACCAAGCTTCCCGGTGAGCCAGGCCAGATCCACGAGGTTCAACACGTCGCGATACCCGTGAGTTCGACGAACGATGCCCTCACCCGCGATGATCACGGCCCGAGGCGCCTCTGCAAACAACGTGGCGCAGTCGTGAATCTGTTCGGTCGTGACCCCGGTCAGCTCCGCGACGCGCGCGAGCGAGACGTTCACGACGGCCTGCTTGAGTGCCGCAAATGCCGCGGGGTGTCGGTCGACGGTCTCGGTATCAACCAAATCCTGCTCGATCACCGCCTTGATCAAACCCCGGACGAAGAGGCCCTCGGTGCCAGGTTTGACCAAGGTCGGGTGCGAGCACAGTTTCGCGATGTTGGTATTGGTGGAATCGACCACGATCACCTGGGCTCGGTAGACGCGAATGGCTTCTTTGACGCGCAGGGAAGCAATCGGATTCGTCTCTGTGATGTTCGACCCGATCACCAGGATCGCTTTCGCTTTGGTGATGTCCGCCGAATCAGCCGTCATGCGGCTGACCCCCAACGCCTGGCGGATCGCATAAACGAAATTCGCATGCCCATATCGAGCGCTGCTGTCCAGTTGATTCGTGCCGACGACCATGCGCATGAGCTTTTGGAAGACGTAGAGTTCCTCGTTCGTGCATCGAGACGTGATGAGTCCCGCAATGGCCTGAGGTCCGTGTGCGTGCTTCACGGCCTCGACCCGCTCAACCAACTCGTGCATGGTTTCGAGCCACGGAGCCGGAACTAATTCCCGATCTTTTCGGATGAAGGGACGCGTCAGACGGGTCTTGCTGTCGATGAACTGAAAGCCGAATCGCCCGCGGACACACAGGCCTCCATGTCCCTTGGCCGTCTCGGTTCGGTCGCCCCATTTGTTCTTCCAGGACAGCGGCGAGGTCACACGGACGACCTGGGAGTCCTTGGTCTCGATGTCCATCTGACAGCCGTCCCCGCAGTAGTTGCAGGTGGTCCGTGTCTTGCGCATTTGCCAAGGCTTGTACAAGTACTTCGAATACTTGTTGGTGATCGCCCCGACGGGGCAGACGGCTAAGCAGTCGCCGCAGAATTCACATTGAAGCGGCAGGTCCCCCTTGGCCACGACCTGGTTGAATCCGCCCTTCTTCATGAACTGGAGCGCGTCGATCATCTGCACGTCCTTGCAGATATTGATGCACTCGCCGCACGCGATGCAGCGGTTCATGTTGAAGTCCAACACCAGGCTTCGCGTATCCTCCGGGATCAACTTCTGCTTGGCGTTGGCCAGGTTGGTCACGCCGTGTTGGAAGGCCATGTCCTGCAATTCGCAGTGCCCATCGGCGTCACAGACTGGACAGTCGAGGGGATGCACCGACAGGTGTTTCTCGACCGCCTTCTTACGAGCCGCAAACAGGTCTTCGCCGGTCGTGCGGATGACCATTCCCGCCGCCGCCTTGGCGGTGCACGAACGTACCGGTGCCTTTTTGCCTTCTTGCATGACCAGGCACATGCCGCACGAGCCAAAGGGGTCGAAGGTATAGTGGTAGCACATCGCCGGGATGATTTTGCCGGTACTGGCGATCACGTCATAGAGCGACACGCCGCTGCGAGCAGTGACCGGCGTGCCATCGATATTCAGTTCGATGGTTTCCGTTTCGGCTTCCGGGTTTGTCGCGGGTTTCAACGCCATTGAATCAACTCCGTTTGGGTGAGGGATTTGGCGTGAGGCAGATGCCGTCTTCTCACCCCTTACCCCTGACGCCTCACGTCATACGTACTATCGATCGCACTCGCCCATCACGATGTCATACGTCCCGAAGATCGTGACGGCATCGGCAATCATGTAACCTCTCGCCATGAAATCAAACGCGCCCATGTGAATGAACGAGGGGGAGCGGATTTTTAGCCGATAAGGTTTTCCGCCGCCCGTGCTGACGATATAAAAACCCAACTCCCCTTTGTGTGCCTCCGTGCCGCAATAAATCTCACCAGGGGGAGCATCGAATCCCTGGGAGAAGAGCTTGAACTGCTGGATCATCGATTCGAGGTTCGTGAACACCCGATCCTTTGGTGGCAACGTGACGCTCGGCACAGCCGCCATCACGGGCCCCTCGGCGGGGATTTGCTCGAGGCACTGACGAACGATCTTGACGCTTTCGTGCATTTCGAGCACGCGAATCCAATACCGATCGTAGGTATCTCCGTTCTTGCCGACCGGCACGCTGAATTCGCACCGCGGATAGGCCCCGTAGGAGTCGTACTTGCGAAGATCGTAATCCACACCGGAGCCGCGCAGCGTCGGGCCACTGAGGCCGAAGCTGACGGCATCTTCAGCGGAAATCACGGCGACACCTTTGGTCCTGGCCAGCCAGATCCGGTTCTTCTCGAGAAACACCACGTACTCCTCGATCTTCGGAGGGAAGTAATCGAGGAACTTGCGGATTTTCTCGAACAGCGCGGGCGTGAAATCCCGCTCGATGCCGCCGATCCGGTACCAACTCGTGGTCAGGCGAGCCCCGCACAGTTCGTCGAACCAGTCGAGAAGGATCTCGCGATCCCGAAAGGTATAAAAGAACACGGTCATGGCGCCGATATCCAGAGCCTGCGTACCCAGCCAAAACAGATGCCCGATGATACGCTGGACCTCCGCGACGATCGTCCGAAGATATTCGGCCCGCTCCGGCACCGTAATGTTCATCAGCTTTTCGACGGCCCGGCAGTAGGCATAGTTGTTGTACATGGCACAGACGTAGTCGAGCCGGTCGGTATGCGGGATGAACTGATGATAGGTCCCTTCCTCCGCCAGTTTTTCCACGCCGCGATGGAGATAGCCCATGACCGGAATGGATTTGACGATCCGTTCACCTTCGAGTTCAAGAATCACCTTCAACACACCATGGGTGCTCGGGTGCTGCGGCCCCATGTTGAGCAGCAGCTCCTCCGTACGCAGCGTCGGCAGCGTCTCGCTTTCCGGGTGCGCCGGGTCGACCTTATAAACGGTCGTGCGTTGGTCTTCGAAGGGACGCGTGGTCATCGTTCGTCTCGTCAGGACCCCGTCTCATTGAGAAAATCGAAGGTATCGCGCCAGCCCTTTCCGCGAAGCGGGAAATCCTTGCGCAACGGATAGCCCTCCGTGTAGTCGTCCGGCATCAGTATCCGACGCAAATCGGGGTGATTACGGAACCGGATCCCCATCATGTCGAAGACCTCCCGCTCCATGAAATCGGCCCCGTGCCAAATGTCGACAAGCGAATCGACGATGCAATCGTGCTCGGGCACGCGGGTCTTGAGCCGAATGCGATGGCGCTTGCGGATCGAATAGAACTCGTAGACGACTTCGAAGCGCTCTTCATCATCCGGCCAATCCACCGAACTCACGTGCACGATATAGTCAAAATCCAGCGCCGGATCGTCGTGGAGAAACCTGGCCACATCGTGCAAGGAGTCCCGCGCCACGGTGACAGCCAGATCGCCGCGCCACTCCACGGCTTTCAGGAATCCGTTCGGAAAAGCCTCCTGGACTCGCCTGGCCAATATGGGAAGGGTCTCGGTCGTCACGACTACACCTTCAAGGCCGCCTTGATCCGTTCCGGCTGTTTCGTAAACACCCGCTTCTGCATGATGCGTTCTTGCAGCTTCAAGATGCCGTCGAACAATGCCTCCGGGGTGGGAGGACAGCCGGGGACATAAATATCGACGGGGACGAAGCGGTCGACGCCCTGCACTACGCTGTAACTGTCGTAGATGTTGCCGGAGGTTGCGCAAGACCCCATCGCGATCACGTACTTGGGTTCGGGCATCTGGTCGTAAATTTTTCGAATCACCGGCGCCATGCGTCGGCACACGGTTCCAGCCACAATCATCAAGTCTGACTGCCGTGGCGAAGCGCGAAAGACGCCTGCACCGTACCGGTCCATGTCGTATCGTGACGATACCGCGGCGATCATCTCAATCGCGCAACAGGCCAATCCGAACGTCATCGGCCAGAGAGACCCCTTTCTGGCCCAGTTGACCGCCCTTTCCACCGTCGTGGTAATGACGTCGGCCTGCCCGTCCTTCTCGTGGCTGCCGATCTGAATCAGTCCCATTCGAGGGCTCCCTTCCGCCAGGCATAAACATAAGCCACGACGAATAACCCAATGAAGATCATCATTTCGATGAGGCCGATCAATCCGATCTTGCTGAAGACCACGGCCCAGGGATACAGGAAAATCACCTCAATATCGAAAATCACGAACAGCATGGCAAAGATATAGTAGCGAACCGGAAACGGCATCCGTGCGTCGGAAAATGGCTCGGAACCGCACTCATAGGCGCTAAGCTTTTCGGGTTCTGGATACTTCGGCTGGACAAAATAGCTGATGACCAGCGTGACGACTCCGAAAGCCAACGCCACGAAGATAAACAACAAAATCGGGAAATAATCCCCGAGATATTGAAGGAGTAGCTCTGACGGCACCATCGGCAATCCCGAACAGGTGACGACTCGATTGGCCAAAAAAGAGCCGCAATCTTAGTCACCGCTCGGAGCCAATAGCAAGCGAACAAAGGACCTAGCCGTGCCCACCCCGAAAGTCCTAAATGGCCCTGTATATCGCCAGGATCGATATCGATTAGCAGATACGTCGGGACAATCATGATGCCCACGCATGATGTCTGTGATCGGGCGGAGGAGGGCGACTGCCTATGACCGATCAGCCGTGCTCTGACCGTCGCATGTGCGACGGCGGCGTTCGCAGGTTGGGCGGACCTGTGGCATCCACCTCATCCCATTCGGCCTCGAGCGGCGGAATGGGTTTTCCCTTCTTTCGCCGGTGGATCTGTGTATCGAGGCGACGGGATGGTTTCGCCGAGGCACCGCGTTTAGTCGGTTCGGGTAGCATTAGTTTCTATCTTATACCTCACGGCATTGGAGGGGAAGGGGTCGATTGAGCTCGAATCGAATGCCATCTCCGGAGCCACCGATTTCTCGAAGGAGAATCGTCTGAGCGGCTGCTCCAACTCTGTCGATTGCTTGACAGGTGACTGCGATCTGCTAAGGTTCGTTGGTGTAGGAGAAATCCATGAAAAACCTTACAAAGCTCGCATTTCGCACGGCGATGGTCCTGGGTCTGACGGTGCCGGGGCTCGCCCCCGATCTCCACGCGGGCTATATCACTGATCCCATCGTAGAAAGCGTGGTCCGCGGCGACCAGACCTACGCTTTTCCCGCTGGCGCCATTCGCACCGATCAGCCTCTCGATGGGGTCGTGAACCAGATCACGGGCGATAATCAGGTGACCGGTAATCGCATGATCAGTGGCGGGACCCATTCGATTTATCTGCGATTGGATCTCGATCAAGAGGCGACGGTGGGCTCGTTGTATACGGTCTATCGTCGGACCCATAAGGTCTATCACCCCGCCACCCGTCAATACCTGGGAGAATTGATCCAGCGGTTAGGTGTGGTCAAGCTGACCGAGGTCGAAGGGCGCCTGGCGGTCGGCAAATTAGTGGCGTCATTCAATTCTATTGGCCCAGGCGATCATCTCGTGCGATTCACGCCGCCCGAAGAGGCCGAAGTCGCTCAGCCGGTGTCGCGACCCGCGCCAGACGCGCAAGGCATGGTGGTGGACTTTGTTGCCTACCGCACGCTGACCGGTCAGCGACAGGTTGTCTATATCGACCGGGGTCGTAATGACGGCTTTCGAACGGGAGATCGTCTGCAGCTCTTCCGTGTGGGCGGGGGATTGCCCCGGCGCGTTCTGGGCGAAGTCAAGGTGATCGCCACGGAAGACACGACCTCCACGGTGCTCGTGACGAAAACGATTGCGCCTCTCCTGATCGGTGACCGCGTCGTGATGAAAACACCGGCGCCGGACCGTGCGGCCGAGTTGGAGTCGCTCCCGATCACCGAAAAGGAGCAGGTGCGGGAGCTTGCGAAAAAGATCGACGATCTTGCACGCGAGAGCGAGGGCAGGTCGAGCGCCCATGTCGACCAAAGCGGCAGGCGGGTTGTGGTGAACCTGGACGAAAAAACCGATCAGCTCTATTTCGATTCTGGCGAGGCCGTCGTCAAAGCCGACGGCATCCCCCTCCTGAAGAAAATCGGTGACATGCTGAGAGAAATGCCGGACCAACTGATACGCGTGGAAGGCCACACGGACAGTCAGGAGATCGGCCCCAGCCTAAAAAGCAAATTTCCGACGAATTGGGAGTTGTCCAAGGCGCGTGCCGCCGGTGTCGCACATTATTTGACTCAGGAATCCGGGCTTGATGCTGATCGGCTGACTTCGGTGGGGTATGGGGCGACACAGCCTGTGGCTCCCAACACGACGGAAGAGGGGCGCCAGCGCAATCGCCGCGTCGAAATCATCATTCAGCCTGCGGATGCCGCAAAGCAGACCGAGCCCGAAGCCCCGACCTTTACGGAGCACTCCGTGCCCAGCAAGTCGGCCGGAACGACCCTCTCCACCGTTGCCACACCGTCTCTGAACGACGGTGGTTCGACCTCGCCGGTTCCGGATGGCGCAATGTCGACGCTGCACTCCACAGCCGACGCGAATCCGCCCGCCACGGGTTCGGATCCCGTGACGGATTCGACGGCTGCGGGCGCTGGAGCAGCCCCGGACGTTCCCGGGCCAACCAGCCAGACCGATACTCCGGCTGCCGACTCATCGGTGACCGATCCGGTTCAGGGCGATGACAAGACATCAGGCTTGCCGTTGCCTGCCGACGCTCCTCCCCTCCACGGGAACATGTAATCGAAGCCCCCTCCGTTTTCGCTCTATTTCCGCTCACGGACGGTGACGCTGGCGATTGTGCGACCGGCCGTGGACTGCTAAGATCGTCACCGCGCTTCCCGGCTGGGCGCGCCGGTTCCCGAGCCCAATCCTATCATCGCGATTTCCAGTGTCACTGTACGCCGACGTCGTCGTTCCCCGACATTTCGCTCGCCCCTTTACTTATCTGGTGCCTGAAACCCTACGGGCAACCCTGCATGTGGGGGATGCCGTGTTAGTTCCCTTTGGGGCCGTGACGGTTCGCGGCCTCGTCGTCGACGTTCGTCCGACTGACGTCGGGGTGCCCGAATTGAGGCGAGTCCGGGCCATCATCGGACTCAGCTGTGATGAGGGTTCCGCACAGGTCGACGGTCGATTGTTGGACCTCGCCCGATGGATTGCCCAGCATTACCTGGCCTCGCTCGGACAGTGTCTACGCTTGATTCTTCCTCCGGCTGGCGCCCCGGGCAGGGTGGAGCGCTATGTCGCCACGGAGAAGGGAATCGAGGCGCTGGCCGTCGGGAGGGCATTGTCGGAAATCGATCGGCAGCTGGTACAACGACTTACCGCACGTCCAGGTGGAACCTTCAAAGAACTGAGAAAGGCCGTGCCGAATCTGAGCCGAGCCCGGGTCACCTCGGCGATGGAGCAAGGATGGATCCGCACTTCCGTAGTTGCTCCCCCTGCCCCTTCCAACCAGATCGAGACCTCGGATAGTCCGGCAGATGTGCACGTGAGCGCGTGCCAGCTCCCCAAGGACGACCCCATCCCGAGATCCCGCATTGAACGGAAGACGTTCTCGGCTTCGCTGTTCGAAGCCCAAGCGGATCGACGTCTTGCCGTGATGCTGGCAGGGCTCGAGGCGGCGGTCGCGGCGAGTCGCAATGCGATCGTGTTAGCGCCGGAGGTTCGACGCGCGGCAACTATTTGGGGGGAAGTGCGGGCGCGATGGGGGCCTTTAGCCGAGCTGTGGCACGGCGAACGCTCCCCGGCCGAACGCGCGGCGGCCTGGCAACGCATTCGTTCCGGAGCGGTGCGGATGGTCGTTGGGACCAGAGCCGCGATACTCGCCCCGCTGGACGAGATCGGCTTGATCGTCGTCGAGGAGGAAGATCATACGGCGTATAAGGATGAACAAGAGCCTCGATATCATGCCCGCGATGTCGCCTGGAAGCGGGCTGAGCTGGAGCATGCGGTGCTGCTGTTGTTGAGCGCGCATGCCTCGCTCGAAACGCGCGTGCGCATCGAGGAGACCAGGGAGCAATCGCACGCCACCCTGACGCAGGTTACTCCGTCGGTTCCAGTCGAGGTGGTGTCGTTGCCGTATCCTCCGCAGGAAACCGTCCTCTCACCTGAGATGGAGCAGGCCATTCGAGAAACCGTCCAATCTGGCGGACGAGTTGCATTATATCTCAATCGTCGGGGCTATGCCCCGGCCCTCGTCTGCCGGGCATGCCGGGCGGTCCCGCGCTGCTCGCAGTGCCAGGTTGCGCTCGCCTACTCGCAGGAATCCCGGCGGGTGCGTTGTCGTGCGTGTGGGATGCAATCGCCGGCGCCTGATCGGTGCCCGGCATGTCAGGGTGCGCACTTTGATCTGGTTGGCTGCGGCACCGAGCGCTTGGAGGCCGAGGTCAGGACCTTGTTTCCAAATGCCTGCATCGTCCGGATGGATCGGGACACCGCGACGCCACGAGGGCGAATGACCCGAGTTCGTCGTGGGGCTGCCATGTCGCACCCCGTTCCATGGCAGATTGCCGTAGGCACCAGGCTCATGATTCGCGAGCTTCCCGAACGCTCCTGTGTGTTCGTAGGCATCGCGTATGCCGAAGCCGGGTTGCAGGTTCCCGACTTTCGGGCATCGGAACGGACGTACCAGGAGCTGTCGGATGTCGTCTCGCTGGCGGATCCGACCGTTGGAGGACGTGTCCTGATGCAGACGTGCCTGCCGACGCATCCGGTCATTCGTGCGGTGGTCACTGGCGATCGAGATTTGTGGGAGCGTGAGGAAATAGTCTTGCGCCAAGCCCTGGAATATCCCCCCTATGCGTGCATGGCGGCCTTGGACGTGAGCGGGCCGCGCGAAGAGGACGTCCGCATGCTTGCCGGGCACTGGGCAGGGTTGCTGCAAGGAGGATCCAGTCAATCGAGTCGCAGTGGGCAGGATGGGGCTTGTGCCGTTCTGGGACCGGTAGCGGCATCGGCCACGCGCGCGCGAGGTCGATCAAGGTGGCGATTGATCGTCAAGGGACGCGACGGTGCGCGCGTACGTGCGCTGGTGCGAGAGACACGCGACACCTTGGCCGGGCAGGCCAGTCGCAAGGGGATCAGGTTGTCCGTGGACGTCGATCCTCTTGATCTGGCGTAGTCAGGAGGAGTCGGGAAAAAGGAGCATACGGGTTCAGCGATGCCGCTTTTTCCTGCTTTTTTTGGCAGATCCTTCCAAGTGTGATTGCGCGGCTGAAGCCGCGAGTGCAGCAGAATTGGCGGAGGCCTTGGACCTGGCGGCCCATCGAAAGAGTCCGTATGAAAACGTGAGCCAAAAAATCGACGAGAACAAGCCGAAAAGCATGGCCGTGAGGAGCGTGGTCATTTGCTCGTCCGTCGGTTCAATCCCCGATTGCTTGACCTGCACCATAAGGACAACTGGCCAGGTAAGGCTCTCCAGGCCGAGCAACAGGGTGGCCCACGCCCAGATCGATAAGACCTGCGAGCCGACCCACAAGAGAAAGATCGCCACCGCGAGCGTCGCGAACAACGCGAACTCGAGCGACAGCTGTCCGGCCAGGACCCAGAGTCCTATCGTGACGACCAGGCTACCGAGGACAGCGTTGAGTTGAAGGATCCACATGCGAGGCGGCGCGGCGCGGTTGTGAGGTGTGGGGGTACTTGGTGACGGGCGTTGAGCTCGCGACGGACGTTGGACGTGCAGGCGCTACTTGACCAGTTCGGCTTCGGCGGCCTCGACCAGTTCCTTTAACTCGAAGGGCTTGTGCAGGGTTCGACGAGCGCCCAGCATTTTGGCGACCTCGAGGTAGTTCAGCACGCCGATCATTTCGCTCCCCCCCGTGATCGCGATCACTTTGACGGTCGGAAACTCCCGGCGCAACTGGATAATGCTTTCGAGCCCGTCCTGTCCAGGCATCAAGATATCCATGATGACCAAATCAGTGGGATTTCGACGGTATTGCTCCAAGGCCTCTTTGCCGTCCTTCGCATCCTGCACTGCGAAATCGGCCTGTTCGAGTGCCTGCCGCATCAGAAGGCGGAGCTGCTCCTCGTCGTCGACTATGAGGACCGAAGCCATGGAATTCCTCTCGAATCTGGCGAACTGCGCGCACGGAGGGCAAATTCCATCATCTTCCGAGGTTCGATGCAAGCTTTTTCAGGGTGTGGCCTCGGTTACTGGGCCGGACCGGCCAGGAACACGATTCCCAAAGGTGGCAGTGTCAGGTCGACCGAGTAGGGTCGACCATGGTATGGCACGGGGTCGGCCGTGATCCGACCTACGTTACCGAGACCGCTTCCTCCATAGTCCCGTGCATTGCTATTGAGGACTTCGCGCCACGCGCCCGCGATCGGCACGCCGATCCGATAGTCGAACCGGGGAACGGGGGTGAAGTTACACACGACGGCGACGACCGACTCGGAGGCCGACCCTCGTCGCAGCCAACTGATGACGCTCGCTTCCGCATCGTGGCAGTCGATCCACTCAAATCCGTGAGGGTTGCAATCCGACCAATGCAGGGCCGGTGTCTCGCGGTACAGCCGGTTCAGATCCGCGACCCACCGGGCCACGCCCTGATGCGGCGCCGACTCGCAGAGATGCCAGTCCAAACTGCGCTCGTGGTTCCATTCCTGCCACTGTCCGAATTCTCCGCCCATGAACAGCATTTTCTTGCCAGGCTGCCCGTACATGGATCCAAAGAGCAGGCGAAGATTGGCGAACTTCTGCCAGTCGTCGCCGGGCATTCTTCCCAGGAGCGATCCCTTGCCATGTACGACTTCGTCGTGGGAGAGCGCCAATACGAAGTTTTCATTGAACGCGTAGAGCATGCGGTCGGTGAGGTGGTCGTGGTGGTAACGGCGATAGATCGGATCCTTGGCGCAGTAGGTGAGGGTATCGTGCCTCCAGCCCATGTCCCACTTAAATCCAAAACCAAGGCCGCCGATGTACGTTGGACGCGAAACCGCCGTCCAGGACGTCGACTCCTCCGCGATCATCTGGATGCCGGGAAAATGACGATAGCACGTTTCGTTCAACTGCCGCAGAAACTGAATGGCGCCGAGGTTCTCCCGCCCGCCGAATTCGTTTGGTATCCATTCCCCGTCCCGGCGCGAGTAGTCGCGGTAGAGCATCGACGCGACCGCATCCACCCGGAGTCCGTCGGCGTGATAGCGGTCCAGCCAAAAGTGTGCACTGCTCAAGAGCAGGCTCCGGACCTCGTGCCGGTCGTAGTTGGGAATGGCACTCTGCCAGTCGGGATGGTAGCCCTGCCGGGGATCGGCGTGTTCGTACAGATGCGTGCCGTCGAAAAATGCCAGCCCGTGGGCGTCGGTCGGGAAATGGGATGGCACCCAATCGAGCAGCACGCCGATCCCATGCTGGTGGAGATAGTCGATGAGATACATGAAGTCTTGCGGTGTTCCATAGCGGCTGGTGGGTGCGAAATAGCCGGTCGTTTGATACCCCCATGATCCATAGAAGGGATGCTCCATGACCGGGAGCAGCTCTACGTGCGTGAAGCCCATCGTGGTGACATAATCCGCGAGGCGGGGAGCAAGTTCCCGATAGCTGAGCCAGCGATTGCTTTGCTCGGGGACGCGTTGCCAAGATCCGAGATGAACCTCGTATATGGAGACAGGGGCGACGTGATCCTGCCGCTCTCCTCGCGAGGCCATCCACGCCTGATCCTGCCATCCGTATGTTAGGTCCCAGACGACCGACGCCGTCTTGGGCACCTGCTCATGGAGCGTGCCGAAGGGGTCGGCTTTCTCAACGGCATAGCCGTGCAGATGCGACTCAACGTGGTACTTGTACAACGTACCTTGTTTCACGCCCGCTACGAACCCTTCCCAGAGGCCGGAACGCTCGACCGGATGAAGTGTCTCCCCCGGGGTGGTCCACCCATTGAAGTCGCCGAATACCGATACCCGGCGGGCATTGGGGGCCCAGACGGCAAACCACGTCCCGACCACGCCGTTGACGTTGCCAAGGTGGGCCCCCAGTTTGTCGTACAGGCGGAGGTGGGTGCCCTCGTTGAAGAAGTGCAGGTCATCGGCCGTCAGCCGTGACCAGGCGCGGGCGTGGGCGGTGTGGGAAGCAGGTCGGCGTACCATGCGGTGGCCATTCTACCCCAGACCATGCGAGAACGTCAGCCACTTCTGCTCGCCAATCCATATCAGACCGGTATTTTCGTGAGTGCTGTTTCCGTAGGGTCGACGATGTCGGGTTCGGAGACGTGGTGCAATATCACAGCCCGCGCGTCGCGCCGTAGCGACAAGGCCGCCTTGAAGTCGTTCCCAACCGGCGCGATGGGTGGGCAGATGACAATCGAGATCCGGCCCGGTCGGGGCAGCCAGTCTCCTTCAGGAAGAACCGTGCGGGTGCCCTGCAGGGCCATCGGCACAATTGGAGTCTGCGAGCGAACGGCGGCGGTGAAGGCGCCAAGTCGAAACGGCAGCAAGCCGGGCCGCCGCCGGAAGGTACCCTCGGGGAAGAACACGAGCGTCTCGTGTGCTTCCAGGCGCTTCGCGAGATGATCTGCGGCAGCCACGCTCTTTTCAACCGCAAACCGCTCGACAAACTGCACGCCGAGTTTCCTAAGAAACACGCGCATCACCCATGCCCGCTCCAATTCGCCCTTCACCGTGAATATGGGCTGACCGGGCAGTACCGCGAAGAGGATCATGCCGTCGAGATAGCTCGAGTGATTGGATACGATGATCCTGGACGTCTCGTCGGCCAGATAGGACAATCCGGTTACCTGCGGCGACAAACCGCACAATCGGATGAGAGTGCGAGCCATGAGTCGAGCGATGCCGTAGGCGGCCCTTTTAGACGGTGTGATCGCCACAAGGAGCCAAGCTATCACCAGGAGGAACCCACCAGCCGTCACACAATAGAAGCCGTATGCCCGCTCCCCAACTGCGCGCAGCCGACGTCCAAGTTGTCCCGCAAGACCGGTGAGACCCAGTTTCGCCACTGACTGCCAGGACTGTGGGTGCTCCGTTCCGATCGTCCCCTGTTCATATCGTTCGCGCATGGTCGTGCGGCGGATTTTGCCGCTGGAGGTCTTGAGCACCGCATGCGGTGGGGCGAGTACGATGTCGTCCGGCGGCGATCCGACGATGTCGGTCGCAAGGCCCATGATCTGCCGGCGCAGGTCCTCCCGCTGAGCGGGATGTCGCTGCTTGGTTTCCGCCACCACGACGAGTTTCTCCGTCGCCGTCGCGCGATCGCGGCTGCCAAAGACTGCCACACATCCTTTGCGCATTCCCGGCAACTGGCCGATGGACAATTCCAATTCGTACGGATGGAGGTTGCGCCCGCCACGAATGATCAGGTCCTTCGTGCGCCCGGTGACATACACCTCGCCATTGGCCATATAAGCAAGATCGAACGAGTCCAGCCATGCTCCCAGTTTCATACGCTCGGTCTCCTCCGGATTACGGAGATATCCGCTCGTGGCCGATGGGCCCGTGAACTGAAGATGCCCTTCGACGCGTTCCGGTCGTACACCGCCCTGTTCATCTGCGATCCTGATCTGGTGCCCAGGGAGGGCCCCGCCGCAACTCACAAAGCGCAGCACATCCGTCTCGCCTGCCTCCGCTGGAATGGCCGCGCCCGTTGTCACAAAAGGCTCGCGCCGGATGCGATCGATCAACGGACCGCGAGCGGGAGGAGGAAACGCCACGCCGACAGTCGATTCGGCCAGGCCATACACCGGCAACATCGCCTCCCGGCGAAATCCATGACGGGCGAACCGCGTAGCAAAACGGTCGAGCGTATCGGGGTTCACCGGCTCGGCACCGTTGAGGGCCAGGCGCCAAGAACTCAGGTCGACCCCTTCGAGGTCTTGGTCGGCGATGTGGGAGGCGCACAACTCGTAGGCAAAATTCGGTGCTGCCGAAATGGTCCCGCGATGCATATGGATGGCCTTGAGCCAACGCACCGGTTTGGTAAGGAAACTCAGTGGGGACATGATCGCCAATGGATAGCCGCACACCAACGCACCAAGCCACGCGCCGATCAGTCCCATGTCGTGATACAGCGGCAACCAGCTGACGAAAACGTCCTCCTCCGTCACGTGGGTCACGTCTCGCATCGCCCGGATGTTGCTCAGCAAATTGGCATGCGTGAGGACGACTCCCTTAGGGCTTCCGGTGCTGCCGGATGTGTATTGGAGGAAGGCCGTGTCCTGTGCGGTCACGTAGGGTGTCTGGAATGCCTCCGGGTCGCCGGCCGCTTCTACGGCCGTGGTCACATGCGTAATCGTCGGAACCTGGCCCTTGAGGAGGCGCGCCACGCGGGAGCCTTCCGGAACCGTGATCAATGCGGTCACGTCTGCATTATTGAGAATGCTTGTCTGCCGCATCAGATGTTCTTCGAGCTGGGTCAATCGCGTCGGAGGGTAGATCGGGACCGGGATAGCACCGGCCAGTAGGATGCCGGAGAACGCGCTGAAAAAATCGCGCCCGGTGGGAAGCATCAACGCCACCGTTTGACCGGGCCTACATCCCGAACGTCGGAGGCCCACTGCAATAGCCCGGGCTTCACGATACAGGGCTTGAAATGGGATCTGCTCAATCGTGCCTCCTTCACCGTGCACGTGAACATGGATGCGCTCACCGTGTACGGCGGCCTGCCAGGCCAGGGCATCGATCAGGGTGGGGATGGTGTCGGGGATACCGCCCGCCTTCTGGTGCGCTGGCAGCACCGTCTGGCTCGTGGCCTTCGCCCGGGCCACGCCCGCACGCGTCAGGATAGCGTTCAGAAAGTCGCCTGGGGTCCGGGCCTCGGCGACGAGACTCTCGGGAAGGTCGACGTTGAATTCTCGCTCCAGTCTCGAGAACAACTCCACGCGGGAGAGGCTATCGAGGCCGAGATCGCGATCGAGCGCACTGTCCAAATTTGCCGAATGCGCTGCGGTGCTGCCGGGGTGGACTTCCTTCACGAGGGTTCGCACCACGGTCAGCAGCTGGTGAGGATATTCCGGTTGGGTGCCGGTCGTCGTGTTCGTCACGTTTGGCACTTCGCACGACTCACGCACGCTGTCCTGATTCGGGAGGCCAGAACAGGAGGTGCTGAAGATGACAATGGCTTACCCTATCATGGGACGGCAGGAACACGAAAAACGGGGTATGCACAACCGAGGAAGATAGTCGATCGTATAGAACTAGCAATGCAGCAGTGGACAAGAGCTAGATATGAACTACTACGGGCGAGACCCGTGAAGGTAAAGATATGGTGCCGAAGGCGGGACTTGAACCCGCACGGCTTGCGCCACACGCCCCTCAAACGTGCGTGTCTGCCATTCCACCACTTCGGCCCAAACTACTTAGCGTCTTGCGGATATCCTGAATCTTCAAGGACTTCGCACAGGGACGGTGTTTTGTTAAGAGGGTCAATCGTGGCCAGGATCGTAGCCGTCACCGTGGCCGCTCGTCAAGAGTCTTCCCGTAGGGAGGCGATCACTAGGGTTGCCAGGATAACCCCGATCAGGTGGGAGACAGCCGCGTCGATTGAGCGGGAGCGATATACCTATCGTTGAGCTGGAACTCGTTGAGGGTTGGTAAGCCGTCTGCTGCTAGCGCTGGGAGTCATCAAGAATATTGGTCTGCACATCGGCAACCGAGTTCAGGACGCTTTGTCGCTCATCTTCAGAGAGATCCTTCAAGTGCATCACGGCCTCGCTGGCGCTGGCGTACTCTTTCATGGTTTGCCGTTTCTGGGCTTCCTGCGGGTGGCGGTCTGGCGCTAGTCGATTGACGAGACTTGTCAACTCTCTCACATAGTACGCGATGCAGTCGATCTCGACAGACGAGAATGCAGTCGCGTTCTGAAGACCGGCTGCAGAGATGAGGCGTTCACACGAACGGGAGAGGTCCTTAAGCTCTTGGCGGAGAGGTAACATGGCTGTTCAGGTTTCCCCACAGAGTCGGAGGAACTGAACTTCCATCACCATCCCGACTTGCGAAGAAGGAGGGATGCTACGTGCGAGGTAGCCTGTTGTCAAGCTAGCTTCGGCTAGTGGAGTCAACCCCGACTTCGCCGCTCGAGCTAGGAGGTTGAACGGAATTGGTTCAGAATCTTTCAGCCCAAGCGCACAGTGAACAAGTCCCTTTTCCCCGTGCGGTCTTCAACGTTACACGCACGCGCCCCCCAGTGGTGGTGCGCGGACTGAGCATGTATCGGCTGGCCCCGAGTGCCGTATGCTGTAGAGATACATAGCCAGATCGACCGCCAGACCGTCGAATCGCTTCGTTCAGAGACGATCCCTTCGAAGTCCAGAGATCACGATCCACGAAAGGGAGAGGCGAGGGGAGCCCTCCAAAGTCGCTCGACCGCTCCAAGGTGCCGTTGATCTCATTACGCACCAAAATCCGCACTGGCCACAGAGGTTTCTGAGAGTAGAGGGCGGGTTATAGAAGTGGGCAAAAATCCTTGTCAATCAAGGACCCCTTGGTTAGAATTTCGTCCTGCGTCTCTTCCGCGCTCCTTCGCGCGGTCCTTCAGACCACCATCGGGTGTGTCGCGACCCGTATTCGAGGCTGCGTGTCTCTGGACTTGGCTCATGATCCGGTCGATGTGCGACCCACGACCAGGATCGCCGCATTTTTTGACGTCGACAACACGCTGTTGCCGGGGTCGGCCAGCGAACTCCGATTCTTTCGCTATCTGTGGCGGCATGACATCGTGGGCTGGCGTGAAACAGTACGAAGTGTGGCGCATCTGCTCCGGCACATGCCGCCGGTATCGTACCAGCCGTTGCGCGTGCGCAAGTTGTATCTCGAGGGAAAATCCCCCGAGGTCCTCGACGATCTTGCGGAACGATTCTCACGGGCCCATCTCATCCCGGCGCTGTCGAGACAAGCCCTGGCTCGGCTCGAGTCGCACCGGGAGGCAGGACACGAGGTCGTATTGGTGACGGGTTCGTTGGAGAATCTCATCCTGCCCCTTGCTCGCCATCTGGGAGTCGAGACCGTGATTGCTGCCAGACTGGTCCGAGACGCGTGCGGCTATACCGGACACGTGTATCCCCCGCTCCCGTACGGAGAGGGCAAGCGTGCCTTGATTGAAGCGTGGTCCCAGGCTCGCAGCATTCATCTCCCGTCCAGCTATGCATACGGAGATAGTCCCGGCGATGTTGCCCTTCTGGAAGTCGTCGGGAATCCATTGGTCGTGAACCCGATCCGCGGCATGGAGCAGGTCGCTCAGCGGCGGAATTGGTCGGTCATCCGGTGGGAGTAGACGCCTCATGCGCGTGACGGAGATTTTTCACAGCATTCAAGGGGAGTCGACCTTTGCCGGGCAACCCTGCGTGTTCATCCGACTGACCGGGTGTCCGCTCCGATGCACCTGGTGCGATACCGCCTATAGTTTCCACGGGGGTGAGGAAATGAAACTGGAGGAGGTATCGGCAAGAGTCGAAGCCTATGGCTGTGGGCTGGTCGAAGTCACGGGGGGTGAACCGTTGGCTCAAGCTGAGGCGTTCCCGCTGTTGCAACGACTCTGCGATCAGGGGTTCACCGTCTTGCTCGAGACCAGCGGCGCCGTCGATGTCCGTGGTGTGGATCGACGCGTGCGCACGATTCTTGATATCAAATGTCCAGGGAGCGGCATGTCGCAGCACATGCGATGGGAGAATCTCGACTGTCTTCAGGCCACGGACGAGATCAAGTTCGTCTTGAGCGACCGCGCCGATTATGAATGGGCTCGCGCGATCGTATTGGAACGCGGGTTGACCGCGCGCCACCCGGTTCATTTTAGCCCGGTGTTCGGACAACTGGAGTTTCGGACCCTGGCGGAATGGATCTTAGCGGATCGATTGCCGGTTCGCTTACAGCCTCAGTTGCACAAATTTATTTGGTCTCCCGATATGCGGGGCGTGTAGACGACCGGGCAAGAACCCCCCATCGTCGCACAACACAGACGGGCACTTCACGTGATTCAGACGAGAGGAGCGCAGACGCGATGAACAAGCTGCAGGTGGAAGCGAAACTTGGGCGTGTTGAAGGGCAGTCGTCCGATATGGTCGTATTGTTTCTGTTCGAAGGAGAGACCACGCTCAAGCATGAGGCTGCCTGGTTCGATAAGGCTCTTCACGGCGCCATTATCGATACCATCCGGACGGGAGAGTTCGACGGAAAGGCAGGGGACGTGTTGCCGATGCATGCGCAGGGCAAGGTACCGGCCAAGCGTGTGCTGCTCATCGGTCTGGGCAAGCGTAGGGAGTTCAAACTCGATGCCTTGCGGCAAGGGATGGGGCATGCAGTCAAGCGGGCCCGTCAGGCCAAGGTCTCGGGATTCATCGGCACGCTCCCACCGGTATTCCCCAAGGGTTGCACGGCGGTGGATGTGGGGCAGGCCATGACCGAAGGGACCGTGCTGGGTAACTATCAGTTCACGGCGTATCGGAGCGACGGAAATGGAACTCCACGGCACGAGGTCACGCAGTTCACTCTTCTGGTCCCGGACAAGGTTCGGCTCAAACAGGCGGCGGAAGGCGTGCGTCGAGGGACCGCCACCGGGGAGGCGGCGGTCTTTGCACGGGATCTGTGCAATCACCCGTCCAATGTGATGACGCCGTCGCGTATCGCCGACGAGGCCAAGGCGATCGCAAAGGAGACGGGAGTCTCGCTCAAGATACTCGAAAAAAAGGAGATTGAAGAATTAGGAATGGGTGCGCTGCTTGGCGTGGCGCGAGGGAGCCATGAGCCGCCGAAGTTCATCATTCTGGACTACAAAGGTCCCAAGACAGCGAAAGGCAGCAAGCCGACCGTATTCGTGGGGAAAACCATCACATTCGATACCGGCGGTATCTCGCTCAAGCCGTCAGAGAACATGGAGCAGATGAAGGCCGACATGACCGGCGGGGCTGAGGTCTTGGCGTCGGTGCGCGCGGCGGCGCGATTGAAATTGCCTATGCATCTCGTCGGCATCCTGCCGGTGGCGGAAAATATGCCCGGCGGACGAGCCATGAAACCCGGCGATATCGTGAAAACACTTTCGGGAAAGACGGTTGAAGTGCAAAATACAGATGCGGAAGGTCGATTGATCCTCGCTGATGGATTGGCCTACGCCGCCCGCCTCGACCCCGCTGCCGTGATCGATATTGCGACGTTGACCGGGGCCTGTGTCGTGGCCCTTGGCCAATTCGCCATTGGGATGCTCGGCACCAGTGATGCGCTAAAGCGTCGGCTGCAGGCCGCCGGACAGAAGGCCGGCGAGCGGGTCTGGGAAATGCCGCTCTGGGACGAGTATTTCGAGCAGCTCCGGAGCGACGTCGCGGATATGCGGAACATCGGGGGACGTGGCGGGGGGATGATTACCGCGGCGGTGTTCCTGAGCAAGTTCGCCGAGGGGTATCCGTGGGTCCACCTGGACATTGCCAGCACGGATTGGAGCGAACGCGAACGCGCCTATATTCCGAAAGGACCTACAGCAATCGGGACTCGGCTGTTGCTGCAATATCTGATCGACCACTCTTTGTAACGAGCGAGGACCATGACACTCAAAGAGAAGATCGGCCAGCTGTTCATGCTCGGATTCATGGGTACGACCGTGTCCAAAGACTGGTCGCGGGTCATGACCGAGTACCAACCGGGCGGGGTCATTCTCTTTTCGAGAAACCTCGTGTCCCGCGATCAAATCGTGCGCCTGACGAACGAGCTTCAGAAGCGCGTCGAGATTCCCCTCCTGATCTCGATCGATCAGGAGGGCGGTCGCGTCTCTCGCCTTCCGAAAGGGTTTACGATTTTTCCAGCCGCGGAGGTCGTGGGACATAGTCAGTCGACGCTGGCATATGGTGCGGCGGCCGCGATCGCCAATGAGTTGCGCGCCGTCGGCGTGAATATGAACATGGCTCCGGTCCTGGACGTGAACAGCAATCCCGACAATCCCATCATCGGCGATCGCGCCTTCGGCGCGACGGCAACGGCCGTATGCGAATTCGGCTTGGCGACGATGGCGGGGCTCCAAGACCACCGCGTGGTGGCCTGCGGTAAGCACTTCCCGGGGCACGGCGATACGATCAAAGATTCACACAAGGAGCTCCCGGTCGTCTCCGCGCCGATCGAGCGACTGCGGGACATGGAACTGCGGCCCTTCCAGCATGCCATTGAAAACGGGCTGGCGAGCCTCATGACGGCCCATGTGGTCTATGAAGCAGTGGATCCGTCGCTGCCTGCCACCTTGTCTCCGATCGTCCTGCGATCGCTGCTTCGGGAGGAGTTCGGGTATGATGGGCTCGTGTTGACCGACGACTTGGAAATGCACGCTATCATCGATCACTACGGCATCGAAGAAGCGGCGGTGCGGGCCTTTTTAGCTGGGGTCGACATTTTGCTGATTTGCAAGGAGCATGATCGGGAGGTGGCTGCGATGGAAGCCATGCTGACGGCGGTGAAAGACGGCACGATCAGCGAGGCTCGCCTCGAGGCCTCGCTGCGACGAATCGCCCGAGTGAAAGATCGGTTCGTCCTTCCCTATGAGGCCGCTCGCATTCCGGATGCCAAATCCGTCGTCGGCTGCTCGGCGCATCAAGATGTGCTCTCGCGCGTGACTGAGGGCCGTGGACGAGGCGCCGGCGTCGCGGTATAGTCCTCCGTTGAAGGAGGACTCCATGGCACTAAAAAGGGGCGACATTCTCGACGAGCGCAAGCGCTTCCCGGACAGTTGCGGGTTGGTGGTCAAGATCATGGGGGGTGGCGAAGGTTTCGAGAAGATCGTCTGCTGTGGCCATGAGTTGACCGAGGCCGATGTGGTCTCGGACATCCTTCCCTCGAAAGGTCGGAAGAAAGGCGCCCTACCTCCGGCTGCCATGATCGAAGAGAAGCGGCAATTTCCTGATTCCTGCGGGCTGCGCGTGATGGTCTTGGACGGTGGCGCAGGATTTCAAGGTGTGCAGTGCTGCGGTCACACCATCACGACTCGGGCCGTTCACGACCTGAAATTCGGACAGCGGAGCGAGCCGCCCAGCCCCACAGGTCCCGCAGGAAATGCCTAGTCGATAACCAAGGACCTGTCGCACCTCGCTATCGGGTGTCTTCCTTTTGTAGCTTACCAGCGCGCGGTATTCGCGAATTCTCTCTCATGGGTCTCTCGTGCTAAGCGGTGCCGCTCCAAGGGGACCGACGGGAACGGCTGCTCAAGAACAAAGCTCTGAGTTCCGTCGAGAGGCAAGGTGAACTTGGGCGCTCGAATCAGATGAAAGGGCGATTCCATCCGTACTTGGCCGGATGCACTGCGGCTCTCGCAGCCATTCTCCTCGCACTTCATTTCGTCACGCCCCGCCCCGTTGCCGCGGAGGGCGTTGATACGTCGTCGACGACGGCGACCGACGCACCGATTCCCAAGACGGCCTTGGACCGGGAGCAATCAGTTCAGTCAAGCAAGAGCGGCGTGTATATCAGCGTCTTCGGGCTCGGCAGCAGTCCGATGGACGAGGATCTGAAGGTCGGCGGCGTGGGAGTATCAAATCCCGAGTTAAGGCGGTCCTTCGGTGGAGGCTTCAAGGTCGGTGTGTTTCCTTCAAGCGCGAAGGGGATTTTCGGGCTGGAAGGAGAGGTAAACGGATTTGGAGGAGACCTCCGAGTGCCCAATACGGGGTTCTCGAATGCGGACGCGAACGTCGTGTCCCTGAATTGGATGGCCAACGTGTTGCTGCGGTACCCTGGGTCGGTGTTCCAACCCTATATTGGGGCCGGCGGAGGGCTATCGATTGGCTTCATCGACATCAACAGCCTCCAGACCGGATTTGTGGGCGTCACTGGCAAGTCAGCGGAATCGGCTTTGGCCTTCCAACTGTTCGGTGGGCTTCGGGCCTATGTGTCCGATCGCGTATATCTGTTCGGCGAGTATAAGTACTTCGGCACAAAGTATAAGTGGGAAGCGGAAGGTGCCGGCAACCCCGAAGTCTCGCTGTCCTTCCGCGCGCACATCGTCGCGGCCGGTGTGGGAGTTTCATTCTAAGCTTCCCATCGCCTGGCGCCGGTTCTTGAAGGGCCAAAGTGGTTCAACTGTGCAGCCGTCGATCCCTGCGCGCCACCTCACTGGATATACCACGCTCCTAGTGGGCTCGTTGCTCGCCACCTGTTGTCTCCGCCTGATAGCCTCTTCCCTTATCACTCTCTTCTCACCCCGACCTTCCAAGTCTCGCACTTGTCACTTCCCCCTTGCCTATGGCATCATCGCGCCCTTACACGAGGGGGCCTGTGTCCGTCACGCCGCTTGAATACGTGGGCTCGATTCACATTTTCCTTGGTCCCTACCGAGGAAACCCCGTGGCGCTCTACCTCCGCCGCAATGGGGAGCGTGTGGCCATCTCTCCCAAAGTCTATCCGTTCAGCAGCGTGGTCGGTGAGGCGGAAACCCCCAACAAGGCGGCGGCGGACTTCGAGGAAAAATGGAAGGCCAAGGGGCTTGTTGCCGCAGATATGTATGATGGTCCGAGCTGGGAAGGGGGGATCAAGCCGGAACGCCCGGCTCCACCAAAACCTGCCGCTCCACCGAAACCGGCCGGAGCAGGGGCGTCGCCGGCAGCCAAACCTGCCGCTCCTCCTGGCGGGACGACGACAACTGCACCGAAACCGTCGGCTGCGTCCTCAACCCCTGCGGCTTCTGCTGGGACACCGTCATCTCCGAAGCCGGCGCCACAGTCCCCGGCGCCAGCGGCCAAGACTGCTCCTCAGGCTCAGTCGGACGAACAACCCAAACCGGAGCCGTCGCAGTCCACTCCTGGCACCTAATCATCCCTTATTTTCCGCCTACTTGTTGAGGGTCTGCGCTGATGCTGGATGGAGGTCCGTCTCTGTCCCGTTCAACTTGCTGTGTTTGGCGCTGTAGCCGAAGTACACCGCAATCCCAATCGCGGTCCAGACCACGAATCGAATCCAGGTGACTCCCGGGAGAAAAGCCATCAAGCCGAGACACGCCAAGGCGCCGAGAATGGGAACCACGGGCATGAAGGGAAGGCGAAAGGGTCGTGGATGATCAGGCCGCACGTTACGGAGTACGACTACCCCAATGCAGACGAGGACGAAGGCGAACAGTGTGCCGATGTTCGTCATGTCTGCGGCCTCTCCAATACCGATAAAGGCGGCCAAGAACGACACGCACACCCCGGTCAAAATGGTGGCGTGGTGCGGGGTCGCATACGTAGGGTGTACCTTGGCGAGCCAGGGCCCCAACAGCCGATCACGCGACATGGCGAAGAAGACACGAATCTGTCCGAGCATCATCACCACGAGCACACTGCTGATTCCCGCCACCGCACCGACCGCCACCAAGGCAGCGCCCCATGTGTAGCCGACTCGTCTGAGCGCTTCGGCAACTGGGGCGTGAACGTCGATCTCCGGACTGGGGATGAGGCCGGTCAACACGGCCGCCACCGCCACATAAAGAAGCGTACAAATTCCCAGAGAGCCGAAGATGCCGACGGGCAGATCGCGTTGCGGATTCTGCGATTCCTCAGCCGTGGTCGACACGGCGTCGAATCCGATGTAGGCGAAGAAGACTAGGGCGGCTGCGGCGCCGATCCCGTGGAATCCTTCCGGTGCGAAGGGAGTCCAGTTCGCTGGATCAACGGAGCTCGTGCCGGTTGCGATGAAAAAGACGATCACCGCCAACTTGACCAACACGATAATGCCCGTCGCTCTGGCGCTTTCCTTGATACCGATGACGAGGAGCCAGGTCACCAGCAGAACAATGATTGCGGCTGGAAGATTGGCGATCCCGCCGTCCGTCGGGGCGTGCGTCGCCCAGTACGGCAACTCGAACCCCAGAATCTTGAGCAGATTATTGAAATAGCCGGACCAGCCAATCGCGACCGCGACACAGGCTACCCCATACTCGAGAATCAGGTTCCAGCCCGTGATCCAGGCCATAAACTCGCCCAGTGTTGCGTAGGAGTAGGTATAGGCGCTGCCTGCGACCGGGATCATGGCGGCGAATTCGGCATAACAAAGGGCGGCGAGCGCACAGGTGATCCCGGACATGATGAACGAGATGATGATGCCGGGACCGGAGCCCGGCCGGTTGGCGTCGCCGACGATGGCGGTTCCAATCAAAACAAAAATACCCGTGCCGATGATGGCGCCGATGCCAAGCGCGGTGAGATCCCAAGCGGTGAGTGTGCGTTTCAACCGATGCTCGGGAGAATCCGCCTCGGCCATGATGCGCTCGATGGATTTAGTGCGGAATATCCACTTCACGGTCTGGTGCGCTCCATCGAGGTCTGCTGAATCTGATTCCTACCAGGGGGAAAACCCAGCCCACGCTGATCTCGCCAGTATAGCAGTCCGCCTCCGGAGACCAACTGAAAAGGGTGTTCCGCGAAGGCTGCCGAGCACGGCCGATCTGTTTGGGCGAGAGTGCTAGTCACGTGGGCTCGCGGATTTGGCGGCAGCAAGCAAGGCCTGGAACAATCGGCGATGCGGTTCGAACCGTTCGTACAGGAATTCCGGATGCCACTGCACGGCAAGGAAAAACGGTTGGCGTGACGATTCGATCGCCTCGATAACCCCATCCGGGGCGATGCCGGTCACCATGAGCCCCGATGCCACCCGTTTAACAGATTGATGGTGCGAACTGTTGACCCGAATTTCGTTACGCTTGACGATACGGTGCAACAGGCTCCCGGGGGAAATCGAGATCGTATGCGAGAGTTCCGTCGCCGGCTGCCGCTGCCGGTGAGTCAGCGGTGAATCCAACTGTGCCGGAATGTCTTGATACAGATTCCCACCAAGGGCGACGTTCACGGTTTGCATCCCTCCGCAGATCCCGAGCGTGGGCAGCCGGCGCGCCAGTGCCAGCTTGGCCATCGCCAGCTCGAACGAGGATCGGCGGTCACTGACCAACTTGAACGGGTACCGTTGACGTTCACCGTAGAGCTTCGGAGGAAGGTCGGGGCCACTTCCGGTCAGCAGGAGCCCGTCCAGGCTGTCGAGGAGACCTCGACGATCGGTGGGTGATTCCGTGAGGGGCAGAATGACCGGCAACCCCCCGAGGTCTTCGATCGCTCGCACATAGCGAGCACGCAAGAAATAGGTGGGTTCTTTCCCCCCCATGTCCTCGCGATCGCCTTGGTTGAAATCCGAGGTGACGCCGATGATCGGCTTCATTCAGTTCGCAGGCATCGGCGCGGCGGCCGGTGAGGGAGACGAGAGCGACGAGGCGTCCTCTTCCTCCTGGGGGACGCCTAGGAACCGGACAGGCCTGTCCCCTCGCAGATGGTCCGGAGTGAGCACGTAGGTGCCGCGGAGGCTTGCGTCCCAAATGCGCTTGGCGACCTTGTCGTCCATTCCACTGAGAGGGTAGGCCAAGCCACCGACGACTCCACCCAGGATGGCGTACACGAACTTCGCCGGCATGTAGAGTAGATTCGAAAAGAAGACCGCCGCACCCATCCCCGCCTGCGAGCCTGTGCTCTCCGTGGCGCCCTCTTCCCGAGTCTCCGCCCAGGCTGCTGGTAGGAGGGCCACGTGAATGACTGCAACAATCATGACAATCGCGACGACGGTGTGAAGCACGGAATCACGTCGTCCCCACACCCTGCGCTCACCGAGCAGAAACACTTTCACGAGTGCCCCTCCTGGTTCAGATGATCGTGCGTCCTTGTTCGTGGATCGACCGACGATTGTTGCAGATATAGCAAGTCCATTTCCAAGAAGCAAACCCCAATGGGGCGTCTGTTCGCTCAATCCACGGCTAGATCGAGTGCGGACCGAAGACGAGCCTTGATCGACGCTTCGTCCCGGCCGACGAGGTCGAAGAGGAGCGTATCGCCGGCATCAACGGCAAGCGCATAATTCTCCTGAGGTAGGCCACGTTCGAGTGCCTGATCCAGCTTGACGCGAGCCAATTCGACGGTCAATGCCTCCTCCGCCCTCGTGCGCAGATCTGATCGGTCGGATTCCGGGACAGCCGTCCATGAGGATTCCAACCATGACCGGAAGTCCAGCTGATCTCGTAGTTGCCGAACCAGCATCACGGAGAGATGCACGGCCACTTGAATGCCGGCCTTCCAGCTTCGTTTCTTGACATTGAAGACGGCCTGCACCGTGTCGGAGTCGTTGTCGAGTGTCTCGGGCCCAAAGAACAAGGTGACGCGGTAGAGCGGCGTGCTTGGGGGAGTGAGTGACGACATGGTGCAGTGTATCACTGCCGGTGCAGATCCGTCAGGATTGAAGTGGTGAGTCATGGGCGATTTGACGAAGCGGACGGCGGTCGATAAGATCCGACTTATGTCGGTTGCTGAATCTCATGACGAGCGTGTGACGCGATTGCAACGGACGCTGCAGACCATGGCCGACGTGGACGGCTGGCTGTTTTACGACTTTCGGCACAGCGATCCGCTCGCCTATCGCATTTTGTTGTTGGATCCCGAACGCCATGTGACCCGGCGATGGTACTATTGGGTGCCGGCGAAAGGCGATCCGGTCAAGCTGGTCCATCGCATCGAGCCGCGCGCGCTCGACCCACTGCCCGGTGAAGTCCGGCAGTATGTCTCCTGGGAATCTCTTCAGCAGGAGCTCCGCCGCCTCTTGACAGGCGCTCATCTGGTCGCCATGCAGTATTCGCCGATGAATGCCATTCCCTACGTCTCGCGCGTCGATGCCGGCACGATCGATTTGATTCGCAGTTTCGGCGTGCGTGTCATCACCTCCGCGGACCTTGTGCAAAATTTCGAAGCTGTCTGGACGGAAGAGCAATTGGTGTCTCACCAGGTGGCGGCTGAAATCCTGCGCCGCGTGGTGGATGAAACCTTTCGCGATGTTGCCGAGGCGCTGACGGCTGGACGGCCATTGACCGAACGTACGCTGCAACAATTCATGCTGGGACGGTTTCAGGTTCATGGGGTGATGACTGCGACGCCGCCGATCGTAGCGGTCAATGCGCACAGCGCCGATCCGCACTATGCACCGACGCCAGAGCGATCGTCCCCGATCGAGCAAGGCGATTTGGTCTTGATCGATCTCTGGGCCAAACAGCCCCATCATCCCGCAGCCGTCTATGCCGATATCACGTGGACAGGGTTTGTGGGAAAGACCGTGCCCGCCCGCCAGGAAGAGGTTTTTCAGGCTGTCCGTCAGGCGCGGGATGCGGCGGTGGACTTTGTCCGTGAGCGTGCCCAATCAGGCAACCTGCCCTGCGGATGGGAAGTCGATGACGTGTGCCGTGGCGTGATCCGTGAGGCCGGATACGGAGATCAATTTGTCCACCGTACCGGCCATTCGATCGGGGAAGAGGTGCACGGTAACGGTGCCAACATCGACAACCTCGAAACGCAGGACGGTCGGCGGCTGCTCCCGCACACCTGTTTTTCTATCGAACCCGGCATCTATTTGACCGGGGAATTCGGCATTCGCAGCGAACTGGATGTCTATGTAGCAGAGCGGGATGCCGTCGTCTTCGGCCAACCGGTGCAGACGGCGATTGTACCCATGCTGGATCTCTAACCTCGGAGAACATCCGACCGCGTGACTCCGTGGACCTCACCCTCATCCGATCCCGCCTTGACACCCCAAAGAAACCCCAGCTAGAGTGACTGCAGTAACGGTCTCCGGGATCCTGTCATGACCACCTGTTTTAAAGGGGGAGCCGTCCATGTTCGGGACCATGGGGTTTTCTGAGCTCATTATTATCCTTGTCATTATTTTGATTATTTTCGGCGCCGGGCGTCTTCCCCAGATCGGGGAAGGGGTCGGGAAGGCCTTGAGAGGGTTCAAGAAAGAGGTTCAGGAACCGCTCCCGGTGGAAGGGGCAACGTCTCAGCCAGCCGATGGGGCCGTGCCCCAGGCGCAGGCACCGACCACGGAAGCGGTACCGACCGGTGGTTCCGCAGCAGCGTCCAACCCAACGACCGCTCCCCCGCCGACCGCACCCTACACTCCTGGACCGGAACTGACACCTGGCACCACTGCCGCCCTCATGGCGGCGGCCGCTCCGCAGTCCTATCAGCCTCCGGTCAAATCGGCAAAAATTACCGTTTCTGCTCCCATCCAGCCAGGACAACCGGCCGCTGCGACAACGTCGTCGCAACAACCCCCAAGCATGGAGGATCGACTGGCGCAGCCAGCTCCGACCCGAGCCGCCTCGTATCCTCCGTTGCCGCCTTCAGCTCAAGCAAAACCGGCTGCCAAGCGCCCCTCCGCAGTGGTGAACAAGGAGGCGGTTGCACGCGTGCAGGCGCAACAGGCGGCGATGCTGAACAAGGCCGCTCAGGGAGGTGGCGGGCTTTCTCCGGATGATATGGGGAGTTTCGGTCAGGGGATTGGCGAAGTGTTTCGCATGGCGCGAGACGTGAGTGCCGAGGTGCGGGGCGCCATCGACCCTCAGGTGCGGACGCTTCGAACGGAGGTCGACTCGGCAACCAAAGAGATTGAGCAGTCGATTGAGGCGGCCAAGGAACTTCCCCAGGTCCAAGAAGAGCCGCCTGCCAAGTCCATGTAACGTAACGCACGCCTCTTCCTCTGATCGCACGTGTCGCTCCCACGTACTCTGTGCTTCGCCATCCGAATGTGCCGATTGGCCTGGGTTTCTGCCCTGATTCTCGGAGTGGGTTGCTACGGTTCTCCGGAGAGCGGCGCCCCGGACGATATCGTACCGCAATTGGTCACGCTGCTTACTGATCCCAATCCCGACGTCCGCCGGACTGCCGCCGTTGCGTTGGGTCGAATAGGCGCGACTCAAGCCGTCGACGCGCTGCTATCCGCTCTTCGGGATTCGGATCCCGCAGTTCGACAATGGGCCGCCTGGGCAGTGGGGGTCGTGGCTTCAGAACGTCCGCGCGACGTGGGACCTCCCCTGATCCGGCTGCTGGCCGACCCTTCCGCAATGGTTCGAAAGGCCGCGGCCCAGGCCCTTGGAGAACTGGACGAAGATTCGACGGTGAAGGAGCAGGTCTTTAAGCAGTTTCAATCCGGAGAGGGAAACGTTCGATCGGCGGCAGCCCTCGCGCTCGTCGGCCATGGTCGGATCGAATGGTTGGCTGACGTCCGCCGAGCATTTCCCCGACTCTCTGCGACCGGGCGCCAAGCGCTCGTGGCGATGCTGGGAGAGTTAGGAGATTCGCGCGTCATACCGATGCTGGAGGAGCGATTGCAGACGGACGAGAATGCGGGTGTTCGCGGTGAAGCTGCCTATAGGCTTGGGATCGTCGGGGGCCGAGATGCGCTTCCCGTGTTGCATCGTGCGGCTACGGACGATCCGAATGCGAATGTCAGACGGTGGGCGGAGCAGGCTGCGTTTGCGGTGGATTCGGCTGTCGTCCCCGATTGAGCGCTTCCACCAAAGTGACGATTTGATCTCGCGCTTCGTCGCGGATGTCGGTGAATTGAAGTCCCATACCAGGAAACATCAAGAGTCGTTCGACCTTGTGGCGACGCCATACCACTTTGGCCTTCGCTGAAATGGTCCGCCCCGGGCTATCCGGGAGAGAGAATTCCAGGACGAGTTCGCTCCCGGGGGCCAATGGGCTGCTGCTTTCGATAAAAAGACCGCCACCACCAATCCCACCTGTAAGACTTTCAAAACGGTGACCGTCTTCCGTTTCGCAGGCCACTTTGATGGCCAGCGGGGCACGAGGATAGGCGCGGCAATGGGCAAAGGCGTCAACCTCATTATTAGACAGAATCCGATCGATCACCCAGGCCCACGTCAGCGAACCCAAGGATTCGCCTTGGTGCCCCAGCAACGTCAGCGTTTCTCGATCACAGTCGATTTCCAAGGTCTTCCCCTGATGTGCGTCGGTCGAAAGGACGGGAAATTTCATGGTCGAAACGGTCTCGTTGTGCGATGCTAGCGCCCGATTGACTTGATGGATCGGACGAGGTCTACGACCTTGTTTCGGGCGTCGGATGCAATTTCGTTGAATTTGATGCCCATTCCAGGGGAACACGTATATTGGTCCGCCTTTGGGCAAACCCAGGCGACGACCCCTCGGGCGGCCAGCCATTCAGCAGGTTTGTCCGGGAGCGTGAATTCCAGCGACAGGTGAGTCCCCGCGGGCAACGGTTCTGTGCTCTCGATGAAGATACCGCCTCCGCCGATCCCTCCGGCGCGACTCTCGAAGTTCTGTCCGTCCGGCGTCCGATAGCGAACGTGCAGAGCGAGGGATACGCGTGGCTCCCGCCGCGATTCTTGCGGCGGCTTGGCTTCGTGGTACGCCAGGACTTGGTCGATGATGGAGTCCCAGGAAATGCTGCCGATCAATTCGCCACTGACTCCACGGAGAATGAGGACCTCATGCGCCTGATCGAGCTCGAGGGTCTTGCCCGAATGGCGTCGATTGGCCGGAACGGTCAACTTGGGATTCTCGCGAGAATTGGTCATGTCGTCGTAGGCCAGTATAGCCTGGAGCCCGGGTTTGTCGAAGGAAAAGCGCAGTTTTGCCTCGACCGGTAGGGTCGGTTGAGCAGGGACCGGGGAGCCTTATGGTTTGGAGGACCGGAGGCTCCCCCTTCTATCCTGGTTACGGGTGAAGGAGGGAGCCTCGACAGAGGGTGAGCAATGCGCGCTACGCGGTTTTGATGTCCTTGTCTTGTTCGTACAGTCTGATGGGGACGCTCTTCCCCTCGATGACTTCTTCCGTCACGATGACCTCTTTGATCTGCTTTTGCGACGGGATGTCGTACATGACGTCGAGCATGGTCTCCTCGAGGATGGCCCGTAGGCCGCGAGCCCCCGTTTTCTGGGCGTAGGCACGTCTCGCGATGGCATTGAGGGCGCCGTCGGTGAATTTCAGCTTTACTTTCTCAAAGGAGAGCAGCTTTTCGTACTGCTTGGTCAAGGCGTTCCTCGGCTCGGTCAGAATGCGAATCAACGCCCGCTCGTCGAGTTCCTCTAGGGTGGCGATCACGGGCAACCGACCGATGAATTCTGGGATGAGCCCATACTTAAGGAGATCTTCGGGCTGCACTTGTGCGAGGACTTCTCCGAGCCGCACGTCCTTTCGGCTTCGGATGTCCGCCCCGAACCCCATTTGTTTCCGGTTCAGCCGCTGCTCAATGATGTTTTCCAGACCGACGAAGGCGCCTCCACAGATAAACAAAATGTTCGCCGTGTTGACCTGGATAAATTCCTGATGCGGGTGTTTGCGCCCTCCTTGCGGCGGCACGTTGGCAACTGTCCCCTCAATCAGTTTCAGCAATGCCTGTTGAACCCCTTCACCGGATACGTCTCGCGTAATCGAAGGACTGTCGCTTTTTCGGCTAATCTTGTCTATTTCATCGATATAGACGATGCCGCGCTCGGCGCGTTCCACGTCGTAATCGGCTGCTTGCAGTAACTTCAAGATAATATTCTCGACGTCCTCGCCTACGTAACCGGCTTCTGTGAGCGTCGTGGCATCCGCCAGGGTAAATGGGACGTCCAGGTAACGCGCCAGGGTTTGGGCCAGCAGCGTCTTCCCGGTGCCCGTGGGGCCGATCATGAGGATGTTGCCCTTCTGAAGCTCCACCTCGTCGACGTCTTTGCTGGAGATGCGCTTGTAGTGATTGTGCACGGCGACCGAGAGGATGCGCTTGGCCCGATCTTGGCCCACGACGTACTGGTCGAGATGGTGCTTGATCTCTGCGGGCTTACGCAATTTTGAGCAGATCTCCTCCTTGGCCTCCTCCCAGTCTTCGGCGATGATATCGTTGCAGAGATTGACGCACTCGTCACAGATATAGACGGTGGGCCCCGCGATGAGTTTTCGCACTTCGTCGCGGCTCTTGCCGCAGAAGGAACACCGCAGATGACGATCGATCTTTTCTTGCTTCGCCATACCGCCTCCTGAGAATCCGCGTTATCGTGTGCCGCCGTCCTTCGCCGTGCCAGTGCCGGTCACGTCCTTCGCTACCTTCGGCGGCCTCGTAATGACCTCGTCGATGAGTCCGTATCGTTTCGCCTCATCGCCGGACATGAAGTAGTCGCGCTCTGTATCCAGTGCGATTTTGTCCAGCGGTTGGCCGGTATGTTTGGCCATGATCTCATTCAGGCGCTCGCGAATTTTCAGAATCTCGCGCGCGTGAATATCGATCTCCGTAGCTTGCCCTTGGAATCCGCCCATCGGTTGGTGAATCATGACCCTGGCGTTGGGAAGTGCGAACCGCTTGCCCTTCGTGCCCGCCGTGAGCAAGAGCGCTCCCATGCTCGCGGCTTGACCCAAGCAGATCGTATTGATCGGCGGTTTGACATACTGCATTGTATCGTAAATTCCCAACCCGGCCGTGACGCTGCCGCCTGGAGAATTGATGTACAGGTTGATATCCTTCTCAGGATCTTCCGCCTCGAGAAACAGGAGCTGTGCGATGATCAGGTTCGCGAACACGTCGTCGATGGGTGCGCCGAGGAAAATGATGCGGTCTTTCAAGAGGCGGGAGTAGATGTCATAAGCGCGCTCACCGCGGTTGGTCTGCTCAATCACAATCGGTACAAGCATGCACGCGTTCCTTTCGTTCTGTCCACGGGGCCGGTCCGTCTCTGTCTGTTCGTTCGGGAGATACCGCGCTTGCTCGGGTTCTCGGCCGACAAGTTTTCCTAACCCTGGATAACCGCATGGCGGTAGACAAAATCGAGCGCCTTATCTGCCAGTATTCGGCTCCGTAATTCGTTCAATGACTCTTGGCCGCCCGCCTGGATGAGGCGGAGCAGCTCCTTCGGATCCAGCTTGAGTTCCGTCGCCATGCGCTGAAGCTCCAGTTGGATGTCTCCCTCCTCTACCTGGATGTGCTCTCGTTCGGCGATTGTGTCCAGGATGAGACCGAGCTTGACGCGGCGCGACGCTTCGGGAACCACGTCGTCGCGGAGCTTCTGCAGTTCCTCCGGTCGCACGGTGGGGGCCGCGCCGCCGTCAGAACCCGGTTTCTGGCGGGCGTGCAACTGATGGCGGACCATGGCCGATACCTCTCGTTCGACGAGTGTTTCCGGGAGATCGAAATGATGCGTCTCGAGCAAGCGTTTCATGATCTGATCCTTGTACCCTTGCTCGACGTCCCGCTTCAGGGCTCGCTCCATTTCGGTGCGTAGCTTATCGCGGAGTGCGTCCAGCGTCTCGTACGGCCCGCAGTCCTTGGCGAATTCGTCATCCAAGGCTGGGAGCTGCTTCCGTTTGACAGACTGGATGGTCGCATGGAATCGAACGGTTTTCCCAGCTACTCGTTCGTCGGGGTGGGTCGCAGGGTAATCCTGCGAAATGTCCACCGCTGACCCTTCGGATTTTCCCATGAGCGCCTGATCGAGATCCAATCCAAGCACCGACACTTTCGATCCCATCCGATGTAAATGTCCTTGCTTATACGTGCCATCCAGAGGAGCCTGATCAAGGTAGCCCTGGATGTCGACCACGGCAAAGTCCCCATCCGATAGCGTGGCGTCGGCCGGGGCTGCGTGAAGCTGGGCGTGCTGCTCACGCATGACCTCGAGTGCCTTGTCGATCTGCTCGTCGGTCACGCTTCGTGTATCTGGCTTCAGCGAGATCGGGTTAGGAGGACGATAGTCTCGAAGCTCAATCTTGGGCCTGATTTCGACTGTCGCCGTAAAGCTAAAGGGAGCGTCCTTCTTGATCTTGACACGGTCGATGGCCGGAATGTCGACAACCAGAGGAACGATCCCGGCTTCCTTGACGGCACGATCGTAGTATTCCGGCACGATGTTTCGCACCACGTCCTCTTCCACGTCTTTCGCGTATCGCTTCTCCAGCAACGCCAGTGGCGCTTTTCCGGGTCGAAATCCTGGGACCTGTACTTGACGATTCAGCGCGGTATACGCGCGCTTAAACCGCTCATTCACTTCAGTTTCAGGCACTTCGATTTTTAAGGCCCGCTTCATGGGGCCCAGCTCGGTCATTTCAACCTTCATAGTCGTACTCGTGCAGTCCTTGTTTGACGCCAGGGGATGCCAGATGTCCTATCGTGACGCAGCAGGATCCCAAGTGGTGCGAGAGGGGGGACTTGAACCCCCACGGTTGCCCACGAGATCCTAAGTCTCGCGCGTCTGCCAGTTCCGCCACTCTCGCAGTGAGGTCTGCGTATGTGAGAGGCTTTGTTTGTCCTTGTTCTACCCCCGGTTACGCAGGTGTGTCAACCACCAGCATGGCTGGATGGGGACATTTGACCATGTCGCAGGACCGCGTTGCGGGACTCCCCGCGTTGCGGGTAGCCTGGGGACAAAGGGAGGGGTATAATAAACGTATTCCTATCCGCCATACCACCGCATCGCCCGCGTAGATTGACGATCGAATATCGGATGTTCCGATGAGACGTCGGTCCCCAGATCTCATGACCGGCTTCATCGCAGGTTCGGTCCAGGGACCCGGTGGATTGACGTGGGATCGGAGGGAGGACCCATGAGATGGACCACGATCATAGTGGCGGTCGTGACGCTGGTGGCGTTCAACATTCAGCCTGGTTGGGCGCATCGAGACTCGTTTACTAAAGAACAGAGAGAACAATTGGCGAATATCAAGACCGTGCTGGTTGAGGCGGTGGCCTTGACCGACAAGGGGGCCCAGGATGCCGGACCCTTTCGAGAGGTAGTAGAGAAACGGCTGGCGGAGCTAGGGTATGGCCATGTTGCGGATCCCAAGCAGCCGCACGACGCGGTTGTGAGGGTGAAGTGCGAGCAGCGAAAGACCTGGGAGGGAACGACGGCAGCTGGAGGGGATAACGACCTTCCCGGCGCTCCATCGCGTTTGTGGAAAGGGCCTGCCTGTCAATTGACCTACCGGCTCGGGGACCTGAAGGTTCAGTGGCAAAAAGAAGTACGGACCCCCTTTAGCGACGCGGTAGAGGCGGCCCAACGCGTGAATGCTGCGGATCCGGGAGCCTATGCACTCTCTGAACTTAAAACACTTTTGGAGGAATACGACTTCCCGGTGCTCCTGGCCGCAGAATGGGGGCAGGGTGACCGGCTCTTGAAGCTGCTCGATTCCTCTAGTACGCCCCAACCACGAAAGCTTCTGGTGCTGTCCGTGTTGGGCGATATGATGGCATCCGAGGATGCGTTACCTCACTTGAAAGAGGCGCTGAAGGACAAGGATCTGTCCAGGGAAGCGGCCGTCGCGCTTGGAAGTATCGGCTCTGACGGCATTCCCGTATTGGCAGAGATTCTGAAATCGTCCAATCAGCCTGAACTTCAAGCCGCCGCCGCGAAGGGGCTCGGACGAATTGGGGGGATCAGCGGTGATCCCCGAGTCGTCGATCCGCTGCTGTCCATGCTGGAAGCGCCGGGTATCGACATCCGAGTGCAGACCGAGATTGTGTGGGCGCTGGGCAAGGTGCCGGATAAGCGGTCGCTGCCTCCGCTGAAAGCCCTATTCAAGAAAGTCTTGCACATACGGGATCCTGAGAACAAGGAGCTGAAAAACCTCAAGGAGGCCCTCAACTGGTCCACCAAGCAGTTGGACATGGACGAGCACTTGAGTTAGCCGTCTGAGGGCTCGGCCGTGGCCAATGGAGTGCTGTAGGTGGTTGGGCGGTCTTACTTCTGACGATGATTTGGATGTCCGGATCGAGTCTTGCCGGCGCAGGGCCATTTTCTCCGTGAGGCAACATCTCAGCCAACGCGTTTGCAAGTCCTGCCACGCTCCGTTCCGTATCGTGTATTCAACTTGATGAAAATCCAATCGATACGACGGTCGTATTGCATATCCTTTGATTGAGGCGGATGCAACGCTTTGATCGCGGGCTGTCCTATCAGTGAAACGCAAGTGGATAGGTTGATGGAGGCATCCCTAGAGACGGTGGCGCGGACGTCGAACTCACAGTGGGGAATGTGGACCGTCGGGAATCCCGCGTTCATCTCTTCACAGAGGGTTGCTTGCCGCTCCTGGGGACGCATGCTAAGATGCCGCTTCTCCGAAAATCGTGCTGTGGAGAGGTGCGAGAGTGGACGAATCGGCGTGCCTGGAGAGCACGAGTCCTGGCAACGGGACCGTGGGTTCGAATCCCACCCTCTCCGCCAAACGTGGCGCGATACTTCCTTTCGGTTCATCAACGAACAGGCAGTGGCGTGCCAGATGTACCTAGGGCAGCGACGACATACGCCGTAGAGCGGTGTCGCGCAGCGCGACGCTTTTTTTGTCGCGCCGTATCGCGTGGGCGACACACACAAATTCACCAACTATTGAGCCGGTGACCCGTGGGCGCGGGTGACGCGTTGTCGCCCAATGGATGAAAAGTCTTAGTATGTGCGCCAAGTGACGGGGCTGGGCCCTGTGCAACAGAATCCTGTGAACCCCGCCAGGTCCGGAAGGAAGCAACGGTAAGCGGGCGAGTCTGTGTGCCGCAGGATCACCTGGCCCCACTTTTTAGTCGGATGCTAAAAACGGGTTCCAAGCTTTGTTCTCGGTCGCTTTCCTCGCTCGACGTACCACGCCGCGGAGTACGCCTCGCGAGTCCCGCTCCCTGCGGCCGCGGTGGCCATCCGTTTTGAGCATCCGAAGCGGATGGGAGTCTCGAGGAGAGCTCTTAGACTGCTACGGAATTGGTTGCAGACGGGTCAGAGCAATAGCCTGGCGATGTGATGGATTATCAGGTATCAGCGAGAAAATATCGGCCGGGGACGTTCGATGACGTCATCGGCCAGCCCCAGGTCGTCCAGGCACTGACCAACGCAGTGTCGACTAAGCGGATTGCTCACGCCTTTCTCTTCTCCGGCACACGCGGCGTCGGAAAGACCACCGTCGCCCGCATTTTGGCAAAAGCGCTCAATTGCGAGCAGGGGCCTAGTGGGCACCCGTGCGGCATTTGCATGAGTTGCCTTGAGATTGCTCAAGGGACATCGGTGGACGTGGTCGAAATCGACGGGGCGTCCAACACCAGCGTGGACGATGTGCGGGAAATTCGGGAGAATGCGAAGTTCACACCCTTTCGCGGCTCGCATCGGGTGTACATTATCGACGAAGTCCACATGCTCTCGAACTCGGCGTTCAATGCGCTCCTGAAGATCTTGGAGGAGCCGCCGGCGCATGTGGTCTTCATTTTCGCCACGACCGAGTTACACAAGATTCCAGCCACTATCCTCTCTCGCTGCCAACACTACACGTTTCGACGCCTGTCGCGCGGGGAAATCATCGCTCGGCTGGAACAGGTGGCCGCGCACGATGGAATTCACATTGAGAGCCGTAGCCTGGCCGTGCTGGCGCGCGCGAGCGAAGGGAGTATGCGTGATGGGTTGAGCCTCTTCGACCAAGCCGTTGCCCTCTGCGGGGCGACCATCTCTCACGAAGATCTCGAGGCGTTACTCGGCGCTGTACCGCAGGAACACGTCCATGCCATGATCGAAGCCATTCGCGGGCAAGACAGCCGTCAGGCAGTGCACGTCATCGCTCAGCTCTTGGATCATGGTCAGGACCTCCGCGCCTACTGCGCGGAACTTGTCGAATATGTCAGGAATTTGCTTGTGGCGACGGTCGTCGCGGAACCGCATGATTTGCGCGGCCTCGTGGAGGGATCACTCGAAGACCTGGAGCAGCTCTTCGCTCTGGCGAGATCGTTTTCGCCGGAACACCTGCAAGAGGTGTTTCGCCTGCTTTCCCAGGCCGAAGACAACCTACGCCAAAGCTTGCACCCTCGATTTACGATGGAAGTATCGGCTATTCGGGCAACGCGGCTCACGCATAGTGAACGGATGCCTGCGAAGCCGGTCGCCCCAGCTCAGCCGCCGGCTAAAGTGCAGGTTCCGGTCAGTAACAACCCCGTGCGGCGCGGGTCGAGCGCACCGGCGTCTTCACCGCCGCCCCGTTCGCTCCCTCCGAAGCCGGCTTCTGCACGATCCGCCCGCACCGGCCCGGTCGGTGCTTCAACGACTCCTGCACAAGGGCATGCGTCGACGATGCGTCACAATGTGGCGAGCGTGGGGCGAGCATCCAGCCAGGCCCACGCGGCCGTGGAACCGAGTGCGCTCCGATCGCCAACCGTTCAGAGCGATCCGGGATCTCCACCTGCGGGCAGCACGCTGGATGTGACGTTGCGCCCGAGTCCGATCACGATCAATTGGGAGGAATGTCTCGCTCGAGTGGCGGAGGCTCATCCCAGCGTGGCTCCTTTTCTCGAAATGGGGCAATGCACGGGTATTGACGGCAACGAAGTTACGATCGGCTATACGCCGACCGCGAGCGTCGCACGAGCCAGAATGGAAAAGGAAGACAATTTGCAGGCGGTGCGGTCCGTCTGTGAATCGCTGGCGGGACAACCCGTGCGCGTGCGCGTGATCGAGTTAAGCGAGGCCGACGCGACCGGTCCTACGATGGCCGACATTCGCGTGGCGCGGGAGCGTGAAGAAAAGATGGTGCTGTTCGAGCAAATGCGCGCGCACCCGTTGATCAAACAAACCCTGGAGGCGTTCGGCGGGGAGGTGGTCGAGGTCCGCCGGGTGGTTCCAGAACAGGAGGCCCAGAGCGCATGAGCAAGAATCCATTCGGCAATATGGCCGGTCTGATGAAGCAAGCGCAGGCGATGCAGGAGCGAATGACCAAAATCCAGGAGGAGGCGGCGGGCAAGCAGGTCAGCGGATCGGCTGGAGGAGGCATTGTCACGGTCACGATCACCGGCGGGATGCAGGTGGTCTCGGTCAAGATCGATCCCGAGGTAGTGAAGTCAGGCGATGTCGACATGCTACAAGATCTGACATTGGCCGCTACGAACGAGGCCATCCGCAAAGCGCGCGAGATGATGGCTGATGAACTCAAATCGCTGACCGGCGGACTCAATCTGCCCGGCCTCATGTAGGCAGCGGCCATGCTGGGGGTCAGAACGGGTGATCAGGAAGGATTGCTGGGCGGTCTGATCCGCGAACTGGTCCGGCTCCCGGGAATCGGACAGAAAACGGCACAGCGGCTGGCGTTTCATTTACTCAAAGCGGAACGAGATGAAGCCTTGCGGCTAGCGGACGCCATTCGGGCCGTCAAAGATGGGCTGAGTTTTTGCCGCGACTGCCGGAACATTGCCGAGGGAGACCTGTGCGACCTCTGCCGCGATCCGAGGCGGGATCGAACGAAGATCCTGGTGGTTGAAGAACCCAGCACGCTCTATGCCATCGAGCGAACTCGCACCTACCGCGGCCTATATCACGTTCTCCTTGGGGTCCTGTCGCCGATCGATGGGATCGGCCCCGACGAAATCAAAGCCCAGGAGCTGATCGATCGGGTCAAAGCCGGGGGCGTTCAGGAGGTGATTATCGCGACGAACCCTACCATCGAAGGTGAAGCCACGGCCCTCTATCTCACCAAGCAGCTCAAACCCTCCGGTGTGCGGGTCTCGCGGATTGCCTATGGAATTCCGGTCGGCATGGACATCGAATACGCCGACGAGGTGACCCTGATCAAATCCCTGGAAGGACGGCGGGATCTCTGAACCCCGCAAAAGCAGCATTGGGGGAGTTACGGCATTGATCTGGGCGGTCCGGCATTGATATAGTTTGCATCTGTTCTAGTAGCGTCCACCGACGGAGTGCGGTACATGAACGGACGACGGACGACAGTGCAGAGCGACAAGACTCCCGGACGCGGTCGTTCGGCGATAGCAGCTCCCGTCGCGCCCGAAGAAACCCGCGAACTGCTCCTCCAGGAGATTCGGCGTGAATTGGAACACCAGCGACAAGCGCTGCTGGATGAAGCGGGAGTGGGCTTTATCCAAGAAGCGAAGACCCCATCCTTCCCCGATGTCAGCGATCAAGCCACGGCCGAGGCCGATCAACATTTTGCCTTGCGAATCCGTGAGCGCGAACGGAATCTGATCAAGAAGATCGACGAAGCGTTGAATCGGATGGCGACGAAGTCTTATGGAGTGTGCGAAAGTTGTGGCGAAGAAATTCCCATTCCACGATTGAAAGCCCGTCCGGTCACCACCCTCTGCATCGCCTGCAAGACCCAACAAGAAGAATCGGAAAACGGACGTCGGTAGCCGGTGGCTTCGGTGTGACTTCGTCGCGCCTCGTTTGGCGCGACCTGCGCATGCACCCCATCCCTTAGAAGTGCAACGCGACACCTCCGGTCAAATGATTGGCTACGATCGAGGGCGATTCGGTATATTCGGGGTCCAATCGAAACGTTGCAGTCGTTGCCGTGCGCTTCCATTCGGCAAAAATGGCCAGATTGGGAAACAAGAAGACCTTTGCACCAGCGAGAACCTGCCACTCCGGTGAATAGGCGGTATCGCTCACGCTGAAGCCCCCGTTCCAAGTCAGTTTAGTCCTCTGAACTCCTCCTCCAATACCGATATAGGGAGTAGATTCATGGCCACGATGTTGCTGCTGAAGTCCCTCTGCCCCAAGAAATCAAATTGAAAAATACGAAGTCCGTTGACGGGGTCCGTACCACTTCCTCCCGTTGTCTGCGCGTGAATGGACGAAGTAAATCTTGTCCAATCCACCTCCAGACCGACCTGCGGCTGCCAGTCGTAGTTCTTGCGCAAGTACCAGGCCGTGGCCTTGGCGCCCCAAACCGGCTCATTCGTTTGTTTCACTCCATGAGCAGTTCCCCAATATGGTTGGCCCGTACCCAAAACAAGTGCCGGTACAGCTTACATCGAGTCCTTCGTCCACGGTGAACGCCTTCCCCCCATAGCCTGACAACGAGAAGCTCCAGTTTCGTTCATCCGCACGCGAGATAGACGGAAGCGCCAGGCCTAGTCCCACGATGAAAGCGGCGAGAATGCATAGGCGTCTCGACATGTCCCGTCCCTCCGATTATTCCAGCCTACCGACGAACGGACATTGAGAAGCCTAGCGCAAAAACTCGGGACGTCAAGGAACCCTAAGAAAGTGATAATACCTAGTTGAGTATTGTTATGAATGGAGAGTCAACGGAAAGAATTGAGCTAAAAGGAGCAGGATGGACAGAAGGCGCGGCCTGGTCGGTCTTACCGTTTCAAGTCCTTGATTCGTTTCTTGGCGAGTTCGGATCGGCTGGCTTCCTCGGGGATGCCCTCGACCAGGGCCAGATAGGTTTCGTATTCGGACACGGCAAGTCTTCGATTCGTCGGCTCGATGGCCTCCGCCAAATTGAACCGGGCCAGGGGATAGTTGGGGCGAAGCGACACGGCACGCTCGAACAGCTGAATGGCCCGATCCCGGTCCCCGAGCCGGAGATAGGTTGTTCCAAGATTATTGATCACTTCCGGAATGTTCGGGCGGACGACGAGCGATTGCTCCATCTCGGCTTTAGCTTTCTCCAGATTTCCGCTGGCCTCCCACGCCAGGCCGAGCTTGTGGTGTGCCTCCGCGAGGCGCACATTGTCCTTCCCAAGCCCATCGGCGATGCTTTTTTGGTAGCCGTCAATGGCGACCGTTGGGTTACGCACGCCGCAGTAGCTCAGCAGTGCGGTTTCCCCGCGGGCGAAATGCAGGAGCGCCGAGTACGGAAGTTGATCGACGGCTCCCTGACTGGTCTTGGTGCTGTCCGGCCCACGTAGCCCGTCCAAAAATTCCTTCCGATAGGGGGAAAAGAGCGACACATAAGGGTCGATGGCAAAGGTTGCCATTAAGAGGATCGGGCGATTCTTCACGCCGGTCACCAGATACTGATGCGTCGTCTTTTCTTCCCCCGTTTGAAACAAGTGCGTCGTATCCATGCGAGCCTTCGTGGGCAGCTGCGCCACGTTCAAATAGAAATCCCGTGCCGACCGAAGCGACGACAGGGTTTCCCGCAGCACGGGATAATCGTCCAAAGGAAGACCTTTCGGGAAGATGAACACTGTCCCGACGAGATATCCCTCCGGGTCGAAATACCATGATTCTTGCGCGTGGAATTCGCTTCGGTCCTCAGGAACGCGTAGTTCGTGCCCCTCGCCCCATGTGGCCACCTGGATCGTGTCGGGCGGAAACTTCGATCGGACGGCGGTCTCGGGGTCACACAAGTGACCCTGCTTCATGAGCGTCAGGTCCGAGGCCGAGGGAGGAAGCGGTGGGCGGACCGGGGCCGGGGTACATCCAAATCCCCAACCCACTAGCGCCCAGAACAGCACGGCAACGGCCCCCTTCTGGAGCAGCCCCTGGCTGTGCTGTGTGATGTGATTGGTTGCCGTGGAGACTGTAGAGCGAGTCACAGATCCTCCGGTGCAGCGCAGGCTGCACCAAAGGATTATGCCGTGCGTGAGGGAGAAATGTGAAGCGGTCCTCGCAGAAAAAGGTCGTCGCGCCTATTTCTGGCGGTACGAATCCAACATGGCGTCTTCCGCCGTGTAGCCCATGGCCCTCGGGAAATGAGATCCCAGTGTGTAGATGGGGCGATTGACCGCATAGTCCAGCCCGACTCCGACCGGATGGAGCAAAAATCCAGCCCAGCGCCAGGGATTGTCATCCGCCGGCGATCCGGCTGCTGGCGCCGTGTAGACCAGTGCCGTACTGTCCAACGTGGAATAGACGCTGGTGCGGGTGTTGACATTGGCCTCGGTCATATCCACAGTCGGATTGGTGCTTGCACAGCCGGTCATGAATAGCCCGCCGACGAACAATGTGATCGCCCATGCCGCAGCCTCACTCCGCATACGTCACCTCTTGTGGTGTGTCCGACGTGTAGCTCGAATTCATGTAGGGTTCCAACAAAGGAAAGTTTAGCTCAGGGGCGCCATTCTGTCCAGGAAGTCGAGAGTTTTTGCGGAGCGGGAATGGATGGCTAAGTGGGCGAAATGGTGGGCGATACAGGTATCGAACCTGTGGCCTCTTCCGTGTGAAGGAAGCGCTCTGCCACTGAGCTAATCGCCCGACCGGGGTGAAACTCTAGCATGGGCCCCTGGGGCAGTCAACGCGGAGGCGGAGTGTTCGGTGAGCCGACATGACGATCGACCTCTCAACGGCCAGCTTGCGAGGTGCGGACCGGCTTACAACCATTCAGGGGACCGCGCCGTGGCAGCAGAGCATATCTCGCGTAACACGTTCTCCGTCCAGCCACACCCATCGCTTGCTTGACAGAGTGAAAAATCGATTCGTAGAATGCGGCACTCACACTTTGTACTCACCAGTCTTCTAGCATTTCCATCACATGCGAGACGATGTCGTTATTATCGGAGGAGGCCTTGCCGGCTCGGAGGCAGCCTGGCAGGCAGCAAGCCGCGGCGCTCGGGTGACACTTCATGAGATGCGTCCGAAGGAGGGAACTCCTGCACATAAAACGGGGCATCTGGCCGAACTGGTCTGCTCGAATTCGCTCGGTTCCATCGATCCTGGGAGCGCCCCTGGCATCCTGAAAGAGGAAATGCGGCGGGTCAACTCGCTGGTGATACGCGCGGCCGAGCAAGCCCGTGTGCCGGCGGGGTCGGCACTTGCGGTCGATCGCACGATTTTTGCCGAAACGATCACGCAGTCGCTGGAAGGACATCCGAACGTTCGCATTGTTCGCGAGGAAGTCACCGCGATTCCCGACGATGCGGTGTGCATCGTGGCGACGGGGCCCCTGACCTCTGCGCGACTGTCAGCTGCCATTGCGACCCTGACGCATAGTAAGCACCTATTCTTCTACGATGCCATTTCACCGATTATCGATGCGGACTCCATTGACATGGGTAAAGTCTTTCGTGCCTCTCGGTACGATAAGGGCGGTGACGATTACCTGAATTGTCCCATGGACGAGGCCGCCTATACGGCCTTCTACCATGCCCTGATGGCCGCGGAAAAAGTGCAACCAAAGGATTTTGAGAAGACGCCGTATTTCGAAGGATGCATTCCGATCGAAGTCATGGCTGAGCGCGGAAAGCAGACCATGCAATTCGGGCCGATGAAGCCGGTTGGCCTGGAGGATCCGCGTACCGGTGCACGGCCATCGGCCGTCGTTCAGTTGCGTGCGGAAAACGTGCACCGCACGAGCTACAACCTGGTGGGATTTCAAACGAAGCTCACGTATCCTGAGCAGCGCAGGGTGTTCCGCATGATTCCCGGATTGGAACAGGCTGAGTTCCTGCGGTATGGCAGCTTGCACCGTAATACCTTCATCAATGCGCCGGCTCTGCTCCGGGACACGCTACAGCTGCGCAGCCGCGAGCATGTCCTTTTTGCCGGACAAATCGTCGGCGTAGAAGGCTATACGGAGTCGGCAGCCATGGGAGGCTTCGCCGGGATCAACGCGGTACGGAAGCTCTCCGGACAATCGTTGATGACTCCTCCACCAACGACCGCCCACGGCGCCCTGATCCACTATATTACGACGACTCCCCCGGCCCATTTTCAGCCCATCAATACCAACTATGGACTCTTCCCTCCCCTCCCGGCACGTGTTCGGGACAAGGAGCAGAAGCGTCGGCAAATCGGCGAACGTGCCATCAAGGACTGGGAGGAATGGAAGACGCGATTCGAGCTTTCCTGACGTTCATGGAAGTGCAACGTGGCGCGTCGCCCGAGACGATTCGCAACTACGGCTCCGACCTGCAACAAATCCTGAGGTTTCTTCGGGGTGATCAGGCCATTCCTGTCCCCCGTGTGGCCTCGCTGACTCTTGAGCGCATCCGGGCCTATCTGGCGTGGCTGGACCGCCGAGGCGAGAAGGCATCGACGCTGGCCAGAAAAGTCGCGACGCTGCGCAGCTTCTTCCGCTTTCTTGCGCACACGGGACGCCAGGTCGACAATCCCGCAGTCCTCGTACGCACACCGAAGCTTCCGCGTCCCCTTCCGAAAGTCCTGAGCAAAGACGACGCCACGGCCCTGATGGATGGTCCTCAGGGCGTCGGCGTGGAGGCGCGGCGTGCCCGTGCCATTCTGGAGACGCTCTATTCGACGGGAGCGCGCGTCAGCGAACTGGTTGCCGTGGATGTGGGCGATATCGATTGGCAGAACGGACTGATTCGTTTGTCCGGGAAGGGGCGACGTCAGCGGATCGTCCCGATCGGCGACATGGCCCTCGAGGCTTTGCGGATCTATCTCCGGCCGAGAGATGCTGGGGGTGGGGATCGAAGCAGACCAAGGGGTGTCGGCGCTCCCATCTTTTGCAATCAACGCGGCGGCCGATTGACCGCTCGCTCCGTCGCGCGTATCGTGAGCCGGTATTCGGCAGCCTCATCCGGTGGCCGGATCAGTCCGCATACCTTGCGGCACTCGTTCGCGACGCATCTGCTGGACGAAGGCGCCGACCTGCGGGCCATTCAAGAGTTACTGGGACACGCCGCGCTCGCTACGACGCAGCGCTACACGCATGTGGCGACGGATCAATTGTTGGCGGTCTACGACCGGGCGCATCCGCGCGCCATCCGAGGATCGGGCGGCAGAGGTGCAGGGGCAAAGACGACGTCAGAGGAGACGTGATGATCATTCGCATTCGCTCGACGACTATTCTGTCCGTGCGCCGCGATGGGCGCGTCGCGATGGGCTCCGATGGCCAGGTGACTATGGGCACCACGGTGATGAAACAAAATGCTCGCAAACTCCGGCGCGTGCATCACGATCAAGTGGTGGCGGGGTTCGCCGGCGCCACAGCCGACGCGTTCACGCTATTCGAAAAATTCGAGGCCAAGCTCGATGAGTATCGTGGTAACATGACGCGCGCGGCCGTCGAGTTGGCCAAGGATTGGCGCACCGATCGCGTCCTACGCAGGTTGGAAGCGCTGCTGGCGGTGGCGGATTTGGAACACTCGTTGATTATCTCGGGCACCGGCGACGTCATCGAACCGGAGGATGGGATTCTGGCCATTGGGTCCGGAGGGCCTTACGCGCTGGCGGCGGCTCGCGGCTTGATACAACATTCCACCTTGAACGCCCGGCGCATCGTCGAAGAATCCATGCGGATTGCCGGCGGAATCGATATCTATACCAACCAACAGATCGTTCTTGAAGAACTCTCACGGTAATTCGACGACCATGACTCCTCCTGTCACAACGCTTCAAAAGGGCGTCAATAGTCTCACGCCGCGACAGATCGTCGAGGAACTGGATCGCTACGTCATCGGTCAGCGCGATGCGAAGCGCATGGTGGCCATCGCCCTGCGCAATCGTTGGCGCCGCCAACAGCTGCCGCCTGACCTGCGCGACGAAATCATGCCGAAGAACATCATCATGATCGGCCCCACCGGAGTGGGAAAGACGGAGATCGCCAGGCGTTTGGCTAAATTGGCGGAGGCGCCCTTCATCAAGGTCGAGGCATCCAAATTTACCGAAGTCGGGTACGTCGGACGCGACGTCGAATCGATCATTCGCGACCTGACGGAATCGGCCGTCGGAATGGTTAAGGCGAAGCACTTGGAGGAAGTGCGGCAAAAAGCCGAACACCTTGGGGAAGAGCGGTTGCTGGATCTGCTTCTGCCGCCGGTTCGATCAACGACCGGATTCATGGCGGAAGCGGGTGAGACGGCGGACACGCCCCCATCCGGAGATTCGGCCGAGGCGACACGTTCCAAGCTCCGGCTTCAACTGCGCGAGGGAAAGCTCGATCACCGAACGGTCGAGGTGGAAGTCAAAGAGCGCGGTTTGCCCATCGGGATGATGTCGACCGCGGGCGGCATGGAGGACTTGGAGAGCAACCTGCGTGACATGCTTGGGGGGATGTTCCCGGGCAAGAAGAAAAGGCGAACCATGAAGGTGCCGGAAGCCCTCAAGCATCTTACGCAAGAAGAGGCGCAGCGCATTATCGATATGGACGAAGTCACTCGGGAAGCGGTCGGAAAGGTCGAGCAGACCGGCATCGTGTTCATTGATGAGATCGACAAAATCGCCGTGCGGGAACGGAGTGGCGGGCCCGACGTCTCGCGCGAAGGCGTGCAGCGTGATCTACTGCCTATTGTCGAAGGCTCGACGGTCAATACGAAGTACGGGCCGGTGCACACCGACCATGTATTGTTTATCGCGGCGGGTGCGTTTCACGTGGCGAAACCATCGGATTTGATTCCCGAGTTGCAAGGTCGGTTTCCAATCCGGGTCGAATTGGCCGCTTTGACTAAGGATGACTTCGTTCGAATTCTGACGGAACCCCGCGGGTCGCTGGTGAAGCAGTATCAGGCCCTGTTGGAAACGGAAGGGCTTGTCCTTGAGTTTCGGGCCGAGGGTGTTGAGGAAATCGCCGCTACGGCCGTCCAGGTGAACGATCGTACCGAGAATATCGGCGCCCGCCGCTTGTTCACCATCATGGAGCGTTTGTTGGAGCAGGTGTCCTTCGATGGGCCCGAAACCGCCGAACGGCGTATCGTCATCGACGCAGCCTATGTCGCCGACCGGTTGCAAGGCGTCGTCAAGGATCAGGATCTGAGTCGGTTCATACTCTGACCGCAGGTCCCCGGTGACGTGCGAGGAGAGTTCCTATGAATAGGCTGATCAAGAAGGCCAATGTCCTTATCGAGGCACTGCCCTATATTCGGACGTTCAGGGGCAAAACCGTGGTCATCAAGTACGGCGGGAATGCCATGACGGAACACTCCCTCAAGGAGCGATTCGCCGAGGATATCGTTCTGCTCAAGTACGTCGGCATCAATCCTGTGATCATCCATGGAGGCGGTCCGCAGATCGACAGGATGCTCGATCGTTTGGGCATCGAGGCCAAGTTTCGACACGGCGTGCGGATCACCGATGCGGCCACGATGGAAATCGTGGAAATGGTCTTGGCCGGCAAGATCAACATGGAGATTACTGATCTGATCAATCGGCACGGAGGCAAAGCCGTAGGGCTCAGTGGCAAAGATGGCGGGCTGATTCGCAGCAAGCCCTTGACCGCCAAGGCCTGGGCGGAGAGTCTGGAGAAAGACTTCGACGGCCAGGACGGTGACTTTGGGCTGGTCGGCGATATCGAGTTTATCGATCCCAGTCTGCTGCGGAATCTTCAAGACGACCACTATATTCCCATCATCGCTCCCATCGGTACCGACTATGAGGGCAATACCTACAATATCAACGCGGACCTTGTCGCCGGGGCGATTGCCGGGGCGCTGCGAGCTGAAAAATTGCTGATGTTGACGGACGTGAAAGGCATCCGGGATGCGAACAGCCGACATCTGTCGACGGTGTCGAGGAAGGACGTCCAGCGGATGGTGAAGAAGGGCGTTATTGGTGAGGGCATGCTCCCGAAGGTTCACGCGTGTTTGGACGCGCTCGAAGGGGGGGTCAGCAAAGCGCACATCATCGACGGGCGCGTGCCGCACGCCGTGCTGTTGGAAATCTTCACGCACAAGGGTATCGGCACGGAAATTGTGAATTAGCGAGACCGTGGCTCCCACCTCCTCCGTCTCCACTCGCTTGCTCAAGCACCTTCGCCACCTGGCGGGGGAGCGGCATCCTCATCGAGCTCCCGCCGCACTGAAGTATGCCGAGCAGTACCTCACGAAGGCGTTCCGTGAAGCGGGTTGCCATGTGAAGGCGCATTCGTTTCGAGCGCTGGGCGGCACCTATCACAACGTCCTCGCATCCACGGCGCCGGTATCGACGGGGGCAGCCGCTGCCGCGCCGATTATCATCGGGGCCCACTACGATACGTACGAAGAATCGCCCGGCGCGGACGACAACGCCAGCGCGCTGGCTGTGCTGCTCGAAACGGCGCAGGCTATGAGAGGGATCTCGGCATCCCGGCCGATTATCTTCGTGGGCTTCTGCCTCGAAGAGTTCAATTTGCTCGGCAGCCGCGCCTACGCAGCCGCATTACGCAAGCAGGGTCAGCCGGTGCACGGGACGATCGTTCTCGAATGCGTCGGGTACGCGGATGAGCGAGACGGCACACAACAGCAGCCACCGATCCCCGTCACAGTCCCACCCGTGGGCGACTTCCTCGGCATCGTCGGGAACGAATCGGCAAAGGAACTCGTCACGGTCCTTGAACGTGCGGCCGCTCAGGGCTCATTACCGCTCAAGACGATATCGATGATTGTACCGGGCAATGGGGACGCGTTTCCCGATACGAGGCGGAGCGACCATGCGGCATTCTGGGATTATGGATTTCCCGCCGTGATGTTGACCGATACGGCCAATTTTAGGAATCCGCACTACCACCGACCGACCGATACCCTGAACACGCTCAACCTGCCGTTTCTCGAACGGGTGACCGGCGCGGTCGTGCGAGCCGTCCAACGGTTGGCTCAGTAGCGGGAACAGCCGACATGTCCGCAAGACTACAACCTGGCACCAGACGGGCCATTGCCGAGGCCTTTGCTAAGCTGGACTATCGAGCCTTGGGGCCTATCTACTGCCACGAAGGCGGGGATGCGTTTTGGAAATCCAAGCGCCGTCTCTGCCAGCGACTGGGAAGTGCCTTGGCGGCGCGACTCCGGCGGCGGCTGAAGCGCAAAGGGCGCAGTCTGTACGTAGGCGCCGGGGTGGCGGAAATCCCCGCGTTGTCGATGGAAACGGTTGAGCGGGATCGACAGGTTGTCGTCTTCAATCTTCGCGCGGCCGAAGTGCGAATCCTCAATCAAGCATGCGCCGGGCTGCCCCTCCGATTTGAAACGCGGAATGCCGCCACGGTGCGCGGGATTTTTGATCACCTCTGGTTGGTCAGCGTGCTCAACGATCCGGAATGCTACCCCGAGTTGTCGGACTTATCGTACGGTCGGGCTAATCCAGCGACGTTCGATCCACGCCGGTTTGCTCGGGAGCGCCGGGACATGCTCCAGGTGCTGGACCGGTGCCTCAGGAGTCTCGCGCGCCCGGGTCTGGTCACGACTTCCACAGAAGAGGCCCACTGGATCGCCGATTGGTGCACGGCACGGAAAATTCCCTGGCACGTAGAGCGCGGCCGGTATCCCTCACCCACCGTCGGCGACCCGATTTGCTTCATGCGAATCGGCGAAAAAGGGAAGTAGACAGCCAGAGCACTCAGCACTCAATTCAGACCCAGAAGCCAAGCGGTTTCTCAGGATCGCTCAAATATTGGCGCGAATAGCGCACGTAGTTCTCGGCCGATTCGCGGATCCACGCCAGTTCTTGCTCCGACACGGGACGCTTCACCTTGGCAGGTGATCCGAGAACCAGGCTCTTCGGGGGGACGACCGTGCGCTCCGTGACGAGCGCGCCTGCTGCCACCACCGTGTCCTCTCCGATCACCGCGCCATCCATGACGATGGCTCCCATGCCGATGAGCACGCGATCCTTCACCGTGCAACCATGGAGGACTACGTGGTGGCCGATGGTCACATCATCTCCAATAATCAGCGGATGGGTCTCGTGTGTCACGTGCAACATGCAGAGATCCTGCACGTTGGTCCGATTGCCAAGCCGAATGTGATTGACGTCGCCTCGGATCACGGCATGGAACCAGGCACTGCAGTGTTCCCCCATCACCACGTCGCCAATGATGACGGCGGTCTCTTCGACAAAGCAGGACTTGGGAACGGTCGGCTTGATGCCCTGAAACGTCCGGATCATGCGGCCACTGTATGGGACTGCTCATGGAGAATCAAGATCCGCCACATTGACAGGCTTTTCCCGCCCCCCGTAGACTCGCGGCACGATGTCCACGCCTCCACGCCCCTCCCAAAAACCGATCAAGATCGGATTCGTCAATTTGGGCTGCACCAAGAACCAGGTGGATTCCGAGATCATGCTCGGTGCGCTGGTTGCCAGCGGGTTTGAACTGACGGCCGACCCTGAAGACGCGCACGTCGTCATCGTCAACACCTGCGGGTTCATCGAAGAGGCCAAAGAGGAGTCGATCAACACGATCTTGGAGCATGCACAACTCAAAAAGGACGGGTCATGCCAAGTGTTGATTGCCGCCGGATGTCTGGCGCAGCGATATCAGGGAGAGTTGTTGAAGGAACTGCCCGAACTCGACGGCGTGGTCGGAACCGGGGAGTTGGGGAAGATCGCCGATATTACGCGGTCGCTTCTGGCACCCAAAGCGCCGGCCCAACGAAGCTGGATCAGCCCGCCGCCGTTTCTCTATGATGCGCTGGCGCCACGTGTACGGCTGGGCCGTCCGCATTCCGCTTACGTGAAGATTGCCGAAGGGTGTAATCGCAACTGCGCGTTTTGCGCGATTCCCATCATGCGCGGGAAGCAACGGAGTCGTCCGATCGAGGCCATCGTGATGGAGGCCGGGCGTTTGGCGGACGAGGGCGTCCAGGAGCTGAATCTCATCTCTCAGGACACGGTCAACTACGGCGTCGACCTGGGTCTTCGTCACGGGTTGGTGTCGCTTCTGAGGGGTTTGGTCAAGGTGAAGGGCTTGCGGTGGATCCGACCGTTCTACCTCTATCCTCAGCAGGTCAGCGACGAGCTGTTGGATCTATATGCCGGGGAAGAGACGATCACGAAATACATCGACATGCCCCTCCAGCACATCCACGATGGAATGCTGGCTCGGATGCATCGCGTGGGCGGTCGAGCCGCTCTCACCCGTCTCGTGGAGCGTATCCGTCTGCGAATTCCGGAGGTGGCGTTTCGGACGGCCTTCATCGTCGGATTTCCCGGTGAAACAGAGGATATCTACCAGGAACTGAAACAATTCGTGATCGAGCAGGAATTCGATCGCGTGGCGGTGTTCGGCTATTCCGATGAGGAGGATACGGCCGCCGTCGCATTCGATGGCAAGGTGGAGGCCACCGTCACTGCGGACCGACGGAACGAGTTGCTGCTCATCCAGGAGTCGATTGCGCAGGCCAAAGGACGGGAAAAGGTCGGCAGCCGGGTGAATGTGTTGGTGGACGGACCCTCGGACGAGCACGAACTCGTCCTCGAGGGACGGCATGAGGGCCAGGCGCCGGAAATCGACGGCGTGGTCTATCTCAATGAGACTGATGCGCTCGCTGGACAGATGGTCCAGGTCACCATCACCGAAGCCGTGGGTTACGATCTGGTCGGGCGCGCCTCCGGCGAGCCGAGCGGACGGCCTTCCAACGGACTTCTCTCGATCGCTTCCATGTCACGTTCACGCAGGTACCAGTGAAGGCCTCCCGTATTCGGCGCTTCGCGCTCGCAGTCCCTGTATGCTTGGATCCTCTGTAGTCTAAGAATTTCCGAGACCTGTGAGCGTCACGATATGTCTTCCCCATCCGCCTCGATTGTCCTGCTGATTCACTGCAAGGACCGTAAAGGGATCGTCGCCCGCGTGGCCGGTTTCATCCATGAGTTCGGGGGGAATATCCTCGACTCCGATCATCACACCGACCGGGAAACCGGCGAATTTGTGATGCGTACCGTCTTCTCACTGGAAGGATTTCAACTGCCGCCGAATGACATCGGATCGGCCTTCGCTCCGATCGCGAAGGTGTTCGAGATGCGATACGAGATCCATTTCGTCCCGTCTCGCCCCAAGGTCGCGCTCTTGGTCTCCAAGCAGGACCATTGTTTGGCCGACCTCCTACAACGGCAGCATCGCGGCGAGCTGTTGTTTGAGGTGCCACTCATCGTCTCCAATCATGACGCCTGCGCGGTGTGGGCCGAGCTGTACAAGATTCCATTTCATGTGTTGCCGGTGACGAAAGAGACCAAGCCGGAACAGGAGCGCCAAGTCCTGTCCTTGCTGGCACAACACATAATCGAATTGGTCATACTTGCCCGGTACATGCAGATTCTGAGCGGGGATTTTCTCAAGCACGTCGGGTGCCCGGTCATCAACATCCACCATTCGTTCCTGCCCGCCTTCATCGGTGCCAACCCGTATCGACAAGCCTATGAGCGGGGGGTCAAGCTCATCGGTGCCACGGCGCACTATGCGACCGAGGAGCTGGACGAAGGACCCATTATCGAGCAGGACGTCACGCGCGTGGGGCATCGGGACACGATTGACGATCTGGTTCGGAAGGGGCGCGACTTGGAGGAGCTGGTCCTGGCGCGAGCCGTTCGGTCCCATTTGGAGCGGCGCGTGATCGTCTACGGAAGGCGTACGGTTGTGTTTGATTAGCGACCGCTCTAGGCAACAGCAGGGGCGGGATGCGACTCCCGCCCCTGGTTGCAGCTGCCGACCGCGGCTGCTTACACCTTCACAGACACGAAGATCGATGAACCACGCCGATTGATCAGGAGCAGCGCACGGTCATCCTTCTTCAACCCAGCCGCGATGCGCTCGAAGTCGTTGATCGAGCTCACCGGCTCTCGATTGATCTCGCGAATGACGTCGCCTCGGGAGAGTCCGGCTTGCGCCGCAGAGCCTTCAGGATCAATATCGGCAATGACCACGCCTTTCGTCCCGGGCTTCAGGCCCAGTTCGCGCGCGCTGTCTCCATCCAGCTCCTGAACTGCCATTCCGGCTAGAGCATGCTCACCGGACTCCCTATCCGCGCGTGCCGTCTGAACCACGTCCGGCAGCTCGCCGATGGTGACGTGTAGTTCCTGCTCGCGCCCATTACGGATGACCTTCAGGGCTGCCTTCGTCCCGATGCGTGTTCTCGTCACCTGCCGCTGCAACGCGACCGCATCTTCGATCGGACGATCCTGGTACTTGACGATGATGTCACCGGACTGAAGCCCTCCCTTGGAAGCCGGGCTTTCATCCTGGACGTCATTGACCAAGGCCCCCTTCACGTCCTCGAGTCCAAAGGATTTGGCGATGTCTTTATCCAGATCCTGGATCCCGATCCCGAGGTAGCCCCTCACGACTTTTCCCGTTTTGACGATGCTTTCAAAGATAGGTTTGGCCATGCTGGTGGGCACCGCAAATCCGACGCCATCGTTCCCACCGGACTGCGAGAAGATCGCCGTATTGACGCCGACGAGCTGGCCGGACGTGTTCACCAACGCGCCGCCAGAGTTGCCCGGATTAATGGCCGCATCGGTTTGGATGAATTCTTCGTACTGGGTAATCCCCATCTTGCCTCGCCCAAGTGCGCTCACGATGCCGAGGGTCACCGTCGAGTTCAGCCCGAACGGATTCCCGACCGCAAGGACATATTCTCCGACCTCCAGAGATGCGGAATCGCCCCAATTGACGGTGGGCAATCCTTCCGCGTCGACCTTGATGACGGCCAAGTCCGATTTCGGATCGGCACCGACCAACTTCGCTTTGAATTCTCGCTTGTCGGGCAGCGACACGATCAATTCCTCCGCTCCGGCGACGACGTGGTTATTCGTCAGGATGTACCCATCGGACGTCACGATCACGCCGGACCCCATGCCTTCGCGCGGCATGCCCGGACCGCGGCGCCCGCGGGGACCGTTCGGACCGAATGGGGAGCCGAAAAATTCCTCGAGTCGGTCCCGCAACTCGTCGCGGCTGTCCTCGCGTCCCCCCGAGCGCTCGGCACGGGCGGAAGCCGTAATGTTGACCACCGCCGGCGTGACGGCTTTCGCCACCCGGGCAAATCCGTTTCCGTTCGCCTGGGGCACGGTCACGGTCGACTTCGATGGGGAGGCCTGCTCAACAGCCGCATGCGAGTCCGGAAACGTCCCGCTCCCCCACGCGATGAGCGCCCCCACTCCGAGAACAGCCAATAGTTGTCCGCCTCTCGACTGCCATGCAGACCTCATGAGTGCCTCCTTCGTCAATGATCGCTCACCGATTGGATGACCGGCCCCGGCGATCGATCTAGCCGATCCATTGTTGCTCTCCCGATCGTAGCAGCAACGGATAAGAGAGCGATTAAGTAGAAATTAAAAGCTTCTAAACGTGTGCAGGAGCGAGCGGAAGGGTGACGATGAACGTGGAGCCCTCACCCGGGGTGCTGGTGACGTCGATCCGGCCGTGATGAACGTCCGCAATCCATGCGCAAATCGCCAGGCCGAGTCCGGTGCCGTGCTTGGTATGGGCACGGGCTTCCTCCGTGCGGAAGAATCGGTTGAAAATGCGCCCAAGCGCCTCGGGACGGATGCCGATCCCCTGGTCCTGAACGGAGGCCAGCGCCGTTCCGTGCTCGACCCGAAGCGAGATGGTGACCGTACCGCCGGGCTTCGAATACTTCACCGCGTTGTCGACGAGGTTCAAGAACAGCTCGTGCAGTCGTAATTCGTCGCCCAGAATGGTCGCCGGCTGCATGCTTCCCAGCATGACGTTCACGCCGCTGTCCTGCCCGAGCAAGGTCGCCTGTCGTTGGATGTTGGACAAGACTTCGGCCAACAGCACCGGAGCCGATGCCATTTTGACTTCGCCGAGATCGGCGCGCGACAGAAACAGCAATTCGTCTACGATGCGCGTCATCCGGTCGATTTCCTCGAGGCTGCTTTCCAGAACTCCTTTGTAGTCTTCACAGTCGCGTGGGCGACGCAGGACGAGCTCCGTCTCGCCCTTCATGACCGTCAGTGGCGTACGGAGTTCGTGTGAAGCATCGCTGCTGAACTGGCGTATCTGCCGGAAAGAGGTATCCAATCGCGCAATCATATCGTTGAACGTTTCGGCCAGCCGCCCGATCTCATCGCCGGTCGCTTCGACGGCCAACCGTTGCGACAAGTCTCCGGCCGCTATCTTTTTGGCCGCCTCAGTCATGATGGCGACCGGCCTGAGCACACGACCGGCTAGAAACCAGCCGCCCGCCAGGGAGACCAGCAGCGCGACCGGGATGAGGATGAGCAGAACACCCAGCAAGCGTTTGAGCGTATGCTCCACCGGTTTCATCGAGGTCCCGACCTGGACGACGTTCAAGAGATTGCCCTGGTAGAGAATGGGAACGGAGATCAGGCGGAGATTCTCGCCGGGAAAGCGAGCCGATTCATAGGTAGTCCCGCCCTCGAACGCGGTCTTGAGCGCGGCATCGCTCAGTGGGACGTCGTGACTCTTGACGTTCGGTGACTGGATCGTGATGCGGCCGGTCGGGCTGAAGATTTGGAAGAATTTGTCGAGGACAGCCAATTCGGGAAAGTGCGACGACAAATCTTCAAACTGAATAAAGGGACCGAATCCATGTTGTTCGAGCGAACGGATTGCGGTGGTGGCTGCTTCCTGGAGCGATTGGTCGAGCTGTTCCCTCAAGTCTCGTGCGATGATCGCGTAGAGTGCGCTTGCGAACAGAAGCAGGATTAAGGCCAGCGCAGAGCCGTACCAGAGGGTCAGTTTAACGCGTAACGGCATCAGTCGGCCTTCAGGACGTACCCGCTGCCGCGCACCGTCTGTATGAGTTTTCGGGGACGTCCTTTGTCGACTTTGTTGCGTAGGTAGTTCACATACACGTCGATGACGTTGGTGAACGTGTCGAAGTCTAAGTTCCACACGTGCTCAGCAATCATCGGACGGGTCAGCACGCGGCCAGTATTGCGCATAAAGTATTCGAGGAGCGCGTACTCCTTGGCGGTGAGGTCGAGCCGCTGGCCTCCCCGAGTTACCTCCCGTGTGGCGGGGTTCAACATCAGGTCATCGACCTGGAGGATGCTGGCCCCTTCGGTGGCGCCCCGCCGAAGAAGCGCGCGCACGCGTGCGAGCAATTCGTCGATGGCGAAGGGCTTGGTCAGATAATCGTCCGCGCCGGCATCCAGCCCCTTGACCTTCTGATCCGTTTGGGAAAGGGCCGTCAGAATCAGCACCGGGGCCGTAATCTTGTCCGCGCGCAATCGTCGGATGACTTCCAACCCAGGTATCTCGGGAATCATCAGATCAACGATGATCAGGTCGTAGCTCGTCCCGCCGGCTAGCTCGAGACCTCTGGCTCCGTCCGCGCAGAGATCGACCGCATAATTCTCCTCTTCGAGGGCGCGCTTGATGAAAGATCCGACCTTGGCCTCATCTTCGACAACTAGGACACGCATGGCTTCGGATTATACCAAAGCCGCGCTCCAGAACGAGGGTGTTTGGATGAAAAGGTGATGAAGTCGCCGCTCATGCGTTGGGTCAGGTCGAAATGCAGGCACCGACGAGAATCAGCCGAGATCGAACCCGCTATCGAGGAAGCCCGACAGTCCCTCGCCGGTTGTACCGGCGGCCTGGTCCTCCTGCACGATGTGGTCGAACTCGGCCATGCCGTTGAGGCTGAGCGTGCTCATGAGGTAGCGAGCGTTGCGGACGGCAGTCCAAGGCCAAGCCAGACCGAGGGTACACAACAGTAGCAGGAAGTTCCCCACGCGGAGCCTCAAGAGCGGCCATCCCTCCATGGTGCAGGCAAACCGGGCGGGACCCAACAACGTGTGATTCCAGATGTAGCGCTGCCGCGCGGCTGAATACCAAAACCACGAGAGCCCCAACGTGAACGGCAAAAGTACCATCGAGCAGGCGAACGTGGTGGCGAGATCCCAGGCCTGCCCGTTCCACGAGAATCGCTGATTTCCGATATACGAATGGTCGACCAAATAGGCCTGTCGTTTCAGATCAAACACTGGATAGTAGGCGCCCAAGGTCACCGCCGTAAGGATCGCCCCCTTCAGAAACAGCTGTATGAACCCAGCCGCGTGACCTCGATACGAAAAACGGATCCCGCGCCACGAACTACGGCTGAATCGATAACGACGGGCGCCGGTAATCGCGACCGGCAGGAAGGTCAATACGAGAAGCGTCGATAGAATCTGCGTAAGCCAGAAAACCGGCAGTCTGCCGTCCACGAGGAGCGGCAGATTCGAGAGGATTACATATGGCAGGCCAAAGACGAGGGTCGCTTTGCTGGCCCCGTTGAGCAACTCACGGCCCGTGCCGTGATAGGCAAAGCGATCTCCCGCAAACTGCGTCTGGCTGTAACAGTACTTACGGATGCGGACCTTGGCCCAGAAGGAGTAGAGGGACAGCGTGACAATCGTCAAACAGACGTTCACGACGTGAATCCCGAAGAGGGAACCTCCTGTACCGAAAAAGCGAGGTTTCTGGATCCGAGCGGTTGTACACGCCGAGGCCGCCTGCCGTGAAGTTGACGTTGGTTCGCAGTAGCTGGCGTGGGTCGCCTCCTCGGCTCGCTCGGGAAGCGCCACCACATGGAATCGGGTACCGCACGTCGCACAGGTGCTCTTCACGCCCGGGCGCAGGACGGAGCGTGCGCGTACACGGAATTGCCCGTGGCACTGTGCACAGGTCAGACGAACCGGTTCATCGAGTACGGTGTTGGCCATGCGTGTCATCGCTTCAGTTGCTGGACTTCGTCTATGGACGTAATCACGGGCATGTCGCTTTGAAACGAGTAGGTGAGCGTCTCCTGCACGTTGAACGCGATCCTCCGCCCATCCGCTAGTCGTTCCTCGGTTGCCTCAATCATGCCGGTGGCCGTTCGTCCATCGGGAGCCAGTTGGAACTCGGTGTGGTGCCTGACCCGGTTCACGTCTTGCGCCATCAGGATGCGTGCAAGGGTCTCGCGTCGATAGTGCTCTCGATTACGATAGGTCCGCACATCGCGCCCATCCGAGCGCTCCACGATGAATCGGAACTGGGCGTTGGGGGCGACGTGACGCATCATGGCGTCCACGTCTCGATTGTTGGTGGCTTCATCCAGATCTGCCATAACGGCTTCGAGGCGTTGGAGCAACTCATAATCACCCGGGAACTGTACCCACAGCGGTCTGATCTCTTCTTCGCCCAATTGGTACTGTGCCTCGCGAACGCGCCAGTCGCTCCGGTTGCTGACGAGAGCGAGGGCGATACGGCCGGAGGTGCGCGAGCCACTCACCGCGAGATCCACGTAGGCGGCGCCCTCGCGTCCGCGGCTTTGCAGCTGTACCGTGGGAAACCATCCGAATGTCAGAGGGTGGCCGACTTCTTCGGCGACGACAGGATGCTGGGCGACGAATGCCTCAGCGATCTTGTACGGCGCCAGTTGCTTGACCCCATAGCTGGCCCCGTAGAGCGCCATGCAGAGCAGCAGGTAGGCCAACGCACACAGCACGACGATTGCGACCCGCGCTGACTGGGGCACGGGCTTGGGGAGAGTGTGCAGGTTCGAATCTGAGTTCGTGCTCGGATGGAAGGAAGACGCGGGTCGAGGGACGAACACAAGATTGACGCGGCATTGCGTACACGCTGTAACGGGTAAGTCGCCATCCGGGATGTCCGGCGGCGTCTCCTGAACGCCCCCACAGCTTGGGCATACAAGGGTTGACGCGGCTGTCAGTGTCGTTGGCATACCTGATTCAAAGATAGCTGATCGTCGCGGGAGCGCAAGGCGACCGTGGCCTACACCGGAGCATGACAAGAGGCCGCGCGCTCGTCGGAACGATTGTGATCGCGGGATGGCTGGAGGCTTAGGATCGGATATCAGAGGAGGGGTTGGGCTCGACGCCGGACGATTCGACCGCCTGCTGTTTTCTGACCCTGCAGATGCTTCGGATCAATTTCCAATCCAGCCCCGGGAGCAGCGGGTTCCCCTGTCCCAAAGCGGTGCCACCTAATTCCGTCAGGCGGTGGATGCGATCCCGATGGGTGGGATGTGTGGAGACATAGCGGAAGATCCCCTCGTCGGGGTGGCTGTCTTGGCTCATGAGTTGGAAGAACTCAACCATGCCTTGAGGGTCGATCCTGGCGGCTCGCAGCATGGCTATCCCGTCCGCATCAGCCTCGGCCTCGTGGGAGCGGCTGTACTGCAGCGTGCCGAGTGTGCGTGCGCCATCGAGGGCGAGGGTAGCAGCGCCCGTGAAGTCGCCCGAGACAGCCGCGAGGAGCAAACTCGTCGATGTCTGTTCCAGAATCGCCCGCGTCGTGTGGCGCTTGTAGATATGCCCAAGTTCGTGTGCCAGGACCCCAGCGAGCTGCTCCGGCGATTCCGTCTTTTCGAGCAGCCCCCGAAAGACCACGACATCTCCGCCTGGGGCGGCAAATGCATTGACCATCGGGTCGTCGACAATATGAACCCGAATAGTGGAATAGGGGCTGTCCGAGACCGTGGTCGTGAGCCGTGCCAGAAGTGACTGGATGGCCTGGCTCCGATACGGGTCGGTGCAGCGGTCGTCTTCGGGGGCCAGATGCGCCACGACCCGTTCACCCAGATGTTGTTCCCAAGCGATGGGGACGTGCGGCGTCAAGAGCGACGCCAAGCCGGGAATGCCCCAACGATACAGCACGCCTGCGGCTAGGACGGTGACGAGTGCCGCCATGACGGTGAACGTGACGCGCAGGCCGCGCGTGGCCGGATCATGAATGGTGGGTACAAGGGCAGGGGCCTTGGCACGCAATGCGGAGAGAAAGCGCTGATCGGAGATTACCAAGGCGGCCGCCGGGTCTGCGCGGTGCTCCAGCCGAATGTGTTCACCGTCGTACGCGCCCTGTGTCCGCTGTATCCTGTCGTAGGCCCAGTGGACGGAAGTGCCGTTTCCGCGCGCGATCGTGAGTCCGTCGGCGGTCAATGCGACGGTGACGCGATGGTTGGCAGCACTCTGTCCATCGAGATAGCGCCCAGTCCAGGTCGGTGCCGGCATTGATTAGTCCAATTCGAGCCCGGTGTCGAGGAAGTTAGACAGGCCTGGGCTCTGCATTGATGGTCGCGCTGCTTGTGGTAAGTCCTATTCCTTTTGAAAAGGATAGCCGAATGGCGTCGAAGCGCAACTGAGGCGGGCTTGTGACGAGGCTTGCATTCAATAACGCTTGGAAAAGAGCTATTTGGGGGGAACGTTCGTGACGGTGACAGGCGCGTACGTCAATACCGGTCCGTCCGGGGACTGCGTCGTAAGCGTATGCCTCAGCCACTCAGCATCGTTTCGCAGTGGAAAGTCGGCACGGTAGTGGGCGCCGCGACTCTCCTCTCGGGCGAGCGCGCCGACGACGATGGTTTCCGCGATATCGGCGAGAGAACTGAGTTCGAGAGCCTGGCTCAGGTCGGTGTTGAAGGTCTTCCCGTGGTCATGGAGGGTGACCTGTCCCACACGTATACGGATTTGCCGCAATTCCTCCAGGGCTGTCGACATGGATTCGCGCGTGCGAAAGATCCCGAGGTTTGTACTCATGAGACGGCCGAGTTCGTCGCGTAATTGCCACGCTCGCAACGACCCTCTGTTTTCCATGAGGCGGGCCACCCGGCGCGTCTCAGCGGCGAGGGAGTTCTCTGGCGGGGTTTTCGGCCCGAGGCCCCTGACATATTCTCCTGCTCGGACGCCCGTCCGGCGCCCGAAGACAATCGTTTCCAGGAGGGAATTCCCGCCGAGTCGGTTGGCCCCATGGATGCTGACGCATGCGCATTCGCCCGCCGCAAAGAGTCCGGCGACCGGAGTTTCGCCCCAGGCGTTCGTGCGCACGCCGCCCATTTGATAGTGCGCCCCCGGCTGCACGGGCACGGGACTTTCGATTGGATCGATGCCGGCAAACTCCAGGGAGAGCTGGCGAATTTGCGGCAGACGCTCCAAGATACGCTCGCGACCGAGATGGCGCAGATCCAGCAAAATGCACCCGTCAACGCCGCGTCCTTCCAAAATCTCCCGTCCGATGGCGAGCGAGACGGTCGATCGAGTGGCCAACTCCATTTGTTCCGGCGCATAGCGCGACATGAATCGGTCGCCGAGCGTATTGATGAGGTAGCCGCCTTCTCCACGTGCGCCTTCGGTGATGAGGATCCCGGTATTCTTCAACGTGGTGGGGTGAAACTGGACGAATTCCATGTCCATGAGAGGCGCCCCAGCCCGATAGGCGAGAGCCATCCCGTCGCCTGTGTTGATGACTGCATTCGTACTCGTATAAAAGAGACGGCCGCTGCCGCCCGTGGCGAGGATGACGGCTTTGGCTCCGATGGCGTGTAATCCTCCGTGGATCAGGTCCCACGCAACGACTCCGCGGCACGTACCCTCATGTACGATCAGCGATGTGACGTACCACTCTTCGTACACCTGGAGGTGTCGTCGGAGCAGTTGTTCGTACATGGTGTGGAGAATGGCGTGCCCGGTGCGGTCGGCGGCGTAACACGTGCGTGGAAAGCCTGCCCCGCCGAACGGGCGCTGTGCGATGCGCCCGTCTTCCGTACGGCTGAAAATGACCCCCATCCGTTCCAACTCCAGAATATCCCCCGGGGCTTCCCGGCACATGGTCTCGATGGCGTCCTGATCTCCCAAAAAAACCCCGCCCTTGGTGGTATCGTAGGCATGGGCCTGCCACGAGTCGTCCGGCCCGAGCGCAGCGTTGATCCCCCCCTGTGCCGCCACCGAATGGCTTCGCACCGGGTGGACCTTGGACACGAGTGCGACGTCCAAGTGGGGCGGGGCCGCCAGCGCGGCCCGCATGCCGGCCAAGCCGGCTCCGACGATGACAATGTCATGCATGTTCATGGACAGACTCGCATTAGGCCAGTCAGGGATCGAAAATCGAGGCCATGGTATCGGGGGTCGACATTGGCCATGCGTGCTTCCTTATCGCCGATCCCTGTCTGCAAGGCAAGGCGGGGGCGGCATTCTCGATCTAGGCCTTCCACAGGCTATACTTGTCCATAAGGGAGAACGCCTGCCACATACGTCGTCACAAGGAGACCTGTTCGTGGTGTGCGCAGGGAGCCTTTTGCTCTTGTAGTCGACTGTGATAAATGAACGTGCGTAACCGCTAGCCAGTTCGAGGAGCTTTTCATGTCACAGACGCGTCATTCAGGCCGCTCAGCTTCCATGTGGCTGGAACCGGCCGATCGATTCAGCCATCGGCACATCGGTCCCAGCGAGGCCGATACCCAAGAGATGTTAGCCACACTGGGTATGCGCTCGCTCCAAGAACTGACCGATGCGGCGATGCCGGCAAATATTAGGCTTGAACGTCCTTTATCCCTACCGGACGCCAAGAGCGAACACGACGTGTTGACGCACCTGCGGCACGTGGCGGACAAGAATCGCGTGGCGCGTTCCCTGCTTGGAATGGGCTATTCGGATTGCATCACCCCTTCGGTGATCCTCCGCAACATTCTCGAAAATCCTGGCTGGTACACACAGTACACACCCTATCAAGCCGAAATCGCCCAAGGGCGCCTCGAAGCCTTGGTCAACTATCAGACCATGGTGTCGGATCTCACCGGCCTTCCGCTGGCGAACGCGTCGCTGCTCGACGAAGCGACCGCGGCTGCCGAGGCAATGGCCATGTGCGCGCGTATCAAGGGTGACGGTCGGCACGAATTTTTTGTGTCTGACCAGTGTCACCCCCAGACCATTGCGGTGGTGAGGACTCGCGCGACTCCCTTGGGGATCACCGTCCATGTCGGCTCGATGCAGGAATTGGATCGGCATCTCGATCAGATCTTCGGCGTATTGGTGCAGTATCCGTCCACCGATGGCTCCTTGCTCGACTTCACCGAAGTGGCCCGTTCCGTACACGAGCATGAGGGTCTCGTGGTGGTGGCGACGGACTTGCTCGCCCTGACGGTGCTCAAGTCCCCTGCCGAGCTTGGTGCGGATATAGCGCTCGGATCCAGCCAGCGGTTCGGGGTCCCGATGGGGTTCGGAGGGCCGCACGCCGCATTCATGGCCACACGGGACGACTATCGTCGGCAGTTGCCGGGCCGGATCGTCGGCGTCTCCAAGGACGTCTCGGGAAGGCCCGCGTATCGCTTGGCGCTGCAAACCCGTGAGCAACATATACGCCGCGAAAAGGCGACCAGCAATATTTGCACGGCCCAGGTGCTGTTGGCCGTCATGGCGGGAATGTACGCGGTCTATCACGGTCCGGAAGGACTTCGACAGATCGCCGAGCGCGTGCATGGTTTCGCGAGTGTGTTGGCCCACGGGCTTCGTCGCTTGGGGCTGACTATTCAGTCAGAGTGGTTTTTCGACACGGTTGCAGTTCGCTGCGGCGTGGAGTTGGCCGACGGCATTCTGTATCGGGCGCTGGGCCGAGCCATCAACCTTCGTCGTCTGGATGCGGACACGATCTGCATTGCCCTCGACGAACTCAGTTCGCTCCTTGAAGTGCAAAGTCTCTTGGCCGTCGTTTCCGGCAAGGAGGTGTCCGCTAGCGTGATGGACGAATTGGTCGCCGGCGTGGATCGACGCATCCCCGGTCCGTTCGCAAGGACGACTCCTTATCTGACGCATGAAGTCTTCCATCGATACCATGCGGAACACGAGATGCTGCGGTACATGCATCGTCTGCAATCCAAGGACCTGTCGTTGACGACGTCGATGATTCCCCTCGGATCGTGCACGATGAAGCTGAATGCGACGACGGAGATGTTCCCGGTCACCTGGCCCGAATTTTCCCGCATGCACCCTTTTGCGCCGGTAGACCAGACGGAGGGATATCGGGAACTCTGTCGGGACTTGGAAAGCTGGCTCGCCGAGATTACCGGATTCGAGGGCGTGTCACTCCAGCCGAACGCAGGATCCCAAGGCGAGTACGCCGGTCTCATGGTGATTCGAGCTTATCACGCACATCAGGGCGAAGGTCATCGATCGGTATGCCTCATCCCCGTGTCCGCACACGGCACCAATCCCGCCAGCGCCGCCATGGTTGGAATGACGGTCGTGCCGGTGGCGTGCGACCCGCAGGGAAATGTCGATCTCAAAGACCTGGAAGACAAAGCCGTGCAACACCGAGACAAGTTGGCGGCGTTGATGATCACCTACCCCTCCACGCACGGCGTCTTCGAAACGGAAATTCGGCACATCTGTCAGATCGTCCACACGCATGGCGGGCAAGTCTACATGGACGGCGCCAACATGAATGCAATGGTTGGATTGAGTCGGCCCGGCGACATCGGTGCGGATGTGTGCCATTTGAATTTGCACAAGACGTTTTGCATTCCGCATGGCGGCGGCGGCCCCGGCATGGGTCCGATCGCGGTCGCAGGGCACTTGGTTCCATTCCTTCCGGGCCATCCGGTTGTGCCGGTTGGGGGCAAGGACGCGATGGGCGCGGTGTCGGCGGCGCCATTCGGAAGCCCGAGCATCCTACCCATTTCCTACTCGTACATTGCCATGATGGGCGGACCGGGCTTGACGCGCGCCACGCAGGTCGCGATTCTCAATGCCAACTACATGGCCAAGCGATTGGAAAAGCATTACCGGGTGCTGTATGCCGGGGTGAAAGGCTGTGTGGCGCACGAATTCATCCTCGACGTGCGGCCGTTCAAGGAGTCTGCCGGCGTCGAAGCGATGGATGTGGCCAAACGGCTGATGGATTACGGCTTCCACGCGCCGACAGTGTCGTTCCCCGTCGCCGGCACGCTCATGATCGAGCCGACAGAAAGCGAATCCAAAGCCGAACTGGACCGCTTCTGCGACGCTCTCATCGCGATCCGTGGCGAGATCCAGGATATTGCCGAGGGGCGCATGCCGAGGACGAACAATGTTTTGAAAAATGCGCCGCATACGGCCTCCGCGGTGACCGCGACTGAATGGACTCGCCCGTACACGCGTGAGCAGGCGGCCTTCCCGGCCCCCTGGCTGCGAGAACACAAGTTTTGGCCTTCGGTGGCCAGGATCGACGAAGCGTACGGTGACCGGAATTTAATGTGTACCTGTCCACCGATGGACGCGTACACTCCATGATGTGACGTCATCCCTGACTCGTCCAGTGCGAGCGGCGTTGATCGGACTCTGGGTCTTCGCTGCTTCGATTTCCTGGGCGGTAGATGCATCCCGTGAACTGACTCCAGGACAACGCTACGACGGCGGCACCGTCGTTCATGACAGCCGGCGCGGGGTCTCATTTCGCCTTCCTCCTGACTGGGCGGGGCACATCCCCCAGGGATCAGACGCTCTCCTTCTCAACGCATCGGGACAAGATGGGGTCGGAATCGTGGCAATACTCGATCAGATGACACCCGAACTGTTGGCCGAACGGTTGAGCGAACCGCAGGATTTTGGCGGGTCCGTCATTCTGCAACTCTCCAGGCCGTTGGAGCAGGATGGCACGCGTTGGAAGGCCGCCTACCTGAGCGGCAATGTCGTGGGACGGGCACTGGCATTGCTCGGGCCGGATGAACAGGCGGTTGTGTATTTCTTCGCGGGGCCGCGGGCCGAAGGCCACGTCTATGACCAGTTGCTGGACAACTTGGCTCGCACCACGGAATTCGAATCGGTCACCACGCTGTAACCGTCCCCGTTACGAACCTTCCCCCTCCCGTTCAGGCGATCGTCGGCGTACAATGAATGTGGAGAAGGTCGTGCTCGCAGGCGCGTAGAACTGGAGGTGTGCATGGACATGGAGCGACGACAGTTTCTCGTCCGAACGGGATTGCTTCTTGGCGCCGGCGTCCTGGCGGCGCACAGTTCGGGGTGTCAGACTCCGGAGGAAGTCCGGCGCCGGGCCTATCCCTACGAGGACTGGACGGCGGTACGGAACGCGTTCGAATTGGATCGGCGCAAGATACACATGGCGGGGTTTCTATTGGCCTCGCATCCGACTCCGGTGCGTGAAGCCATCGAGCGCCATCGGCGCGCGCTTGACGACGATCCGGCCTCCTATTGGGGAGAGAACGAAGAGCGTGCCGAGGCGGCTGTATTGGGCGAGGCGGCAGATTACCTCGGCGTGAGCCGGACAGAAATTGCATTGACGGACAGTACGACGATGGGGCTAGGGTTGCTCTACGGAGGGATCCGGCTGGGGCAAGGCGAAGAGATTTTGTCCACGATCCACGATCACTACTCCACCGAGATGTCCCTGCGTCATCGGGCGGAGCGGACAGGTGCCTCGTTCCGGCAAATCCCTCTGTACAAAGATCTGTCGACCGTGTCGCAGGCGGAAATCGTCCAGACGTTGGTGACTGCCATCAGGCCGGAAACACGGTACGTCGCGGTGACCTGGGTACACTCCAGCACCGGGTTGAAGTTGCCGATCCGATCAATCGCCCGTGCCCTTGCCACCCTCAATAGCTCCCGCCCGGAAGCGAAGCGGCTGTTGCTATGTGTGGACGGGGTGCATGGTCTCGGCGTCGAGAATGTGGCACTCTCGGACCTAGGCTGCGACTTCTTCGTGGCCGGAACGCACAAGTGGATGTTCGGTCCGCGTGGAACCGGCTTGGTGTGGGGCACGCGAGAAGCGTGGCCCCGGGCGGAGCCGACTATCCCGACGTTCGACGCCGAGGCGTATCGGATGTGGATGAAACTCATTCCCCAAGCGCCGATTCGCAAGGCGGCGCAGATGACCCCCGGCGGGTTTCATTCCTTCGAGCATCGCTGGGCGTTGAACGAGGCGTTCAAATTCCATAAGGCGATGGGGAAGGCCCAGGTGACGGAACGGATCTACGCGCTCAATCAACAGATGAAGCAGGGGTTGGCCAAGATGCCTCACGTGACGCTGCACACCCCCATGTCGCAGGACCTCTCGGCTGGGATTATCTGCTTTGAGGTGGCAGGAAAAAGCCCCAAGCAGGTGGTCGAAGAACTGAAAGGCGCGCGAATCATCGCCAGTGTGACCCCCTATGGGACGCAATATGCACGCGTGGCGCCGAGTTTGTTGAATACGCCAGGGGAGGTGGATGAGGTACTCCGCGTCATCCGCGACCTCCGCGTTTGACAGGATGCTGAAAAAGGCGCCCCGCTTTGTCTCGCATCGCTTAGGGGCTCAACGTAATAAGAAACATACGCCTCGTCCCTGCGCTCGCTGCGGCTGCGCGGCGCATCCTTTTTGAGCGTCCTGTAATCGAGCGATTAGTTGAAAGGTGATTGACATGGCAGACCTCTCGACCGATCCGGTAATCAACGGAATATACAAGGGAATGCGTCGTGGTATTGAGGTTACTATTCAAAACGGCTGTCTTGACTCCTCTATCATCCTCGTCTATTCGGGCATCGATGCAATGGCCTACCTAGGGATGCCAGCTTCTCAGGATGATGTTACGCGTAAAGACTTCATGAGCTGGGTCGACCGATACATGAAGTTCCCATGCACCGAACAGGTAACTGGAGTCGAATTTTACGGAGCTCGGTGCGGGATGCTTCACAACTATAGCGTTTATTCAGACCTGTCACGCCAAGGCAAATGCCGCGTGATTGGTTACAAGAGCAACTCAATCCCGCCGGTTATCTATGCACCGGAAGTGAACAAGAATCTTGTCTTAGTTTCAGTAAGTGCTCTGGCCGAGTCTTTTTTCAGAGGCGTAGATCAATTTCTTGTCGAGCTTTTTGCCGATCAAGCAAAGGCCAAAAAAGCCGAAGAGAGGCTCAAGAAGTTTGTTCAATGTGTTCGTATTGGCAACCCGTCAACTCCTAGCAATGATTAGAAACTAGGTAGCTAGGTATCAGGAATAGGAATGCTCCAAGTCTCTTCCCACATATTCATTCCAGACTCTGAAATTGAGATTCATGCCGTGCGGTCCGGTGGGGCCGGCGGGCAGCATGTAAACAAAGTCTCGTCCGCGATTCATCTGCGGTTCGACATTCAGGCGTCATCGCTGCCGCCGTTTTACAAGGAAGAACTCCTGAAGTTGCGAGACCATCGCATCTCACGGGATGGCATCATCACCATTAAGGCGCAGGAATCCAGAAGTCAGGAGCAGAACCGTCAGGAGGCATTGGAGCGGCTACGCGTGCTGATTGGGAGCGTTGCCATTCCACGCAAGACGCGCCGGTCGACCAAGGTGACGAGGGGAGCGAAGCAGCGCCGTGTCGACGAAAAGGTGAAGCGAGGCCGGCTGAAGGCGATGCGGGGCCGGGTCGAGGACTGACTGGCGGGGGCGCCTGGATGCCTATTCGCTTGCGGCGAGCGAGCCCAAAATATGATAGCCGCCGTCCACGTAGATCACTTCGCCGGTTATGCCGCGGCTCAGGGAACTGACTAGAAACAATCCCGTATCGCCGACTTCGTCCTGCTCCGTGGCATGCCGGAGTGGGGCGAACTCCTTATGGTGGTCCACCATCTTGCTGATACCCGACACCCCACGCGCGGCGAGCGTTTTGATGGGTCCGGCGGAAATAGCGTTCACGCGGATGTTCTTCGGGCCGAGATCGTGGGCCAGGTATCGCACCGTTGCCTCGAGGGCCGCTTTGGCCACGCCCATCACATTGTAATGCGGCACGACTCGCTCGGCCCCTAGATAGGTCAGCGTCACCACCGATCCACCGTTGATCATGAGGGGGAGCGCCGCGCGCGTGAGGGCGACGAGCGAATAGGCACTGACGTCGAGCGCGGTCGCAAAGCCCTTCCGAGTGGTATTGACGAACTCGCCGGTCAATTCTTCGCGAGGGGCGAACGCCACGGAGTGCACCAGAAAATCCAACGTGCCGAACTCCTTTTGTACGGACTGCATCAGGGCGTCGATCTGTGCGTCGTCTCCCACGTCGCACGGGAAGGCTTTAGAGCCGGGTAGGCTGGCGGCCAACTCCTCGACGTTGTCTTTGAGACGGTCGCCCTGGTAGTTGAACAGCAGATGCGCGCCTTCCCTGGCCGCGGACTGTGCGATGGCCCAGGCGATGCTGTGCTTGTTGGCGACACCGACGACGAGACCCTTCTTCCCTTGCAGGACACCCATGGTGCGTCTCTCCTTCCTCACCCGGCCGCGAATGATAGCGGCTGAACATAGCATAGATCGGTCGCCGCGTGAAATCAGCTTGCCTCTCTATTGAAGGAGGCGGCATCAGGTATATAGTGGCGCCCATGGAACTGCCCCGTGGGAGACCCGTGCCTCGTCCCGTTGTCATCGATACCGATCCCGGCGTGGACGACGCGCTGGCAATTCTGCTGGCTCTGCGATCGCCTGAACTCCAGGTCGTCGGTATGACGACGGTGTCCGGAAACGTGTCGCTTCGCCTCGCGACACGGAATGTGTTTCACGTGTTGAGTCTGGCTCGGGCGACCAACATTCCGGTGGGTGTGGGGGCTGCACGTCCGTTGAAGCGGAACTTGGTCTCAGCTACCCATGTTCATGGCAGGGAAGGGCTGGGTGAGTTGGACCGTTTTACCGACGCAGACGGCCTGCCTCGGTATCATATGGTACGAGTCCCCAGGCGTCTTCCCACTGCCCTTGAAGTCTGGGAGCAGTGCGTGAACCAGAACCCACGGCATCTGATGCTGATCATGTTGGGCCCCCTGACGAACCTGGCACGCGCCCTGGAATCCCGCCCCTCTGTCGTCCGACGATTCCGCTCAATTATCGCGATGGCGGGGGCCATCGCGGTTCCGGGTAATGTCACCCCTTCCGCGGAGTTCAATGTGTACGTCGATCCCGAGGCTGCGGCTCGAGTCGTGAGGGCTCGACTGCCGTTGACCCTCGTGCCATTGGATGTCACCACACAGGTCGCCATGACACGGGCTCAAATCATCCGCCGAACCGCTCGAACGTCCGATCCCGTCTGCCGCTTTTTTGGAGATGCGACTGAGCGGGCCCTCGACTTTGCCGAACGTGTAGAAGGCCGACCGGTGTTCCCGTTTCACGATCCGTTGGCTGTGGCGACCGCCATCGATCCCTCGCTTGTTCGCTGCGCTTCGCTGCACATCTCCGTTGAGACCCAATCGGATCTCATGCGCGGGACGACACTGGCGGATCGGCGAATTCGTTCTCGAGCCGAACGGACCCCAACCAATGTCCGAGTCGCCATGCGAGTCGATGTGAGGCGGTCGCTGGGACTGATCAAGGAGCGTCTATGCCGAAGGTGTTCGTGATCGGCTCGTCCAACATCGATCTGACGGTACGGCTGGATCGACTCCCGCATCCGGGAGAAACCGTATCGGGAGGCGAGTTCTACCAGTCGTTCGGAGGAAAAGGGGCCAATCAGGCCGTAGCCGCACGGCGTAGCGGAGCCGACGTCGTGTTCGTGACGAAACTTGGGACCGATGAGAACGGCGACCGACTTGCCCAACATCTGATTGGTGAAGGCCTCCCCGCGTACGGAATTCTTCGTGATCGGCGTGAGACCACCGGCGTGGCCCTCATCGTGGTGGATGGTCACGGACGCAACCAAATCGCCGTGGCTCCAGGTAGTAATCGTTTGATCACGCCGGGGGATATTCTGCCTTACGCCTCGGTCTTCGAAGACGCTCAAGTCCTCTTGGTGCAGTTGGAAGTGCCGATTCCGGCCGTGACGCAGGCACTGACGTTGGCGAAAGCCAGTGGCGTCATAACGATGCTCAATCCGGCGCCGGCTCAGCCGTTATCTGATGCCGTCCTGGGCTTGGTCAACGTGCTGACGCCCAATGAAACCGAGATCGTCACGCTGACTGGGGAGACCGATTCTCTGGCCGGCGCCCGTGCCCTACTCAGACGAGGCGTCGAAACTGTCGTGGTGACCCTCGGGGAACACGGGGTCCTTTGTGTGAACAAAGAGGGTGAGCGGCGATATTCGGCGTTCTCCGTGCAGGCCGTCGATACGACTGGCGCGGGCGATGCCTTCAACGGTGCCCTGGGATCGGCCTTAGCGACCGGATGGAGCCTGGAAGAAAGCATTCGATTCGCTTCCGCGGCCGGAGCCTTGGCGACGACCAAGCGTGGAGCTCAGTCATCGCTGCCCACTCGATCGGAAATCGATCAGTTTCTGGATCGATACTCAGCGGCGACATGAACTCAAGGATGTCTTGGAGCGACCAAGAATTGAATCGTTGCAATCAATGGGATCGACCTTCCAATCGGCCAACCGATCACCTCCACCTTCGCCCATTCGAGGGGGGGGCCCTCCTTTGAGGCATTGAGACGATCGCTCAAAGTCGGCCATAAGTAGACCCTCATGGGTCTCATCCGAACTTATCATTATGATATGGTGATGCATGAAGAAGATCTTGAGTTTCAGCGATGATCTCACCCAGGACGAAGTCGAGCACCTCACGACGCTTCTGATCTATCACTTGGTCGAACAGTGCGGCGGTCGCGTGAGCTTTACGACCGAGGATGCGTCAAACACCCTCGCCGGACTGGAGACCAAGATGGTGCACATGCAGATTGGCAAGGATATTACCCTTCGCATTGTGACTCGGCCACCCGAGCTCCAAGACTCGCCCACTGCTCATTCCTGACCTGTAAGATCCCTCGCCTCTCGTGCGACAATGAAGCGAGATGGATGGATTCTCTTTACGCAACTGAGAGGTGTGCCATGAGGGGATATCGCATGCTGGCGTTACTGGTCTTTGCCGTGGCTATTTTCAGCGGGCTGCGGCCTGGTGTGACCATTTCGGCCGAGCCGCCATCGGTAGAAAAGGGCATCTTTGCAGGTGGATGCTTCTGGTGTATGGAGGAGGCGTTCGAAGAGGTACCAGGAGTCCAGTCTGTCGTGTCAGGCTATACGGGCGGTGTACAGCCCAACCCCACCTATGAACAAGTTTCGGCGGGCGGTACTGGCCACGCCGAATCTGTGGAGGTGACGTTCGATCCGGCCATGGTGAGTTACGAAAAGCTGCTCGATGTCTTCTGGCGCAACGTCGATCCCACTACCCCAGATCGACAGTTTTGCGATAGAGGCACGCAGTACCGGCCGGCAATCTTTTATCGAAACGACGGACAGAAGGAGCTGGCGGAAGCCTCGCGACGCCGAATTGAAGAGACAAAGACGTTCCAGGATGCGCTTCGGGTCGAGATCGCGCCGGCCTCGACCTTTTACCAGGCCGAGGAGTACCATCAGAATTTTTACAAGCGCAATCCGATTCGGTACAAGTTCTACAAGTTCAACTGCGGCCGTGCCAAGCGGTTGGAGGAATTGTGGGGCGCGAAGGCGGGATGATCATGAAATCGGTTACCGAGCTTGACGCGCGCGCATGCTCCTGAGTGTATCTTGAATTTCAATAACGAAATCGGGGAGGCGTTGCGTACGAGCCAGCTGCAAGGCCTCCGACGCCAAATCGATGGCTTGACCGTGCATGCCCCGTGCGCAGTAACTTTTTGCGAGATTCAGCCGTGCGTTCACCGATGCCGGCGCCCGGGCGATGACCCAGCGTAGGAGTTCTTCACCTTTCTCGGTGTCCCCTCCCAGCAGCGTCGGCAGCCGGATGAGAAACGTGCCCTTGGCGGATAACGCATCGAGATGATCGGGATCCAATTCGAGAGTACGCTCCAATTCGCGCATCATGCGTCTGTACCCGAAGAGCGACGTCAAATTCTCCCCGTCAATCCGCAACTGTTCTCCCAACGTGCAAAACAGTGCGAAGTGAGCTGTGGGGTATCGCTCATCCAGTGCGATAGCCCGCTCCGCCAACTGCTGACTCTGTTCGAAGTGTTGGAGGCGTGTCTCCCTCTCGCGAGCTGCCCGTCCATATTCGCACTCGCGGATCGACGCACGCGTGAGTGCCTCCACCGACTCCGTTGCGGAGCTGTTTCCCGGAAGGACGACCCCGATGAGGCCACCTATCACGCTCATGATAAGGCAGGAACATAGTATTCGCATGATCGTCAACTAACTTCTCCAATGAGCCAATTTCAGTATAAAGCAAACCATATGCCTCGCCTAGCTACAAATTCGGCTGAGCGGGTTGTCGCCGGAGGGCCCGACGCAGTCGTCGAAATCCCGACAAGATTTGCGCATAGGTGAAGTGAGCGTTTCGGCCGCTCGGATTCGGGAGGACAAAAACTCGTGCTCCGTCAAGTAGTTCACGCTGCCAAGCCATTTTGATCTCGCGCCGCCGGTTGCCTGCGCCCCCAGCAAACAGGCCACCATAGGCATGGCGTCCGAGGAGTGCGGAGGCCACGGTGAAGCCGAGCAGGACCACGATCTTTGGCCGGTAGCGACGGATCTTACGCAAGAGTTCCCGCCGGCCGTCCCGTAGCTCCCTTGTCGATAACCCACTGCTTCCCGCCGTGGCGCGCGAGGCCAGGTTGGTGAGACCGTACCCCCACGTGGGCAGACGCCAATCGTCTCGATACGTGACTGCCTGGGGGACCAATTTACTGTCTGCCAGGAGCCTCCAAAAGCGGTTCGACGGCCCGGCATAGTGATGACCGACGGAGGCGGACTTCAGGCCTGGATTGATTCCGACAAAGAGCACAGGTAGTCCCTTTCTCACGTGGTCAGGAAGTCTTGGAAGCATACGAGGAGAAGCAATGTAGGGTACGGCGGTGCCTACATCCTTGTCTCTTTGCAACGGGCCCGTTCCGGAGCGAATCACTGGGGCAGTCTAGCATTTCAACCGCCACTATTGGGCCCCAGGGTCCCTGTAGGGCAGCTCCTTCGATGCGAATTTATCCCGCATAAGCTGTTGAAAGATCATTATGGCGGCAGCCATTCGTCCATGGCATTCCCCTTGCTCAACGATTTCGACCGAGCGGAGTGCTCAACGCCTCGTGAAGAGGCGACCGTATAACAACCTTTAAGGGGGTGAATTCACTATGAAGCGCATCCTGATGTCAGTCATGGCAGCGGCTATGTTGGTGACCTTTTCGGCTCCGTCGTTTGCGATGATGGATGAGGGCAAGAAGAAGAAGAAAGAGGGCGGACACGTCGTCATGCTCGGCGAAGAGAAGAACGAGGGCGGTAAGCTTTTCGGCGACAAGAAAAAGAAGGATGAGGGTAAGCTCTTCGGCGATAAGAAGAAGAAGGACGAGGGCAAGCTCTTCGGAGAAGAGAAGAAGAAGAAGGGCAAGTAAGGTCCCTGCTGGTTCGACCAAACTGGCCCCCTGTAAGGGGGCCAGTTTTTTTGTCTCCTCCCAGGTTCGCCTCGCACTTTCCTCGCCAGCACCGCTGTGGTATGTAATCAGGGTTTCTTCGAACACTCGACTCGCTCGTACTGTTTCTCCTCCCCGTGTGTTGCCCGACGGGGTCTCGAACATGAAAATTCTCCTGGCGACTGTCGCGCTCGTTCTCTTACTCGTGCTCACACTCCTGGCGCTTCCTTTCCTTGTAGACCTCAATAAATACGTCACGCAATACAAGCCTCAACTCGAGGAAGCATTGGGGCGATCCATCGAACTGGAAGACGTCCGGCTGACGATCTGGCCCCGCCTCGGCGCGCGCATTGGTGGGTTTGCCATCATGGAAGATCCCAGGTTCGGCACCAAGCCCTTCGCCTCCTTTGCTTCGTTGGATGTCGGGGTCAAGCTGTGGCCGCTCTTGAAGGGACGGATCGAAGTAGAGGAAATTTCGTTGCGCGCTCCGGTTATTACCGTCATTAAGGATCAGCAGGGCGTTCTCAACGTGTCCTCGATTGGGCCGAAACGTCCCCCTGATTCGGCCGCGACCTCTCCGCAGACTCCCTCTCAGCCGCAGGGAGGGGCATTACGAGCGCTCGCATTGCTGGCTGTCGAACGGGTCATGCTGACCGACGGTCAGTTGACCTACCGAGATTTGGCGGCCGCACCCATTCCCACTGAGTATGTGCTCCACGATCTGGAGGCACGGCTGGCAGAGGTTCAACTCGGTCATGTCGCAACAGTCTATCTTCGAGCGGTCGTCCAGCCCGTCGATCTGCCTGTAACCTTGGACGGGGTCGTTGGACCGCTGAAGGAATCCGGTGAGCTGGAGCGTGTGGACGTGGAGCTGGGTTTGGGAAAGACGGTCCTTGCGCTGAAAGGCAGTCTCAAAGGGGGGCGGGCTCAGGTGACCCTCGCGTCGCCGATGATCAATTCCACGGATCTTCCCGCTCACGTTCCGCTGACGAAGCCGTTCACCGTGAATAACCTACGCGTGCATGTGGAACTGCCCTCTCCAATGCCAATGGGTGCATCTCCGCTCGACGTGGTCACCATTGAGCCCCTCAAGATGGACGTGGCCATGGGAGGCTCAATGCTGTCGCTCGCAGGCGCCGTGACGAACCGTCGTGCGAAGGTCTCGATTTACTCCGATTCAGTCAGCACGGCCGATCTGCCGTTGCAATTGAATCTGGCGAAACCCGTACTCGTCAAGAAGCTCAGGATCGAGGCAGAAGCGCCGGTTCCCCTACGCGACGGAATCTCTCCCCTGGATCAGATCACCGTGAAACCAGTGGAGCTGGAGGCGGCGATGGGGCGGTCCACCGTGGCGGTTCGCGGAAGTGCCGTCGATGGCGAGGTCAACGTGGAGGCGACCACCCCGCTGCTTCGCACGGGAGACCTGCCTATTTCGATCGCGGCCCTTCAGGAATCGGTCGAGCTGAAAAACGTGCGCTTGGCGGCGCACATGAAAGGTCAGCGAATTCGCCTGACGAATCTGTCGCTGGGTCTGTTCGATGGACAGCTCCACGGTCAAGGCGGCGTGACGGCGAACGCGACGCCTGTTCCCTTCGACGGAACCATAGCATTGAAGCGTATTCAGCTGGAGCCCATGATGAAAGCTCTTGGTGTAGGCGCCGTCCGGCTCAGTGGAACGGCCGATGTCGACGTCTCCGCTCGCGGACGCGGATTCTCCATGCCGGACTTGACACGCACGCTTGAGGGATCTGCTCGTCTTGATATGGCCGACGGTACGCTCGAAGGGATCAACCTGACGCGGGAAGTCGCCGCGTTGTTCAAGGTGGCGGGGATATCTCCAGATGCCGTAAAGATGACCGTTATTTCCACCCTCCAGGCCACGCTCGGAGTCAAACAGGGGGTGGCAACGGTACGCAACCTGCTCCTGGATGGTCCAGAGGTGCGGGCCACTGGTCGAGGGACCGTCGGCTTCGATCAAACCGTAGACCTGAAAGTCGACGTGGCCCTGTCACAAGCGTTGAGCCAGAAGATAGCTGCCGCGCCTCTGGCACGATTGGCGATGCGCGGTGGCCGATTGACCGTCCCGGTCTTGATCGGCGGAACCCTCCAATCTCCGACGTATGCATTGGATGCCACGGAAATCAGCGGTAAAGTTCAAGAACAGATCCAAAAGCAGATCGAGGAGCGCGTGCAGCAGGAGTCCGAGAAGCTGCTCAAAGAAAAGTCCGGTGAGGCCATTCGAAAGGGAACGGAGTCTCTGAAACGGTTATTTGGCCAATAGCCGGACGTCCAAGGTTCGGTGCCGACCCAGCCCGCCCCCTGTTGTGCCGTTACGTAGGCGGTGGTAGGATCACGCCGTCCTGGCCTTAACAGACCGGAACGACTGCAGGTGAGCCCCGTCACCTTGCGCCTGTTTGAGCGACCGGTCGGTTGAGGGTGCGGGCGGCGCACGGCAATGTGCACGAGTTTCAACGTTCGTGATATCGACGCCTGCTCGGGCGGAGGAAGTTCTCCTGCCTTGTCCGCGTTCGAGCAGAGGGATGTCTAGCCTCGCATCAGGTTGGTGATGGTGAAACCGAACCGGTCGGGCTCTATCACATCCTCCGACGATCTGTTCGCTCCAATCTATGAGGAGATCTTTCGTCGCGCTCAAGAGGCGATTGCACTCCTCGATGCTGACGGGCGGTACATAGAGCAAAATCAAGCCCACGTCCTCCTGTTCGGATTCGCCGACCGCGAACTGGTTGGCCAGACCCCTGCCCAGCAATTCGGCGAGAGCGTGTTCTTGCCCATCATGCAGGACTTGATGCGAGCCGGCCACTATCGAGGCGAGGTCGTGTCGTCGACCAAAAGCGGGAAGCCGCTGGCACTCGAGGTCACGGCCTACAGCATAGCCGGCCTCGAACCGTCTGGCCGACAGTGGGTCTGGATCTGTCGCGACATCACGCCGAGCCGACGAGTCGAAGAAGCGCTGCGCATCTCCCAACAAGTCGTCGAAGCGACGCCATCGCCGATTCTGGTCGTTGGACCTGATGATCGATGCAGATGGGTCAATCCCGCCTTCCGTATCCTCTTTCGACTGATGGAACGGGACATCGTCGGGCGACCCCTTCGGGACGTGCCGGGCTTGGGCAATTTCATCCACCATGTGCGAGCCGCTCTCGATCGGTGCTTGACCGGCGAGGAGAGCACGCAGGACGGGTGGGTCGATTGCTCCAGCGCTGAGCGCCGCTATCTGACTTGCACCCATACACCGCTTCGAGCCACCTCCGGAGTCATCGAAGGCGCGGCAATCATTGTCCGTGATGTCACACCGCTCAAACTTGCCAGCGAGGCGCACAATCGGCGCGCCGAGCAACTTCGCATGCAGCAAGCCGCGCTGTTTACGTTGGCCAAGGATGAGGCGGTGCAGAACGGCTATCTGGGAGACGCATTTCGGGCCATCACCGAGAGCGCCGCGCATACGTTGGATGTCGGGCGGGTAGCCGTGTGGATGTTCGCCGAAGAGCGGGGCATGTTGGAATTGCGTGATCTCTACGAAATGGAATCCGGCCGCCATACATCAGGACACAGAGTATCGGCCGAGGACCATCCGACCCTTCTCGATGCCTTGGACCAGGAGGAGGTCGCGCTGGAAGTTTCGGACGTTCGAACTAGTCCGCGCACTCTGGGCCTGACGGCTTCCTACTTCTTTCCCCTCGGGATCGGGGCGGTGTTGCATGCACCGATTCGCCTGAACGGGCATTTGGTGGGCGTGCTGGCTCATGAGCACGTGGGAGAGCCGCGTCACTGGACGGTTGAAGAGCAGACATTCGCCGGTTCGATGGCGACGCTGGTGACCCTCGCGCTCGAGGCGAGACAAGTACGCCAGAGCGAAGCTCGATTCCGGCATCTTGTGGAAGAGGCTCCGATCGGGATCTGCATGTATGGCGCGCGACATCACGTGCTCCGGATCAACCGCGCCTTTGGCGCCCTCCTCGGTTATCAAGAGGCCGACCTGATTGGGCAGCCAGCCGATCGGTTCGTTTATGCTGACGATCAGGCCGCACATGCCGCTCTCCTGGATCAAGGATCCAGAGGCGAGCGTCTCCAGAATCGGGTGGATGTCCGCTATGTGAGGAGGACAGGAGAAGAGCTGTGGGTAGCAGTCACAGCGCGGAGCATCACCATACCGGAGTCCAATCATCCCGTTCTTCTGACCATTGCTCAGGACATCACCGGCCAGCATCATGCCGAAACGCTGCTACGGCAATCCAACGAGGCGCTAGAAGCTCGGGTGCGAGAGCGCACGGCGGAATTGGATCGAGCGAATCATCAGCTGCAAGCCCATATCGAGGAAACGCAGCGAGCGGAGCAGGCGGCTCGATCGAGCGAGGAACGGTTCCGGCAGCTCTCGCAATATGTGCAAGACGTCTTCTGGCTGGCCGACGTGAACAAACAACAGATGTTGTACGTCAGTCCGGCATACGAGCGAATATGGGGTCGGAGCTGTGACAGCCTGTATGCATCACCTCAGGAGTGGCTCAAGGCCATACACCCTGAGGATCGGGCTCGTGTGCGAAAGGCTGCGTCAAACAAGCAGATCACAGGAGAGTACGATGAAAAGTACCGGATTCAACGCCCGGATGGTTCATTGCGCTGGATCCGAGATCGGGCATTTCCCATCGTGGGAGATCGTGGCGCGGTCGAGCGAGTGGCCGGAGTGGCGGAAGATATCACTGAATACCAGCAACTCGAACAACAGGTGCGGCAGGCCGCAAAGATGGAGGCATTGGGGCGCTTGGCCGGCGGGGTGGCGCATGATTTCAACAATCTCCTGACCGTCATCCGCGGCTATTGCAGCTTTCTTCTGCGATCTTCACCGGAAGACAGTACGGATCGAAAGTACGTCGAAGAGATTCAACATGCCGCCGATCGTGGTGCCGATTTGAGCCAGCAGTTGTTGCTGTTTAGTCGCGGGCAGGCGGTCAAGCCCAAAGTGGTGGACTTAAACTCCATCATTCACAAGATGCTCGAGATGTTAAAGCGGGTGCTGGGTGAAGACGTACAGATTCATACCATGCTTGGGACCGATCTGTGGTCGATTCGGTTGGATCCGGGCCAGCTGGAGCAGGTGATCGTCAATCTGGTGGCGAATGCGCGAGATGCGATGACCGAAGGAGGGCAGCTTTTTATCGAGACGCAGAATGTCGGGGCGGCGCCCGGGTTCGGCGGCGGGGCCGTGCGGCTCGCTGTGCGGGACACGGGTTGTGGGATGGATGAGGCGACCAAGGCTCATCTGTTCGAACCGTTTTTCACGACCAAGAAGGCGGGCAAGGGAACCGGCTTGGGATTGGCGTTGGTGCATGGCGTCGTCATGAAGAGCGACGGCAAAATTATCGTCGAAAGCGCCCCGGGCGAAGGAACCTCGTTTATGATCGACTTCCCCCGCCACGAGGCGCAGGCGCCGGTTGAAAAGGAGACATCTCCCAAGCCTGGACCGATGGGAAGCGAAACTATCTTGTTGGTAGAGGATGCCGCGACCGTGCGACAGTTGTTGCGCGAAGTGCTGCGCTCCGCCGGCTATTCAATCCTCGAAGCATCCGATGGGGTCGAGGCCCTCGAGCAAATGACCGGCTATGACGGACCGATTCACCTGGTGATCACCGATGTGGTTATGCCGCGTATGAATGGGCGTCAACTCATGGATCAAGTGCGACACGTCCGGCCACAGACGTTGTTTCTGTTCATGTCCGGCTATATGAGCGACAAGGTTGGACGTCAGGGTCTGGATGCGCCCTTCATCCAAAAGCCATTTCTCCCGTCCGACCTTCTCCGCGCCGTTCGCCGCGTTCTTTCTTCGGCCCCCGAATCTGAACGAAGTCCCCTGCACGAGTGATCAGCCGCGATAGCCCTGTCGCCTCAGGTGTCGGGGAATCCTTCGAGCGGCAGACGGGCTAGACCCTCGACGATCGTGACGATTCGCCCCCGCGCGATGAAGCGGCCTCATGGTATGGCCGGTTGTCCTTGTGCATCCGCGCGATACTTCCAGTTACCACAACGGCGCAGACACAGCTGACAACGTGCCCACGAATTCACCGACTACACTGTCCGGTGTTGTCCGCATGAGACCGGTGCGAAGTTCTTGCAACATGCTTGCCCAATCGACTCAAACATGGCATAAGGACCCTTACGTGCGTGAAATGATTTAGTGAGCGAGCAGTGTGAAAAGCCGCTCGTGCCTGCGTCCTCAGCAGCGTTTCATTCCCGACGACACAGCCCTTTACGCCAGCAATCCACGTGCAGTGGATGAGGCATAATCATGATCAGGTCTTCAGCGGGGAGGATCGGAATGATCTTTTGTCGGTATGCGGCAATACTCTTGAGTATTTTGGTGGCACTCGGTGGCGGGATGGCACGGGCCGCAGATGGACTCGACGTCGTCACCTTGAAGGACGGTAGCGTGATCTATGGCGAGGTCCTCGACCTAGACGCCGGCAAGCTCAGGGTCAAAACGGGTTTTGGTGACGGGGACGGCGTGGTGACACTCAAATGGAAGGATGTGAGCGGTCTGACGCTGGCCAAGCCGGGTTCATTTACAACCGTTGAAGGCAGTATCATTCGGGCGCAGGCCGTCGAAAGCCAGGCTGGTCACGTCACGCTGAAAGGGGAACCGTTGTCGGTGCCAGTCGACGTTCCGCTTTCATCAATCAAGGCCATCAATGTCCCTTCGGTGCAATTCACAGGGAATGCCACCGTCGGCATCTCGGGGGCAAGCGGAAACTCCGAGTATAAGAACTTCAGCGGGCTGTTCGACCTTGTCGCCAGGAACGAACGGCTCCGACTGACGCTGATGGGCCGATACATTTACGGTGAGTCCGACAGCGCCCTTACGGCACGGAACGCGCTCGCTACCATTAAGCTCGATTTCTTCCTCACCAAACGGTGGTATTGGTTCACGAATGCGTACTTCGAACAGGACACCTTTCAGGATTTGAAGTTGCGTACAGCAATCGGCACCGGACCAGGTTATCAATTGATCGACAAGGGCGATTTCAATGGGATCTTTTCGGATATGCTGTTATCAGCGGAAACCGGTGTCTCATACTTCAATGAGGATTTCAGGACTCCGACTCGTGAAGACATGAGTTCAGTCCGAGGCCGATGGGCCATCGATTGGGTATGGACTGTCATTAAGGATCGTGTTTCTTTATTTCACAACGACCAAGGCTACGTGTCGTACGAGAACGCCAGCGACTTCTACATCATCGCCAATCAGGGGGCGACGTTAAACATCTATAAGAATTTCATCATCAGGCCACAAGTGACCTATCGGTACAACAATAATCCGGTGGCCGGAACTCAAAAAAGTGACACCATCTATCTGATCACGTTCGGCTATTCATTATGACGTCACATGGCACACGGATATATCATTGGGGCCATCGCCGGCTGACGCGCTTCGTGGCGAGCCGAAATTCGGCCAGAATATCCGGGAACCTTGGTGAGCAGTGATCCTTGGGACCGTCTCATCCAACGAAAAGGGAGGACGACCATGCTGAAAGAGTTCAAGGAATTTGCGATGAGGGGCAACGTACTGGATATGGCCATCGGGGTCATTATCGGTGGTGCATTCGGAAAGATTGTCTCCTCGCTCGTCAGCGACGTGTTGATGCCACCGATTGGGCTCTTGATGGGCAAGGTGAATTTCTCCAGTTTGTTCGTCAGTCTGAGCGGAGAGTCGTACCCTTCTCTAGTGGCCGCGAAGGCCGCTGGAGCGCCCACGTTGAATTACGGCGTGTTCCTGCAGGCCGTGTTCGACTTCGTCATCGTGGCCTTCGTGATTTTCATGGTCGTGAAGCAGGTGAACCGCTTGAAGAAGGAGCCACCACCGGCCCCTCCACAGGTGCCCGAACCCAGCAATGAAGAGAAGTTGCTGAAGGAGATTCGTGATGCGCTGAGAGAGCGGCGGCCCTAGAGAGCCGACGCACGTGGAATGGGCCATAGCGGACGGCCTAGAACAGAGTTTCAGGCATCAGCGCCTCGAACCCATGGTGTGCAACGGGCGGTCGGGCGCAGGGTCGTCGAAGGGGCGCTCGGGATGCGTCAGGGTTCCGCCGCACGTCATTTGCGTGGAGTGATCTGTGCCCCCCGCGGGCCGACCGTCTCAGAGTGCGGAGACGAGGGCTCGGGTCAGCGTCTTGGCGGTCGTGCGGCAAGAAGGTAGGCAGACTGTAGGCCGACGATCGTTTTAGCGTCTCGAATCGTCCCCTCCCGCACCATCGTGACCGCCTGATGAAGCGGCATTTCAATTACCTCCAACACTTCGTCCTTATCGAGCTGCTGTCGGCCTTTGACAAGGCCGGTCCCGCGATAGATGTGGATGACCTCGTCTGTGAAACCTGGGGCGGTGAAAATGCTGGTCAGCAATTCAAAATGTGATGCCCGGTAGCCGATTTCTTCTTCCAATTCCCTCTCGGCGCAGAGCAACGGATCCTCTCCGGGGTTGAGCTTCCCGGCGGGAATTTCGTAAATAAATCCTCCCGCAGCGTGTCGGAACTGCCGGATCAGGACGACGATCCCGTCGTCTTTGAGGGGAACCACCGCCGACGCTCCTGGATGTCGAATGACCTCAAGTTCGACCGTCATGCCGTTTGGGAGCAAGACGGTGTCGACATTCAGATGAACGACTCGTCCCGAGTAGATGTGCTTGGTCATGCTCCCCCTTTGCGATCGGTCGTTGACGTGAGTGGGCTGCCACACCCCTTCGCAGGGTACTCATTTCATGCCGTCAACACAACGGGCGGATTCATCGGCTCCAATAGGACGGAAGGGAGTACGCGCTCTTCCGTGACCGCCGGCACGAGCTCGATAGCGGACCGCATCCGTTGGAGTCTCCCGACGCCCTGCGGTTCGAAGCGTGCGTGGCAATTAGACGGAACGCTTGTGTCTGTAAAATGGTGGTTTCACGACTGCCGCGGGAATAGCCTTTCCGCGTATGTCGATGACAAGCGAAGACCCGGGCGAAGCAAAACCAGGCGGGACATATCCCATCCCGATACCCTTTTGAAGGATGGGAGAGAGGTTGCCGCTGGTGACTTCCCCAATTCGTTCGCGGCCCGGGTCGGGAGTACAAATCGCGAATCCGTGCCTCGGTACCCCCCGCTCCAGTAGTTCGAATGCGACGAGTTTTCTGGACAGGTTCGCATGCTGTGCAAGCAGCGCCGTCCGTCCGATAAACGCCGGCTTATCGAACGCGACTGCCCATGCGGCATCAGCCTCAAGCGGCGACGTGTCCTCGGAGATGTCATTGCCATAGAGGAGGTACGCCATTTCGAGGCGCAAAATGTCGCGTGCCCCAAGCCCGGCAGGCTTTACTCCCTGTGACGCTCCTCGTTCCAGGCATTGATCCCACAGCATTCGTGCATGCTCTGCGGGAAGGTAGAGTTCATAGCCTAGCTCTCCGGTGTAACCTGTTCGCGCCAGGAGGCACGCCGCTCCGGCCAGCGTCACCTCGACACAGTGCCGGACCTGCAAGGCGTCTACTTCCCTCATCCCCATAGAGTGAAGCACGGTGCGCGAAACAGGTCCCTGCAGGGCAAGCTGCGCCAGTTCATCCGAACGGTCTCGCATATCGCAGTCTGGCAGTGACTGCGCCTGGCTCCCGAACCACTGGACGATCTTCCGTCGATTGGATGCGTTCATGCAGACCAGGTAGCCGTCCAGTCGCGTCCGATACACGAAGATATCATCCTTGATGCCGCCGTCTTCGTTGCACACCATCGAATATTGGGCTTGTCCCACGTCGAGCTTCGTCACGTCGTTGGTGGTTAGGTGATTGAGAAGCTCGGCGGCGCGCGGCCCGGTCACCGACATACGGCCCATATGGCTTACGTCAAACAGTCCCGCTTGATTGCGCACGGCTTGGTATTCGTCGACAACACCGGAGTATTGAATGGGCATGTCCCATCCGGCGAAGTCGACGATCCGGCCGCCGAAGGCGAGATGTGCGTCATAAAGGGGGGTTCTGGCCATGGGTCGAATGTTTCAGATGTTTCAAGCTCTAGTCGTTCGATGTCGAACATGGACACGGTATCGGGAGATCTGTGCGGGTCTCTTCCGCGCCCAAGTTTAAAGGCATGCTCAAATTCCGCTTTTCCCCACCATCATGCGTTGAATGCCTTTGTTCCATCAAATCATTCAACATCCTGCCGACTGTCCCTTTCCAATCTGTCCCCTGGAGCGTGCCGGGTAGTGGATACGGTCGGACATGCCACAGTAGTGGAGCGTGAAGTGATCGGGGACAGACGAGGTTGCAGGCCGTTCGCGGGTTCCGGGCGGTAACCGCCCCTTCAAGAATCCGGTTCTGCAAAGACGGCGACACTGGCGGTGTACCCGTGAAGGAAGTTTTGCGTCCCGACGGGGCCGATTTCACCCTGACAAAAGAACCCTGCCACGGCGGACTCTGCGAAACAATGTTGGACGCTGGCCGCGTCGTGATGCAATCGACCAAACATGTGATGTCCTCGACCGCAGCAGCTGAACACTAATGCGCCGAGCGCTGGTTTGGGCAAGTTGCGTCGAGCACGGTCCAGGAGAACGGAGAGATCCTCGCTGGCTGACTCGGCATCCCGTAGGTGGAACTGCACGGTCTGGCCTTCCTGTACGGTATCGCCGACGGCGATCGAACCCGTGGTGCGATCGGCGCCGATCAAATTGCGGACAAGAAAGTCCCCGCGGTCGAAGCGGTCGCGGTGCTCATTCATGGCCAGGCCGAGGTGTAACGCATGACGGGCAACGCGCTGCTCATGAGGCGTCAGCGTATCAAAGGTCTGTTGGAGCTGCTCCAGTGCCGGTTGACCGCCGAGCTCGTAGATCATATTGTGCTCGCTTCGTGTGACGATGAAACGCTCTCCAATCGGCCGGCATCCTTGAGAAATGATGGTAGACACCCGCACGGCACCCGAGAGGAGGCATCCCACCATGCCACGGTCGAAAATGCCTTCGTTCAAGACGAGGCGATGTTCTCCTGGCTCCCGCCCTCCCCCAGCGAGTCCTCCGACGGTGCGAATGTCCGGGCGTTCGTCGGCCAGCGAAGCCAGGGCATCCTTGACGGGAGTGGTGAAGGGGTCGGCAAACATCAACAGCACGGGGGCGGTTCCGTCGCGCCCGTCCGGCTCAGGCCAGGAGGCTTCGTTGAGATCCCGTTCCAGATTGTCGAACGGCATGCGTATGGGAGTCAGCGTGGTACCCGGAAGAATCCCCGCCCATAGGACGACCGCCGGGGCTTCTTCATACTCTTGCCCTCCCTCGATGATGCCCTCTCCGCTACAGCCGATCAAGACGGCTGAACGGAGTATGCGGCGGATCGATGCCGTGAGCGCATCGGCCTTCTCTGTGAAGTGCCCAGAGAAAAACACACACGTCAGATCCGGCGCGACTCCTCCCAAACCTTCGAGAATAGCTCGGGCGACCTGCTCACCTGCCTCTTCGGGCGACAGGGCGTGCGAAACGGCAGTTGCGAATCGAAGGGTGGTCTTGGGGACGGTGATAGCCATGTGCTGGGAGAGCGATTCGTGCAAAGCCTAGATGTCGGGCTCGAAGCGCTCTTTCCGCTCTTCACGAAGTTTTTTATAGTAGCGCCACATGTAGGAGTGATAATCGTCCACCTGAGCCAAGAGGTAATGCAATTCCGTAGGATCCTGGGACTCGATGGCTCTCAGGAGGCGAGACTGAAGGAAGATGGAAAAGGCCTGCGTTTTTTCCAGGGCAGTCACCAAACGCAGCCCGCCTCCGATCTGATAGTCTCCCATAGTCGCCGAGGTCACCTTGAATGGAAGTGAGCTTAGCCCTAGGTTGGCAAGAATTGCAAGCGAAGCACGGGAAATTTCCACGTTGCGTTACGGTCGTGGTGAGGACCGCTCTGCCAGCAACTCCCGGAGCCGCTCGATCGAGATGGCCTCGACCCGTCGATTGTCTCGTCCCACTGTCGTCGTGGCCATCGTCAGCGCATTGATGATGGCTTCCTCGGTGGCATCGGTCGCGGCAGCAAAGAGAGGATTCAGGTAGGGGTCGGCCAGGTGCGTCATCGGAAAGGTGGGGACGTTTGGGTAGTGCGGGATAACGTTGGCCGTCGAGAAGGCCAACATGAAATCTCCACTCCCGTGTCGAACTGTCGAGCCGGTTCGCGCCAGCCCCAGGGCGGCGCGCTTGGCCAGTCGCGTGAGTTGCCGACCGTCCAATGGCGCGTCCGTGGCGAGCACAATGATAATGGACCCATCGCCTTGTCCGGGCGTAGCGTCCTGCAAGCCGAGACGGCTCACGGTAGACGGTTCCCGTTCGTAAAGCCGCCCGACGTGGACGCCGTCGATGATCAGCTCCTGGCGGCGGCCGTGATTGGCATTGACCAAAACCCCTATGGTGTAACCTCCGTCCCGCTCCGAGAGCCGTCGCGAACTGGTGCCGATGCCGCCTTTGAATCCATAGGAGATCATTCCGGTTCCAGCCCCCACCGATCCTTCGGCGACGCTCCCACCTCGCGCGTCCTCGAGGGCTCGTACCACGTCTTCTTCCGAGACGTGTCGACCTTGAATGTCGTTGAGACGGCTATCGTCGCACTCGGCTACGACCGGCGTGAGCGTGTCGTCGGAGATCCCTATCTGAGGATAGTGCGCGAGCATCCAACTCATCACCCCATTGGCCACACGCGGCACGTTGAGGGTGTTGGTCAACGCCACGGGGTATTCCAAAAAGCCGGATTCGGCCACCCATGCCAATCCCGTCATTTCTCCCGTGCCGTTGAGCACAAAGGAACCGGCCGGCACTTTCTTGTGCCATACGTCCTCACGAGGGATGATCACCGTGACCCCGGTTCGTACCGGTCCGACACCTGGAGCCAGTGGGCCGTCGCCGCTGACGAGCGTGACGTGGCCAACCTTCACTCCGGCCACATCCGTGATGGCATTGAGCCGTCCAGGCTGATACTGTCCGATGGTGATGCCCAGGTCACGGGCGCGTGTCCGCGGCGCATCCTCTGCGCCAATGGGGCTGGTGTGAACCGCGCTGATGATTACCATCCAGAGCGCAGCGAGCCGCCGCACGCCGATAAACCACAGTAATAGACGCTTACACATCATATGATGAATCAGGCCTCGGCACTTCGACTGCCAAGCCGGGATATTCTGCCTGGATGGCGGCCGCCAGCGATAAGGATTGGCGCTCTTCTCCGTGAACGATAAAAACTTTGGACGGTGTCGGGTGTATCGCGCGGATGTAGGCCAGGAGATCCCCCCGGTCGGCATGGGCGGAAAACCCGTTGAACCGCTCGATCCGTGCCCGCCGTGGCGTGGGAATCCCGAAGATCGGGACGGTATCCCACTCTTCAATGAGTTTGCGCCCAAGCGTATGCTCGGCCTGAAACCCGACGATGGCCACAATATTGTCTGGGTTGGGCAGTGCATGCTTGAGGTGGTGGAGAACCCGACCGCCCTCGCACATCCCGGATGACGCGATGATCACGCAGGGGCCCTTTCGGTCATTGAGTCGCTTACTCTCTTCGACGGTCGACACGTAATGAATAAAACGGGCGGCAAAAGGGTCGCCTTCCTTGGTGAAGGTTCGAAACGTCTCTTCATCAAACATGCCCGGGTGCCTGCGAAAAATTTCGGTGGCTTTGCGGGCCAACGGGGAATCGATAAAGATAGGAATGGGCGGCACCGCTCCGGTTCGCACCAGGCTCTTGATTCGCATCACGAGATCCTGAGTGCGGCCAACGGCGAAGGCTGGGACGACGATTTTGCTTTTATGGGCGATGGCATGAGCCACCATTGCCTTGGCCTTTTCCGTTCGCTCGACGGCTTCGTCTTCATGAAATCGATCCCCATAGGTGGACTCGATGATGAGGACGTCACAGGGGGGCGGTGGGTCGGGATCTCGAAGGATCGGCATTCCCGATCGTCCGAGATCGCCCGTGAATAAGATAGACTGCCGAGTGCCGCGCTGACTAATCGTCACGTGGATGGCGGTAGAACCGAGGATGTGCCCGGCGTCGTAGAAACGAGCCGTGATGGTTGGGGTGACTTTGAAATCCTGGTGATAGCGTTCACCGGAAAAACGGCGCACGATGGCGCGCACGTCGTTCGTATTGTAATACGGCTCCCGCCACGTTCCTCTTCGACGCCGCTCCCGCTTGTTAACGTACTGGCAGTCTTGTTCCTGGATCCGAGCCGAGTCTTCGAGCATCAGCTGGGTCAGGTCGCAGGTGGCCTCAGTGGCATGCACACGGCCCCTGAACGCGTGCTGTGTCAGGATCGGCAGTGCACCCGAATGATCGATGTGGGCATGCGACAGAATGACGGCGTCCAGCCATCTTGGCTCCACCCCGAGTTCACGATTGCGCCGATCTGACTCGCCGCGTCGCCCCTGAAACATACCGCAATCGAGCAACACACGGCTATTGCCGGCCTCAATCAAATGGCGGCTCCCGGTCACCGAGCGGGCGGCGCCGTGAAACGACACGTTCACGACTGCGTTTCCTTCACACGCTGGTCTGCCTGAATGACGTCCCAGGCCTCCTCGGCGCTTTCGGCGAAATGAATGAGACCAAGGTCGGTCGGACCGATCAGGCCATAATCGATCAGCTGATCCCAGTCGATCAATTTCTCCCAGAACGCTCGCCCGAATAAGCTCATGGTCGGACCCAAGGCTTTGCCGGTCTGCACGAGGGTGAGCACCTCGACGAGCTCGTCGAGCGCGCCAAATCCACCGGGGAAGGCAACTAGGGCGCGGGCGCGCAGCATGAAGTGCATCTTGCGAAGCGCGAAGTATCGAGACTGAAAACAAAGGCCGGGGGTGTTATCCGGATTGGGGCGCTGTTCGCGCCGCAGCGTGATGTTGAAGCCAATGGACTTTGCTCCGACGTCCGCCGCGCCGCGATTGGCCGCTTCCATGATGCCGGGGCCTCCGCCGGTCACGATCACATCGTGGTAGTGCCCATCGACTTGGTAGGTGGAGAAGACCAGCCTCTCAAATTCGCGGGCGTGGTCATAGTAGGGCGCGAGCTCCAGTTGGCGTGCCGCCGCCTCGACGTCGAGCAGGCGAGCGCTCCCGAAGGCAACGATGGTCGAACGGATGTCGTGTTCGCGTTGCGTGAACTCGGGTTTGAGGTATTCGAGCTGCAGCCGAATCGGACGGAATTCGTCCCGATCGAGAAAACCCGCATCCTGTTCAATGCGACGATACGAGGAAGATTGGAGGATGGCGCGTAACGATGGCGGGACCGACGCGAACTCTTCCATTGCGCCGTATTATAGAGTCGCACATGGCTGTCCAGCAACGACGGAGGTACCGGTGCCTCGCTCTCGCTGTCGTCCTCCAACCCGTGGCCCCTTCTCACCCAATACAATCAATCCATGGGAAGGAATCGAAATCTGGTCGAGGAGACGTGGAAGGCAAAGGAATGATCAATCGCCACCCAATTGTCATCGCACGTGACCTGAAAAATGTGGGTTCCGGCTCCCCCACCTCCCAGCACCATATCGGGTGAGTAGAAGGGAATCAGGAACCTCAGACCCCAACCGAAGTTCACGCGAAAATATTTTGCGTCGCCAAAGTAGTAACGGAAATGCGTGCTGTCTCCGGATACGACCATGTCATCTGGGGAACCGAGATGCTCGACAATTGCTGTGAGCGGTGTCTCGCCATGTCGAATAAATGCGACCTGATCGGGGGAAATCGGGCGATTCAGGCTGATACGCTGCCAACCGATGGGACCGCCTAGACAAGCGGACAGGCTCATCGGTAGGAGACATACGAGAAAACACAGGGTAAGTTTCTTCACGGCGGTGTCGACGATTAGGGCCCGAATGGCCAGTCAAACGGCCAAAATTGGAACTCGAGGGGCGCTTTCTTCTTTCCGGAGACGACCTCCTCGACGATCCCGGACTTGTCGAAAATTATGAAGGTATCGTCGCTCTTGACGTTGGTTCTAGAGAACACGAGGATGAGACCCGACTTCATGTCGTAATGAAAATATTGAAAGATTTCGAGGCCTTCATCCGCAATAATCCGGTCCGGTGCTCCGAGTATTTCCGCCACATCCGCTCTGGTGCTAACTCCCTTTTTGATTGTACTGATGTCCCCCGTGCCGAGTTCCTCGCCATAAGTGCCGCGAATGAAGGCGCATCCCGTGGGAACAGTGCACGCCACACACAGGATCAGCGCACACACGCAACGGAGACCACAGCTGGACAACCGGTTGATTATCATGATTCCTCCTGCTCGATCGAGGAAGGCAGAACGAAGTCCTCCTCGTACACACCATACGTGGCGCGATGCATGCCGGCACGCGTGTAGGCACGCTGCGCGGCGTGATTCGTGCGCTCGACGTACAGCCGCAGCCCGCACACGCCCGGCGTTAGCTTCGCTTCTCGACGAATAGTCTCGTGCATGGCCTGGTAGATACCCTGCCGACGCCAAGTGGGATCGACGTACACGCTCTGGATCCACCAAAATTGCCCGTTTCGCCAATCGCTCCACTCATAGGTGACCATCAGTTGACCGACGACATGGTTGGATTCGTGACGGATACATTCAGCCATACGGAAGAATCCCCTATGTGGATCACTGAGCAGGTTGAGGATACCCTCTCGTAGTCGGGTGAGATCAAGCCGGCGGTGTTCCGTCTCCAAGGCCATGGCCGCGCCAAAGCGAACCAATGTCTCAAGGTCGACATCGGTGGCCGGTCTGAGACGGATGGGGAGAGGCATGCGCCGACTAGCGACCCTCGTCACGACGGGTCGCAGAGGATACGAGCCAGGGATCATGGGGGCGATAGAGGCCGGCCGAAAACTCGATTTTCATGGCTTCCTCGACAGGAAGCGCCAGCGGAGTGATCGCAGTAGTCGGTACGAAGGCCAGGTATCCCGTAAATGGGTGAATCGCCGTTGGCACGAAGAGCATCTGGAGTTGTGATCCGGTGGCGTGTTGCACGGCCGGTGGTGCAGGTCCCATGACGAGTCCTAACGCCCATGTTCCGTCACGAGGAAAGGGGAATGTGACCACTGTGCTCTGTCCGAATCGAGAGCGAAAGTTGAACAGGTCGGTCATACCCTTGATCGTGAGATAGATGCTGCGGACGAGGGGAATGCCTTGCACCCAGGATTCTGCCCATGCCACGAGCCGATGGCCAAGAAAATGGGATGCCGCCATCCCAGTCACAAGAATGACCAGGAGTAACATCAGCAAGCTGACACCAGGGTATCCCTCCCTGCTGAATGGGCCGAACACGTCACGGCCGACCTCCTCGAGGGCGGTGAACAATCGCCAGAGAATGTAGATGGTGACTGTGGCGGGAAGGAGCACGAGCACACCGGCCCAGCACGTTTGCCAAAGGGTCTTGATAAACCGAGGGAAGACTCCGCTGCTCATAGCTCGTCCTCTCTGTGGGGAGTCTATCAGATTCACCGGTCAGATTCTTCTGAAGTCTCCCGTCCCGGTCGCGTATCTATTCCTTGAGTCCGTACGACTCGCATGCAAATCGGACCTAGCTGTCATGACAGAGGCCAATTAGTTATGCCGGAGACCTTGAAGTCCCAGGGGTCAATCTCCTATCCTTGTGCCGTTTGAAATCAAAGGGAGCATGGCTATGGAAAAAGTGACAATCGACCAGGGGTTGCTCGCGATTCTGTGTTGTCCGGAAACGAAACAGGAGGTGACCCTGGCGCCAGATGACTTGGTGGCCAAGCTGAATGGGGACATCGAACGCGGACAACTACGAAATCGCGCTAGGCAACCGGTCAACGAGAAGATTGACGGGGGCCTACTACGTGCCGACAAGAAAATACTCTATCCCGTCAGAGACAATATTCCAGTGATGTTAATAGATGAGGGCATCCCCCTTGAGGGGTCTCTGTAATGAAAAGCGGTGTGAACGGGGGCGAGGTTCGTACCGCTTGTCAGTTGTGTACTCTCTCCTTACGCGTGGCACACTACCCAGTATCTGCTCGTTAGCCGCACCTACGGTCGAAACAAGGTCACGTCCGCTTTATCCTTTTCGGTCTTACTTCCCGTTGAGGTGCCGCACTGAGCGCAGAGGTATTCGTAGAGATTCCCTGTTGGCAGCACCAGCAGAAGGCGCTCGCGCGTCGGAGTCGCCTGCCGACAGGTGGGACAGAACAGGAGCGATGCTTGGAATGCCCCATAGTGATCCGGCCCGGCCTGCCGAGCGCGACCCTGGGCGCGCCCCATCGATGCCGGCGGGGCGGGACCGCGAGAACGGCGAGGATCTCCTGCGTCACCAAATGCCATTGTAGCCAGATTTTATGGAGGGGTGCTGGGGGACGTCAAGCGATTGCGTGCGGCGCATGAAGGGTATTTCTAGAGGGTGAAGATACCATGACGATCTTGGTTCTCCTCTGCAAGGCGAGGCTGGTTCGGACGAACGACTCTCCACAACATCCGCGCCGCCTGTACAGCGCCGTACAACCCGACCCCTGTCAACAGCCCGGCTAGGCCTGCTTGAGGCCAGGGCCATGACTCTGGCGCGTGGAGAACGATCGCCAAGGCGATGTGTCCCCCGGCTCCCAAACAGAGGGCAAAAATGATCCATTCGCGCAACATCGATATTCCCCGTCATGCTCACTCGTGGCGGCACTATTATACACACATCCCGGGAGAACATGCGCAGGGGATCATGAGCGCAGTGATTCGGCGACAGGTGGCCAAAAACCTCCTGTCGCCGGAGCGGGAATGGAAGCAGAAAGACCTGATTTGACCTGATGTGCTTCGATAAGAAATGAGCGTGGACCGTTCTAAGTCGATTAGGCGGATTGCTTAGCGCATTCAATCTCGGTTGCGGTAATGAGGCTCGTCAGATAGTCGGCGACGAAGTTCAGCGCTTCTTCACGCCCATCCGCCCGACGGCCTTTTTCACGGCGTTGGACCGAGAGTTCGTGATCGAGATCGGATTTGACTTCGGCCAGGACACGCTGTAGGGCGGATGGTGTCAGGTTGGCGTCCATGTCTTCGAGCAATTGGCATCGATCAAGGACCCAATTCAATCCCTCGATGCGGCCGCTGTAATGCTCTTGATCGGCTGTATCGATCCGAGCCATAGAAGTGGCAAAACTCTGGGCCTCGTAAATAAGGTTATAAAAGCTGGCCACGGCCCGTTGCAACGCTGGTGTCATATCAGGGTTTCCCTTCATTCATTTGAATCGTTGGCCCCCATTATACATGAGCGGGTCCATCCGGCAAGAAATATCTCTGCGCTTCGGCGGAGTTACTCTGAACAATTGCAGATCGGGATCGTCATCCGAGGCAGGGAGAGGGGTCCATCCAAGCGAAGCCGGCGTTCCGTGAAATCCGCACACTCGCGCAGGATCAAGGTGGGTTTTGTGGATCTTTGAACAGAGACTATGTAAAGAGGAGGGAATGAAATTCGTTCATGAACCCATAGTAGAGAGGAGCGAAGTGCTTCAAACTTTCAGGGCTGGTTTCCTTGAGCCGCTTGAAGAAGTAGACCTGCGCACGAGGATCGAGTTGCTCCAAGAGCTTGGCCAACTGGGACATTGAATAGCCTTCTGACGGTACAGTGAGCACATAGTGCACGAGCCGCTCAACGAACTGTTGTGCGATGTATTCCGTTGGGAGGTACCCGTCCGGTACTTTTCCGGCATGAAGAAACTCGTCGAATGGAATCGCTTGGGCGGCGAATGGGATCGATGATTGGGGGGGAGTCACGCAGAACCCTCAGATAGGCGATCAGACCACCACTAACCGCTCACTGTACTGAAGGCTCGCGGGGTCGTCAAGGGTCTGGCTGACTTGATACGCCACCCTCGGATTTGATCCTTTCTCGATCAACGCTCAGTGAGTATGAACCATGCCCGGTGCCTTGGAATCTCCTCGCGTCCAAAATGCGGGCAAGACCTGACGGGAAGTGCCTGGAGAGCTCACCGTGGTCGTCCGCGAAGCGGGCTTGCAACCTACACCACCGTACCGAACATGGTCAGACGTGTTGCAGTCCGTCTCATTGGCGTGCATGAGTCTTATCGATCACCTTATTGCCTAGGCGGCCAACGATTCTTTAACCCGGCGCGTCGGTTGAAGGCGTGAGCGTCCCAGGCTGATACCGATTCCGAGCGCCCCCAACGTGGTCGCGACAAAGCCTGTTCTGATGCGCAGGCGCCGATCCCGGCGCTCTGCCTCCCGAATGCGCTCTCGTTCCTCGATCTTACGGTCGAAATCCTGAAAGGCCAATGCGAGGGTCGCGGCCAGCGCGAGCCCTTCGCCGGAGCGAATGTATTGCAGGACTCCTTCGTCCATTCCCTCGTCAAGCCGCTTCGTGAGGTTACGTTTGAGACTCACAAATTCTTTAACCCGGGGGGCCAAGATGCGCATCCGCCCACGGAATTCAGTTTGTTGGGCCGTGAGGGTCCCTAGCCGGTCGAGCGTCTCCGTAATCGCCCCCTCTGCCGCGGCCATTGGTTCCAAAAATTGTGGTTGGCGGACCAACACGTACCCTCGGAACGCCAGGTCCACGTCGGCGACCAGACGCTCCAGCCGGAGCAGCTCGTGTCGGATCTGCCCGTAGGCAGCCCGCTCCTCGTGGGACTTCTCCGCATACCCCAACAACCACAGCTCTCCGCCTACCAAGCCGGCGAGTCCGAGGACGGCCAGCAGCAGGACGGTGATACGGCGCGTGAGTGCCATGAAGGAGTCGGGACACGGACTCGTGGTGAGTGTGGGGGGAGCGGCTGGGCCGCTCCCCCCGGGCTGCGACCGACCTTACAACCAGGTGACCCGCTCGGCGGGCCGGATGTAAATCGGCTCTTCGACCTGAATGCGGGCCACTTCCTTGCCCGACTTGTTGAAGCCCAGCACGGTGTCGTTGTACATCTCGAACCGCTTGCCGTGAATCTGGGTCTCGAACACCTTCGGCCCCGGAATCACGTCGTAGCGGAAGATGATCTGCTGGCTGGCTCTCCAGAGTTGGAGGACCGCCAACAGCTCCCGGCTCGGCACCAGGTACTTCTCAATGGCATTGTCCACCCCCGGCCCGAACATCTGCCGGTTGTAGCCGCGCGGCGCATGCCGCGGCGGAATGTAGTAGCCATTGGGCTCCGTGCCCCACTGCGGATACAGCGGCAGGGCCACCTGCTCCACGCGAATCGCGTAGTACAAGGGGTGCCACCGATCCTCGGCCCACAAGCCGTCCTCGCCGATGCGCACCAGGCTCTGCATGCGGATCTTGCCCACGCAGGCCGCCATACAGCGCGTCTCCATCGGCTCGCCGCCCGTCAAGGGGTCCTTCCCCTCGATACGCGGATAGCACGCAATGCACTTCTCCGACACCCGGGTCGTCCCCCGGTACATCGGCTTCTTGTACGGACACTGCTCCACGCACTTCTTGTACCCCCGGCAGCGGTTCTGGTCGATCAACACGATGCCGTCTTCCGGCCGCTTGTAGATCGCCTTGCGCGGACAGGCCGCCAAGCAGCCCGGGTACGTGCAGTGGTTACAGATCCGCTGCAGGTAGAAGAAGAACGTCTCATGCTCGGGGAGCGAGCTGCCCGTCATCTTCCACGGTTCATCCCGCGAGAACCCCGTCTTGTCGATGCCCTCCACGATGGCGCGCATCGAGGTCGCCGTGTCCTCGTAGATGTTGACGAACCGCCACTCCTGGTCCGTCGGGATGTAGCCGATCGCCGCCTGGCCCACCTTGGCCCCCGCGTCGAAAATCGTCATCCCTTCGAACACCCCATAGGGCGCATGGTGCTTGCGGCCCACCCGCACGTTCCACACCTGCCCCCCGGGGTTCACCTGCTCGACCAACTGCGTGATCTTCACGTCGTAGAACTGCGGGTACCCGCCGTAGGGCTTGGTCTCCACGTTGTTCCACCACATGTACTCCTGGCCCTTCGAGAACAGCCAGGTCGACTTGTCCGCCATCGAACAGGTCTGACACGCCAAACACCGATTGATGTTGAACACAAAGGCAAACTGCCACTTCGGATGCCGCTCCTCGTACGGGTACAGCATCTTCCGTCCCAGATGCCAGTTATACACTTCAGGCATTGGATCTCCTCCTTCTCATGATCAAATGGTGGATAGGTCGTCTCATCGGCGGTGGCGACATCGCGCTCGCCGTCCTTAGACTTTGATCTTGATGTGCTCGCCTTTGAGCCACTTGATCATGAACTCGTTCTCCTGGCCCGGCGTAAAGCCCGTCCGGACCGGCTCCCACGGCCCACGCGCCCCGATGCCGCCGTCTTCCGCCTTGGTGATGCGGATCAAGCATTCCTTCGGGGTGGTGTTGATCGCGTGGTTGTCGACTTGATAGCCCCACTTGAACTTCCACGCCACGGCATGCTTGCCCGGCAAGGAGTCCAACTGGTGCATCGGCATCAACCAGTTCCGGGTAAAGGACTGCTGGGCGCCATACCGGAAGTTCGACTGATAGCCGGTATCCAGCGCGATCGCGCGTCCGTCCGGACGGGTCTCGTGCCCCTTGACCGACTTCGCCGTCGACACGTACGGGGCATGCTTCGCCATCGTCACGTGGTACGGATAGGCCGGGTTGTACTTGGCCCGGATCATCAACCGCGCCACCTTGTAGTACGGATCACTCGGCCGCCAGCCGCGATACGGCCGGTCCACCGGGTTCCCGTCCACATAGACGTAGTCGCCGTCGTTGATCCCGCGGTCCTTCGCCGCCTGCGGGTTGATGTGCAACTGGTGCTCGCCGACCCCCGGCGTCCGCTTGTCCATCCGGTACGGATCGCCGAAATTCGACTCGTAAATCTGCACCCAGTCGTTCACCGACCACTGGCTGTGCACCCGGTGCCGGGTCTTCGGGGTCACGCAGTAGAACTGATACCCCTTCTCCCACAACGGGTTGCTATGGCGCTTGATGTCCGACCACGGCAGCTTGACGTTACGGACCGTCTTGTCGTCGTGGTGCTGCGCCGTGATGGGAATCCCGTAGTCGTCCGGCCGGACGTACGGGTTGGTGGAGAAGATCGCGTTCGGCAAATACGGTGTCGCTTCCGTCCCTTCGCGGTGCGAGATGAAGTTTTCGCCGTATTCGATCGCCTCCGGCTCCGTCCGGTAGTTCTCGTACCGGCCGGTGCGCGTCCACATCGGCTTGGATTCGTTGGTCTCCTCCCAGAACGGCACGCGCGGATAGGTCCGCACCATGACCATCCAGCCCTTTTCCGACTTCAGCAACACGTCCGCGCTGTAGCCGTAGAAGGTCGAAGAGGCATCAAACATGCGTTGCACGTAGGCGTCCACCCGGTTGATGATGACCATGTGGAAATAATCGCGCATGCGCTCGTCGCCCGTCATCTCCGTGAGCTTGATCGCCACGCCGGCAAAGGTATCGAGGTCGTTGCGGGTGTCGTACAGGGGGCGGATGCCGCCCTTCCACACCTGCACCCACGGATTCGACACCGTCACCGTCATTTCCGGATAGGTAAACTCCATCCAGGAATTACACGCGAACGCCACGTCGTTATGGTTGACGTCCGAGGTCATCTCGATGTCCTGGGTCACCAGCATCTCGATGTTCGGATCGACGTTCTTCACCATGTCGTAGTGGTGCTTGGCGTTGTTCAACACGTTCACGTTGGTGACCCACCGCACCTTGGAGGGTGTCGGCATGTGGGTCTTGCCCGTGAACACCTTGCGGCCGTACTTCGGCGTGTTGACGATCAAGGCCGTATCGCCATGGTTCCAGTACCCGACCTCTTCCCCATAGTAATACGACTTGGTCTTGATCTCCTTGCCGTGGGCTTCCGGATCCTTCGTGATGTTGAAGGGATCCTCACCCGTATGCACCGCCAATCCGGCGCCCGACCATGGGGTCGCCGTCCAGGTCCCGGCCTTGTAGTTGCCGGCCCAGGTGTGCTGCCCCGTCCCGAACTTTCCGACGTTGCCCGTGATGATGAGCACCATGGCGGCCCCGCGGGAGTTCGCCGTCATGTGGAAGTAGTGGTTCGTGCCTTCGCCGTTATGAATCGACGCCGGCTTGATCGTGCCCGAATCGCGCGCCCAGCGGACCAGCAGGTCCTTCGGCGTGCGGCAGATCTGGTGACAGGTATCCAGGTCGTAGTCCTGGAAATGAACCAGATACATCTGCCAGACCGGCATGCTGTCGACTTCGCGGCCGTTGAGCAGCTTGACCCGGTAGGTGCCGGTCAGCGCTGCATCGATGCCGCTGTTCTGGAAGTGCCAGCCGACCTGCTCGCGGTGCAACGGCACGGCCTGGCCCTTGGCCAAGTCCCACACCATCATGCCGCCCAACCGTTCCACCTGCTCCGGCTTCAACGACTGCACGCGGCCCGAATAGCTCTTCGAGAAATCTGGGAACTGGTAGTCCTTGACCACGTCCCGCGGATCCAAGAATTGCAGCGTGTCCGTGCGCACCAGGATGGGCGCATCGGTATAGGCCTTAAGAAAGTCCGTGTCGTGCATGTTCTCATCAACGAGGATCTTCATCGCGCCCAGGAAGATCGCGTTATCCGACTCCGGCCGCAGCGGCATCCAGTAATCCGCGCGATAGGCCGTCGGATTGTACTCCGGCGTGATCACGACGATCCGCGCGCCGCGCTCGATCGACTCGAGCTTCCAGTGCGCTTCCGGCATCTTGTTCTCGACGAAGTTCTTGCCCCAGCTGGTGTTCAGCTTGGAGAAGCGCATGTCGGAGAGGTCGATGTCGGAGGCCTGCGCGCCGCACCAATACGGGTTCGATGGGTTCTGGTCGCCGTGCCAGGTGTAGTTCGACCAGTACCGGCCGCCCTGCGCCTGCTGCGGGCCCACCTTGCGGATCCAGCTGTCCAACAACGAATAGCACCCGCCGTTCATCCGGGTAATCGCCATCTTGCCGATGATGCCCAGCACCGGCATGCCCGCGCGGTGCTTGAAGCAGCGGGTCCCCGCGCCCTTCATCATCTCAATCATCTCCGGCGGATAGCCCTGCTCGCGCAACCGCCGCGCGCCCGCTTCGCCGCTGTACCGGGTTCCGATGACGATCATGCCCTTGGCCACGTAGGTGAAGGCCGTGTCCCAGGACACGCGCATCATGTCGTCCAGATAGCGGCTGTCGAATTTGTACTTGTGCTTGGTCTCCGGCGTGAGTTCCGGCGAGCCGGCGTCCATCCACGCCTTCCAGCCCTTGCGCATCAACGGGCCCTTCAACCGATACGGGCCGTACACGCGGCGATGGAAGGTGTACCCCTTCAAGCACATGCGCGGGTTGTGCGCGAACGTCCCGCGGTTGCCGTAGAGGTCTTCGTAGGTCTGGTGATCGTAGAGTTCTGCTCGACGCGCATGACGACGCCGTTGCGCACGAAGGCGCGGATCCGGCAGCCGTGCGTGTCGTTGGGTGAGCAGCACCAGGTAAATGACGAGTCATACCGATACTGATCGTGGTAGACGCGCTCCCACGACCGGTCCGGATAGTCGCCGAGGGGGTTGCCCACCTCGATGACCGGCTGCAAGGCCGTCAACGCCAACGCCTTGTCGGCAATGGCCGCTGCCGCCACCGTGCCCGCCGTGACCTTCAAAAACTGTCTTCGTGAAAGAAACATTGCGAACACCTCCTCAGTTGTGAGCTGTGCAATACAGCTCAAAAACGCGAATCAAACTAACTCCAATGCGGTTCCGAGCACCTCCTTTCTGCTGGCTCGCTCCATGCTCTCGATCTTGATGATTGCGGTATCGGTCAAGAGAATGCTGCGAAGATCCGGGCTGACATACGGCCTGCTTTTGAGCAATACCCAAGCCATCTCGGTTGATGGCGCGGAGGTTGTCTTAAGGCGTCGAAAATAAAGGGGTAAACGTGATGCTGATATTGATCTGCCCGAACACGGTCACGAGGTAGGTAGTTACCTATTGGTAATCAGATCCGTATGGAATTAGGAGGAATGGAAAGAGAGATTGTAAAAACAATGTCTTAAGAGCGTTACATTTTCTGGGACTCGAAAGCAGATTTTCCAAGATCGTAACGCGGTGGGGGTGATGGTGTGGTGCTCCGGCGGTGACCCGATGGATAAAAGATCGAGATCGAGTTCTCTATGAAATATCGTTGAGGCGGTGAGCGTGAGGCTGGTTGACAGGGACGGATGGGCTCAGTAGAATCGCTAGCTTGCTTCACAACGTCTTGAGAGCGGGAATAGCTCAGTGGTAGAGCATCGCCTTGCCAAGGCGAGGGTCGCGGGTTCAAATCCCGTTTCCCGCTCCAATTTTTCAACCAGTTCCAATTGGAATACCCTTTTGCCACGTCGATCCTCCGTTACCGTGAGGTCTGGGCCCTGTCGATCCAATTTGTGATCTGTTGGCCACGGTGGAGTCCGGGTATGTGATCGAAGAGGAGAAGCGCTACAGTCGACTCTTCGCCAGTCCACTGACGTGCTCATGTAATTGGTGTCGAGTCTCCTTGGATGGCGGCACCGAGTCGAAGCCCAAACTGATGGCCAGCCGTCCAACGGACCGCTGCCTTGAGTCTTCGTTCCCTCGCAAGTATAGACGCACGCTCAAGTGTCCCTTCGGGGGACCGGATAGGTCCCGATCAACTGCACGCCTGTGAGGGAGACAGTGACGATAGTGGCCTGCCCCACATAATCGTCCCCCATATCATATAGAGTACTGTTCCATGAACGGGGAAACGGCGGTCTGTGCGTGGGTGGAAGCGTTGTCCCATGACGGCCTGCTGTCCGTGGCCTTGCGGATCCTTGTCACCACTAAAATCAAGCCTATAGTGCGGGGAACGGTTTCGCATTCCTCCCCGGCAGTACTCCCAAAGCAGTGAGTCATGCGGACTATGAGAGAGCTCCATAGGTTTCTAACCCTAGGTAATTAAATCGTCCATTATGCCGTGAGTGGCTCGGCGGGCGATAATGCACAGATGCCTTGGCATTGAACGGGCTCGTGGAACACGATCATTGGCTATTTACGTATAGTGCCGCCTCATACCCTGCGCGACCTCAACGAGGCGAGTGACAACCCACCTTTCTGCCTCAGGGTCATGGTGCCAGGCCATAGCGGGGTCCATTCCTAACACCCGGCCTGAAGGCCCACACGAATAGTAGGATTACGGGAATGGTTATCCCTGTACCAATCGGTAGGGCGACAAGAACTACACCAGGGAGGCGAAGCGTATCAAGTGAGAAGCGCCCCGCGCTACATGCGGCATAAAGCAAGCTAAGCAACCCGGCAACACACCAGGTAATAAGTGCAGCAACTGTGTTTTGCCCAGTATTGCGCCTTCCTCCCGGCTCCATAAACGTCCTATGCAGTTTAGGTCGCATCTTACCAGTGCAAAGGTTGGTCCATTGCCGGCTCCGCCTGCCAACGCCCAGCAGCGAGTATGTACCTCTCCTGTGTCCGTTCCAACGTCTCGTTCATATGCTAAACAACCTCGCACTCGTTGTGACCAAGCGCTATCACCCTCGCACTTGTAGAGGGATTTGAGGCCAGCACCGAGTGTGCCCAATAGGGGTCTCGCTCTGGCCCGTTGTCTCTTCCTCATGATACGGTTCCATCGCAAGCATGCCGACGATTACCCTCCAGGACATTCAGCAGGCAGCCGAGCGACTTCGAGATGTCGCACAGCTCACGCCCGTGCTCACCTCGCCCGAACTAGACGAACGTTCAGGCGCCACTGTCTTCCTGAAGTGCGAGAATTTCCAACGTACAGGATCGTTCAAATTCCGTGGCGCCTACAATGCGGTGTCATTATTGGATGCGAGCACCGCCGGTCGACCTGTCGTCACCGTGTCGTCGGGAAACCACGGTCAGGCGCTGGCGCTGGCTGCAAGGCTGCACCACCGAACGGCACACGTGTTCGCACCCGGCGCCATGACCGAACGAAAGCGACGCGCGATCCTCTCCTATGGCGCGACCGTACACGAGGCCCCGACGCGGACCGCGGCAGAACAAGGTGCACAGGACCTGACAGCTCACGGCGAAGCAATTCTGATTCATCCGTTCAACAGCCGTGAAGTGATTGCCGGCCAAGGGACCTGTGCGCTCGAACTGCTCGATCAGCGCCAAGACCTCGATGTCTTGCTGGCGCCGGTCGGCGGCGGGGGGCTATTGTCGGGTACCTGCGTGGCGGCGCATGCACTGCGTCCCTGTCTTGAGGTGTATGCGTGCGAACCGAACGGAGCGCTCGATGCACTCTATTCGGTTCGAGAGCATCGCATCGTGCCGATGGCCGATCCTCGGACGATGGCGGACGGGTTGCGGTCGAGCCTCGGGCCGCTGACGCTCGAGATCCTGGAGCGGCAGCTCGCCGGATTCTTTACCGTCGACGAAGCGGAGATCGTGACTGCGCTTCGCTTTGCGGTGGAGGATCTCAGGCTCATCATTGAGCCGTCAAGCGCGGTGGCGCTGGCGCCCGTGTTGCGGGGGGAATCGTGTCTCCGCAGTCGTCGTGTAGGGGTTGTGATCACCGGCGGCAATATCGATTCCGACTTGCTCTGCCACGTGCTTGCCGAAGGGGCGCCGGGTGGAGCGCGCTAGGAGATCGTCGTGGAAGTCGCCGGTCGGCGCGGCAGACTGCGGAGGTGCGCAAGGAGACCGTCGGCCTGTCGAGATTCTGCCGTGGAATAGGGCTGACCTCCGAAACGCACCTCCTGATAAAGCTGCGTGAGCGCACGTAAGGTAGGCTCCGCTTCCCGCCAAGTCTCCACGACCGCGAGTAGAAACTCACTTGGCGTCGATGACGCAGGCTTTTCAAAGCCCCGTCGAGCGAGCACGTGCAACACCTGTTGGTACAAGCGTTGTGCCGCCACCTCTTCTGGCCGTGAAGACTGGCCTGCAGAGGGTTTCAGCCAGCGCCGCATGACCTGTACCAGCCGATACGCCCCCCATCCGATCAAGAGCATACCCAAGAGTGCGAGCCATCCATATGTGTGTGAGTGTTTCAGGACGGCCACGACGTTCGACAAACGAATCAACCAGGGCTCTGTCCAGACGTGCCACGTTTCCGCCAGACGCGCCTTGAACGAATCGGTTCCGTTCCGGACTGTTTGCACGACGGCCAGTTGATCCGTCGCGCTATACTGCACGATCAGGCGGTCCCACTGGAGCCGCAATGAGTCGAGCAGATGTGACCAATCGGCCCACAGCCCGCGAGACGCGATCGCGGAGACGTTCGGAGTAGGATCGATGGTGACCCATCCGGAAGCGGGGAAATACACTTCAACCCAAGCATGCGCGTCTCGCTGCCGCACCGTGTAATACTTTCCGTACTCATTCCATTCATTCGGCATGAACCCCGTTACCAGGCGGGCCGGGACGTCCACCGAACGTAGGAGCACCACGAGGGCCGTCGCATAGTGCTCGCAATAGCCGGTCTTGCGCACGAACAGAAAATCGTCCAGGGGTTGGTTCGACACCGTTCGTCCGATCTCCAGGCTGTACCGATATTGACTTTGCAGCAGGCTATAGAACGCACGGACCTTGTCGTGTGTCGTCTGAGTATCCCGTGTGTGCTCATGGGCGAACGCGCGGATCTCCGGACTAAGCGACGGGAGTTGCAAGTAGCGTTGCCGAACGTGCTCGGGGTAATCGGCGGATGCCGACCCACGGTCTTGTTCCTGGAGCTGGAGGGGCGAGGACCAGACACGATATTGAATTCGGCCATTGGCGGGGAACGGAAGATAGATCCCGCCCATGGCATCCACCTGAAGGCTCTGGAACTCGCCTTCAATCGAGCGTGGCATCGATGCACCAAACAGCACCGTCGTATCCAGCGGCTCGAGCAAAATGTCGTGTGCCATCGAAGGTGTGCGGGTAGCGGCACGTCCGGCGGGCAATGAAAACATCCTAGTGGATGCCCCTCCGGGCAATCGGCGGTGGCGCGAGGTGTTTACCCATGCGCGGCCGTTGTACCAATCGTAGGCCATCCCACGAAGATAGAGCGGTTCGCTTGGACGTGTGTTGCTGTCCGGAAACTCGACCCGCATCACGATGCTCTCGTCCATCTTAATCGCACCGATGGCACCGATATCGACCTGCTCGGAGAACCCGGCTGTTCGGAGCCCCTCAGTCCGGTTTTTCTGGAAAAATCCGGCGCCGATCCGGGGGATGCTGAAAAATATGAGTAGGGTCAAGGCAAAGGCCAGGAGCGCGAAGGTATTGGTCGTCCAGAAGAACCGAGCATCGATGGAACGGAGGGCCGGGTCGGGCTCGTGCCGAGCGATCAGGCCGGGCCAAGCGGAAACATGTTCCATGTACAACTGGTACAGCAGCAGCGTCCAGACTCCTGCAAGGAGATAGGCCACCACAATCGTACCGTACCAAAGGTCGGACGTCATACCTGCGGACGCCAGCACCATCATCAGGCTGATGGCATACAGCTGGAGATAGTCCCTACGGAGCTGCAAATTAAACAGTTTGTTCACCATGAGTGTGATGAGGAAATGCACGCCGGCGCCGAGGAGGTCCTGGGTGAACCAGAGGAAGTCGATCCAGAACCACGCGAAAGCGAGGACAATGAGGACGTTCCAAAACGGCGTCGAGAGCCTTGAGGATGGGACACGGCCTCCGGGTTCCAAACGGAGTACTTGAACCGCACTCGCCACGAGCCCCGTGGAACCGAGCAATAAGAATCCAAGCTGAAGGTCGGCCGTCATCGCGAGTCCCACAAAGGCAATGGCCGCCAGCAGGACGGTACTAAGCTGGAACGCGCGGTCCAGTCTCATCCGGTACTCCGATAGTCAAATCGTCAGACGTGTCGAACAGGATGACGGCATGTGCGTAACGGCTCGCGATCGCAGGCGAGGTCCACGGCAACACGACGACCTCAGGGGAGGTCTGCTCGTTCCATTCCGACGCCGAAATGTCGCCGTCGGCTTGCATGCCTGAGGTGTCGGGCCATGAGCGCTGGCACAGTGCCAGAGGCGTCAAGAGACGAGCCAGGCCGTCCGGCCCATGACTGGAGGATTCGATACGCGCCCCCGCGCAGACGCGAGTCTGAAATCCATGACTGTGAAAATGAGCGACGAGCGATGCCGCCACGCTGACGGCCCGTTCCAGGGCCTCGTCGGCCTCGGGGGGTGCAATCGTGGAGAGACGAATGGTCACCCTTGGATGGTGTTCCGCTTCCGTTTCTCGGAGAATCAATTGAGACGTTCGGGCCGTGCTCATCCAATGAATGAGACGGGAGTCATCCCCTGGCTGATAGAGACGCAAATTGTAGAGATCGGCCCCCGTACCTCGTCGCCCCACCGCACGGGACACGCCGGCTGCTGCGATCCTGGCGAGGGCTTGCGCCGGGATCGGCTGCGGATTTGGGAGCACCAGGAGTGAGATCGGCTTGGAATGGAAGGAACGCTTCAGGAAGAGTCCAAATGGAAAGGGCGTGGCCACTTGGATTCCCTGGACGTCCAGTCGTCCTCGGCTGTGCGCGCGAATGGAGAGCGAGATGAGGACCGAACCTCCTGGCGGCAGGTGCTTCACGTGCATTGGTCGATTCCCCGCACGTCCGGCCACGACCTCGACAAGCCGTAGCGAAAAGCACGGAAACCAGCGCTTGTGATTGGTGACCACGAGCGTGAGAGCGACCTCCGTTTCAGCATAGACGAAGTCCGGCGCATGACAGCCCACCTCGATCCGACGCAGACACAATTCCGAGAGCAATCCCGACATCATGATGAGGCTGAGCATCATGGCGACCAGCAAATAGAACAGATTATTTCCGGTATTGATTGCGGCCACGCCAACCGCGAGCGTAAAGAGCACGAAGCGGGTCCCTTCCGTCGTAAAACGGGCCGAGCGGCGGCGGGTCGAGGAATGGAAAAGGCTGCGCAGCCATGCGGGGCCCCGCTCCCCAGCCTGAGTTGATACGGGGGCGGTCGGTGGCGGCTGCGGCGCTCGATGGTCCGATTCCACAGGATGCTCGCGGGACGCCGATGGTCGGTTAGAGTGGTACGGGTACGGTGCTGAGCAGATCGCGGATGACGCGTTCGGTGTGTTCGCCCTGTCGCACCTGTGCCGCGTAGGCTCGATTGAGCATGATGCGGTGTGGCAGGACGATCGGTGCCAAGGCCTTGATGTCGTCCGGCAGACAGTACGTGCGGCCGCGCACGAGCGCCAGAGCTTTTGCGGCCTTACAGAGGGCCAGCGCGCCTCGGGTGCTGACGCCCAAGCTCAAGAGGTCGGTCTGCCTGGTAGCTTCGACAATAGCCAGGAGATAGTCCATCAAGCTTTGTTCGATACGGACCTTTTCGACCTCCTGCTGGAGATCCAGAACTTGTTGCGCGCTCACGACCGGCTGGAGATCTTCGGCCGGGTGCAGTGACTGCGGGCGATCAAGCACTTTGCGTTCCTCTTCGGCCGAGGGGTAGCCGATTTTCAGCCGCATCAGGAACCGGTCGAGTTGGGACTCGGGGAGTGGAAACGTTCCGTGGTACTCGGATGGGTTCTGGGTCGCGATCACCATGAACGGTTGCTTTAACGGATAGGTTTGATTGTCGACGGAAATTTGCGCTTCGCTCATGGCCTCGAGCAAACTGCTTTGGGTCTTGGGAGTCGTGCGGTTGATTTCGTCGGCCAGGACGATATTGGCGAAGATCGGTCCGCGCATGAATTCGAACGCTTGCTTCTGCCTATTGAAGATCGAGACGCCGACGATGTCCGAGGGGAGTAGATCGCTCGTGAACTGAATACGCTTGAACGCGCAGTCGATGGTTCGTGCCAGACTATGGGCCAGCGTGGTCTTACCCACACCGGGCACGTCTTCGATGAGGAGATGGCCGCGCGCCAACAAGCAGACCACGGCCATTTCGACGACCGCGCTCTTTCCCTTGATGATGCGCTCGACGTTATCCTGAATGGCGCGAATCGCCGTAGTAGTGTCGGTTATCACCGTGTCATCGAGATTCAGGTGGGTCGAATTGGATGTCGAAAAAAGTCTAACAGAGGGTGCCCAGACCGTCAATTTTATCCGCAAATGGTCGACGCGGGGAAATCCGCTCCAGGGGCCGATTCTCGCGACGTTGGGCGGTTAGGTGGACAGATGGTCGTCGGGTACCAGGAGGATGAACCAGGGCGGTGCTTCAGCGCTCATGTCCTGATAGCGTGTGGCCGTTAGGCTCACGGGCATGCCCGGAAACACGGCGCCTCGCCGAACGCCAACGTACCGCAACCCAACCGTGCGGGTCATGCCGCGCGACAGAGGGAGGACACGCGGAAGGTTGTTGCGCAATGGGGTCCTCTCGCCCACTGCGAGATGCCCGCCTACAGGGAGTGCCATCAATGCCTCATAGAGTTCCCCAAATGCGGTGTGTCGGACCTCCGCGGTCAGGATGCGGTCGCGCGGGCGGGCCAGTGGATCGGCGACGAGCTGCGAGAGGCACTCCCAAAACACGGCGTCGTCGACCGCGCCAAGCATGGCGATGCTACCGCATCGCGACATGAGATCCAGTAAGGCCACTGGACCGTGCACGTCGAATTTCCAAGGTGGGAAGAGCAGAGATCGGCCCTGATGGGTAACCTCCAATGCTGGCTCTCCGTCGGCCCGCACGTTCCGAAAGCGGCCGCGTGTGCGCTCGAGATCGCTCTGAATGAGAGACGGTGCCAGGCGAGTCGGCTCATAGGCGAAGGTCGGATTTGCCGGTGCCCAGCAGGTCACTACATCGTAGCGTGGGAGAAACACTCGGGGACGGGAGGATTCGGCCAACGCGAACATGTCGGCGCCATGCCAATAGTGGAACGAAAGGCCGGTCATTGCCCTCAGGCGCCCAAGGCGGTCCGGCGGTGCCTGATAGGCGGGGGCGAGCCCGGACCCTGGCTGAGCCCGGTCCACCGCGTGCGCCGTGAGCGTGCATCCTCGCTCCCGAAGTTTCGGGACGTACTGCGCAGCAAGCGATTCGACGAAGGAGAGATCCCCCGCGCCCAGGTCCAACAAGGACGGTCGTGCGCACTCCAACAGGACGTCAAAGGGATTCGTCTGCGGAGTTACCCGTTCAAGCAGCGAGTCGTCGACCACGAGTCGAGCCGCTGGATCGTTTGTGAGTTCGGCCAGCCCGAAGTAGACGCACAAGGCCCGAAGAGATTTCGTTGTCGGGAGGCCGGTGATGGCCTTGAGCCGGTCTGCAGATCGATCCTTCCCAGCATGGGTTTGGGTTTCAGTCACCGCGCGAAGCAGGTCGTCCTGGAACTCCCCGACCGGGAACTGACGCACAATGGCGTCGCGGAGGCGATCGAGCGTCCCTGGCAGTTCGCCGGGTCCGACCATGTGGCGCGAGGCTTCCCATTCGCAAGGGGAGTTGCTGCGGACATCCTTGAGTTGGCGGCGCAGATCGCTTTGGATCGTCGTCTTCATCGATTGCCGGATCGACCGGATAGAACGAATTCACTTCAAGTATTCGGCACGTTAGAATAAAAAGCACGAGCCTGATCCGTCAAGGCAAGGACTTGCCGGAGGGCGGCGTCGGATGATAGGGAACATGAATGATGACGAGTCTACGGGGATTGTTGAGCGGAATAATGTGGACTGCAATGGGCGTTGGCCTCGTTCTGGGGCTTGGCTGTGCCGCTTCGCCCAACGTGGCAGGCGAAGCCTGGGGGGGCGGTACGATTCTGGATGTCGAGACTCGGAGACCGGTATCGAGTTCGGAATGGCTTGCGTCGTTGGGCGAAGCGGACGTCATCTATATCGGCGAGGAACATCACAACCGAGAACACATCAAGGCTGCGCTCCGGATTCTACAGTCTCTCGTGGATCAGGGCCGACGCCCGGTGCTCGGAATGGAGATGTTTTCGTGGGATGGACAGGCTGCCCTCGATCGACAGGTGTCGCGTGCTCCGCCTTCGGAGGATGACTTCCTCGACGAGTCGAAGTGGAAACAGAATTGGGGCGGGGCCTTCGATGATTATGCCCCGCTCGTACAGTTCGCCCGGGCGCATGGGTTGCGGCTGCGAGCGTGGAACGCCCCGCGGCCCCTCGTCCGCACCATCGCCAAAGAAGGGTTGGCTCGAGCGATGTCATCCAACGACGTGCGAGCCTGGGGGATGGTCGAGAACGATATTGTTGATGATGATGCCTACCGCACGACCATCATCGGTCAGTTGAAAGCCTGCCATGGGGGCGGCGGCGATGAGGAGGGATACCGCAGAATGTATGAAGCGTCCCTCTTTCGCGACGAGGCAATGGCGAAGACGATTGCCGACGAGTATCGGGCGAACGCAACAGCCGGAGTCAAGAATCAAAACGGCAGCCCAATAGTCAGTTATACAGGCAGTGGGCATATCCAATATGGCCTACCGATCCCACAACGGGTTTCACGCAGGCTGGGGGACGGTGTGAAGCAGGTGACGGTCTATCTCGCATCATTCGAACCGGCACGAACGGAAGAAATTGCAGAACTGATGAATGGCCGCGTGGCCGATTTTATTTGGTTGACGGCAATAGGGGCCCACGGACCCCCCAGACGTTGTTGAGGATGATTGACGCGCAATGAGCGGATGTCCCGGACGGAGGACGTAAATCCCCGTTTTCTTGACACCTGTGGCAGTCGGGGGTACAAACGCTAAGGACGCCACATTTCGTTCTCGATGGTCGAATCCAATGCGTAATACGATTCCCTGCACGGCCGGACGAATTGCACTGCTGGAACCCTCAATGATCCAGGCGATCGTCGAGCAAAAGGCTTTTCAGCGTGGTCATGAGTATTTTAAGGAAAGCCGGGTTCGTCTCCTCGAAGCGGATGACACCGATATCGCGGCCACGGTTCGTGGGAATTCGGGTGTCTATGAACAGACGATTCGACTCAGAGAAGGCAGTCTGGTCACGGCCTGCTCGTGCTCGCTGATCGAACAGCCGATGTGTCGGCACTGTGTCGCAGTGCTGCTGGAGTATCATCGATGGTCTTCGCAGCGTGCACGCAGGGACACCGGTGCAGTCCGCGAAGCGCGTGGGGGACGGGAGTTGCGCGAGACCAAAGACGTTCGTGCGAAAGACGTGACTTCGAACGGGAAGACGGCCGGGTCGCAGGAGCAGGATGTCCGGTTAAGCGAAGTCATCGCATTTGTGCAATGGGCGCAGCCGGCCATGCGCTCCCTCTCGCAAAATGACCCGCTCCCTGACTCTCCTTGCCTCCCTGACGGGATGGTTGCGGAGTGGGTGCAGACCATCTGTGATTTGCATGCTCGGCAACGCGAGCATGAAGCCGTGCAGCAGGATCTGCATGCGGACCTCGCCCAGCGGGATCTTCAACTACAGGAACTGCACGAGCAACTGAAGGCTGCCCAAGCCGGGCTCGCCGAGGCTCGCCAGACGAACCAGCGGTTGGAGCGCGACATAGCAAGCTATGAACATGTCATGGCCAAGTTGAACGAGTTGTCCCAGAGCATGGCCCGATTCGATGGAGATATACAGACCATTGCGGGTGACATGGGTAAGAGCCAGCATCATCTCGAAGGTCTTGCCCACTCATTCCGTGAAGTTTTCCTGGTCCTTCAAGACCTTGCCAAGTCCCGTACGGGCTGAGGCCTGTGCCGCTCCTTTCTTCCCAACATTCCGGCAAGGGTAGTCCGTCCCTCTTGCAAGCCCTGGGCTGACTTCGGTAGAATCCCCCCTGATTCTGGTCGAAGTTTGAGCGATCTAAGAGGAGGAGAGGGTATGTTTCAGCGGATGCTAGGGATAGCCACGTTCTCGCTTGTGAACGTTTCCGCCGCGCTGGCGAACGTGTCGGAAGGGCCCCCGGACTATAGCGGTATCACGGGGATGTATTACACGCTGATCGGGCTGGTCCTCGCGTACGGCGTGTACGACACGTTTTTCAAGAAGTCGTCGTAAGCGTTCGGCCTTCGCCTCAGTCTTGACGCCCGCGGGCCGGCTCCCTGCTGAGCCTTGCGGGCGTTTACTTTTTCACGGCGGGTCTGGTGACTGAGCGTTGAATTTTTCGAGAAGCGGGCGGATCACCTGGTACACCGTTTCGGCGACCAGTCGATACCCGTCCTCGGTCGGATGGATCCCGTCAGCCTGATTCAGGGCCGGACGGGCGGCCACTCCCTCCAAGAAGAACGCAATCAACGGCAGCCGGTAGCGGGTGGCAAGGGCGGGGTAGAGCCGTTCGAAACCGGTTGTGTAGTCTTCGCCATAATTCGGCGGAAGCTTCATCCCCGCGAGCACGACGTGGACCTTGGCTTCGAGCAGGCGTTCTATAATTTCCGCGAGATTCTGGCGGGTCTGAGCCAGGCTGAGACCCCGGAGTCCGTCGTTCGCGCCCAACTCCAGGACGACGATCTGCGGGCGACTTTTTAGTATCCACTGAACGCGTCGGACCCCGCCTGCCGTCGTATCGCCGCTCACGCCCGCGTTGACAACCTGGTAGTGAAGACCTTCCGCGTTCAGACGTTTTTCCAACTGCGCCGGATACGCGCGTTCTCGTGACACGCCCAGACCCGCCGTCAGGCTGTCTCCGAACGCCACGATTTTCTGACGTTCACCTGGCTCACGACCTGGCCCGGCATCGGGCCAGAGAAGCGGCAGTCCCGCCGTGCTGAGCACGATCGCAATCAGAGGGAGAAATCTCAGGCGAGGCTTCATCCTGTCAGTATAATATGAGACATGCACTCGGGACAGGACGTTTCACGAGGTCGGTATGATTCGCGTTCGTAATGTGGTCATGCAGTTGGCCGGCGGCGGGCATACGTTGACCATTCTGGATCACGTGTCCCTCGAAATTCCCGATAAGCAGACAGTGGCAATCGTGGGAGCGTCCGGCAGCGGAAAGTCTACGCTGCTTGGGTTGATGGCAGGTCTGGATCGGCCGACTGCCGGATCGATCGAAGTCCAAGGTGTTGACCTGGCGACCCTCTCGGAGAGCGCCCTGGCAGAATTTAGACGCGATACCATCGGCTATGTTTTCCAAGCCTTTCATCTGATTCCGACGCTCACGGCGCTCGAAAATGTTGCCGTGCCGCTTGAACTGAAACGTGACGGCCGTGCTCACGGGGAAGCCTCCGATCTTCTCGCCTCCGTGGGGCTCGGTGACCGCCAGCATCATTATCCCGTGCAGTTGTCAGGGGGCGAACAACAGCGCGTCGCCGTGGCTCGTGCGTTTGCCTGCCGACCGCCGCTGTTACTTGCAGACGAGCCGACGGGCAACCTGGATTCCTCCACCGGGAACCAAATCCTGAACCTGCTACTGGATCTTCATCGGGATGCCGGGACCACGCTCGTTCTGGTCACGCATGAGGTGGCGATTGCCGAACAAATGGAGCGGATCGTGACCATGAGAGACGGCCGCATCGAATCCGATTCCGCCGGTAGGCCTGAAAAATCGAACCCGGAGGGAAAATCCTGACGTCCTTCGCCTGGAAGATGGCTTGGCGGGAAACGCGGGCCGCGTGGCGGCATTTCGTCTACTTCGTGTTCAGCATTGCCGTGGGTGTGGGAGCCCTTGTCACGGTGGCGGTATTCGCGTCCAACGTCGAGCAGACCGTCACACGGGAAGCGCGGGGCCTGCTCGGCGGGGATCTTGAAGTGCGCACATCCCGCCCGCTCAATGCGGAGGGTGCCGCAGTGCTCTCCTCCCTGTCGGAACGCGGGTACCGACAGACCCATGTGAGCGAACTGATCGCGATGACGGCAGTTCCGACTGCCGGCGGAGCCCCCCAAAGCGGGCAGGGTAATCAACTGGTCGAACTGAAGGCAGTTGAGGCGGCTTACCCTCTCTACGGCGCGGTTTCGGTCGAACCGTCCAAGCCGCTCTCCGTGCTGCTCGCATCAGACGAACAATGTGGAACTATCCCATGCCCAGGCGCCGTCGTCCAACAGTCGCTGCTGATTCGACTGGGGCTGCGTACGGGGGACGCGCTCAAGATCGGGGCGGCCTCTTTCGTCATTCGGGGGATTCTTACCAAGGAACCGGATCGAATGGCGAACGCATTCAGCCTCGGTCCCCGCGTGATGATCTCGCAAGAAGGGCTCCGGCTGGCCGAGCTTGTGAAACCGGGAAGTCGCGTTCGTGAGCGGTACCTCATACGCATGGAGCGCGGTGATCCTCAGCTGCTGGTGCAGGAATTGCGGGGGCGGCTGGCAACGTCTTCTGCCCGTGTGTCGAGCTTCCGGGAGGCGCAACCCCAACTCAAGCGTTTTCTCGAGCAGTTGACGCGCTATCTTGGGCTGGTCGGTTTGACAGCACTTTTTGTGGGAGGGATCGGTGTCGCCACGACTGTCCATGCGTTCATACGGGAAAAACTTCAGAGCATCGCCATTCTCAAAACGCTCGGTGCGGGTACTTCCATCATCGTGGGGATGTACGTGGTTCAGGCAGTGCTGCTCGCCTCCGTGGGCAGCCTACTGGGGTCACTGTTCGGATTGGGGGCCCAACATGTTCTGCCGGGATTGCTGCGATCGGTGTTTGCGTCCGATCTCCTGGATCAACTCGGCTTTACCACGCAACTGAACCTGGCGACGCTGCTGGTCGTCTCAAAAGGGCTCTTGCTCGGCATCCTGACGGCCCTATTATTTACGCTCTGGCCGGTCTTGAAGATCCGTGACATCCGTCCCTCCGTGATTCTTCGACGCGTGACGATTGCGAGCGAGCAGATGCCGAGCGTCTACGCTCGGAGTGGATTGCGCTCCTGGAGGTCGTCGGCGCCTGATGCGGTGCGATGGGGAATAGGGCTCGGAATTCTCCTTGGCTTGACGGGATTAGCCATCTGGCAGGCTGGATCATGGCGGGTCGGGCTCGTGTACCTGACGGGTCTTCTCGGCGCGGTGATGGTGCTCAATGTCGTGGCACGGTGGCTCATTTCCGGACTCCAATGGCTGCCCCCAGCCCGCTCCCTCGTGTTGCGTTATGCCATACGGAATATCTACCGCCCTGGCAGTCAGGCGGTCGGCGTCATGATGGCAGTGGGCTTGGCGTTGACGGTCATCGTGTCCGTCTCTCTCATGGAGCGAGCGTTAGTCGAGCAGGTCGCGAGCAATCGCCCGGAGGACGCGCCGACGTTTTTCTTTATCGATATTCAGCCTGACCAGAAGGAGGGAGTACTGGAGGTACTCCAACGGCATACCGGGGCACGAGACCTTGAAGCGATCCCCCTTCTTCGCTCGCGTCTCGTCTCGGTCAATGGAGATCGGATTGTCGCTGAGCCCGACGAGGACGTGGCCGGTGACCGACCGGAGGAGCGGCGACGGCAGTGGTATCAGACTCGCGAATACGTGCTCACAATGCTCGATGGACTTCCCAAAGACAACGTGGTGGTGCAGGGAAAATGGTGGAAACCTGGGGACGTGTTCGACATACCGCGCGTGTCGATTGAGGAAGAGGCGGCTCGCCATCTTGGTCTGGAGGTTGGGTCACGCCTCGCCGTCGACATCCAAGGTGCGATCGTCGAGGCCGAGGTGAGCAGTGTCCGCAAGGTTGAGTGGGGTAATCTCTCGACGAATTTTTACATGATTTTCTCGCCTGGTAGTTTAGAGGGAGCTCCGTTCACCTATGTCGCAACCGTTCGGACGGAGGCCCGCCAAGACGTTCCGCTGCTACGAGAGCTTGTCGCCCGGTATCCCAACGTGACGGGTATTCACATGGGGGACGTGCTGGAAGGGTTCGCCCGCATGCTGGACCGCCTCGCGTTGGCCATTCGAGCGGTGGCGGTGTTCAGTTTGGTGTCGGGTGCCCTGGTGATGGCCACGGCCTTGTCCGCGACGCGATACCGTCGACTCTACGAATCCGTCATCTTGAAGGCGCTGGGAGGTTCGCGCGGCCTCATCCTTCGCGCATTTGCATCCGAGTACGCACTCCTCGGGTTCATTGCGGGGCTGGCCGGGCTATTTCTGGCCAATCTACTTTCGTGGGGGCTACTTAGCTATTTGTTCGACCTGGCGTGGTCGTTTCAACCCGAATTGTTGATGGTCGGTCTCCTCCTGACGACGGCCCTCACCGTGGCCGTGGGTTTCTTTGGAACGTTCGGTCTGCTGGGACGGCGCCCGCTGGCAGTGCTTCGATACGAATAATCTCCCAAACCGCAATCAGTGGCACTCTCACCCCGCGTTTTCTACCCGCGAGGGGGTTTCAGGCGGACACGCAGCCGCTTTCGGCTTCCTTCAGATAAAGGTCCATGACGCGCCCGATCCTGCGCTCTTCGCATCGCGCCAACTTCACAAACCGCAACCCCGCTGTCCCGGAATCGCTGGAGCGCACAACCGCGCCGTCCACGGTAATCGGCAGTCCGTATGGAGAAGGTTGAAACTCGAGCGCGAGCCGCACTCCCAGCGGAAGCGTGGCCTCGGTCCGTATTCTGCATCCGCGGATCGTCAGATTCAGCAACGTTCCTTCCTCGGTCGGACTTTCCTCTGGCGCAGAGGCCAACCGGAACCAGACGGGGTATATGACTGCGAGACGCTCATAGCTACGGCGCGTCGGAAGCAGCCTGCGTCGAATCCATACCGGAAAGCGATAGGCGCACAATTGACACCGAAGGTAGTAGATGGTGAAAAACCTGAGACAACGATCGGCCAGGGAGCGGCTGGGTGATAGCCGAATTTTTGTGCTGCGGCATTGGGGGCACGAACGAGTAGTCATCTGGCCACCGATCGACACGAATTTCGGTTTCGAGAGCGACCAGGCTACCCTATCGAGTACATGGGGCACATGCCAATCCCTCGAAAGTGAGGGATCGTCGGAGGCTCCGATCTGCAGTTCAGTCCGATGGCCGACGGCACTCCTGCCTGGTCAGTGCGGGAAGTGAGACCTTTCAGTCTCTTCCGCCGGAGTTAGCCTAGCGAGTCGAGGAAATGCGGGCGACATAACGGTGAAGCGCAGGTCCTGCCCGACCCCGAAACGCGACTGCGATACGCAATTGCTCGAGCGTTTGGGCCATGGCTTTTCCGCCTAAATCGATGCGCTGGCGCTTGACGAAGCGATGCACGTCGCGCTCCAGCGCCGCGTCTGCGTGAGATGGCAGGTGTGCGAACAGCCGGCGCAATCCATTGGCGGGAAACCGTGTGGACAACGTCGCCCACTGCTTTTTGACAAAGGCCCACGCGAGATCGCGGCCGTGTGTGCTCGAGAGCAAGGCACCGATCACCGTCGCGCCGTCGTGTGCACGGATGTCCTCGCTCAACGACCGCTCCAGTGTTCGTGTGACGAGTGTGGCGGAACGGAATCCCGTTAGACCAATGAGATAACGACGTTCGTCTTGGGGAGTCTGTGCCGCTTGAAAACGATCGAAAAATTCGTCGTACCGCCGTTCATCGCCGGTAAATGCCACGATGTCGATGAGCGCTGGAATCAGATTTGGATCCACGGCCTCAGAGCCGTCCCGCACTTCCCCGTACAGGATATTCGCTTGTGCCTGTGTCGCCGGGTCGTTAGCCAGCGTTCCCAAGGTAGCAATCATGTCCCCGCGGAGTTCACGGGTCAGGTCGTCGTCGTCGGGCCGCGCTGTCCATCCCAGGTGGGCGATCTTCCCGGCAAGACGAGCCCGGAGAATGCGCTCGTATCCCGCACGATCCGCCGGCGCGACACCAGCATCGATCCGTTCGAATGAGGAGAGCAAGATTGACCAGACATGCGGACTTGGGTCATTGGCGAAGCGCGTCGTCAGGTCGAGGTACTCTCCGACTGGCGTGAGTCCCGCGCAGCACATGGCCCAGGCGTCGTTGATGAGGTTGAATCGATCGATCGGAGGCAAACCGTCCGGCAGCTTGGCGAGGAGGCGCTCCAGCAACTCCGGCGCATACCGGACGCGGTAGTATCCATGACCGCCCGGGTTCAGGAGAACCGCGTCGAAGTCGGAAGGCAGCGGCCACTGTGCTTCGACCGAATCCAACAGGCGGCGCTCGACGAGAGTCTCGTGCGACGTTGAGACGGACAGTTGGAGGGGCACTTGCCAGAGCGCCGTGGTCTTTCGCGTCTTTCCAGATGCGCTGGCCGGCTGCTTCAAATACGTGAACCGCTGTTGCCTGACGGTCAACCGGCGTTGGCGATTAAGTGAGACCGTGAGGAGGGGATAGCCCGGCGCAAAGACCCACTGGTGCATCACGTCCGCGATCGGCTGCTGCGAAGCCTCACCCAGGGCATTCCAAAGATCGACGGTTTCGGTATTTCCGTAGGCGTGCGTTTGAAGATACTGGCGCACCCCGTCGCGAAACACCGTCGGACCAAGGTATTGCTCCAGCATGCGTAGGACCGCGGCGCCTTTTTGATAGGTGAGCACGTCGAACATCGCCCCGAGATCCTTGACCGCACGGACCGGAAACTCGACCGCACGCGAGGCATGGAGCCCGTCGATGGACATCGCGGAGGCGCGAGCGAGTGCGAACGCATCCCAGCGTTTCCATTCCGGTTTCCAGACATCGACCGCGACAACCTCCAGGAAGGTGGCGAACGCTTCGTTGAGCCACAGCCCATTCCACCAGGACATGGTTACGAGATCGCCGAACCACATGTGAGCATTTTCGTGGCAGACGACGTCGGCCAATCCTTCCAACTCCCCATGTGTGGCCCGCGCGGGGTCTACCAAAAGGGCGCTTTCTCTGAACGTGATCGCCCCCAGATTTTCCATGGCGCCATGCGAGAAATCCGGGATGGCAATGAGGTCGAGCTTGTCTCCTGGATAGGGAAGGCCGTAGTACTCCTCGAAAAATCGAAGGGAAAAGGCGGCGAGCTCCTGTCCATAGGCTGCCAGATGGGTTTTCCCCGGTACCGTCCAAACCCGTATGGGCGTCTGTCCGACGTATGTCGCCGCAGTGCCTTCCAACCGCCCGACGACGAAGGCAAGCAGATAGGTCGGCATGACGATCGTATCCGCGAACTGTATGATGGTTTTCTGCCCCTGGCGTATGTGGGACACGGCCTGTGTATTGGACAAGGCGGTGAGAAATTGATCGACCACCAGCGTGAGAGAGAACACAGCCTTGAAGTCGGGTTCGTCCCAACAGGGGAATGCTCTTCTGGCATCGGCCGCCTCGAATTGGGTGACGGCCAGTGTCTGTCGTGCGCCCCGTACATCCGTGAACGAGCTGCGATAGAACCCGTGCAACTGGTCGTTGAGTTGCCCTCTAAAGCGCATCCTTAGGACCCACGATCCTGGTTGGATGGGGTGCGACAATATGAGGCGGCATCGCTCGATGTCGGAGAGCGGTTGGATGCGAGCCGGTTGGGGGGAGCTATCCGCGCCACTCAGCGAGGCCTCGGAAATCTCAAGATCAACGGCGTTGAGCAGGATCTCGCGCGCAGGACGCGTCACCGTCAGCGTAATACTTGCCTGACCTTCGAAGGTGTCCGTTGCAAAATCGGGCGCGAAGGACAGGTCGTAGCGAGACGGACGAATATGCCTAGGTAGCCGGTTCTTATCGCGAAATGGGTCGTCTGTCGCCGTGGATCGCGTCGAAGACATGGATGCCTGCGCCAATGTGTGCACAGAGGGGAATAGGCCGATCCAGCGGGTACCTGTGCCGACAGGGCATGCAGCCGATAACCAAGCCGCGGCGAATGAGCGCAGGGCCTCTCGTCTCGTCAGTTCGATTCGTACCGCATCACCTGGACGTCGTGTCGTCGTATCGACCACGTCGCCCATAACCCGCCGTGACGGTTCCGCCATCGAGGTTACGACGGAGAGTGAATCGTGACACCGTCCGGGGCTCCCACAATGAGGATACTCGTCCGGCCGATAAACAAGCCGGTTTCAACGACCCCAGGTATCTGATTCAATCGTGCTTCGAGCTCCGCCGGCCGGTGAATGGCGCCGAGATGGAGATCCACAATATAGTGTCCGGCCTCGGTTTGAAACACCCGTCCATTGCGCTCGCGTAACACGGCCCGGCCCTCGACGGCCTCGATGTGCCGCGCCGTGCTTCCCCAGCCGAAGGGAACCACCTCAATCGGGAGAGGGAACGAGGTGCCCAAATGCGGCACTTGTTTTGTATGATCGACCACAACGACGAACTGTCGCGCCGAGGCGGCCACGATTTTCTCCTTGAGCAGCGCGCCGCCCCCCCCCTTGAGGAGATTCAACTGTGGGTCGACCTGATCTGCTCCATCGATCGCCACGTCGATGGTCCATGCGTCATCCGTTTCGATCAATGGAATACCGGCTTGTGTGGCCAGCGCCGCGGTTTCAAGGGAGGTTGCGACGCCGCAAATTTTGAGTCCGGCTCGCACACGTTCGCCGAGTCCGGCCAGCACGTGTTTGGCGGTTGAGCCGGTCCCCAGCCCCACGACCATTCCATCGCGTACGAAGTCGATCGCCTTCAGGGCCGCCTGCCGCTTGAGAGCATCGAGACCGACGGATGTCATGGAGTGGGCAGTCGGGCGAGTTGGGCCGCGGTCGCGGCGGCGCCGAGGAGCGCTGTCTTTTGATTCATGATCACGCGGACAGGTATGTTGCCCATGAGGCGCTTGTAGCGTCCCTTGTTGGTGAACGCGCGCATGAATGTTCCGTCTTGGAGCTTGGCCATAATTTTCGGGGCGATCCCGCCCCCGACATAGACGCCATCGAGCGCCATGACTTTCAGGGCCAGGTTTCCGGCCTCGGCCCCGTAAATGCCGGCAAAGATGTCAAGCGTCTGCTTGGCAATGTCCGCCTGTCCAGAAAGGCCGGCCTCCGATATGACTGCGGGAGCGTCTCCCGTGCGGATCTTTTCGGCCAGCCATGTCGGCTCGTTCTTCTTTACGTCACGGACAAACTCATAGATCGCATGAATTCCGGGGCCGGAGAGCACGCGCTCATAGCTCACGTGAAGATATTGCCCACGAAGATGCCGAAGGAGATCGATCTCCAGATCGCTGTTGGGCGCAAAGTCGCAGTGGCCGCCTTCCGACGAAAAGGGCTGATACCCGGTTCCGGTCCACACCAACGCGGCTTCACCCAACCCCGTGCCTGCCGCGATCAAACCCAGGCAGCGTTTGTTTTTGGGGGCTTGACCTGCATTGAGCGACTCCGTTTCGTCCGGGCGTAAAAACAGCAGACCATATGCCGTCGCTTCGAGGTCATTCAGCAGACGGACCTGCGGGATCTTGAACCGTTCGGCAAGATCAGGTCCGGAAATCACCCATGGCAGATTGGTCGTATGGCAACGATTGTCGATGACCGGCCCGGCCACACCGAAACATGCGGCCTTCACGGTGATTCTTTCTACCGTGTGCTCGCGGGCCTCATCGGATGTCGCCTCGCCTGCATCTGTTGGTGTATCCATGTCCACCGGAGCAGATGGCGGCGTGAGGAACTCGTCGACCACGTCCTCTAGGCTCGCAAAATCGGCACTGTAAAAGGTTTCCGCCCGGCACGGCTCCACACGCTCGCTCGTCCAATCGTACAGGGCCAGGTTGACTTTCGTGCCGCCAATGTCTCCGGCAAGTATCATTTACTACTCATGGTGAGGCATGCGCTGTTCTTGCGATCGCAGCTCCGAGGCTGCTGCGTCGTCAAGGTACCACAACAGCCGGCCCGCAGTGGGACGAATTCGAGCTGACGGTAAAAGCTCTCCCCCGCCGGTCGATTCGAGGATCTTCCCGACGATTGAAGCTTTCTTCATTCCAGTGACGAGGAAGAGAACGACTTTTGCCTGGTTAAGAAGAGGAATTGTCATGGTAATGCGATCCCGGACTCCAACGGGCGACGACGAGGTGACAACCAATCGGTCTCGCTCAGCCAATGCGGGACTTCCAGGAAATAGCGACGCCGTATGCCCGTCGTCTCCTACACCGAGCAATACAAAGTCGAAGGCAGGGATCTGCGAAGGGGCCACGGTGAAGGTTTGGCGGAGACTAGCCTCATACCGGCGAGCCGCATCCTCAGGATTGTCCTCGCCGTGCATACGGGCGATGTGTTCATCGGGTATACGGAGGGGCTCGAACAGAGACTTCCTGGCCATGGCGTAGTTGCTTTCCGGATGGTCTAGAGGGACGCATCGTTCATCGCCGAAGAAAAAGCGAATGCGTGGCCAGTCGAATCGCGGCGCCCATTCTGAGGACGCAAGAATCTGATAGAGCGTGCGGGGAGTGGATCCGCCGGAAAGAACCAATCGAAACGGAGCGTCGCGGCGACGCGTCTCCTCGGCGCATTGTAGCAGCAGGGCGCATGCCCCATGCGCGAGCCCGGCTGCATTTTCGAACGCACGAATTTCAGCTGGGTAAAGCATCCGGCTATCGAGGGCGCCGCCGGACCTTGCGCGCCGCGCGCGGTGATGTAAGGAACCTCGAACGCGTGGCCGAGGTTGAGGTGGTTCCCAAAATGCCGAGTGTCGTGGGAGGCTGATGACACACCGTGACCTGCGCCGTGAGCCAACCGAGACAATTGGTTAGTTCAGTGGGGTTTGGTTTCCAGAGGGTGTGGTCAGCTGCCCACACTTGCGTGGCGACACGCTCGCGCGCAAGATGAGCCAATTCGGCCTCGATGAGTGCGGTCGCCTCGCCGAGTTGTGCAGATGTTGCCATGATGGAAGCGAGCACGAGCCTCGTAGAAAGTTGGCGAAGGAAACGGAATGGCTATCTTAGGAAGTCGCGAGGGAAAACGCAAATGTCGTACGCAGTTGGTGAGAGCTGGCGTGCCAATCGGTCGAGCGGCGTCGAACATGATCCGCCCCGACAACTAATCAGCTGCGAATTCGGCCAGTTCCGGGAGTACACGAGAGACAGGATTGTTCCCATCCAGTGCTCCCACAATCGTGACAGGGGTGCCCGGCTGGATGCGTTGGTATAACTTATCCATCTTGCGGTTGTCGAGCATCATTCCGCCGGTGATAGGAGTAAGATCGCGGCTGTTCTGACCGTGTATGGCAAGGGAAGTCGGGACAATTTCAGCCGACGTGCCGGTATCGGCCTTTCGCTCGATTCGATAGGTACGCCGGTCCTCTCCATTGGGATAGTCCAGCACGAGCGCGCGATGATAGGGGGTCTTCGACGGGCCCTGTTTCTGGACCACGTGGTAATATCCCTCAGGGGTCGCGCCGTCGCCATGCCGATGCTTTTCCAAGATCCCGTCCGCGCCTAGGCGAATCGAAACGGTCGAGATCAGCTTTCCGCCCCGGTACAGCTTGAGTTCTCGATCGGCTTTGTTCACGATGACGGCGTGGGCACGCGCCCGACGGGACCAATCCAGCGTGTGCTGCGCCATGAGTCTCCAGTTCGCGATCTTATCCTCGTCCGTATACCGCCCGAGCTCGCGTGTCAATTTGATGGTCTGCGCGCCGATTGATTTTAGGGCCAATTGCGCCTGCTCCTCGGCTCTCTTGTATCGGGCGTGTTCATAGTAGGTGCGAGACTGATGAACGAGCAAGGTCGTTTCCACCAGTTGTTTCCCTATGAGCGTTTGACCGCCGAGTTCGGTGATCTTGGCCTTCAGCCTCTCTAAGCGTGTTGAGGCACGTTCTAGCTGCTCCGATGCCGACTTCCGTTGCGTCTCTCGCCGCTCTTTGGTCACAGTAAGCGTCTTACGAGCTTGCTCCGCCACTCGGGCTACTTCCGCCGCGACTCGATTGGGCTCCCACGGTAGACGAATCAGATCGTCATCTTCCTCCAGCCGTGCCTTGAGCGCGACCCATTGCTCGATGAATCGGTTGTATTCCTCTGGGGCGAATTCTGCGCCTCCGACTTCGTGCAGTTCGCGGTCCATGGCCTCAACATCTTGGATAAGCTCGGGAGGCGCCGTTTGAATGCATCCACTCAGCCCCATGGTCAGGACAAGCAGCATGCCGAGGGACATGAGCCGGCATGACCGGACTGAACGGTTCCCATGCCGCCCTCTGAAGGAGATGGAGGTCATGGACTTAGTGACGGGTGGAGCCTCCGCTCCGGTACGTCGCCGATGCGCATCGAGAGCGCTTCTACCTGGTCGGTGATCGATTGTGCCTGTGCGGTAACGGCGCGTGCACGCGCCGTCGCAGCGAGATAATCGTGCGTATCGAACGCCTCCGTTGCCCTTTCCAGGGATACGAGCAGGGCATCGGAATCAACAGCCTGCCGGCGGATGTGTCCGGAGCCGAAACGCTCCCTTGCCTCGTGAATTTCTCGACGTGTAAGGGCGAGCACGGCTTGTGCTTGCTCCAATGCAGCGCTTGCTTCCGCACGGGCCTGAATACGCTCTGTAGAGGACTGCTCAATCACCTGCTGGGCGTCTTGTGCAATTCTTTCTGCGAGCGTATCAGCTTGCCCGTAGTCACGCATGAAGCGTGGGTAGTCGTCCTGGGTTTCGACGGTTGCCTGAAGGGTGACCAGGAGCCTTTGCAGCCGCTGTACATCCTCGGTTGCATAGACCGCAGCTTCACCTTGCTTGGCCTCGGTCACCAGACGCTCGGCCGTCTCGATGCGATCTGAGGGCCGTTCCGTACAACCGAATTCCATCATTACCGCGAGCGCAGTGAATATGACGAAGCTCAAGACCTTGGGCACTCGAACCCTCGCGCAAGGAACGCCCACGCCGATCGTTGATGATTCGAACATCATGCCTATGAACGACAACGACACGAATTTACTCACGCCGTGGCCAGAACCTCAAAACACAAAAAGATCCACCCCTCTCTCAAAATCCTTGCAATCACCGAGCCATGACATTTACCCTTATCTAATTGAAAAAGCAGTGAATTTTGACATCCAGATGCAATATCACGCTGGATTCGTGCGTTTAGTCTGTGGCGTGTTGGTGTGAATGGGACAAAAGTGCCTCAACCCTGCAGATATACGCTGCGGAGACTACATCAAGAGCTTAGGAAGTATCACACGGTGGTCGCCGCCGTTCGATCCTGCATCCTCAGTTGGTCACGTCGAGTCATGTCATTTCGTTGACAGGGGGCCTGCTGCTACTTATAATCGCCAACTTGCTTGCTACTATAAGGAGTTTGCAATGTCGTTTACGTACCAGCAGCCCTCCAATCTTAAGCGGAAGCGCGAGCACGGCTTCAGAAAGCGCATGAGCACCAAAGGTGGAAGGAAAGTCCTTGCACGCCGGCGAGCGAAGGGCCGTGCTCGACTTAGCGTCTGAGTCCTTCGACCGGGCCTCGTGAAGCATAAGCGCTGTCGGGTCTCCGCAGTTATTCTCCACACTAGTCTATTTGCCGCCCAAGTGACCTGCCGCCGGCTGCCGCTAGTGGACGCGATTCCATAGTAATGAACTGTGTCCACGGTGCAGGTTGGGAACAAACATACGAGACTCCCGGCAGGGGCGGGCGCTCTGCGGCGGTCCAAAAACGCATGAAACTGAGACGTGGGAGTGACCGCCAGCTCTTTCTTCGAAGGGGAGTAGACATCGAGCGGGCGAAGCGAATGGGACGTCGGGTGCCCACGTCTTCTTTTAACATGGTGGTAGCCGCAGCCCATGCGCTCCCAACTAAGATTGCCGTCATTGTGGGCCGGAAGTTTGGTCCGGCGACCCGTCGAAATCGGGCAAAGCGCCGGATCCGAGAATTGTCCCGGTCAGTTGAGGAGCGCCTAGTGGATCATTATCATGTGCTGATTTTCCCCAAGGCTCCGGTGGTGAACCTACCTTATGCCGAGCTAGCCCAAGTCTGGGTTCGACTGTTTGCGCGAGAGGGACTACTACGTGATTAGTGAACTAATGCGAAGAATTGTGATTTGGCCAATCCGTGCCTACCAGCTGTTTTTCTCTCCGCTTATGGGGCGGCAATGCCGCTTTTATCCCAGTTGCTCGCATTATGCGATCAAGGCTATCGCGTCGCATGGTGTGTTGCGCGGGTGCGGACTGTCTGCTTGGCGTCTACTGAAATGTCACCCGTTCCACCCTGGCGGGTTTGATCCCATTCCCCTACATCGGACTACACAGACCGGTCCTCGTGCGGGTGTGGAGTGATGAGATGATCAGGCATCACGGATAAAGCCCACCTTGGATTTTCCGACACATGGATAATCGCGTTATCGCTTTTCTCATCGTATCGCTTCTGATTATCGTTGGATATGACTACCTGATGAAGGAGCTCGGGTACCTTCCGTCCTCGACCAGCGAGGAGCAAACATCAATCGATTCTGTCACACAAGCACCGTTGGAAGTACAGAAGGAAGAGACTCCCACAATGGCGAATGCGTCGAGCGAGAAGGATAAGGATTCGACTCGGTCGTCGGCCGGCGTCATGGGTTCTCATGCCCGGCCGGCGGCCGGAAGCGAGCGTGTGGTGCGCGTGGAAACAGAATTGTATAAGGCCGACCTGTCTTCTCGGGGTGGTGTGATTAAAGCGTGGGAGCTGACGCAATATACGACTGCGGTCGACAGTGACGCACCTCCGGTGCAATTGGTGTACAAGACTGCACAGTTTCCCGGACCCTTGTCTCTGCGGTTGCCGGATTCGGCCGTGACGAAGGAGTTGCAAGAAGGCGACTACGAGGTCGAACAAGATGTGAGCCGTCTCGACGCCGCTAGACCGACCGGACGCCTCACGTTCCGATATCGAAATGAACAGTCCGGTCTACAGGTCGAGAAGGTTCTGACGTTTCACTACGACTCGTATCTTGTCGATGTGGCCATAAAGCTTCAAGGGGTGGCGGGTCCGGTCGACGTCGGCTTGGGCGCAAATTTTGGAATTGTTGAGTGGGGAGAGGGATTTATCGGTCTGATCGGACCGGCTTCGCTGGTCGACGACAAAATCGAAAAGGATACACCCTCCACCGAAAGCGAACGAACAGGAAACGTCGTGTGGGCAGCGTTGCAAGACAAGTATTTCATGAGTGTCCTGATCCCTCGTCAAGCCTCCGCTGTCCTAGTGAAGAAAGAGCTCGACAAGGTCGTCTCAACGAGCGTGCGAATGCCTATTCCTCCTTCTGGCGGAGTGGTTGAGGCTCGATTGTACGCCGGCCCCAAGCAATACGACACGCTTCGGGATTTTCACATCGGACTCGAGGACACGATTGATTTTGGATGGTTTATCTATGGGAGCTGGGGCTTTGTGAAGATGGTGGCCAAGCCGCTATTTGCGGTCTTGCGAACCATCAATGAAGTGACCCAGAACTTCGGGCTGACGATCATTTTGCTGACGGTGGCATTGAAGCTGTTATTTGCTCCATTGCAGTACAAGGCCTACAAGTCCATGAAGGACATGCAGTTGATACAACCGAAGGTCGCAGCCGTGCAGGAAAAATTCAAGGACGATAGGGAACGCCTTAACAAGGAATTGATCAGCTTATATCGAGACCACAAAGTCAATCCGGTAGGGGGCTGCTTGCCCATGTTGTTGCAGATGCCGGTTTTTGTGGCGTTGTTCAATATTCTGTATATGACCATTGACCTCCGGCAGGCCCCCTTCATGCTCTGGGTCAAGGATCTTTCTGTTCCGGATCCATATTACGTGCTGCCCATCATTATGGGTGGTACCATGGTAATCCAGCAGAAGATCATGCCCACAACAATGGATCCGACGCAAGCAAAGGTCATGCTGGTTCTTCCTGTGATGCTCACCTTTCTGTTTCTTACCTTTCCTGCCGGGTTGGTGCTGTATTGGCTGACGAACAATACGTTGACGATCGTTCAGCAGTTTGTCACTGACCGGTATCTCTTCAAAAGACCCGCGTAGCTTTCGAAGGCTGGCAAAAGGCCCGCTCACCGATCGGCGCGGTGTCAAGTGTCAAGACCCTGGCCTCTGGCGGGTCCCTCAATTATGAACGATGAGGTCACCATCTGCGCCATTGCAACCCCTCCTGGGCATGGGGGCATTGGTGTCATCCGAATCAGTGGCCCTGAAGCAGTATCCGTGTGCACCCCCCTCGTCCGGCTTCATAATGGCCGTCACCTCAGCGACTCGCCCTCTCACCGTCTACAAATGGCGGATGTTCTTGAGCTACGGCCGCAATCATATTCGATCGTCAATACGTCGGGTTCGCAAGACGAGCCCATTATATTAGATCAAGCTCTGGCAGTAGTCATGCGGGCACCCCATTCGTATACGGGAGAAGATGTCGTCGAGATCCAGTGTCATGGGGGTCCGATTTTGCTTCAGAAGATCTGCAACATCCTCATGGCGCAGGGGGCCCGCTTGGCCGAACCAGGAGAGTTCACCAGGCGAGCATTTCTGAACGGCCGTTTGGATCTGGCCCAAGCCGAAGGTGTCTTGGATACCATTCGAGCAAAGACGCAGGCTGGGCTTCGTCTCGCCCAGGAGCTGCTTCAAGGCAGATTGTCGAATGAGGTACGGAGTCTTCAAAGTACACTGACGGGGTTGCTGGCTCGCGTGGAGGCGGGTATCGATTTTGTGGAGGAGGATATTGCGTTTGTGCGGGAGGAAGAGGTTCAGGCGCAGGTGAGTGAATCCATTGCGCACTTGGAGCGGCTCCTCGCGACATGGGATTCGGGTCGCCTGCTCCGAGAGGGGGCGAAGGTGGTATTGGTCGGACGGCCGAATGTCGGAAAATCGAGTCTCTTGAACGTACTCTTGCGCTTCGATCGGGCCATCGTGACCTCGACTCCAGGCACCACGCGCGATACGCTCGAAGAGACCTTGACTATTGAGGGCGTGCAGGTCCGGCTTGTCGACACGGCAGGACTGCGACCAACCGACGACCCGGTGGAGGCGGAGGGTGTTCGCCGCACTCAAGGAACTATGGATGACGCCGATCTGTTGCTGGTGGTCTTGGATGGTTCCGCTCCACTTTCGGTGGAAGATCGAGGTATTTTAGATGAGACGGCGGGGAAGCACAGGCTCGTGGTAATCAACAAGAACGACCGTCCGCAGGAATTGTCCGAGGCTGACCGCCGGGGAATCGAAACCGCAGCGCCATCGGTGGTCATTGGCACGTCTGCGCAGACGGGTACTGGTATCGATGACTTGCGCCGGGCGATACTTCAGGCGCTTCCATGCTTTCTGGAGTCGCGCGAGGCCGTCGTCGTTACAAGGTTGCGGCATCGGGACGCCTTGGATCGGGCGCGTGAGTCGCTCCAGCACGCCCAGCAGGGAGCGTGCGCTCGAGTGTCGGCCGAATTTTTGTCTGTGGACCTGCGCGCGGCCGTGCAAGCCTTGGGAGAGTTGACCGGGGATGTCACGACTGAGGACTTATTGAATCGTATTTTTTCGGATTTTTGTATTGGGAAGTAAGTTCCCCATGTCACAGGAATTTCACATTGTCGTGGTTGGTGCGGGGCATGCCGGATGCGAAGCCGCATTAGCGGCGGCGCGCATGGGGGCTCGGGTGCTGCTTCTCACCATGGACATTGAAAAGACGGCCCAAATGTCGTGCAATCCTGCTATTGGTGGCATTGCCAAAGGCCACCTCGTCAAGGAAATCGACGCGCTCGGCGGGGAGATGGCAAAAAACACCGATCGGGCGGGGATCCAGTTTCGGATGATTAATACCAGTAAAGGACCGGCCGTCCGTGCACTCCGTGCTCAATGCGATAAGAGTCTGTATCGGTACTATATGCGAGAAACTCTCGAGGGCTCGCCCAACTTGAGCATGTGTGCTGGGACAGTGGATCGAATCGTCACGAAAGGTGGGCGAGTTTGTGCGATTGTCACGAATGCGGGCGATGAGATTCGCACTCAGGCCGTCGTCCTAACTTCGGGAACATTCCTTAAGGGAATTATACATATAGGGATGAACCATTTCCCCGCCGGTCGAGCGGGGGAATCAGCAGCGGAGCACCTCTCGGACTGCATGCGGGATTTCGGCTTTGAACTCGGCCGTCTCAAAACCGGGACACCTCCGCGCCTCGATCGCAGAACGATCGATTTCGACCGGATGATCGTCCAGCCAGGCGATGACCCTCCCCCTCCCTTCTCCTATCGCACGAGGTGCATCACCCAGAGCCAAGTCCCGTGCCATTTAACGCACACGAACGCAACGACGCATCAAATCATACAGGATAACTTGGATCGGTCTCCCCTATATGCCGGAATTATCGACGCGGCCGGTCCTCGGTATTGCCCATCCATCGAGGATAAAGTTGTGCGGTTCGCCGATAAGTCACGACACCAAATTTTTGTCGAGCCTGAGGGCCTGGAGAGCGATTCGTTCTATCCCAATGGTATTTCGACCAGTCTCCCCGTGGACGTTCAAGCATTGGTTCTGGCGACAATTCCAGGACTTGAGCGCGTTCGCATGCTAAAGCCCGGCTATGCCATCGAGTACGATTATTTCCCGCCGCGCCAGCTTTATTCGTCGCTAGAAACCAAATTGGTCGATGGCCTGTTTCATGCGGGACAGATTAACGGCACCTCGGGCTATGAGGAGGCTGCGGCGCAGGGACTTATGGCTGGTATCAATGCGGTACTTAAGCTGCGTGGCGAACCACCGCTTATCCTTGACCGTTCAGAGGCATACATCGGTGTGCTCATTGACGACCTTATTACGAAGGATACGATCGAACCGTATAGGATGTTTACATCTCGTGCAGAATACAGGCTCGTGCTGCGGCACGACAATGCAGATTTTCGGTTGATGGATCACAGTCGTCAGTTGGGATTGGTCGATGACGAAACTTACGGGACACTTCAGTGGAAGCGAAATCGAGTGGCTGAAGGGGTTCGGAGGCTTGAAAATGAGCGAATTCCTTGGACGAGCGAACTCCGGCAACGTCTCGATCAGGCAGGTATAAATGGTGTGTTGCCAACCCATACGCTGGCGCTTTTGCTTAAGCGACCTGGCATTACTTATGAGACCCTCTGGGAACTTCTTGGAGAGACGCAGCCAGATAGGGGCTATATTGCAGATGCAATTGAAATGTCGATAAAATATGAAGGATATATCACTCGACAGATGAAACAGGTCGAGCGTTTCAAGAAATTGGAACGGAAGATGGTTCCAGCCGGTATCGACTATACGTGTATACGCGGGCTATCTAGGGAAGTCGTTGAAAAATTAATAAAATTCAAGCCAGAATCAATAGGTCAGGCATCAAGGATTTCAGGAATCACCCCAGCTGCCATTGCCCTGCTGCTTGTTGCTATTGAGAAACATCGGCAAATTTCAGCGCAATACAATTCTTCCGTGATAAAGCAGAATGGTTAGTTCGTCTCACCGTATCCCCCATAATATTTTGCCTGCAACAGACATGAACTCTTGACCGGAACACGGTGGTTCGCGTAGATGTTCCACGTGGAACATCACGGTGCCACGGTGGCGATGGACGTATCGAAGTATGTGAGGTCCATTGACATCAATTTATCGACGGCACAGCTTGGCCTTATCTCCATTTACGTCGATGAGCTGGGAGGCTGGGGTCAAAAGATCAATCTAACGGCTATAACTGATCCTCTTGAGCTCTCGATCAAGCACTTTCTCGACTCGTTATACGGTGCACGCCACCTCATTTTGGACGAAAAGCCAAATTTGTTGGATATCGGATCCGGGGCAGGTTTCCCAGGTATTCCGTTAAAAATTGTGCATCCGGAGATTGATCTTTATCTCATTGAGAAAAACAAGAAAAAGGTCTCATTTCTCTCGTATTTAATCGGGAAACTGAGATTGGAGCGGTGCCATATAATAGCAAAGTCAGCGAGTGAAGCATTGAATGATAGAACGCTTCGGGGGAAATTCAAAAATATTGTCGTAAGAGCGGTAGGTTTTAAGCAAATCGCAACGGCCGTCTCAGATTTCATGCATCCAGATGGAAGAGCCATTATTTACGCAACGGAACAGACTGCCAATTATGAGATTTTCGAACCGATGACGGTATCGGAAATGGTGGCGTACCATTTGCCGCAGGGATATGGACGTCGGACCTTAATCTTCGTAGACAAGGCGCGTGATTCCAGAATCAACCGTGTTCCACGTGGAACATGAAGACCAGTCTGTCGTGATCCAATTTCATGGCTAGGATAATTGCGGTTGCGAATCAGAAGGGCGGTGTTGGTAAGACGACCACATCAATCAACATCGCTACCTCATTAGCAATTAATGGGAGCAAGACCCTTTTGGTTGATATTGACCCACAATCGAATGCGACCAGCGGAGTTGGCATTCAGGCGGATGAATTGAGGGCATCTGTCTATCAATGTCTCATTCATGGGATTCCGGCAGATCAAGCAATTATCCAATCCAAAATCGATAACTTGAGCGTGTTACCTGCGACGGCTGATCTTGCAGGTGCGGAGGTGGAACTCATCCACGTCGACTCAAGAGAATCTGCTCTGAAAAGAGTATTGGACCCCATTGGAGATGACTATGGGTATGTCTTGCTGGACTGTCCACCGGCATTCGGACTGTTAACGATCAACGCCATGGTCTGTGCATCTTCGGTTCTCATTCCGATGCAGTGTGAATATTACGCCATGGAAGGCCTTGGGAGACTCATGGCAAGTATCGATAGAGTACGGATGACGCTCAATCCTGCTATTGAGCTCGAAGGTATCGTGCTCACGATGTTTGATTCGAGGAACACGTTGTCTCGTCAAGTGGCGGATGAAGTCAGGAGCCATTTTGGTGAAAAAGTGTTCAAATCAGTCGTGCCGAGGAATGTTACGCTTGCCGAAGCCCCAAGCTATGGACGTCCGGCCGTTCTTTATAATTCTGGTTCATCCGGAGCTCAAGCGTATTTGGAATTGGCAAAGGAGTTGACGCACCATGGAAAAGAAGGCTCTAGGGAGAGGTCTTGACGCATTACTTCCAGGGTCCGGGTCACCGTCACCACTGCCGAACGTTGTACGCGAGCGCAGTGCCGATGTGCTGGAGCTCGAACTGGATCATATTGTTCCGAACCGGTATCAGCCTCGTCACGACTTCCCTGAATCGGCGCTTGAGGAGCTTTCGGATTCGATTAAACTAAACGGGCTGCTTCAGCCAATCGTTGTTCGCAGGAAAGGTGATGGCCTTTACGAATTGATTGCTGGGGAGCGTCGTTGGCGGGCGGCGCAACGGGCTGGCCTTCACAGAATCTCGGCACATATACGTAATTGTACCGATGACGAGGCGATTGTGCTCGCGCTGGTCGAAAACATTCAGCGCAACGATCTCAACCCAATCGACACTGCCCACGCTTACCAGCGCATGATGGCCGAGTTTGGCATGGGACACGATCTGATTGCTCACCGAGTCGGACGCGAACGCTCGTCGATTGCCAACCAGTTGAGACTGCTCAATCTACCTGACTCAGTCCAACAGTTGGTGGCAGCCAACGTCCTCTCGATGGGACATGCCAAGGTGATCCTAGGCCTTCATGGAGAGGACGTGCAAATACGCGTGGCAAAGGAATCGGTCGTACGTCAATGGTCGGTCCGGGAGTTGGAGCGGCATCTGCAAGCGGAAAAACCGTCACGGAAAGCGAAGCGAGCGAAGGTCCACCATTCGCCGTATCAGGAGGTGGAGAGTCGACTACAGAAGCGTTGGGGAACGAAGGTGACAGTCGAGCGAAATGGTGCAGGGGGAAGGATCTCGTTGCATTTCTTCTCGCCCGAGGAACAAGAACGATTGCTTGAAATGCTTTTGTCCTAAGAACGGCGTCGCGGTAGGTGACGAATCAGCTGAGCGCTCGAGCACATGGTCGTGTCTTTGCTTTTTCCTGGTGATCACGAAATGCTTTGTTATACTTCAACGGAGGTGAAGCATGTGGAACAAAGAAAAAGGTGAACTGAAGCATCCCACCCCGCAGTCCGACGAGGCGGGGGGCTCAAACGGGAAAGGGTCGGGAATCGACAATGCCGCCGAACTCGACGGCATCAATGCATTTGTCGGAAAGGGAGTTTCATTCAAGGGCGTGATCTCCTACCACGGCACTGTCCGGATCGATGGCACACTGGATGGCGAGATTCATACTGAGGGGACACTGCTCGTCGGCGAGGAGGCAGTGCTCAATGCAAAGGTCACGGCAGGGACCATCGTCTGCAAGGGGCAGATCACTGGTGATATTGTGGCGCGGGAAAAAATCACGCTTCGAGCGCCGGCCGTCATTAACGCCGGTCTCGAGACGCCGATGCTGTCGATGGAGGACGGTGTGGTGTTCAACGGCACGATCGAAATGTCACCAAAACCGAAATCGACCGGTATCAAAGCGGCGGCACTCGACGTCACATCGGAAGCAATTCTGGGCGAACGCAAGTAATAAGGCTGGGTGCCGAACGGCACCGTCGTATGAACCGTCTGACAGGAGGCTTTGAATATTATGTGGTCACTCGCCGACAAGAAGGTACCGGGCGCAACAGCTGCGGACGACGAAAACTTTACCTTCCTCGGAAAGGGTGCCAACTTCAAAGGAATCGTGCATTTCGAGGGCACCGTCCGGATTGACGGCCGACTAGAAGGAGAGGTTCATACGACGGGGACGTTGGTCGTCGGAGATACGGCCGTGATTAAAGGGATTGTCACCGCGGGCACCCTGATGACAAGCGGAAAAATCAAGGGCACGGTGACGGCGAGCGAAAAAATTCAATTGCTCAAGAATGGCATGCTCGTTGGAGATATCCGCACGGGAAATCTCTCGATTGAAGAGGGGGCCCACTTCCATGGAACCAGTGACATGGGCGACAAGTGGGTCGACGACGAGATTGGACTCCCCGCGAACGTCCATGATTTAACTGTTCATCGTGGTAAAGCCCGCGCCGCAGAAGTATAATCCTGCCTAGTATGCATCGTCGTCCAACGGTCCTCCTCGGTATGAGCGGAGGAGTGGATAGCTCCGTTGCCGCATTGCTCCTTGTCAATCAGGGCTATGCAGTTCACGGTGTCACCCTCCAGGTCTGGGAACACGAAGATGAAGCCGTGGCCGCCTCCAAGCGATGGCAGGAACGTGGCTGTTGTAAGGTTGGCATCGCTCGCTTTGTGGCCCAACGTCTTGGGATCTCTCACGACGTGATCGATACACGCGAAAGCTTTAAGCGCCACGTCATCGACGATTTTGTGGGCGCCTATCTCGAAGGGACTACACCCAACCCCTGTGTGCGGTGTAATGAGCGAGTAAAGCTGAAGTCACTCATCGACATCGCCGACAAGCGGGGATTCGACTACGTCGCAACGGGTCATTATGCTCAAATTGTCCGTGAGCCTAAGGGGTTGGCGCTGCACTGCGCCGTCGATCATCGGAAAGATCAGAGCTATTTCCTGTATCGTATGGACCCGACCTGGCTGCCGAGAATTTTATTCCCCTTGGGTGAACGTCTAAAGGCGGACGTTTGGAAGGAGGCCGAGAAGCTGGACCTGCCGGCAGAAGAATTGAAAGAAAGTCAGGAGATCTGCTTTGTCAGTCACGGCGACTATCGTACATTTTTACTCCAGCAGGCCCCTGGAATCCAGAAGCCGGGAAAGATGATCGACCAGGAAGGCCGGATACTGGGAGACCACGCTGGTATCGCCTTCTACACACCAGGACAGCGACGTGGGCTGGGCGTGGCTACAGGGGAGCGGTTGTATGTCCAGCGACTCGAGGCACAGCGCAATCTCGTGGTCCTGGGAACAGAGCGTGATCTGTATTCGGATGAATGTGAAGTAGCCGACCTTAATCTACTTGATCCCGATCTAATGGGAAAGGTTGCAGGGGCCGACGTAAAGTATCGCTATGCGACGGCACCATCCTACGCCCAGTTGGCCCCGCACGGCGGCAATTTCCTCCGGGTCCGATTTGATCAACCCCAACGTGCACTCACACCCGGCCAGTCCGCAGTTTTCTATCAGGGCACGCGCGTGCTCGGCGGCGGTATCATCCGCTAAGGGCCATCCCTTGCGGTCAACGTCTCGACAACACAAGGGTTTTTCTCCCTCCCTCGCTTGACAGTCCGGCGCGCGAGATGCTACGCTGCGCCGCTTTTTGTCGGGCCTTCCCGCACGCAGTATCCCTGCGCGTCATAGGTCTGTCGTTTTACACTCACAGGGTACACGGTGAAGAAGTCATCGGTTGCTCGCCGCTACGCAAAAGCTTTGCTCGAACTGCTTGATCCGGGTAGTGTGGGGCCGACACGTACCGCATTGACCGCATTGGGGACGGCTCTCACCGAGTCTACGCAATTACAGCACGTGCTGGCCTCACCCGCGTTTAGCCTTGACGAAAAAAGCGGTGTCCTTACCGCATTGGGACAACAGGCGGGTTGTCCGCGGGTCGGTCTGAACTTTCTCAGCCAATTGGTAAAGACCAATCGGGCGCTTTTTCTTCCCGAAATCGCTCAGGCGTTCGGCGAATTCGCCGACCGGTCCAAAGGAACGCAGCACGTCGAGATCCGCTCTGCAGCGCCGCTCGACTCCGTTATGCAGGAGAGTCTCAAGGCCAAATTGAAGTCATCGCTTAAACGAGAGGTCGACGTGGCGTTACGAGTCGATCCAACTTTGGTGGCAGGTATTCAGATACACATCGGCAGTACTGTGTATGACAGTTCGGTCCGGAATCGCTTGGATACGATGCAGTCGCTACTGATGCGCGAGTAGCCACGGCCAAGGAGCATGTATGCAGATCAAGGCAGAAGAGATCAGTTCGATTATCAAAGAAAAAATTAAGAGCTTCGACAAGGCTGTCGACGTCAGTGAGCGGGGTTCGGTCATCCAGGTTGGAGACGGAATCGCCAAGGTCTACGGCCTGGATGGCGCGATGGCCGGCGAGATGTTGGAATTTCCCGGTGGGGTGTACGGCATTGCGCTGAACTTGGAGGAAGATAATGTCGGCGCGGTGTTGATGGGCGACGACGTTGGTATCAAGGAGGGCGATCCGGTCAAACGAACGGGCCGAATCGCGGAGGTTCCGGTTGGGGAGGCTCTGGTTGGGCGCGTCGTCAATGCAATTGGGCAGCCAATCGACGGAAAGGGTCCAATCACCTCGGATCAGACCCGTCGAATCGAGGTAGTCGCCCCAGGCGTGATCACCAGGCAGTCGGTCCGGGAGCCGCTTCAAACCGGGATCAAGGCCATCGACGCCATGATTCCAATCGGTCGTGGCCAACGCGAATTGATCATCGGCGACCGGCAGACGGGAAAGACGGCCATCGCGGTCGACACCATCATCAATCAGAGGGGGCTTGGCGTCTACTGCATTTATGTGGCAATCGGGCAAAAGCGGTCGACCGTCGCGCGAGTGGTCAAGACGTTGGAAGAAAACCACGCCATGGATTACAGCATGGTCGTATCCGCGACCGCGAGCGATGCGGCTCCCATGCAATTTCTTGCGCCTTTTGCCGGTGCGGCCATCGGAGAATACTTCCGCGACAATGGCAAACACGCCTTGATCGTCTACGACGATCTCTCGAAGCATGCTGTCGCATACCGGCAGTTGTCGCTGCTCTTGCGGCGGCCCCCGGGCCGCGAGGCGTATCCAGGCGACGTATTCTATTTGCACTCCCGCTTACTGGAACGCGCCGCGAAGTTGAATGACAAGCTCGGCGGGGGAAGCTTGACAGCGTTGCCCATTATTGAGACTCAAGCCGGTGACGTGTCAGCGTACATTCCAACGAACGTCATTTCGATCACGGACGGCCAGATCTATCTCGGGAGTGATCTGTTTTATTCGGGCATTCGTCCGGCCATCAACGTCGGATTATCCGTGTCCCGTGTCGGCGGATCGGCACAGATTAAGACTATGAAGCAGGTGGCCGGCACGCTGCGCTTGGATTTGGCACAGTACAGAGAAATGGCCGCGTTTGCGCAGTTCGGCAGCGAGCTGGACAAAGCGACCCAAAAACAACTGGCTCGGGGAGTCCGGATGGTCGAGTTGCTCAAACAGGGTCAATACAAGCCGATGCCGGTAGCCGATCAGGTCCTTTCCATTTACGCCGGGGTCAATGGCTTCCTCGACGATGTCCCAGTGGACAAGGTCCAGCAATTCGAAGCGGACTTTCTTCATTATGTGGCGCAACACCATCCGGAGTTGAGGAAGGAAGTGACGACCATCGGTAAGATCGATGACAAGGTGGCGAGCCGCCTGAAGGACGTCATTACCAGCTTCAAGCAAAGGATGGGATACGGAGCCCAAGCCTAAACGGAGCCGCCGATCGCAGAGAAGCGCGGACCGTGAACGCTTTTCGCGCCGCCTCCACGGGATCGTGACCAGACACCTATGCCAAGCTTACAAAGTCTGCGCCGAAAAATAGCCGCGTTTAAGAACACGCAAAAGATTACCAAAGCCATGAAGATGGTCGCGGCCGCCAAGCTGAAGCGGTCGCAGGATCGGATTTTGGCCGCCCGCCCCTACGCACACAAAATGCGCGAGGTACTAGGCAATCTCAGCCTACGGGTCAATCGTGCCTCTCACCCGCTCCTTCAGAAGCGACAAGGCCGGCGAATCGAAGTGCTGGTGGTGACGAGTGATCGAGGGCTCTGCGGGGCATTCAATGGCAACATCGTTCGCAGGAGCGCGGAATTCATCCGCCAATCGGAAGCAAAAGGGCTTCACGTGGCCGTCAGTATCGTAGGCCGCAAGGGACGGGACTATTTCCGGCGACGAACATGGACGATTCGTCAGGAGTGGACGGGGGTCTTCGACAAGCTGAGCTTCGAGCATGCTATCGACATCGGCGGAGACCTGACCGACAATTTCATGAAGGGAACGTTTGACGAGCTGTATGTGGTCTACAACGAGTTCAAGTCGGCTATTCAACAACGCGTTATTGTTGAAAAGTTGTTTCCGATCGACACAGCGGTCGAATTTGGAGGAACCGAAGTCGAAGCTTCGACCGGCGGCAGCTACCTATACGAGCCGGACGAGACGGAGTTACTGAATACGCTCGTGCCTAAGCATTTTCAGGTGCAGGCGTTTCGCATTCTTCTGGAGTCGGCGGCTGCTGAACACGGCGCGCGAATGGCGGCAATGGACGGTGCGACACGGAATGCCGGACAGCTCATCAAGAAGACCACGCTGTATTACAACAAGACCAGACAGGCGGCCATTACAAAAGAACTTATGGACATCGTCGGGGGGGCGGAGGCGCTCAAGTAGTAGCGTCGGTGTTCGATGCGGTGGTATCGGAAGCTCCTTCGAAGTGACCGATACGCCGTTGAACACTCAACATCTTATAGAGGGTGAATGATGAGTACAGGAACAGTCATTCAAGTCATCGGACCAGTCGTGGACGTCGAGTTTCCCCCGGGACAACTCCCTAATATTTACAATGCGCTCACCGTCGACCAAGCTGAGGACAAGGCGGCAGGGAAGCCTGCGGTGCGGTTGACGTTGGAAGTGGCCCAGCACCTTGGCGAAAATCGTGTTCGTGGAGTGGCCATGTCATCGACTGACGGTCTGACCCGCGGCATGGACGTCACGGACACGGGCGCGCCCATTTCGGTACCCGTCGGCCGGGAGACTCTCGGCAGGCTTATCAATGTCCTGGGCGAGCCTGTCGACGAAAAAGGACCGCTCAGAGCCAAGAAGGCGTACCCGATCCATCGCCCTGCGCCACGCCTTGAGGACCAAGATACGAAGACGGAGGTCCTGGAAACAGGCATCAAGGTAGTCGATCTGTTGGAGCCGTACAGCAAGGGCGGAAAGGTCGGGCTCTTTGGAGGTGCCGGAGTCGGCAAGACCGTCATCATTATGGAGTTGATCAACAATATCGCGTTACACCATGGAGGGTTCTCTGTCTTTGCGGGTGTCGGCGAGCGAACTCGTGAGGGTAACGACCTGTGGCATGAGATGCAGGAGTCAAAAGTTATCGATCCGGATGACTTCAGTAAATCCAAGGCTTCGCTCGTGTATGGACAGATGAACGAACCACCTGGGGCACGCCTTCGCGTGGCGCTGACCGGCTTGGCGGTGGCGGAGTATTTTCGCGACGAAGAAAATCAGGACGTGCTCCTCTTTATCGACAATATTTTCCGGTTCACGCAGGCTGGATCGGAAGTATCGGCGTTGCTGGGCCGCATGCCCTCGGCGGTCGGCTACCAGCCGAATCTCTCGACCGAAATGGGTGCGCTCCAAGAGCGAATTACGTCAACTAAGCGGGGGTCGATCACCTCGGTGCAAGCCATTTATGTGCCGGCCGACGACCTGACGGACCCTGCGCCGGCGACCGCGTTTGCCCACTTGGATGCGACGACCGTCTTGTCCCGTCAGTTGGCCGAATTGGGAATTTACCCTGCGGTCGACCCGCTTGACTCTACTTCGCGCATTCTCGATCCACAAATTATCGGAGAAGAGCATTACAAGATCGCGCGCGGAGTCCAATCCGTTTTACAGCGGTACAAAGATCTCCAAGACATTATCGCTATCCTGGGTATGGACGAACTTTCCGAGGACGACAAGATGGTAGTGGCCCGCGCCCGGAAGATTCAGCGATTTCTCTCCCAGCCGTTCCACGTGGCCGAAGCGTTTACCGGGGCTCCAGGAAAATACGTGAAGCTGAAAGACACTGTCAGAAGCTTCAAGGAGATTCTGGACGGCAAGTATGACCATCTGCCCGAGCAGGCATTCTACATGGTAGGCCCCATTGAGGAAGCTGTGGCCAAAGCCGAAAAAATGGGTGTGAAGGTCTAAGGGGCAAGTGGGGAACGCGTTGAGCACCGCTTGTTCGTTCAGCAAGGGAGGCTGAAAGTACTTATGGCAGTGGGTAAGATCCTTCTTGAAGTCGTGACACCAGACAAACAGCTGCTGAGTCAACAGGTGGACGAAGTTATCGCGCCTGGCTCAGAGGGCGAGTTCGGCGTGCTACCGGGGCACTGCCATTTTCTCTCCTCACTGCGTATCGGTGAGTTGCGATATCGAGTGGGGGATCAGACGAATCACATGGCGGTGCTCTGGGGATATGCCGAAGTCACGCCAACCAAAGTGACGATCATGGCTGAGATCGCTGAAAAGGCCGAAGACATTGATGTGACTCGCGCCCAGGCTTCCGTTGAGCAGGCCGAGCAGCAACTGAAAGCCGGTGGCCTCCCTTCAGAGGTCAAAGAAGCTGAGATCAGCCTTGAAAAAGCCCGCCTTCGTAAGAAAATCGCTGAGCGCGCCCGCCGCGTCCATTCCTAGATCTCTCCCGAAAAGCGACCTCCCCTCCGGTGTGGTGACCTGAGGCGCACCGTGAAACGCCCATATGAGTCTCGTGGGCAGCGAGCGGGCTGTGGCTCGCTGAGGGCACTGTGCCTTCTCAGGGGCGGTCCCGGACCATGACACGATCCCTCTGTTGGCCCAATCCGACAGGTTCCATCGAAAAATTCGGCTATCGGCCCTGGCAGTTCTATTGCCTTAGCGGAATTTCGATGACAAGCCCGCCGAGCACATCATTCATTTTGTAATCCCTCTTTTGGCTTTGAGGATGGCTGTTATGACAGCCCACACAGGCCTGGCTTACGGCCCGGTCGGCATAGATGGCCTGAAAATATACCTGTTCCCCAACTTTGATGGTGTCGGTGGCGGATTGCTCTGGGTGCTCGCCAACCAGCTTCAGCCCCTTTCTTTCCGCCTCGCTCGATGGGGCATTCTGAGGATTGATCGGTGCTAAGCTAATCAGTCGATAACGGACCGGAGTGCCCGTCTTCGCAGCAAGGTCGCTTGCCTCGAGGAGAAACTGCGCCGGGAGGGGAATCGCGGTTTTCTGAGCCCGCCAATTTTCAGCTGCCTCGGGGCCACCCCCTTTTTGTAATCGTTCAACAACGTGTACGGTATAGAAAGTTCGGTCAGCCTCAATGACGGCATGAATATAGTCAGCCACCGTCTCCGGAGGGATTCCGACATCTTTCCCGGCGTCGGCACGTCCCACGACACACAGCACCAGAGCGAGGATCCACATTTGAATGATATGCCTGCACATAGCGGCACCTCCCTCGTTTCTGCAGTCCGGCCTCGGTTGTTCAGCATATGCCCCTTTCTCATGGAGGGCAATGGCCTACTCGGCCTTGCCGTCAGGATCGTGGCGCGGTACCGTATTCCATTGGAGCAGGGTCCATGCGAGACAATTTGATCGTCGCTTCTGGCGAACGGCCCAAACGCCTCGACCACTACTTAGCCGGCCACCTTCGTGAACTGTCTCGTACGCAGCTCCAGCGGCTCATTACGCTGGGTCGGATTCGAGTACGCGGTCGAAAGGCCAAACCAAGCCAGCGTGTCCATGGCGGCGATCGAATTGAGTTCCAACGCCCTCCGGCCGTGCCGCTACAGGCTCACCTCTCACAGGGGTTGACCCCCTTGAGCGAGGACGAGGACATCCTTGTCGTGGATAAGCCCGCGGGGGTCGTTATGCACCCGGGATCGGGACATTGGGACGATACGATTGTGAACGCGGTCTTACACCACTTTCTAGAACGTGGAGCAAAGGAAATACTTCCGAAATTAGTCCATCGCCTTGATAAGGGTACGTCGGGGGTTGTGCTCATCGCAAAAACCCTACAGGCTCACCAGTCCCTTTCACGGCAGTTTGCCGAACATCGCATTACTCGCAGATATATCGCGCTTGTCCGTGGTGCTCCCGTCCTTGATCAGGATCGCATCGAACTAGCTATTGGGCGCGACCGACGGGATGGCACCATCGTCTCTGCTAATGCGTCTAGACCAAAACCGGCGGTTACGCGGTATCAGATTCTTCATCGGTATGGGGACGTCGCCGCGCGACTTCTTCTGATACCCGGAACCGGTCGAACCCATCAACTCCGCGCACACCTCCAGGCCATTGAGCATCCTATTCTGGGAGACCTCCGGTACGGCGGACCGGGAGCCGGACAGCTGGGGCCGATACCCATCGGGCGGATGATGCTGCACGCCGAGATGATTGGCTATTGGCACCCCCGGACTGGACAGTATCGGGAGCATTTCGCCCCGATGCCTGCTGAACTCTTGACGCTGAACGAGGTGCTGAGATCCTCCGATGACGGGATTCGGTGAGGGAAGGACGTGCCTCACGCGAACGATACCAAGTGGACGTACTGATGGGAGGAATTGGCCCTCGGGGTTGTATTGGTGGAATGGCCGTGCTAGAGTGATTCAGCTTTATCGTAGGGGCCCGATGGTGAAGCAAGAAGCAACAGGGCCAGTCATCGATGTTGTTTTGTTCGGAAATCTGTTAGGAAGTTCGACCCAAGTCGCCAGGTCTCTCGCGCCTTCGGCCAATCTCTCCCTGCTCTTTTCCTCTCACAAGACAATGTCACTACATTCAGAGGAGGACCCCTCATGGGTTCAAAACTTTTCGTTGGTGGATTGCCCTACGCGGCAACGGAGCAGGAATTAACCGATTTGTTCGGACAGCACGGAGCTGTTGCGTCCGCCCAGATCGTCACAGACAAGTTCACCGGCCAGTCCCGTGGATTTGGGTTTGTGGAAATGGCCACGCCGGCTGAAGCTCAGGCTGCAATCAATGCCCTGAACGGCTCGCAGTTCGGCGGTCGTTCGTTGACCGTCAACGAGGCGAAGCCACGCGAACCTCGGTCCGGTGGTGGGGGCGGTGGTTTCGGTGGAGGGAGAGGCGGTAAGCGGGATCGCTGGTAAATAGCTAGATCCGGGTGTCAAGAGAAGGGGTGTCGTGTTATCACGGCGCCCCTTCGTTTTTTGAAAGACCTTCTCATCACCATCCTATCGTCCTGTGGTCTCCTCTCGCTTTTGCCCAGGTCATACTCTAAGCTTGGGCACCTGGGTTGCCCTTATGCCATTACCTCAATTTCCTGCCGAACAAAACGATGAGGGAGAGTTCAAACGGCAGGTAGATGCGTTTCGAGGCTGGATTACGACCGATGGCAAGTCCGGCTTCCCTGCCGAGCCAGGACGGTACCACCTCTACGTCTCCTGGGCATGTCCATGGGCCCACCGCACGATCATCGTCCGTAAGTTGAAGGGTCTGGAGCCGATCGTCGGGATGACTGTGGTCGATCCCCTCCGCGACGAACGCGGATGGGCTTTTCGTCAAGGACCGGGTCATGCCGACGATCCTATTAACGGTTTTCATTACCTACGTGAGGCCTATGTGGCCACGGATCCTCACTATGTCGGCAGGGTTACCGTTCCGGTCTTGTGGGACAAGACAGTGGGCCGCATCGTCAGTAACTCCGACGACGATATCATGCGCATGTTCAACAGCGTCCTTGACGCCTGGACAACCAGCCGGCTCGACCTGTACCCGCAGGGCCTCCGTTCCGACATCGACGCCATGAATGAGTTCCTGTATGAGCGCGTGAACGACGGCGTTTACCGTGCAGGGTTCGCTACCACACAGCGAGCCTACGAGACGGCCGTCCGAAGGCTCTTCGATGCCCTCGATCGTCTTGATCGCAGGCTTGAGCACCTCCGCTATCTATTTGGACCACGATATGTCGAGAGCGATTGGAGACTCTTCGTCACCCTGCTTCGGTTCGATGCGGTGTATCATGGTCATTTCAAGTGCAACCTCAAACGGATCGTCGATTATCACAATCTCTATGGATACTTGAAAGATCTCTATCAGGTTGAAGGTATTGCAGAGACTGTAAATTTCGATCACATCAAGCGGCACTACTACATAACCCACAACGACATTAACCCGACAGGCATCGTCCCGTTGGGACCATTGCAAGACTTGAGCGCCCCGCATGGCCGAGAAGGCCTTGTTGGAAACGTAGGAACGGCTCGGATCGAGACACTCCCATAAGACATGGACTCCCGAGCAGTTACGTGTCCATCGGAGGAGACGGATGTTTCTGGGTGTAGCCCTTCCCCCGGGTAGGACACGGGGAAAAGCAACACGCAATGGCTAGGTGAAGTAACCTTACGAGAGAAATGAGCATCCGAAGATCACTCAGGGGACCCTAGCCCCTTGCGCGGCCTCACGAAACCCATTACCTTAGTTTACCGAGCACGAGATTCGTGAGGAGGATGCGGAATCGAGAATCATGCACGGGTGTGAAGGAGGTCAGGTATGGGAAGAATGGTACTGTGGGTGCTCTCGTTATCTCTACTGTTGCCGATCGCCGTGGAGGCGAAAGCCAAAGAGAAAGGTAAAGAAAAAAGTGGATTTCGCGTCACCAGCCCGGACCTTATTGCCAATACAAAAATTAGCCTGAAGCACGTGTACAAAGGCTTCGGGTGTGAGGGCGGGAATCTATCGCCCGCGCTTATATGGACGGATGTTCCGCCAGAAACTAAAAGCTTTGCCGTGACCGCTTATGATCCTGATGCGCCAACTGGGAGTGGATGGTGGCACTGGGTCGTATACAATATCCCCGCTGAAACAACAGAACTCAAGACCGGCGCTGGATCCGGTGATGGATCACAGTTGCCGCCCGGTGCCGTGCAAGGACGTACGGATTTTGGAACCTCGGGATATGGTGGGCCATGCCCACCGAAAGGGCATGGTACACACCACTACCATTTTACTGTCCATGCTCTGAAGGTTGAAAAATTGGATGTCTCCCCCGATGCGACCGCCGCATTGGTTGGATACATGATCAATGCGAACCGCCTGGCGAAGGCGACACTCACCGGGCTTTATTCCCGGTGAGATGCTGCAATCCCATCGGGTGAGCCGGTCGTGCTGTGCGTGATCCAGAGCAAACCAATTGGCGTCCGAGCGAGTGGATTCTGCACTGGCGAATCACTCTGGCTGTACGAATATGTCCATCATCGAGATGCGCACAGCCTTGCCGCCCCCTAATCAGATTCTGGTAGTGGCCAAACGCCCCACGCGTCGTGTATGCTCCCGTACACCCACCCGCAAGAGGGATGGGTGAGATGCAGACGAGCGTTGAGGGAGGGCTCGGAAGATGGGGACTCGGATTGCCAGCGCGGCGACACTCATGCTCGGCCTCACTGTCATGGCCTGCGCCCCTGAGATCGTCAAAATTGATCAGAGTACACGCGATTCGCTCCGTCGCGTCGCAGAAATCAAGGTTGTGCACTACTTCCCCCCCGATCTGCAGGTCCAAGGAGCGGGGCTCGTTGGATATGGACCCAGCGCAGGGGCGGCTGCTGCGATTCAGACTCAGGCTCAAAACCAGGCGGCGCATGAACTCGCGATCGAGGACCCCGTCCTGAGGATCAAGTCACACGTATCGTCTTCCCTAACAAAAATTCTGGCAACCAATAATCTCACCCCCGTCCCTACTCCTCTGCAGGAACTCCAAGTCGATAAGCTCAAGGGCATCTTCCCACAGGGAACGGTGCTCGATTTCGCTACCACTTACTGGGGCGTCATGCCGCTTCCATACAATCCTTTCGAACTTGTCCTGTATCGCGCGCGCGCGCGGTTGTTAAAATTTCCAGAAGGTGAGCTACTCTGGCAAGGTAGATGTGACCTGGAATCTGATGACTCGGCTGGGATGCCTAGCGACAAGACCGCCGTCGTGACAAGAGCGTTGCTGGTCAGCAATACACTGAATCGTCTGGCTGACCGATGCAGCGAGCAACTCGTTGCTCAGTTTTCTGGAACGGACGATTCGGAATAATCAAGGTCTTGTCTTTGGCCCTGACTGCGATCGCCTCCCTGCTTCTTGTCCCTGCCATGTAGGTCGCCGGCTCGTGACCGCAATGGTCGCCTCGATCATTGCGGAGTCGATGCGATAGGATTCGTACGAGATTGGCGGGGGTTGGCCACCGAAATCCATACATCGCGAATAGGATCGGAGACCGATGCTTGACCACTATGCGAGAGCTGATAAAAGTCTTGAATCGTGCGTAGGACATTGAAGTGAGTGATGAATTGAAAGCTCTGTCCCACGCGCACCATTGGTCCTACAAACAGCGTAGGGATTCGATTGCCCTCCCGTCGGTTGTCCTCGTCCCATGTGAGAATGAACAGGCTGTTATGTTCCATGGCCCAGTCCACGTAGGAAGCGATATTCGTCCGGAGCCATCGGTCTCCCTCACGAATACGGGCGGGATCCGTCCCGTCATGCATATTGTGCTGATTATTGGGGATCACGATGCTCACAGTCGGAAGCTCCGAAAAGTCGGTCGGAAAGCTGGTCCAGGGAAGATTGGCCTCCGATGGAACAGCATGGGCAGCGGCTCCTTGCCAGTTGGCCCATGGATTGTGCCTCCGGACGTAGTGACCAATGGTGCAGAGCCGAGCCCCTGTGCCAGGGAGACCTTCTGAAAACCCCGCAAAAGTCAGACCGCGCGCAATTAGCGAACTCGCGAGGTTCGGTGTGGAGTAATCGTTGGGGCACGCGTTCCCGTTGACGTTCTGAGTTGACCCCGAGAAAAGCGCGAGATAATTCGGTTGGCTGGGGTGAGTCACGCCGAAGGATCGGGTGAAACTCATCCCATGCGCAGCCAACTCATTAATATAGGGAGCATCGGGCGACCCGATAATGCTATCGAAGCCGTGATTCTCCAGAATGACAATCAAGACATGATCTGGCCGAGGCAACTGGAAATCAGCGCATGGAGCGCCACCTAGCACAGCAGACACCAATAGCGCCGCGGCAAACAGAATGAGGTGGGGCGTGAATAGGAAGACTAGAGGGCGTGCGATGGTCGTCAGTGCCTCGATAGCGCGAGGCACTTCTACCCGACTTATTACGAAATGGCAATGTCTCGGGTCTGAGTTCTGTGAGATACCCCGGTGCTCTAGACTCGGCGAGCGGGACATCCTGGCCGAGAGGACTTGGGAAGGCCAACCGGGACAAAAGTTGTTCCGTATTCGTCAAGCCAGTCAGGGACATCTAGTTACTTGCAGACGTCAGGCAAGGCTTGCAAACCGAGGCGCCTGAGACGTACCGTGCCGCCCGCGCCTCCCTAACTGGGATGACATTTGCACGCGAGAGAAGGTGAAAGTGAGCCAATAATGGCGTGGGTGCCAACTACCACAGAAGTCATTGTGACTGCGGGTGAGAACCCAAAACGTTTGGATGCCTTCCTCGCCAATAGAGATCCGGACCTATCACGCTCGGTCATTCAGCGCCTGATGGAGGAAGGACGAATTCGCCTCAATGATCGACCGGTCAAGCCAAGCCAAAAAATCAGGCCCGGTGATAGGATTACGATCGAGGTTCCGCGCGCCGAACCCCTTGCGATACAACCCGAAGCCATTCCGATCTCTGTCCTTTACGAAGATGACGCACTGTTGGTCCTCAACAAGCCCCCTGGATTGGTCGTCCATCCAGCACCAGGACACTGGGAGGGTACGTTGGTGAACGCCCTCCTGCATCATTTTGCTCGTTGTGGAGGATCGCTTTCCAGCATCGGCGGGAAAGAGAGGCCCGGGCTTGTCCATCGTCTCGACAAGGAAACGTCCGGTGTCATGGTCATTGCCAAAACCGATCGGGCCCACGCCCGGCTTGCCGCGCAATTCACGCAGCACACCATCACCCGGGAGTACGAAGCCCTCGTATGGGGGGCGATAGCTAGACGCTGCGGTGTGATCGAATTAGCGATCGGGAGAGACACGAAGGAGAGGAAGAAATTCTCCCCCCGCTCTAATCGTCCGAAGGCAGCTGTGACCAAATACCAAGTGATCCGTCGATTTGGGACCTGGGCGTCATATGTCGTGCTTCATCCGCAGACGGGTCGCACACATCAGCTTCGTGTGCATCTGAAATCAATCGGACATCCTATCCTAGGTGATGAGACGTACGGAGGCCGAAAGGTGATGCGCCTCGAGGACCTGACCATCCCTCGAGTGATGCTTCATGCCAGGGTGCTGGGCTTCACGCACCCGGTGACCGATCGCGCTGTCCAGTTTTCCGCGCCGGCTCCGGCAGACATGGTGAGTGTGCACAAGGTGATCACGGAGCTGACCACAGGCCTCACTCGGGCTTGACACGCGCGCGGCGTGAAGGTATCTGTCTGATTCTGTGAGCGGGGACTAATCATGGAAACGGGTCAGCTTCTTGACGTCATCGGGATTTTGGTGACGCAACTCAAGGGCTACGCCGCCAAGCTCCCGCCAGTCGTACATCTGGCTGCCGTGCCAGGGGGGCTGAAACCAAGACCAGAAGCGGTGGAGGCCTTCGAGCACACCATCTCTCGTCTTCGTTCGCAAGTTGGTACGACCCCGTTTCGGCGGCTGGTGGACTTTTTCACGGATGCCCTGGAGGCCTTCGAAACCGGAAAGGTGCTGGCAACGGTGCAACCCCTGTTGTCGGTCCTTGACCACCTCGAGCAGATGCATCGAGAGAAGGAGATTGCCATTTCGGGCATCGATCAAAAACGACTGGGTGAATATCGGACTGGTCTGAATAAGATTCTGCCTGGAAACGAGCCCGAACTGGAGGGGGCCGGGAAGGGGCTATAGGCAACCTCCGATCGAGCCGGGGTGTGGCTCGACAGATCTCGGTCACGACGCGATATATACTAGTGCCCCATTTTGGGACCGGTGGAATTGGCGCCACCCGTCACAAGGCTGAAGCGAACCAACGTGTGACAATGCGGACAAGTGGTCCGCACGGTATTCTCATCGAGCATCTCTAGTTGATCTTCTTTCAACCACATCAGTTGAAAGCACTTGGGGCACGAACGTACTTGCGTTGCCATGACCGGCTATCCTTCGTGTGTGATCCCGACCACGAATATCCGCGAGGGTCGGCCGGTACTGTAATATAGAGGCCGCATGTCCCTCAAGAGCAAACCTGCACCCAGACGAGTCTCCACGAAAAGTGCATCTCGGTTGACGTTCCGGGAGGGTAACGAAGTCGACCCCCACGTCTTGTTGCCCCTGCTCCACCAGGCCCCCTGGGCGAAGCAGCGGACCTTGGAGGATGTTCGGCTCATGCTACGATCCACCGACCTGGTCCTGACCGCTTGGGATGGAGCCTGTCTGGTAGGGTTTGGCCGTGTGCTCACCGATTTTGTTTTCCGGGCGACCATTTGGGATGTGATCGTCGACAAGCGGCATCAGCGGCGTCGGATCGGGACCGAACTGGTCCAGCGGATTTTACGTCACCCCAAACTGGCTAGAGTCGAGCTCTTCTGGCTCTGCACACGAAGGCCTGGGTTTTACGAGCGGCTCGGGTTCGACTCCAAGCGCCAAACAGGGATGGTCTGGGCACGGGAAGACGCAGGACAGCTCGAGTAGCGGAGGATGCCCGAGACCGAAGTCGGAGGGCGGCCTGCCGCCCGACCTTGCCGGCCGGGCGGCCGCACGCACAAGCTAGAAGGTATACTTGGCGCCGAACAGTAGGTTGGCAGTCGAGGCGTCGAAACTTCCCGCGTCCACATTGCCGACTTCCAGCCCGCCACGATTGCGTTTCCACGCTAGTTCCGCATTCAGCATGAGTTGATCCGTAAGAGGAATGTCGATGCCGCCCGCAATCCGCCATGCGAACGTATTGGCAAGACTGGTCTTGGGGATGCCTGGCTCTTCGTTAAATGTATTGACGTTCACGCCGATACCGGTGGAAACATAGGGAATAACGGACCCAAATCGGCCTGGCCGATACTCCAGGGTTGGAAGCAGGGAAACCGTATTGCGAGTGCCAATGTTCACGTTCGGTCGGTCTTGCTCATAACCGAGATGTTCCCACTCCACCATAAAACCTGCGGCGAAATAGCGGTTCAGGCCGTACTGGAGGTGTAAATTCACCGCGGGGCCAAACCCACCATCAGTATTCACGATCATTTCCTGCGTGGGGATGGAGAAGCCCGCCCGGAAAGAGGCCGTGACTTTACCCTCCTGTGCCTGCCCATCATGAACCCATTCTGCATTCGCGAATGGAGGAAAGCAGCTCAGGAGTACCGTCATGAGCGCGATGAGCGGCAGGCTGGCGTGCCTCAGACAGATGATACGCATACGATTCTCCTTGTGGTTGGTGAGCGAAAACACCGCTCGGCGAGACGATTGTGGTCGTGGTTACTGGAATGCGAATCGAATGCCGAAGATCAAACTCAACGTCGAATAATCGACCCGATCGATCCGATTGCGTTTCCACGCGGCCTCCGTATTTAACATCAACCCGGGAGGGGCATTGGGAAACCAGTTTGTCAGCGCATAGTCGAGCCCTCCCGCCATGCGCCATGCAAAGCTGTCCGACACGTTGCTGTCATTGATGTTCACGCCGATACCGGTCGACACATAGGGAATCAGTGGCCCGAAATGCCCCGGTCTGAATTCCAACATCGCGGGGAGAAGGGATACGGTATCGAGTGAACCGCGTCCTCGTTGATCGAAACTATGGCTCTCCCACTCGAGCATCATGCCGGTCCGAAACCACTTATTGATGGCGTACATGGCGTGCCAGTTTAACAGTGGGCCTGAAGTCGACGTTCCGGCATTCTGCGTCATATAGCTGGGACCCGCTCTGAACCCCAACACGATTTGCCCATCCTCGGCCATGCCTTCGTAGACCCACTTCCAGTCTGCCTGTGCACTTCCCAATTGGCCGAGCACGGCGAAGATGGTGAGGATCAATACGCGTAGCGAGCTCTGCGTACGAACGAGGTCCATTCATTCCTCCAATGGGTTGAGAGCCAGTTCTGTCCGCAATCTAACCGACTCGACTTGGCCTTGCAAGGCATTGCTGCATTGCGAAACATTCTGGTACGGCGTGCGAGAACGACGACATCACGACATCTGACTGCCCCGATCATAGGGTCCGAGCGCGCCGCGCGCGTTTGGGAGAACCCCACACAGACAGCAAAAATACCAGGGTCGCCAAAAGAACGATCGTGGGGCCTGAAGGAAGATCCCAGACGTAGGACAGCACCACGCCACCTGTGGCTGAGACGATCCCGATGACCACGGACAAAAGGGTCAGCTGACTGAGGCTGTGAGTCCATTGATAGGCCGTGGAGGCGGGAATGAGCACCATGGCAAAGACCAGAATAGCTCCGACAGTTTTGAGCGAGATGACGATGGTCATGGCCACCAATCCTAACAACAGGAAATAGATTTTCCTGGCCGGTACGCCCGATGCCTCGGCCATGTCCTGGTCGAAGGAGATGAAATACAGTTCCTTTGAGAACAGCAGAATGGCGGCCAAAACTAAGCATCCGAGCAGGCTAATGGCAAGCAGTTCGTCGGCAGTGACCCCGAGGACGCTGCCAAACAGATACCCGTACACCTCGGCGTTATAGGCCTTCATGAGTCCGAGGAAGAGAATGGCCAATGCCATCGTTGCGGTATACAGAATGCCGATGGACACGTCGAGTTTCATCCGGCCTCCTTCTTCCAACAAACCGACCACCCAGACGGTGCTCAGTCCAAACAGAATGGCCAGAGGAAGCGGGGGAAGTCCAATGAGATATGCCAAGGCGACACCGGCGAAGGCGGCATGCGCCGTGCCTGCTCCGATGAATGCGAGGCCGCGGAGCACGACAAAGACGCCGATTAAAGAGCAGAGCCCTCCGACCAAGGCTGCGGCCAGAAGCGAGCGCTGCATGAAATCGTACGCCAGCAGATCAAGCATGGACGGACAGAGGGCCCCAAAGTTCCACCATAGTAGTGGATGTTGTGAAAGGAGTGAAGACCACGACCTGGGCGAATGCTCCGGACTCCTGGTGGGAACGTCGGTCGGGTACACTCGTCCGGCTTTGCACGGAAAAACTGACGGGCTCGTTGTAGTGGTCATTGGGTTGTCGGTGGGCAACCTTGAACCCAGAATCTGCGCCGTGTTGGAGTCCGCTGCCGCGTAGAAAACTAGCCGCCTCAGCTGTACGGGTTGTCCAGTTACGTTCGTTCAGAGGGGCAAGCCTGTCGGGCGGCATCGTCCTGGAAGTCACACAAGTGCTGTCGGGCAAGTCATGTCTTAGGGGTGATGGTAGTCGCGCACGACCACGGTGCCGTGGTCGGAGATGACCAAATCTTTCTCGTACACTTGCTGAAGGACTTCTGGCCTGAGGACTTGATCGGGAGGGCCGGCTGCGACGACCCGACCATTCAGGAGCAGCAGCCGATCGACATATGGGCTGATGAGATTGATATCATGGGTGATAAACAAAATCGTGAGCCCCAATTCCCGATGCAGCTGCCGTACGAGATCAAGGACGCTGTGTTGGGTAGTGATATCGATTCCGGTCGTTGGTTCGTCAAGAAGGAGCACCAGCGGTTCTTGGGCCAACGTCCGCGCGATCATGACCCGCTGTTGCTGACCGCCGGATAGGAGGCCCAGCGCGTGATCACGATAGTTCTCCATCCCAACCTTGGTCAACGCCTCCAGGGCGAGACGGCGATCGTCGGGGCCCGGTCTCTTAAACAGCCCCAGGGCTCCATAACGTCCCATCATGACAGCTTCGAAGACCGTGACTGGAAAGTTTCGATCCAATACCCCCTTCTGTGGCAGGTATCCAATCTTGGCCCGGTGATGGCAGCGCAATTCCTCGCAGGCACAGTCGAAGATCTGCAAGGCACCTGTGAGTGGGGGAAGAAGGCCAAGCATGGCCCGACATAGAGTAGTTTTCCCGGAACCATTGGGTCCGATCACCCCGATGAACTCGCCCTCGAGGATCTCAAGGGAGACGTGACGGAGCGCCACGACACCAGGGAAGCCAAAGGAGGCGTTATCGAAGCGGATAATCGGTCTGCTCATAAGTGTCTGCGGTGTCGTAGTCTAGCACTCTGGACCGGTTCGGTCGAACAAGTCGTGCCGAAGCGCACCTATGCGCCGTCGAATGCCCGCAACAATTGCAGCACATTATAACGCAGCATGTCGAGGTAGGTGTCGGTGCCTGGTATTCCACCGGGGAGCGGAGTCAAGAGAACCACACGCGCGCCCGCTTCTTGGGCCAGGAGCCGGGGCAGTCTTTGGCTCAATTGGGGTTCCGACACGATCACCCTGATGTGGTCGCGTCGGATTTGTTGGATGAGTGCCTGCATATGCCGCGGCGAGGGTTCTGCGCCGGACTGTGTTTGAATCTCACCGACGACTCGAAACTGAAATCGCCTCGCGAAGTATGGCCAGGCCGGATGATGGGTAATAATCCGACGGTCTTGGAGAGTGTCGAGTTGCTCGATCAATTCGGCTGTCAAGCGGCGCAGCTCCTCGAGATAGGCGGCGTGGTTGCGGGAGTATTCCGATGCATGGGTAGGATCAAGGCGGCTGAGCGTCTCTGTAATGCGAGACAGGGCCGGCACGAGGTTGTAAGGGTCGAGCCAAATATGGGGGTTTCCCGTCACATGGCCATGGACGGTTGGAAGGAAGCGCGGCATGGGGTCATGAGCGTGGGAGTCGAGAAGGTCAACACCATCCGCGGCGGTTATAATCGTCATCTCGCGATTTCCAGCGCTCCGGATCAATCCATCGACCCAGACCTCGAGTCCGGCGCCAATCTGGACGAGCACCCGCGCCTTGCGGACGGCGATCAGGTCGCTGGGTCTGGGGGAGTAGGAATGTTCGTTCTCCAGACCCGTGAGCAGTGATGTGACCCGAACGTGCGTCTTCCCAATCTGCTGGACGAGGTCTTTCAGCACCGGCAGAGTCGTGACCACCGGCACTGGCTCGTCGGCCCAAACTCGAAGTGGAAGAATGTGGATCCAGATGAGGATGATGCCCCAGGCAAGGCAGGCCGGCTTCAAATTGATGCAACCTGTTCGCTGCGATGGAATCACCGTCGGACCCTAGCATCGGCATGTAGGCAAGTCAACGCGAGGTGGCCCTGGAAGCCGGCGAGCCACACTTTGCACCCGTCGCGTGCCGTCGAGTATAAATAGCCTCCGCCCGCGGCCCATGCTACGGTAGGTGTTATATGGCGGGGCACCTGCGACATGATGTGATGAGAGGACGAACAGGATGAAAGTAGTGGGTTTGATGTCGGGTACGTCCGGTGACGGTGTCGACGCGGCGCTGGTTGAAATTCGAGGGCGTGGGCGTGCCCTGCGGCTCCGACTCTTGGCACATACCGCGCTACCCTATCCACCCACGTTTCAACGGCGGATTGTTGCTGCGGGACTGAACGGAAGCGTCAGCGAAATTTGCCATCTCAATGCCGCGCTCGGTGAGGTCTTCGCACGAGCAGTGTTGAAAGTCATCAGAATGGCTCGCGTCCGCCACACCGCGGTAGAGTTAATCGGCTCCCATGGACAAACGGTCCATCATCTGCCTCAAGGTCTTGTGGAGCCGGGCCTCGGTCGTATCCGCTCGACGTTGCAAATAGCGGAGCCTGCCATCATAGCGGAACGCACGGGTATCACTACCGTTGCCAACTTCCGATCGCGTGATGTGGCCGCCGGGGGGGAAGGGGCTCCATTGGCCCCCTATGCCCATTACCTTCTCTTCAGCCATCCCTCACGTGCTCGGTTGATCGTCAATCTGGGTGGGATCAGTAACGTGACATTCGTGCCCCGTCGAGGGGCACTCAAAGCGGTCCGTGCCTTTGATACGGGTCCTGCCAACATGCTGTTGGATGGAATCATGCAACGGACCAGTCACGGGCGCACGCGTATGGACCGCGGGGGGCGGCTTGCGCTGCGAGGGAAGGTCAGGCCCGCTTTACTCCGCCGCATGATGCAGCATCCGTTTCTGCGACGCCGCCCGCCGAAGTCAACGGGCCGGGAAGACTTTGGTGGGACGTTTTTGGATCGACTCCTCCGCGAAGCCGGACGGGCCGGGGTTTCGCGCGACGACCTATTGGCGACAGCGGTTCAATTCACAGCCGATACCGTCAGTGGGGCTCGACGGTGGTTACCAGGGCCGGTGGCCGAGGTATTCATAGCCGGCGGAGGCGTGCGCAATCTGGCCGTCATGAAGGCCATGCAGAGAATGTTTGCTCCCGTGCCCGTCCGTCCGCTCGACGACTTGGGGTGGAGCAGTCAGGCTCTGGAGGCGGTCGCATTCGCGGTTTTTGCGTATCAAACGATACACGGCGAATGTGCCAATGTGCCGAGTGTGACAGGCGCGCGCCATCCCGTCATTCTCGGACAGATCGTGCCCGGCCGGCCTAGGCACGTTTTGCGGCTGGACAAGTAGCAGGATTGTATGCGGGTCGACGATCCCTACCTGATTGCTGCCGGGGCCGCGCTCCTCATAGCCGGACTGATGGTCTGGTTGCTGGTCCGCCGTGGCGGCGACGAATCGACAGAGGGGCAGGAATTCCTCCAAGGCCTGTCCGTTACTTCGCGGCCGATTCTCTCCGATACGGAGGTTTCACTGTACAATTTACTCAGACTCGCAGTGGGTGAGCGATATCTCGTGTTTCCTCATCTGCCCGTATGGGCCATGCTTGCCATGCAATCCACCGAACCGTCGACGCGATCGAGGCTGCTGAAAAAACTTGCCTTCCAACGTGTCGACTTCGCTCTCGTTCATCCAGGCTGTCGGACGGCCCGCCTGGTCGTAGTCACCGACAGCCCGCACGTGCGATCCGAGGCCCAGCGGCGCCGTGAGCAATTGACCGTCGCCGTGCTCAATGCTGCTGGCATCGAGTTGGTCCGGCTCGATCCCACACAACCGCATTCGCTCGAGTCACTTGCCGCGCTGTTCGGGATCGAGCCGGACGGTGAAGAGACCGGACATTATTGAAGCGTGACTGCTTCACCCCCCGTGAGTTCCACCGCTTCGGTCGCGTACTTGGCCAACTCCTTCCGCGCGACGTCCGCTTCCATTGAATCCGGCCATTCTTCCACTACCCGCTCGAAAGTGATGCGCGCTTCCTCGGGCTGGCCGAGCTTCCGGTAGGTCATCGCGATCTTCAATGTGGTGGCGGCCATTTTCGGATTGAGAGGATAATAGGAAACGAGATTCAAAAAAGTGGTCATCGCATCGTCATAGCGCCCCAATCGGTATTGACATTCGCCCAGCCAATAGCGCGCGCTGGGCGCCAAACCGGACGTGCCATGTAGTTCCAGAAAGAAGTGAAAACCTGCCAATGCCGCTTGATAGTCCCGGTGGCGGTATTCCTCCATGACGCGATCATAGAGGCGTCGGGACGCGTCCGATTTCTCCGGTGGCGCGGCAAGAGAAGGGCTGCCTATCAGAACAAGTACCCACACGCACATGATCTGTAGCCAGCGATCTGACATTATTTGTCCCCTCGTTTGTCTGCGGATCCGTGCGGTCAACATTCGGGCAGGAACGCAATCCGCGTGCCATCCTGTGGGAGCTTGGTGGAGCGGCCAGGTTTTGGCACCTCCCCTCGAACCAACGACTTCTCGGTATATTGGCGACGAGACAATTCCCGGCTGCAACCCGTCCCCGGTCTCGGATGGCCAATCCTGGTTGGCATGGACAAACTGTGCACCGGAAGGCGGAGGGGGCTACCATTGTGCGAAGAGCAGGGTCCTACGAACGGCCTGGCGCCTACCTTGACTTCGTAGGAGGGTGTGGAAATAATCGTTCCCGCCGGTGACCCCGGACAGAAACGTCGGGGATGCCCGACGTCCATGGACTTCTCCCCCCCGCAGCCGGTTGTCCCTCAGGACCCACCCCCCAATCCATTGGGAGGCCGCACCTTGTTCGTCGACTGGCGCGACCCCAATGCGTTTCCTCGCCCCAGTGCCGCTCTTCAAGAAGCCGGACCGGAGGACATGGTCTTCGTGCGGGCTGGCCTCTATGAGGATAAAATTTTCGTCGTCGAGCGGCCGATTATGCTGGTTGGAGCAGGGCGTGATGTCGTGCAGATTATTTGCCGCCGTGCTGCCCCGCTCTATCTTCAGCGTGTGCCATCCGGCCGCATTGCCGGTCTGACGTTTCGCTACATTGGCAGCGATCAGCATTCTCCCGTCAACGTACTCGATTCCAGTTGCACGATTGCCTCCTGCCGGGCGACTGAAGGAGTGTTATCAGGAATGGTGCTCTACGGACCAGAATGTCGCCCCACCGTGATCGAAAACGAAGTGTGCTGCAACCGGGAGTCTGGTGTGTTTGCGTTTGGCGGGGCTGCGCCGAGAATCGCCAACAACGTGTGCTTCGGTAACCACCACTTTGGGCTGGCAGCACGTGATGCGGGAAGCCAACCGGAGTTCGTGCGGAATCTCTGTCGGGACAACTGGTTGAGTGGGATACTGCTCTTCGGGGAAACGCGGGCCATGGTGCTGGAAAATACATGCCGGGGAAACCAGCATTGGGGGCTGGTTGTCACTCCGGACTGTGTCACGACACCGAGGGTCGAAGAACTCACCGAGGTCAATAGCCTCAACGAGAACTCGCGCGGCCCTCTTCAGGTGACCGACCAACCTCTCAGCGACATTGGTCGTTAGCACAGCGAAAGATTGACGTTCTTGCTGCAACCCCTTGCGATCAACTGCCAAGATCACAATCTGATTGAGACTGTACAGCGTGCAGGATAAGAAGCGGGGAAGAATTACGCTGCCGGCGGTAGAAAGGAAGGTGCAGAGGCACGCGTGACTGAAAAGAAGACGAACGAGTCGCCGCCCTTTTCCTTCGCCTGGTACATCGCGGCATCCGCGTGTTTCAGCAGGTCGCCCGCATCGGATTGGTCGTGAGGAAACAGGGTCAACCCAATACTGACTCCAACCGTGACCTGGCGGCCGGATACGGTGCATGGCTGGCTGACGGTCTGAATGATACGCTTGGCCACAGTGACTGCGCCTGCTTCAGACGCGGTACCTTCTAAGATCATGGTGAACTCATCGCCGCCCATGCGCGCAACCGTATCGACTTCACGCACACAACTCTTGAGCCGATCCGCGACGACCTTGAGCAAGGCATCGCCCGCATCGTGCCCCATGGTGTCATTCACGGCCTTGAACCGATCCAAGTCCAATAACAGCAGCGCAAACCCCTGATTGGTGCGACGGGCACGCACGATCGCCTGTTCGAGGCGATCACGAAAAAGCGCGCGGTTCACGAGGCCGGTCAGTTGATCGTATTGTGCGAGGTAGGTCAGTCGTTCTTCGGTCCGCTTGCGCTCGATGGCATAGCGAATGGAACGGGCCAGGAGATCGCCCTGAATCTGTCCCTTTACAAGGTAATCTTGCGCCCCTTGTTGCACCGCTTGAAGAGCGGCGGTCTGGTCGGCGTACCCGCTCAAGACGACGATGGGAATTCCAGGGCTCGTGCCTTGTACTTCTTGGAGGGTGGCAAGTCCATGACCATCGGGTAGCGAAAGATCAAGCAGAACGGCCTGAAACCGGTCGCGTCCGAGCGCCGCAAGCGCTTCTTTCAAATCGGTGACGTGGACGACATCAAATTCGTCCGCGTTCCAATCGGAGAGAATATCTTGCGCCAACCGCGCGTCGACAAGGTTGTCTTCAACGAGCAGAATTTTGACCATGAGGGCGTAGGCCCGTGATAGCCTTGCGTCAGGCAGCCCCTTTTGGGGAGTACTGAGAACAAAGTGTAGCGCGTCAGAGATTGATTGCCAAAGAAATCAGTGAATTGATGATCCAGGGGCGCATCGCAACGGAGAGGAATTCATCCCGCACCAGCAAGGTGCTTATGCAACGGCGTCTTTAGGCGACAAAATGCGTTCCACTCGAGAATCGCTGGTGCTATCCCGGGTAACCTCGTCTTTTCGGCCCTTTGAGGGGCGCGGTGATACGGGGATTTATTTCTTCCTGTCAAGACCTTGGAGGTTCCACTTTGGTGGCCCACCTGGGCATGTAGTGATGGGTCGATGAATGACTCCTCCCTGGCCATATATGAGGATTCGATCTTCGCGTCGGACACTCAAAGCGGGAGCTGACATGGGCCGGCTGGTGCGTGAAGAGCACCTTGACAAGTCTCTATTTTAGTTGATATCAGTTATCATACTCAATAATCGAATGGCGACGTTCTAGACAGCGATTAGTCGGCTAGAGGCCAGAGTACTTTGAGTCCCGAGCCCATGAGCCAGCCCTTGGCCGGCCATGGGCTTTCTTTTTGGTCGAGAGGATGCCGACAGAAGCGAGGCTTTTCAGGTGGACTTAGGGCGTCGGGCAACTAACGCGCAGGTTACGCTCGTAATGCCGTCGATCTCAGATGCAACTGCAACACAGCGGCTTGCACTGAGCGCACGGAATGGCTCCTTCTCACACCTATATCGCCAAAGCACGGTTGCCTTGTGCGAGGCACATTATTGGGTTCGATGTCGTCCGACTCATAAAGGCCGGTTACCAGCCCATCGAGTAGGTTGGGTGGTATCGATCCTCGTTCACTGTCTGCTACTGACCTCGATGATCCTCGTTCACGCTCTGACGACTTCGGAACCCCCGGTCTTTCATCCCGAAGTGTTTCGGTGGGATATCTCATTGATCTCGGCACTCAGACCCAACCCCATTATGAGTGATGGGCTACGGTCGCAAGGTGATGGGCTCCTTGGCGACTCCCCTCGTCAAGCGATGGCTGAGAATCAATCCATCCAACAGCCCGAAGACGCACACCGTGCCTCAGCGGAACCCGTGATCCGAAGTGCAAATCCTGTCTCCCCGGCAAGCAAGCCGCAGAAGGGCAGGCCGGTGCGCACCCATCACAGCCCGAACCCGATTGCGAATGACGTCATTCAAAGGAATTCAACCGCAGGGGTTGGGACAGGTCCCTCCTACACACCCCCAGATCATGTGAGCGCCGAGCGTGAATCGCATTTACTCCAGGTCGCCACCACGCTGGAGCGGCTCTTAGTAAGACAGAGACCACCTCGCGTCAACAAACCGGTCGTCAATCGAATGATTGTGCCGAATTACACCTGGTTGATGGACACCTTGCGAGACAAGGTGGAAGAAGTCAAAGCGTATCCTGCGCTGGCGAAGATAAACCATTGGCAAGGACGGGTCGTCATCCAAGTTGAAGTCCTGGGTAATGGACGATTGCGGAACGCCACGATCGAACAAAGTTCCGGCTATCAGATTCTCGACGAGGCAGCTCTGGAAACGGTGCGAGCCGCCTCTCCGTTGAAACTCACACATGCGCTGAAAGGTGCGTTTGTCGTGATGTCTGTCCCCCTCTCTTATCAGCTGGATTAGCTCATGTCATCGATGGAGCGTTCGCTGGGGGAATGAGAAGCAGGGAGTTCGGGTCGGGGTCGTGCTGCAGCCACAATTGTTCATTGGGAAAAGCGTGGATAGTCAATCGACCATGAGCGTCGAGCCGCCGCTCTCCTTTCAGCAGCCTGCGTGATGGCCACTCCAGCTCTTCCTTGCAGGGAAGGTGTGGTTTTGTCTCGCTTGTTCGTCTTAAGAGATTGGAGGCCTCACAGGGGTAGGGGGACTTTTGTCATTTTTAACCGAGGTGAACGATCGTGGACGCGCTGAAACACATGGTTGACTATGGGGTGATCGGGCTCTTAATCGCGCTGAGCCTTTGGGCGCTGGCCGTGGCGGTGGAGCGGTGGTTATTTTACCGACGAGTCACGCCGCAGCAGTTCGACGACATTCAAACAATGGAGATTGCGTTAACGAAACGGCTAGTTGTTATTGGCACGGTGGCTGCGAATGCACCGTACATTGGGTTGCTAGGGACCGTCCTGGGTATCATGCTCACATTCCACACGATGGGCACATCCGGCACTATGGCGGTGGCGACAATTATGGTTGGACTGAGCTTGGCGCTGAAGGCCACGGCAGTCGGATTGCTTGTTGCCATTCCGTGCGTGGTCTTGAATAACGTCCTCCGGCGCCGGGTGTCGGAATTGTTAACGTTGTACAAGGTGCAGCATGGAACGTGACATTGATCAAATCAACGTCATTCCGCTGGTCGACGTCATGCTGGTCCTTCTGGTCATCGTACTGACCACGGCCACCTTCATTTCGACCGGCCAGGTTCCAGTGGAACTGGCGAAAGCGAAGGAAGTTGGCGATCACAAGGATGTCCCATTGGTCATCACCCTGACAGCAGACGGTCGAATGTATCTCAATGATCAGCCCATTGCGCAAGAAAGACTCGCACCGTCACTCCATTCGCACCCACGGGAGTCCCTCGTGGTTGTGCGCGCCGATCGGGTAACGGTATTGGAGCGATTCGTCGGTGTCGTTGACGAAGTCCGAGGTCTGGGCTTTCGTCAAGTGAGTCTCGAGGTCGTACGGTCGTGAACTCGGGCTCTAGCAGAGCGGCACTCACTCGTCATGCGCATGGCTGGGTCATGTCCTTGTGCTGTCATCTCTTGGGTATCGGTGGAGCGATGTATCTCTTTACACAAATTGAAGACCCCGCTCTTTCGAAGCCTTTTCAGTGGGACGTGGCAATCCTTGAACCCGCGCCTCCGCCTCCACAATCCCAGCCGGCACCGACGCCCGTTACCCAGGCTCGCCCCAAGGTGCAGCCCCTGCAGGAGCCACGGAGTGTGACCAGACCGACCCACGAGTCGCGTTCAGAGGTCCATCACATGGTACAGTCCAATCCTCACGTCTCTCCTCAACAGGTCGCGGTCTCAGAGACGCGACCTGTTCCTACCCCGGCCCGACGGATCGAACAGGTCGTGGGGACTCAGTCTATGATGAATGAAACAACGACTGCCTACCAGGCCGTGGAGCAACTCACTGAACCTGTGCACGCGTCCACCGGATCTCGCGAGGTCCAACCCATATTGGAACAGGCCCAACAAAGTTCCGCTGCAATAAGCCGCCGAACAGAAGAGCGAGTGGTGCCAGAAACCCTCCCCCCTACTGAGACGGTCACGGCGGAAGCCGCTCCGGTTGCCGAGACGGTAACAGCGAGGGCCGTGGTCGAAACAACTCCGTCCGTTTCCAAGACTCACGTCCAATCAATCGAAGAGGCAGTGATGCAGGAGGTCGAGCCGACAACCCACGTTGAGGCGACGGTGCACCAGGCGCCCCAAGTCATGGAATCGACCACGACTGTGACACGTTCAGCCGTCGAGCAACGTCTTGTGAGGTTTCGTGAGATCGAGGCCGACTATGGGTGGCTGAGAGATTCGATATGGAGTCGGATCCACGCCATAAAGCGCTATCCAGCTCAGGCTCGAGCCAACCACTGGGAAGGGAAAGTCGTCGTGCGGGCTGTGATTCAGGCTGATGGCACCGTCGCGGATGTGGCGATAGCGGAGAGCTCGGGGCGGGCGGTCCTTGATCAGGATGCAATGGCGGTAATGAAGGAGGCCTCCCCATTGCGGCTCAAGCATCCGCTAGGGAAACCGCAGGTGACGATTCTCATTCCAATTAGTTATCGACTCGAGGGCTAATGCCCTAGGGGGCTAGAAACGCGTGCATAACCTTCTATGGAAACCATGTGAATCACCAAAGGAGTGACCCATGACTCGCCAGACGATCGCAGTTCCTCTTTCGCTCATTGCCAATGCGTGTTTGGGCATTGTCATGATGTTGCTTACAGGTATGCCCAGCTGGGCCGAAAATAAAAGCGAGAAGACATTTCACGCAGTCGCGGTGGATACCAAGGGCGTCGAGACGGACGTCAAGAACATCATTTTCTATTGGGAAGAGAAGATCAGCGAGACAGCGTTTGTCCCTCATGAGCTGAGGGAGGTTCCCGTCAAGCGGGGTACTGCCACGGTCAAGATCAAATTTGATGCGATCAAACACATCGACCTCAAAGCATCCGGCAACGGTGCACCACCCAGCGTCCACATTACATTGAACGACGGGAAAACTGGAGAATTTGCACTGGCCATGGCCGGGAGTTTTAGAGGGCAGTCTGATTTCGGAGAAGTGGAATTGCCTGCCGCAGAACTCAAGCGGCTAACATTTAAATGATATGTGATCGTCTCTGCAGTACTGGCTCGGCCGTTGATATCGGATGGAGGCAGCATCAGGAGCGCACTCCGATTCGACGTTGACCGGTGTTGAACCGATGATTCCGAGTTGATCCGTACCCATGACCAAATGAGCGACGCTAATTTGTATCGGGATGGTGCGATCACGTATTCCTGGCTGATATCGTTGCCCCTGGGATTTATGCCATGTGAGAGATGTCCATGACCGGTCCGCGCGGTCCAAGTACCTCTTCGATGGATGTGCGCTGCGGCTGCGGCAAGTTGATTGCTCGGTGGCAAGGCGACAGTCTGGTCATCAAGTGCACGCGTTGCGGCCGCCTCTGCACGATACACCGGTCCTCAATCCGCGGTACATCGCCGTCGGATGCATAGTTCAAGCCGGGGAATCCTCGCGACTACGCTGTCAGTGTTGGAATCTATGCGGTATCCGTGTATACATCTGCTTACACCCAAGAAATAGGCGGGGGGGACTGTGTGTTGGGGATCCTCCCCACAAACTTCGATCGAAACCTGTACCGGCGGAATCTGGGACCACCGAGGGCACCGAAAATCTGAGACTTCGCGCGAATCGGCGGCGAGACACCGTCAGGTCGGTTTGCTCGCAGAACCACGCTGCCAAATCTGCCATGAGACAGGTGGAACATCTCCTCCGCCCGAAACAGTTGAATCTCTCTCCATGCTAAATCTTCTCGGCCTTGGCCTCGTCGCCGGTGTCATCCCTGTCTACCTGGGAATCCTTGCGGCCTTGGCACTCGGAAAAATGCTGCCCCGGTCGTGGGAAGGTGGACTGATTGGGCTGGCCACGGGAGTCCTGCTGTATTTGTTTTTTGACCTCATGCATGAAGCGGTCGAACTGAGCGGCGCTCGAGACGTGCTCTCATGGCTGGTATTCCTTGGAAGCCTTGGAGTCAGCCTCATCGGCTTGGTCCTGCTGGAATCCAGACAGATCTTTACGGGACATAGAACCGATCGATTCCTTTCACTGCCCTACATGATCGCCCTGGGCATGGGACTTCATAACCTGGGAGAAGGCTTGGCGATCGGGGCAAGCTATGCCGGTGGGGATTGGACGCTCAGCACACTGCTGGTTATGGGCTTTGCGCTGCACAACGGTACCGAAGGATTTGGGATCGTCGGTGCAGCAGGCAAAACGCCGATCCAATGGCGGGATGCACTGTGGCTTGGACTGCTGGCGGGAGGCCCCACCTGTCTTGGGGCGGCCATGAGCGGGCAGCAGTTGTCGCCGTATTTCTCCATTGCATTTTATACACTAGCCGCAGGGTCGCTTCTCTATGTGATTTTTTCACTGACGACCATTTCCTATACCGCCACGAGGCGCCTGCAGGTGGCAATAGGTGTAGTAGCCGGAATAGCACTGATGTTCGTGACCGCCATGCTGCTCACCGTATGGAGTGGCATTCGGACCTGAAGCACGAGAGAATTCCGACCTACCGTATTCAGGACAAAAAACCGTAGAAAATCGGAATCGGACTGCACGAAAGGCTTGCAATACTGAGTTTGCACTGATATTGTTTCTCATAATCAATATGGAAGAAGCCGCTATTATTGAGCGGCATGCAGTCGGCGAGGCCAGAGTCATTATCTGACGGAGCCCAAGGTCATCTTGAGATGCCTTGGGCTCATTTATTGTCACGGCACGCGGCTCGCTAGGGATGTCAAGGATTCTCATGTTCCTCTGTTTGTGCAGGGGCATCCAGGATCATGAGTTTCGCGAACTCGTCGCACTCCATGGACCGTGTCCCGCAGCACTCGCTCGAGCGATGGGATTGGACGAGAGCTGCTGCGGCCGATGCGAGGCGAAGCTGGAAAACATGATCCGCAGGGCGGAGCTTCTACCACGTGACATGGCATAGTGAAAGCAAGAGGAACCGATGAAGAAAGATGGAGCATGTCAAAAATGCGGGGGGCTTCTCGTGCCGGATCCTGAACTTAACTTCTATCAGTCGCCGCCACTTTGGAAATGTGTCAATTGCGGTCGGATGTGGGGAAGAACCCACGGGCGTGATCAAGTCAACAATGGGTGAAATTCACGAATGGTTCAAGCGAATAGTGATACTAAGGGAGCAAACGATGAAACACAACGGAATGCCCATACTGACGTTTCGTGCGACGGCACTGGTCCATGGGTCGGTCAGTTATGTTGACGCCAGGCAATACATTGGCCGGTCGGCTGTGATCTGCTTTTTGCCGTATGCATCGATGGTCCCGATCGAACAACTCGATCGTGAAGCGTGTCTGTTCCAAGACATCGACGTGGAACTCTTGATTGTCATTTCAGGGACAAGGCCGTTGCACCGACTCTGGCTCGGGCAATCACACAAGCCGAAAGCAACCGTATTTGCGGACCTATGCGGACGGCTTCATCGCATGTTCGGCGTGAACCCTCACGAGTCGGTGCCGAAATGCCATACATTCGTGGCGGACAAGCGCGGCATCCTATGCGTACGGTTGACGCACGAATTCATCGCGCAAGACCTGAGAATCCTACGAAGGGTGGTCGGCTGGGAGAGAATTCCAGCTGCGGAATCGGATGAACATCAGAGAGAAGGACATCTCCGCCCTCTCGAGTTTGTGCCGGTCTCATAAGGGGCCACTTCGCCTTCTGCGGCTAGGAAGCGGACAGGAATGGTTGAAACGAGGAAAGAGGAGGAAGTGCTCATGAAAAGTGCCTTTAACGGTAAGGAACAGCCAAAGGTCGCAATCTGTGCGTGTGGAACGCTCCACTTTAGCTATGGACCGATGACCCTGCAATTTGATCGCAGTGAATTTATCTCCTTCGCCGAATCAGTGCGACGCCTAGGGGTCCTGGTCAGTCATGATCGTAATGAAATCGGCTTCGCCCTTTCTACGTCTCACCGGAACGGGTGCCACTAGCGGAGGGACTTTATGAAAGTGCGTGGCTGTCCATATTGCTCACAACGAATGCTGTTTCAAACCGGCGCCTTCTGGGCTTGTGCAAACTGCGGATATGCCATCACCCAAAGCGCACTTCTGGTTGACGAGGCAAGCGCCAAACGGGGAGGGAAGGCCGCTATGGCCGACTCGGTTCCTAGAAAAGGCTAAGCAAAACCATGTCGAGACCAACCGATTGGGCCAGCGACCGGGACAAGGTCGCGATTATCATCAGCTTGTCGGTCACGATCGGCATGCTGCTCGGGGCCCTTGTCGCCATCGGTCTGTAATCCTTGACGCTTGACGCGGTAATCATCCGAGGCTCCGCAAGATTCAGACCTTCGCGCCCCCGTGTGTGGCTTCCTATGGCGCGTGATTCGGCACACGTCTGCTCTCCACGTTGCTCGCTTGAGGCTTGATAAAGAGAACCGTCGGCATGCTAGATTTGGGGTAGGGGAGGGCACAGGAAATGAATGGTTTCCTCATTGAAATCGAAGACGCGACACGCAAGAACACGAACTACCGGCAGGTGCTCTTTACGGCCAAACATTCCCAACTGGTTTTGATGAGTTTGAAACCCGGGGAAGAGATCGGGGAGGAGGTGCATGACCTGGATCAGTTCCTACGATTTGAATCGGGAGAAGGTACGGTCGTGTTAAATGGAGAAAAGCACAGAGTATCAGACGGGTTTGCGGTGGTCATTCCGGCGGGGACCAGACATAACGTGCTGAATCATTCAAGAACTGCCGAACTTAAACTGTATACGATCTACAGTCCACCAGAACACAAGGTGGGAACGCTCCACAAAACGAAGCAAGAGGCCGACGCCGACGAACATCATCATTTCGATGGTCGCACGTCCAACGGGTGAAAGAGAAGAGATCCAAAGTGTCCGCGATGACTCGCAGTTGCGTTGGCGGTCCCAATGCAAGGACACGAGCGATGCCTGATTCAGGAGAGGCTATGCAATACTCCCGAATGTCATTGGCCGCGATTCTGCTGCTCTTCATCGGCTCCGCAGGATTGCACCACAAGGCCTGTTGGTCTAACAGAGTCTCAAGCCGTTGCCGGAACCCCTCATCCCGTGCGAGACGGCGATCGGTGTCTCGATGGCCTGAAAGAACACGGCTATGTCGAGGCCTGCATGACGGCCATCTCTAGAGAGCCCGACACCCCAATTCGCGATGTGCCCGGATCGGCGCAAATCCTCAATCGACAGGTGATTGAGGACCAGCGGGCCTTGCGTCTCGGCGACGCGCTACGCAACGCCAGCGGGGTGCAACCCGCGCATTGAGAGAGGTTTCATCCACGGCCATCTGCCAATTTCACACCTCGCATGTATTTTGCCGAGCGTGTGCGAACATGAGGTCTAAGCTGCCATGCGTTGCGCTCCAAACGTAAGATGCCACCTCAACGTACTCAATTTGATATTGGCGCTTGCCGACTCAACCGGGCATTGACCTCAGCCGTTTTTCTCATTGTGGATGCACGGATGATTTCGCGAGCGCGCTGTGCGGCCTCTGCGTTCTCTAACTTCCCCTCCCGCGCCTCCTTAGCCAGTTCGAGGATTTGATTGTAGAGCTTGCCTGCGTCGTCTTTCGTTCTGATGCCAAACGTGCCCAATTGGTTCTCAATCGAGCTCCATTCCTTACGCACCTCGGACCAGAAATCCTTCGTATCGCTCCAGTAGTCGTCAGCCATCTGAACGTTGAAATTGTCGGATTGAGTATAGGTGTTGACGCCGAATTCGTGAACCAGGACCTGCGGTGTATCCCGAAGGATGACTTTGGAGCTGTCTTGCTCGTGCACCCAGCCGTTCGGCGTAAGGGCATGCCGATTCACGGACATCAGCACGTCATAGTCATCACGCTTACTCGCATCGCGGCGTGGAAGTGGCCGCCAGGTCGGCGGGGAGGTCCACTCCGACACTCCTCGATCGTGATCCCAGGCGGCCACGGCCGCGTAGCGCGGGCTGTCGTCAACCTGGTAGACGAACTGCCCCCATTTCCCACGCCGTTCGGCTTCGTCCAGGTTTTTGGTGCGCCAGACATTGTGACCGAGATACTCGACGATTTGCGTGGGCTCGTAAACCCAGTCCTGCCGCCAATGCTTTGTCGGCACATGGTCTTCCCATATACCTTTCGTGACGAGGATATGTTGCAGGCTGATGACATACTCGTCATCGCGGATCACACGAACGATTTCGTAGCCATCCGGTTCATACGGTTGCTTGAGGGTGTATCCCTGGACGAAGGCTACGGTTTCCCGGAAGCTGAATTGCACATGGTAATTGCCCGCCATCGCCAGAATGGCTTCGCGGTCGCGTTCAAATGCGGCGTGCTGCTCCTGGTCGTTGGCGCCGGCGCGGCCCGGGACGAGGAAGCAGGCGAACAGCAACGCCACGGCAAACCACCAATTGGAGCGGAGGTATGTGTATCTTTCAAGCATGGTTGCCTCCACGATAGACGATAGGGAATGGAGGGTGCGATCTCTGGGGGGTCACCAGTTGTGTGGGGCATTCCTATTTCACTATAGCTCCAGTTGGTCCACCGATACCATGTCTGCGGAGCGGATTAATACAGGAAGCTACATTTTGAGTCGCAGCCCTCCAATGTTTCACCTTGGTTTAAGGAGTATCGCCATCGGCAAAGCTGAGACACATAATCGGCTGCGAGCACACGACAGGTGGCTGAGCGCAGAAAGCATACGCTCACAGTCCTCCGGGACTATCCGATCCTCGGCAGCGCTACAGATTCCTGATAACGGTTCGGGCAGATTAGCGCGGTTTAGCCCTGCGATAGTGGACGGGGGCGGACGTCCTATGTTATCTTCCGTACTGAGACCGCTTCTCAATATCAGAATAAACGGGCGCTGAGGCCAGAGTCTATGAAGACGGAGCCCGCGGCCATCCTGTGGATGGCCGCGGGCTTTTTTGTTGCACCCCTGTGGCTGATGTCGGTTCAGCCTACGGTGCTGGAAGGCACGCTTCAGATGACACTGACATTTGCGCACATTGAGGACCTTTTTCATCGATACCGGGAGGAGCTGACACGGCGCCTCTTCACTATGGTCCATTCACGAGAGACGGCCGCGGATCTCGTCCAGGAAACCTATGTCCGGCTCTTACGGCTCGCCGATACCCAGCCAGTGGAGCAGCCTCGCGCCCTGCTTCATCGGATCGCCACGAATCTCGCCATCGATCATTTGAGAGCCTCTCGGAACGGACTCGACCTGGCAGATTCCTTGGATGAAGCGACCGCTGTGGCTTGTGAAGCGCCGTCACAAGAACGCGACCTCCTGGGCAAGGAACGGTTTCGCCTCTTCTTGCAAAGTATCGAGCAACTCCCTCCCCGCTGCCGTGAGGCATTCCTCCTGCATCGGGTGTACGGGTATTCCTATCGGGAGATTGCCGCTCAAATGGGGATTTCAGACAGCGGGGTCGAAAAATTGTTGATGCGTGCGCTTGAGCAACACTGTGCGGTATTGGAGCGGCTAGACCGGCGTGAGTGAGGTAATAGGGCAACGGATTCGTCACACTCTATACTTGGTCGCCTATCAAGATTCGAAGGGGAACCGGTAATGGAGCCGCGCGGGCCGGAGCCGATCACTTCGCCTTCCACTGATGCAGGAATTCAGCACGAGGCCATCGCATGGGTGATTCGTTTGCGAGGGGACGACCTGGCGCCGGGGGAACGTCGAGCGTTTGAGGTGTGGTGGGGCGAGAGCCCGGCTCATGCAAACAGCTTCGAAAGGGTATCCAAGGTGTGGGATGACCCGGCGCTGCATGCGGCGGCAAATCAAGCAGCCCAAAAAAGTACGCGAGCGTTCGGGGTGGTTAAGTCAGGGAACGTCCGGCGCAGGATCGTAGTTGGAAGCGCTGTTGCGGCCTGTCTCCTCCTGCTCGTAGCCATCGCAACAAATTTCGATCTCCTGATCAGCTCGCCTGCGGATTATCACACTATCGCGGGGGAGCGTCGGACGATCGAATTGCCCGATCGGTCCACCGTGACGCTGAACACGCAATCCGCCATCGCTGTGTCGTTCGAGGAATCGATGCGTCGAGTGCGTCTACTCGAAGGAGAAGCGTTCTTCAAAGTGTGGCGCGACCCCGATCGTCCGTTCGTGGTGGAGGCCGTGCGCACCGCGACGCGAGCCATCGGCACCGCATTCGTCGTCCGCACCGACCGCAGTCACGACGAGGTCACGGTGCTCGAAGGACTCGTCGAGGTGGATTCACTCGCTACCAGCGGGTCAGGTCTACGCGTAACAGCGGGGTCTCGCGTCCAAGCGTCGGGAGGTCGGATGGGCCAACCCTTCGCGACGAATCTTTCGACGGCAGCCGCCTGGCTAAAAGGCCGGCTCATCGTCAATGGAATGCCCTTCGCCCAAGTGCTGGATGAGCTGCAGCGCTATTACCCGGGTACTATCGTCCTCTGGAATCGACGCGTTGGTGAGATGCAGGTCACGGGAACGTTCAATCTGGACGATCCATCAAAAGCGCTCTCCCTGCTCATCAAAACTTTTCCGGTGCGAATGATCGATCTGTCTGATCGCTTCGTCCTTCTCTACTAGCGTGTGGGGGTGAGGAAGTTGTTGTCGCTCTCCGTCTAAGCAGTCATCAGACCGCAAAGGAGGAGCGACATGGTCGTGAAGGCGCCCCGCGCGAGGCAGAGATATCTGAAGGCAGCGGTTCTAGTGGTTCTTGTAGTCATGCTGGCGGCTCAAGCCGTCAGGGCAGCAGAAACGCTTCCCGCACAGGAGACCGTAGCAGAGCGGCAGGGGACGACCGTGCTCCCGTTTAGTATTGCTCCTCAGTCGTTGGCCTCGGCGCTCAATGCCTTCGCCGACGCAACCGGCTGGCAGATCAGCTTTCCAACCGAGTTGGCGGCCGGGATCAAATCTCCGGGTGCCGCCGGAGACTATGTGCCGGAGGAGGCGTTGCGAAGATTGTTAGATGGAACCGGCCTCACGTACCGCATGACGGATGCGAATGCGGTGACTGTGGTCAAGAATTCAACTGAAACGAGCGCGGCACCGGCGGCCATCGTTGCAGAATCATCCATGACGTCGACCGCATCGAATGAAGGCACTTCTGCGACAAAGGCGAAGCCCGTCAAGGTTCCGGAGGTTGTGGTTAAAGACACACAGATCAGAGACGACGCCACGGATTATGTGGCTCCACAGTCCAACACCGCGACGCGCACTGACACGCCGCTCATCCAGGTGCCGCAGTCCGTCGAGGTGGTGACCAGGAAAGTCATCGAAGATCAGCGAGGGGTTCGCGTCGAACAGGCGCTCCGAAACGTCAGCGGCATCTCGCTCGGTGATGTCGGCCAATCCGGTATTGCAGCCGATGTGGCTTACTGCCGCGGCTTCCCATGCGGCTATTTCAAGAACTTCCTCAGGAACGAAGACCAAAACCAAGTGCTGACGTATCGGGATATCGCCAACATCCAACGTCTCGAGGTTCTCAAGGGGCCGGCGTCGGTACTCTATGGCAGAAGTGAGCCGGGCGGAATCGTGAACATCATCACGAAGCAGCCTTTGGCGGATCGGTATGCTTCCATCGATCAAATCATCGGAAGCTACAACTACTACCGAACCATGATGGACGTGACCGGTCCGCTGAATGAGAGCAAAACACTCCGCTTTCGGCTCAACGGCGCCTACGAAAACACGGAAAGCTTTCGGGATATCGTGCGGGGACAGCGGTATTTCGTCGCGCCGGTCTTCACATGGATAGCTGGTGACCGTACGACTATTACGATTGACGGCGAGTACATCCGCGATCGTCGAACTCCGGACAGCGGTATCCCCGCGATTGGAACCGGGCTGGCACAGGTGCCCAACAGTCGGTTTCTCGGCGAACCATTCGACACAATGGCCTTTGAAGAGGGACGGGCAGGTCTCACCGTCGAGCACCGCTTTAGCAACGATTGGCGTATTGAAAGTCGCTTCAGGGCAGACCGGTCCACGGCGACGGCCTATCGCACCGTTCCCCTTGCGGTCTTGCCGGACAACCAATCGGTGGCACGATTCTTCTTCGATCAATTGGCGCCCATTTCGAGCTATTATTGGAGGAACGATGTGATCGGGAAGTTTCTCACCGGCTCGATTGGCCATGAGCTGCTGACCGGTGTCGAGGTAGGCCGGCAGTATGCCTCATACGATCAAGCCGCTGTGCCGTTCGACACCTTCAACTTCATCAATCCGGTCTACGGTCAAACGCCTGGGCCCACGCTGGGGTTGACACCGTTCAGCCATAGTTTCGCCAATGCCCTTGGCGGTTACGTCCAAGATCAGATTTCAGTGTTCGAGAACCTCCACTTCTTGCTTGGCGCCCGAGGCGATTACTTCTATCAGCACAGTAACGTCGCGGGAGTCGACACGAAGGCGGAGGATTTTGCGTTCAGCCCGCGCATCGGCGTGACCTATCAACCGCTATCGCCCATCGCATTCTACGCCAATGTCACCAGATCCTTTGTCCCGAATTTTGGGCCGTTCACCGCTGCGAGAGATCAGTTCAAGCCGACGACCGGAACGCAATATGAAGCCGGCATCAAGATCCAAATCGTCCCGGGTCGATTGACCTCGACGTTAGCCTTTTATCGAATCTTGAAAAAGGATGTCCTCGCTGCTGATCCGACTAATCCGCTTTTCTTTGTCCAGACCGGGGCGCAGCGCAGCCAAGGCATCGAATTCGATTTGACGGCGCAACTGTCGGCTGCGTGGAAAGTCATTGCCACCTATGCGTCTACGGATGCACGGATCACAGCCGATACGACCGTGCCGGTCGGGAATCGCCTCCCCTTGGTCGCCAGGCATACGGGAAGCTTGTGGACCACCTACGATCTTCAAGAGGGGGCGCTGCGAGGCCTGGGAGCCGGAATCGGCCTCTTCGCCGTGGGTGAGAGGGCCGGCGACTTGGCGAACTCATTTGAGTTGCCGGGTTACGTACGAACAGATGCCGCGCTGTACTATCGGAAGCCGGAAATCTTCGGGCGTACCAATCTGATTGCGCAATTGAATGTACAGAACCTTCTCGATCAGGAATATTTTTACAGCGGGGGACGGAGCCGGGCCTCGGCCGCATTTCCAGGCGCGCCGCTCACGTTCCTCGGGTCGATCAAGCTGGAATTTTACTAAGGCGCGTTGCCCGATGACAGTCAGGACGTTCAGGCGCTGGTATTGGGTCCACAAGTGGTCCAGCCTCATCTGCACGGTTTTTATGCTTGTGCTCTGCCTGACCGGACTGCCTCTGGTCTTCGGCGATGAACTGGCCGTATGGCTGGGAGAGGCGGTCGAGCCGCCCGAACGAGTCGACCTTTCTGCTCCCGTCACGTTTGATGCACTGATTCAAGACGCCCAACACAGGCGACCGCAAGAGTATGTCAAATTTCTCGTCCACGACGACGATGAGGCAGTTTGGTTCGTGACGATGGGAGAGTCTCTGACCAGTCCCGAGAACACGGTCAGTTTCGCCTACGACTCTCGGACCGGGGCAATGCTACACCAACAGGCTGCCGACGAGGGAGTGGTGAACTTCCTTTTCAAGCTGCATGTCGAGATGTTGGCGGGACTACCCGGTACCTTATTTCTCGGACTCATGGGTCTGCTTTTCGTGGCCTCGACGGTGTCGGGCGTAGTGGTCTATGGCCCATTCATGCACAAGCTGCCGTTCGGAGTGGTCAGGCGCGAGGGAAGTGTGCGTCTCGCATGCCTTGACCTCCATAACCTTTTGGGTATTGTGACAGCCGTGTGGGTTTTCGTCGTTGGGCTGACAGGTGTGATCAACACGCTGGATCGGCCTCTCCTGGCTTATTGGCAGATGACCGACATTGGAGCAATGATAGCGCCCTTCAAGGATCGGCCGATCCCCGCGAGGATAGCTTCAGTCGACGTGGCCCTTCACGCGGCCAAATCCGCCGCTTCCGATATGAACGTGCGGTTCATCGCCTTCCCGGGCACCCCGTTTGCCGGTGCGCATCACTACATGGCCTTCATGCGAGGTCAAAGTCCTCTCACGTCGAGACTGCTGACACCGCTCCTCATCGATGCTGAGACCGGTGACGTCACCGCACGAGGCACGTTGCCCTGGTATCTGACCGCGTTGCTCCTATCGCAACCGCTCCATTTCGGCGACTACGGAGGTCTGCCGCTGAAGCTCCTGTGGGCCGTCATGGACATTCTTACCATTTTTATCCTGATCAGCGGCCTCTACCTCTGGTGGAAAAAGCGTGGGATGGCGGAGGATGCCTTGTTTGCCGAGGCGTTCCCCAGGCTGTCCGCACAGGGGATGATGTAAGTGAGCACGGCGAGCCCCAGTCCCCTTCGCGACGCTCGAGCCGAGGCGGTGTTCGAGCGACTCCACGAGCAGGGGCGCCGAGAATCGCGGCTGTTTCTTGCGTATCGTCCGATTTATTATGTCCAACGGTGGGTGTTCGGTCGCGACGGCATTCCCTGGGACTTCCTTCGAGACAGGCTCATCCCGCTCCATCCAGACAAATGCACGCTTGCGTATGTGTTGTGCCGATCGCTGAACGCGCAACGTGTGGTCGAGTTCGGCACATCCTTCGGCGTGTTGACGATCTATCTTGCGGCTGCCGTGCGGGAGAATGGACACACTGGATCACGTGGGGTCGTCATCGGCACGGAAATCGAACCGACCAAAGTTATAGCCGCGCGCGAGAACCTGGCGGAGGCCGGTCTGGCCGATTTCGTTGAGATTCGCGAAGGGGACCCGACAGAGACGCTGAAGGATATCGGAGGGGCGGCGGACTTTCTGCTGATGGACAGCTGGACTGATTACGCCAGGTCGATCATTGAGGTCATGGCTCCGCAACTACGACTGGGAGCGATAGTCATGGCCGACAATGTGCCGAGGACGCCCCGCAGGTACCGAGACTATGTGGAATATGTTCGTGATCCCTCCAACGGGTTTCGCTCAGTCTGGTGGCCGTATGAAGGAGGGGTGGAACTCTCTGTGCGGGTGCCGCTGTGACACAGTTTGACGAAATCCGGCGTCATGGATTGGAAAGTTATCTGCGGACGGCTCGCGCGGCAGGCTGACCCCGCCCGGAGTAGTAATGAAAACGTCCTTGAGCCCATGGCAGATTTGGAGAATGCCGGTTGTCCTGGCTATCGTCAGTTCCATCGGACTGATAGCGGCCCTTTTGGGCGATGGAATGTGGGACGGAGTCTCCTGGATTGCACTCGCTACTCCGCTTGTAGTCTGTGGGTGGCATTTGATGCGATTCGGCACTTAATGACTTTGGTTCATCAGCCACGTCCGTACGTGCAGCTCCCTAGCCAAGATCATACGGCAGCATAGTGGGTTAACTGATTTAGCCGTGTGATCACCGCTTAGTTACTCCCGCCTGTTTCGGAATCTGCAGCAAGGTGCCGGAGCTTTGGTTCGGCTGTCCAAGACTGAGATAGCCCGCGTAAACCATCTCGTCGCCTTTCCTGTGTGGAGACGATCAAGACGGCTAGCGGCTGCTCTAAGTTGGATCCGTACGTTGGTGGAGAGATCCCGGCTGTCAGAGGGTATCTCGAAGCCGAATTCCTGGTTCCTAGATAGATTGGTTGCGGGGGCAGGATTTGAACCTGCGACCTTTGGGTTATGAGCCCAACGAGCTACCGAGCTGCTCCACCCCGCAATCGGAATGTAGCAAACGGGAGTTTTCGGCGTCAAGGCACGGATTGCCCACATTGCGTTGGCAGCGGAAAGAATGGTAAAGCGACCATATGCGCATTATTTTCATGGGGACACCGGAGTTCGCGGTGCCTTCGCTGGAGGCGTTACTGCGATCGGATGACGAAGTCGTCGGCGTGGTGGCACAGCCTGATCGGCCAAAAGGGCGCGGTCATGCGCTCGTTCCCCCACCGGTCAAGGTTGTGGCGCAGTCGGCGGGGAAGCCCGTCCTTCAGCCGACCAAGATGAAAGATCCAGCGTTCCTCGGCGCCATCAATGAGTGGAGGCCGGACGTCATCGCAGTGGCAGCATTTGGACGGATTCTTCCCCCCGCAATTCTGTCCCTTCCGTCACAGGGTTGTATTAATGTGCACGGCTCGCTTCTCCCCAAGTATCGGGGTGCTGCGCCAATTCAGTGGGCCATCGTCAATGGCGAAGTGGAAACCGGTATTACAACCATGCTGATGGATGAGGGGATGGATACCGGCGCCATGCTCCTTCATGAAGCCATCCCAATTGAACCAGTGGATACCAGCGGAACGCTGAGCGAGCGTCTATCCCAGGTCGGAGCCCGCCTGCTCATCGAGACCCTCACGCAACTCAAGGCAGGTCGATTGAAGCCAATCTCGCAAGACCACAGCCAGGCCACGACGGCGCCGATCATTAAGAAGGAAGACGGATTGATCGACTGGAACCTCGGCGCCAGGGCCATCGCCAATCGTGTCCGTGGATTCAATCCGTGGCCCACTGCCTACACGTATACGGGTAGCGATCGCTGGACGATTTGGCAGACGGTTCCGCTCACCGAGACGGCGAAGAGCAATATACCAGGCACCGTGGTTCGTTCGGATAAGAGCGGGATCGTCGTTCAATGCGGGGATGGGCTCCTCGCCGTCACGTCACTGCAAGTGCCGGGAGGACGTCGCTTGACCGCTGGCGAGTATCTGGCTGGACATCCTGTGGCCCTGGGATTACGGCTCGGCTCACCACCGGTATCGACTGTCGTCTCGTGACTCCGCACACTTCTCCTCCCCAACCTCCTCCTCCGTCCGCGGGCAGCGCCAACTCGTTCTCCTCGCCTCGACGTAAATCAGCTCGGAGTCTTGCACTACGCATACTGAACACCATCGAGCGCGATGATTGCTATGCCGATGAAGCGATGCACCGCGCCAGTTTCGGGGTCGAGCTGCCTCCCAGGGAGCGGGCCCTTATGATGGAACTGGTGTATGGGGTATTGCGGACTCGACTCCGGCTCGATTGGCGGCTTGAGCTGGTGGCCGACCGCCGCATGAATCGACTTCCTATCACGGTGGCGAACGCCTTGCGCCTCGGCGCATATCAGGTACTGCATCTGACGAGAGTACCGCATCGGGCGGCCGTGCATGAAACGGTCGAGCTCGTGCGTGAAACGGTACGAGGTCCACGGTGGCCTGGGTTTACGAATGCGGTGCTGCGGTCGCTGCTCCGGACCGCTCCGCCAGAGCCGCCGCCGATGAGCGAGAACGCCGTTCGGGCACTCTCTATTCGCTATGCCTGTCCTCCTTGGTTGGTCGAACGATGGGTGGCGCGCCTAGGCATTGCGGATGCCGAGCGGGCATGCTGTGCTGCCGCTGAGCCGCCACCGCTCACGCTTCGCGTGAATACCGCACGGACCACCCGTGCGGCTCTGCTGCAGGCCTTAAAGGATTCTGGCCATATGGCGGTGCCGACCCAAGTCAGCCCCGTGGGCATCCAGCTGCAAAAATGTGGAAGCCCGTCGCAATTGCCGGGATATCAGGAGGGTCTGTTTTACGTGGAGGATGAGGCAGCTCAACTGATTCCGATGATGCTAGGCCCCAGGTCAGGCGAACGCGTGCTGGACGCGTGCGCCGCCCCCGGCGGGAAAGCGACCCACCTCACGGAGCTCTTGCACGGCCGCGCAGAGTTGGTGGCGGTGGATTGGAGTGCGGACCGTGTGGGCGTGATGCACGCCAACATGGCGAGGTTGGGAACAATTGGCATCCATACGCTCGTCTTCGACTGGACGAAGACCGCTGAATTGCAAACGGGTAGTCTGCCCCCCCTCCTGCAACAACCATTCGATCGGATCCTGTTGGATGCGCCCTGTAGCGGGCTCGGGATTCTCCGCCGACATCCCGAGGGCAAGTGGCAGAAGCAATCGGCACAGTTAGCCGAGCACCACGCGACACAACTGCATCTGCTTGAGACCGTGACACGTCTCTTGCGGCCTGGAGGGGTGATCGTCTATAGTACCTGCTCGACAGAACCAGAGGAAACCCTTCACGTTATCGATAGTTTCTGCGAGAGGCACCCCGAATTTACGCGAGAGTCGGTGGCCCCATGGTTGCCGCCTATTGCCCTGCCAATGGTCACTGATCGAGGAGACTTCTGTTCCCTGTGCAGCGGGACGGAAACGGAGCTGGAAAATCTGCGACAATGTAACCAACACATGGATGGTTTTTTTGCGGCGAGACTGAGGCGAGCACACAAATGAGCAAAGGACCCGTCAAGATCGCTCCGTCCATCCTCTCTGCGGACTTCGCACGGCTGGCTGACGAAGTTGGAAAGGTCGAGCAGGCTGGCGCCGATTGGATCCACGTCGACATCATGGATGGACATTTTGTCCCTAATCTGACGGTCGGACCGCCCATCGTCGAGGCGCTGCGGAAAGTTACGCGACTCCCGCTCGACCTACATCTGATGATGACCAATCCCGACAGTTACATCAACGAATTTGCTCATGCTGGGGCCGATTACCTGACCGTGCATGTGGAAGCCTGTCCTCATCTACACAGGACGGTGCAGGCCATCAAAGAACACGGGGTGAAAGCCGGTGTGACATTGAATCCGGCGACGTCAACGAGCACGCTCGAAGAGATCGTGGCGGAAACCGACTTAATTTTGGTCATGAGCGTTAGCCCTGGTTTCGGCGGTCAACGGTTCATTCCATCCATCTTGAATAAGATCAGCCGTGTGCGAGCCTTGATCGACAGTCACGGCGGGGGAGCCCTGCTTGAAGTGGACGGCGGTGTCAAAATAGATAACGTCGGGAGCATTGTCGAAGCCGGCGCCGACGTCTTAGTGGCCGGTTCGGCGATTTTCTCGAGTCCCAATTATGCGGAAACGATCACAGCCATGCGTGAGTCCGCTCATGTCATGGTTGGCCGAACCCCGCCTGGACAGACGATGTCTCGGTCGCGGTAGCGAGGGTGAGTGGACCGGGCATCATCGATCGACAGTTTGCATCCTCTCGAAACCAAGGTTCTTGCCACCTTGGCAGGTGAGACTCCGCCTCGTCCCCTACCGTTTGAGACTGTCCGGGAAGCCACCGATCTGGAAGCGTCCCAATTGAATATGGCGGTCGAATGGTTGCTCGCCAAGGGATTGATCCGTGTCCAGCAGGAAACCGTGACTTCTCTGGTCTCGTTGACGGCGGTCGGTGAGGAATATCAGGCCGGGCAGACGCCGATCGAACGAGTATTAACAACCGTCAGCGAGGGGACCGGGCTCGGCCAAAGCTATACTATTCAAGATCTTCAGGCCACAGGGCAGTTGGAGCCTTCCCAGATCAGTGGTGTGATCGGGGTACTCAAGAAGGAAGGGTCGATTCTCATCGTTCAGGGCGGATACGTACAGCCGACGGGTCGGCCGAGTCAGACGGCTGAGACGCTCCGTGGCCTCTTGAATGAGGTCGGGAGGGAAACGGTTCAACTGTCCAGGTTCAACGATTTCCAGCAGGCGGTCGTGCGTCAGCACGCCGTGCGGCGTGGAAATAGTCACGAACCGTTTCGAATCGACGAGCGCATCATGCGCGATTTTGTCCTGACGGATGAGGGACGCCAGGCGGCGGCGCAACTGAAGGAGGGCGGTCAGACCGAGGAAGTCGCGCAATTGACAACCGAGATGTTGAAGGACGGCTCATGGCGTCAGAAGCGCTTCCGAAAGTACACGATTAGCCTGAGACCCCCACGTGTCGCCCCGGGACGCCGCCACGCCTATCGACGATTTCTCGACACGGTTAAAGTCAAACTGGTCAGCATGGGCTTTCAGGAAATGCGCGGAGAGCTGGTCGAGAGCGAATTCTGGGGCATGGACGCCCTCTACATGCCCCAATTCCATCCGGCGCGGGATATCCACGACGTGTATTTCGTGAAGGAGCCGAGCCACGCAAAGGACATCCCCCAACCGCTCCTGTCCCGCGTGCACGCGGCACATCGAAACGGGGGGAAGACCGGCTCGACCGGGTGGGGCTATGAGTTCGACGAGGAGCGAACCAAGCGGTTGATTTTGCGTAGTCAAGGTACCGCGGTATCTGCACACTGCCTGGCCAGCGGGCCTCAGATCCCAGGCAAGTATTTTTCCATCGCCCGGTGCTTTCGGTACGACCAGGTCGATGCGACGCATGCGACGGATTTCTTCCAGATCGAAGGGATTGTGCTCGGGCCGAACATTACATTCCGGACGCTGCTCGGCCTCCTGCATCTCTTCGCGCGGGAGGTTGCACAAGCCGGCGAGAGTAAGTTTCTTCCGGCCTACTTCCCCTTCACCGAGCCCTCCGTGGAGCTGCATGTCCGGCATCCTAAACTGGGCTGGATGGAACTGGGCGGGGCTGGGCTTTTCCGGCCTGAGGTGACAAGGCCGCTCGGTGTAGACGTCCCGGTAATTGCCTGGGGATTAGGGTTGGACCGCATGGCGATGGTCGCGTTGGGGATTCACGATATTCGGGATCTCTTCACCGGGGATTTGGATTTGATTCGAACCACGAGAGGCCGTTTCTAACTCAGAACCGCCATGCCGACGATTGTCTTTCATCCGAGCGAGTTCGAGCGATTGCTTGCCGCTTCTCGTGGTAAGGGAATGCGCCTGACGCCAGCGCAGCTAGAGGCGCTGCTTCCTCTTGTGAAAGGGGAATTCAAGGGACAGGATTCCGAGACGGGTGAGTGGCGCGTCGAGCTGCAAGACAGCAATCGTCCCGACCTGTGGTGCTGTGAAGGAATTGCTCGTCAAGTACGGACCAAGCGGGCCGGACGGCCTCCCGTCTACCCATTCTTCCATACCAAAAAACCCCCGACGCGACAGGTGCGTGTGGCGCGCGGTATGGACAAAGTCCGCCCCTATGTGGCGGCATGTGCCGCCTTGGGTTATGAGGTCACGCAGTCAGGGCTGGCACAGCTGATCCAGACGCAGGAAAAGCTGGCCGATATTTTTGGTCGCAAGCGGCGGACGGTATCGATTGGCGTCTATCGCTTGCCCGCCATTCAGTTCCCCGTCACCTACGACCTCGTCGATCCCAATGGCGCCCGATTTACTCCGTTGGGCATGGATACACCCATGACGCTCGGCGAAATTCTGATGGTGCACCCCAAGGGACTCGAATACGGGTCGATCGTGAGCGGCGGAAATCGGCTTCCGGTACTGCGCGATGAGGTCCAACAGGTGCTGAGCTTCCCACCCATCATCAACAGTCGCGAAATCGGTGAAGTGCGAGTGGGGGACCAGGATCTTTTTATCGAGGTGACCGGGACCGACCTGCACATGGTCGTGCTCGCGCTCAATATTTTTGCCGTGAATCTGTCCGATCGGGGTGCCAAGATCGAACCGGTCGAGGTTCACTATCCGTATCAGACTCCACTCGGCAAACGTGTGCGGACACCCGGCGATTTCGGCCAATGCCGCCGTGTCCCCTTTTCAGCCATCGGGACGGCCTTGGGGGAATCGCTCAAGCCGACGGAGGTGCGGCGGACGCTGCGGGCCTATGGGTATGACGTGTCGACGTCCGGGCAGCATCTCACTGTCAAGTTGCCGCCCTATCGGAATGACCTCATGCACACGGTGGACGTCGTCGAGGATGTTGCGATCTGCCGGGGCTACGACAGTTTCACTCCGGAAATGCCCCAACAGTTTACCGTCGGGGGTCTGTCGCAGATCGAACAGCGGTCGGATCGAATGCGGGATCTCATGGTCGGTCTTGGCTATCAGGAAGTGATTTCCAATATCTTGGGTTCTCGGCAAGAGTACGTCGAGCGGATGCGCGTCCAGGAAACGGAGTGGGGACAGGTCGTCGAGGTCGACAACGTGATGTCGCTCAATTATGCCTGTCTCCGTCCTTCCCTGTTGCCCTCGCTCTTACGGGTCGAGAGCGCCTCAGGACGCGCATTCTATCCCCACCGGCTGTTCGAAGCGGGAGAGGTCGCGCACCCAAATTCCTCCAGTGCCGTTGGATCCGACACGCGCCTGGCACTCGGTGTCTTGGCCGTCCACGCCGGGGTAACATTTTCCGAGCTGCATTCGGCGCTGGATCTCTTGTTGTACTATGCTGGCTATACGTATGAGCTGCGGCCGTTGACCCATCCGTCGTTTCTGGAGGGGCGCGCGGGGGAGATCGTGGTCAAGGAGTCGTCCGTCGGGTACGTCGGCGAACTCCATCCGGAAGTGCTCGATCAGTGGCAGATTACTGTGCCGGCGGCAGCCTTCGAGCTGGATTTGAGCGCATTGCCGAATTTCGAATAGAACAAGGGGCCGGAAGGACCATGACGGCCGTGACGGAGCTCTGACCGTCACGGCCGCTATCGTATGGAGCAGCGAGCTAGACCGTGGCTGCGTGCTGCCGGGCGAGATCCACGAGACGCTCGAAGCCGCTGGGATCTTTGATGGCGATATCGGACAAGGCCTTGCGATCCAGCGCCACCTGGGCTTTCTTCAAGGCGTTCATGAACCGGGCATAGGTGAGGCCATGCTGTCGGGCCGCTGCGCTGATCCGGGTAATCCACAATTGACGGAAATTGCGTTTGCGCTTCTTCCGCTCGCGATAGGCATATTGCTGTCCCTTGTCGACGGATTCGGTTGCCGACCGAAACAGCCGACTTTTTGCTCCGTACTGACCTTTCGCCAGCTTGAGACGTTTCTTCCTTCTTGCGCGGGTTTTCGGTCCACCTTTTACGCGTGGCATGGTCCTCTGCTCCTTCGTTCTTGATCAGGTAGTGTAGGGATCGGCTACGTGTCGAAATGGTCCCGCTTCACCTCAATTGGGGAGGAGGCGGTCCATCATTTGAAGCTGTCCCGGAGCGACCTCTCTGGTTCCGGAGAGGCGCCGCTTACGGCTTCGGTTCTTGGATGTCAGCAAATGGCGTCGTCCGGATGGTTTGAACAGGACCCGCCCCGTGCCGGTTTTCTTGAAACGTTTGCTCGCTCCGGAATGCGTCTTCATTTTGCGACCAGCCATAGTTGAGCCTCTCGATCGTATAATTGGTGTCAGTTGTAAATCTAACTCTTGGGCGCGACGACCATGATGAGACTGCGGCCTTCCATGCGGGGGGCGTATTCGATATTACCCGCATCGCTCAGTTGCTCGATGACCGTTTGCATCATCGTCCGTCCCATCTCCTGATTCGCCATCTCTCGACCACGATAGTTGACGCTGACCTTGGTCTTGTTCCCTTCGGCCAGAAAGCTGCGGATCTGGCGAATCTTGATCTGTAAATCGTGCTTGTCCGTCCGAGGTCTCAGCTTGATTTCCTTCACCTGTGTCGACTTCTGGTGCCGACGGCTTTGATGCTCCTTCTTGCTGAGCTCGTACTTATACTTCCCATAGTCCATGACCTTACACACGGGTGGTTGGGCGGTCGGTGAGACTTCCACCAGGTCGTAGCCCAGCTCCTGTGCCTTGCGGTAGGCTTCGGGCGTGGGGAGTATGCCGAATTGCTCGCCTTCCGGCCCGATGACGCGGACTTCACGGACTCGAATTTCACGATTGACGCGTAATTTCGGGACGATAAACCACCTCGTAGGTTATAGATTACGATTGGCGGGTCGCTTGTGTCACGTCTGCCCGCAGCATGTCAAGGACCCCAGGTATAGGCAGAGCCCCATGGTCGGTCTTGTTACGCCCTCGAACTGACACGGTCCCATTCTGAGCCTCTCGCTCACCGACCACGAGCATATACGGTACTTTCGCCATTTCGGCTTCCCGAATTTTCAATCCTATTTTCTCATTCCGGAGGTCCATCTCGATTCGGTAGCCTTCGTGCATCAGTTGCGCGTGGACACGCTGGGCGTACTCGTGGTGCTTTTCAGAAATCGGCAGAATCCTCGCTTGGACGGGGGCCAGCCAAGTCGGAAAGGCACCGGCATAGTGTTCGATCAAAATACCGATAAAGCGCTCGATCGATCCTAGGAGCGCGCGATGCACCATGATCGGCCGATATGGCTTCCCATCCTCTGAAATGTACGTCAAGTCGAAACGTTCGGGGTTATTGAAGTCAACCTGCACGGTCGAGCACTGCCAAGACCGTCCCAGAGCATCCTTAATCTTGATGTCGATCTTGGGACCATAAAAAGCTCCGCCTCCGGCGTCGACGGTGAACGCGATGCCGCGGCTCCTAAGGGCACCTTCCAAGGCCCTGGTGGCCAGCGCCCAGTGCTCGTCGCTGCCGACCGACTCCTTCGGTCTGGTCGACAGGAACACTTCGAATTCGGAGAATCCGAACGTTCGAAGCATAAAGAAGGTGAAGTCCAGGACACGGCTGACTTCGTCCTCCATTTGATCGGGTCGGCAGAAAAGATGGGCGTCGTCTTGCGTGAATCCACGAACGCGGAGGAGACCATGCAGGACTCCGGTGCGCTCATACCGATAGACGGTGCCCAGTTCCCCATATCGGATCGGCAAATCGCGATAGCTGCGTAGATGCGATTTGTAAATCATGATGTGATACGGGCAGTTCATCGGTTTGAGTTGGTATTCGCTGTTTTCCACCTTCATTGAGGCGAACATATTCTCTTTGTAATAGTCGACATGCCCGCTTGTCTTCCACAGGTCGAGTCGAGCAACGTGGGGAGAATACACCAGTTGATAGCCGTCCTGAATGTGCTGCTCGCGCCAAAAATTTTCGATGAGGAGTCGAATCGCCGCTCCCTTCGGATGCCAGAGCACCAGACCGGGTCCGATCTCGTCTTGGATGGTGACGAGATCGAGTTCCTTCCCCAGCTTTCTGTGATCACGACGCTTGATCTCCTCCAACTTGTGGAGGTAGGCGTCCAATGCTTCCTGGGTGGGAAACGACGTCCCATAAATCCGTTGGAGCATGGGATTGCGCTCGTCTCCCCGCCAGTAGGCTCCGCCAGTGGATAGCAGCTTGAACGCCTTGACATGCCCCGTCGAGGGAAGGTGCGGTCCCCGGCACAGGTCGACGAACTCGCCTTGGCTGTATGCGGAAATGGGCTCACCGTCCGGGAATCCTTGGATGAGTTCGACTTTGTAGTGCTCGCCACGTGCTTTGAAGAACTCGATTGCCTCCGACTTGGAGAACTCCCGACGCGTAATGGGCAGGTTGCGACGTGCGATATCCCTTGCCCGGGCCTCGATCTTTTCCAAGTCTTCCGGGGTAAACGGACGATCAAAGGCAAAATCGTAGTAAAAGCTGTCCTCGAGGGCGGGGCCGATGGTGACTTGCGCGCCCGGGAACAGTTCTTTGACTGCTTGCGCCATGATGTGCGTACTGCTGTGTCGGTAGACCTCCCGTCCGTCTGTGGAGGAGAAGCTGAGCGGCTCCACGGTCGCGTCCTGGGTCAACGGCTTGGATAGATCGACCGACCTGCCATTGACCTTGGCAGCAAAGATGTGGCTGTCCAGATCTATACCCGAAGACGCGAGCGCCTCCTGAACTGTACAGCCAGTCGGAACCTGTCGGTGTGTGCCGTCTGGAAGGGTGATTGTAATCTGCACTGCACTCAAAACACGGTCCTAGAAAAAGAAAGGCACCGGAACCGCCACTGTCGGTTCGATGCCTCAATGACGTGGTAGGCGCGGACGGTCTTGAACCGTCGACCTCTACCGTGTCAAGGTAGCGCTCTCCCCCTGAGCTACGCGCCTAAAACTCAAGTTGCGATGCTATTACAAGTACTTGAGTAGTGTCAAGAATTGGCCCGGCAGGCGTGACAGGAGGCCCCGCCGGGCCACCGCATGAGTGTGATGGAGGGATTACTTCACTGCCGCCTTGAGTTCCTTGCCAGCTGAGAATTTTGGCACGCGAGCGGCCGGGATCTTCAGCGGTTCACCCGTGCGGGGGTTCCGGCCGGTCCGTGCCCTGCGCTTGCTGACCGTAAACGTCCCAAAGTTCACCAAACTGACACGCTGGCCTTTCTTGAGAGAAGTCGTCACCGCGCCGGTGAATGCTTCGAGCGCGGTTCCCGCGGCAACTTTTGTGATGCCTGCCGTGGCAGCCATCCTGGCAATCAATTCCTCTTTGGTCATCGTTCGCTCCTCCTTTGTTACCGCAGAGTGGACCCGCAGACGTTCCGGGGCCTCTCCGCGGGGTTAAGTATGGCGGCTTGATTTCCCAAATCGACCGGTCGGGACCACTACAGGGCTATCTTGTGCGCGGACTTGGTTCGGGACAAGGGTATATGGAGTTCCGCAATCTTCTTGCGGAGGGTATTTCTATTCATCCCCAATAACCGAGCTGCTTGGATTTGGTTCCCGTGTGTTTCTCTGAGGGTTAAGGACAGGAGGGGCCGCTCGACTGCGGAGATCAGCATGGGGTACAGGTTGCGTGCGGACCCGTTGCGCATGCCCTTTACGAAATCGCTGACTTTGGATTGAATGAGCTCCTCAAGTGACGGGTCGGCGCCGTTTCCCTTTGGGATAAGCTCGCCGTCGGTCATGTCTCGAAGCAGGGTGATCGCCTGGCGTAATGAGCGGCGAGATCCGGTAATGAATATGGTTCTGGAGCTGTTTGCCGCAGTCTTGAGCAAGCTCAGTTCGGCGAGCGAACGGCGCTTCGACTCGATAAGAACGGCATCGAACTCTTTTTTCTGCAGCAGCTTGGAGATTGAGGCCGTGTGTTTAGCAATCGTGAGCGAGGCTCCTTTGAACGTGTGTTTGACTTGATCGTGCAAGTCGGAGTCCACGCTCAGAAGCAAAAGATTCAACGAACGAGACCGTTGCATTGCGGAGAATCCCGGAGAAGAAGAGGGCGGGATTATGTCCCAGGTGTGCGGTGATGTCAATTCGGAAAATTCATCGCCAGAGAAAACCGGTGATGGGTGCGAAGCCATCAAAGGCTTGTTGGGTACGGCTTCCCCGTGATTCGGAAACCGGATCTCCGCGATTCGTGTGGTGTACGGAATCCATCCATTTCTGTAAATCCTGCACACGTGGGAGGGCGATACGAACAGATCGTGGTACGACACTGAAAGATTTGCAGCCCGCTCGCTCAGGACCGAAATAAATAATGACGAGTGGACCAACTCCTTGCGTCGACCATCGCCTTGTGTACATACGTTGTTATTAGCCTACGCGAGGCCCCGAGAAATCATGGCTATCCATTCATGAAGTAAAGGTTCGGGTGGGGGCCGGTTCGTGATTTGCTGATGAGATGTGGCATTAACCTGCCCTTGACCAAACACGCAAACATCTGTGATACTGAAATCCCTATAGGAATTATGTAGATTCAATGAGAATCGGGAGCAAGCGAACAAACTATGGAATTCTTGTAGCGATTGATCTCGCGACTCAGGCCACTGGAGAACCGGTACAGGCCAGGACCATCGCGAGGCGCCAAGCCATTCCGGTACGAGTCTTGGAGCATGTGCTCACGGCCATGAAGCGCGCTGGCCTTGTCGAAAGCACCCGAGGTGTCCAAGGCGGCTACCTCTTGCGGAAGCGGCCGGAGGAGCTTTCTGTGGCCCAGATTATTGAGGCGCTCGATGGTCCACCTGTGGTACCAGTGACTGCTTCGAGAGCCGGCTCTCCTGTTCGTCGAGGCATAGAACAGCATCTCCTTCTGAGTGCCATATGGGCTCGGGTGCAGCAGGTGGAAATGGACTTGCTGAACCGGATCATGTTGAGCGAGCTGGTTGAGGAGTATCGAGTTCTACATCAACGCGGGAGCCCGATGTACCACATTTAAAAACAACGAATCAGCATCATCAGCGCCTATTATAATAAGCATCGCTCTGATCTAGCACGAGGGGATCCAATGACACCCACGAAGACGGAACATCCTCCCATTCGAACGGACACGATTCCGACCGCGATTCTGGAGGAGATCGAAGCCTTTGAATCCGAAGCTCAGCGCGTCATTGACGGCGATCTTTCCAATGATCTTTTCAAGCCCTTCCGTCTGCAGCATGGGATTTACGGCCAGCGGCAGCCTGGAGTACAGATGTTTCGCATCAAGATCCCATTCGGGGGACTGACGGCCAATCAGCTGCGTCGGATTGCCCAAATAGCGGACCGCTACGCAACTGGCGTGGGTCACGTCACGACACGGCAAGATATCCAATTGCACTACGCGGAGTTGTCCAATGTCGGAGGGATGATGCGGGCCCTGGCCGAGGTCGGCATGACCACTCGTGAGGCCTGCGCGAATACCGTCCGCAACGTGACGGCCTGTCATCTGGCAGGCGTGTGCCAGGGCGAGGTCTTCGACGTCACGCCGTATGCCAAAACCGTTGCATACCATCTCCTGCGGAACTCGTTGAATCAAAGTTTGCCGCGAAAGTTCAAGATCGCGTTCTCGGGTTGTGCGCACGATTGCGCGTTGACGCCCATTCACGATATTGGACTGTTGGCTCTGCGACAGTCGAACGGCGACATCGGCTTTAAAATGGTGGTAGGAGGCGGACTCGGCTCCACTCCCCGGATTGCGAAGGTACTCCGGGAATTCGTGCCTATGAACGAGCTCATTCCGTCCATTGAAGCCGTGATCAAAGTATTCGACGGGTTGGGCAATCGCAAAAACCGCAACAAGGCGAGGATGAAATTCGTCATCGACAAGTTGGGATTCGATGAGTTTGCACGCCGCTGGGAGCAAGCCTACCGCGACCTAGGGTATTCCATTCCCCAAGCCATGCCGATCAAGTTGATGGAATATGAGGACAAGCCGGGTCCTCTGATCATGCCCGAAAAACTCGCGCCCGCCGGAAACGGGCATGCGGCGGGAGGGGGTAACGGCAACGGACGGCTACAACCTCATGGTCTGTTGCCTGAAGATTACGAGGCGTGGTGCCGCACCAACGTCGTGAAGCAAAAGCAGGCGGGCTATGCCGCAGTCTTCGTGAAGTTGCCGATGGGCGACGTCACATCGGAGCAGATGTTCGCCCTTGCCGATATCGCCGAGCGCTTTTCAAACGGCAATCTGCGCACCACCATCAGCCAGAATCTGATCATTCGTCATGTGTCCGAACCTCGGCTTCTCGACATGTACGCTCAATTGAAAGGAATTGGATTGGGCGAACCCGGAGCCGAACTGATCGAAGACATCGTGGCTTGCCCGGGAACCGATACGTGTGGCCTGGGAATTACGTCGTCAAAGGGCGTGGCGCGGGCGTTAGCCGACGTCTTCCCGCCGGGCCGCGTACCCGAGGACCTGAAGGGGGTGAGCATCAAAGTGAGCGGCTGCCACAATTCCTGCGCGCAGCATCATATCGCGACCATCGGGTTACATGGCGTCGGAAAACGCATTGGAGATCACACGGCTCCGCACTACGAACTCCATCTGGGAGGTGGGGTCAATGGACAGGCCCGCATCGGCCAACTCATTGTCAAGTTGCCGGCCAAAAACGTTCCGGCGGCTATCTCGCGGTTGGTCGAGGTCTTCCGTCGGGATCGCCAAGGGAATGAAAACCTTCCCTCCTTCATCCAGCGGGTTGGTAAATCGGCACTAAAAGATGAACTGATTCCCTACACCATCTTCCCGAGCTTTGATGAGGATGCAACGTACTACTACGATTGGGAAGGGGAGAAGGAATTCGTGCTCGAGGACCTCGGACCCGGTGAGTGCGCCGGCGGTGCGCTGGAACTGATCGACAATCAGATGCTGGAAGCCGACCAAGAGCTGTACCAGGCGCGCCTGGCTGCGGATAAGCATCAATTCCCGGTTGCCGTGAACAAGGCGTATCGGGCCGTCCTCGCGGGGGCCAAGGCGCTGCTCGTCACGGAAGGGATCGAACCCAATACAGATGCCGAGACATTTCAGGAGTTCGAACTGCGCTTGGTTAGCCGTGGCGTTGTTCCTGCGAGCTATCGTAACCTGAACGCGCAATGTGCGGATCTGGGAACCAAAGAGGCCACCGCGGCATTCGTACAAGCTCGCCTGCAATTTGCCAAGGGATTTGTCGAGGCGTGTCGTACGGCCACGGACAATCTGGGCAAGGATCTAAAACTGAAACCCATATCGGCCGATGAGACAGCGGCGGCTGCACCGCCATCCACTCCCACAGGGCCGGCCGCGCCCGTGTACGATCTTCGTGGTGTGGCCTGTCCCATGAACTACGTCAAGACCAAACTTAAACTGGAGATGATGGACGCAGGTGAGCGTTTGGAGGTCTGGCTCGATGCCGGGGAGCCAATCCGAAATGTGCCCATGAGCCTCAAAAATGACGGTCATCTCGTCCTAGTCCAGGAAGCATTGGACCCGGACGCGGCGCATTACAAGATCCTCGTGGAGAAGGTCGAAGGATAAGCTCGTGCACGAAGCCGACCTCCAAGCGGTCAGTCAGACTCTCGAGGCGAAGTCGCCGCAGGATGTGTTGGCGTTTGCGATCGAGCGATACCACCCGCGTATCGTGTTGGCGTGCAGTTTTGGGGCCGAGGACGTCGTGCTCGTGGACATGATGCACCGAATTAATCCGGACATGCCCTTGTTCTATCTCGATACCGACTTCTTGTTTCCAGAGACCTATCGGACGCGGGATCGCATCGTGGAGCGGTATGCGCTCAAGCCGGCTCAACTTATCCAGGCGAGGCCGTTGATCACGCCGGAACGCCAAGCGGCCGAACACGGCGATCAACTGTGGACCCGTCATCCTGACCAATGCTGCCAAATTAGGAAGGTGGAGCCGCTAACGCGCGTGCTCGAAGGGTACGATGCCTGGGTCACCGGCATCCGTCGTGATCAGGCTCCGACCCGAGCGAATGCCGGCCTCATCGAATGGGATGGGAAGTTTGGCTTGGTTAAGGTGAATCCGTTGGCCAGATGGCGATGGTCCGACGTGTGGAGCTACATCAAGATCTATGAGGTGCCGTACAACGAATTACACGACCGAAACTACCCCAGCGTCGGGTGCACCCATTGTACGGCTCCGGTCGCCGATGGGGAGGATCCACGATCTGGGCGATGGAAAAATTCTGCGAAAACCGAATGTGGACTGCACAAATGAGGACCGCATGATGCAGTCGTTCATCGCGAAGATCGGAAAGGGCGCCAAGACCTGCAAGGATCTCACCTGGGAGGAAGCGAAGCAGGCCATGGCCTGTCTCGTCGAGGGGCGAGCAACTGAAGCTCAGATCGGCGCGTTTCTCATCGGCATGAGAATGAAGGGTGAATCCGTCGGAGAATTCGCCGCCTTTACCGCAACCGCACGATCCTACGTCACGCCGCTGCGAGTGCCGGACAACGCGCATCTGGTCGATGTGGCCTGCTACGCCGGCAAGCAGGACACGTTTTCGGCGATCGCTGGCGCGGCGCTTGTGGCTGCGTCAGCGGGAGCGACGGTGCTCGTGCACGGATGGGAAGGCCTTCCCGAACGGCCAGGCGTCTGGTCCACCTTTTCCGCGCTGGGTATTGCCGTCGATTTGCCGCCTTCGGTGGTCGAGAAGGAGTTGGTTGCCAATGCCTTCGCGTACCTGGATATTGCGCTGTTTCATCCACCCTTGGGGAAATTGCTCGCGCTCCGGCATGAACTCGGCGTGCGAAATTTCGTGCATCCGGTGGCGCGTATGCTGAATCCCGCCCGCGCGGCTGTGCAGGTGATCGGCATGATGCATCCGCCTTATTTCGAGAAAATCGGTGAGGCGCTCGGGATGCTGGGTGGGGCGCGGGCGTTGATCGTGCGCGGCGTCGAAGGAGAACCGGAACTGTCCATCGCCGGAGGGACGCAGATCACCGAACTGCGGGACCGGGACGGTCATCCGATGCGGATCACCTTTCAACCGAAGGACGCGGGCCTGCCCCTCGGCACGACGCGAGACATGGCGGGCTTTTCGCCCAAGGAGCGGAACAAGGAAGCCGCACTGCTGCTGCGGATCCTGCAAGGTGAACTCAAGGGGCAGGCACGCAACTGGATTACGCTGAATGCGGGGATGTTACTGTACGCAGCTCGTGTGGCAGCGTCGATCCCTGAGGGAGTCCGGGCGGCCCAGACCGCGATTGATTCCGGCGCGGTCATGCGTAAATTGATGATAGTCGGACGACCGGCCGGCATCGCGGTCGGTTCAACACTGTAGCCAAACACGAGTCGGTCATGAAGCACTTACGACAGCTTGAAGATCAAAGCGTCTATATTCTCCGTGAAGCCTACAAGCACTTCGATCATCTCGGCATGCTCTGGTCCATGGGCAAGGATTCCACCGTGCTGCTGTGGTTGGCGCGAAAGGCCTTCTTCGGACACGTGCCGTTTCCGCTTTTGCACGTCGACACGAGTTATAAAATTCCCGCGATGATCGAGTATCGAGACCGACTTGCCAGGGAATGGCGGTTGAACCTTGTGGTGGGACAGAACAAAGAGGCGCTGGCCGCGGGGATGAATCACACGATGGGCCGGCAAGTCTGCTGCACGGCCCTCAAAACGAACGGCCTCAAGCAATTGATCGAAGAACACGGTTATACGGGGATCATTTTGGGCGTAAGGGCCGACGAAGAGGCCACGCGGGCCAAAGAGCGATATTTTTCTCCTCGCGACAAGCATGGCGAGTGGGATTTCAGGGAGCAGCCACCCGAGCTCTGGGACCAATTCAAGACTTCGTTCCCACCCGGGACGCATATCCGCATCCATCCGCTCCTGGATTGGACGGAGATCAATATTTGGGAATACATCAAGCTTGAGAATATCCCCTTCATGGACCTGTATCTGGACAAAGGCGAGGGCATACGCTACCGGAGCCTTGGGTGCGAGCCTTGCACCGCGCCGATCAAATCGTGCGCGCAGTCGGTCGACGATATTTTGATCGAACTGCGGAATACTAAGATTGCTGAACGAGCGGGACGTGCTCAGGACGAGGGGCGGGGGATGGAAATGCTTCGGAAAGACGGCTACATGTAGTGAAGAACCTTGAAACGGCCCCAGGTGTGGCTCTCGATCGCGCGTCTCTACTGCGGCCTAGTTAGTTTGTACGCCTCGCTCGCAGGTTCTCTGCCGCATCACCGGGAGCCGCGTTGAGCGTTCTTCGAACGGAGGATGTACTGTGGGAGCGGTGATGCGCCTGGGTGCAGGGTCTTGAGCAGCTGAGGGGGATCATTCAGGTTTTTTTCTGCGTGGTAAGTCAGAGAGGAAGCTCACCATGACGGTGGCCGTTGGAAAGACAGATCAGGCGCAGGCGCATTTGAACATTGTGATCGTCGGACATGTCGATCACGGCAAGTCGACGTTGGTTGGTCGTCTCTTTGCCGACACCGGCTCGTTGCCGGACGGGAAGCTCGAAAAAGTTCAGGCCATCTGCCGACAGCAAGGCAAGGAATTCGAATATGCGTTTCTTTTCGACGCCTTTCTGGAGGAGCAGGAGCAGGGGATCACCATTGATACCGCGCGGACGTTTTTCTCGTGGAAGGAGCGCCAATACATCATCATCGATGCGCCGGGCCACAAGGAGTTCCTTAAGAATATGGTTTCTGGCGCGGCGCGAGCCGAAGCGGCGCTGTTGCTCATCGACGCTCACGAGGGCGTTAAGGAGCAGTCCAAAAAGCACGGGTATCTGTTGTCGCTCTTGGGCGTCAAACAGGTCGCCGTGGTCGTCAACAAGATGGACTTGGCCGGATACCGACAAGATGTGTTCAGCCGGATTGAAGGCGAATATTCGGAGTTTCTGGCGCAGCTGAAAGTCAAACCGCAGCGATTCATCCCGGTCAGCGCGAAGGTCGGCGACAACATTGCGCATGCCAGCGCCCAGATGCCCTGGTATCGCGGTCCAACCGTATTGCAGACGCTGGAGTCGTTCACCAAAGAGACCGCTCGCGAGCAACAGCCGCTACGTTTCCCGATTCAAGACGTCTACAAGTTTGATGCACGACGGATTCTGGCCGGACGATTGGCGAGCGGAGCGATCAGGGTGGGAGACCGCTTGGTGTTTTCACCTTCGAACAAGTCGGCAAGGGTCCGGACCATCGAAGCATTCAATATCGAGCCGGTTCCGACCGAGGCCAAGGCGGGACAATCGACTGGTGTGACGTTGGACGAACAAATCTTTGTCGAGCGCGGCGAGATCGCCTCCCATCAGGAAACCGTGCCGCAGGTGTCGACCCTCGTCCGCTGCAACCTGTTCTGGATGGGGCGGCGCCCCCTTGAAAAAGGGTGCACCTACGAGTTGCGACTGGCCACGCAGGAAGTGGAGTGCGAGGTGGCCACGATTCATCGCATCATCGATACGGCGGATTTGGATGCCAAGCAGGTGCATACCGCGGTTCACCGTAATGAAGTGGCCGAATTGACGATCCGGACACGTGCCCCGTTGGCCTTCGACCTGTATGGGGATTTCGAGTCTACCGGACGGTTTGTTCTCGTCGACCAGTACGATGTATCGGGTGGCGGCATCATCACCGAAGCTCTGCGCGACGAACAAACGAGCCTGCGCGACGAGGCGCGCAAGCGGGACATCGCATGGGTCAAGGGCGATGTCACTCCAGATGAACGCACCGCCCTCTTCGGCCATCGCGCAGCGCTGGTGCTGATCACCGGAGGGGCCCATGCGGGGAAGTCTTTTTTGGCCCGTCGGCTCGAGGTCAGACTCATTGCGGATGGCCGACACGCGTACCTGCTGGACGGTCAAAATCTTCGGCATGGATTGGACAGCGACATTCATGCTGAAGATGCAAGCGAGACCGTCCGTCGATTCGGCGAGGTGGCCCGGCTATTTATGGACTCGGGATTGATTGTGATTTCGACGACCAACACCTTTAGCCGAGCGGATCATCAAGCCGTTCGAACCCTCGTGCAGCCGGCGGCAGTCCTGGCCGTGCACCTGAGCAACCATCCGGAGGAGCCGCCCCCCAATACCGATCTCGTGTTTGCGGGTCCGAAGGATTTTGAGGAGATTGCCAAGCGGATCATCGACGAATTGAAGCGTCGCGATATTCTCATGAGGTTGGGCGGAGGTGCGCAGGGCCCCCAATATTCGATTTAATGGGGCAACGAAACCTGAACGGTGTGCACCCCTCGCAGGTAGGGTGGAGGAGGCAGTCCCGAGGGCGTCCGATCAGTTTGACTCTCCAGAAATCCCTATGCTACCGTGCCCGGTTACAAGTAGGCGACGACAATGACCGACACCGCTCGCACCGCCATGACTCCAGAAAAGGACCTCAAGTCCATTTTGGCGAAACTCCAATATCAGGACGACGCCAAAGTCGTGCAGCAAATCACCGCGCAGATGCGCCAGGTGCAGGCTCGCATGGCCGCAGTCACGCACAAGATTGCCGTCATGAGCGGCAAGGGGGGGGTCGGGAAGAGCATGACCACGGTCAATCTCGGTCTGGCTCTGGCCCGATTGGGCAAACGCGTTGGTCTACTCGATGTCGACTTGAACGGGCCGTGCGTACCACGCATGCTGGGGATGCACGGCCAGCGACTGACGATCACCGACGAGGGTGCAATTCCGCCGATTGGCCCACTCGGGATTAAGGTCGCCTCCATGGATTTCTTTCTTGATGCCACGTCGCCAGTGCGGTGGAAGGGACCCATGGATCTGAGTCCGGTGTGGCTCGGATTGATGGAAATGAACGTGATTCGCGAATTTCTCGGCGATGTCGTCTGGGGGGAACTGGATTACCTGCTCACGGATCTTCCCCCCGGAGCCGCGGCGGACAAGCCCCCCGTCATCGCCGGCTTTATCCCCGATCTAGCCGGGGCGGTCGTGGTGACGACCCCCTCGGAGGTCGCGTCTGACGTGGTGCAGAAGTCCATCACCTATGCGCGGGATATGGGCATTGCCGTGTTGGGTGTCGTCGAGAACATGAGTGAATATCGATGCCCGTCTTGCGGTGCGGAGGGAGAATTGTTCGAGGGCAACACCCAAGCCATGTGCGATGCGTTGGACGTACCGCTGCTTGGCCGCATCCCCTTCGATCGAACGCTTGCAAAGACCTTCGACAAGGGAGCGCCGCTATTGGATGAACACTATCCGACGTTACAACGCTATCGGCAAGTTGCGGAACGAGTGATGACGCTGGTGCAGTATCGCAAAGTACTAGGGGAAAAGCTCTAGCCATCCGACTTTGATCGGGTCACGAGGTACAGGCATGAAGTTCGTCTGTCTCAATTGCGAAACGTACATGAACTTTCAAAAGGTGGAACAGCCAGCCGAGGGGTCCCTGGGAGTGTTTTTTGGATGTCCTTCCTGCGGGGCCAAGTTCTCCATGGTCACCAATCCTGGCGAGACGCAGATGGTGAGTTCACTCGGCGTGAAGTTGGGAGGGAGACAGGCTCCTGTCGAACCGTTCGAAATGACACGGGGAACCCTCAAAGATGAGGCCAAGTCGGGAATGGGGCAAATGGCCGCCTACCTGAACGAAAAGATCGGGGCAGGGCAATCTTCCAAACCGGTCGAATCTCCGAGCATCCCTGGGGGCGTGCCAAAGGAAGGTGAAAAATCCGGGGGCAGCTGTCCTTTTGCCGCGGTCGTTGCACAAATGGGCATGGGGTCGAGCGGGAAGGTTGATGAACCGGGCAAGGCGGATTTCACATGGACGCCGGACGCAAAGGAGCGCCTGGAGCGGTTGCCCTCCTTCGTGAAGCCAATGGTGCAAGCGAGCGTCGAAAGCTATGCGAGGCGGCAGAGCCTGACCACAATTTCGCTGCAGGTGATGGACGACGCGAAGAGCGAACCGAACGGAATCGCCTGGACGTCCGAAGCAGAACAGCGATTGGAAAACATTCCTGATTTTATTCGGCCCATGGCCCGCCGGGAAATCGAGCGCATTGCCAAGGAGCGCGGGGCAGCCTCGGTCACGGCGACGATCATGGACGAAGCTAAAGACAAATTTTTGAAGTTCATGTAACGATCTTGTACTAAGGACGGTCCACACGAGGCCCATCCGGGACAACCGGATGGGCTTTGTTATTGATCAAGCCCTATTTTATGATGTCCCCTCTCCACTATTGTGTTGTCATACTCATGGTCGTGAGCATATGGAGCATCGCAATTCCGCACTCGCACGCCGAAAGCGTGGCGACCGAGCAAGCCGCACATCAGGGGACTAGTATGCACGGCCATGATGAAGGCCACCACTGGGAAGGTTCGATGGAGGGGAAGGCCTACTCAGAGCGCAATCATTGGCTGGCCGGGATTTTTCTTCTCTTCATCGGATACGGAGAATGGCGAGCGGCGGGCGGGAAGGCAACTGGATGGGGCCAGGCGCTTGTCCCGGCGGCGCTGCTTGCCTGCGGAGTCTTCCTGCTCATCTGGAGCGACCATGAAGCGTGGCCGATCGGCCATATGGGGTTCATGGAAACATTGTCCGGAGACCACCCGGAAATCCTGCAGCACAAGCTCATTGGTCTCATGTCTATTGTTGTCGGGGCCATCGAAGCGGGGCGACGATCACGGCAATTATTGAATGCTGGATGGGAGTACGTGCTCCCCGCCTATGCGATCGTCGGGGGTCTCATGCTTCTGGCACACGAACACGGCCCCCATCCAAGCGGGCATCAGATTGATCAACACCATACCCTCATGGCCGCGCTGGCGATTGCTGCGGCTGTCGCCAAGGGGCTGACACTGTGGAGCGCCTCGTCCCAGCCGGGCGACCCATCTGCTCCGCGGATGGGACTACCGCTGAAACTGGTTGGGTCACGAATTTGGGCAAGCATTATTGTGGCCTTAGGCCTTGTTCTGCTCCTGTATCGTGAATAGCCGTCCGATGGCATGTGCTCGGGCCGGCCAACCTCGTTGACACATTTCTTTCCTCTATGTTAGCTCTACCACTCTAACCTCAACGCCTTTGGGTCGGAGGTCACATGGGCGGCCATAGTCACTGGGCCACCACCAAGCGGCATAAAGCCGCAGTGGACGCCAAGCGCGGGAAACGCTTCACCAAAGTCATTCGGGAAATCACCATTGCCGCCCGCAGCGGTGGTGATCCGGATGGGAACCCACGCCTCCGCTTGGCAGTCCTAAAGGCCCGCGAGGCCAACATGCCCAACGATACCATTAAGAAGGCCATCCAACGAGGGACGGGTGAGCTCCCGGGCGTGACAATCGAAGAATTCTCTCTGGAAGGGTATGGGCCGGGTGGAACGGCGATGCTCCTCGAAATTACGTCGGACAATCGTAACCGCACCGTGGCTGAGATACGCAGCCTTCTGACAAAAAACGGCGGGACGATGGCCGAAGCCGGGGCTGTGGCTTGGCAGTTCAACAAGAAGGGCTTGCTCGTCGTCGAGCGTGACAAGGTCGAGGAGGACCGCCTGCTATCACTGGCATTGGACGCCGGAGCCGAGGACGTCAAGGTCAGCGACAAGGCCTTCGAAGTCATCACGGCTCCACAGGACTTCGAGGCCGTGAAGAAAGCGTTGACGGACGTGTCGATCGAGACCTCGTTCGCCGAGTTGACCTACATCCCTCAAAACTCGGTGCAGCTCGAGGAGAAAGCTGCGGAACAGATGCTCAAGCTCGTCGAAATTTTGGACGATCACGACGACGTGCAGAAGGTCCACGCCAATTTCGACATCTCTGAAGAAATCATGGAGAAGGCCGCGGCGGCCGGATAGCACCGGGTCCGCCAATCCACGGCGCCGGAGGCTCTGCTCGGGCCGACATGATCGCTTCGCTCACGGGCCGCCTCACAGCCAAGTTCCCCACGCACGTCACCCTCGACGTTCATGGCGTCGGTTACGAGTTATTCATCCCCCTGAGCACCTTTTATGCCTTACCTAACCTCGAGGAGACGACGCGCCTCTGTGTGTATACTCATCTGCGAGAGGATGCCATCCAGCTCTATGGCTTCTCGACGGATGCCGAAAAGACCGCCTTCCTCTTACTCACGACGGTGACCGGGATCGGGCCGAAACTGGGACTGAGCGTCCTGTCTACCTTGTCGATTCAGGATCTGATCGCCACGATTCGGTCAGGCGATGTCGAGAAATTGGCAACAGTTCCAGGTGTCGGGAAGAAGTCTGCCAGTCGGCTGGTTCTGGAACTCAAAGACAAGGTCGAGCATGTGCCGATCGCGTCTGAGTCTGGGGAGGCGAGCGCAACCGTGGCATATGATGAATTATATGCCGATGCACTTTCGGCGCTACTCAATTTGGGCTATCGCGCCGCTGACGCCAAATTGGTATTGAAACGTCTGCCAATGGACCGATTGACCTTGAAGGAGGCCATCCGCACCGCACTGCAAGAACTGGCAAAGGGGTAGGTCATGAACACTCTTCCGGTGAGACTTCTTATCCTCGTCACAATGCTGACCCTTGAGTTCCCACTGACCACCTTGGCAGGTGAACCAGAAGTCCCGAAAATTAGGCAGCTTCGATGCGGGTCCTGCCCGGACGGGTTTGCCACCACGGCCGTCACGAACGACCCGACGACATGTAAGGATGGTGATCCGACTCTGGTGCAATGTGCACCGCTCGGGGGAAATCTGCTCTCGGTATGTGGGGATTGTCCCTCGGGGTATGTGAAGGTTGGTGGATCCGTCGTACCATCGCAATGTAATCGGGACGGCGGCGCCATGAGCCGATGCCAATTGGAACGGATGGAACATGCCAATCCGGATCCGACACAGGGTGGACGTCGATGCCCTCCGGATTGCACTGGAGACATGCCCACCGGTCAGAGTGGGTCCCGGCCCATCCCTCAGACACTTCCTCCACCCGCCCAACGCTGACAATCTAGCTGAGAGAGAAAAGAGCGCCGAGCATGACGGACCGGACTGTGACGCCAGGGGTAGCGGAAGACGAGCAGGGAATCGAGGCTCACTTACGTCCTCAGAGGCTGCACGAGTACGTCGGGCAGAGTGCCATGAAGCAATCGCTCCAGGTATGTATCGAAGCCGCGAAGCAACGCGGTGAGGCGCTCGACCATGCCATATTCTATGGTCCGCCCGGATTGGGGAAAACAACGATCGCGCATGTGATCGCGAGAGAAATGGGAGTGGCCATCCGTTCCACATCCGGGCTGGTGCTTAATCATGCCGGCGACCTGGCGGCTATTTTGACCAATCTGCAGGAAGGCGACGTCTTGTTTATCGACGAAATCCATCGCCTACCCGCTTCAGTCGAAGAAGCCCTCTATCCGGCCATGGAAGACTATCAGCTCGATTTGGTGATTGGCCAAGGGTCGAGTACCAAGACGGTCAAACTGGATTTGCCCCGCTTTACCCTCGTGGGGGCAACTACACGGGCAGGAGCGCTCACGTCTCCGCTACGCGAACGATTTGGGTTGGTCTATCGCCTTGGGTTTTACAGTACGGACGAACTGAAAACGATCGTGCTCCGTACGGCCGGACTGCTGCGCACCGAGCTCGATCGTGAGGGGGCCGGAGAAATCGCGCGGCGTGGCAGGGGGACCCCTCGAATCGTCAATCGTCTCATCCGTCGAGTTCGCGACTATGCGCAGATCAAGGCAGAAGGGTGCATTTCGCAGGCAGTAGCGGCGGCTGCATTGGAGTGGCTCGGAGTGGATACGGCTGGATTCGACGAAATGGACAGGCGGATCCTCCTGATAATACTGGACAAGTTCAACGGTGGACCTGTGGGCGTCGATGCGTTGGCGGCGGCCCTCAACGAAGAGCGAGGAACGCTTGAAGAAGTGTATGAGCCGTATCTGATCCAAGCGGGCTATTTGGAGCGCACCGCGAGAGGTCGCTGCGCCAGCCGCCTTGCGTACGAGCACTTTGGGCGAAAAAAAGATCTCCTGTCCTAGAGTCTCTCCTCCTGCCCGTTCACCGCTATCCTTGCAAAACTTCAAGAGATTTTAGTAACATTTGCCGCTTGGGGTCTACTCGATCCTGTGGTGCCATTCCTGCGGTAACAGAGCCGGCATGGACTCCAACCAGGCGGCGTGTAACTGCGCTATCCCTCGTGGGGCGGTCTTCCAATGAGCGATCAAGACGATCTCAAAGAACTCCGCACCAGCATTGATCGGGTTGATGACGAGATCATCCGCCTGCTGAACCAACGATCGGAATACGTGATCGAAATTGGAAGACGCAAGCGACAGAAAAGCGACGATCCGGGGGCCAATCTCCATACACCGGCGAGGGAACTCGAAATCTTGACACGGCTGACGGCCGCCAATTCAGGCCCCTTTCCGAGTGACGGAATCCGCGCGGTCTATCGAGAAATCATGTCGGCCTCGCTGTCATTGGAGGGGCCTCAAAAGGTCGCGTATCTGGGGCCTCGTGCGACGTTCACTCACCTCGCCAGCCGGCAAAAATTCGGAGATTCCGCACAATATGTTCCCGTCAAGAGCATTAAGGATGTTTTTGCGGAGGTCGAACGAGGCCGGGCGAACTTTGGGGTCGTCCCCATCGAGAACTCGACCGAGGGAGTCGTCAGCCACACGTTGGATCTGTTCATTGATTCACCGCTCTTGATCTATGGCGAAGTGTTGCTCGAAATTTCCCACCATCTCTTGTCGAAATCGGGGTCCAAGGACCAGATCAAAAAGGTGTACTCGCACCCGCATGCATTGGCCCAGTGCCGCAACTGGCTGGAAACGAATCTCCCCACCGCGGCTCTGTCAGAGGTGCCCAGTACGGCACGGGCCGCCGAAGTCTGTGCGGACGATCCCTCTGGAGCCGCCATTGCGTCGGAACTGGCGGCTCAGCTGTATGGGTTGAAGGTCGTCCAAGCGAGGATCGAGGATAATATCAACAACTTCACCCGGTTTTTGGTGCTCTCCAAAACAGCGCCGCAAAGAACCGGGAAGGATAAGACCTCCCTGATGATCTCCGTCAAAGATCGCTCGGGCGCACTCTACGACCTGCTTCGTCCCTTTGCCTCCTCGGGGATCAATATGACGAAGATCGAGTCCCGCCCCTCCCGTCGGAAGGCATGGGAATACATTTTCTTCGTGGATGTGGAGGGACACGTCGAGGAGGACCGCGTCAAGAAGGCTATGGACGAAGTCAAGTCACGGTGTCTATTCATGAAAGTACTCGGATCCTATCCCGCGCAGACGGCACTCTGATGCTGAAGGTTCACCCGGATATCGAGCAGTTGGTGCCCTACGTCCCGGGCAAGCCGATTGAGGAGCTGCAGCGGGAACTCGGCCTCTCGCGCATTGTGAAACTCGCCTCCAATGAGAACCCGATTGGCCCATCTCCCAGGGCGATCGCCGTCTTGCACGAGACGGCCGCAACCCTGAATCGCTATCCGGACGGCGGCGGTTTTCGCCTTCGTGGCGCGCTGGCGGAGCGTTGGAAGGTCGGACCGGACCACGTGATACTGGGCAATGGGTCTGATGAGGTGATTGGCTTGCTCGCCCGGACGTTTCTTGCGCCAGGCGAGGAAGCCGTCATGGCGAGCCAGACATTTGTGATTTATCACATGGAAGTCACGGCGGCCCATGGTGTGCCGCTGGTGGTCCCGATGACCGACGGACGGCATGACCTGGTCGCCATGTCGAATGCGGTCACGGACCGTACGCGATTGCTCTTTGTCTGTAATCCAAATAACCCGACCGGGACCATGGTCACCAAGGCCGAAGTGGAAGCCCTGATGCGCCACGTTCCGGAACACGTCATCGTCGTCTTCGATGAGGCCTACTACGAATATGTGGATGCACCGGAGTATCCCGATGCCCTTCGATACGTCAAGGAAGGCCGCAACGTCATCGTGCTGCGCACCTTCTCCAAGATTTACGGGTTGGCAGGCTTACGAATTGGCTATGGCCTGACGACCCCGGAGATCGTCGCCTACCTCAATCGCCTCCGCCCACCGTTCAACGCCAACAGTATGGCCCAGGCGGCGGCGGTCGCCGCTCTGCAAGACGAAGCCCATGTCACGGCCAGCCGAACGCTGAACCGCGACCAAATGAGTGTGGTCCGTCAGGAGCTGGAACGAATGGGCTGCGCGCCGCTGCCGAGCCAAACTAATTTTCTTTATTTCGACGCCAGGCGGGACGGACGGGAAGTCTTTCAGGCGCTGTTACACGAAGGTGTGATTGTGCGGCATCTCGGAGGACAGATGCTCCGTGTATCAATTGGATTGCCGGACGAGAACCAGGTATTCCTTTCGGCTCTCGCGCGTGTCTTGAAGCGGTAGCACAGGAGGGAGACCGGTGTGATAGAGGACAGATCATGATTATCGTGCTGAAACCAGAGGCGACCGAAAAACAAATAGACCACCTTCTCGACCGACTTCGAGAGCTGGGCTTGAAGTCGCACATCTCGACGGGACAGGAGCGAACGATCATCGGGGTCATTGGCGACGATAGGATTTTGCAGAACCAGCCCCTGACCGCCTTCCCCGGTGTGGAAAGCGTCACTCCGTTGCTTGCTCCATGGAAACTGGTCAGTCGGGAATTCAAGAAAGACGACACCGGGATCGACGTCGGCGGGGTCGTAATCGGTGGGAAGAAGTTGACGATCATGGCAGGCCCCTGTGCTGTGGAGCGATTGGAGTTGACCGTCGGTATTGCCCACGAGGTCAAGGCTGGAGGAGCGAACATTCTGCGCGGCGGCGCGTACAAGCCGAGAACGTCCCCATATTCGTTCCAAGGCGTCGGCCGAGAGGGTCTCGACTATCTGCTGGAGGCGAAGCGCCAAACCGGCTTGCCGGTGGTCAGCGAAATATTGGATACACGCGACATCGATTTGTTTCTCGAAAAAGCCGATATCATTCAAATCGGAGCGCGCAACATGCAGAACTTCGAGTTGCTCAAGGAAGTCGGTTCCTACGATAAGCCGGTGTTGCTGAAACGGGGGCTTTCCGCCACTTTGAAGGAATTCTTGTTGTCGGCCGAGTACATCATGTCGCGGGGTAATCGCAACGTCATGCTGTGCGAGCGGGGCATCCGCACGTTTGAAACGCACTATCGGAACACTCTCGATCTGTCCGCCGTCCCCTCACTGAAAGAACTCTCGCATCTGCCTGTGATCGTCGATCCGAGTCATGCCACGGGGAAGTGGAATTTGGTGGCGCCCATGTCCCGAGCGGCGATCGCCGCAGGGGCGGATGGACTACTGATCGAAGTGCACTCCAATCCAGAGTGTGCGCTCTGTGACGGGGAGGAATCGATTAAACCTTCAAAGTTCAAGGAGTTGATGGCGGAGCTGAAGAAAATCGGTCACGCAGTCGGTCGAGACTTGTAATCGGCTTCCACATCGCCTCTATCGCCATGTCGCCTCCATTTCATCACGTCGCCATCATCGGGGTCGGCCTGATCGGTGGATCGCTTGGCATGATCCTTCGGAAGGAGGGATGGGCGAAATCGGTCATCGGCGTGGGGCGACGCATCGAGAATCTCAAGACCGCGGTGGCCTTGGGCGCCATCGATCGGTACGTGGCCGATCCGGATGAGGGCGTCAGCGACGCGGATCTCGTGGTGTTGGCCACACCGGTCGATACCTACCAACAGCATCTGCAGCATTGGGGCGGGCGGCTCAGGCCCGGTACCATCGTCACAGACGTGGGCAGCGTCAAAGGACGTTTGGTGGCTCAGGCGGAGTCTTTGCTGCCGCATCATGTCCGGTTTGTGGGGGCGCATCCGATCGCCGGAAAAGAGAAAACGGGTGTGGCCGCCGGATCCGTCTCACTGTTCAGAGGGGCACGATGCATTCTTACGCCGACGGAGCGTACCGACGCGGATGCGCTCGAAGCCGTCCATCGCATGTGGGAACTCACTGGGTGCACGGTATTGACCATGGATCCGATGCTGCATGACAAAATTCTCGGTGCGGTCAGCCATCTCCCTCACGTGGCGGCCTTTGCACTAATGAACGCGCTGTCCGACGTGCGCGACCACCAGGTTCCCGAGCTCGATCTTCAGACCCATTCTGGTGGAGGGCTGCGAGACACGACCCGCATTGCGGCGAGCTCGCCCGAAATGTGGCGGGACATCTGCGTGTGGAATCGTGACAATTTGGTGCAGTTGATCGAGGTGTACGAACGGCACTTGGCGCATTTCAAATCGCTCATTCGAAGCGGAGACGGGCCTGGATTGGAAAAGGAGATGGAGCAAGCCAAACTAGAGCGCGAACGGCTCACTCCGTCTGCCACCCGTGAGGCTCGGGCATGAGCGTCTGGACGATTAATCCTACGACCGGTCTTCGCGGGACCTTGACCCTCCCGGGAGATAAGTCTGTCACTCATCGTGCGGTCATCCTCACGGCCTTGGCCGAAGGCACTAGTGTTGTGTTCGGTTACAGCCGGGGAGAAGACTGCCTCAATACTGTGCGCGCGTTCCAGGCCATGGGTGTGACGATCGAAGAGCAGCCCGACCGGCTGGTGGTGCAAGGAAAGGGCCTGTGGGGTCTGAGTGAGCCGAGCGCGCCGATCGAATGCGGGAATTCGGGGACCGGCATTCGATTGCTGGCCGGTGTGCTCGCGGGACAGGATTATTTCTCAGTGCTGACGGGCGATGAGTCGATTCGCCGCCGGCCGATGGGCCGGATTGTGCGTCCGCTCAGAGAAATGGGAGCCTTGATCGCGGGACGTCGAGGGGGAGAGTTGGCACCTCTGGCCATAACCGGGCAAAAATTGAAAGGAATTGCGTATCGGTCCCCGGTTGCAAGCGCCCAGGTCAAGTCTTCGATCCTGCTGGCTGGGCTCTACGCGGAAGGGACCACGACCGTGACCGAGCCTCGGCTTTCGCGTGATCATACGGAACGGATCTTCCGTTATTTTGGTATCTCCTGCGTCGTCGACGGCACGACCGTATCGATTCAGGGTCGTCCTGCCCTGGGATGGAACGGCAAGCCCGTCAAGGTTCCGGGGGATTTTTCTGCGGCGGCCTTTTTCCTCGTGGCCGGCACGATCGTGGGTGGTGGGACGGTGATGCTGGCGAACGTCGGCGTCAATCCGACTCGCATCGGGCTCCTGTCGATTCTGACGCGCATGGGGGCGCATATTGAGGTGGCTAATCGTCGGGAAGAAGCCGGAGAGCCCATCGCTGATTTGGTGGTTCACCCGGCTCGATTGCGTGGGACGACCGTGACAGCCGACGAAATCCCCTCTACGATCGACGAATTTCCCGTGCTCTGTGTCGCTGCGGCCGTGGCCGCTGGACCCACGTACGTGACAGGGGCGGAAGAACTCCGCGTGAAGGAGAGCGATCGAATTGCCACGATGGGGGCAGAACTGCGCAAAATGGGAATCCGGGTGGACGAGAAGCCAGACGGAATGGTGATCCACGGTCTCGGGGGGGCGACCCGTCTGAAAGGAGCGGCCTGCCGGAGTTATGGCGACCATCGTGTGGCCATGGCGATGACGATCGCAGGGCTCGTGGCAGACAGTCCTACCACGATTGAGGATGTAGAGTGCGTGAAAACATCCTTCCCTGGGTTTTATTCTAAGCTATCGGAATTATTGACACCTTCTGCCTGATGTCTATAATGAAGACCCAGTCGGCCGCCAGCGTGCCAGGGAACGGCCACCACGCGTCCCTTATCATCGCCATCGATGGTCCGGCTGGGGCGGGGAAAAGCACGGTCGCCAAGTTGCTCGCGGCTCACCTGGGATATCTCTATCTTGATACGGGGGCGCTGTATCGAGCTCTTGCCTGGAAAGTGAAAGAGTGTGGGTGCGACCCGCGAGACCGGGAAGGGATCGAACGGCTATTGGCCGATACGGCGTTGGATGTGAGTCATGGCCCGGACGGGGGGATGACCGTCGTGGTAGATGGACGAGACGTCACCACAACCTTGCGTGCGCCGGAGGTCAGTGAGCTGGCCAGTGCCATTTCCGCGCTTCCAGCCGTGCGAGAATGGTTGCTGCCGATTCAGCGCCGGATCGGTGTGCGGGGCGCCGTCGTGGCCGAAGGTCGCGACATCGGAACGCGCGTGTTTCCGGCTGCCGACGTCAAGTTTTATTTGGAGGCGAATACAGAAGTACGGGCTCGACGCCGCTATCAGGAACTCCTGGCGGCCGGGCGCACCGTGTCGTTGACGGAAACCCAGAATGACTTGGTGGCCCGCGATCTCCGTGATGAGACGCGCGCCCATGCACCGTTGCGTCGCGCCGAAGACGCGATCACGATCGATACGTCGGCGCTCGATGCCTCCGTCGTATTGGACCACATGCTCGCTGTGATTGCCACCAAGCTGTGAATGGCCTGCTGTACGGTTTTTTGTGGGTCATGGTTCGAGGCCTTGCCCGTGTCTATTTTCGGTTGCGGATCGAAGGGCAAGACCGGATTCCGACGGATGGCGGGGTCCTCTTTGCGGCCAATCACGCCAGCTACTTGGACATTCCGTTGCTCGGCTGCGGGGTCCACCGTCGACTGTGGTACATGGGCCGACGCGATCTGTTCCCGATACCGGGGTTCAAATGGTTGTTCCGCGGTCTTGGGTGGATTCCAATCCGGCCCGACCGTCTGGACCGGGAAGGATTCGAGAGCGCAACCGACCTGATCCGAAGCGGAAAGGCAGTGGTGATTTTCCCCGAAGGGGGTCGTACCGTCACGGGTCAGTTGCGCCACGGGAAACCCGGGGTGGGTATCATCGTAGCGCAGACCCGGTGTCCGGTGGTGCCGGTGCACATCGATGGGACGTTCCAGGCGATGCCGCCAGGCCGGTCATGGCCGCGTCCGTATCGTGTTACCGTACGTTTCGGGGATGCGATGGACTTCACCGATGTCGCTACGGGATCGGAGAAGGCCTTTTATTATGAAGTGAGCCGGCAGGTGATGGTCAAGATCGCCGAGCTCGGGCGAGTCGAGCCCCCGGAGGGGCGCGGCGGGCGCGAGCGAAGCAAGTCAAGACCCTTACCTGGTACGCCGGCCCTGCAGTCTCTTAACGCTGAGGGAGATCGCAGGTTGTCTTAATCACGCATCAGCAGCCGACGCAAGTCGCAGATTGGGTTGGAATTGTCATGAGCACAGCCTCACCAGAAACGAAACGGATGGATCGGAACGCGATGGAAGCCCTGTATGCGGAGTCTTTCCGCAACATTGAAGAGGGAACCATTGTCGAAGGGCGTATTGTTGCCATTGGAAAAGACAAAATTGTGGTCGATATCGGCTACAAATCCGAAGGGCTGATTTCGCTCGATCAGTTTCCGCCGGATGAACTCAAGGCGCTAAAAGTCAACGATCGGCTTCAGGTCTACATCGAAAATACGGAGGACTCGGAGGGGAATCTCATCCTGTCCAAGGAAAAAGCCGACAAGATGAAGATCTGGGAGGACCTCGAAAAGATCTTCAAGGACGAAAAGAGCGTCGAAGGTCGGATTCTTTCCAAGATCAAGGGCGGGATGATGGTCGACATCGGTGTGAAGGCCTTCTTGCCGGGCTCCCAAATCGACCTGCATCCGGTGCGGGATCTTGACGGGCTCATCGGGAAGGTGTTCCCGATGAAGATCATCAAGATCAACCATCGCCGGGGCAATGTCGTCGTGTCGCGGCGGGTTCTGCTGGAGGAGACGCGCGATCGCAATCGTCAGACCACGCTCGCCAATCTCAAGGAAGGGCAGCTCATCCAAGGGATGGTCAAGAACATTACAGACTATGGGGCGTTCATTGACCTCGGGGGTATCGACGGCTTGCTCCATATCACCGACATGTCGTGGGGCCGTGTTGGACACCCCTCTGAGATGTTCTCCATCGGCGATCGTGTGGAGGTCGCGGTCTTGAAGTACGATCGTGAAACCGGCCGCATCTCCTTGGGGCTGAAACAAAAGACTGCCGATCCCTGGACCAATGTGGGTTCCAAGTATCCGATCGGGACGCGCGTGAAGGGGAAGGTGGTGAGTCTGACCGATTACGGCGCCTTTGTCGAGTTGGAGCCAGGTGTCGAGGGCTTGGTGCACGTGTCGGAAATGTCTTGGACGCATGAGGTGCGGCATCCCTCCAAAGTCGTGTCAATCGGCGATCAGGTGGAAGCCGCCGTGCTCAACGTCGATCCGGCCAACCGGAAAATCTCGCTCGGCATGAAGCAGACCGCACCGAATCCATGGGACATTGTCGAGACCAAATATCCAGCCGGCACCAGAATCGAAGGCAAGATCAAGAGCCTGACGGATTTCGGTGCATTCGTGGGCTTAGATGAGGGAATCGATGGGCTCATTCATGTCAGCGACATGTCCTGGGTGAAGCACGTTAAACACCCTTCGGAGCTGTTCAAGAAAGGTCAAAAGGTCGAGGCTGTCGTCTTGCGAATCGACAAGGAAAAGGAACGTCTGTCACTCGGGTTCAAGCAACTGACCAGAGATCCATGGGACGATGAGATCCCGAGCCGTGTTCGCGTCGGCGATACCGTGACCGGCAAGGTCAGCAAGGTAGCCGATTTCGGGGTATTTGTTGAGTTGGAGGGGGGCGTCGAGGGACTCATCCACGTCAGTGAGACACGAATGGAGCCCTCGGCTCGGCTGGAAGACACCTTCAAGCCCCAGGACGAGCTGACGGCCAAGGTGATTAAGGTCGATCGCGAGGAGAGAAAGATCGCTTTGAGTCAGCGGGAACATCAGTCCGATATGGACCAACGGAACATGGACGAGTTCCATGCGTCGCAGGGTACCGTTGATCAGAGCTTGGGTCGTGCGGCCAAACGCAAGAAGGGTAAGGGGGAAGACGAATAGCATCCCTCGGGGCTTGCATTGCAGCCCTCATCTGAAGGGAGTCCCGTGATGCCGGAGACTCAGACAGTGGTACCGACACCGCCTCGGAAGCGATGGCGGTTCGTGCTGGGCCTCATCCTGGCCGGTACCGCTCTCACCGTCCTGGGAAGTTGGCTCCTGGGCGATGTGGAGTTCGGCGTGGTCGATCGAGTCGCACTCATCCGAATTGAAGGGGTGATCCTTGATTCACGTGAGGCCGTCGGAGAACTGCGGCGATTTGGCGACAATCCCTCGGTCAAGGCGATCGTCCTGCGGATCGATAGTCCGGGCGGCGGAGTGGTCCCCTCACAGGAAATTCACGATGCCGTGCGCCGGGTCCGCAACAAAACGAACAAGGCGGTCGTCGCGTCCATGGGAACGGTTGCAGCGTCCGGGGGTTATTATATCGCCGTCGCGACCGATCGCATCATGGCCAACCCAGGTACGTTGACCGGCAGCATCGGCGTCATTATGGAGACCGCTAATATCGAGGGATTGCTTCAGAAGCTGGGGGTCGAAGGCGTCGTCGTGAAGTCCGGCCGCTATAAGGATGTCGGCTCTCCACTCAGAAAGATGAGCGACGAAGAGCGGAGCATTTTGCAGGTTGTGATGGATGACGTGCACGACCAGTTCATCGAAGCGGTGGCCGAGGGACGCGCCCTTGAACTCAATGAAGCCCGTCAAATGGCTGATGGCAGGGTGTTCACGGGACGTCAAGCGAAGGATCTTCGGCTCGTCGACGAATTGGGGGATCTCGATGACGCCATTCAGTTGGCGGCTGATCTAGGAGGTATCGAAGGAGAACCCCAGGTCATTGAGCCGAAGCGGCGATTTTCGGTGCGTGAACTGCTCGAATCGAAATTGGGTACGGTGCTTCCCAAGTTCGACTGGCATCCCGGCGTGAGTCTCAAGTATCTGATGGCATTTTGAGCAGAGTACAGCGCGCGGCGACAATGCCGCTTGCCGCCGACAACGGCTTGCAGTCAAAGGGTAGGTCAATGCCGACGCCGGAATGCGGGTCATTCCGACGCTTGGTTCCATGCAGTTCCCAGGACCGGAGAAGGAGAGTTTATGACGAAAGCCCAGATCATCGAACGGCTGTCTGAGCAGGTGCCGACACTGACGAAGCGACAAGCGGAAATTGTCGTCAATACCGTCTTTGATAGCATTCGGGATTCGCTTCGGAATGGGGACAAAACCGAGATCCGTGGATTTGGGAGCTTTCGGCTTCGGTCCCGGCGCATGAAAGAGGGCCGCAATCCGAAGACCGGGGCAACCGTGTCGGTGCCAGCCAAAAAGGTTCCCTTCTTCAAGGCGGGTAAAGAACTAAAGGAATTGCTGAATCCATCTTAAGCCGCACTGCGCGAGAGGTTTTATTATGTCGGAACCGTCGTCGGCACCAGTGAGCGAGGTCGGGTGGACTCCGGAGGCCCTACAGCGGATGGAGCGGGCTCCGCTCTTTCTGCGAGGCATGGTCAAGCGGTTGGCTGAGAAAAAAGCGCGCGAACTCGGATACAGCGAAATCACGGCGGACATTCTCGATCAATTCAAAAGCCAGATGATGGGGGGAATGGGCGGAGCTGCTGGAATGGCTGCGGCCGCTGATGATATGGCTCAAGGCCATTTGCCGTGGACCGCGGCTGCACGGGAACGGTTGAACACGGTTCCGGAATTCATGCGCGGGATGACGAAGCAGATCGCCGAGGAGGTTGCGCGGGAAGGTGGGCACATGGAGGTCAACGTCGACCTTTTCGAGCGTGTGGAGGCGATGGGCGATCCCAGAGAGCGTCAGGTGACGCCGATGGAATGGACTGAGGGTGCGCTGGCGCTGTTACAGGAGAAGATTCAGCACTCGCCGCCGATTGCAATGGACTTTGTGTCCGACATGATTCGTCATGATACCGAGGAACTTGCGAGAGAAAAAGGGCTGGAACGCATCGATGAGCAGAATGTGAGGCTACTCTGGGATGAGCCACAGGCACGTGTGTCCTGGAGCGACGAAGCATGGAAACGCCTCCAGACCTCTCCTGATTTTGTGCGGAGCGGTATTCGGAAAGCGGCCGAGCGTCGAGCCCGCAAATTGGGCCTTCGTGAAATCGATTCCGACCATCTAACCACGTTTCGGAACGAGGCGATGATGCGCGCAGTCAAACGCATTCGATCGTTCGGCTACAATGATCTGACGTTCGATGCCTTCGATGCGGCGCTGACTAAAACCAAACGATTGCAGGGGAACGAGCAAGCGGAACAGCGTCTTCAGGAGATCCGGCAGCACTTCGCCGACCCCAACACGAAAAAGCCTGAGGGGGGGACGCTGGGCGCGGAACTTATGGATCGGTTCCGCAAGTATTTGAAGGGCGAAGGGTCCTTGTAGTAGCAGGGGCTTGGTCGACCCGAGGAAGAGTGCCTCGCCCGCGGGCACCGTGCGGTGCCCGCGGGTGCCAATCAACTTAGTGCGTTTCAGCCGCTTGCGGCCAAAACTTGTGGCGAATCTGCGGTAACGGAACGTTGTCGAAGTTTGGAATATCATACAGACACCGGTCGATCGTCGCGATCTCGTCCGTCGTCAGGTCAAGCGTCACCGTCTTTTTCCAAAACTGGTCTAAGGTGAAGTAGTCACCGTTTTGCGGCTTTTCGGACAACAAGGCCTGCATTTTTTTGAAGCCTGCCGTGTCTACCCCAGGAATCCGACCGTTGTTCTTGTCGATGCACCATTTGAGTACTTCCGCAATGCCGTACATCGTGAGAGAAACCTTCTGCGTGTCTGCCATGACAACCTCCTAAGCAAGCACCTATTCTAGCGTAGCAAAGCAACATTTTTCAATTTCGCTCGAGGTCCGATCGCCCCATTGCGCTCGTGTCATCGGACCCAGAGGACGAGGGGTAGATGGCCCGGTGGCTGCGTACCAGACTCGTCTGGTTGTGTGGCTGAAGTGCGGGTTGTATACTCGCCGCGGGCCATGGCACGTGATTTACAGGCCGATCGAACGATCCACCCCAAGGCGCGGCGCCCATCAGGCGGGTGGGCTCTCGCTGCGATGTTGCTTACCGCAGTGGCGGCCGGCTGCCCGTCTTCTAATTCTCGCTACGTGCCGCCAGACCTCTTTTATCTCTTCGCCCATTACAGCGTCGGGAAAAATCCCACGAGTGTCACGACGGCCGATTTTGACATGGACGGCAATACAGATATTGTGACCACGAATATCGGTAACAATACGCTATCATTCCTGATGGGGAACGGCGACGGCAGTTTCCGAGAACCTGTTCACCTGAAGGTCTGTCAGGAGCCTCGTGCCGTCACCGTCCGGGACTGGGACCAGGATGGCACGCTCGATCTTGCGCTGGCGTGTGCCGGGAGCGACCAGATTGCGATATACCGAGGAAGTGCGGCGGCACACTTCGAGCTCTATCGAACCTATAGTGTCAACAAGATCCCCATCGCGGTGGCTGCCGAGGATTTGAACGGAGACGGATACCTGGATCTTGCGGTTGCGTTGCGCAATGACAAGATCAAGATTCTCCTGGGCAAGACCGGCGGAGAGTTCGTCGAAGGCGTCCATTACGAATATGGCGATACCCCGACGGCACTGGCACTGAACGATTTGAACGGCGACAGCAAGGTGGACATGGTCGTCACGAATGGTGGGCGCATGTCGAACGCCGTCTCGATTTGGCTGGGGAACGGCGATGGCACCTTCCGAGGTCCTACCGACTACAAGACCGGCAAGCGTCCGCTCGGCGTCAGTTTCGCCGATTTTAATCGAGACAATATTCCCGACTTGCTCGTCATCAACGGAGAAATGGATACCTTCACCGTCTTTCTCGGCAAAGGGGACGCGACCTTTCTTCCAGGGAAGGACTCAGGGGCCGATGCGGGCCCTAATTTCGGCCTTGCGCGCGACTTTGACGGCGATCACATCGTTGACGTTGCGATCGTCAATATCCAGTCGAACGACCTATCTATCGTCTACGGAGTTGGAGATGGAACGTTTCGATATCCACCCCGGAACTATCGGACCAAGGGGGGACCGTTCGCCATTGCGGACTTCTCGGTGATGACGGAACAAAACGCCATACCGGGACTGATTATTGCCAACAACGGCGCTAGTAGCGTATCGGTCTTCCTCCACCGCGGTCTCAGACATGAGACGCCGCCTACCGGATGAACCGGCGAAGACTCCGTTCCACACGCCGATAGGAGACGATTCCCGAATCACCTCTTGCCTTGACAGCAGGAAGGGTGGCACGTACCATCGCCTCAGACGAAAGGACGGACCGGCAGCGGTGGCAACTGCGTGAACTCTCGGAGATGAGATCGGTGTGAGATCGTTCCTGTGGTGGTTTGGCATGGGATCCTTGACCACGCTGTCGGTACTGATGGTACAAGGCGGAGTTCGGGATCTACTGTACGAAACACATCCAAGTGGAAGCACCTCTGCCTATCTCTCCTTCTTTCTGACCATCTTTGGTGGGGGGTTGTTGGCCGGCAGCTTGGCCGTCATTCTCAATCGGCTTCGCTGAGCGGCAGATGAGGGGCACGCCGCATCCTACCCCGTTCGCGTGGTATGGTCTGGCGTCGGGCATGGAGGTGGATCGAGGGTATGCACTGCCTCAAATGCAAAGGCTGTATGTTAATCGAGCGGCACTATACGTCGCTCAGTCGACGTCTGTATGCGCGCTGCATCAACTGCGGGTTTTGGCTGGATCTCGCGGATCTCCTCCGTTTCTTCCATCGGGTCATTGAAAGTGGCGTGAGGGGCCGGAAAATACGGGAAGAGTTCACGTTGTGATCATGAGGATGGCGATCCGCGCCTGGTACAAGTGGTGGGCCCTTATCGCGATCACGGTGAGCCTTTGGGTGTTGCCCGACGTCGTAGTGGCCGCCGATACCGTCGCATCTTCGTCGAACCCCACGGGGTTGACCGACGCCATTCGAGGTCTCAAATGGCGGCAGATGCCGGCTCACGGTATTCTCCTCAAAGACCTCAAAAGCGGGCAAACACTCTACGAATTTCGATCTCATAAGCGCCTCTCTCCCGCCAGCCTCACGAAAATCATGTCGGCGCTGATCATTCTCGATTATGGGAATCTTCAGGAAGACGTGGTCGTCAGCCCGCGCGCGGCTCGCGCCCACAAGATCAGACTCAGACTCAAGGCCGGAGCGGTTTTCAAATTGGAGGATCTGCTCAAGGCGATGCTGATTGTCTCTGCGAATGACGCTTGCCTGGCGGCGGTCGAACACGTTGGGCAGGATGAAGGCCGATTCGTCGAACTCATGAATGCCAAGGCGGCCGCACTCGGCTTGACCGAGACGCATTTCGCGAACGCTTGTGGGTTCGACAATCCAGACCACTACACCACGGCGGAAGATCTGGCGGTTCTGAGTGAAACGGCTCTGCAAAATCCGATCTTCCGTGAACTGGTGAAGCAAGAGCGTGACCTGATTTCGCCTGTGAATGGGACCCGCGTCTATCTGCTCCGCAACACGAACCGACTCCTAGGTCGGGTACCCGGCGTGGAGGGAGTCAAAACGGGCTTCACGTCAAAAGCCGGCCGCTGCCTGATTGCAAAAGTCTCGCAAGAAGGACGCGAGGTACTTCTGGTGTTGCTCGGAGCGCGACGTCGATGGACGACTGCGTCAACCCTGCTCGATTATGGCTTGAAACTCCTCGAGTTCACCGCACCTCCCTCCATGGGTCCGTCATCCGGGGAGACGCGATAACGCGCCGAATCGGGTCCGCTCGGACCCATACCAGTCATCGTTCATGGACTTCGCTGTGGTCCGCCGGGTGCCGCGCCGCATGGCCTGGAAGGGCGGCGCATCACATTGAAGGCGACAGGCGTCTGATCAGCGGTAATGAGGGATGATCGAATGAGGCGCAACCATAAGACGAAGAACTACCTTGTCAGGCTTCGCAGCGAAACAGACACTGTGGACTGCAAGAAGCCGAATTCAGTGGGCAGGCGAGAACTCGATGTTGACATCCTTGCCAAGGTAGTTCACTTCAAACCCTTGTTTGTCGTAGGCCAATCTGGCTCCCATCACGTTTTCATCTCCAGAGGTTTCTTTGCCCAAATGCTGCCGAACGTCATCCACGCTTTCGCTATTCAAGACATTACGGAAAATGCCACGAGTCTTATAGGCGAACCGATTGTTGATAAAGAGTAGGTCTACCTTCCCGTCCATGACCCGCACACCCGCCATCGCTCCGGTCGGTTTGCGCTGATCATAGAGGAGGATAAACGTCCCCTCTTGCTCCGCCTTCACTCCTTGGATCTTTTCGTTGACCAGCAAGTCCAGAGCCTGGGCCTCCGCGTCCCCGAGTTTCACGCCATAGAGTGATACATCCGCGCTCTTGATCTGCGCCGAGTCCATCAAATCGTTCTTCGTCAGTTCGTAGGGCTCCGTACGCGCAGGCTCGCTCCATGCAAACAGGACGCAAACCATCAGAGCGAGCGAGCACCAACACCGGCGAGCGCGACGCATAAAAACCTCCCTCATCTGGCCGCTTCAGGCACGAGCCTTCACGCGGGACAGCGAACTTAACCAAATGAACTAATCAAGCCATTCTAGCGAACGCTACTAGGGGGTTGCAACCGACAGGTGGGCGATCCCTCAATCGAGTTGGGCTTTCCGGAGTACCGACGCAAGTGTACAGAGCTGACCGAAATACGGCCGAGCGTCGTCAGGAATGTCGGGCATCAGGCCCGCGAGTTCCTGCAGACAGTTCTCGAGAATCTCCAGACGCTGAGAGTCGAGGCCTTCCGTCGAATCCAAGTGATAGGTGACGCATCCACTGATGACGGTGTCAAGCGTCATCAGCTCTCCCTGGTGAGGGCTGGAAAAGCGCGGCCATTCGGAGTTCCGATGGAGTTCCCACAGTGTGGCGAGATCGCTCATAACCTGCTATCGGAGCTATCCAAGGTTATTCGGGGACTGAGCTAGCGCTCACGACTCCCAGACTATGCCACAGAACGATGGCGAGTGCACAGAGGCCTAAGCCCCAAAACCGATAATCCACGTCGTCTCGTGAAAGGCACCAGACGAGAAATGAATTTCGCCACCTTGCCGGGGCAAGGCCCAGGAACAACCCTTTTATGACGATCGCGCTCCCGACAAGGAGCCAGAGCGCACGATACGGAACGGAGGAAGGCAAAAGGAATAGAGGAATTCCCAACACGCTGGACAGTGCCCACCAGCGGGGCGCCTCGCCGTGACGATCAAGAAGCTCGCGTATCGCGCAGACGACACCCTGTGGGTTGGCCAGGAGGGCGAGACCATCGAGTAACCACATGGCCATTAGGGCGATCAGCAGGATATCCAACATGGGAACGTGCCCATCATGGATAAAGTCCGCGATCCTGATGGGCTCGGGCCACCATGTCGATACCGCTCATCAGCGCGGCCATGCGGAGGTTGGTTTTTCGTGAGGTGGCCTGGGCCAACGTTCGTGCGAATGCCGACGCGACAATATCATGCAGGCGTTCCTGGATATCCTTGGGTTTCCAAAAGAAACGCTGGGTGTCCTGAACCCATTCGAAATATGAGACGATCACCCCTCCCGAATTTGCCAGAATGTCCGGGATCACGAACACGTTTCGGTCGCCAAGGATCTGGTCGGCATCGAGGGTGGTCGGTCCGTTGGCGCCCTCCGACACGATGCGGCATTGCAGACGGGGGGCATTCTTTGCCGTGATTTGCTCGGACAGCGCGGCTGGCACCAAGACCGTGCAAGGAACCTGAAGCAGCTCCTCATTGGTCAGCCAGTCGCCCTCCCGGTAGTCGTGAAGCGGCAAGCCGCGATCTTTCGCGTGCGACCAGACTTCCGCCATATTAAGTCCCTTGCGATTATACAACCCGCCCGTAACGTCGCTGATCCCCACGACGGTCATCCCGCTCTCTGTCATGATACGGGCCGTGTGAGAGCCGACGTTGCCGAAACCCTGAATAGCCACGGTCGATCGGTGAGGATCGATGGCCAGGTGACGCATGGCCTCAAGGGTGACTTCGACAACGCCGCGGCCCGTCGCATCTTCTCGACCGACGGTACCCCCAATGGAAAGGGGTTTCCCGGTGACGACGCCTGGCGCGGCATATCCTACCTGCTGACTGTAGGTATCCATAATCCACGCCATCACCTGTTGATCCGTCCCCACGTCGGGCGCGGGCACGTCGCGATCGGGTCCAATTAACGGGAAGATCTCTGCCGCATACCGCCTGGTCAGACGTTGCAGCTCGCCACGAGACAAGGCCTTGGAATTGACTTTGACGCCACCCTTGGCACCACCATACGGCAATCCAGCAACCGCACATTTCCACGTCATCCACATGGCTAAAGCGGCGACTTCGCCCAACGTCACATCGGGATGGTAACGAATTCCGCCTTTACAGGGGCCGCGCGACATATCGTGATGCACGCGATAACCGGTGAAGACCTCCACGTGTCCTGTGTCCCGGACGATTGGTACACTGACGATCAACGAACGTTGGGGCAATTTGAGCCGTTCGTGGAGGTTCGGGTCGAGCCCCATGGTTTTCGCCGCCTCCTCGAACTGGGCGACAGCAAGGTGAAACGCAGGTGTATCGAATTCGGTCGACATCAACAAATTCCCTTAATGTGGAGGATCAGGCGAGAGAGCCACATCACTATACCAGGTCAAACCGAACACGGCGGCAAAGTGACGGGCAAGTCCTTCGGCCACGATGTCGCAAGACACGGAACGGTCGAGGAGGGACGCGAGCGAAGTCGAACGACATCCCTCAATTCCGCAGGGGACGATCCAGTCAAAGGGAACCAGATCCGGGCAGACGTTCAGTGAGAAACCATGTAAGGTGACGCCATGAACGATTCGGACACCGACGGCGGCGATTTTCATGGGAGCTTCCACACCGGGCACCCACACGCCGTGGAGTCCTTCGCGCCGGAAAGGAGCGATGCCAAATTCGGCGATCGTCCGCAGGAGGGTTTCCTCAAGCAAATGGACGTAGCGGCGAGGCCCGCAAAACGGCGGGCGCAAGCGCATGATCGGATAACCGATGAGTTGGCCGGGTCCGTGGTAGGTAACGGAGCCACCTCGGTCCGTGTGATGGATCGGAATGCCGGCGTCAGCGATCGCCGTCAAATGCGTTCTCCAGTGTTCGTCCCGGGTGCGACGTCCGATTGTGAATACGGGATCGTGCTCCAGCAGCAAGAGTGTGTCGGGGCAGCGCCCGGACAGACGTGCATCCAGCCACACCTGTTGAATCTGCCGGACTTCCTCGTACGGACGGCGGCCAAGATGCTGGAGGTGTGCGCGGGAGCGAGCAGGGACCGCATCTGGCTGCCCATGGGCGGGGTCCGGTGGGGTCTCCATGAGCATCTCCATCGCAAACCTCGTTACGGCACAGGGGATGACGCAAGACCGTGCGCGCGTTCGATCGTGACCGTGCTCTGTCCGGTTTTGCCCTGCAGGGTGAGTTGAGCGGGGCCCTGGTCACCACTCGACAAGAACAGGTGCCAAAAGTCGCCCACATTATACACCTGGTGTCCATCCACGGCCGTAATGATATCGCCCATCTGTAGTCCGGTCTCGGCGGCGGCGGTACCGGGTATGACGTGTGCGACGAGGATCCCCCGATCCAGATCCACGCCGAAACTGGCCGCTACACTCGGCGTGAGCGTCAGCGGTGTAAATCCGAGGTCGGGTCGCATGACGGAGCCGCGCATAATCATCGACTGCAGATGTGGATACACCGCGTCCATCGACAGCGCATAACTAATGGCCTGCGCGGATGGCGCCACGGCCACGTTGATCCCTACGACCTCGCCGGACAGGTCGACCAGCGGCCCACCGCTGCTACCTGGATTGATCGCAGCGTCGGTTTGAATCAGATTGTAGAGTGTCTCGCCATCGGGGGCTAAGACAGTGCGGTCCAATGCGCTCACCACCCCGACCGTGACGCTCGATCCGCCTTTCAAGGCGAGTGGATTGCCGATCGCCACCACGGTCTCCCCGATTTCAAGGACCGGTTTGTGACTGAGCCGTGCCGGGACGAGATCGGGGGCTGCAATTTTGATGAGGGCCAGATCGAGAAAAAAATCTCGTGCCGCGACCCGTCCCGGGGTCAAACGGCCGGACGGCAACCCTACGACGACGCTCTTGACGCCCTGTACCAAGTGGTTGTTGGTCAGTACGTACCCGGCGGTGTCGATGACGATGCCAGACCCGGAGCCCGCCGAGGCGCTGTGCGCCGAGGGGTTCGGAGAGACTCCGCGAGACATGATCGTCACCACGGAAGGCCGAACGGCGGAAACGACCGCCGGGACCGTGAGTGACTTTACGTGTCCTTCCGATATCGGTGAGGCCATTGCGGCAACGGCAGGGAGCCATCCCGTGACAAAGAGCGCTGTTGCCACAATCAATTGGCGCACGGCATCCTCAACACAGTCTTACACGACGCGCGGGCGCTATTCTCTCATATTTGGGAAGACGTCCCAAGCCGCACGGAACGAAAAAGGCGGGAAAGACCCATGTCTTCCCCGCCCTGATGAGACGGCCCGCACATGTGTGAAGGCCTAACGGATAGCGGTCAAAAGGTGACGAACCTGCGGCGTCTTGAGTTTCTTCAGCGCCTTGGCTTCAATTTGCCGGATCCGCTCCCGGGTGACGGCGAGGACATCACCGACTTGCTCGAGCGTGCGCGGTTGATCCTGTCCGATTCCAAACCGCATTCGAATGACCATCTGCTCTCGCTCGGTCAACCCGGACAACACGCGATCCAATTCCCGGGTGCGTTCGTTCCGGTGGACGGAAGAATCCGGTGAGACGACTTGATGGTCGGGTAGGAGATCCCCGAACATCATATCGCCGTCCCCAACGGGATGCTCCAAGGCGATGGGTTCCTGAAAAACCTGCATGGTTTCCTGGAGCTTGTCTGCCCGCATCCTGAGCACGTGCGCCACTTCCTCGAGCTTGGCCGGCCTACCCAGCTGCTGACCGAGGCGCCGAGAAGTCCGCAGAATCCGATTGGACGCTTCGGTCTGGTGCACCGGCACACGTACCGTTCGGGACTGGTCTGCCAGCGCGCGGGTGATCCCTTGGCGTATCCACCAAGTGGCGTACGTACTGAACTTGAATCCCTTGCGAAATTCAAACCGTTCCGCAGCTTTCATAAGGCCGATATTGCCCTCCTGGGTCAAATCGAGGAGGGTGAGCCCACGCCCCGTATAGTGCTTGGCCACGTCAACGACGAGGCGCAAGTTGCACCGGACCAATTCATCCTTCGCCCGCTCCAACGTCGCGCGACCGCGCCGTAACTGTGACAGCGCGTCCTGAAGGTGCAACGCATGCGACTTGCTGTGACGTTCGGTCGCGACGATGAGAGCTTTCAGAATTCGCTCCGCACGATCCAGCGCGGTCGCGGAAAAACCGCTCAGGCGCTTGATCTCGCTCAGCGTCTGGAGTGCGTCGTCACGCTCCGGAGATTTCTTGACTCGCCCGCACAGCTGAATGGCTTGACGAAGCGCGAACCGTATCGTACGGGTTCCTTCGTCGATGCGTCTGGCTAACGTCGTCTCCTCTTCCTTGTTCAGCAGGGGGCGCTCGCCGAAAGAACGAAAGTATATGGATTCCAGGTCCATGGTCGCGTCCGTGTAACGGACCTTCTTCTTCGGCGACACGCGCGAATTCGCCGCTGTTCCAATACTCAACTCTGTGGATTCCGTGACTGATTCGTCTGCTGCGATGTATTCCAACATGCCACTCACCTCGTGGTTATCTTGTTGGACATCGGCGCCTCCGCCTCGTATGTGTTGTGGAGGGACGCCATGATACCCATTGTTTTGTGCAATCACTGTGCCTTCGGTTTGTAGGGTCTTGCATGAACTACGCAACACCACACACAGTGAGCCCTCTATTGATTTAGAGCCCAAAAAAGACGCGAGGATTCGTACTTCATGGAGACGAAAGGCGAGACAATGATGTCTCCTCTTCCCTACGTCGCGTCGGACAGCAGGAAATTACCGTGCGCTTGGAAGTGCACACCTGCCACACAGCTGTCGCACACATGCCACAGTTTAGGGAAACTTAATGAGAGGGCGCTAATGCGTTTGACTAGGACGATCGCTCTGGAAGCGATTTCAAGAAGGGTGCGAGGGTATCGACGGGGATGGGGAAGACAATCGTGGAATTCTTTTCCGTCGCGATTTCCACGAGCGTCTGGAGATAGCGCAATTGGAGCGCGGCGGACTGTTGACTCATCACGCCGGCCGCTTCGGCCAACTTCTGCGCAGCCTGAAACTCCCCTTCGGCGTGAATGATCTTCGCGCGCCGTTCGCGCTCCGCTTCGGCCTGCCGCGCAATCGCGCGTTGCATCTCTTGTGGAAGGTCGACGTTCTTGATCTCGACGGCGGTCACCTTGATTCCCCAGGGCTCCGTCTGTTGATCGATGATGCGCTGTAGACTGGCATTGATTTCTTCTCGCTTGGCGAGCAACTCGTCGAGTTGGGCCTGGCCGAGGATACTTCGAAGTGTCGTTTGCGCCATCATCGAGGTGGCGGAGTAGTAGTCTTCGACCTGGGTGATCGCGCGTTCCGGCTCGACGACGCGGAAATAGATGACGGCGTTCACTTTGACGGAAATATTGTCTTTGGTAATCACATCCTGGTGGGGCACGTCCATAGCGACGGTACGAAGGCTGACGTGGACGAGCCGGTCGATGAAGGGCAGGATGACGACCAGTCCGGGCCCATTCCCGCCGACGATTCCGCTGGACAGGCGGCCAAGTCGGAAGATGACCGCGCGTTCATATTCCGGCACCACGTTGAATGTCAGCTTGGCGAGAACGACCAAGAACACGACGACGATCACAATGCCGGATATTCCCATGTCAGACCTCGCGTTGACGCAGCACGGGTTTTACATACAGATGAAGCCCTTCCACTCTGATGACCTCGGCCCGCTCTCCTGGCTGTAGGGGCACCTCGCTGGTGGCTTCCCAGAGTTCGCCTCGGATCGAGACGTGTCCGTCCGGTGCCAGCGCTGTCTTGACTTCCCCGATCAGCCCAATCAACTCTTCACGACCCGTGCTGGGGCGGCGTCGGAGGGCACGAACGCCCGCACCCACGACGACTAAGGACAATAGTCCGGCCGTGACCACGACCGGAATGATCACCGTCCAGGAGATTTGGAGAAACTCAGCGTCCGTCTTCATCAACATGACTGACCCGAGCACCATGGCGATCGTCCCGCCGATTGCCAGGATCCCGAAGCTCGTCACGGTCGCTTCGAGCACGAAGAAAACGATGCCAATCAAAATGAGGAGTGCGCCAGCATAGTTGATGGGCAATGACTGAAACGAGTAGAACGCCAATACCAGGCTAATCGCACCGACGACACCGGGGAGAATCGCACCGGGGTTATACAATTCTGCCAGGAGCCCGATCGTGCCGAGCGTCATGAGCACGTAGGCGATGTTCGGATCACTTAACGTTTTCAACACCTCCAGTCGCCAGCTCATGGGAAACGCCTCAGCGATCGCCTGCTTCGTGCGCAAGGTTGCGGAGCGATTGGCCATCGACACGGTTCGACCATCGAGGGCCTCCAGCAGCGCGTCCGTGTCGTCTGCCACGAGATCAATGAGTTTCAGTTTCAGCGCTTCCTTCTCGGTGGCGGACACGCTCTTGCGCACGGCGTCCTCTGCCCACTTTGCGTTTCGACCGTGCTGCTCCGCGATGGACTTGATGTAGGCGGCGGAATCGTTCTCTACTTTCTCCTTCATCGTCTTATCCATGTCCCCGCCGCCCATGGCGACGGGGTGCGCCGCCCCGATGTTGGTGCCAGGAGCCATCGCGGCAACATGGGCAGCAAGCGTTAAAAAGACACCCGCGGAGGCGGCACGTCCGCCGGAAGGCGCGACATACACGACAACAGGAATCGGAGCCCCAGTGAACTCCTTGATGATGGCCCTCATGGAGGTATCCAGGCCTCCCGGGGTATCGAGACGCACGATTAACGCCTCGGCTGGCGGCGAGGAAGCAAATTCGATGGCGTCATGAAAATATTCGGCGGCGACCGGATTGATGACGCCTTCGTACGTAGCGATCACCACCCGCTCGCGTGCATGTCCCGTCGCGGACGACAATGAGAGCACCGTGACGACAACCGCCACGAGAATTCGAGACAGGACGGGTGACGAAAGGGCCGAGCGGAGACTTGGTACGCTAATTGACATCACAGAGGCCCCCCGTGTCCGGCAGTGCAGGGGATGGCTTCGAATCCAATGGAAAAGGCTCACCGGATGAGAAATCTTACGGAGTTGCACGAAGCGGTGTCAAGGAAGCGGCTTCAGATCCGGTGGTCTCTGGATAAGACGCCTGAGCCATGAAGCGGGCTTCACACAAAGTCGAGGCTGCTTCGGCTGAGAATGGCTGCGCGGTTGCAAACCTTTCCACGGCTCTCCTAGAATGCCGTGACAGGCTTGGCAGAGGATCCTATGCGAATGCTGCGGAACGGGGAGCGGGTGCATCTGGTCGATCGGAAGGGACGACAGTACGCCCTGACGTTGAAATCTGGGGAAACCTTTCAGTTCAGCGGGGAAACGATTCCGCACGACGACCTGATCGGAAAACCGGACGGCTCAGTCGTCACGTTCTCGCGAGGCAAACGTATGCTGGCCCTCTGTCCGACATTAGCCGAATACGTGCTGAAAATGCCCCGTGGAGCACAGGTACTCTACCCTAAGGATCTGGCATTGATTACCATGTGGGCCGATGTCTTCCCCGGGGCTCGGATTTTTGAAGCGGGAGCGGGCTCAGGTGCGCTGACCATGGCACTCCTGCGAGCCACGGGCATGCGCGGCAGTGTCGTCACGTACGAACTCCGGGAAGATTTTTCTCGCACAGCCAGGATGAATATCGATCGTTATTTGGGGGCTGTCCCGAATTTACGGTTGGAGCGGCGGGACGTCTACGAAGGTATCGTGTTGAGTCCCGGCGAAGACCCCTTCGACCGCGTCGTGCTGGACCTGCCGGAGCCCTGGCGTGTCGTCCCGCATGCCGTCACGGTTCTCCGATCTGGAGGTGTGTATCTGAGTTATGTGCCGACCGTGCCTCAGGTGGTGCAGACCGTGGAGGCCTTGGAACGCGCCTCGGTATTCGGCATGATTCACACGTTCGAAACGATGTTGCGAACCTGGAACATCCAGGGGAGGAGTGTTCGGCCAGATCACCGAATGGTCGCGCATTCCGGATTTATCACGGTAGCCAGGAAGGTCGATGCTTCGTTTGGCGGTTCGGGATCCGTGTCAACTAGTGACGCTGAGGAGCAAGGCGACGAACGTGTGCCCTCGCACGAGGTCGAGAGAGATGCATCGCAATGGGACGACTGAACGGGAAGACGGCGCTCGTCACGGGGGCCAATGCCGGGATCGGCGAAGCGATTGCCAGAGTGTTTGCCCGCGAGGGTGCCGCCCTGGTGATGACTGGCCGACGTCAGGCTGAACTGGACCGGGTGACGCGGGACATCTCGAAACACGGCGGCCGTGCGGTTGCAGTCGCTGGCTCGGTGACAGACGAAACACATGTGCGTGAGGCGGTCGCACAATGCCTCAGCCACTTCGGCCGAGTCGACATACTGGTGAACAACGCTGGAATCGGTGACTTCGGCAAACGCTTGCACGAGGTCGACGACGCGACCTGGCAGCAGGTGCTCGATGTGAATCTCACCGGGGTCTTTCGCATGACTCGAGCAGTGCTGCCGGAACTCGTTAAGACCGGCGGCGGCAGCATCATCAATATTTCGTCCATTGCGAGCCTGGTCGGAATCCCAATGCTTTCGGCCTATGCGGCGAGCAAGGGGGCGCTCGATGCCCTGACCCGCTCGGTGGCTCTCGACTATGCCGCGGACAAGATTCGGTGCAACGTCATCAACCCAGGTCTGGTGGCGACGCCGATGGCCGCCCCCCTCTTGGCTGACGAGCAGCGAGCAGCGCAGGTGCTCACGGACTATCCCATCCGCCGGCCGGGCCACCCGGAAGAAATTGCGATGCTGGCACTCTATCTGGCCTCGGATGAGTCTACATGGATGACCGGGACGACCCTCCCGCTTGATGGCGGCATGACCGCTCACTAACCGAGTAGAGACCGACCATGACGGCAGACATATCGGGCGGACCGGGTGAGATCAATGCTCACACGAAGTGGTGCGGCGTCATTGGGAATCCCGTGGAACATTCCCTTTCTCCGAGCATTCACAACGCGGCGTTTCAAGATTGTAGGCTGAACTATGTCTATCTGGCATTTCGCGTCGAGCACATCGCGGATGCAATTCGCGGAATCCGCGCCCTGGGGAATGCCGGCGGTTTCAGTGTGACGATTCCGCACAAGGTCTCGGTGATACCGCATCTCGACGACGTCGAGACGACCGCGCGCCACATCGGGGCCGTCAACACGATCGTGGTTCGCGACGGCAAATTGACCGGGTACAATACCGACGCGTCCGGTGCGTTGCGAGCGTTGCAAGACGCAGGGGTTGAGCTGAAGGGCCGACACGTGATTGTGTTGGGTTCGGGAGGCGCCGCTCGCGCCATTGCCTTCGGTTTGGCAACCGGCACCGAGATTGCCAGGCTGACGATCTTGGGAATCGACGAAAAGGAGCGACGCGCACTCGTCAACGACCTTCAGGCAAAAACCGGTGTGCCCATAGCGCAGGGGCTGCTTGAAGAACAGATGCTCCGAGAAGTCGTCCCGTCGGCAGAAATTATGATTCATTGCACGCCGGTCGGGATGTCTCCGAAGACGCACCAAAGCTGTGTTCCGGTCTCCCTGCTTTCGCCGCGGCTCACGGTGATGGATATTGTTTATAACCCGCGCGAGACGCGATTGCTCAAGGAGGCGAAAGGTGCAGGGGCCAAAGCGATTCCCGGACTCGATATGTTCCTGAACCAAGCACTCGAACAGTTCGAGCTCTGGACCGGTCTTCAAGCGCCGGCCTCCGTGATGCGTCGGATTTTAGAATCGCGATTCTCATGAACATCGTCTTGATCGGCTATCGAGGAACCGGAAAGAGCAGCGTCGCAAAGATCCTTGCGCACCGACTCGGGCGACGGCTGGTGTCCACCGATGCGGAAGTCGTGACACAAGCGGGGCGTTCGATACCCGACATTGTACAGTCACACGGATGGGAGCACTTTAGGGAACAGGAATCGGTCATCTGTCGGCAGGTGGGCGCAGAGGATGGATTGATCATCGATACAGGCGGCGGGGCGATCTTGCGTGACGAAAATGTCCGGGCGCTCAAAGGGAATGGTGTCGTCTTCTGGCTGACCGCCGCCGTGCCGACCATTGCGGCACGCATCGCCGGCGATACGAACCGTCCCTCCCTCACCGGAGGCAAATCGTTTGTCGACGAAGTGGCCGAAGTCCTGCAGGACCGGGCCCCGAAATATCGGGCGGCCGCTGATCATACGCTGGCAACGGATGATGAACTTCCCACTCAGATCGCTGCGCGCATACTTGCGCTCCTGGAGACTCGACCGGTTCACTAACGGCTCTTGCAGCTTGACACACTTCCTGCCTCGTGGTTCAAATAGCGTCGTGTGCGCCCGTAGCTCAGTTGGATAGAGCGTCGGGCTTCGAACCCGCAGGTCGCAGGTTCAATTCCTGCCGGGCGCACCATTTTTCAAGCACTTAGGCGGTCTCGGCCCCCGCCAACCCGTCAAATTGTGCTCGATTTGTGCTCACCTGGGCCCGCAGCCGATCTAGCACCTCCGCCCCACCGCGCAGACTCTCCGGATAATGGTGCCCATAGTTGAAAGCATGGCGTGCTACGGAGCCGTTAGGAAATTTGGTATTACAGACTCCTTTCCAATGCTCTCGGAAATTGATCAATTTTGTCATGTAGTCAACCAGTGTGTTGCGGATCCAAAATGGCTTGCATTTGGCTATGTCGGAGCAATGGATGACCGGTTTGACTCGTACTATTCAGCAGGGTGCACTGCCCTCTGGTATGGGATAGAGAGCGGGAACGAAGAGGTCCGAAAGTCATTGGCTAAGAAGTTCACTAATGAAAAGATCCGGGAAGACATTGCGAAAACCGTATCTGCGGGGATATGAACCGGCATTGGTTTCATCTTTGGTCTTCCAGGGGAGTGGGAGGAGGCATACGTTGACAGTATTCAGTTGGCCTCTGTGTTGGACGCGGATTCTGTCTCATGGAGCCCATTTACAGTAGATCCAGGGACTACCATGGCCACGCGTCCCGAAAGATTCTCCATTGACTTGGCCCCCGACTGGCTGGATCGAATTGCATTTCTGCCAGAGCGTATCAGTCCAGCGGATGTCCCGTACTTTAAAATTGATGGACGATGGAATACGGAACTGTGTAGGCAAAGAGGGCAGAGAATTGGGTACACGAGTGGTGGAGAAAACCGAGTCGTGGCCAATCTTGATTATGTGGCTTTGGCAATAACTGGATCCGACCTGACGCAAAATCATTTTCTCGGGTTACTCTCAGACGTTATCGATAAAAATGATGTCCAAGGTTTCGAACTGCTTAGACGTGCGATTCTATAATAATTCCGATGAAACGCCGGCATATCTTTGATGAGACGGGGCACTTAGGTCCGATACGCGGTTGGCGGTAGTCCCGCCAGCGCCTCATATATTCCCTCGCTACGTTTCGGACACAGTGGCCATGCGGCCTGTCCGCAAAGCCCTGACACACAACGGATTTGTTGGACGACCTGCGGAGGGGCAACCCGCGCAGCAGCTGATTGGCCACGCCGACAACAGCGATGTCCGATTTCACCTCTTCTACTCAGAGGAAGGCTTCTACCATTCAGCTATTATCCGACTTACCAATGCCTTCTTGTCGACCCGACTTCCCTTGACCATAGTGTTAATGTGGATTTCAGTGGCTCGTTTGACACGAACCGTTTTCCATTGGGCTGTACTAATGATGGCGTTTGGATCAACATCCATGAAGCCTCCCTTACCTTCCTCCAGGGGGCCTATGGCATGGTCAAATTCAAATGTACCAAAACCTTGCACCTGCGACGCGTTTCCAGCGGAGGTGGGCGGATGCTCGCCTTCCCAGCGGTAGAAGAGCTCCCTCTGGGCTTCACGGATTCCAACCTCCTCGCTTTTCCAATGGCCAATGAGAACCCCTTTCCCATCAAAATGGTCACCTCTCAAATGAAGCGTTCTCCGGTCGCTTGTGGTGCGAATTGTGAAGAATGAAAGTTCGACCGCAGACCCTGTTTGGATACGTTCCCACCAGGCTCCAATAATCTGCGAGATGAATGAGTTAATGGCGGTATTGACTACCAGGGCATCCGCATCGATCTTGTTCCTGCAACCCAGCTTGCGAATCTGCCTGCAGAGCGAACTACAAGTAGGTTTAAGCGCTCGACCCAAATTTTTGTCTGGGGAAGACTCGAATGTCGCAGGCTTGACACCTAGTAGGTCTGTCGGAAGCTTAAGATCGTGAGTGCTCTCGTAAACAAGAAAGCAGCGCTGTCGGCCAATGCTTCCAATGAACAAACCGAGTTCGAATACGACGTTGTCACGAGGAGTCAGCTTCTTAGCTTGGCGACTTGTCGTGACATCGTCCGGTGTCAGCACTACGACCGCGAAATCCATATCTCCGGACGTTTTCTCAAGCGACTCGATGTATGTGGCGCTGAGTTCGAATTTCCACGGCCATGGTGCTATCTCGGCATTGTCGCCAAGATTATGTAAGAGGAGGCGTTCGACAGCTTTAGCAATCTTAATTCCTTCGGACGACGACGCAATGAATACTTTCGGTACCATGATCCTTCCTCACCCCATAGTATGAGCGAGAGTCAGCTGGCGAAACTAATGCGCATCATCTATAGCTCAGCTGAAACATCGAGAAGTCGCAGGGTCAAATCTTGACTCGCGTCGATGGCTTAGCGAACTCTGGCTTTGCTATAGCCATCAGGAACGGGTCCCAATCAGCCTGAGTGGCGGAATTGCCTCAACTATCTGCGTGCGTGGAAACTCTGTCAAGAATGGACTGGCGAGAAATGCTCCTATTCCAGCTTAGGCTGATAAGTATGGTAATTGTACACCGGACATAAGGTTCATGATGGAACAGCAGTGTGTCCTCACTCACGAGCGGAGGTTTTCAGCTGAGTTCAAACGTGGGGCGGTTGCGAGGCTGGATACACCTGAGGGAATGATGAGTCAAATCGCGGCCGAGGTAAGAGCAGATACACTTGGCTATATCGATCGTTGCCATAACCCTTCCGACAGCGGCGAAGACTGGGGGGGTCAGCAGCAGGGGACAAAACTCTTAGCCCACGTGTCTGTGGAACCAGGGTAGAACCTGGGGCATGAAGAAGAGCATTAAGCCGAGCTCCCTTGCGTTGGTTCATGGGCCGCCGGGCACCGGCAAAACCTTGAACGTCCACCTTGAGGAAGCACACGGGCAAAGACGTGTTCCGGATCGACTTGTCTCGGGTCGTATCCAAATACATCGGTGAGACGGAGGGAAACCTATCGCGGCTTTTCGATAAGGGCGAAAACAAAAACTGGATGTTGTTCTTTGATGAGGCCGATACCCTGTTCGGCAAGCGAACCGAGGTCCGAGACACGCATGATAGATACCGCAATCAGGAAGTCGCTTACCTACTGCAACGGATTAAAAGCTACAGCGGACTGGTGATTCTGACTACCAACCAGCACGGCAATCTTGACGAAGCGTTTTCCCGCCGCATTCAAGCCATCATCCATTTCCCCATACCGCGCCCTGAGGACCGCCACGAAATCTGCAACTTACAGTAAATGGTGGTATTTCAGACGAGCAATTTCTACGTCCGGAAAGAAACCTAAAAAAACATATTGCAAGCCTGCATACTTTCAAACATAATTCTGCCCCCTAAAACAATACGTCCCACTTCCGTCGATCGACCTCCTTGCCGAGGCGATGTCTCATGGGGACCCAGGCAAATTCTCATGCTCAGATTATCCCCCTTCCTAAGTGCGGCGGTGTGCTTCGCGGGTTAAGAGAAAAGTTTTCTCCCGATCTAATTACGGGCACTGCACATTCAATCATCCCGATAACTGTCCTCCTGGTCGTAACGGCTTCCAACCGCAGCTCAATCTCATCTACAGCGCGGAAAATGGTAATCGGCCGTTCTGGTTTCGGTGGACCCTTAGTATTCCCGGCATCGCCCGCAAAATGTCGAATGGCATCCTTCGCTACCTGGACCACTCGCCGTATCCGAAACGCATTGGCGAAGCGATGGAAAGCAGGGAATGCTGCCGCATGGCGTTTACAATGAGGTGGGCTAAAGTCATTGGCTAATCGGTCATCAATTGCCGATTCGGGCATAGTCAATTAGGACCGATGAGGAGCAGAGACTCTAAACATGGCTCTCTCTGAGTAGGGCAAGAAACATATAAGCTGATGCAGGAGGAAACGGTATGCAATGGGAATATCCATCATTTGTTGAGATCAGAATGGATGCGGAAATCGGGTCCTATCAGGATGAATTTCAAAATCCACCCGACATGACTGATATTTCGAATGAGAGACCTCGTACGCTAACAGAGGAGAGAAAGGATTAAGGCTCAGGCGCTTGTTGGTTTCACTTGCACTCAAGTTTTGCTCTCTTCGAGGTCAACGCTGAGGATGCGATCATATTGTGTGTAAATGCCTTCACAACTGCCGATGTCATACGAGAGGAAGCGCGGGGCGGCCATGCCTCTGAGCCTCGTATGACACCTATGCATCTGGAGAGTGAATATGAGACCCAAAAGCGACATGCGCATTAGGATCTCGATTGCACTAGGTTTAGGGATGCTAGCGATGCCAGTGCATGCTACCGACGTGATGACTCAACATAATGACCGCGCCAGAACGGGAACGAACCTAAAAGAGACGATGTTAAACACGTCGAATGTCAGAACAGGACAATTTGGCAAGCTCTGGAACCTTTTTGCCGACGGGCAGATTGTCGCGCAACCGCTGTACGTGTCGGACCTTCAGATCGATGTGGGAGGGCACCAAGGTAGATTCAATGCCGTGATCGTTGCCACAATGCATAACACTATCTACGTGTACGATGCCGACAAAGAAAACAAAGGTCCGGAAGGAAGAACAGTTCCGTTATGGGCCAGATGGCTAGGCACCCCGAGGCCTGGTGGGGAAGACATTGATATGTACCACACCAATGACCCGGAGTGGGGGATACTAAGTACCCCCGTGATCAATGATGCCAAAACGGTCATTTATGCGGTGGCGTGGCATGATAAGGGAAATGGGAATTACGAATACCGGCTCCATGCACTCAACCTACGTGACGGATCACCAAGGGGGCAGCCGATGGCGGTGACGGGATCCGTGCCGAATCCAAAGGATCCACAGGCCTCTCCCATAAGCTTTGATCCGAGACCACAGAAGCAGCGGGCTGGCTTGTTAGTCAGCAAGGGGGTCCTCTATGTCGCATTTGGTGGTGGTTATCATGGCTGGTTATTTGCTTACGATGCGGAGACCTTGCAACAGCGCGCGGTTTGGTGCTCGACACCAAGCGGCAACCAAGGAGGCATTTGGCAGGCTGGCCAGGGTCCGGTCGCCGATGCTGAAGGACATATCTATATCATGACCGGCAATGGGACATTTGACGTCACCCAGGGAGGCAGCAGTTATGCAGACAGCCTCGTGAAGTTAAGGTTGGAAAATCAAAAATTTGTCGTGAAGGATTATTTCACTCCGTGTAATCAAAAATGGTTACAGGATATGGACATTGACCTCGGCTCGTCAGGCCCCGTTCTCTTGCCGGGAGAAAAGATCATCGTTGGGGGTGGGAAACAAGGCCGACTGTACGTCATGAACACTGGGAATTTAGGAAAGCATCATCCAAATCCAGCGAACAATCAGTGCGACAATCCCAACGTGATCCAAGAATTTCAGGCAAATCCATTCTCGAGCGATCCCAATGGACGCCCGCATATTCATGGGGGGCCGGTCTTTTGGAACGGTCCCGATGCCGCTCGCCTCTATGTTTGGAGTGAACACAGCCCCTTGAAGGCATTCAAATTCAAGGATAATCGATTTATAGATTTAGAGAATGCCAAGACCAGTGGTTATAGACCGCCCTGGGGGATGCCAGGGGGCATGTTGGCGTTATCGAGTAATGGCAGTAGCGCCGGAAGTGGCATAGTCTGGGCACTCGTTCCCCTCACCGGAGATGCGAATTCTCAGCGAGGGGTCAGGGGCCTCTTGCTAGCGTTTGATGCGCAGGATGTCTCAAACGAGTTGTGGCGCAGTGAACAGCCCAATGGCAGGAATTCCTACGGCCTCTTTGCGAAATTTGCGCCCCCCACTGTGGCCGGCGGCAAGGTGTTTGTGGCGACGTATGGGAACGACGAGCTGCAGCGGACGTACTTCAAGAATGATCGGCCGGAACGCCTTCCAACAGAGTATTACGTGGCTGTGTATGGACTTTTGACGAATTCAAAACTCACCGTTGTGGACCAAAACAAGGATGATATTACGGTTCTAAAGGCACAATTGCACGGTCCACCAAAGATTGATCGAGGCAAATGTGAGAGTGTCAATCCACACAACATCGATTGTACGGTTGCCTTGGAGCAGGCCCATGGTGCACCCAGCCTTCACGAGGTGATTGTACCCAATAATTACGATTTTGCGGGGTGCCAGGTGATGCGAGTTACTACGGCGAGCAAGGAGGGTGGGATCACTAACGCGGACTCAGTCGGTTTCTGGAGCGCTGAGGCAACAGAAGGATTTGAGACCACAAATTCAGGACGTACGTTTCCCAAGACCAGCTTGAAGCGTGTCGGAAACGGTGTGTTGAAAAACGGTGCCAACGCCCTCTTCCATGAATTTATTGGCATGGCAAGTTGCGAATTAGGTCCGACCTCCGCGTTCCGCTTGTTTAAACCATTCATGGATTTTCGATCAGACCAAGAGCAAAAGATGTATCGGAACTGGGATCTTGCCCAAAATTACAGGATCGGACGAGAGATTACACAATTCGATCGAAGTGGAGAACTTCTACAGTAAAGAAAAGCTTTATTGCCATAGAACGTTTGCGGTAGGCCCATGTGGAAGACGTTTAAACGGTTGATGATCACGCTCGCTCTCGTAGGAGTCCTAGAGCAAGTTATTCCCAATGCGTATGCCGGTGCTATCCTGCAGCTCTATCATGATCCCCAGAATCCCCAATTCAGTTGGAGTTGGAAAACTATTAGTCAGAAACTCGACAATATCAAGGCAGCGGGCTTTACCGCTCTCTTAATCTCTCCACATCAAGCAGCTTGTGGTGGAAAGCAAAGTGTCGGATACGATCCATATGACTTTCGTAGCTTCGACAGTGCCCACGGAACCGGCGAAGAGCTAGGGGAGCTTGTCAAGAAGGTTCATCGGTATGGCCTCCAGATTTATGCAGATATGGTGATGAATCATATGTGCAGTAACAATTTTAATTACCCTCGATTTGGATCGAATGATTTCCATCATTCTGGATCGATTAATAACTGGGGTGATCAATGGCAGGTCGAAAATGGCTCGCTTTTTGGACTGGAAGACCTCGCACAGGAATCCTCATACGTACGTGGTGAGCTTTGGAAGTACCTTGTCAAGACAAACAACATGGGCTTCGACGGCTATCGCTGGGACGCAGCTAAACATGTGCCGAAGTGGTATTGGAAAGACCACATTGTAAATAACGTCAATGCGTGGGGGAAGTTCAATTTTGGCGAGGTATATGACAGCAATACGGCCTACCTTCAGCAATACATTGATACCGGTATGGCGGTGACAGACTATACCCTGTATTTTCTCATGCGCGACTGTTTCCAGTTTGGTGGAAATCTAGCGGCATTGGATGGAGCCGGTCTGGCTGGGGTAAACGGACCTCGGGCCGTCACATTCGTTCAGAATCATGATGTAGGCCCGCCTCCGAACAGACTCCTGGCCTATGCCTTTATTTCGTCATATCCAGGTTATCCCTTGTACTTTGATGTATCGCTGAATGACGCTAACATCATCAACTTGGTCTGGATTCAAAATCACTTAGCTATAGGCGCGTATCTTAATCGGTACAAAGACCAGCACACGCTTATCTTCGAGCGGGATCATCACCTGCTTGCCGGTATCAACCAATATGGTGACTGGGTTAGCAAGTGGGTAAAAACCTCATGGAACAACACCAAGCTCCATGATCATGCTGGTCACGTAAATGATGTGTGGACCAATAATGACGGCTATGCGGAAGTTTGGATCCCCCCCCTGAGTTATGTCATGTTGGCGCCGTGAGCTACACCACTGACGGCGACGGAGAGAGGCGTTCAGCAGCAGGGGACAAAACTCTTAACTCGCGTGTCCTTGGAAACGGGGGTGAACCCGTAGGAGAGATCTAACAGATCAGAGGCTTATCTATTCAGATACGCTAGGTATCCTAGAAGATACAGTACCTTCAGGTAAACGGCGAGGAGCAGAAAGGCCGATAGCTGGACCTGTACCTGGTTCGCGCCGCTTGAGATGACTTTCCATCCGCGTGGGCGTGAAGGAACAGAAAATGCTTGCACTGGACCTTACCCCAAATAGATCTCCAGCGCCATGAATCGTGCTGATGATACGACAGTCAAGCATCCGGATCTGAGACATGCAACGACTGGTGTCTGGAGAACTCGGCCTGGCTCATATCAACACAGAGTTGTTAACTCAAGGAAACTGGGAAGCCGTGTTGATTCACTGAAAGTGTCTTAGCGATGCGGCTAGCAAGTAGGGCTTCTGGTGTTACCGAAATAACCGGATAAGCAGGGGGGCGCAGTTAATTTCGCCGCCACATGGGGGAAGGGCCAATGGGGGGCGCCTTAACCAACGTGGGTATCATTCATAGTCATCGCCTGTTCCGAGATGCTTTTGTGGTGGCACTAACGAACCAGGAAAGAATAACGGTGGGCTGGGAGGCACCATGCGTTGAGCAGCTGCAGCTGAATGGGGAGGAACCGCAGCCGGATCTGTTTCTTGTGGAAGCCAGCGACTCTCTCGAGAGGTGTTGTGAAGAAGTCGGTCGCTTACGGCTGATGGCGCCTGAGTGCAAGGTGATCATGATGGGAGTGCCGGAAACCGACGAAGCGGTACTCGACTGTATCGAGCGCGTTGGGGCGTCTGGATATGTGCTGGAGAGCGGATCTTTGCACGATGTAGTGCGAAACATTCGCTCGGTGGCGGCCGGAGAAACAGTGTGCTCCCCTCGTGTCGCTGGTCTTGTATTTTCTCGGGTATCCGAACTTTCTCGTCAGGTTTCTTCATCTTGGATAAATCGTCCAGATAAACTTACAAGAAGAGAGGAGGAAATCGTCACAGCCATTGAATGCGGCTGCAGCAACAAAGAAATAGCGGTTCGGCTTGGGATAGAAGTCTCCACTGTGAAGAATCACGTCCATAACATCCTCGACAAGCTCCAGCTGCGCGATCGACGATCCGCCGCCGAATATGCCAAACAACAGGGCCTCGTCGGTTCGCGCCACTAGCACCCCTGCTCCTCGGAATTCAGACCAACTCGCATACGAAGTAGCCTCGGACTTGACGTTCCATCACGACACTCTTGCCATTGGCGCAGATAGATCTAGTCGCATCTAGATCATAGATCATTTTCAGACCCCACATATAGATCCTAATTAGATCCTATGATCTATTTGGCTCCAAAGCATATCAGCCTACTATCCTCTCACACGGTGCCATGAGAACTTTCTGATGCACATGATCCGGGTGCTCTTGGCAAATTATCCCGTCATGGTTCCTGATGCAGTTAGACGCCTCTTGCAAAAACAAGAGGACATGGAACTGGTTGGCGACTGCCGTGGACCGCTGAAGATCCTCCAAGAGACGGGTCGGACCAACGCCGATGCAGTTATTCTTTCCCAGGAAGGGACGGAGGATCTTGGTATTTGCACCCATCTGTTGGGTGTGTATCCTGATTTGGTCATCATGAGTGTTACTCCAAACCTGACTACTGCGTTCACTCTACAAATCTCCATTGAGCGTCGAGAGTCCGTCAACACGAATCTGGAGGACATTCCACAGCTGCTCCGCACAGCGATAGTAAGGGGGCGCAATTCCTTAGGGGAGGGTTGAGGAGGTACGAACGCGTCTTAACAGAAAACTCACCTGTCTAGTGGAGGACACCAATGCCGACATTACCGACTTATCCAGGAGTGTACATTGAAGAAATTCCAAGTGGGGTGCGGACTATTACTGGAGTGGCAACGTCAATCACAGCCTTCGTTGGCTATACGAGCCGCGGGCTGGACAACCGCGCCACGCACCTGTTCAGCTTCGCCGATTTCGAGCGCTCGTTTGGCGGGCTGGCGTCCGATAGCGAACTGAGCTACGCAGTCCAGCACTTCTTTGCAAATGGCGGGACTGAAGCGTATGTGGTGCGCGTGCCAAAGGCTTCGGACGCAGCGGTTGTGAGTCCCGATGTGAAGGCGGCCGCCGCGAGCATTACTCTTCTGGACGACGTCGGTGTCGGTGCCAAGCAAACGCTGATCGTCACGGCTCTCAGCAAGGGGGCCTGGGCAAACAATGTCATCATTGACGTGGATTACGACGGCGTACCCGCAACCGACCCGAAAGCCTTCAACCTTACAATTACCGATCTGACTACCGGCACGGTTGAAACCTTCAGCAACGTAACCCTCGACAGCACGAAGGCCAACTACGTCATAGCCGTAGTCAACGACGAAGACACCGGGTCGAAGATGGTTTCGGTCAGTGTACCGGGTGGCGCTGGCGCCCGGCCGGCCCAGAGCGGTACCGTCGGCAGCGACATAACGCTTGGAGACATCAAGAACGACAAAGCGTACGCTGTGAAGATCACCAGCGATCTTCCAAGCACAGGCGCGATCACCAACCTCAACGTTACGTTTATCGAAGCCGGTGAGGCGATACCAGCTTCGATACTGGGAGTTTGCCGCTTGTTCGAACGCAAGGCTAACGTCGTGCTGGCTGATGCCTTGCCTGGCGCAAGCATTCGCTGCGTTCCCAGCAGCACCGGGTTGGGAATTCGAGTGCTGGCATTCTTCTCTCCAGACACCATTCCTGGCGCGCTTGACGCGAAGATCACGTTCACCGCTGGCACGCCAAACAGTGCGCTCGCGACACTCAAGCTATCAACTTCCACCGCCAACGTTGCTCACTATGTACTCGGAAAGGGCCGTACGACACTCGGCCAATCTGGCGCAGTAGCCGGAGCAGACGGCACCGTTCTGCCGAAGACGGCGGATCTGATCGGCGTCGAGGCTGCGTTCAGCGGGATCTATGCGCTCGAGAAAGTCGACTTGTTCAATCTGCTGTGTATTCCCGACGCGACGCGCGCGCAGCCGGGCAATCCTACCGCAATCGATACAAAAGTGGATCCGAACTCGATCTTCAGCGCCGCGATCACCTACTGCGCGAAACGTCGAGCCTTTCTCCTGATCGATCCGCCACCAAGCGTAGATGACGTCGATTCAGGCACAGATTGGAAGTCATCTACGCTGACCGTGCACGACAAGAACGGCGCGGCATACTTTCCGCGGTTGAGGGTTACCGACCCGTTGAATGATTTTAACCCACGCACCTTCGCGCCCTGCGGCGTGATCGCCGGAGTCTACGCGCGAATCGACGGGTCGCGCGGCGTATGGAAAGCTCCCGCTGGAGTCGAAGCCACCTTAACGGGTGTGCAGGGACCAGTTTACAAGCTCACCGACGCCGAGAACGGTGCGTTGAATCCATTGGGTTTGAACTGCTTCCGCAACTTCCCGATTTACGGAAACGTCTTGTGGGGCGCTCGGACGCTGGTTGGCTCGGATGCCGAAGGCAGCGAGTGGAAGTACGTTCCGGTGAGACGAATGGCGTTATTTCTAGAGGAAAGCCTTTATCGCGGCACGAAGTGGGTTGTATTCGAGCCCAACGACGAGCCGCTCTGGGCACAGATCCGGCTTAACATCGGTGCATTCATGCAGAGCCTCTTCAGGCAAGGCGCGTTTCAAGGTAAAACGCCGCGCGAAGCGTACCTGGTGAAGTGCGATAAGGAAACGACGACTCAGGATGACATTAACCGGGGCATCGTGAACATCCTGGTCGGATTCGCACCGCTCAAGCCGGCGGAGTTTGTGATCATCAAGATCCAACAACTGGCCGGACAGATTCAAACGTAGGCGATGGCTCGTAATGAAAGCGAGCCAGTCCTTCGATACGAGCCAGGTAAGCTGGAGCTTGCTCTCTGAACATAACTCCTGATTCAGGATCGTAGGAGGATGCGATGGCACAATTCACAGTAAACGCGCAACGTTTCGACCCGTATAAAAACTTCAAGTTTCGAGTGAAGTGGGATGGACGTTACGTGGCCGGCATAAGCAAAGTCAGCACACTCAAGCGCACCACCGAGGTGGTGAAGCATCGCGAGGGTGGCGATCCTTCGAGCAGCCGCAAGTCGCCGGGCCGTACCGAGTATGACGCCATCACTCTGGAGCGCGGCGTCACGCACGACACCGAATTCGAAAAATGGGCGAACAAGGTTTGGAACTACGGTTCGGGACTTGGCGCGGAAACATCCCTCAAGGATTTCCGCAAAGAGATAACCATCGAGCTGTACAACGAAGCTGGGCAGCTCGCGCTCGCCTACAAGGTCTATCGATGTTGGGTCTCAGAGTTTCAGTCAATGCCGGATCTTGACGCAAACGCGAATGCGGTTGCCATCGCGCGACTCAAGCTCGAGAACGAGGGTTGGGAGCGCGATTACGAGGTGCCAGAGCCGAGCGAGCCCAGCTTCACCGAGCCAGCGGTCTAAACGGTCGGCACGGAGAGTGAAGGCTGATGCGTCCCCTTTCGATGGCTGAATTGCTCGAGGTCTGGGAGCAAGGTTATAACCAGCCTCTCGCCCAGCGGGCACTCGCTCTCCTCAGTATGGCGTGCCCCGACTTTGACCGGGAAGCTCTGGCTCGCTTGAGCATCGGCCGGCGAGACGGGCTTCTCTTGTCCGCGCGCGAGGCCACCTTTGGCGCGAAACTTTCCGCCATAACCAACTGCCAGAACTGTGGCGAGCAACTGGAAACCGACTTTTATGTCGAGGACTTGCGCACATCAACCGGTTTGGAGTCCGACGTACCAGGCGTACTCTCGGCGGACGGATACGAGGTGCGATTCCGGTTACCCGACACTACCGATCTGCTAGCAGCTGGCGATCAACAAGATGCTGAGGCCGCCAGGACAAATCTACTTGAACGCTGCGTGTTGTCTGCGCAGCGACATTTGGCCCAGTTGCCGATAGGCGCGCTGCCAGAAGAGATCGTGATGGAAATCGAGCGGGAAATGCTGGAAAGGGACGCGCAGGCAAATGTTCAGCTTGAGTTCGACTGTCCTACCTGCGGCGCAAAATGGAGCGCCGCATTCGACATTCTCGTGTTCTTTTGGGGCGAGCTTGATTCTTGGGTGCAGCGGCTGCTGCTTGAGGTGCACACGCTCGCGTCTGCCTACGGATGGCGTGAAGCGGACATACTCGAGATGAGCGCCACGCGGCGCGGTATGTACCTGAACATGGTCAGCGGATGAGAAGTTACTTGAGCATAATAGCCGCAAGAGCCGTCCCACAGCCGCAGTTGATTCGGCCGCGGGTCGCGTCCTTATTTGAATCGTCGGGGCCGCGGATAAGGCTTCTGGAGCCGATCGCCAAGAGGCAAGTCCTCCAACCTCGGCGTGCAAGTAGGAGCGGCAATGAGCAAGCCGAGCCTGCCAGCGTGGCGGAGAATATGGTGGTGCGCGAAAAAAGAGCACGAGCTCCTCACACCGACATCAGGCCTGCAGCCGTCGAAGTTGCCGGGCGAGTCGCAAGCCTTCAACCAGAATTCAAACCAGTCTCTGAACAGTCCCCCTCTCCGTCGATTCGGGGCGCCTCCCGACAGCCAGAATCGGACAGTGAGCCGGCCAAAGGCGAGCAGAGGGCCGAAACGCCTGATCAAAAAGAGGAACGATCGCGCCCTGCCGCGATTCAAACCGAGTCGGCACACGACGAGCCGGCGGCAATTGCAATTATCGAGGAGACGAATGTAATCGGGTCTGCCTCAGAGCCTGCCTCGCCTGGCCTGATCACCGCCAGTGAGGCGCGGCGCGAACCGCCGCTTCACACCGGTGCTGTCGTCAGGCCGGAGCTTGTAACGAGCGAATCGAAGGTGCCGGCTCTCGAGGCGCCGCTGCCGTCTCAAGAAGCACAGCAGTCAATTCACATCACCATCGGACGTGTGGACGTGCGCGCAATCATGTCGCCATCCGTGACTGCAACCAATGAAGTTCGCAAGGCACCGACAGCGGTACCGATGTCGCTTGAGGAGTATTTGAAAAAACGCAACGGAGCTTAGAATTGAGTAATGGGCTTGCAATAGCGGCGGTGACCGCCGTGCTAAAAGATCTGTTGGCCAACGGGCTCAAAACCTACAAGGTCGGCGACATCGTTGGCGGCGACGTCACGGTCAGTGCCGTGGCTCCGGACAAAATCGACGTTGGCGGTGCCGAAGATCCGACTCAGCTCAACCTCTTTCTTTATCAAACGACTCCCAATCAGGGCTGGCGCAACGTCGGACTGCCAACGCGCAACGCGAGCGGCGAGCGAATCAGCAACAACCCTCTCACACTGAATCTGCACTACCTGATCAGCGCTTACGGCGCCAAGAACTTTTATCCTGAGATTATCCTCGGCTATGCGATGCAGTTGTTGCACGAGACGCCGGTCCTAACGCGAGATGCGATTCGGAAAGCGCTGAACCCATCGCCCAAGCCGCCTGACTGGCCCACAGCTCTCATCACGTCCGAGCTAGCGGATCAAGTCGAACAACTGAAGATCTCGCCGGAGGTGATGAACACCGAAGAAATCTCGAAGCTCTGGGCTGCCATTCAGGCGCACTATCGCGCGACGGCAGCATATCAGGTGACCGTTGTGCTGATCGAGAGCAGCCGTCCGACAAAGAACTCGCTTCCGGTCGCCGCTCGCAGCGTGTACGTGGTGCCGTTCGATCAGCCGGTGATCGACAGCGTGACAGAAGAGACAAGCGACACTGCGCCCATTACAGCTGTGACCAAGGTTGTCGCGAAGGGACGACAGCTTCGGGGAGAGACGACTCAACTCATGGTCGGGGGATTCGATCTGACCGCGAACATCAGCGAGTTGCGGGGGACGCAGATCAAGTTCGCGCTAGCGCCCCTGCCGGCAGGGATGCATGCGGGTATCCAGACGGTCCAGGTCGTGCATCCTATGGCGATGGGCACACCTCCGGCGCCGCATGCCGGGGTTGAATCCAATGTCGATGCGTTCGTAATCAGGCCGATCATCACGCCGAATGCTCCGACTGACGTAGTGGCCTCTGTGGTCAATGGCGTGAACGTGAAATCAGGAAATATCAAGGTCGATTTCAATCCGAATGTCGGCAAGACTCAACGCGTCCTGCTGCTCTTGAACGAGTTCAATCCGCCTTCAAACAGGCCGGCTCGGGCTTACAGCTTCAAGGCGGCGCCGGGCAATGGTGTAGTCGATCCAAACACTGAGACCCCTTCGGTGACGATGGCTTTCAGCAACGTCATCCCCGGGGATTATTTGGTTCGAGTTCAGGTCGACGGCGCCGAGAGTTTGCTTGCAGTGGATGGGTCGGGCAAGTACGCAACGCCAAGAGTGACGATATGACGAACGACACGCGAAACTGGGAAGCACAAAGCAGACGCAGGTTGATGGCGGCGCTTGGCGAAGTTCGAACGGCAATTGCCCGAGTCGCCGGCGCTGACCTCTCGGATTGCCCTCTCACGGAATCCGTGCTCGCTTACGCGACGCGGCCTGTGCAACGGCTGATCGTTCCGGCGTCGTTCGCTGAGTCGGACGATAGAGGATCCGAACCTGCTGCGTTGGACCGGCTCTGTTCCGTGTTCGGTCTTAGCGCATTTGAACGGGCCATTCTCTTGTTGTGCGCGGGATTCGAACTTTGCCCTGACTTTCCGGCGTTGTGCGCGGCGGCGAACGGCGATCAGCGGATGGCCCACGCCACCTTGTCGCTGGCTCTGGCAGCCTTTGCCGAGCCGGAATGGAGCGCACTTACGCCGTCGTCCACGTTGAGGCGATGGCGGCTGATCGAAGTGGGCGCGGGAGAGCGGGTGATGTCCAGCCCTCTACGGATCGACGAGCGAGTGCTCCACTTTCTGTCCGGTGTATCTTACCTGGATGAGCGGCTACAGGGGTTGATTCAGCCGTGCGCGGCGCCTGGCGAGTTGCCTGAGTCGCAGCGCCTTGCCGTGGTGCATGTTGCCGAGGCATGGTCGGGCAACACACAACTGGGCGGATTGCCGGTGATTCAGCTATCCGGCAACGACGCGGCCGGCAAGCGGGCGGTGGCCGCCGTTACATGCGCGGCTATGGGAATGCAATTGCGCGCGGTGCGAACCGCGGACCTTCCCTCCGGTTCTTCCGAGCGCGATGTTCTCGCGCGGCTGTGGGAACGTGAGGCGCTTCTCTCGGACTGCGCGCTGCTGGTTGACGAGGAAGATGGCGTTGTGAGCGAAAGTCGTCGCGGGCTTTTATCGTTCATTGAATCGGCGCAAGCGTTCCTGTTTGTCACGAGCCACGAGCCGTTGCGGTCGCGGAGGCGGACGATCGTGCGCATCGAAGTAAACAAGCCGAGTGCGGACGAGCAGAAAGCGATCTGGAGGCGCGCGCTTGGCGAAGCCGCCGAGCAGCTAAACGGAAATCTCGACCTGGTCTCGACGCAATTCGACCTTAGCCTTCATTCGATCAACGCAGCGAGCGAAGAGGCGCTCCGGCAGTGGCGGCGTGGTCAAGACCGCGAGTTCGGGCGCGTGTTGTGGGAAGCATGCAGGCGTCAGTCGAGGCCAAAGCTCAATGACCTGGCTCAGCGCATTCATCCCGCCGCCACGTGGGACGATCTGGTATTGCCTGAGGCTCAGCTGCAAGTTCTACGCGGCATTGCGGCTCACGTCCGGTGGCGTGCGCTTGTTTATGACAGATGGGGTTTCGCCGCAAAGGGCGCGCGCGGCCTTGGCATCTGTGCTTTGTTTTCCGGGGCGAGCGGAACCGGCAAGACCATGGCCGCCGAAGTCCTTGCGAATGAATTGCGGCTGGATCTCTACCGCATTGACTTGAGTGCGATGGTCAGCAAGTACATCGGCGAGACCGAAAAGAATTTGCGGCGCGTGTTCGATGCGGCGGAGGAGGGCGGCGCGATTCTCTTGTTCGATGAAGCGGACGCGTTGTTCGGGAAGCGGAGCGAAGTCAAAGACAGCCACGACCGCTATGCGAATATCGAAGTGAGTTACTTATTACAAAGGATCGAAGCATATCGGGGGCTTGCGGTATTGACCAGTAATCTGAAGAACTCGCTCGATCAGGCGTTCATGCGGCGGATTCGCTTCATCGTGCACTTCCCGTTCCCTGACACCGTGCAGCGCATTGAGATCTGGCGCCGGATCTTTCCGTCGGGCGCGCCTATGGAGCAGTTGAGCCTCGAGAAGCTGGCGCGGCTCAATCTCACGGGCGGGAGTATTCGTAATCTGGCTCTCAATGCAGCGTTTCTCGCGGCCGACGCCGGCGAGCCAGTAGGAATGAAGCATCTGCTGGTTGCGGCTCAGGGCGAGTACACCAAGCTTGAGAAGCCGTTGAGCGAAGCGGAGGTTGGTGGCTGGGTATGAGAAACAGCTCTGGCAGGGTCCTGAATCGAAACAGTTCAAACGGGGTGTCTGGCATCAGTCCGCTGGCGAGACCCGCCGCAGGCCTCACTGCGAAACCGGTGGAGACTGCTCCCTCTCCGCGGCGATCGATAGAGGTTCACATTGAGGAGCTGGTGTTGCACGGCTTCTCTCAAGCGGACCGGCGCCCCATTGCCGACGCGGTTGAACGCGAGTTGTCGTCTTTGTTCCTTCGAGAGGGTCTGCCCGTCCAACGGTCTTTTGAGATCGAGCGCATAAACGGTGGGACTTTTCGAGTGAACGAAAAGGAACGGGAGGGGTCCACGGGCAAAGGGGCAGCGCGCGCAATTTACGGAGGCTTGAGTCGATGAGCACGAAAGCGGCTCCAGAAGCCAAGGCCGCGACCCCTGTAGTGACACGCTCGTTTACGCCTGCGCGCGCGCCGCTGTTGCAGCGCAAGTGCGCGTGCGGCGGTTGGGGCGGTGCGAGCGGTGAATGCAGCGAATGCCGCGATCACAAACTGACGATTCAGCGCAGTGCCTCAAGCCATTCAGCCATCGGCAATGTTCCTTCGAGTGTCCATAGCGTGCTCAGCACCGCCGGACGCCCGCTCGATGCCGGCACGCGATCGTTTATGGAAGACAGGTTCGGACATGACTTTGGCGGTGTGCGCATTCATAACGACGCGCACGCTGCTGAATCCGCCCGGGCCATTAATGCTCATGCATACACGGTTGGTCAGGATATCGTTTTCGGTGCAGGCAAATATGATCCGCACTCCGGCGCTGGTCGAACGCTGCTGGCGCACGAACTTGCGCACACCATCCAGCAGTGGGGGCTCCAACGTAGCAGCGTGATCGCGATGCCTTCCAGCGCCGAAGACCAGAGACTCGAAACAGAGGCGGAACGTCTCGCAACCTCGGTTATCGCTGGCGGTCATGCGAAGGAAACGCACCGAATAAACCATCCAGTTCTTTCGAGGGCAAAGAAAGGAGTCGAGAAGAATGTCCCCGGCCTCAAGTATTTGGATGTCGAATCGGACGCGGATGCGCTTGGTCACGATGTTTACGAAGTCCTGGAGCCGTTTCCGCTTCCCCCAGAAAAAGGACCGGTCGAGGCAAGGTGGAACGCCATCGCGAAGGGCGGCGGACTTCGCTCGAGCATCGATCTAAAAAAGGATCCGAAAGTCGATGTTAAGCAGGATCGTCCGGAGCTGCGCCCGGTGTGGTTGGGAAAAGTTGGCTGGCCCACAGCGGAGGCAGACACGCGCTGGTCCGCACTCGCTGCGCCGGCACTCAAGAAAACGCCAGTCGCGGGCAAAGTCGTCGAAACCTTTCCGCGCGTGAACGACGTCGCCTGCCACATGGATCACATCGTCGAGCTGCAAGTTTTCGGCGGAAATGAAAAGGAAAATCTGCAAGTGCTCGATCCTGGCCCGAACATGTCAAGCGGCAGCCAGATTCGCAGCTATCTTTCCGAACTCAGCGATCGCATAAAGACCACGCTTAGCGCCGATCCGCCCGACGCTGTCATGCTTATCTGGCGGTCGGCGAAACAGAGGGGAGCCGCGATCATTGGACCGTGTTGCCAGATCGAGCAGGCCGCGGTCAAAGGCATCCCCGCAGGACCAGGCGTGCCTACTTCAGAGGGACTTGCCGTGAACCGACAAGTGGTCAACTTTCTCGGAAAACAATCGGAGATTCTAATTCCGAAGGATGAAAAGAAAGCAACGATCCCGCTTGCCGAATCTACAATCGTCGAGAACCGGTCTGTCTCGCGCCTGATATCGGGTCTGTCGCTGACGGACTATCATCACAAAAAGCCTGCCATCGACGCGGTATTCGATCCCGCTGCGAGGCTGCCGTTTCAGCTAGAGAAGAAGAAAGGTAAGCCTGATCAGATCAAAGTCGCCGTCGCGAGCGACGGCGGGCTGCGTGTGGTCGCGGGCAAGATCGCGCAGCCGATTTTTTACGAGAAACTCAGCGAAGGCGTAATCCATCACATCCAACAGGAAGACAATCATCTTAAGGGCTCGGGCACAATCACGCCATCGATTCCCCTGCTGAAACCGATGGGCAATCTCGGATTCGAGTTCACTCCTGACAGTCTAAAAGTCACAAAAACGCTAGATCCGAAAAAGGCCAAGTTGCCGATTCCAGGAGTGAAGATCACCGAAGCGAAGCTTGGGCTCGAGCTATTCCCGAAATTTGGAGCCACCGGCGGACTGAAATTCAGCGCGATGGCTGGCAAGACGCCGCTGCTCGACGGTGAACTTACTTTCACTGGCGACGAAAGCGGCTTTGGCGCAAAGGCTCATGTCAACGCGCACGTGCCCGGCGTCGACAAAGCCGACGGCGATATTATCTACAGCCAAGGCAAGTGGAGTGGTGGGATCACAGTCGAGGCCACGCAATTGAAGAACAAGTTCAAATTCGTGACCGGCGGCAGTTTCACCATTGGGTTCAGCGAAGCGGGCGGCATCGTCGCGCAAGGAAAAGTCAGCCTCGATCTGCCGCATACGGAAAACGTCGACATGGGGTTAAAGCTCACTGGAAAGGGCTGGTTGCTTCATGGCAGGGGCACGCTGACCGTACCGCGGCTGAACAAGATCGGCATTGACGTTAGCTACGACGGCAGCACACTCGAAGGACTTGTCAGCCCTGGACCGAAATTCAAGCTTCTCGGGTTCACAGGCGGCATCGAGACGCTCCGCTACAAGAATGGCCGCGTCTCCGGCACCGGATCGATGGAATTCGAAAAGGGCAAAGCCAAAGGCAAACTGACCATCAATTTGCTCGAGTCCGGCAAGTTCACTGGCCGCGGCGATATTTCTTATCAGCTCAGCGAAAACCTACTGGTAAGTGGTTCCGCGGAGTTGGACCAGCATGAAAAGCTGCATCTCGCAGGAGCGCTGAAGTACCTCAAGCCGATCGAACTCCCGAACACCAGGTTCGGCGGTGAAAAAACGCTTTTCCAAGCCGGCATCAGCATTCCCATTCCTGGCCTGTCACTTGGCCCAGCCGTGGGCCTCAAGGCGCGAATCGAAGGCGAACTCGCTGCCGGCTTCAGCATTGGCCCGGCACAAATCCGCAACATCGAAATAACGGCGGCCTTCGATCCGTTGGAAGACAACCCAAATCTGGAGGTGGGGGGAATTGCTGAATTCTTCATGCCGGGCAATGCGCATATCGGTGGCAGCATCAGCGCGGGAATCATGCTAGACCTTTTTATTGGCGACGTGACCGGCGGACTAACGGTGCGAGTTCGGGCCGATCTGGATGGCCATTTCAAAGCAACAGTGAAGGCGAGCTATTCGTTGAAGCGTTATGCAGTGAGCGCGGACTTCGAACTCATGCTCGCATTGATACTCGTCTTTGGCGTAGACGCTTTTCTTCGAGCACGTGCAGGCTGGGGACCGTTCTCGGTCTCCACGAAAAAGACTTGGGTGGTCGGTGAAAAGACAATTGACAGCGGCTTGAAAGTTGGCGTGCGCGCGCCTCTGCGGTACGCCTCGGACGAACCGTTCCAGGCGCCCTCATGGGACAGTATCCAATTCATTAAGCCTACTATGGATTTTGCTCAAATGCTCGACCGCGTCATCTCTTCATCGTCGCCGGAGGAAAAGAAGGATTGAGACATGACCATGTTTCCGAATTCACCCCAATTGCTAAAAGCCGGGTTGATACTGCTTGATCCCGATAGCGGAGCTATTCAGCGAATCATCACGTTGCAATACAACCCTGAGACACTGACCAGGACGCTCGCCGTGCAAGCCGTCGGAAGCGATACCGCAGATCGCTCGCAGGCGCTTAGACTCAAGGGACCACCCGTCGAAACGATCAAACTCGAAGCCTCAATCGACGCCACCGATCAGCTCGAGTTCCCGGACCAGAATCAGACGACGACCGAACTGGGAATCCGGCCGCAGCTTGCGGCGATCGAGACGATCATCTATCCGTCGAGCAGCCTGCTTCAGTCAAATAATCAGCTTGCACAAATGGGCACGCTCGAGATTGTGCCGATGCAAGCGTCGCTCGTTCTCTTCTCGCTTGGCCGAAACTGCCTGGCACCGGTTCGAATCACCGACTTCTCGATCGTCGAGGAAGCTTACGATCCGAACCTCAATCCTATTCTCGCCAAGGTCTCTCTCGGTCTTCGTGTGCTGAGCATCGACGATCTCGACTTCGACTCGAAGGGCGGCAGCCTGTTCTTGATCTATCAACAGCGGAAGGAGAAATTTGCCGGCAAAGCCGCCACAGGAACACTTGGGGCACTCGGATTGCGAGGCATACCGTGAGAAAGGATCTGTTCACCGTTACAAGCCGGTACTACACGGTCGAAACAGCACAACTGACTGCGGCTGACGGCAAAACGATCGCATATCTGCGGCGGCGTCGCGTACCTCAGCCCGACGATTTCGTTAGGTTGCAGGAACACCGCGTCATCGAAGGAGACCGGCTCGACAACATCACGGCTCAGTATCTGGGCGATCCGGAGCAGTTCTGGCGCTTGTGCGACGCCAACAACGCGATGGAGCCGGAAGAGCTGACCGAGCAGGTCGGGGCGATCATCCGTATCACGCTGCCTGAAGGCATCCCCGGGAACAGCGATGCTTAAAGGAGTTTATCTCACATTACTGGTAGGACCTACGGTGCCGGTGCCGGTGCCGCAGGAGGTGGTCGACGCACTGTCCGGCGTTCAGGTCACGGTAGCGGCCGGGCAGAGAAGCGGCTTTCAGCTGACATTCACGCTGACTAATAGGTCGCCGCTTCAAACAGCGTTTCTGTTGACGGCGGGGCAGACGCCGCTGCTTCGCGTGATCATCATCGTCACGATAAACGGGCTTCCGCAAGTGTTGATGGATGGTGTTCTGACTCACACGGAAGTCAGCCCCGGCGCAAAACCCGGCCAGTCTACTTTAACGGTTACCGGCGAGGATTTGACCAGGGTGATGGACCTCCAGGATTTCAGCGGGTTGATTCCCTATCCGGCCATGCCGCTCGAAGCGCGTGTCGCATTGATCATAGGGAAGTACGCCGTATTCGGAATGATCCCGCTTGTGATTCCCAGTCTGTTCACCGACATCCCGATTCCGGTCGAGCGCATACCCGCGCAGCAGGGAACCGATTTGAAGTACATCGAGCAACTTGCTTCGCAGGTGGGTCACGTCTTCTACATTGAGCCGGGGCCAGTGCCCGGCACCAACACCGCATATTGGGGGCCGGAGATAAAAGTTGGCGTGCCGCAGCCGGCGCTCAACTTCGACATGGACGCTTATACCAATGTCGAATCGTTGAGCTTCAGCTTCAAGAGCACCGAGTACACGCTGCCCATCGTCTTCATTCAGAATCAACTGACGCACTTTCCGATTCCGATTCCTATACCGCCGATAAATCCGTTGCAGCCGCCGTTGGGAGCGTTTCCGCCGCTGCCCACCAGCATCACTATTCTCAAGGACACGGCCAAGCTCTCGCCTATGCAGGCGATCAGCCGCGGTTTGAAGGTCGCGGGTGAAGCGCAGGATGCAGTTACCGGCACCGGCACGCTCGACGTGCTTCGCTATGGGCGGCTGCTTCAAGCGCGGAAGCTTGTCGGCGTGCGTGGAGTAGGGATGGCTTACGACGGGTTGTACTTCGTTAAGAGCGTCACGACAAACCTGAAACGAAATGAGATTAAACAGACTTTCAACCTGACCAGAAACGGACTGGTCTCGATTACTCCGGTGGTTCCGACATGACAGACACAGAGAAAATACCAAACAAATTTTACGGCAAATTTCGCGGCACGGTGCTAAACAACATCGACCCGATGCAGATGGGCCGTCTTCAAGTGCAGGTGCCTGACGTCGCGGGCCTCGTTCCGACGAGCTGGGCGATGCCTTGCTTCCCGCTGTCCGGCAAGCAAATGGGAATGTGGGCGATCCCACAGATTGGCGCGGGCGTCTGGGTCGAGTTCGAGCAGGGCAATCCAGACTACCCGATATGGAGCGGCTGCTGGTTTGGCTCGGCCGCAGAAGTACCGGCCCTTGCTCTGACTGCGCCGCCGCCGCTGTCGGACATTGTGCTGCAAACGGCGACGCAGAACACTTTGCTGCTAAGCGATCTTCCCGGACCCGCGGGCGGCATTTTGCTCAAGACGATGACCGGCGCACTGATATCGATCAATGACGTCGGCATCACGATCTCAAACGGCAAAGGCGCAACGATCATGATGACGGGACCAACGGTGACTATCAACGGGGGTGCGCTGGTTGTGGTTTGAATTGCGTGGATGAGGAGGATGGCGATGCCCGGATTTGTACTTCACGTCGGTGCTCAAGTGATGTGCTCACATGCAGGACAAGCGCAGCCGACGGTGCCAAACCCTCGCGTGACGGTTAGTGGCCAGCAGACGGTTGCGATTTCGAGTCCGTACATGGTTGCGGGTTGCGCATTACCGCCGCCGCCCGCCAACAACGGTCCCTGTGTGATCGCGCAGTTCGTCACGGCGTCGACAAGGGTTACGTCGAACGGACAGCCGTTGCTGTTGTTGGACAGCCAGGCAATATGTACTCCGACTGCGACGCCGCTGATCGTGGTGATGACTCAAACGAGAGCAACTGCGATGTGAGGGTGAGATGAACGTCGATTACCCGTTTCATATCGACGAGCGAGGCCGGACGGCCGAGGCCTCCGAGGAAGAGCACATGCGCGACATGATCGAGCAGGTGTTGTTCACTTCGCCCGGTGAGCGAGTGAACCGCCCGACTTTCGGGAGCGGAGTCATGCAGCTCGTCTTTGCGCCAAACAGCGACGCGCTAGCGGCGGCAACTCAGCTCTCGGTTCAGGGGGTGTTGCAACAGTGGCTGGGTGATTTGATTCAAGTCGAAGACGTGAAGGTCAGCAGTGAAGATTCCAAGCTGTTGGTATTGATCCAGTACGTCATCCGCCGCAACCAGGAGCGGCGAGTTGCACAGTTTTCGCGAGCAATCTGATGGGCACACACTATCGTTGCAAGAACGAAGAACGACGCCGGCTGGTCGGTGCAACCACGGACGCACAGGGCAATCCGATTCAGCCCAAGCTCAACGGCATCGACTACCTGAAAGTCGCATCGACCGATCAGTGTACGCTCGATGTCTTCTTCTTGCACAACCTGCCGGGGCAGCCCAATCCGGTTCCGCCCGCGGCACCAGCCCTGACAAAGGGCAACTTGGTGATTGAGGGCGGCGTACGGGTACGGGGCATCGACGCCGAAGTGATATCAATCTCGAACAACGTTCTCACGGTGCACGTTAGCGAAGCCGGCGACTACTCGATCTACACCCTGCGCATCATCACCTCGCCTACAAGTCCGGATCCGCCTGCCGGATTCGATCCTCAACTCTCGGCGGTGGACTTCTCGTTCAAGGTCGAGTGTCCGAGCGATTTCGATTGCGAGCAAGCGAGTATCTGTCCGCCGCCCCAGTTCGTCGAACCAGAAATCAACTATCTAGCCAAGGATTACTCGAGTTTTCGGCGTCTGGTTCTGGATCGGATGAGCACGCTGATGCCTAACTGGCGCGAGCGCAACGCCGCTGACGCGCAGGTTGCGCTGGTCGAGATGATGGCGTACGTCGGCGATCACCTGAGCTACTTCCAGGACGCAGTCGCGGCCGAAGCTTACCTCGGGACGGCGAGGCGCAGAGTCTCTGTCCGACGCCACGCGCGGCTGCTCGACTACTTTGTTCACGATGGAGCGAATGGCCGAACCTGGGTCACCTTCGAAGTCACCGTTGGCAGTGGTGCTGACGGAAAGACGCTCCCGACGGGAAGCATGGTTTTATCGCGTGGCTCGACCGCTGAAATAGCGGTAGCGTCGGCGGACCTAGACAAGGCGCTCGCCGAGCAGCCGGTTGTGTTCGAGACGATGCACAACCTGACGCTGAACGCGGTTCACAATTCGATCTCGTTCTACACCTGGAGCGACCGCGACTGTTGCCTGCCAAAAGAAGCAACTAGGGCAACGCTTTTGGACAAAGGGCTCACGCTGACCGTCGGTGATGTTATGATCTTTGAAGAGGTGCTGAGCCCGACAACCGGGCTGGCCGCGGATCTAGATCCCTCGCATCGCTTCGCGATACGCTTGAAAGCAATCACGAAGCGAGCGGACCCGCTGGACGGGACAGCGGTCGCCGACATCGAATGGGACCCGCAGGATGCGTTGCCGTTTCCGCTATGCCTTACTGCACTTGTAGTGGACGAGACCGGCACGCCGGTCGTAAAGGAGATAAGCATTGCAAGAGGTAATGTCGCACTTGCCGATCACGGACTGAGGCTGACTGGCGAGGGTCTCATTCCTGCCGAAGTGCCAGACGAAGGGAACTATCGCCCCCAACTCCAACGAGAGAACATCACGTTTCGGGTCGCTTACGATGATTCGGTAGCGCGGTCCGAGCCTGCTTCGATAGCGCTCGAGCAAGATGTACGGCAAGCGTTGCCGGCCGTGACGTTGAACGATGGAGACGAGGACTGGACCCCGCGCCGCGATTTGCTGAACAGCGGCCGCTTCGTTGCGGATTTCGTTCTCGAGACCGATCGCGACTCGACAGCACACCTGCGATTTGGCGACGGAGTGTCTGCGGGCAAGAAGCCAGACGGCGGGACGTCATTTGTCGCAACCTATCGCGTCGGCAACGGGCGTGCGGGAAACGTCGGCGCTGAAGCAATCAGCCGCATCGTATCGAACTTCTCCGGTTTTCAGCGTGTTCGGAATCCTCTGCCTGCACGGGGCGGAATCGACGCGGAGACGATGGAGGAAGTGCGGCAGTTTGCGCCCCAGGCGTTTCGGACCCAGCAGCGCGCGGTCACTGAAGCGGATTGGGCGGAGGTAGCAGGTCGTCACGCGGAAGTTCAAAAGGCGGCAGCGACCTTTCGATGGACCGGCAGCTGGTACACCGTTTTCATTACCATCGATCGCGCGGGTGGTCTTTCGGCCACGGGCGATCCAAAATTCAAAGCGGAGATCGAGAGTTTCCTCGAGCAGTTCAGGGTTGCCGGTTACGACCTCGAGATTAACGATCCGGTACCGGTGCCTCTGGATATCCTGCTGAGAGTCTGCGTCAAAACGGGATACTTCCGAAGCGATGTCAAGCAGACGCTATTGAATGTTTTCAGCCGCTACGATCTGCCGGGCGGAGGTCGAGCGTTCTTTCATCCCGACAACTTCACATTTGGCCAGCCGGTGTATCTGAGCAAAATCTATCAAACAGCGATGAAGGTTGCAGGGGTCGCCTCGGTTGAAGCAATGAGATTTCAACGTTGGGGCAAGCTCCCCGACAAGGAACTCAAGAACGGCAGGCTCGTGCCGGCTTCGCTCGAGATCATTCAGCTAAACAACGACCCTAACTTTCCTGAAAACGGACAGATCGATTTTGAGATGCATGGGGGGCTATGAGCAAGGCTGACGACAAACTGGACGAGTGCGGGTGCTGCGAAGGCATCCACCAATTGACGCCGGCTTCTCTCGAAAACCTGCCGGGTCTTTCGGCGCTGGCTTATCGCGTCGGCACGCACGGCACCTTCAAGGCGACGATGCAAGCCGTGCTGTCGGGAAGGGCTGCCCTTCGCGAGTTGACCACCCGCGACGACGATGACCCGGCAATCGCGACCCTTGACGGATGGGCGACGGTGCTCGACGTATTGAGTTTTTACCAGGAGCGGATCGCGAACGAAGGCTATCTGCGCACCGCGACCGAGCGACGCTCGATTCTCGAGATGGCTCGCAGCATCGGCTACGAACTGCGGCCGGGTGTAGCGGCTGGAACCTTTTTGGTTTTTACGCTCGAAACGGCGCAAGGAGCACCGCTGTCGGCAAAGATACCAGTCGGGACCAAAGCGCAGAGCACTCCGGCTCAGGCTGAAACCCCACAGATATTCGAAACTACAGAAGAGATCGAGGGCTTCGCGGTCTGGAACGAGCTGAAGCCGAAACAAACGGAATCGGTGCCACCGGATCTCGGGTTGAAGACGCTTTATTTGAAGGGCACGTCAACAAATCTGAAAGTCGGCGACGCAGTGCTGATCATTGGCGACGAACGCGCCGCCGATCCCGGAAACGAGAACTGGGACTTCAGGCGGTTGAGCAGCGTGACCCCGGTCATACCCGCCGGGTCCGTTGATCCCGACGAAACCTACACGATCATTACTCTCGACCGCGGACTGGGTTCGTTTGTTCCGTTGGTCCAGCCGACCAAGAAGAACTCGCGAATCTATGCGTTGCGTCAGCGGGCGTCGCTGTTTGGCTACAACGCTCCCGACTGGCGCGCGATGCCGAACAGCTTGAAGGCGGGCTATCTCGGTTTTGATCCGGCGGCGTCGAACTTGAATGATTTGCTCAAGCCTTACACGAACTGGCCCGACTTCACTATCGCCGGGGTTTCCGACCCTCCGCCGCACAGCGCGCGCGGCACTGGACTGTACGGCGAGTACTTCAACACAATCAATTTCAAGGACCGCAAGGCCACGCGCACCGACGCGACGATCAATTTTGATTTCGGCACCGGTTCGCCAATTTCCGGCGTTGGCAACGACAACTTCTCGATTCGCTGGACCGGATGGGTTCAACCAAAGGCATCGGGATCCTATTCGTTTCACACGATCTCCGACGACGGCGTGCGCCTCTGGGTCGACGGCAAACTGATCATCGACCAGTGGCACGATCAAGGCGCCACCGAGCATACAGGGACAATACAGCTCCAGGCCGGCAAGAAGTACGACATCAAGCTGGAGTACTTCGAGCACGGCGGAGTCGCGTCCGTGAAACTGTTCTGGTCTGCGCCCGGCGTCGCAAAGGAAATTGTTCCGTCAAGTCATCTCTATCCACGCGACATTCATGACCTGCACCTGGATGCCGTCTATACGCAGATCGTCGCCGGTGGCTGGGTCGTGTTGTCGATACCGGAATATCAGGAGGTCTACCGCGTAAAGGAGGTGGCCGAAGATTCGCGGGCTAACTTTGCGTTGAGCGCGAAGACGACGCGACTCACGCTGCAGGGCGAGCAGCTTTGCGAGTTGTTCAATGAAAGAATTCGCGACACGGTGATCTTTGGGCAGAGCGAGGAGCTCGAATGGGGCGAGCGTCCAATCGCCGCGCCGTTAAGCGGCATCGAGGTCTTGCTGAATTCGGAAGTTGAGGGGCTCGAGTCCGGTCAACTCGTCGCAATAACCGGAAAGGACAGCAACACCGGCGAGGCAATCGCCGAGATCGCCACAATTGATCGCATAGAGCAGCAGGGAACGATCACCAACGTTGTCTTCAAATCGGCGCTCGAGAACAGCTATGAGCGTTCGAGCGCGGTGATCAATGCAAACGTCGCGCGCGCAACTCACGGCGACACCAAGAAAGAAGTTCTCGGCAGCGGCGACGGATCGAGGCCGTTTCAGAGATTCCAGCTCAAGCAGAAACCTCTCACCTTCGTTTCGGCTGCCACGGCAAGCGGCGCCGAGACCACGCTTGAAGTGCGCGTCAACGACATACTCTGGCACGAGCGATCGAGCTTCTACCAACTCCCGCCTACAGAGCGAGCCTACGTCACGCGAATTGCGGACGACGGCAAGGTCACGGTTCAGTTCGGCGACGGCACGACCGGAGCGCGCGTACTGACCGGTACCGAGAACGTGTCCGCAAAGTATCGCGTCGGGATCGGGATGAGCGGAATGTTGTCAGCCGATCAGCTCAATCTCTTGATGAGCCGGCCGCTTGGGGTGAAAGGAGTAACCAATCCACTCGCTCCAACCGGCGCCGAAGACCCCGAACAGCTCGACCAGGCCCGGCAGAACGCGCCGCTCACAGTCGTTACGCTCGACCGCATCGTCTCGCTCCAGGACTTCGAAGACTTCGTGCGCGCGTTCGCGGGAATCGGCAAGGCGCAAGCGACCTGGTTGTGGGACGGAGAAAGGCGCCTCGTTCATCTGACGATAGCGGGCGTCGACGGCGGAGCAGTTCCGCCAACTTCTGACCTTTATAGCAACCTCGCCGCGGCAATCGACGCCGCGAGGCACGTGGATCAACGCATAAGGATTGACTCATACAAAGCGCTCCTGTTCGACGTCGAAGCGAAGCTTCTGATCGGCCCTGACTATTTGGCCGATGACGTGAAGACGGCGGTCGAGAACGCACTGGCGGAGGCCTTCTCATTCAACAATCGATCTTTCGGCCAGGCGATCACCGCCAGTGAAGTAATCGCGGCCGCGCAGGGAGTCGCGGGAGTGGTCGCGGTGGATCTGGACAAACTCTATTTCGATGGAGCGAGTGCGACTCCGCACGAGCGTCTTCCCGCCAATATCGCGCATTGGGAATTGAACCAGATCAAGCCGGCTGAGCTGCTCACGATTAACACGAGTGGGGTCAAGCTGACGGAGATGACATAAATGAGTTTGACGCCGGAACAACTTTACGAGCTCCTGCCAGCCGTCTATCGCATTCGCGATATCGACCAGGGCGAGCCGCTCAAGGCGCTTGTAGCCGTCATCGCCGAACAGGCTGCGGTGATGGAAGCGGACATCGCCCGGTTATACGAAAACTGGTTCATCGAAACATGCGACGAATGGGTGGTTCCTTACATTGGCGATCTGCTTACGGTGCGGGGCCTTTACTCGCTGGGTCCGGACGCGCCGTTCAGCCAGCGGGCGCTTGTTGCAAACACGCTGAGCTATCGGCGGCGCAAGGGCACGGCTACCGTGCTCGAGCAATTGGCGCACGACACGACAGGTTGGGATGCGCGGGCGGTCGAGTTCTTTGAATTGCTGGAGACAACTCAACACTACAATCACGTCAGACTCGACAATATTCGAACCCCCGACCTGCGACTCACCAACCAGCTCGAGCTGATTGACACGGCGTTTGACATAGCGGCTCACACGGGGGACGTGCGCAGCATCAAACTGGGCCGCGGCTGGTACAACATACCCAGCATCGGATTGTTCATCTGGCGAATCCAGAGTTATTTCGTTCCGAAATCGTCGGCTCGCGCCGTGGCATCGCCGGCCGACGGCCGATACACGTTCAGTCCGCTTGGACAGGACGGTCCGTTGTTCAACCGGCCGCAGGCTGAAACCGAGATTACACATCTCGCCGAAGAGGTCAACGTGCCCGCCCTGCTCCGGCGGCGCCTGCTTTACGACGAGCTTGAAGCTCGGCGGCAAGTGTTGGTCGATGGGGGAGCGCCTGTTCCGGTCTATTTCGGCACGCAAGCGGTGCTGCAGGTCTTCGTGCGGAGTAAAGCCGGTGACCCGCTCGTCGAGGTGGCGCCCGAAGAGATACTCATTTGCAATCTGAGCGAGCCGCCGATTCCCGTGCCTGAAGTCTGGCTTCGGCCACCAACCAGCAAATTGTATCAACCCAGCGCCGGTGGCCCGAAACAGCCGCGTACGATAAAGGTGGCCGCGGATCCCGTGCTTGGCCACCTCGCGTTCCCGAAAGGCGTAACGCCGAACGAAGTGCGAGTGAGTTACGCCTACGGATTCAGCGGCGACGTCGGCGGAGGTCCATACAATCGACGCCAGTCGGTGACCAGCTCTCTCACGCGAAAAATTACCTGGCAGGCGGGAGTCAGCAAAGAAGTCGCAGCGGTGCCCGGAACAATATTCGACAAGATAGCCGATGCAGTGGCCGAATGGAACCTTCAACCGGCGGGGTCGGTCGGCGTGATCGCGATCATGGATAGCGCGACATACGAGGAGAATTTGACCGGTGCGAATCGGATCAAGATTCCCGATGGCAGCCAGCTGCTGATCGTCGCCGCCGACTGGCCCGAGGTTCCAGTGCCCGGCGGACTACCCGGACAGAAACAGCGCATCACCGGCCAGCTTGAACCCGACGAACGCCGGCCGCACATCCGTGGCAACATTTCCGCGACTGGAACCGCGGCCGCCACAAGCCAGACACCCGGCGAACTCGACTTCAACGGGCTCCTGGTTGAAGGCAAGCTGACAGTCGAAGCAACGCAAAGCGGCAATCTCGGAGCGCTGGGCGTCATACATTGCACGCTCGTTCCGAAAAAAGGCGGGCTGTCGGTAACGTCAAAGAACGATCAGTTGAAGATCATCGTGACGCGCAGCATCACCGGTCCCATCGTCGTGCCTAAGTCGGTGCCTTCGCTGCGTATCGAAGAGAGCATAGTCGATGGAGCCGGAGCGGATGCAATTTCGGCCAGCCGGACAGCGGTCGAGATCGAGAAGGTTACCGCCTTCGGAAAAACAAATGCGTTGCAACTCGAAGCCGGTAACACAATTTTCACCGGCCTTCTGGACGTCGTCCGGCGTCAGGCGGGCTGCGTGCGTTTTTCATACGTGCCTGACGGCTCGAAGACGCCGCGGCGTTTTCGATGTCAGCCCGACCTTGCGCTCGAAGATGCCAAGCCCGCCGACAAGAACGCGATCAAAGCGAGGCTGGTTCCGTCATTTACTTCGGAGCAACATGAGAACGACGCCTATGCCCAACTCAGCCGGACTTGTGCCGTCGAGATAACCGGGGGCGCCGACGACGGATCGGAGATGGGCGCCTTCAGTTTTCTCAAGCAGCCGCAGCGCGTTAGCAATCTTGAAACAAGTCTGGATGAGTATCTGAGGTTCGGACTCGAAGCCGGAATCATCTATGTGACATGAACCCGTCGCGCGGCAATAGTCCTAACTAGAGGAACTATCATGAAAGCCGACACTACAAGATCAACTTTCAAAAAGGCCAAGCACTACAACGGCGTGTTGATGCAGCAGGGGCGAGTTCAGCTCGACGCCGACTGGAACGAGCAACTCGACATCACCGGACATCGAATCGAGACCGAGACGCTCGACGTCATGGGACACTGCGGTGCGCCGATGCATGATGCCGGCTTCCACATAGTAGCCAGTGGTAACGATTTGACCGCTGAAGAGAAGACGCTGTCAGAGAATCAAAATCCGCCAGCGGTGGCGTCCGGCGACCTGTTGATTTCGGGCGGGCGCTATTACGTTGACGGCATACTTTGCGAGAGCGAGCAAATAGTCGCGTACACTAAGCAGCCTGACTTTCCGAATGTGCAGCCTGTTGCCTCCGCGGGTACGTATCTGGCTTACATCGACGTCTGGTCACGGCACATCACTGCGCTCGAGGACGCATCTATTCGCGAAGTCGCGCTCGGAGGGCCTGACACGGCGACCAGGTCGAAGACCGTCTGGCAAGTGAAACTGTTTCAGGTCGGCGCGCTCAGTCTTGCCGCGAATTGCTCGACGGCATTCGCGTCGTGGGACGCGGAAATCGCGGCGGGCACCGGCAAACTAGCGGCCCGCGCCGCGGTCAGCACGCCATCCAACGATCCGTGCATCGTCGCGCCAGGCGCGGGTTACCGGAGGTTGGAGAACCAGCATTATCGTGTCGAAGTCCACGATAAAGGAAATCTAGGCGTTGCTACCTTCAAGTGGTCGCGCGACAACGGCTCTGTCGTTACCAAATGGGAATCGCAAAATGTAAATGACCTTACAGTCAGCAGCATCGGTCGCGACAAAGTGCTTAGCTTCGCCAGCGGCCAGTGGGTCGAATTGATCGACGACACGATCGAGCTGTCGGGCAAGCCTGGCACCCTTGTTCAACTAGTCAAGGCCGAGGGAAACGTCCTTACAATTAATCCCGCCACGGCAACCGGCCTGACAGCAATCGTGAGCTTCCCGCGCAACCCGCGCATTCGGCGTTGGGACATGGCTGCGCTGTTGAAACCCAACAGCCAGAATTGGATCGATTTGGAAGAGGGCGTTCAGGTTCAGTGCGCGGCCGGAAGTTACAAGACGGGCGACTACTGGTTGATTCCCGCGCGAACCGCAACGGCCGACGTGGAATGGCCCATGGATTCGGCAACAAATCAGCCGGCCACTCAATTGCCTTTTGGGATTCAGCATCACTATTGCAGGCTTGCGGTGGCAAAGTTTGACGGAACGAATTGGACCGGCATCACCGACTGCCGACACATATTCCCACCGCTCACGGAATTGATCGATTTCTTTTACGTTGGCGGCGATGGCCAGGAAGCGATGCCCGATCTGACGCAGCCCAACGTGCTGACGCCGCTTGCACAACCGATCGAGGCGGGCGTTACAAACGGCGAATGGCCGGTCGCGGGGGCGTCTGTCAGGTTTACGGTGATCAAGGGAAACGGCCGGTTGCAAGGCAATCAGACCCAGGCCGTGATCTTGACTGCCGCCAACGGTGTTGCAAGTTGCCCGTGGAGTCTGGACTCGTCGACCTGGAGCCAGCAGGTGGAAGCTGTCCTGCTGGATGACGGCGGGAATCCGATCGGCGTGCCGATTCACTACACCGCCAATTTGAGCGTCGCTTCGCAGGTCCGGTACACGCCGCCACAGGACTGCCCGGAGCTCGCTGGCAAGACCGACGTTCAAGCAGCGATCGACGCTCTGTGTGCTGTTCGCCAGATGGGGTGCTGCCACGTCATTGTCGGACCCAAGGAGAAGGGCGGTCAGTTCGAGTCTCTCGACGAAGCTGTTCAAGTGCTGCTGAAAAACGCCAAGGACCAGCGTGTGGAATTATGTATCTGCCTACTGCCGGGGGATCATCCACTAAAAGGCGGATTGAGTATCACGGGGACCAAGGGGCGTCAGGTGCACGTAAAGATTGAGGGTTGCGGACCCGGAAGTAGGATCCTCATCCAAAACAAACCCTTAGCTGCGGTGGGGCTGGCTTCGTTTAATCTGAGGAACGTTGGAGTCCTATCCGAGAAAGAGGGATCGATCGCCCTAGAGAGCTGTGCTGACGTTACGTTTGGAAACTGCTATCTGGTACGGGAGAATCAACAGGACCTCTCGAACGCCTTTGTTACGATCGCGCACTCGCGTCGCATTCTCTTTGAGCATAACCTGGTAGATGCTGTGTTGAGGCTTGATGACAATCCTTTGTCTCCCCTAAAGATTTTCAGCGGCATTAGCGAGCAGATTGTGGCCTTGTATAAGCTTAGTCGATCCCAATTCGACGAGAAATCATTAAGCGTAGCTGAAGCATTGGCAAAGCAATTGCAGACAAAACAAGCGAGAGGGAAATTTGTCAGCCAGCTCAGCACGAAACTTGAAAACATTACCAGGCTCACCCCCAGCGAAGCCGCAGCCTACAACAAACTCATTTCAACTCTTTCCACGGCAACAGAGGATGCCAAAGCTATGGATCCGGCGCTCCTTCGGGCGCATCTCGCCGACATTAGGCTGGCTGGCTTAAGGGCCGTGCCCGGCACCGCCATTGTCCTTATGGACGCAGAGGCCGATACACGCATGGAAGGCAACGGCATTAGCGGTGTTGTGAGCCTGTATGGCATGCCCGGGCAATCAACGGTTACTGCCGACGAGCGAAAAACGATCTCCACGCTCCTTAAAAAGGGACCACCTCTCACATTCTCTGGCTCATCGTCAAATCTTCATGTGAGAGACAACACGATTTCGCGCATAGCTGTTGCCGAAGAGATGATCCGTTTGCTGAAACAAATCGCGAAAAACAATAAGGGCGGGTCGTTTGACCGCCTCTACAGGAGATGCTTCCTGGTCGGAAACGCATTCAATGAAGGCAACAACGATATTGTGATGGAGCATGTGGCACTGACTTCAAATAGCTTTGAGAACGAAGAGCCCGCCGGAACCGTGATTGCGGCAGCCGCAATCTATACGGGCACATATGCGCAAGACGATGTACGCCTTTTCAATGTCACGAAGAGCAGTCAAAAGTCCGCCAATCTTGGGATTAATATTGTGGAACTGTGAAGATCGCAAACATCCTTTCAATTCTGCTCACCTGTAACCAGGATGGAAATCTCGTCAGGGGGCCGGTTCATGGTTAGGGTATCAGAGGTTTCCCACTTACTCCTGCTGCGAGCCTGAAGCAAGGTTGAGACGAGCGGATCAGGTTTGGACGGGAGTCCTCGAATAGCATGGAACAGGCCGTAAGCGTTCAGGGGAATACGATTCTAAGGCTCTAAGGCCGTGGCAAGACTCGGTTCACATGGTCTGAGCGTCAAGCGCAGTGCCGCGGAAGGATCCGGGGCATGGTTGCGAAGAAGGTGGGGCCGCTACCATACTGCTTAAGCAATCTTGAGATGCCGCCATTTCGTTGTCGCCAGAGCCTTATCATGCTCTCTTGGATTAATAGCATCTGCGGTAAGGCCAACCCGGCTGGGCTTATTTGGCTTGGGTTGAACGCAGCCGAAAACGAGCGGTCAAGTTCTGAACTGCGAGGGGTGAGTCACAGACACTACAGTGCCAAGTTGGGCCGGAAGAGACCGACCAGCAGAGACGAAACCCGCAGGTCGCTCACGGATCTTGCTGTGCTAATTTTGTGCTCAAAGGGGCTCAAAACGACCGAAATCCATGGAAACGACCGGAACAGATGGAATGTCAGAACCCCCCGTCATTGTTGATAAAAGCGGGAAACCAGAGACAGGGCAATAAGTTAGTATGTTCTACCTAATCAACCTTCGAACCCGCAGGTCGCAGGTTCAATTCCTGCCGGGCGCACCACCCTCACCGAGAGCACCTGTTCGCCCCAAACGCCCAGCGGATAGTAGTCGCTCTGCTTCCAATTCTCCCTCACCTTGTCGGTCGACTTCACTCTGCTCTCTCGTAGGAAAGTTTTAAGCGCTCGCACCATGGTCCCAGGGTTTCATCCGGTTCACAACGCTCCGCCATCGGGGGGGAAATGTAGTCGTATTTTTAGTATTTCAAACGCCTCTGTAGAGGGGCCGTTCTACGGAGTATTCAATCTTCTCGCCACGTGACCGAAGGGGTCTTGCGTGGATATGGGGACTGGTCCGGAGGGAAGTTATCCATGAGGACCGCCGCACGAACAAGGATGAGGAACGGTGGCACCTGTTTGAGACGAGCCAATGGGAAGGGACGCAACGTACCCCACGATGCGCCAATGAATCCTCTGAACGGCTGGGCCTTATGAACCAGAAGGTGCGGGGATACAAATTGATCCTGATCGTGAGGCTCACCCAGTACCTGGTCATCTGGGGAGTGACAATAGCAGGCGGGTCCGCTCATGACGACAGTAGGAACCCGCCGGGGCAAGCGTTCCCTACATAAAGGATTATCCGAGCCAGACGATCCGCCGGATCTGTCAACGCCTCGCGCCAGTCTCATCAATATGCTCCGCGCCGCCCAAGACGGCGACTTCGAGCGTGCGGCATGGTCCCTCAATTTGCAAGGCATTCCCCAGGAACAAAATCGTCCCGCCCATCTCGCCAAGCTCTTCTATTATGTGCTTACACAGACGGTTCAGATCGACTACCGCAGCAGACCCGACCGTCCAAATGGGGGCTCTCGACATCAAGGTTGGGTCACAATCGAATCAGCAGGATGCAAATTTCGTGAATGGCAGAGCTCGGTGCAGCATTTTAGTGGACGATGTGCCGATGCGGTTGGGCTATGCAGAAATCCGTCTCGAGCGAGTCAAACCAGATGATGGTGAGCCCGCCTGGCTATTCTCTCCGAGGACCGTCATCAAAATCCAAGACATGTATCAGCGGCATGGACCAGGCCCTCTCTTTGCCCATCTGCCAGTGAGGGTGCAACGGGGCTTGGTAAGAGATTCGGTGAAATGGCAGTGGATGTTGCTGCTGAGTATCGGGGCTCTAGCCGTTGTGATGGGATGGGGAGCGAACAAGTTGTTTCATGCGGGCCTGGCGTGGAAGTTTCCGCAGCAACGCCGCGAGGTGGGACGCCTGGTCGCCCCAGTGGGGTGGCTCGCCAGAGGGACGACGTTTGCGGTTGTCACGTATGTGCTGGTGGCGGCACCGGGAACGGTCGTGCACAGCAGCTATATCATGACCATCATTCTTCTGGTGACCGGCGTCACATGGGTGTGTGTGCATGTGATCGATTTGTTGTCTTCTATCGTCGGCCGGCGCTATCGGGATCGAATGGGCCCTTTCGAAGGAGAGGAGGCGCGGTTGCAACTGACGAGCATCACTGTCGGCCGCTATGGCGTGGTCTTCCTCGCCATCGCGATCGGCCTTGGCGTGGCCCTCTATGAACTGCACGTCATCAAGGAGCTGTCTCTTTCGTTCTTGGCCAGTGCTGGCGTCGCCAGTGCTGTTCTGGGAGTTGCGGCCCATGGGGTGCTTGGTAACATGCTGGCGGCGGTCCAAATTGCTATGACGAAACCGGTGGCCATTGGTGACAGTGTGAGTTTTGAGGAGAGCTGGGGATTTGTGGACGATATCACGTATGCGTATGTTGCCATTCGAACCTGGGACGATCGACGCATCATTGTCCCGCTCTCCTACTTCATCGCCCATCCGATCGAGAACTGGTCCAAAGCGAACACACGGATTGTGAAGCCCATTTACCTTTATGCCGACTATCGAATTGATGTGGACCAGGTGTGGAAGAAATTCAAAGAACTCCTCGAAAAGTCTGAGCGATGGGACAAAACAGTCGAGCCAGTGGTACAGGTGACCGGTATGTCTGAAAAGACCTTGGAGTTGCGTCCTCTGTGCAGCGCCCGGAATGCGACCGATGCGTGGAATTTACATTGCGAACTCCGTGAATCACTCGTGCGTTTCGTTCGGACTATGCAAGGGGGCGATGCTTTACCGAAGGAGCGGGTGGAAGTTGCGACTCGATCATCTGAGGAACCGCGTCCTCGCCAGTAACGCAGGGTGAGCCGATTACTTTGGGACAGTGCACTCGCTGCACGATTGATGAGGCCGAGTTCAAACCCATGTTTCCAGACACGGAGAGTGGATGGCTGAAGGGGCTCTCTGTGTTACGCACACCTTCCCACCGGTGCAATTCTTCGTGTCCGAGGGCGTAGCGTCGACGATCGGGATTGGCCTTGAGGTGTGCGGGCGACACCCACCCAAGTGGGGGGTTCCGCGGGGCTGCGGCTGCGCCTACACTAAAGCTCATGCCACAACCAACTGTCACAGCCTGGATCCGGCGGCGGCAGCACGATCGCTTTACGTCCCGGTTTCCGATCCACTACCGCCACGTCGCGAACATCGGGAAGGGTGTGATCACGAATCTCTCTCTCAATGGTTGGACGGTGGCGTGTCCCGCGCACACACTGCGTCCTGGAGACGAACTGGTGTTCCGCCTACCCATCGAGGATCCCGACAATCCATCATGTGACACGCGTGCGATTGTCCGGTGGGTCCACCAAGCGGCCTTCGGGGTCGAAGTCCTCGATCAAAGCCCTTTGTCGCGGGCGCGGCTGAAGACCTGGGTTGGGATCATATCTAATGCCTTATCCTGGTCCCGCCTCTCCGTGCGGGTCTAGAACCCTCGATTGTCTACCGCGTTTCGGATCCTCTTGCGTCACACGTCATTATCCCCCTCTCTAGGCTCGTCTGCCTCGATGGATGTGTGACCGAATTGCCGTCTGGCCGTACCTGTATGTGTAGCGTAATGGACAAATTCAATCTGCTGCGGGAATGCAAGCACAGGCGTCAGCGGTCGAATCTCATTGTCTCCATACGTGATCACCTCGAAAGATGGTCATCGAAGATGCGGTGCTACGGGTAATCGTGGTGGGGTACCGGAGCCCAGTTCACGAGCAACTTGCCCCCAATGGGATCAGTCGAATGAATCGGCGAACGGACAGAAAAGATCCGATAGCGGGGTCCGTCTAATATGAGTGAAGCGTGGGACGAGCCTGAGAAGAAGGTTCACAGAGCTAATAGCCAGTAAGTCAATGCGCGGAGAGTCCTGCGGCTTCCCCTCAAAGGGCGATGAGGTATGGGCAGGCAGACTACAAGTGGGCGGTGTGGGAATCGGTCAGCTCACTATCCGGAATACCTCGATCCTCACGCGACGGACTGCCCGGATAGTGTTTGAGTTCAATGAGGCCATGACTGTGCGCGTAGATGAGCAACTCAAGACGATCCGACACCTTCAGCTTGCTGAAGATGGCTGTGAGGTGATGCCGAACGGTGACCTCGCTAATTCCGAGTTCTTGCGCGATCTGCTTATTGCGATATCCCTTGGCAATGGTCGTAAGCACTTCCCGCTCACGCTGAGTGAGGCTGCCAATCCCGGCGGAGCCCGGCTGATCCGTGGGTGAGGGGATCATCGGCTTGGATGTCTCCAAGACCTCCTCCAATGTGGCACGATCGATCCACACTTCGCCGTCCGCAGCCTTTTGAATGGCCACTACGAGTGTCTCACGGCTCTGTTGTTTCAGCACCACTGCGCTGGCACCGGCGCAATAGGCCGAACGGACAAAATCGTTGTTGTTGTAAATCGTGACGGCGACGAGCCCACGGCATTGGCCAAATGTCTTCAATTCACGCAAGAATGAGAGATTCCGATTACAATCATCCAAGTCCAACACGACCACGTCCGGGCGTTTTTCCACGGCCGCTTTCCAGGCATCGTGGATCGAGACATCCTCGATTTTTGGATTCCTAAACGCGTCCCGAAGAATTTCACGAACTCCCAGACGTACTAATTCGCAGTCAGCGACGACCAGGATAGAAACCCCTCGACGCTTCCGTGTAGAGCTTGGATGAGCCATATTGAATGTCCTTCCCTCCGCCGACCGGCTCCAGCACAGGGGTAGACTTATATGCTATTCCCACGGCCATTTGCAATATTCCTTAGGAGAAAACGGACGTAGTGGCCTGGTGGATCCGCTCTAGGGGTATGCGATTACGTTCAAGGCTCAGGTCGTGGGGGCTGGGCTTCAGAGGTACAGCTCGCCCCTGAAATGTCCGAGGGCAGGCCACGCAACTCTTGACAGAATCGAAGGAAACAGCCTAGCTTGAGCCGGACACGGCTCGTCATGGTCGAGGTACCAAATGAGGCCTTCCCCCCCATCTGCAGGTTTCACAGTTCGCGCCGATCGCCGGTTCCCGGTCGCATGTCCGGTCTATTACCTCGGAAGAGGGTTCCTGGGGAAAGGCCTGACGCTCAATGTGTCCATGAACGGGTGGCGGGTAAAGGGTGATCAAGTGGTCCAGCCAGGCCAGTGGCTCGCTTTTCGAATTCAACTCCCGTGGGACGGGGCGCCTGTGGAAATCCCGCGAGCGATTGTCCGATGGGTTCACGAAAAGACGTTTGGTGTTGAGTGGCTTTTCGCCGAGGACCCTGCGAAAGAAGGTCTCTGTGGATTTAGCCGCGACATGGCCACCCGTCTCTAAAGGCCGTGATGGATATTTGATCGGACGTCACGGCCGCAGGCGTATTGGCCGCTTGGACGTGAGCCAGATCCGTCGCCAGTTCATGGGCGTGTTCCCGACGCTATGGATTTCGGTCTCCTCCATGAGTGTGCTCGTCCTCGCGTTGGCGGGAAGTGCCTGTCAATCGTGGTCGCCTCCTTCACTGATCGGTAAGGACGAGAGCGGCGAAAAGGTCGCCGTCATCGACATCCAGTCCATCTTCGAACGATCCGAGTCCGGCAAGCGGGCGCTGGCTTCGCTCATGGAAGAGTTCGGGGAGCTGCGGCGCCGTTTGACCGATGAAGAGGCCTCCCTCAAGCAGCAGGCGATCCGGTTGGAGCGTGAGCGTCAGTTCATCACGGCGGAAGAACTGGGCAGCCGAACCGAACGCTACCTGGAGCAGTTGGACCGCTATCGAGTCCAAGTTCAACGCTACAACCTTGAATTGACGAATCGGCATCGTGCATTGGTGGCCGATTACATCCCTAAGATCGTGGCCGTGGCCAAACCGTTGGCAGAGCGTGAGGGCTACTCCACAGTGTTGCATCAAGGGCGGCCCGAGACGATGCTCATCGTCTTCTACCACGCTCCGGAGATCGATCTCACGGAGCGCGTCATCGCCGCTCTGAATCGTGAGCGGTCACCCTAGATCGCTCACGCAACGTGTGGCACTGCACCATGACGTGTGAGGATTGTGGTGCCTTGAACGGCCGTGGCATGCACGATACAGTGACGGCATGGTTCTCTTTCGGGTGTTCGTACTCGTAATGGTATTGGCCGGTCAGGCGGCCTGGGCTGAAGATGCCGGTCCGGCCGGATCCGGCGCACCTTCCACGGCACAGGCAGTCGACCTCGCGCGCGCGTTTGCCTCACTGCATCAGGCACTTACCCTGGCAGAGTCATATGTCGCCGAGCATCTCGACTTGGATGGGCGCTTTCATCCAGGGACTGAAAACTCAGCCAGTTGGGGACGTATGCATTTTAGGTTCTATCCTCAGGGTCGAAGCCGGCCACACGATGCGATCGAAGCCGACACATGGATTAAGTGGCAGGATCGTGAGTGGTCGTTTCAGTTTCGATTTAACGAAGTGACGCCCGCGGTGCCGGATCTCGACCAGCATTTGTAAGTTTTTCTTCGTCTCGAATTCACTCCTTCAACCCAGTCCTGACACCTGACAGAAATTCCGCGTTTGCTCCTCTGTTCGTGAAGGCCGTGTTACATTTTTGACGTACAGGCCTCATTGCGTCTCGATCCCCAGCGAGGGCGGATGTTCATTGGAAGGCCTCGAGTCACGATATGAAGCGATTACGTGTGCTGGTCCTCATGCACGAAGACTTGGTTCCCCCGACGGAATTGAATGGGCGGGACCCGAGTACGGCCGAATGGAAGACCGAATACGACGTGGTCTCGGCCCTTCAACACCTCGGTCACGAGGTGAGGCCGCTCGGCGTAAAAAACGATCTTGGTGTCATTCGTACTGCCGTAGAGCAGTGGAAGCCGCATCTGGCATTCAATCTCCTCGAAGAGTTCGATGGGGTGTCCGTCTACGATCAAAACGTGGTCTCGTACCTGGAACTGTTGCGGGTTCCTTATTCAGGATGTAACCCGCGCGGTCTCATGCTGGCGCGGGACAAAAGTCTCTCCAAGAAACTGTTTTCGTATCATCGCATTCCCTTCCCGGAGTTCGCGGTGTTTCCCGTCGGCAAACAGGTTCGACTCCCGGAATGTCTGCGTTTTCCGTTGATCGTCAAATCCGTCACGGAGGAAGCGTCGCTCGGTATTTCTCAGGCGTCGATCGTCAATGATGAAGAGAAACTGCGAGAGCGAATTGCATTTGTGCACCAGAGCATCGGTACGGGCGCATTGACCGAACGATACATCGAGGGGAGAGAACTCTACGTCGGCGTCATGGGTCACGCCAATCTCCATGTATTTCCGGTTTGGGAACTGGTCATGGATAAAATGCCGGAGGAGACATGGCGAATTGCAACCGAACGGGTGAAGTGGAACCGGAAGTATCAGGAGAAGTACGGCATCCGCTCCTGTGCGGCACGTCACCTGCCGGATGGAATGGAAGAAAAGATCCGGCACCTTGCGCGGCGGGTCTATCGAGCGCTGGGGCTGAGCGGCTATGCGCGTATCGACCTGAGGCTAGACGCGCAAAACCGAATGTATGTGCTCGAGGCCAACCCTAATCCCCAGATCGCTGAGGACGAAGATTTTGCGCAATCCGCCCGCACCGATGGTTGGGCATACCGCGATCTCCTCCAGGAACTACTCAATCTTGCTCTCCGATGGAGACCCGCGCAGGCGGCCTAGGCACCGCTCCACTTTCCAGATATCCCACGTCCGACTCCGGTCCGAGAATTTACTGCAGCCGCTTTTGAAACTGCCTGGGAATCGATCCCGCCGAAGAACCGGATGAAGATTCCGGCCCCACACCTCCGTAGCTTCTCAACTGAGGCGGGACAGAACCAGATGAACCTCGCGACGGCAACCCGTCGGAGGACGGCACAGCAAAGTACCCGCTTCCGAATCGGCTATAGCCTCCATAGCCCCACGGATACCAATAGGGTGAAGGGTGATAGGCCGGTCCCCAATAGGACGGACCGTAATGGGCGTACGGGTTGTATTGATAAGGCCAAGGGGCGATAGCATTGGTTGTCGGGAGGGTCGGCCAGTTCAGGATTTGCACAATCCGCAGAACGGGATATGTGTACGCATTGCTAGCCTCGCCGAGAGAACGGGTGATTTCGCCTTCCACCATGCCGATCACGGTGACTGGAGTCTCAGGAGGAAGTGTCGCCGGGTCCAGGAAAGAGTCAGCCTCGGCCAAAAACCGCCCTTGCGACTGCGAGGCGGCGTCGCCCGGGATGCCGTCGGAACCAAGCGGCAGTTGGAGAATTTCGACCTCGGTCTTGTTCGAGAGCAGCCGGACGCTCAACACCCTGCCGCCTAGCATGACGGTCTGTCCCGTGTAGCGCGTCGCGGAGGACTTCACATCTGCGAACGTGACCGACTCATCCACCAAACGTCGCACATCGTCCGAGATTCTCCGGTCCAGTTGCGCCAAGCCGCTCTGATGTGCGGAGTCGGCGCAGGCCGACAGAAGAACGAGCGTCGTCCCAGCTATCCATGTCGAGATGACCATTCGGACGCCGCTCACGGATTTCCCGAAAAATGATAAGAGATGCCGAAGACAAGCTGTTGGGCCTGGTAATCCGCTCGGAACCCCGAGCCAGGCCCAAACGCGTTTTCGTAGTCTGGCGTCCCAATGGTGTACTTGTACTCGGTGAACACCGCAATATTAGGCGTGACAAAGGCCCGAATGCCTGCGAGTGCATTGAACCCGACGGTCACGTCGCTGTCACGCTGTGTCGTTGGAGAGTTCGCTATTTGACTGACCAGAATTGCCGGGCCGAGTCCCAGGTAGGGCTGGTATGTTTTGCCTGGGTAACGCGCAAGAATATGTACCCCGATATTGGTGACCTGATAATGGATACCGGGAATGTCGTCAAGATTTTTGATATGGGGTGTGCTGTACAGTACATCGGCTTCCAGCCCGAATGGGCCATTCGAGGGGTAGTAGCCGATCTTCCCTCCGACCGCGTAGCTGTTTTGCAGATCAAAATTCGGGGCCTCCAGTCCTTCGAGTTGACCGGTTCCTTGCACCGCTTTCAGGCGATCTGCGAAATTTACCCCGAACTGGGGAGCCACATACCATTCGGCGTGAGAGATCATCGGGAAAGCGAGTATTGAGAGGAACGCAGCCGCGACCAGCGGTCCCGGGTGCTTCCAGCGATGTACACGAGGTGCCGAACCCATCGAATTCACTATACCAAGAGGTGAGGATAAAGTGGGGAGCGCGTGAGCCTAGAAAAGGACGGTGGGGAGCGAAATATCGGGCCGGTGAGCAAGAAGCTCGGCGCGGCAACCGTGTGGGCTATGGTCCGAAGTGGACGCCGAAGAGGATGGCGATACTGGTATCGTCGCGCGGAATCGGGCTCAACTGCATGCGATGGAGGTTCACCATCAAGGTGCTAGAGAGGGCGATATTGGAACTGACGGGCAGCTCAGCGCTGATTCCAAGTGGGATCCAGTAGCTGGTCGAGCTGTCGTCAATGCGAGGGGGGCCCGATTTGTCCAGATTCATATGGATGAAGCCGAGCCCGGCAAACGGGACGATCGTCACAGCGTCAAACCGAATATGATACTTGGCCACTCCGGCAAAGCCATACGTATTTAATTCGCCTGTAGGCGTGAAGAGCGTCATCAGCCCAAAGGAAAAGGCGCGATCCACGTAGTAATCGAGACCAAAACTCATCGCAAAGTGAGTGCCATCCGGCGCGCCGCTCAAGGCCCCGAGATCGGTGGTGAAGCCGATGTTTGGTTCTTGAGCCGCAGCGAAGTGCCACCCCGCAATGGAGAGGAACAATGCAAGGGCACAGCAAGACGTGAAACGGAATCGGCGCATTGGCTGGTGAAGCAGTACGGATCGAGGCATGCCGTGAGAGGAAGCGGAGGAAATTTACCATAGGCCTCGCACCCTCACAAGTCATTGTCGCAATGCCTTCACTTTGGTAAAGGTGGGCGTATTCAATTCAAGGTCTTTCCTCCTGAAGATGGACCCATGAGTAAGCAACCGGCCACACCGACCCAACTCGCCGATCTTCTAGTGGTGTTGTTCCCGCCTCCACTTACTCCGGTCTTGCTGGAGGAGTATGGGCTAAATCAACTTACGCCCAAGACAGCCGAACTTACTCGCGAACTGCTCGCACTCAGTTTGTTCTGGATGGTGTCGGCGCTCGAGGCGCATTATCGTGGAATCGGAGACGTGCTGGTGCTGCCGGAAGTGCGTCGTCATCTCTGCGCTCGCTGGATGACTGCGTATGGAATGCAGGATGCTGACTGGGAGCGGTTTCAGGCAGAGCTACCCGATCGGTTTCGGGACTATCTACGAGTGAAGGAGGGGGGCGGCAGCGCCGTGGCGGTGTTTTCTGAGGCCGGGATGTACCTGGAGGCGAATTGGGTCGCGCGCCCGGAGGACCAGCCTAATCTGCTGGCACTGATGATCGACCTGATTCCGACCGAAGCCATCGGCCAGGTGTTTCAAGATTATGAGCTGGTCGCGTCTTCCTAAGAAGCAGTGCCGTTCGCTCCCACCTACAGATACCGGCGGCTGAGGACTTTGCCGGTCGAGTCAATCTCGTAGAGCAAGGGCGCCCCGGTCGGTATGTTCAACTCAAGGACTTGCTCTCGGGTCAGTTGATCCAAATGCATGACGAGCGCGCGGAGGCTATTCCCGTGCGCCGCGATGAGCACCGTCTTGCCGGCGAGCACGTGCGGCTCAATCTGCGCCTTGTAATAGGGTAGCACCCGCTCAGCGGTTTCCTTGAGACTTTCCGCTCCGTTTCCCGGCGGTTTGATGTCGTAACTGCGGCGCCAGATTTTGACCTGTTGATCGCCATATTTTTGAGCCGTCTCCGCCTTGTTCAATCCCTGCAGGTCTCCGTAGTGTCGTTCATTCAGGGCTTGGTTCGTGGTCGTGGGGACTTGCGTCTGTCCTTGCTCCTTGAGGGCGAGGGTCAGCGTATCTTGCGCCCGCTTCAGGGCGGAGGTAAATGCAAGGTCGAAGGAAAAGGCTTTCAGCTTGAGGCCGGCGGCCTTGGCCTCCTGCTCACCCTTTGGAGACAACGGCACGTCCACCCAACCGGTAAAGCGATTTTCCAAGTTCCATTGCGATTCGCCGTGACGGAGTAACACCAGAGTGCCCATGCGATCACTCCATGTCCACATCGTGGACGCAGGTTTTTCCGCGCCCCATGACGCAGGGTCGCGGGAAGGTTCAAGATTTTGCATGGTGCCTGAGGAGGCCGTTGGTTGCAATCCCCCCCTTTGGTCAGTACGATGCGGGCCATCCGGCAACCGAGGACATCGATGACGAGGAGCGAGGTCGTGACCGTTGATGACAGGCAGAAGGATGAGGTTGAGGGGTGGTGGATCAGCCTTGCCGAGCGTCTCGGGGTCGATGAGCGGTGTCGGGCCTTTTTCCATCATGCGCGGCGAAGGCGCACGCTCGACCGCGTGCATCACCTGGGCGGACAAGCAGATTATGTCTTGTTCGTTCTGACGCGCTATTGGCTTCCGGTCGTTCTGCCACCGGTCGGGCGCGAACGTTATACCAAAAACGAACCAGACTACTGGCTCGAATCTCAGCAGATTCTCAAGTCGGCTGTCCTGCGGCTGCGAGAGCTTAAACCGTTAATCGAATTGCTGACTGCGCAGAGCCCGGTGGGTGGGGTGCCGTCGGCAGACGTGGCTCCCTCGGCTGTAGAAGTGGATTTGGCACGCATGCTCGAAGGCATCGCCGAAGTAGCCGGAAGTTATGGGGGGCCGGACTATACGTCCGTCATCAAACGATTCGATCCGATTCCGCTGCGACAGACCCAGCCCTTCAAACATAACAAGAAGCACAGCGCCGAACTCTGGGTTGTGTTCTTGCTACGCGAGCATATGCGGTCGCTGGGAATCGGCAAGGATCGGTATTGGCCAGTCCTCGCGGAGGTGGCTGAGGCGGCGGACATCCTGCAGCCCACTGGACAACCGTACAGCCCCGACGAGTTGAAGTCCTGGTGGCAAAAGAATTGGCCGCGGACCTATACGCAGTTGGAGCAGGGGCAACAGACCGGCGAGCTTACCGGCGCGGCGTACCAGCACGATTTCGAGTGGTTTCAATCCTGGATTGAGTGGCAACAGTCGCGCCACTCAATCGGTGAAGACGGTTAACCGGACACTGTGTGAACGACATACTGCGGGGATTTTCCGGGTTGACTCTGTAAGCAAACAGGCAGACACTGCGCGCTTTGTAGGATTGCGTGGGGAAACCGCCGCCAGTCACCCAGGAGCCTCCGCATGTGGAGCGCCGATGTCCTGGAAGTCAATCCTGCCTGTAACGTGACCGTCCATCAGATTGGATCGGCCAAGCATCGAGTTCTGCTCGCGGACAATTTCTATCGATACCCGCAGAGAGTCGCCGAATTAGCACTGGGGCTGTACTACACGGAAAGCCGGGCGGTCATCGGAAGCTATCCAGGCGCCCGTGCGATGATTACGCTCGACACCAACCCGCTGATCCAATCACTCAGTAAGCTGTGGGGAGAGCCACTCCGACCGTTCCATGCCGAATACCATCCGGTCATCTTTTCAGCGATCCACATGCGCGATTACAAGTTGACACCCTGGCAGCGGCAGCCGCACATCGACCAAGGCATCACGGCGATGATGTACCTGAACCCCGAGGACATGTGTAGTGGCGGAACCGGCCTGTACCGTCATCGACCGACCGGTCTCACGCGAGTGCCCATCGAGGTGACACCCGAGTTGAGCAAATTGGCACAGAGTCATGGCATTTCTTCGATGCAGTTGCGCACGCCGGACGGTTATGCGGAGTTCCTAAATACCGTCCTTTTCAACCCTGAGTACGCGATGACGGGAAATTCTTACATCAATGACGGAAACGAGTATTGGGAATTGCTCTACCGCATCGATATGAAGCCCAACCGGCTCGTCATCTTCGACGGTCGCGTCTTCCATTCGCAGCACATCGCGCCGGGTCAATTCTCTGAATTCTTCCGCATGAACCAGATCCTCTATTTCCAGGGCCACGACTGACCCGGATGCCGGTAACGTGGGCAGATTCTAGCCCGCCGGCCGAGCTGCCTGGCCTGTGGCCCTCACTACGTGCGCGTCATCACCATAAACCGATGCTATAGAGAACGTCATACAGGAGGAAGATCGTCGTGCAGGATTGGCCGTATCGACTTGTGGCGTTCGCTGGGTTTTTCGTGATCGCTTTCCTCGCGTGGTTGACCGGACGACGGAGTCGTCCGGACTGGAGGACCATAGTCGGAAGCACGGCATTGGCCTGGAGCATCGGCCTCATCACCTTTTGGCTCCCTGGCGCGCGGTGGCTGCTAGGGGCTGTCAACGACATGGTCGTAGCCGCGTTGAGGGCCTCGCAGAAGGGCACAGTGTTCCTTTTGGGCCCTCTCGCACTCGGGCCCGGTCAAGCGCTGCCAGATGGAACCGAATCGATGGGGTTCATCTTAGCTGCGCAGGCGCTGCCCGCCGTGGTCTTTTTCGCCGCATTGATGTCGGGCTTGTACTACGTGGGAATCATGCAGGCCATCGTCGGGCTGTTTGCCAGGATGTTTTACCGCGCCATGGGGTTGTCAGGCGCCGAATCGCTCTCCGGGGCCGCCAACATTTTCGTTGGCATCGAGGCAGGCCTGATCGTGCGTCCCTATTTGGCGGCCATGACGCGATCTGAATTGTTGATGGTGCTGACCTGCATGATGGCGACTGTTGCCAGCACAGTTCTGGGCATCTATGTCACCGCATTGCAACCGGTCGTCCCTCAGATTGCTGGCCATCTCATTTCGGCGTCCGTGATTTCCATCCCTTGCGCCGTGCTGATTAGTAAACTGTCACTGCCTGAAGTCGAACGGCCTGTGACGCTGGGGACTATGCCGTCGAGGACACCGCTTCAGGGAGTGCAGAACCAAGGCGACGGCAACGCGATACAGCCCCCGTCTAATCTGATTGTCGCTTTGATCGAGGGCGCGTGGCAGGGCGTAAGGATGGCGGTCGGCATCGGGGCGCTGTTGATCGTGTTCTTAGGACTTGAAGCGCTCGTGGACTTGGCGCTTGCACAGCTCCCCTCGTTCGCCGGGGCACCTCTTTCGGTCACTCGGATCCTGGCCTGGCTGACCTGGCCCTTCACGATTCTCTTGGGACTCCGTCCTGGCGAATGGCAAATTGCTGCAGACTTGTTGGGATCGCGGTTTATCGAGACGGAGGTGGCGGCCTATTTCAAGCTGGCCGCCGTGCAGGCGGCGAGTCCCCCTCCGTTGTCCCTTCGGTCACTCAATGCACTGACCTATGCGTTGTGCGGATTCGTCCATGTCGCCAGCATGGGTATCTTCGTCGGTGGGATCGCAGCCTTGATTCCCAACCGGGCAAAAGATCTTTCCATTCTAGGAATGCACGCGCTCTGGACGGCGTTCTTGTCAACCTTGCTAGTTGGATGTATTGCTGGAGTGCTCAGTTCCTCACAGTAAACTCGGTCGTTTAAGCGCTGGCCCAGCTTGTGTAAACGAACCTCTCTTGGTCGCCAACTGATGCTCGGTCATCGTCACGAGCGACATGCCGCTTCAGGTGAAGACGCCTTCCCTGATCTCCCCACTGAGGGACTCGATCTACTTCTAACTCTGTACGCCTCTGGGTTTAGGGCTTGATAGAGGGCCATCGTCCAGTCCTCCGCGCTGAAATATCATGACGACCAATGCAAACTTAAGGACGAGCAGGCCAATCCCCACCCAGACCACATACACCTGAACGCCGCCGGCATCGTGAATCAACCGTGCGCGTGTGGAATCGTCGAAGCCAGTCTGCTTACGGATATCTCCCAGCCGTTCTTTGATGTGCCAGTAGTAGAGATAGTTGGCGCTGGCCCCGGCCATGATCCGCCACACGAGATCGGCCGACATGTCCTGGGTGATGTAGAAAGCCATGACGGGGCCGATCGCATAGACCATGGCGTACAGGTACATTTTCCGGTACAGGAACCAGAGGAAGGGCTCGAAGATGAAGGCAGCCCAGTTCCAAGTCAGCGCATACTTGGGACCGTTGGGTGAGCGAAAATTTTTGAATTTGGCCAGGTAAAAGTCGGCCTTAGGACCGATGAATTGACGCCATATGGAGTCATCTTCCGCCGGTGGACCGACTCCGATCGGGGACGCCCCGTCGGTCTGTGGCTCCGCCGGTGCAGACCCGAGGGGAGTGGACAGTGACGCCCCGCAGTGACTGCAATATCGTGCTTCGTCGGCGCTTTCCTTCTGACATTCAGGACAGATTTTCATCTCGTGAACTTATAGCATAGCGTTTTGCAATGCCTCAACAAACGGGCTCTCGGAACTGGGTTCGGGGGGAAGCCCAAGGGCCTCCATCGCCGCACTGGCATTGCTTTCACGTAACTCCTGTGCTAGCTTCGCGCTCTTCACAGGGGGTGGATTTCCCTATGCTGACCGAACAATTACGGGACGATGCCGAACGGTATCTCATGAATACCTACGCGCGCCAGCCGATTTCGATTGCGCGTGGACGCGGCGCCCGGGTCTACGATCTGGAAGGGCGCGAGTACGTGGATTTTGTCGGTGGGATTGCCGTCAACATCTTGGGGCATAACCCTCCCGATCTGGTCTTGGCCATTCAGAAGCAGGTCGTGCAGCTGATTCACACCTCAAATCTGTACTACACGGTTCCGCAAGTGCAATTGGCCAAGGCGCTCGTCGAACGGTCCTTCGCGCAGAAGGTCTTTTTCTGTAACAGCGGGGCAGAAGCCAACGAAGCGGCCATCAAGCTGGCGCGGCGCTATGGACACGACAAGCGGGGGCCCGAGTGTTTCGAAATCATCACGATGAGGAACTCGTTTCATGGCCGGACTTTGGCGACCATCGCCGCGACGGGACAGGACAAGGTGAAGAAGGGGTATGAGCCGGTGACGCCCGGCTTCACCCATGTGGCCTTCAATGATATCGAGGCCCTCGAACGAGCGTTGTCTGACAAGACCGCGGCTGTGATGCTCGAACCGATTCAGGCCGAGGGCGGCGTCCATGTGGCGGGTAAGCCCTACCTGGCACGGGTGCGGGAACTGTGCCGTCAACGCGGGGTGTTGTTGATCTTCGACGAAGTGCAGACGGGAATGGGCCGGACAGGCACCCTGTTCGCCTACGAACAACTTGGCGTGCAACCGGATATCATGACCTTGGCGAAAGGTTTGGGCGGCGGCGTGCCGATTGCGGCCTGCCTGGCCACTGACGAGGTGGCGCGCGTGTTCGGGCCGGGCAGCCATGCGTCGACGTTTGGTGGAAATCCGCTGGCCTGCGCCGCCGGACTCGCGGTATTGCGAACGCTCTTGGAAGGGCGCGTGCTGGAGCACGCGAGGCGGATGGGTGAGCATCTGGCCAAGGGACTGCAGGATATGAAGGAGCGAAGTGCGGCAATCCGCGAGGTTCGTGGAATGGGCCTGCTTTTAGGCATGGAACTCCAGGGTGAGGGCAAGCCAATCGTCGATGCGTGCCTGACGCGCGGGCTCCTGATCAATTGCACGATGGATCGTGTGTTGAGATTCGTGCCCCCATTGGTCATTTCACAAACCGACATTGACCGGCTTCTCGACACGTTGCCGCCTTTGCTGGCGAAGCCGAAGTCCGACAGCCATCACTGACGGACGCGGGAGCCTCCGCCCGCCTTGGCCACGTACCGCGCAGGCATTTCGCCTCTCGGCACCGAATAGGCATGGCCCCTTCGTCCGTTCCAGCCAATGAGAATGGAGCCCCTGAGCAGTGACCGAGTCGATACGGCTCCTAGATCGTATGCGTCGGCGGGAATGATCTCCACACTGGATTGAATACAGACCTCAAGCTTCACCATGGCCCGTCAGATTCGCACCGTGCACTCCCGCTCTTCTCTTCGTCGCGTCACAAAGGACTTGTTGTCTCTCGGTCCCGTCCCGCGGGAATACGTCCGTCGACTGCTCTCGCTCGCCGCTGAGCTGAAGCGATTGCGGCGGCAAGGGAAAGTGCACGCCCGGTTGGCCGGTCGGACGTTGGGGTTGCTGTTTCAGAAAGCCTCGACGCGGACGCGCGTGTCGTTCGAGGTCGGCATGAACCAGTTGGGGGGACAGGCGCTGTTCCTACCTATCGGCGATATCCAACTGTCGCGCGGTGAGAGTGTGACCGATACGGCACGCGTGCTCTCGCGCTATCTCGACGGCCTGGTGATTCGCACGTTCGACCAGGCCATCGTCGAAGAGTGGGCGCGAGAATCGACCATTCCCATTATCAACGGCCTGACGGATCTCCATCACCCCTGCCAGGCGCTCTCGGATCTCCTGACGATTCAGGAGAAGAAGGGGCGCCTGAAAGGCCTGAAGTTGGCCTATGTAGGGGATGGCAACAACATGGCGAACTCGCTGATCGAAGCCGGTGCCAAGGTCGGTATGTCGGTCAGCGTGGGATGTCCGAAGGGCTATCAGCCTGATGCTGCGGTCGTGGATGGAGCGCGCCAGGAGGCACACGAGATGCGCTGTGCCATCGAGCTGACGGAAGACCCGGACTTGGCCGTCAAGGACGCCGATATCGTGTACACCGACGTCTGGATCAGTATGGGGCAGGAGCGAGAGCAGGCGCGGCGCCTCAAGGCATTTGAATCGTATCAGGTCAACGACCGCTTGATGAAACGCGCGCGGCCTGACGCCATCGTGCTACATTGTCTGCCGGCGCACAGGGGGGAAGAAATCAGCGCCAGGGTCTTGGATGGGCCGCAGTCGGTCGTGCTGGATCAGGCTGAGAACCGACTGCACATGCAGAAGGCCATTCTGGTGGACTTGCTGAGCTGAGGAGAGCCACGCCGTGGGGAGCACGCACGCACAATGAAACCGAAGCCAATCAGGAAGATCGTCTTGGCCTATTCCGGGGGCCTCGATACCTCCGTGATCTTGAAATGGGCGCAAGAGACCTATGAGAGCGAGGTGATTTGTTTTTGCGCCGATCTCGGGCAAGGGGAGGATCTCCGGGCGATCAAAGCGAAGGCCACTTCATTGGGAGTCAGAAAGACCTACGTTGAGGACCTGCGCGAGACGTTCGTCCGAGATCACGTCTTCCCCATGCTTCGTGGCAATGCCGTGTATGAAGGCAGCTATTTGCTCGGCACGTCCATCGCGCGTCCGTTGATCGCGAAGCGACAGATCGAGATCGCCAAAAAGGAAGGAGCGGAAGCGGTCTGTCACGGTGCAACCGGGAAGGGCAACGATCAGGTCCGTTTCGAACTCACCTACCTGGCCTTGGAGCCTGGGATCAGGATCATCGCGCCCTGGCGAGAATGGACCATGCGGTCGCGCCGGGAATTGATCGAATACGCCGACCGGCATGGGATCCCGGTGACGGCGACGAAGGCGAAGCCCTACAGCATGGATATGAATCTGTTTCATGTCAGTTATGAGGGGGGCATTTTGGAAGACCCCTGGTCCGCGCCGCCTGAGGAGATCTTCCATATGAGCGTCTCGCCGGAAAAGGCGCCGAACAAGCCACGCTTCGTCGAGATCGAGTACGTGCGGGGCAATCCCGTGGCGGTGGACGGCAAGAAGATGACGCCCGCGACGTTACTCGCGCATGTCAACAAGATCGGCGGCGAGAACGGCATCGGCCGCGTCGATCTCGTCGAAAACCGGTATGTGGGCATGAAATCGCGCGGCGTGTACGAAACGCCCGGCGGGACCATTCTTCACGCGGCCCATCGTGCGCTTGAATCTCTGACGCTGGATCGTGAGGTCCTCCATCTACGGGATAGCCTGATTCCGCGCTATGCGGAACTCATTTACTATGGGTACTGGTACGCGCCTGAGCGGGAGCTGCTGCAGCGCACGATGGATGAGGCTCAGCAGGATGTGACGGGGACCGTGCGGCTGAAACTTTACAAGGGCAACTGCGTCGTCGATGGGCGTCGATCGGAGCGTTCGCTCTACCGTCTCGATATGGCGACGTTCGAAGAGGACGAGGTCTATCGACAGCGGGATGCCGAAGGCTTTATCCGGCTGAATGCACTTCGTCTCGCCATCCGTGCTCAACGGCGCAAGCCCAAGAAATGAACACACGTAGACGGGCTAAGAAAACCAAGGCACGAGCAGGGTCTTCTCGCGCTCCCGCCATGGCCAAGGCCTGGGTCGGGCGATTCGGCGAGGCCACCGACCGCCTCGTCGAGCGCTTTACGTCGTCTCTCTCATTCGATCAACGGCTGTACCCGTTTGATATTCAGGGGAGTATCGCACATTGTCGGACGCTCGAACGAGCCGGGGTGCTCACGGCGGCGGAGTCCAAGATATTGATTCGAGGCCTGGACCAGGTTCGCACCGAGTTAGATCGAGGCCGATTCAAATTTCAGGAGGGTGACGAAGACATTCACATGGCCGTCGAGCGACGGCTCACGGAACTCGTCGGTTCGGTCGGTGGAAAGGTGCACACAGGCCGCAGCCGCAACGATCAAGTGGCGACCGATATCCGGTTGTATCTCAGGGAAATACTCCGACGGATGATCGATCGCTTGACGGCCTTCCAGCGGGCATTCGTCGAGCAAGCCCGTACTAATATGGATGTCGTGATGCCCGGGTATACGCATTTACAACGCGCGCAGCCGGTGCTGGTCGCGCACCATTTCCTTGCGTACGTGGAGATGATTGAGCGCGACAAAGGGCGTCTCCGCGATGCGCTCAAACGTGTGAATGTGCTACCGCTGGGGTCCGGTGCGCTCGCTGGTTCCAACTACCCCGTGGACCGCCAGTACGCCGCTCAACTGTTGGGATTCCCACGTCTGACGGAAAACAGTTTGGATGCCGTGTCCGACCGCGATTTCGTCGTCGAGGTCTTGGCGAGCCTGTCGCTGGTCATGATGCATCTTTCCCGGCTCAGCGAAGAATTGATTCTCTGGATGGCCCAGGAATTCCGGTTTGTCATGCTGCCGGATCGCTTCTGTACCGGTAGCAGCATGATGCCGCAGAAAAAAAATCCGGATGTCCCCGAACTGGTGCGAGGAAAAACCGGACGGGTCTATGGAAGTCTTATGGGTGTTCTCACCACGCTCAAAGGTCTGCCGTTGAGTTACAATCGCGATCTTCAGGAGGACAAGGAAGCGCTGTTCGATGCGGTGGACACGACGGAAGCCTGCGTGGAGGTCTTGACGGAACTCGTGAAGGGGTTGTCGATCAATCGGGACGCCCTGGCAAGGGCGGTTGGCTCCGGAGGGTTGTTGGCGACAGAGTTGGCGGATTATCTGGTCACGAAAGGCATCCCGTTTCGCGAAACACATGCCATCGTCGGCCGCATTGTTCGTGACTGCCTTCAGAGTGGCCAAGAGCTGACCACGCTGTCTTTGAAGGAATTGCGGCATTTTTGCGATCGATTTGGGCCAGATGTGAGCGAGCGACTCTCGGTCCAGGGAGCGATTGACAGAAAACGACAGATCGGAGGGACCGCCAAAAGATCGGTGGAGGCGCGTCTGGCTATTTGGGAAAAACGGCTGCGAGAATGACACCATGACACATGAGTATGTTGTCTATACCGTCTTGGCAATAAGCCTTGGTGCCATATTGATGATCGGATGCGGGCGTCTCGGCGCGCCGGTCCCCCCTGAGTATGTCGGGGTGGGCCCGCTTCTTGAGCAGGAACGAGCCAAGAAGGCTCAGCGGGCGCACGCAGAGGAAAAGGACCGTACGTTTAGCGCTGAGGAAGTCGAACAAGATACGACCCCTTCAGTGGAAGAGGTGATCCTACCGCCGTTACAGCCGGTCGGCACGCGATGAAAGCCGGCGAGTCCAATTGGCAAGGTATCTGAGGAACGTCGCATGGAAGACTTTATCTATCGCCACAACGAGCTTTATTGTGAGGACGTGCCGCTGAGTCGAATCGCCAAGGAGGTGGGCACGCCCTACTATGTGTACAGCCACGCTTCTCTGCTTCGGCAGTACCGGGCTTACGATCAGGCGTTCGAGGGCATTCCCCATATCATTGCGTTTGCCATGAAGGCCAATTCTAATTTGGCCGTCTTACGCCTGATGGCCCGTGAGGGCAGTGGTGTGGACATCGTGTCGGGTGGGGAGCTCTTCCGCGCGCTACGAGCTGGGGTACCGTCCCGCAAGGTGGTATTTGCCGGAGTCGGAAAAGGGCCGGACGAGATCCGTGACGCCTTGAAAGCCGACATCTTGATGTTCAACGTGGAATCGGCTGCAGAGCTGCATACGATCAATGATGTGGCGGCTGGATTGGGGTGCCGTGCCCGGGTGGCACTGCGGATCAATCCGGACATCGATCCTAAGACGCACCCGTACATCTCGACCGGTCTCAAGAAAAGTAAATTCGGTATCGCTGCCGACCGCGCGCTGGACGAATTCAAATTGGCGACGTCGCTTCCGCATATCGAGGTCGTCGGAGTGCACAAACATATTGGCTCGCAGCTCACGGAGGTCACCCCGTTCGTCGAGGCATTGAAGAAAATTCTCTTGCTCGCAGAAAGTGTGCGTGCGCAGGGCACTCATATGCAGTACATCAACATCGGCGGTGGACTTGGTATTACCTACGCCGATGAAAAACCGCCGAAGCCTAAGGACTTGGCGGCGGCCATTGTGCCGCTCATCCGTGAAACGAACTGCACCCTGATTATGGAGCCCGGTCGGAATATCGTGGGGAATGCAGGCGCCCTGGTGACAAAGGTCTTATATGAAAAGCAGGGCGAGGCGAAACGGTTCCTCATTATCGATGCGGCGATGAATGATCTGCTACGCCCCAGTTTGTATGGAGCGTATCATGAGATTAAACCCGTCCATCAGCAGTTTGCTCAAGGGGCATCTCAGACGGTGGACGTTGTGGGCCCGGTTTGCGAATCTGGAGACTTTTTGGCCAAGGATCGGGCTATGACCGCCGTGCCGGCAGGAGAACTGCTGGCCGTGCTGAGTGCGGGAGCGTACGGTTTTGTCATGGCGTCGAATTATAACTCCCGGCCTCGGGTAGCGGAAGTGTTGGTAAAAGGAAACGAAGTACATGTGATTCGCGCGCGCGAGACGTACGAGGACTTGATTCGAGGGGAGACGATTCCATCGTTTCTCTCCTAAACAAAGGTACGGAGGCGCTCTCATGTTTACCGGATCTTTGGTTGCGATCGTTACGCCATTTCGAAAGGGACAAGTCGACGAGCGTGCACTGGGCGATCTGATCGAGTTCCAGATTGCCCAAGGGACAGACGGCATCGTGCCATGTGGCACAACAGGCGAGTCCGCCACGTTGACCCATGCAGAACATGACCGCGTGGTGGCCTTTTCGGTGGAGGTAGCCAAGAAGCGGGTGCCTGTCATTGCCGGCACCGGCTCAAACAGCACTGAGGAAGCCATCGCGCTGACCCGGCACGCGAAAGGGGCCGGGGCCGATGGCGCGCTGCTGATCACTCCCTATTACAACAAGCCGACCCAGGAGGGGCTGTTTCGGCACTACCAGGCAGTGGCGGATGCCGTCAATTTGCCACTCGTGCTGTACAACATCCCCGGACGGACCGGGGTGAACATGGCGCCAGCGACGGTGGCCCGTCTGGCTCGTTGTTCCAACATCGTCGCTATCAAGGAGGGCAGTGGGTCAGTTCAACAAGCCTCCGAGATCATCCAATTATGCGGCGATCGCATCACGGTCCTCGCGGGGGACGACGCATTAACCCTGCCAATGATGGCGCTTGGAGGAAAAGGCGTGATCACCGTCACTGCCAATATCGTCCCCAAGGACATGGCGAGCATGGTCGATGCTGCGCTAACCGATCGTTGGGACGAGGCGCGGAAATTTCATTATAAGCTCTCCCCTCTCTTTACGGCATTGTTCTATGAAACGAATCCCATCCCGGTCAAGGAAGCCCTTGCCATGGTAGGGAAAATCGACCCCGAGCTCCGTCTACCTCTTTGCCGGATGGCGAATGAGACTCGAGACAAACTTGCGCGTGTCCTCAAAGACCTCGCGCTTATCTAGCGGCGCTCTCCTGTCGATGCCGTACTCAAGACGGACAAGAGGACATCATGGTTAACGTCGTCGTGGTCGGGGCTGCAGGTCGAATGGGTGCGAGGCTGGTGGCCCTGGTGCATGCCGCGGCTGGGACGAGGTTGGTCGGTGCCACAGAAGGAAAAGGGCATCCCTCGCTCGGCCGCGACGCTGGGGAGCAGGCTGGCTGTGGTCGCGTGGATGTTCTCATTGAAGATGATCTGTCGGCGGTGCTTGATCGGTGCGATGTAGTCATCGATTTTAGTGCACCCGCCTCCACGCTCGCCAATCTCAAGGCTATCGTGTCTCGCCGACGGGCGGCGGTGGTGGGCACGACGGGATTCTTGCCAGCCGAACTGGCGCAGTTCCACGAGTTGGCGAGGCAGGTACCCTGCGTCTTCTCGCCGAACATGAGCGTTGGGGTCAATGTGCTCTTCAAGGTCCTCGGCGAGGTGGCGCATGCACTGGGCGACGAATATGACATCGAGGTGGTCGAAGCGCATCATCGGCTGAAGAAAGACGCTCCCAGCGGCACGGCGCTGAAAATTGCCGACGTGCTCGCCGCAGCGATGAAACGAGATCTGGCTGAGGTTGCCGTATACGCGAGGAAGGGCATGATCGGCGAGCGAACGCGCACCGAGATCGGAATACAGACGATTCGTGCGGGCGACATCGTCGGGGATCATACGGTGTTGTTCGGTGGGCCGGGTGAGCGCGTGGAGATCACTCATCGAGCGCACAGTCGAGATGCATTTGCAGGGGGAGCCGTACGAGCGGCACAGTGGGTGGTAGGGCAAGCCCCTGGCATCTATGACATGCAGGATGTGCTCGGACTCGGATGAGTCCTTGCGGAACTCTCGGGAAAACCCTACTCGGCGGTGGTGTTAGGAGTGGGCAGTGACAAGAGGGTGCGCATCAGTGGCACTGTCTCGGCCGCCCATCGCGCGCAACGTTAGAAATGCCGAGATTCCTTCGTACATTTCTCTCGCCGACTGCGACCAATCCTCGTTGAACGGCTCACCCTGGAATGCAGCCTCGGCGGCCTTTCGCTCATCGTTTGTCAAGGGTCTGGGAGTTCTCTCGCTCATGCGCCGCTCCTCAGCGTCGTGAGGTGAGGGGTCTAGGTTCTGGATCCACCATCTTTCGTCGCCCGCAGTTCAGACAGGCGTACACGGTGATGGCCAATCCCGCATCGAGGTCGACTGCTCGCTCAGGAACCATTGTTCCGCGGCATTTGTCACAAGTTTGCATGACCACACAGTAACATTGGTGCTGCACTCCGGACATCCACCTGAAGTACTGGTGCAGACGCGCAAAGGACCTCCCTTTCCGGCTGTTCTGGTGGGCCTTTCGGGAAAGGCGTGCTGGGATATTCACGAGAGTGGCGTGCCTTGACAGGGTTCCAGCCCTCTCATAGGATGGCAAACAGGGGAAGGCAGACTGATGTACAGACTCTTAATTGTTGCGGGGTTACTCTTTCTGCTCTATCTCTTAGCCAAACGGGCGATCCAAGTGTGGGGTCAGGGAGGTGCAGGACCACCGAGCGATCCCAACCAGATGGTTCAAGATCCCGTCTGCAAGATTTTTGTGCCGAAGGGCACTGCCGTTTCGGAACGGATTGGAGGACAGACGTACTATTTCTGTAGTTCTTCCTGTGCGAAACAGTTCGAGCGGCAACTATCCGGTTAACATCCTGAATAGCTGTAGTCGCTCACCCGCTCTTCCTTGTCGAATTTCACGGTAATCTGACACTCGTTCGGAGAGAAATTAAATAGTGGCGGCCCGCTCTTCCCGCCAGCGATGCGGTAATACGTCCAGCTCTCCTTGCCGAAAAAGCTGGTGGCCTTGGCCTCCGGGGTGCCGTACTGCTTTTCAACCCAGGCTTTGTCCTTACCGATTGCTCCGGCCAAAGATTGTTCCAGGTACGCATTATGGCTGCAGCCCGCTAACATGAGCCCCATTAGCACCCATCCCGCCCGTTGCGTCATGCAATTATCTCCTCTCGTACCGTGCTTTGTACGCTCGATTGTCCTAAGGGGAAATTGTACCGATGGGTCAAAAAGGCTGTCAAACCAACCGAAGATTCGGCTCCTCGTTGCTTTCGAGTCAGGATCTTCCTAAAATGAGCTATCGCTGGTGCACGCTGATCTCTCCTGCCTGATGAAAGGATCAAGCCATGAAAATCTTCCTCGACACTGCCAACGTCAAAGAGATCCAGGAAGCCGCCGACATGGGGTTGCTCGATGGGGTGACGACCAATCCGTCTCTCGTTGTCAAGGAAGGACGGAGCTTTCGCGACATGCTTGAGGAGATTTGCCGTATCGTCGATGGTCCGATCAGTGCCGAGGTCGTCAGTTTGGACGCCGACAGCATGGTCAAGGAGGGGCGGGACCTCGCAAAGATCCACAAAAACATCGTCGTCAAAGTCCCTCTCATCCCCGAAGGCCTGAAAGCCACAAAGAAGTTGGCTTCGGAAGGAATCAGGGTCAACGTGACGCTCTGTTTCTCGCCGACGCAAGCCTTACTGGCCGCCAAGGCGGGTGCGTGGTGCGTCTCGCCGTTTATCGGACGATTGGATGACGTCAGCGCCGATGGCATGGCCCTCATCCGGCAAATCGTCACGATCTACGAAAACTACGACTTCCAGACCTACGTGCTGGTGGCCAGCGTACGCCATCCCCAGCATGTTGTGGAGGCAGCCCTGGCCGGCGGCCATATTGCAACCATGCCCTATGCCGTGTTCCAGCAGCTTTTCAAGCACCCGCTGACGGATATCGGGCTCAAGAAGTTTCTGGCTGATTGGGAATCACGAGGACAAAAATAACGCTCCACGGATCCCCTTCACGCCTTATCCATCGTGCCGGCCGGGTCCAGCGGACTCCGGCCTGGCGCGACTTCCTCCATACGCACCGATCAGGGTTCGAGCCTCCCGAAAAACGTCGTGAAACATCGTGCGGGTCAACTTTCCGGTAAACGTGTTCTGCTGGCTCGGATGGTAGGAGCAGAGGAGTGCGATATCCCATGGCAACGTGTATCGTATGCCGTGTCCGAATTTTGGGGTAGGTTTGGAGGGGAAGCGACCAAGCTCCCGGCACGCCTTGAAGTAATGATCGAAGGCGATCTTCCCAAGTACCACCACCACACGGGTACGCTGCAGTAGGGCTAATTCTCGCACGACGTAAGTTCTGCATGCATCGAATTCAGCCGGTAGGGGTTTGTTGTCGGGCGGTGCGCATCGGACGGCTGCCCCGATGTAACAGTCGCAGAGGCGTAGCCCGTCGTGACGATCGGTGGATGTCGGCTGGTTCGCGAAGCTAAAGCGATGCAGGGCCTCGTACAGCCAATCACCGCTGCGGTCGCCTGTAAACACTCGCCCGGTGCGATTTCCTCCGTGAGCCGCGGGTGCAAGTCCCAGCACATACAACCGTGCCTCGGGATCTCCAAACCCCGGCACCGGTCTGCCCCAGTACGTCCAGTTCTGGAATTGCTTGCGTTTGGCTGATGCGACATCCCTTCGGTAGCGTACCAACCGTGGGCACAGTGTGCACTCAACGATCCTTGTGTTGAGCAGCGGAATAGTGGTCATTACAGCGCGCAGTCTAGCACGATTGAAAACGGCATTCATGTTGCCGCCTAGGGGGCTTGCTGATAGCATCGCCGGTAGCGCGTAGAAGGCGTGAGCGGATAGGAAGGAGTGCGGGATGCCCAGAATGATGGCGGTGCTGGGAGCGGCCGTTGTGCTGGGGGCGACTGCGGTGTTCGTCGGAGGGCTCTCACTCCAGGTCTGGGTTGAGGAGAGGCCGGCCAATGCGGCTGAGTCAACCGACGATGGAACGATGCCATCCGTCGCGTCCGATACGGAAAAGAGCCCCGGACCGTCGGAAGCCGTCGAGCGACCGGGAGAGGCTGAGGATCGACTCGTGGTGCTGCCGGAAATCAAACGAGAAGGGGAACGTATCTATCTCAGTCATTTCAGGCTTCCTGAAAAACTAAGTTTTGCCGGCCAGCCTGTTCCCTTGGACAACTGGCATGTCCGAGAACGAATTGAATACGAGTTCTACACCTTTCTCGAGGACCAGGGGGAGAGTATCATCCTTGCCAAGCGAAGCGGACGCTGCTTCCCACCGGCCGAGCGGGGATTAGCGGACGCCGGATTACCGGACGATTTGAAGTACATGCTGCTGGTGGAGAGCAAATGCATCGCGGCGGCGTTTTCAAAAGCCAAAGCGTCGGGTCCGTGGCAGTTTATCAACTCAACTGGCAAGCGGTACAAGTTGCACAGCGATCGCTGGTTGGATGAACGACGCAATTTGGAGATGTCAACGGACGCAGCGATCAAGTACCTGCAGCATCTTCATGACTACCAGCGCGGGGATTGGTTTTTGGCGATGGCCTCTTACAACGCGGGAGAGGACCGGATCCGTCGATTACTCAAGGACCAGAAGGTCAGCGACTATTGGAAGCTACACGGGCCTCGGGAGACGATGCGCTACGTGCCACGCATCATTGCCGCGAAGGAGATCTATTCACAACCTGAAAAATATTTGGGTCTGTCGAAGCGCGATCTGTATGCGCCGCTCGAAACGGAGACTGTGACCGTCTCGATCAAAGAACCTCGGCGAGGCTTGGTCTCCATTGCCGAGGAATTCGGCACGTACTTTTTGGAACTGAAGTTATTGAATCCTGAATTCAAGAAGGATTATCTTCCAAAAGGCACCTATCGCGTGAGAGTTCCACGGCAAACGTGTCCCCAGCAGTGTTTCAAACAAGACGCCGCGCCAGTTCGTCGATAATGAAGATCGGCGTGCGCCGCACGTCGGTCCGTCAGTTCCTGGACCGTCTCCTCACCTCTGCACTGAAAGCCGTCGATCCCGAACAGGCCGTACGGCGCCACATACGACGGCGCGGGCCGATACTGCACATCGGGTCTCGGGCGATCCACCTTGCCTCTCGATCCCGTGTAATGGTTGTGGGTGCTGGCAAGGCGGCGGTCCCGATGGCTCGGGCGCTTGAGCGAATGCTAGGCACTCGATTGCAGGGCGGTTGTGTCGTGACAAAGTACGGGCATGGTGGTCCTACCCAACGAATCCAGGTACTCGAGGCCGGGCATCCGATACCCGACCAAGCGGGCCAGGTGGCAACCCAACGGATACTCGCTATTGCCAGGGGATTGAGCGCGGACGACCTGCTCTTCGTAGTCCTGTCGGGTGGCGCCTCCAGCCTTCTGCCGGCTCCTGCGGAAGGTTTGAGCTTGACGGACAAACAGCGAACGACAGATGTCCTCCTCAAGAGCGGGGCCGACATCCGAGCGGTGAACGCGGTCCGCAAGCACCTATCGGCTATCAAGGGGGGGCGGCTTGCAGGCGCAACCAAGGCTCGAGTCGAGACCCTCGTACTGTCCGACGTGTTGGGAGACGACCTGGCAAGCATCGGGTCGGGAGTGACCGCTCCTGATCCGACGACGTTTGCCGATGCGCGGATGGTGCTCCAACAACACCACCTGTGGGACCGGGTTCCTCGCCCGGTCCGAGACCATATCGGCCGGGGATGCCGCGGAGAGATCCGGGATACCCCCAAACCCGGCTCCAGGGTGTTTAGACGAGTACACAACGAGATCGTCGGAAATAACCAGGCGGCGGTTGATGCCGCGGCGAACGCCGCATGGAATGATGAGGTGACGCCCTTGGTCTTAACCACGACGTTGACTGGAGAGGCCCGTGAAGCAGCCCGGGCCTTCGGAGCCCTAGCGCGCCAAATCGTCGACCGAGGCCGACCGCTTCACCGGCCGTGCTGTATCATTGCCGGAGGTGAACTGACGGTGACTGTCCGAGGATCCGGTACCGGGGGGCGTGCCCAGGAGTTTGCGCTCACCGCTGCCAAGGAAATCGCCGGACTCGAACACGTCTGGGTGGCTGGCGTCGGCACGGACGGCACCGATGGTCCCACGGATGCGGCGGGTGCAGTCGTGGATGGGACGACTTGGCAACGCGCTGCGTCCCGTGGACTCCAGCCGGCGAGAGCCGTGAAGAACAACGATGCGTATCCTTTGCTCAAACGTCTCGGTCACCTCATTACCACAGGGCCTACCGGTACGAATGTAAACGACCTCTACTTATTGCTGGTTCTCTAGCGAGTCAGATGGCTGATCCCTTGGTCCTTCCTCTTTCCGCCTGCACGGACCGCGCACTCGTGGGCGGTAAAGCACTGGGACTTGGCACGCTCCTTCGTCATGGCTTCCCTGTGCCACCGGGAATTTGCGTGACGACGGCTGCCTACGAGGCTATGGCTCGGCAATCGAAGGTCGACTGTGTCGAGGTCTGGCGAGCCGTCCGGGAGGCCGATCCCGACCAGCGCTCGAGGTACCTGGTAAGCGTGTCCGGCAGCATCCTCAAAGCGGGGCTGTCCAGGAACATTGCGGAGGCGGTCGAAGAGGCGCTGATACGGCTCGGTCTCACGACAGGCCAACTCTGGGCCGTGCGATCCTCTGCAACCGTTGAAGACGGCGACACGCAAAGTCTCGCGGGGCAGTTTGAGACGATACTGGGGATCCGAAAGGAAGGCATTCCGGCGGCGATTGTAAAATGCTGGAGCTCGCTATGGACAAGCCCTGGAGCCGTAAGCCGTTGCCAGTCTGATCGGTCGGGTGGGCCTCCTGCCATGGCGGTCGTACTACAACCGCTGCTAGATCCTGCCACGGCCGGCGTCGCGTTTTCCCGACATCCGGTCTTCCCAGGACCGTTCGTGGTGATCAACGCCATCCTGGGATTGGCCGCCCCGTTAGTGCATGGCGAGGTGTCGCCCGATGAGTTCACCGTTCAGCGAACGGGTTCCAGCGAGGAGTGGACGATCATCGAACGAAGAATTGCCCCAAAGACCAACATGCTGCGCGCGACATCTCAAGGCCTTCTAGCCCAAGCAGTCACAGAGACCAGAGCCACTGTACCCGCATTAACTGATACGCAAATCGTCAATTTGGCCAAAGTGGTGACGAAGGTTGAGGACGCAGTGGGGTATGCGGTGGATGTCGAGTGGGCGATCGACGACACGGGGCTTTGGTTGTTGCAAGCGCGTCGAATGACGACAAGGCCTGAACGGTTGAACAATGCCACTTCGGAATGGTCGCGGGCAAACTTCAAGGAAACTTTACCTGAGCTCCCAAGTCCGATGGGAATCTCTTTCCTGGAAGAGTACATGGAACACAACATGCTTCGCCATTATCGAGACCTCGGGTGCCACGTGCCTGAGGGCATCTCCGCTGTTCGCGTCGTTCACGGGCGCCCGTTTATCAATGTGACCTTGTTTCAATGGTTGGTGTCTCAGCTCGGTGCCGATCCGGCCTCGGTGACGGAACAGATGGGCGGGTACGGGACGGTCCCAGTCGACTTGCCCAAGCGCCTTCCATGGCGCCGACTCATACGTGCCGTCGTGATGGTCTTGTGGAAAATGCGGCGCGCACGGAAGGATGCGCCCGCTTGGTTTCGAGAGATGCAATCGTTGGCTGAGGTTCCACGAGGGGAAGTTCACCTCAACGAAGGGATCGCGTCGTTGTTGGCGGAGTATGGCGTACTGGAGGGCCGTCTGCGAGATCGGGATGCGACTTTCTGGATTGCAGCCGGAGTTGCGCAGGGTCTCGATGCGCTGGGCGCGATCCTCGTACGCTGGTTCCCGTCGGACTGGCGTGACATCCTCAATGCTTCGGTCCAAGGACAAGGGACCGTGATCAGTGCAAGACAAATCGGTTGGCTCGTCGATCTGGCGACGCAGGCGCGGGCGGAGCAGCCCGTCGCCGAATTTTTCCTGGCCGAGCCGTGGTGTCCTGAACGTTATCGCTCGGCGTTATCGGGGACGCGATTTCTAGCCGAATGGGAACGCTTCCTGGGGGCGTTTGGACACCGGGCTATCGGAGAATCCGATATCATGACACCGCGTCATGCGGATTCTCCGGAGATGCTGCTTCGAGTTATCCGAGGGCATGTGCAATCCGGCGCGGATTGGTCGTCTCTCGAGATCGTCGCGCGCCAAGAAGCCGCACGCACCGCTGCGTTGGGTCGGATCCGCGATCAAATGCGCACGTGGCCAGGGATGTGGGCGATCTTTCGCTGGTGGTACCGCAGGCTCTGCCAGTATGTTGCACTTCGCGAGGAAAACCGGCACAACCTTATGTATTTCCTCGTTGCCGTCCGACGCCTTGCATTGACGATCGGGACGCTGCTTGCTCGGAAGGTCTGCCTTACCCGTCCGGAGGACATCTTTTTTCTGACGGTGTCTGAGGTCCGTACACTCACCTCAGAACCGGAACGAGATTGGAGACCGATTGTGTTGCAGCGGCAAGAGGAACGCCGTCTCAATACCACCGTCTCCGCGCCCGATTTCCTGTCCCCGATCTCGACCGAGCGGCCATCCGCTGCGTCTGTACAGGAGGAGAAGGCGTTACAGGGTATTCCAGTCAGTCCCGGGGTGGCGAAGGGGCCGGCCTGTATCGTGCGAGATGCGATGGATTTGGCCCGCATTCGCCACGGCGGTATCCTTGTCCTTCCGGTCATTGATCCTGGATTGGCCCCCTACTTTGGGCTCGCGGCCGGCGTGATTGCCGAAATGGGGGGAACCTTGTCGCATGGGGCGATCATTGCACGGGAGTACGGTATCCCGGCTGTCGCGAATGCGGCCCGCGCGATGCAGGTGCTGGAAGATGGAGAAATCATCGAAGTCGACGGCTCCGCCGGTGTGGTTCGACGAATGGTCCCGTGATGCTTACGTGCGAAAGGTGTGCGAAAATGTTCACTAGAGTCGATTGCCTCTATCTCGGCACAATCTTGTTATCGCATCCTTGACGTGCAGGATCATTTTTTCGTAGTCTGCACACATCTCACCGCGGCCGGCATTCGGTACTTCCCTAAGTAGAATATCAGTTGTTGGTCTTACCTTCTATGATCGATCTCACGGCCCTCTTTATCGGACTATTCAGCGGTGTCATTGTCGGTGGCCTGTTGGCCTGGTTCTGGGCTGTGGCCCATACGCGATCGAGGGAGCAGCAGGAGCGGCTCCATACGGCAGAACGGGCGCAACGCGCGGAGAGTTTGGTCGCAGAGTTTCGCCGCCAGGCGGACGACGCCACTCGATCGCTCGATCAAGTGCGAAATCAGCTGAGTGACGTGCAGCAGGCGCGAGCCGCCGCAGATACGCGGTATACGGAAGCAGTGAAGAATCTCGAGACACAGAAGCAGGCCATGACACAGGCGCGGGAGGAGTTGCTGGAGGCATTTCATGCACTGTCAGGTGAGGCCCTTCAACGAAACAACGAAGTGTTTCTGAATCTCGCCAAGAGCGCCTTCCAGACGATTCAGGTAGAAGCCCGTGGAGACTTGTCCCAGCGCCAACAAGCAATCGATGAACTCGTCAAGCCGCTGCAGGAGAACTTGGTGCGCTATGAAGCCCAACTTCGCCACATCGAAGAATCCCGCCGTGAAGCCTATGGCGGAATTGATCAACACCTGCGGATCTTGACAGAATCGCAGCAACGCCTTCAGCAGGAGGCCAACAACCTTGTCAACGCGTTACGCTCCCCGACCGTTCGAGGGCGATGGGGCGAGATTACGCTCAAACGAGTCGCTGAGTTGGCCGGTATGGTGTCGCACTGTGATTTCGTTGAGCAGGAAATCATCAGCGGGGATCATGGCCGCCTACGCCCCGATATGGTCGTGCAATTGCCGGGTGGGCGCCGCATCATCGTCGACGCCAAAGCGGTCCTCAGCGCCTATTTGGAAGCCATGGAAGCCACCCAAGAGGTACAACGCCAGGAACTGCTACGACGACATGCCGACCAGATTCGATCTCGATTGGACGAACTCAGCCTGAAGGCTTACTGGAATCAATTCGACCAGGCCCCCGAATTCGTGGTGCTGTTCCTTCCCGGCGAGCAGTTCCTTGGAGCGGCGCTGGAACAGGATCCCTCGCTGATTGAGGATGGTTTCAGCCGAGGCGTCGTGGTGGCGACGCCCACGACGCTCATGGCCCTGTTGCGCGCTGTCGCGTATGGATGGCGCCAGGAGCAACTCAATGCGCATGCGCAGGAGGCCGGCCGCTTAGGCAAGGACCTGTATGAGCGGATGGCAGTCCTCGCCGAGCATCTCAACGATATCGGTCTCTCCCTGGGTAAGAGCGTCGTCGCTTACAATAAAGCGGTTGGATCGCTCGAAAGTCGGATCCTGCCGGCTGCGCGAAAATTCAAAGAGCTCGGCGTGGCCACCGACCGAGAGGTACCCGGATTGGAACCGGTCGATTCGCTGCCCCGAACGCGTGGCACCCTTGCTGCCGAGGAGTTAGGAGCTTCCTATGACCGATGAGCAGGCACAGGTCGCAGCGTTCCACCGAGCGTTCGACATCGCCATCTCTTCTGAACCACGGCGGATCGATGAGGACACACGTGTCCTGCGGGAGCGGTTGATCGACGAGGAATTTGGCGAACTCCGGGAGGCTCTTGCGCGAGGAGACGTGTCCCAGGTCGCAAAGGAATTGGCGGATCTTTTGTATGTCGTCTACGGGACGGCCGTCTCGTGCGGAATCGACATGGAACCGGTGTTTCGCGAGGTGCATCGCTCCAACATGAGCAAAGTCGGCGGCCACAAGCGCGCGGATGGGAAGTGGGTGAAGCCCGCGACGTATTCGCCAGCTCACGTGGAGCCGATACTGCGCGAACAAGGGTGGGTTGGCGAGGGCAGGAAGGGCGGCATGGAGTCCGGCGCCACTCACAATGAAACGGGTGCGATGACGCGATGAAAGAACCGCATTGCCCTCAATGTGGCACGACCTTCATCCGTGTCATTCATCAGCAGGCCCTTGGTGAATCGCTTCTGCAGTTTCTTCGGGTGTATCCATTTCGATGTCAACTGTGTACCCATCAGTTCCGTGCATTCCGCCCTGGCGCGCGTGATTCTTCGCAAGCCTTCGATCGGAGACAGTACAAGCGATTGCCGACCTCCTGCTGGGCGACGTTGGTCACGGACCTGCTGACGCCGAAAGAAATGATCCTGGACATCTCCATGGGGGGGTGTACGGTCAGAATGGAATCGCCCCTCCCGATGGGCACCTTTCTGGGAATTCAATTGCAGGCGGGAGAACAGGAACCGGCCATCTCGGTCGGAACCGCCATGGTCCGGTCGATTCGGCGCAACTCGGTCGGCATTCAGTTTTTGGAATTGGATCGCGATGACAAAGCCAGATTGAGCCGCTTTATTCACGGGCTCCTGCTCACCCACAGTCCCTCCCTCGAATTGAATCCTCAAACTTGATCCCCCGTAGGTGTGGCGTCGCGACTGCTCCACCCATTCGGGCCGCGGCCTACGTACGACGCCTCGGAGCCCGCACGAGGAGATTGTCGATCAGGCGGATCGATCCAAGCCGAATGGCGCCCAACAGCACCACGGCACGGCCGCTCAGGCGGGAAAGCGGCTCGAGCGTGTGTGGATCACACACAGTCAGGTAGTCAACCGTGACGCCGCGAGCCGACCGGCAGATCCGCAACATTGCCCTACGGACGTCCCGGGGCGCCGAGCCCGTTCGGGTGAGCCGGGCCCCCTCAAAAAGGGCTCTGTAGAGAACCGGCGCCGTGGCTCGCTGGGATGCCGAAAGATACAGATTGCGTGAGCTGAGCGCCAAGCCATCCGACTCCCGGACGGTTGGACACACTTCGATTCTCGACGGAAAATCGAGGTCCTCGATCAAGCGTCGCACAACCGCCGCCTGTTGAAAATCTTTCTGTCCAAAATATGCGACTGCCGGTTGGACGGCGCACAGCAATTTGGTCACCACCGTCGCGACGCCGGAAAGGTGGCCCGGCCGAACCGACCCCTCCCAGCGAGTTGCCAGCCGCGGGACGTGTACTTCTGTTTGAAAGTCATGCGGGTACATGCTTGCGACCGACGGCGCAAAGAGAAGATCCACGCCCTCATCGCGGCACAACCGAACGTCGCGGGCAAATGGACGGGGATAGCGGGACCAATCTTCCTTCGGTCCGAATTGAACCGGGTTGACAAATATGCTGACGGCGACCGCGTCGCAGGACAAGCGGGCTGCACGAATGAGCGCGCGGTGTCCCGCATGGAGCGCACCCATCGTCGGCACGAGTCCGATCCGAATGCCTTCTCGGTGCAACAACCGACTCCATGCCGAGACCCGATGCGGGTGTCGCATCACGCGCACGAGCTGCTCCCCGTGCTGTGTTGGATGGAAGAGTTGAGCCGAAGCCCGAATTTCGTGGAGGGTTGTGGAGTGAGGATGCGAACCGTTGTTGCATCGGCCGACTCCGACAGGAGGTCTCGGATGGATCGCTGTTGAGTCGGATGCAGAAGATCTGGGGCCAGCTCGGCGAGAGGAGCGAGAACGAACCGTCGCAGATGCATGCGCGGGTGCGGGATAGACAAGTCGACATCGTCGATGAGGCGTTGCCCATAGAGCAGAATGTCAAGGTCGATGGTGCGCGGTCCATCGCGATGGTCCTGATCGCGTCCGAGCGCCGACTCGATCTCTCTGCACACGGCGAGGAGGCTACGAGCAGTGATGTCCGTCTCCAGCCGGACCACGCCGTTCAAGAACCATTCAGGCCCAGGATTCCCACGGTCGACGATCGGCTCTGATTCATACAAGGACGAAACTCCGTTGACCTGGGAATGAGGTAGGAGGGAGAGGAGCGTGACCGCGCGCTCGCAGTAGTCCACGCGGTCGCCCATGTTGGAACCGACACCGATGAAGACGATTTCATGGGTCATGGGGCACCGGCCCGGGAAAAGGAAAGAGTCTCGTCCGCGTCGACACAGATGACTGTCGACCCATGATGATACTCAAAACCCCGCTTTTTTGATTCGTTCGACTGCCTCTGCCAACCGTTCCTTCGAAGTGGTCAGCGTCATCCGGACGTATCCCTCTCCCGGTTCGCCGAATCCGTTTCCCGGTGTACTGACGATCCCGGCCTTCTCCAGCAGATGCGCAGTAAAAGAAGCGGAGGTGTAGCCCTTCGGCACTCCGATCCATACATAGAACGCGGCGGGAGGCAGGAGGGCGTCGAGTTCAAGCTGTCGCAGTCCCGGGACGAACACGTCGCGCCGTTCCTGATAGATCTTACGCAGTCCGTCGACATGATGTTCGCCGGACTCCAATGCGGTAATGCCGGCTTCCTGGATGGCCTGGAACGCACCCGAATCGAGGTTGCTCTTCACCTTGCCAAGACCGGCCAGAACCTGTTTGTTTCCCACTGCAAATCCGATCCGCCACCCCGTCATGTTGAACGTTTTCGACAAGGAGTGAAACTCGATCCCTACGTCCCGTGCGCCGTCCGCCTCCAGAAAACTGGCGGGTCGTTGGCCGTCAAAGTAGATCTCCGAATAGGCGGCATCGTGGCAGACGATTATGCGATGCTCTCGTGCGAAGGCCACGACCTTGTCAAAATACGCTTTGCTCGCGACGACAGAGGTCGGGTTGTTGGGCGAGTTCAGAAACATGAGCTTAGCGTTGGCGGCGACATCCTTTGGGATGGCATCAAGGTCCGGCAGAAACCCGTTCTCTTTCGTCAGCGGCATCGAGTAGGGCGTGCCACCGGCGAAGGTAGTGGCCACGGGGTAAACAGGATAGCCGGGCGTCGGGACAAGCACGATATCCCCCGGATCGATAAACGCCAATGGAACGTGCCCGATTCCTTCCTTCGATCCAATGAGCGCCAGCACTTCGCTTGCCGGGTCGAGGGAGACGTTGAACCGGCGCTTGTACCAGCCGGCGACGGCTTGGCGAAAGCTTAACATCCCTTCGTAGGAGGGATATTGATGATTGCGCGGCTCGGCCGCCGCCGCCTTGAGCCGGTCAATGATCGGTGTAGGGGTCGGGAGGTCAGGGTCACCGACACCAAGGTTAATGATATCGACCCCTCGCGCAATCGCCTCTTGCTTCATTTTGTCGATCGCGGCGAAGAGGTATGGGGGCAGCGTCCTGATGCGAGTCGCATATTCGATCGGAAATCCGGACATGAGTAGTCGGCTCCTTTCTGCGTCACGTAAACTGGCCAATGCGTCGATGAGCGACCTCGTAGAGTACAGCAGGCTGGCGTGCCAATCAATGCAAGGCGGTCAACAGATGGGCAATCAAGCGGTCGGCGTAGACATGGAGTTGAGGCAAGCAGGGACGAGCGCGCTCCATCACCTCCGATGCCGTTGTCTTCGCGGCCGCCAACCCGGACGCGCATTCGCGACAAAGAGCGGTGATTCCGGGTTCGTCCATTTCCAGATGGAACAGCAAGCCGTAGGCGAAGGGGCCGAACCGAAAGGCCTGCAAGGGGGCCACGTTCGAGCCGGCCAGTGGAACGGCTCCAACGGGCAGGTCGAATACTTCCCCGTGCCACTGGAAGACCGAAAAGCGCTCGGGACAGGATCTAAAAAATGGATCTTGGCGGCCCTCCGGGGTGACGGTAATTTGAGTCATTCCGATCTCCAAGGCATGGCCCTTGAGCACGGATGCGCCGAGCGCTTTCGCCATGAGTTGACTGCCAAGGCAGATTCCGAGGACAGGCGTCCCTCCGTCGATGGCCTTCCGTATGAAGACGGTCTCTTCCGCCATCCACTGAGTGGCATCGTTCACCGACATCGGCCCGCCCATGACAATCAGCAACTCGCCGGCATCCTTCGGCAACCCGTCGGATGGCACGAGATAGCGTTCGAGTGTGATGCCACGCGTGTATAGGGAGGTGGCAAAGGCACCCGGCCCTTCGAATGGAACATGTTTCAGACAGACAGCTCTCCTGCTCATCTCGCCCAGCCTGTCCCCCCCGTTACTGAGGCTCGAACGTATACCAATAGCGTTCCCCACACTCTCGATCAAGTCTTTGTTTCAACGAGACAGGCGTTCGTGGTCGAGCCCGGCTCACGGTGAGCGTGTGAGCATCGGGCCGTGTCATCATGTCGGCGTCGGGCAGGCGGGCGGAATTCCTAAAGAATCAGGACGCCTTAGCCGATATCGTACTGGCATTTCATGTGGGTGCGGTTTCCGCTTTGAACTTGGCGAGGGAGACAGACGTGACTCGAAGTATCTCGATCGATGAACTTCAAATTGGCATGTTTGTAAGCCGCTTCGATCGGTCGTGGTTTCGCACGCCCTTCCTACGACACCGATTCTTGGTTCGGTCGAGCGCTGATATCCAACGGCTCCGTCGATCGGGAATCAAGACGGTGGAGATCGATCTGACACGCGGTGCGGCTCCCGCTGAGAATCCGCGGCTGGACGCTGACGAATTGTCGAGTGTGCCTGCCGCGTGGGTCAACGAGACGACGCCGTCCAAGGGATTTGACGAACTCCGCCATGATATGCACCTGGCAATGGAGGTACGGAAGAAACTCGAGCACACCGTGCACTGCCTGTTCGATAACATTGCGGCGATGGGAACAATCGACAATGAGCAGGCCAATGAGGCCGCGCAGGAGATCGGTCTCGTGGCCAGGACACTGAGCAATCCGGCCCTCTTCATGGCGATGAGTCAGATTCCAGAGGCCTCTCTCGGGCTGAGTCAGCATGCGATGGCGACGTGTACCCTGTCGATGATTTTAGGCCAGGCCGTGCAGTACGACTTGGCGGCGCTGCAGGAACTGGCCGTAGGGGCGTTGCTGCACGATATCGGGTTGCTACGTGTCCCGACTCCCATTCTTCTCCGCATTTATGACAGTTCCAATAGTCTTCGAGACAGAGAGCGTGCGGTGTACGAGATGCATGCCAGACAGGGAGCCGTGGACCTTGAACGGCAGGAAAACTTCTCCCTGGATGTGCGGCGCATCGCGGCGGAGCATCATGCGTTGCCTGACGGACGAGGTTTTCCCGCGGAAATCAATCCGCGCTGGATCAGTCAATCGAGCCGTATCGTCATGATCGCCGATCAGTACGACGAGCTCATCACGGGCTTCGGTGGACGAACCCCGATGCAGCCTCACGAGGCATTACACCGGCTCTATCAATGCGCGCAAGACGGCGGCTTGGATCTCGATCTGACGTCATGCTTTATCAAGCGTGTGGGTGTCTTTCCGATCTACAGCACTGTGGAACTGAATACGGGGGAGCGAGGCGTCATTGCGGAATTGAACCCAGCGCAACTGCACCTGCCCGTGATCTTCGTGACGCATGTGAAGGGGGGAAAGCCGCTTGCATCACCTCTTCGGGTGGACCTGCTTGAACAGGAAGCCGGGGAACCCGTGCGATCGATTGTGCGAGTCCTGAAGTCGGGCGCACCCGCCCCGGGATCGGCGGGGTAGGTTGCGGAGTGCCCAACGACCTGCTCGGCGGGATTCGCGTTCGGAAGTCGTGTCCTAATCGGAAGAGGGCAGCAAGACCCTTGATCGTGGGTGTCCACGGTCGGTCGGATCGGGTTCGCGACGGACTCGAGGGTCGCACAGGGTTCATTGAGTCCCGCCACGCGGCCCGGTACGGGTTTCTTTCCTCTATGCCGGCACCCGTTGGGGGCGCGCCATGTGGTTGCGTGGGTACAGGATCTGTCCAGGGTGATCGAGATTGAGATGATGCGATTGTCGCGATATCCAAGACCAGCGAATCCTCCCCACCTATGATACGGTAACATCGAGCTGTGGCGGCGATCTCCGCAGGCGGTACACTGCGGGTAGCGCACGCCTGGCCGATCTGGCATCGTGGGAGCAGGCGACCTCTGATGAAACGACGTATCAATCACAATGATGATCTCGAATGGCTGCTTCGGCATTCCCGCGCATTTCGGGGGGGCCAAATGGTTGAAGTCCACATCGTTCGGCGCCACCTCTATGACGAGAACCTTGGTGCAGAGATTCTCGCTGGCACGATGATCACGCTGTTAATCCGCTATGCCGTCATGGAGGCGGTCGGTCGGGAAACACTTCGAATTCAGCGGAGGACACGCTTGGTCTTCTCGGGAGTGAGCGACTTTTCGTTTTTCGAGCAGGAAGGGGCCAACAGCGGCACCATCGAGGCGTTGCAGGCTGAGTGGAAGGACGGCAGCTTTCGGTTCTGGTTCGATCAATACGGCGAAGTCTACATCGTTTGCGATGAGGCCGAACTCGAAGAGGTCGGCGTGCCGGAGGGCGCCCCCGGCCGCGATATCCTTCATGAATGGGTATTCCAGGCTCAGCAGGGTACGCTCCCGACGGTGGAGTGGCTGCTCGATGAGTTGGACCGCGCTGGGTGTGCCTGCACGTGGAGGCCGGGTGGAGTGGAATGTGCGGCGTCGGGCCGCTTCGAGTGGAGCGGATTCCTTTCGAGGCATGTGCCGGTCGATCAAAACCAGATGGGAACCGTCGCCATACAGGGATACGGTCCCTTAGGGGAACATTCGTTTGGGATCGTCGCTCGCGTCCGTGGGTCTGCCGGGGGAGCCGAGTTGCTGGCGCAGCTGGCTCACGTGCTGACGACGCATTTCTCCGGGCACAGTATCGGATTGGAATCGGCGACGCTCCAGCGCGTTCGCAGGAGTGAAAGGGACTAAAGAGTCTATACCGAGGAGTGTGATGGATACGCGGGGGCCGCGGTTGAGGCAGTCCGGCCGAGATGGTAATCGGTTCCATTCAGGTGGTGGCCGTTGCCATTCCTTGGACTCAGGGGCTTGGCATTGACACATTCGACGAGGTGCCAGAAACGCATGGGATTGACGGCCTGCTTCCGGGACACCTGCAACGTGGTTCCTTCCAATACGGTCGTGAGGGAAAGATCAGTTCTCCAACCGAGATGCTTGGTCAGGGGAGAGATGACCTTCTCGACGGCGGCAATGAGTTTGTTACCATTGCTGAAGTGATTCAGCATGATGATGCGTCCCCCCGCCCGGCAGACACGGATCATCTCGTTCACGACGCTTCGATAGTCGGGCACGGCCGTCACGACGTAGGCGGCCACGACGGTGTCGAAACTGTCATCGGGAAACTCCATCGATCCAGCATCCATTCGGTAGAGTTCGACGTGGTCCATTCCATGCGCCTCGGCGCGCTTTCGGGCTTGTGCCAGCATTCCTTCGGACAGATCGATGCCGACAATGCGGCAGTGGCGTGGGTACATCGGCAGTGCCAAGCCCGTTCCTACCCCGACTTCGAGCACGCGTTCGTCGGGCTGCACGCTCAGATTACGAATGGCCGCGTCGCGCCCCTCGTGGAAGACCCTTCCGAAAATCCGGTCATAGACCCCTGCGTAACTGGTATAGACGCGTTCGATCTTCTTCAGGTCCATGCCCTGCCTCCCACACTCCGCGACGTTCCCTTAGCCACCCGGCGAAAGCACGTCCGTTTCGAGCACTTCCGGTCGCTACTGAGTACTCAGTTCGTCCTGGCGCCGATAAAATCGGGGATTCGTCGAAGGCGGGAAACCCGTTGATACTAGGTGAGGTGCCGCGCCCGCCAGATTCAGTCAAGCGACTTACTCTAGCCAATGTAGGGACAGTGAGTCAACAGCGGCGGAGAAAAACCGTTCCGCGCGCGGGGAACGGAAGAATGCGTAGTGCCGGATTGACCGCATATTCCGGTCGTTGACGAAGGTGTGCTATGGTCCGCCGATGATTGCCGCCGGCCTGTTTGCTGCGTGTCTCATAGTGGGATTCGTCGTGTTGGACTGGTGGTATTTCGGGCGGCCTGAACGTCAGTCGATGATGTACGGTTGCCCGATCGGTTCGATGACGGTCGAATTGACCGCTCCTTCAAGCGATGCCCTGGCCGCCCATTTTGGTCCCAACGGCGTGCTGCCGCTGCCGCATGGGCGCGCCCTCTGGTTTCCAGAAGGTGGACGTATCCTGTTGCAAGCCGATTGCCGAAAATTTGCGTCTCGATTCCGGACGGCTTGGCCCTTGAAAGGATCGATCGAGGTCCGACAGAACATTGAGGGACGTCTTACGGTCTTTTGCACGAAACGGACACCCTGGACCTCCGCGGCCATCACCCTGCTCTGGTTCCTTCTGGTCGGTGGCGGATCGTTGGGGTTTGTCATGTCGTTCGGGTTCGCCGGCGGATTTGCTTCGATGGCAGGAATGATGCTGGGGTTCGGTATCGTGGCATTGGGGGGGCTTGTGCTCTTTTTCGGCTTGGTGACCGTCGCGATGGCGTACCGAATTGAGAACGGTCGACTGCTGCAGGTGTGGCAGGAGTGGCACGAGGCAACAAGTTGACGCGTTGTCATCGAGGACCTCCCACGGCGGGACGGAACCGTAGGGTGGCGGCTAAAGAAACGTGTCGAGGAAGGAAGCGTACTCGGCAGGCAAGTTTAACACCTCGCGCCGCCGTGCAAGCCCCGCAAGAATCCCTCGATGTTTCTGGTTCAATCCCGACGTCACAAAGGCCTGCGCAAAGTGGAGCCACTGGGCCTGAAGATCTTCGGCTACCCGGCGTCGTTCCTCGATCGGAAGCGTGTGCAGGACCTTGGTCAATTCGGTAATAGCCTTCTCCACGCTGTGATAGGGCGGTGCCAATTGTACTGCAGCGTAGAATGCCTCCAAGTGGCGGCGAAACGTTTCGCGAAGAAACTGAACGGGGTCGGGCGCGGGTTGAGGGTCGGTCATCGCACGGTCAGCGATACGCGGATGGTACAAGATCGATAGCATAGAATATTGTCGTACAGGCGGCAACCCGTGATCGGCCCATCTTAGAGGATTGAACCTGCGGTTTCAAAAAGAGACGCCATGGTGCCGGCCAAGAAAAGGACGATCTCGATCGACGCCCGGATGGCTATCGACGCAAGTATGACGGGGGTCGTCTGCCGTCGTGAGCAGGGCGTACGGATCGGTCAGTGACGCGACGTCTGCTCGGACAGATTGATGCAGGCGGCCGTCCATTGACCTGGCCCGCCGGGCGATGATTCGAGGCGAGTCAACGAAGCATGGTCGAACCGGAACACGTGAATGGCCGTGAGCGGTAGCCCCAACAGATGCGCCACGAGTGCCCGCAAAACGTCCCCATGTGTCACGACCAACACCGTCTCGCGATCGCGCTCAAAGAGGGCGTCGGTCATCGCCGCGGCGGCGCGGGCTTGGACCTCGGCGAGTGTTTCGCCACCGGGAAATCGTGCGTCGTTCGGGCGGGCATACCAATATCGGCGGACAGGCTCGTGGTCCAGGTCTCGCCAAAATCGACCTGCCCAGTCTCCCACCTCGATTTCGCGTAGACGTGGGTCCTCGCGTATGACGAGCTCCCGCGAGGCGGCCAGAAACTCCGCCGTTTGTATGGCGCGCGCAACCGGACTTGAATACAGGGCTCCGATCGGTTGGTCTCGCAGTCTCAGGGCCAAGTCGGATGCCTGTCGCCGGCCGCGCTCGTTCAACGGGACCGGATGCTGTCCCATGATCTGACCGCTTCGGTTCCAATCCGTTTCACCGTGCCGAACGAGCAGGAGTGTGGGCATGGTTATGACTCCGTGCGGGAGGCGGGCGTGAGCGGTATCGAGGTCCACGTGTTGCCGCCGTCCGTTGAACGATACAACCCACTGCCGTTGGTGCCGGCATATAACGTAGCGGAGTCATGGGGGCTGATCGTAATCGTCCGCATGTTCAGCGTCGCGAGACCCTCATTCACACGGGTCCATGACCCACCGCCGTCCACGCTCTTCGCGACACCTTCCCGTCCCACCACGTAGAGCGTCTGCGGAGTAGAAGGGTCGATAGCCATCCAGCTCACAAATTGATCCGGAAGCGTCTGGCCGATCCGCGTCCACGTTGCGGCGCCGGTCGTCGTTTGAAACAGGCCATCCGTAGTCCCCGCGTAGACGGTGTCCGATGTGCGGGGATCGACCATGAGAACATTGACGCCCAACGCCATCGAAGCTTCCAGAATGTGATCCGGGATCAGGCCCTGGTTCACTTTCTTCCAGGTCGCCATGCCGTCGGTGCTCTTGTAGACGCCTCCGGTCGTACCGGCGTACCACGTCTGTGCGTATTGTGGATCCACTGCGAGCGTCACGACGATGTGCACCTCCGTCATGCCGGTCATGTGTTCGGTCCACGTTCGGCCTCCGTCGCGGGTGAGAAACGCCCCCACCGTCGTGGCGGCCCCGATCGTCTGGCTGTTCCTGGGATGAAACACAAACTGATTGATAAAGGACACGTGCTCCTTCAGGCCCACATTGTGGGGCAACCAGCGTTGACCTCCATCCGGACTCTTGTACACGGCGTCGCCCATCGTCCCTGCATAGACCGTGGCCGGGAAGTTGGGGTCCACGGTTACAGTGGTGACACGTCGCGCGCTGAAACTCGGAATACGCGACCACGTCGCTCCCGCATCGCGTGATTTAAAGACCGCGTCGTTGGTGGCCACATACAGGATGTCCGGTTTGCTGGGATGGACCACGATGGATACGACCGATTCGCTGCCCTTGTCGCATGCCGAACAGGTGAACCATATGGCCCATAGGGTCGCCCGCAGCAGAACGACCGGAACGCGTAGGGTGAATTGAGGTGTCACGAGTGAGGTGGTGGTGCGCGGCGGCACCCTAATCTGAAGAGGTCGATCGAGTCAAGGCGTGGTCTCGAATCCGCTCCGCTGTCCTGGTCGATACGGCTCCGCATAGCCTGTCAGTTCCACATAGCCCCGTCCGGTGATCGGACGGTCACCAAGCGCTCCACTCATGCGTGCCGCCCCTTCCCAATATGTGATGCCGGTGCTCCTTTCCGTCAGGAGTTCCTGATCCGGCAACAGGGGAATGACCTCGAGCACGGCGCCAAGCGGGGGTATGGAGACCCGCCATCGGCTTGGATAGGAGGCGTTGCTATGGGGACTCTTCCAATGGTCCAATACCTCGATCCGGATGGACTCTCCGGTCAGGTGCCTCGAACGTCCTGCCTGATCGACCCAGGTGCCGCTTGAAGCCGCATCCGGTAACCCATCGCTCCGCCGCAATTGATAGAGCATGAGTTCCTCGCCCGATTCCAACTGCATGCTGAACCAGTCCCATCCGGTCAGATCCGAGCTCAAATCACCGGACCCGAATTCGTGATCCATCCAGCTCAAGCCGGTCACAGGCATGGTGTGCCCCTCGAGGGTCAGGGCTCCTGAAGTCGCCAACCGCGTCAGGGAATAGTAATGGGAGGCTTGAAGGGGATCAGCCCCCTTGCGACTCACGCCATCAGCCCCATGGATCACCGGAGGCTTGAGTGGAGTCAACTCCAGATCAAGACCGATGGATGGAAGGCCGTTGTGCGCGTCCGTCCCCTCAGTCCGTCCTTCGGCAGTAAGACGATGACGGTCACTGGAGCCGTGGGGCATCTCGGCCCGCCAGCGGTCCAGCCAGACGTGTAAGCGACCTTTCTCCGCCCCGGCTTTCCCGAGACCTTCGCGGCTGATCACATCGAAGAAGTAGAATCGGCCGGGTTGGAGGTCAGAAAGAGCGAGGTGGGCAAAATAGAGATCGTCGAGTCGCCACTTGGACCGGGACGGAGCAAACGTTTCGGGATTGCGGCGAATGCCGCGCCGGAAGAACGTGACTTGATAGCCAAAGCGCCGACCGCTGTCCGTTTGGAGATGGCCGGTGTAGTACCACCATTCGGTTTTGAAGGCTGGGTGCGCTCCGTGGTCAAAGGGAAAGTTAAACAGATAGCCCGGCTTGGCAGCCTGAAATGCAGGGGATGGAGCGTTCGGCCCTGCTGCATAGGCTTGCCAGCACGGGATTGTGACGGAGGCCGCGCAATCTATCGATGCCAACAATGCCATCGCGAGAATGGTCCGGGACTCGGTGGGGCGAGAGTAAGCGGGAAATCGCGTGGCGAAGAGGCGTCGAGGACCAGTGAGTAGAAGCGTCAGAGCGGTCCAAACATCGAAACGCCCCAACGGCGCGTCCTGCGCGGGTTCCAGACGTGTCCACGCGGAGCAGAGAATGCGTCGCGTCGTTGACAAGATTTGCAGCCTTCGGCTATCGTGCTCCATGCTTATCGAGCCCCGTCCGGGAGAGGATTCGGACCCGTATATCCCACGCCAATCCGTGCGGATCCCTGAGATCATCCCCATATTCAGTTTGCCGACCGTTGTGTTTTTCCCTCGTACTTACTTGCCGTTACACGTGTTTGAACCCCGGTACCGGGAGATGGTGGCGGACGCGGCCCGGGAAGGACAGTGTATCGGGATGGTTCTCTTAAGGGAAGGCTGGGAAACGGACTACTACGAGAATCCTCCCGTTTACGCAATTGGTTGTGTGGGCCGGCTCTTGAACGTCCAACTCTTTTCCGACGGCCGCTCAAACATCATGCTTCAAGGCCTAGAACGATTTGAAATTCAAGAAGAATTTTCTGATCGGAGCTATCGACGCGCGCGGGTGACCCTCAAGCCGAATTCCGGCCCGAAGAGCCTCGACGGATCCGTACGAGCGCTGTTACTGGATCGGCTTCAGCGCTATGTCGCCACACGCGACAATAGCCATCTGTGGCAAGAATTCTTGGGGCAGGACATCAGTGACGAAAGTCTGGTGCACACCATTTCCTCTCATTTGGACTGCACGCCGCTCGAACGGCAGTTCCTCTTGGAAGCCGACTCGCTGACGTGCCAAACGCGCCGGCTCACCGACCTTCTGCACTTCATGTTGCACGAACATCGTGGCGCCACGGGGCGAGGGTAAACACGCATATGGGCGGCCGGGCCATCACCATCGACGTAGCCAATTTGCGGAAGACCTATGACTCGATCACGGCGGTCGATGACTTGTCGTTCCGTGTCTACGCCGGAGAGATTTTCGGACTCCTGGGACCCAATGGGGCCGGGAAGAGTACGACCCTGCGCATTCTCATGACGCTGCTGGCTCCCACGTCCGGGCGGGCGACGGTCCTGGGATACGATGTCACCACGCAGGCCGACCAGATCCGCCAATCGATCGGGTATGTACCTCAAGAGCGCGCCATCGATCGGTTTCTGACCGGTCGAGAGCATTTGGAATTGCTGGCGAACCTCTATCACTTGAGTCCCGCCCAAGCGGCGACGCGCATACCAGAGCTCCTGAAGCTGGTTGATCTGGAGGCACAGGCCGATCGACCTGCCAAGACATATTCCGGCGGCATGAAGCGAAAACTGGATATTGCCTGCGGACTGTTACCCAATCCTCAGCTTCTTTTCCTTGACGAACCGACGCTGGGACTGGACGTGCAGAGCAGACTCCGTATCTGGGAGTACATTCGGATGCTGCGCGAGGGCGGTTTGACCGTGGTGATGACCACGAACTATCTGGACGAGGCTGACCAACTCTGCGACCGGCTGGCCATTATCGACCGTGGCCAGATCAAGGCGCTCGGTTCACCGGCTGAATTGAAAGTTGGTCTGGGCGGGGACATCGTGTCGTTAAGGCTCAAAGATGCCTCGCAGGTCGACGTGTTGGCGGGTGCGGTCTCCTCCTTGCCAGGGGTTCGGTACGTGGAGAGGAAACCTGCGGGCCTGGACATTCGCGTGGATTCCCCAGAAAAATCGTTGCCTGCGCTCCTGGAAGCGGCGAGCCGGCACAATTGCAGTTTGGATTTCATCGACTATCACCGTCCTCGACTGGACGACGTGTTCATCGCCCATACCGGGCGATCCTTCAAGGAAGAGACCATGGAATTCGAGGAGGGCGCATGAGACGTGACGTCTCGCGCGAATTGGCGTGAAACACTACTGGCAGGAAGTTCGGGCTCTGACGCTACGGTGGGTTCGCCGTCTGAGCCGAGAGAAGTTTAGCATGCTGTTTACACTGGTTCAGCCGATGCTGTTCTGGCTGATCTTCTTCGGCAACTTGTTTCAGCGCGCGGCCGATACGCAGGTTGTTCAAGCGCCCAATTACATCAGCTTCCTTGCGGCCGGCGTGGTCGTGATGACCGTATTGAACAACGGTCTTGCCGGCGGAGTGGATCTCTTGTTCGACAAAGAGAACGGATTTCTCGAACGGCTGATGTCGACGCCGATTCATCGATCGTCGGTGATCGTGAGCCGCTTCCTGTTCGTCATGACGATCACGTCGCTCCAAGTCTTGGTCATCCTCGGCGTGGCGTGGCTGTTCGGCGTGCAACCGGCAACCGGCTTACTCGGTGTGCTGACCATTTTGCTGATTGGAATGGCGTTTGGGATCGGACTCACGGCCATCTCGATGGCCATGGCGTTTTCGGTCAAAAGCCATGGTGACTTCTTTTCCGTTTTGGGGTTTCTCTCACTGCCGATGATTTTTCTAAGTTCCGCACTCGTGCCACTGACGGCGATGCCGGCATGGATGGGGTTCCTCGCGCAATTCAATCCCATGACATGGGCGATCGATGCGGTCCGGCCGCTGATCCTTTCCGGTTGGACGGAGGCCCTGCCAAAAGTGGGCATGGTGGCGCTGGTGATGTTGGCGTTCGACGCAGTCTGCCTCTATGGGGGCGCGCAAGCGTTCCGACGCGCCATGGGGTAACGATGGCACTGCACGGCAAGCTCAAAACGAAGAGGAACGGCCATGCCGACAAGTGAAAGCCAAATTCGTGCCCTCATCCGCTTGTTGAGCGACGAGGACGAGCGGATTGTAAAAACGATTACCGGCAAGCTCATCGACATGGGGTCTAGCGCAGTGCCACTGCTCCAAGAAGCGGAAGTGGAAGATCCCGAGCTCGGCGATCGCGTGAGCACGATCTTGGAAGAGATTCGTGGAAGCCGGTTGGAGCAGGAACTGGCGTCCCTTGTCGCCCAGGGAGGGGACAAAGTCGATCTGGAGGGGGGGGCGTTTCTTATGGCCCGCTATGCCTATCCGGATTTGGACCAATTGCAATGGATGCGGTATCTCGACCGGATGGCGGCGGACGTGCGTGCGTGCATCGGCCTCCGAGCGAGCGGGGAGGAGACGGTCAAAATCCTCGGCCGATATCTCTTCACGGAGCTCGGCTACAGTGGCAACACGCGGAACTACTATGAGCCCGATAATAGCTTTCTCAATCGCGTGCTGGAGCGCCGGACGGGGATTCCCATCAGTCTTTCGACGATCTACTTGTTGATCGGCCAGCGGCTCGGGCTTCCGGTAGTAGGGATCGGCATGCCCGGACACTTTTTGGTCAAGTACGATTCCGAGCGCTACAAGATCTTCATCGACTGCTTCAACGGCGGGACGTTGTTGACGGAACGCAACTGCTTGCGATTTTTGACGGAAGCGGGGTATGGATTCGACGACCGGTACCTCCAGCAAAGTTCCAACCGCGCCATCCTCATTCGGACGGTCAAAAACCTGGTGGCGATCTATGGGAAGCTCGACGAGCCATTGAAGAAGGCCAGGTTGATCCGATTCATGTCGATTCTTGAAGGACAGTCCCCGGAGGAGGAACTCGCATAACTCGCCGAACCGCGAGCCCTTGTCCGATCCCTTCCGACCACTACCACCGCACTGTCATCAAATCGCGGGCTCGTGCGATGCTCCCACGGAAAGTGCGCGCCGCCTGCCGCTTCACGTCGAATCGTTCCGCGTCCGTGTAAAAGTGCGACAAGAGCAGCCGGCCGATCTGGGCTTCTTCCGCCACCTGACCGCACTCGCCGGCGTGCATATGTGCGGGACCCGGGCGATTGGAGGGGTACGAGCAGTCGAGCACGGCGACATCCGCCCGATCGCACAGAGACACGAGGGCGTCGCAGTACATGGAGTCTCCCGAGTACGCCATCGTGCGTCCGCGATACGAAACCCGATATCCAAGGCAGTGCAGCCGGGAGGTATGGCGTACCGACTGCGCCGTAATGCGAGCGGTCCCGACCGAAAAGGTTTCGTCACCGACCTCCTCGATGCGAGTGCGGAACGGCGCCTCGCTGAAAACCGGAAAGATGCGGATGATCGCACGAAAGAGCTTGCGACTTCCGCGCGGACCGATCAGCGTGAGATCTGGGCGACGGCGTACCAACTTCGAATAAATAACGGCGTCGAAATAGAACGTGATGAAGTCGGAAAAATGATCTGCGTGAAAATGGGAGAACAAAAGGTGTGTGATCCGATGTCGGTCCACGGAGGTTTTGAGCAAGTTGGAAAGGGTCCTCGGACCGAGGTCCATCAGCATCGGCCGATCGGTTTCCACAAGGTAGCCGGCTGCAGCGCGACGCGGGTGTACATTGGTTCCGGAGCCCAAGATCGTCAAGCGCATGAGGGTATTTCGCTGAGTGGATCGGCGGCAACGGGTCGGCTAGCGCCCTTCATGACCACGCGTCCTTGGTGAAGTGCTGGCAAGAGCGCGATCCGGTGGGGCGAAACTATCACGTAGACGCCGAAGCATTCCGACGATCGAATTGATTTCGTCGGCCGTGAGCGAACGTTCGACATATGGGCGTAGAAAGGCGATGTGTTTGGCAAACACAATTTGAAAGAGCGCATAGCCCTTCGGAGTCAGACGGATTGTCCTAGAGCGCCGATCTCGTGGGCCAGGATCGCGCCGTATCAATCCTTTCGCGCACAAGCGGTCCAGAACCCCGGTTAACGTCCCCTTGGTGACCAACGTCGCCGCCGACAACTCCGAGCAGGTCATCCCGTTGGTATCGCCCAGCGTGACGAGCACGTCGAACTGGGAGGGGGTCAAACGCATCGACCGGATATGACGGTTGTCCGCCCGTGAAAACGCAAGGTAGGCTTCCACGAGGGGGCGAACCACTTTCAGATGCGGATCGTCTTTCAGGTCCGGCAGGTCCACTCGGCGACGGATCGTAGTGGGAGGTCGGGTATGTGTCAAGTCCAGTCTCGATCTCGAGGTCCCGGTTGCCAAGTGGTGGTTGACGGCGAAAATCCACCCTACCTATAGTGCGGCTGCATGGCGATTCGGCAGCATCATGGACACGCTCGTTTAACGGCCGGCCTCTTGCTCATCGGGGCAATCGTGGCTGGCGTCTGGGTGTGGAAACGGCTCCCACTCGATACGCAGGACATCATTGTCGAGGAAGCGATCCCGATCGCCGCCCTGTGCGTGGGGATATTGTGGGGCACCTGGTTTGCCGTGATTCGGCCAATCCGACATCGGCGGGACCGAGAGCGGCGACGAGCCGACCTGCTGGCCCGTTTCGCCAAGACACGGAGCTGGAATCAACGGCGATCGTTGGCATTCGAATTGGTGGAGGTGAATGAGTACCGACTGGAAGGTCTGGAATCGGTTGTAGGCTCGCTGAAGGAAATCTTCTCGCTCACGCTCACACAAGCGATCGGAGACAAACAGCACCGCATTCGCGGCATGGCGGCCAGCCACCTAGGTATTCTCCAGGATCGGTCGGCTGTGCCGCTCCTCGTGAAAGCGTTGGACGATGATCATGCCTACGTGCGAGGGTGCGCCGCGCTGGGGTTGGGACGGTTGCGCGCGACGGAAGTCAAAGATCGGCTGGTTGTCGTCGCAAAGGACGACTGGGATCAAACGGTCCGCAGCCGAGCTCGAGAAGCGGTCGAGCGGATGAGCTAACAACTGCACGATTCCGGTATCAGGGTGGTCCGCCACCCGCTAACTTGCCGCGGCACGACATTCCGGCACATCCATCCACTCGATCAAGAGGATTTCCGGTGCGCAGTTCCATCGCAGGGGAAGAAGTGACCAGCCCAATCCTCTGTTGACGTACAGGCGGTGACGGCCCGCCTCATAGAGGCCATGTGCGCGTCCCTTGCAACCGGGCGGGAGCCAGAACGGTTCAAGCAAGGGGGGACGCCATTGCCCACCATGGCTATGACCGCAAAGAATCAGGTCAACCTCGTGCTGCTCCTCCAACTGATCGAGGATATTCGGGGCATGTGCCAGTAAAAGCGTGAATCGGTCGTCGGAGGCGGGGGGGATACAGTGCAGGCGGGCGCGATGGAGCGAAGGGTCGTCGACTCCGACGATAGCCAATTCGGTCTGCCCGGCAGAGACGATGGAGAAGTCGTTGATCAGAAGTGTAATCTTGTGCCGTTCGGCCAAATCCGCGAACCGTTCAATGGGGACGCCGCTGTAGTGGTCGTGGTTGCCCAGTGTGACGAACACCGGTGCGATCCAACGGAGTCCGCTGAGAAAGCGAAAACAATGGGGTAAACCGCTCGCCAGATCGATAAGGTCGCCGGTGACGAATATCCAATCCGGGCGCAGATCCCGAACCATGCGCAGCACATGGTCGTGGCGATAGAGATAGCGGTCCAAGTGGAGATCGCTTAATTGGACGGCGCGCCGGCCACGTAGCGGAGGATGGTGAATCGGTAGGTGGGTCAGTTGAGGACGGGTGAGGCCGTATTCCCACGCCGGCAGAAAGTTAAACAGGCGCAGAAGTTGGTGAGTAACGGCGCGCCCTGCCAGTCTGCGTGCAGCATGATGCCACGGACGCCTCCGGGTCATCGCATGACCCGGTCGAGCGCCGCTCGGTCTGCTTCCGTGAGCCGGTAGCCGTGGTCGTACAGGCGGCCCATTCCAATCATGATCTGTTCGAGGTTTCGATCCTTCAGCCAGACGTCGAACTTGGTTTTGAGCGCCGAGGCGGCGTCCAATTGAGCGGCGACCGATGGGAGGATCATGGCATCGAGGAGATCGCCCAATTCCGCGCTGCTGTAGGCCCGGTCGTCGTCGCGGTCCGCGACAAGCGCCAGTTCATAGAACGTCAAGCCCAAGGATAGTGAGGCTTGCGAATGGGAAAAGGCTTGTCGCGCCTCTTCTAGGCCGTTGGGGTACAATCGCGGGCAGTCGTCGGCCGGCGATAAGCTCATGAGCCCCTCGGTTGATCCGGCGACGGTGGAGCTCCACGAAATAGGTTCCACGGTTGGGGACTCCGGCTTGCGTGGTTGACGTTTGTAATACCATTCGGTACAGGCGGTGGCTTCGTGAAATCGACGTTTCTCCACCCCCAGTGCCTGCTCCACATGCTGGGTCAATGCGGCAAACTCGTTCAAGCGACTGGCAACAGGATGGGCGAAAAGCGCAGGAATCAGCCAAACAAATGACAGGCAGGCCGTCGCGTACGTGACCGCGGTCGCTCTGTGGAAGCGGCTGCCGATTGGCGATCGCGCGGAGAACCGAGTAAAACAACGCATGACGTGTAATCTGACCGTACCTCGATGGCGCAGTATAGCATGCCTCTCGTGGTCGGCCAGGGAAATTCCAGTGAATTGATTGGAGCACCGTCGATGAACTATCCGGAGAAGGCTATCCCCAGGACCGTCTCGTTCCTGAACGAGCTACCCTATCTGACAGCGGAAATGGCGGGAATCGGTGGGGTGCTCCGCAGCCGTCCTGAAGACTTTCGTGTCTCTGAACGACCGTTGTACCTTCCCTGTGGAGAGGGAGAACATCTGTATCTGCGAATCACCAAGCGTGGGCTATCGACAACGGACTTGGTCCTTCGCTTATCGTCCATCTTGGGAATCAAGGCTATGGGTATCGGAGTTGCCGGGCTCAAGGATAGCAATGCCGTCACGACCCAAATGGTCTCGCTCCACGGTGTGCGGCCTGATGCCGTCGGGCGCATCAGGTTGGATGACCATGTGCTGGCGGTCGAGATGCTTGGCCGACATCGCAACCGGCTCCGCACGGGCCATCATGCAGGCAATGAATTCACACTGGTCGTGCGCGGGGTTGCGCAAGAGGCCGCCGAGGTGGTCCCTGCGGTCCTGGAGGTGCTGCAAAAACGTGGCGTGCCGAATTATTTCGGCCCGCAGCGCCAGGGGCGTAAGGGCGACAATTTTCTCATCGGCGCGCAACTGCTCGTCGATCCCCAGCGACGGGCGCGGCTCTCACGCAGCAAGCGGCAGTGGTATCTCAACGCCTACCAATCCCATCTCTTCAATCGGATTCTGGCTCGTCGGATTCAGACGATCGATCGCCTCCTCTCTGGCGAGTGGGCCGCCAAGGTTGCCAATGGCGCCTGTTTTCGTGTCGAGGAGCCGGCTGTCGAACAGCCTCGCTGTGACGCGTTCGAGGTCAGTCCCACGGCGCCGCTGTTCGGGTCTCGTACAGAGTGGGCGAACGGAGAGGCGGGAGCAATCGAAGCAGCCGCCGTGGCGGAATGTGGCGCGACACGAGACGGTCTGACAGCGGCTGCCAGGGCCTGCGGCTTTCGAGGAGAACGACGTTCTCTTCGAATCCTCATGACCAATTCCGCCTGGTCGATGTCCGATCAAAATCTGACGATCTCCTTCGCACTTCCTCCTGGTGCGTATGCCACCAGCGTCCTTCGCGAATTCATGAAGCAGGACTCCCAGTAGTTTCAGGGGCTTGGAGAAAGAAGACGATTCGGCTGCTCCTACTGCTTGCTCGGCCGCGTGCTATCATAAATGTAGTGACGGGAGCACACGGGCGTCCGATCTCCAGTCTTCTGTAGGAGTGCCGGGCACATGAAAGCCGAGACCGTCGTACTTCGCGGGCACATTATCGATTCGCTGATTCTAGCCAAAGTCCTGGATACTATCGTGATGATGGGCGGGACGTTCGATTTGGAGGACGTCCACATTGGTAAGACCCGGGAACAAGCCTCCAGCGTCAAGATCGCGATTTCGGCCGCTACGCCGCAGGGGCTGAGCGACATTCTTACTGCGCTTCAACCCCATGGGGCTGTACCGGAGACCGAGCAGGATTGTTCGACCGAGGCGGCTCCGGCAGACGGTGTGTTGCCGGAGTCCTTCTACGCGACCAGCCATCTGCCGACTCAGGTGAGGGTGGGAGGACGTTGGATCGATGTCAATCGGATCGAAATGGATACCGCGATCCGCATCGATCCGAAGACCGGTACGGCTGCGACCGTGCCCATGGCTGATGTGAAGCGGGGAGAAACCATTGTCGTAGGCCGGACAGGTGTGCGTGTGGTGCCATTGGAACGGCCGAGGGAGCGGGACGTCTTCGGATTCATGGAGGCGCAAGTATCTTCCGAACGACCGCATGCGCCGTTGATCGCCGACATCGGGCGAAGACTAAGCGCCCTTCGGTCTGGTCATGAGCGCGGGCAGGCTGGATGCAAAGTGCTCTTGGCCGGGGGCCCGGCGATTGTGCATGCCGGGGGACGGGAAGCGCTCGCGTGGTTGATCGATGCCGGCTATATTCAGGTCCTGTTCTGTGGCAACGCGCTTGCCGCCCACGATATGGAGGCCTCGTTGTTCGGCACGTCGCTCGGCTACGGCCTAGCCGCAGGGCGAACCATGCCGCATGGACACGAGCACCATTTGCGAACGATCAATCGGATCCGTGGCATCGGAACCATCGAACGAGCGGTGACAAACGGCCTCATTACCTCGGGGATCATGGCGGCGTGCGTCCGTCGAAACGTTCGCGTGGTCATGGCGGGCACCATTCGTGACGATGGACCTCTGCCGGGCGTGATTACCGATGCCATGGAGGCACAGGCTGCCATGCGTGCCGCGTTGCCGGATGTGGGCCTGGCGCTATTGATCGCATCGACGCTGCACGCCATCGCCACCGGCAATTTACTGCCCGGCACCGTTCCAACAGTGTGCGTGGATGTGAACCCCTCGGTTCCCACGAAGTTGGCCGACCGCGGCAGCTTCCAGGCGGTCGGTATCGTGATGGATGCTGCCTCGTTCCTTCGAGAGCTGGCCCGAACCCTGGGGTGGACCCCATGAGCAGACTTCTCGTATGCCCTCCGGATTACTTTGCCATCGACTATGAGATCAATCCGTGGATGCGACGTGGCAATGCCGTCGACCCGGCTCGAGCCACGCTCCAATGGGGCGAACTCATGCGCGTGTTCGAGCAGGAAGTGGGGGTCACCCTTGAGCGAATGATGCCGCTGCCCCGGTTGCCAGACTTGGTGTTTACGGCAAACGCGGGCATCGTGGTCGGGCGACGGGTCGTGACCAGCCGATTTCGACATCCGGAACGGCAGCGTGAGGAAGCCCATTTCGAGGCCTGGTTTAGGGACCATGGATACGAGGTGCATACATTGGATGCGGGCATATATTTCGAAGGTGCCGGGGATCTGCTCGGATTTTCAGAGATCTGGTTCGGTGGCTACCGACAGCGCACCGATATCAAGGCCTATCCCATCTTGGGGGCTATCTTTGGTCGGGAAATCATCCCACTGGAGCTCATCGACAGCAGGTTTTATCACCTCGATACGTGCTTCTGTCCACTGAGCGGAGGTGAAATTCTGTATTACCCGCAGGCATTCGACCGGTACGGGCAGGCCGTTATTGCGGATCGTATTGCTCAACGCTCGCGTATTGCCGTGTCCGAATCGGAAGCCCTGCGGTTTGCCTGCAATGCCGTGTGCGTGGGGAAGCACGTGGTCATGCCTGCAGGATGCCCCGACGCGCAGGCTCGCTTAACGGAGGCCGGCTATCGGGTGCATCCAGCCGCCCTCGATGAGTTCATGAAGTCCGGCGGGTCGGCCAAGTGCTTGACGCTGGCGTTGGACTGATTCCCTCCCTCAGAAAGTGGCGAGCGGTCTCAAAAGACAATATGAACTATGGGCTGCCATAACCCGTCGACTCGGCAGATGGAACTGTACAGCGAGGCTCCGGTATCGACCGCCGGTGAATAATCGGAGTCGCTTCATTTCCTGCGAAACAACCACGAACTATACAACCCCCCGATAGCGATAGTCGTCGTTTCGATGGTCAGCAGCATCCGGCTGATGATGGCAGTCGGGGTTGGAGCTGACCAGAACGGATGCAGCCCCAGAAAGGCCGGTGGATCGGTCGGAGGGGCCTCCCAGGGCGGGACTATCACCGCCAGTACCAGGAGCACCGCCATGCCGTACAAGACGGACAGATTGAGTTCACCGAGGTGATCCCGTGGGTGGGACGGCGAGGTGATGGTTAGGTCGAGAGAGCTTCCGCAGTGGGAACAGAATCGCGCGTGATCAGGTGCCGTGCGTCGGCAGACAGGACAGGTGGTTGGCATGCAGGCCCTCTGCGTGCTCCCGACTTGAAGTATAGCGCGGCAATGGAGGCGAGCCAAGGTGTGCGACGATGTTGCGCTCCCTCCTCTAGAACAGGTACGCCACGCCGAAGGCAAAATGATTCATGCGGTAGTCCGCCTTGAGGCCGAACGGCTGGATGAAGTTGAGATTCTGATCGAAATTCATCCGAGTATAGTTGTATTTCCACTCCCCGAAGACGGCGAAATGCCTCGTGACGAGGTAGCGAAGTCCTGCCATGACGTTCAAGCCGACGCTGGTGCTGGAGATGCTCTCGCCCAGTTGGGCTTCCTTTAGTCGGGCCAGGAAAATGCCTGGTCCGACCCCGACATACGGCTGGAGGCGCTTACCGGGATAACGAACCATGAAATTGATCGGCGCGATTGTCAGAACGCGCAAATAATTTCCGTCGATGGACCCGGTGACCGACCCGAACCCCGGCACGGTCAATGTGCTCGGCTGTTGCTTGAGGTGTGGATTGGCGTTGTAGATTTCTCCTTCGATCCCGAACCATCGGATCTGCCGGAAGTAGTGTCCCACCTTTCCCCCATACATGATGTTGGACTTCAGCGCCAGGTCGGAAAATGTGGTTCCGGCGGGGAAGGTGCCGGTATTGTCCACGGCCTCGACATTCGTGAGACCCTTGCCGATGGAGGGAATCGTCAAACCCAACTCACCGGCAACGTAGGATTCCGCATACGACGTGTGTACGCCAATGTGCACTGAAAGTGATGCCGCCGTGAGGTGCAGCAGGACCGTGAAGCGCCAACTTCTGAATATCTTCCAGGGCATGATGTCGGTTCCTTCCGTGAGGGGTCAGTCCGGAAACTGGATGCGACCGCCTGTATCGAGGACTACCGCAAGGAGCGTGCCAAGAGGCCTTGTGGTCTCGGACGTGCCGATCTCGTCAGTCTAGCAAATCCGGCCCAAAGGACAAGAAAACTCGCATCAATTTTCGTCCCTAGGGGTTTTTTGTAATAGCAGTTATTGACCGCGCGAGGATCGAGCGCACGCCAGCAGGTTCGTTGACAGTCGAGAAGAGGGGTTCCTATAATCCGCGGCGCCGATTTCCAATGAGGCAGCATGGCCTGCATGGCGCAGCATGAACCGATGGCGAAACCTTTGCAAAATCCGATTGCTGTGGTGGGTGCCGGAGCGTGGGGGACGGCCCTGGCGCATCATCTTTCCAGAAATGGTCGCACGGTGAGACTATGGGCATACGAGACAACGGTCGTGAGTGCCATCCGATCGAGCCGTGAGAATTCGGTCTTTTTACCCGGGGTCCTCCTCCCTGCGTCCCTCGAACCCACCAACTCCTTGGGCGAGGCCCTGCGCGATGCGGACGCCGTCGTCTTTGCCGCGCCCTCGCATGTCGCGCGTGACGTGCTGGTGCAGATGCATCGGTCGAGGCCTGAACCGTGTCCGTTGATCAGTGCGACCAAGGGAATCGAGGAGGGCACGCATGAGCTCATGTCCGACGTGATCGTCGACACGTTCCTCCAGGGGCGAGCAGACTTGTGCACCGTGCTCTCTGGACCAAGCTTCGCGCTGGAGGTCGCCCAGGGCCAGCCGACAGCGGTCACGCTGGCGGGAGCGGATGCTGAGCTCGTACGGCGGATGCAGGCGGTTCTCATGAGTTCACGGTTCCGGGTCTACGGAGCCACGGACTTCATCGGCGTGCAGCTGGGCGGTGCGCTCAAGAATGTCATCGCCCTTGCCGCCGGCGCCGTCGACGGCCTTCGGCTTGGACACAACACGAGAGCGGCGTTGATTACTAGAGGGTTGGCGGAAATGATTAGACTGGGACGAGCCATGGGGGCCGACCCGCGGACGTTTTACGGCTTGTCTGGCGTCGGAGATCTCGTGCTCACCTGCACGGGTCCGGCCAGCCGAAATCATCGAGTCGGCGTCCGTCTCGGGGAAGGGGAATCACTGGATCAGATCCTGTCCGGCATGCAGACTGTGGCGGAAGGTATCCGCACCGCCCGTGCCGCTGCGGGGTTGGCCGAACGCTATGCCGTGGACATGCCGATCGTTCGGGAAATCTGTGCGGTGCTGTTTGAAGGCAAATCGTGTCTCCGTGCCGTCGATGCGTTGATGGAGCGTGAGCCCAAAGAGGAATTGGCGCATTAACCTGTCATGATTGCGAAGGGTCAAATCGAACGACTGTTGCAACATCTGCAGGACGGGACCTTGACACGCCAACAAGTGGTAGACCGGCTTCACGCTCCGGCCGCTGAGCTGTTGGGGTTTGCGACGGTCGATCATCATCGCGCGATCCGGCAGGGATTCCCGGAAGTCATTTTTTGCGAGGGCAAGACCACGGCTCAGGTCGTCGCCATTGCACGAGGCCTCGTCAGGCATAATGGAGCGGTGTTGGCCACCCGCGTGGAGCCAAAAACGGCCCGCGCGCTCCTTCGACAACATCGGCGTGCGCGCTACCATGAGACCGCGCGCGTCGTTGCCCTGGAGGCCCCCGTGCCCCGTCGCCTGGGCCACGTGTTGATCATTACCGCTGGGACGGCCGATGTGCCGATCGCGGAGGAGGCCCGCGTCACGGCGGAAACGATGGGAAGTCGCGTGGAAACGTTGTATGACGTCGGAGTGGCGGGGCTCCATCGTTTATTGAGTCAGCACGACCGGCTCGAAGCGCCGCGTGCGATCATCGTCGCCGCCGGAATGGACGGGGTGCTCCCAAGCGTCGTAGGAGGTTTGGTATCCAAGCCGGTCATCGCCGTGCCGACCAGCCGCGGATACGGGGCCAGCTTTGGAGGGTTGGCCGCGCTGTTGACGATGTTGAATTCCTGTGCTGCAGGTGTCGGAGTGATGAATATCGATAACGGCTTTGGGGCCGGCTGCCTGGCTCATCGCATCAACATCCTCGCGGAAGAAGCATACCGTGGGAGCGGCGGAGCCGCGCCAAGCAGGGGTAGGAGCCGTTCGGACAAGTAGGTCGCGTCTTTGGAATCACGGTGACGGAGGACGGGGTGAACGGTGCTATTTGACGGCGAGCGTCCCGCGCTTGGGCCATGACACGGTCAATGCCCGAGGAGTATTGTCACCCTTGCCGATCACCTTGGCGCGCAGTTCGTAGTGGTAGGTTCCTGGTGAGACCTCTTGCTTGGTATGATCCTTTCCGTCCCAGGTCAACGTGATGTGCACGCGTGGCGAAGGCGCCTTTCCGGCGGCGGTGCTGACGTGCTGTGCCGGACGTTCGGTCGCGCTCGCGAGCTTGAGCAAGGGTTCGATTGACTCCCGGTACGAAAGAAAGCGCAGGCTCGATCGAGATGGTGAACTGATCAACGCGGTAACCTCCAACAGCGCGGCCCGCTCGACGTCCGGAGGCAGGTCGACCGTTACGCTGAACTCCAGGTCTCCCTGTTGCGGCACGTACGGCACCGGCTTGATGTTCACCTCGATGATTTTCAGCTGAGGTTCTTTTCTCGGGGCAGATCGGCGCTTCTTCGCCCACGCGTCGTTGTCGGTGATGAACTGAGTTCCCGGTCCGGCCGCCAAGCCGACGACGATCAGAAGGAGCATCAATCGCGGGAGAAGCCCCAGTAACCCTGAGGATCTGAGTGGGTGCATGAAGTCGGGTGCGGCGATCGAATGCGAAGATCCTGTTCAGCCAATAACATAGGTGTTCGGTGCTGTCAATTGAAGACGGAGATGTGTCGCTGCGGCGTCCCGATCGCGCTGCGCGCTCAGCCCTTCGACGCATCTGCTAAGAGGGCGGCCTTTGGGGAGCGCTTCCCAGCGCCTTCTCCGGCGGTCCAGGGGGGCGAATGAGCATCCATCTCCATTTCGATTGTAGCTCAGGAGTGAGCGGCGACATGTTGTTGGGTGCCTGTGTGGATGCCGGGATTTCCATCCAGCAGATTCGCCGGTCTGCGCGGTCTCTCCATCCCGGGGGAGCGGCGGGCGTGGATGTACGAAGCCGACGCGTGAAGCGAGGCGCAATTCGAGCGATGAAGGTCGACGTCATTATTCGTCGCGGCATGCGTGCGCCCCTGTCCATGGAGCAGATCTTACGTCGTATTGCCGCGAGTACCTTTCCCGCGGAGGTGAAGCAACGAGGGCGTGAGGTGTTTACCCGCTTGGCTCGGGCGGAAAGTCGGGCGCATGGCGTTCCAGTCCCCCGTGTACATTTTCACGAAGTGGGAGTCGTCGATTCGCTGGTCGACGTCATGGGCAGCTTGTTGTGTTGCCATCTCTTGGGCGCCACCCGGATCACGGCGTCACCGATTAACGTCGGATCCGGCATCGTGCAGACGGCGCACGGGTCTCTTTCCGTCCCTGGGCCGGCAGTGGCCATCTTAGCGGAAGGAGTTCCCATTTATTCGAACGGGCCTCGCCGCGAGCTGGCGACTCCCACGGGCGTCGCGGTGTTACGAACCGTGGCCGAGACGTTCGGCGACTTGCCGCCGATGCGTGCGAGGAGGATCGGATACGGCGCGGGTGATGCGAATCCTGAGGGATGGGCGAACGTGCTGCGTGTCTTCGTTGGGGACGAGCTCGCACCGTACAGGATGCGGACGGAACCAATCTATGAGGTCGAAACGAATCTCGACGATCTCAATCCTCAGATCTATGACGCCGTGATCGAGCGCCTCTTCGCGGCAGGAGCGGTCGACGTCACCTTGACTCCGGTGGTGATGAAACGAGGTCGGCCCGGGGTCATACTGACCGCGCTGGCCGACCGGGCGACGGTGGGAACCGTGGCGGATGTGATCCTTCGCGATACGACGGCGCTCGGAGTCAGATATCGTGAGACCGAGCGCATCGTGCTCCCCCGGAGATTTGAATCGGTCAGCGTGCGCGGCAGCCGTGTGCAGATGAAGATTGCCGAAGCGCCGGGCGGAGAGACTCGTGCCGTGCCGGAATACACCGACTGCCGCAGGCTCGCGGAACGGCAGGGTGTTCCGGTCCGTACGGTGATGGAGGACGCGCTGATCGCGTTCTGGAGCCGTCACCGGCGGAGGCCGAGGGCAAGACGGAGTCGATGAAAGGGTTGTGCCGTCCGTGACTGTGGTGTTCTACGTACTGGCCGTGCTCGCTTCCGTCTTTATCACTCTGGGAGGGTGCCACCTCTTTACGAATGCCATCGAGTGGCTGGGGAAGCGGCTTGGCGTGTCCGAGGGCGCCGTCGGAAGTATATTTGCCGCGATCGGCACGACCTTGCCTGAAACCTCCATCCCCCTGCTTGCGATTTTTTTCGGGACGAGCGTGGAGCAACAGGCCGTCGGACTGGGCGCGATTCTGGGAGCGCCGTTCATGCTTAGCACGTTGGTGGTCCCGATTCTGGCGGGGTTGTTACTTCTGTATGCCCGGCTTGGCAAGCGAGCGCCTCAATTTCATCTCGACTACCGGGAGGTCCGGCTCGACCTTTGTTTTTTCCTGCTTGCCTATGGGGTCGCGTTGCTGTGCGCCGTCACGCCGGGGAGATGGCTCCACATTGGGGCAGCGGTCGGTCTTTTCGGAGCCTATGCGTATTATATGTGGATAAAGCTGTCAGTCCCCGGGACCGACGAGGCGGAGGGCGAGGGCGGCGGTCTCGAACCTCTTTTCTTCGCCAAGCGGACGAAGAAGCCGGGCTTGGGCCTGATCGGCGCCCAGGCGGTCGTCGGCTTGTGCGGTCTCGTGATGGGGGCCGAGATCTTCGTGATGGCGGCAGAGTTTCTGGCGGAGACTCTCCATGTTGCACCGATCATTCTCGCCTTACTAATTGCACCGCTCGCCACGGAATTACCGGAGATGTCGAACAGCTTTCTTTGGCTCTATCGAAAAAAGGATCAGTTGGCTGTGGGCAATGTCACTGGGGCCATGGTTTTTCAAGGCACCTTCCCGGTGGCGATCGGCCTGATTGGAACCGACTGGGTTCTGACCCCGTCAGCCCTTGCCACCATGGTGTTGGCGATGGTGGCTGGCGGTATGGCCGTGATGCAACTGGTCGGGGGAGGGCATTGGCGGCCTTGGGTGCTTCTTCCCGGTGCACTCCTGTATATTGGCTATACGGCCTATCTGTACGGAGTCTGAACGCATGCCGAAGCGGGCGAGCACACCGAGAAGGCGAACGGCCACTGGGCGTGATGGGCGTGAACTGCCGTTGCTCGCGGTCACCATGGGCGATCCTGCGGGGATTGGGCCCGAAGTGGTCGCGAAAGCGTTGGCCATGCCGGCGATACGCCGTCGGTGTCGTCCTGTTGTGATCGGATCGGTGCCGGTCATGGAAACAACCATCAAAAGTCTGCGCTTACCTCTCAAGGTGGTGCCGGTATCAGAAGCCGAAATCCCGGTCGGAGGGTCGCGCGAGATGTTGGTCATCGACCCCCTCGATCGCCGATTGAGATCTTTCAAGGTCGGAACGGCGGCGGCTGAAACCGGGGTCGCATCCGTTCGCTTCATCACGACCGCGGTCGGCTGCGCCCAGCAAGGATTCGTCGATGCGATCGTCACGGCTCCGATCAATAAGGAAGCCATGCATCTCGGAGGCTATGCCTACCCCGGGCACACGGAACTTCTGGCGGATCTCACGAAGAGTCCCGAAGTCGGAATGATGATCGTCGGGGGGCCGCTTAAAATCATGTTCGTGACCACCCACGTGGCGCTACGCGAATTGCCCAATCGCTTGTCGGTCGCCGTGATCGGCAGGGGGATTCGGCTGGCGGATCGAGCCCTTCGCGAGTGTTTCCTTGTGCGCAGACCCAAGATCGGTGTCGCGGCGCTCAACCCCCACGCCGGAGAAGCCGGAATTTTTGGCGACGAGGAACAGACCCTCATTGGTCCGGCCGTAGCCGAGGCGCGACGGGGTGGGATTCAGGCCAGCGATCCGCTCCCGGCGGATACCCTGTTCGGCAAGGCGGCCCGAGGAGCCTATGACGGGGTGGTGGCCATGTATCACGATCAAGGGCTGATCCCCCTGAAACTGGTGGCGTTCGGAAGGTGCGTGAACTTGACGGTCGGCCTTCCGATTATTCGGACGTCGGTCGATCATGGCACGGCATACGATATCGCGGGGAAGGGCGTGGCGGAACCGAGCAGCTTGGTTGAGGCACTGACGCTGGGTGCACAATTGGTCCGCATTCGGCAGGGGCGGGGAGGGCGACGAGCGCAGAGGGAGGAACGACAGTGACGGATCAACACGCAACGTTGCAGGCGATTGTACGCCAGGCCAGTGAGCTTGAGAGCATCTCCAAGTGGGTGTCTCAGGAATTGAATACGGTCGCCGGAAGTGAACGTCTCGGGAAGTGGAAGGCCGCCACGATTGAGGTTCTCCGCCGGCATGCCGGCAATCGCATTGCCGGCCAGTTTGCCAAGGTAAAGCCCGGCATGTCGTTTACGAACGATCTGGTGGAGGAATTTCAGGAGGAGGTGGAGACGTATCGAGCGGCATTGACCGCCGCGGCTAAAGCCGTGCAGGCCCAGGGGCTCAGCGGTTCCACTGCGTGAGTATGGCATGACTCCGGTGCCGCCCCCGGCGCGCAAACATCTTGGGCAGAACTTTCTGGTCGATCCTAATATCGTCCGCAAAATCGTCGAGGCGGCGGCACTCACATCGGAGGAGACCGTCCTCGAGATCGGGCCGGGGCGAGGCGTCCTTACGCGTGCGCTGTGCGCGGTCACGCGCCGTGTTCAGGCTGTCGAGATAGATCCTCGATTGTGCGCCTACTTGCGTGAGGCCTTGGCAGACTGCCCGAATCTCGAATTGTACGAAGGAGATGCGCTGCACTGGCCGCTGGACCAACTTCCACAAGAATCGGCGGTCGTGGCGAACTTGCCCTATTACCTCTCCACGCCGCTGCTGCTCCGACTGCTCGACGCCCGCCCTCGTCTTTCACGGGCCGTGGTCATGCTGCAGGCCGAGGTGGCGCACCGACTGGTCGCGCGCCCAGGGACTAAAGACTACGGGAGTCTCTCGGTCGCGGTGCAGCGGGCCTCGGAGCCCCGTGTGCTCTTTCGAGTCTCACCCAATAGCTTTCGCCCTCGCCCGGAGGTCGACTCGGCTGTCGTCTCCTTGACCATGTGCCGGTCGACGCTGTCTGTCGAGGTCGAGCGAGTATGCCAGCGCTTGGTCCGTTCGGCGTTTGCGCATCGCCGCAAGCGAGTAGTCAATTCCTTGCGCGATGAGGGTTGGTCTGCCGAAGAGATCGATCTGGTGCGGCAGGCATTGGCTCCGCGTCCAGACCGGCGTGCCGAAGAAGTCTCCCCGGCGGAATTCGCGGATATTGCAAACCGGGTGGCCGCTTGGACTGGAGCCACAGGTTCAGACCAATAGCCGAGCCGACGCTATCGGCTAGCCGTCCGTACCAGCCTCTCCACCGTCAATCCTTGTACGAGAATGGAAAAGATCACGACGATGTAGGTCATGCTGACGAGCGCGTCGCGATAGGTGGACAACGGAAGAGAGAGCGCCATGGCCACGGAGATGCCACCACGCAATCCTCCCCAGGTCAGGATCAGTGTTGCGCGATTGGTAAATTCGTGGAAGGACCGAAACAAGAGCACAGGCAGGCTGACGCTGACAAAGCGGGCCACGAGGACGAGCGGAATCGTCATGAGACCCGCCAGAAGGTACTCGGCTTGGAACGTAAGAGCCAAGACTTCCAGGCCGATCAGGACAAAGAGAATGGCATTGAGCAAATCGTCGATCACCTCCCAGAACGTGTCCAAATAATCGCGGGAGGTTTCCGACATGGCCTTGTGTCGGCCGTGATTGCCGATGAGCAATCCCGCGATCACCACGGCGATTGGTCCCGAGGTGTGCAGCGCGTCGGCGAGAGCGTATGTGCCCATGACGAGGGCGAGCGAGATGAGTATTTCGACATGGTGTTGGTTGATGGAGCGAAACATGAGGAAGGCGCCGTACCCTGCGGCCAGTCCGATGATGGCACCGCCCACGGCCTCCTGCAGGAACAACAGCGCCACACCCCCAGGGGTGACGTGTCCCGTTTCCGCGATACCGAGCAACCCCAAAAATATCGCCACGGCGACTCCGTCATTGAACAACGATTCGCCCGCAATCTTGATCTCCAGGCGCTTGGGCGCTCCCACTTGCTTGAGGATGCTCATCACGGCGATAGGGTCCGTGGGAGAGATCAGCGCGCCGAACAGCAGACAGCCGATGAGAGGGACGGGAAAGCCGAGCCACCCAAGAAAGATGTACATGAGGGCGCCGACGATCGCAGTCGAGACCAACACGCCCAAACAGGCCAGTGTCGCAATGAACCATTTTTGCTCGAGGAGATCGTCCAAACTGATGTGCAGAGCTCCGGCGAACAACAAGAAGCTGAGCATGCCGTGCAGCAGCGTGATGTCGAAATCGATGCTCCGTATGAAGCTCTCGGCTTCCGCCTCGATGCCGTATCCCAGCTTTCCCAACGCAAGCAGGACCAGCGACATCGCCAGCGCGATCGCCATGAGGCCGATCGTGGCCGGAAGTTTGATATAGCGGTGATTCAGATAACTGAACCCAGCTGATAAACTCACGAGAATGGTGATCGTATGAATCAGTGTCATGTCGGGGTCGGCTGACGGCGCTACCCTGCCGTGCGTGTCATGTTGCGGGGCTCGAGGACGGTGCCGATTGCGGGGCCGCGCGGTGCGCGGCCGATGGATTCCACCGCTGATGCACAGCGAGGATCACGGTCATGCCGATGACGCCCAAGAGGATGACGCTCAGCGCATAGACGGGAAACAACTCCGTATCCGGAATGCCTGTGGCGGTCGGAAGAAATGCCATCACGGCCGTTGCGATCCCGCGCGGGAACATAGACGCGATGACGAGTTGCTCTCCGGGTTCCCATGCATGCGTGAGCTGCCCGAACAACTGCGTGATGATCCATCGGGCTCCGACGACGATGACGAAGAGCCCGAGGCTCGTGAGCGCAATGCCGACGGTCAGGGAGGAGAAATCAAGGATCAGGCCCAGGAGGACGTAAAAGAAGGTACGCACCAAGAACGAGAGTTCTTCATTGATGCGTTTCAAAAAGGCATCAAGGACGAACTTGGCTTGATCCAGTTCATAGCCGATCAATGTTCGGATGGGCCGGGCCAGACGGCCGACCAGATATTGCATATTGCTGAGCACGATGCCGAATAGCAAAATGGTGATGGCCCCGTTGGCACCGATGATCTCCGCGACATAGTAGAGGACGAGAATGGCCGCCATGGTAATCATGTACGAAAGCGTCTGTCCTTCCAGCCACGCCAGCAGGCGTGCCCATAAGGCGCCCGCGAGCACGGCGAGCATGAGAGCATCCCAGAACGCGTGAAAAATGTCTCTCACGACGACCTCGGTGCCGCTCCCGCCGCGCATGGTGCCCATAATGGCGAGGGCGATGACGACGACAAAAACCTCCGAGAAGGCGGAGTCGAGACTGACGAGAACTTTGGCATGGTCGCGTAGTGCGGGCATTTGCGAGATCAACGGCATGATGATTGCCGCGGCCGTGCCACCGAGAATGGAGCCGAGCAGTAGCCCATGCAACCACGTCCCGCCCATCGACGAAACGTAGAACACGGCAATGGACGCGACCGTCATGGCGAAGACCGTCATCGAATAGAACAGCGCCAAGGGGGTTTCGTTGATGACCTTCATCACGTGGAGGCGGAGGCCGCCGTCGAAGAGGATGATCAAGAGCGCCAGCGTGCCGAAATAGGGCGCCAGCTTCATCACGACGGTGGGCTCGGCTAAATGAAACACCGGGCCGAGCAGGATTCCGAAACCCAACAGAAAGATCACGCTGGGTATGCCCGTTCGTCTCAGGATCAGCTCTCCGGCCAAACCCACAAGAATGATCACCCCTGTCAGTCCCAGAACGGCATTGACGCTCAGTGATTCCATTGCGCGGCATCCTTTACTGTGCCGGGGATCCGCTCTTGACCGAGCGTAGTCCCCCATCTATAAGCACCGATCATTGAATGTAGCCTAAGGCTGCATTGGATGCCAGAATATTTCGGACCAGTGCCAGTCACAGGAGGTGAGCCCACGTGACGCGAGGATCTGTACGCCCAAGCAGCACATTTGGACGCCGATGGTGGTGGATCGGAGTGATGGTGACCGTCAGTTGCGTGTGGGTGATCTGGTCGGATCAGATCGCGTGGGGTGCCGCCGCTACGGAACCGAACGGCGGCAGCCCCGTGCGGATCGGCGATCAGGTGCTCTTTTCGATTCACAGCACCCTGGCCGACGTCCCACCGGCCGATCGCGCTCGCATGGTGGAGGAACGGATCAAGAAGCTCGTCGATGCGCCAGCGTCGACTGTTCCGGCCGTGACGGTCGAGGACGGCGAAGGCAGTTCCTACATAGTCTCGCCGGAGGAAGTTCTCTTCGTTGTCACCGACGTGGAGGCAAAGGCGGTTGGCCTTCCTCGCCGAGACCTTGCCGAGCACTATGCGCAGGACATTCGGGAGGGCGTCGCGATCGCCAGGCAGGCCGTCGCGTTACCGTCATTGCCACCGCCGGTCGGAACCCGGGCGATCCTATGGGCGATATTTGCCACTGTCCTCGTTCTCGGTTTGGCGACTGCACTCTCGGTCGTGTTCCCCAAAATCTTCGACCTGCTGGAATCCTGGCGGGGCACCCGGCTGCGAGGGGTCTGGATCGCAGGGGTCGAACTGCTGTCTGCCAGCCAGTTAACCGACGCCCTCCTGTTGCTGAGCCGATTTATCCGGCTGTGTCTTATTCTCGGCGCCCTCTATCTTTATATGCATTTCATGTTGGGGCTGTTTCCCTGGACCTACGATTTGGAGTCTCGTCTGTTACGAGCCCTGTCCACGCCGCTGGAAAAGATGCAAGGATTACGCGCGGGACTGGCGGCGTTCTTCATTGGGGTCATGTTTACGCTGATCGCGACTGCGGTATTCGTAGGCGCACTGAAACTACTGCAGCAGCTCTTTCCGCGGTTTCTCGGGTGGCTCTCAAACTGGGGGCGGACGACACTGCCGACGCTCAAGATTCAACGTGTGGAGTTGTTGTCGGCCGAACAGGTGACCGAAGGCCTGTTGGGAGTACTCCAAGTCGCACGCCTGGTTGCGCTCGCCTTCCTCGTCTACTTCTATGCCTCGTCCGTGCTCGGATTTTTCCCCTGGACGCGGCAACTCTCCGTCGAACTCTTCGGATACATTTTGACCCCCGTCAGGATGATCGGCGGTGTATTTGCCGACTCCGTGCCGAACATCATCGCCATCGTCGTGATCGTGTTCGTCGTGCGGTATATCCTCAAGCTCATCCATCTGTTTTTTCGTGGAATCGAACGAGGGGCAATACGATTTGCGGGGTTTCCCCAAGACTGGGCACAGCCGACGTACGGCATCGTGCGTTTCCTTGTCATCGTCTTCGCCGCCATTGCCTGTTTCCCGTACATCCCGGGCTCCCAGTCCGAGGGCTTCCGCGGCATTTCGGTCTTTTTGGGCCTACTGATCTCGCTCGGATCCGCGGCGGCCATCGGGAATATCATTGCCGGCGTGGTGCTGACGTACATGCGGCCGTTTCAACTCGGCGATCGGGTCAAGATTGCAGACACCGTGGGAGACATCACGGAAAAAACCCTCTTGGTCACGAGAATCCGCACCATCAAGAACGTGGACATCACAATTCCCAATTCACTGATTTTAAGTGCACACATCGTGAATTACAGTTCGACCTCGCTGAACACGCCGCCGCTCATTCTCAATACCTCAGTGACCATCGGGTACGACGCGCCATGGCGCAGGGTTCATGAGCTGCTGAAAGAAGCGGCAGCGGCGACCAGGAACGTGCTGACCGATCCCGAGCCATTCGTGCTCCAAACGGCGTTGAACGATTTCTACGTCTCATATGAACTCAACGCCTATACCGGCGCGCCCAATCAGATGGCAGTCACGTATTCGGATCTGCACCAGAACGTTCAGGATCGTTTCAATGAGGCCGGCATCGAAATCATGTCGCCGCACTACGCGCAGATACGAGACGGCAATCACACGACCATCCCCCAAGATTATCTACCCAAGGACTATCACGCGCCCGCGATTCGGATTGAGAGTCTGCGGACGGTGGCTCGACCCGCCAACGACCCGACCATCTCGCAAGGAGAAACTTAACCATGTGGGGGGGAGATCGAGCAATTCATTCGGAGTGGGTCTTTGATCCCACCGTGGGGCAAATCGCCTCGGCGGCTATTGGCATTTTCGTCGTCATTGCCCTCGTACGAGTTTCGGGGCGGCTGCTCAACCGATATGTGAGCGAACCGGGGAATCTCTACCGGGCCAAGAAGATGGTGACGTTTCTCGGATATTTTACCGGGATCGTCATTATTTCCCTGGTTTTCAGTGACCGGCTCGGGAAAATGGCCGTCGCATTTGGCGTCGCGGGCGCCGGGGTTGCGTTCGCTCTCCAAGAGGTTATTGCCAGCCTGGCCGGATGGGTCGCCATCTCATTTGGAAATTTTTACAATACCGGCGATCGGGTGCACCTCGGCGGCATCAAGGGAGACATCATTGATATCGGGATGCTGCGCACGACGATGATGGAAATCGGAGAATGGGTGCGCGCGGATCTCTACAACGGACGGATCGTGAAGATCGCCAACAGTTTCGTCTTCTAAGGAGCCGGTGTTTAACTATTCCGGCGATTTCCCATTTTTGTGGGACGAGATCACCCTTCCAATCAAGTATGGCAGCGATTATCGACTGGCGAGAACGCTGTTTGAGCAGACCTTGCTCGAGACTACCGGAGACTACTCCGCCAAAGCCAAGACGAGTTGGCTGGGCCTGATTGAACAGTATCGGATCGATCCGACCGAACTGGACCCTCGCGTGTACCTAGCGGCCGATGACAACTGGATCACATTGCGCTATGCGGTTGATTATAAACGGCACCGGATCACAAAGGATCTCTTGTTCACTCGGGTCTTGGACGACATCCAGCGATCGCAAAGCCGGGTCGCCTTGGCCTCAGCGACGGTCCACCTCGTGGAGGCTCCGGAACTCAAGGTGGCGCTCGTACGGTCGCAGGGGACAACACAATCCTGATGGGAGGGTGTCGGGCAGTGCACCGGCATTTGCTACGACTCCAGACATCCCCGCGGGCATGCTGTTCCCCACAGCCCTCGTCGTACCCAGGCTACCACGGCATGGAAGGGGACAGCAGGCGGCGTCGGGTCTGTCACTTGGGCTCCTCTTCATGCCATACTTGGCGCCATGCCGGTGAGGGAGGGCTACCGCATGAATGGCCGACTGATCGGAGGCATAAAGGTCAGTTTTTCTCGAAACTTCCAGCCGGCAGACACTCCACGCGCGGCCTTGACTCCAGCGCCGGCTAGCACGAACGCCATGTCCCCAGTGTGTCACGAACCTTCACCCGTCATGCCCGAATGAGTGACTGAGCTTTAAATGGTAATGCTGATCCTCGTGCTGGTACTTGCGTCAGCCACTGCCCTATTTGCACTTCAAAATACCGATACGGTCATTATTCAATTCTTGCTGTGGCGCTACCAAACCTCGCTGGTTTTGGTGATCCTTGGTTCGTTCACTTCCGGCGTCGCGTTGGCCATACTTGCGTCGGTGGGTGGTCGACTCAGGCGCCGCCGTGACCGGCGATCTCTGGAGTCTACGATTGAGTCCCAACAGAACCGCATCCGCGACCTGGAAGACCAAGTGCGATCCGTCCATGAGACATCTCCCTCCTCCTAGAGGCAGATCGTTGAGCGGCGCCAGTGCTCGAGCAGCGCTGCGCGACCTTCCCTTCCTGCAGAGTCTAACGTTGTGCCGAATGGCACCGGAGACGGCACATGGTGGGTGATCGGCCCCTGCAGCATTGGATCGAGCGGGTGCGCTTCCAGTGGACGAAGCGTCCGCGAAGCGGATCCTCCCATCTGCTCGTATCTCCCCGTGAAGCCTCTCCCGCTAGAATTCTGGGCACCCGCCTCCTCGTGGCATGGTCGCTGTTCGTCTTCGTGTTCGGAATACTCTGGTGGGACAGAGAGGGGTTGCGTGACCAGATCGATGGCCACGTCTCATTCAGTGACATCGTCTACTTTACGATGATCACAGTGACGACGGTGGGTTATGGAGATATCGTGCCCGTCTCCACGCGGGCCCGGCTCGTTGATGCGTTGGTCGTGACGCCGATCCGGTTCGCAATCTGGTTTGTGTTTCTCGGCACGGCCTATCAGTTGATCTTGCGACACTATATGGAGGGATATCGCATGGCCAAACTTCAGGCCAGCCTGACAGGCCATATCATCGTCTGCGGATTCGGGCATACGGGCCGCTCGTCGGTAAACGAACTGCTGGCACGCGGGACCAAATCGGACCAGCTCCTCGTCATAGACCGAACTGAAGAGTGCGTTCGTATGGCGGGAGCCATGGATGTGGCGGCGTTTCAAGCCGACGCAACCCAGGAGTCCGTCCTGCGGGATGCGATGATCGATAAGGCCAAGGCGGTCATCATCGCGGCGGGGCGAGACGACTCGACGGCCCTCATCTTACTCACAGCGCGTCATCTCAATCCGAGCATCCGCATTATCGTTAGCGCCAAGGAGGAAGAAAACGTCAAGTTGTTTAAACAAGGTGGAGCAGACGCGATCATCTCGCCCGCCACCTTCGGCGGCTATATTTTGGCTGCCGCCGTGGATCACGGACATATGGTCCACTATCTGGATGATCTTTTGACTGCGCGCGGCAAGGTGGCGCTCATCGAGCGACCGGTCCGACCCGATGAGGTCGGGAAAATGCCGGCAGATCTGAGGCCTGACGTGCTGCTGCGCGTCTACCGCGGCGCAAGCATGGTCTCACTGGTTGAACTGGAGCAGGCGGGCCCCCTGCAATCAGGTGACATTCTGGTTGTGGTCACAGGCGGGCAGGACCAGTCGACAGAGGCGACGGCATCTGGCTGAACCGACCCTTTCTGCTGGGCGAGGGGTTGAGTAACGCATTGCCAGGCAGTAAGGTGTTGGACAGCGTGGGCAGCCGGGCATGTGGAGCAGGGCGATATGTTCAGGTCACTCCCATGTGTGCGCCGAGCCGCCACCGAGGTCTGCCTGTTGCATTAAGAGTCCATCCCTGAACGAGGTGTGCTTTCAGGCCTGCTATGCCCATGAAACATGAAGAAGCCGAGCTACGCACGTTGGCGGGAAAGTTGCTCACCGTTCAGGACGAGGAACGGCGTCGAATCTCTCGTGACCTCCACGATGATGTCAACCAGCGATTGGGAGCACTCGGGCTGCAGTTGGACGCCTTGTGCCGGAATCTGCCGGACTCACCAGCGGCGATCCGTCGTCGCATTCGGGCCATTCGGCGCCATGTCGGGACGCTGTCCGACGAGGTGCGGCAACTCGCCTACCGATTCCATCAAACGACGGTGGAAGATCTTGGCTTGGTGGTGGCCTTACAGCGCTATGTCAACGATTTCGTCAAGCGCACCGGCATCAAGGCCCGGTTTCTGAAACCGCAGGCGGTCCCGCCGATGTCGCCTCGGCTCGCCACCTGCCTTTATCGCATCGCGCAAGAAAGTTTGGGAAATGTCGCGATGCACGCAAAGGCCGGGCAGGTCACGCTGACCCTCTCGATTCAAGAGGATACCGTCAGGCTGGCGGTTCGGGACAATGGAATCGGGCTCGATCTGAATGTAGAAGGGGCACAGTCGACGGGATTGGGTATTCTGAGCATGCGGGAACGGGCTCGGTTATTGAACGGCACCTTGGAGCTGTCGGCGCAACCGGGTGAGGGCACGGAGGTAATGGCAGTGCTGCCTCTGGTACGTGAACCGGTGGAGGGTTCATGACGCGACCACGTCTCCTGTTGGCGGACGATCATACCTTGTTCGTCGAGGCGCTCCAAAAGGTACTTGAACCGGAGTTCGATCTCATCGGTGCTGTCGGCGACGGCCGCGCCTTGCTGGAAGCGGCCCCGCGCCTCATGCCGGATATCATTCTCTTGGATCTTTCCATGCCGCTGTTGAACGGCATCGATGCCGCTCAGCAGCTGCGTCGGCTGGTCCCGGAGGCCAAGCTGGTCTTTCTGAGCATGCACGGGGATCCGACGTACGTGACCGAGGCGTTCCGTGCCGGCGCCTCCGGCTACGTCCTTAAACGGGCCAGTGCGACGGAATTGGTGCAGGCGATTCGGACGGCTCTCCGCGGTCACCTGTACGTGTCGCCGTTACTGGCCAAAGAAGTGCTGGATCCGTTGCTGCACCAACGTGGGGGGCGATCCGATGCGCAGTCGGTGCTCACGCTTCGTCAGCGCGAGGTCCTACAACTCGTTGCGGAGGGGCGATCGATGAAGGAAATTGCATCGATCCTATGCATTTCAGTGAAGACCGTGGAATTTCACAAGTCTCGCATCATCAAGCAACTCAATCTTCATACCACTGCGGACCTTACCAAATACGCTGTCACACATGGGCTTGTTTCCCCGTAGCGACGGACGTCGGTACGGCCTGCTCCGCTGCCCTCTTGCAGCCTGAACGATCGACCGTATCGAGAGCCTCATCGTGTGCCCTCTCCGCTGGACTCGTCTGTTCCGGTCATGCGCGTGATGGTGGCGCCCTTCGCCAGTCCTGGTAGGCCAACGGACGGAGGCACTGGGGAATGTCCGGCGCATAACCGGGTACTCCCCCAGTTCCATCGCTGCGCACGATCGCGCACAATCGAACTTTCACATGCGGTAACAGGCGAAAGGGAGTGACATGTCACCGGCAAGCAGAAACGGCCAGAGCCCCGCGCGGGATCGGGTGCTGTTCGCAGGCGTCCACCCGCTGATCCTTGAAGATAGTCGAACGCAAGTGGAAGCATTCTATGAGGTCGACTCTGTCTCTCAGGCGGGAGACGAGCTTGTCCTCGAGTTGGAGCGACGAGCTCCAGATGCGCTCGTTCTGGACCTGTTGCACGTCTCCAGTCTGCGTATGGTGTCACGCCTCGGACGGTCTCGCCCAAGCTGCCGAATTATTGTGTTAACGGGACTCCGAAACGGCACCGCCAATGACATGGCCTTTACTGCCGGAGCGTCCGGTATCATCTATCGGCTGCACGCATCGTTGGAGATCCGCGTCGCCTTGGCTGCGGTGTTGGCAGGCCGTCGGTACGTATCGCCGGCGTTGAGTGTTGTGACGAACAAGGAAGAGCGCGAGGTGAAGGCGCGTCGCCGTGACCGATCGCCCACGCCGATTCATAACCACCGCTTCCTCCTGCGGCTGTTGGAAAAAGGATGCTCGGTCCCCACGATCGCGGAGGCGCTCGGGCTTTCCACAGAGGCGGTGAGGAGAGCGATCGCGAACTTAACGATACGAGTGGCGACCACCGACGCCCGGCGCCGGACGACTCGCTCGAAGCCGCAAACATGGGCTGCCCAATTGCGCGCACTGCGCGCCGATAGAGACTCCTGAAGGGCGTCGTAGGTCCATCTGTCTGGGGCGGGGCCGGATGACCAATAGATGACCAATAAAGGGGAGTACGATGAGCGTATCTGGAAGAGGCTCGCAATCAGGATTGGCCCCACACCCACGCCACGTTCGCTGGGGGGATACGATCCGGGCGCACTATATGGCTTGGCAGGAGGACGGCACACTGATCGATACATCCCTGTACGGTGAACCGCTCGTCTTTACTCCCGGGCGTCACGCCGTCCTGGAGGCGCTCGAGAGTCTGACGGTTGGCATGACGGTGGGTGAATCGAAAACGGAAAAGGTTCCGCCCGAGTTGGCCTTCGGCACGTATCAACCGGATCTTTCCTGCCAGGTCAGCAGGGAATGGCTTCGCGCACACGATGTGACGCCGGATGTCGGGCTTGAACTGGAGATTCACCAGGCTGATGGCACGGCAGTGTCGATGGTCATCGCGGAGGTGACAGGTGAGCAAGTGACACTCGACGCGAATCACCGGCTGGCAGGAAAGACCATCATCCTGCAGGTGGAGGTGTTGGATATCCTGGAGACCGTCGAGCAGCACAGGCCGACCCCGCCGCAACTCGACGTGTAGTATCGATGGAGCCTGTATGGATTGGCTGCTGATTGTCTTGATCATGCTCGGCTGTCTTGCCTGGTACATGGCGACTCGGCGGGGACGTCGACTGGCGTCGGCAAGAAGCCGAAAGAACCGTCCGATTCGCCGGGTCGTGATCAACGGAGGACCAGGCTGATCGCGATGAGCGTGTCCCTCGATGTGAAACAGCAGGGCGTTTCTCGGTGCGTGCGGTCGTCGTCTCAGGAGCCTGTCCTGGGGCTGCGCCGTTCCGTGTTGCTGACACCGCTATATGTCATGGCCTTGTGGTTCATGTGGCAGAAAGGATGTGTGCCGAAGGAGGACGTCCTGCCGACCGCGGCTGTAACGGCCCACGCCGCTGGCCTTGCATGGTCTTGGGACACGACGACGGGCGATCGAGGGAGGCCGGCGGTCGCCCGTGAGCGAGAGGCTCGATTCGAGACGGCGCTTGGCGATGAAACTCAGCCTGAATGAGGTGGCCGAATGACTGGAGGCATGATGAATACCAAACAGGAGAACCAGCGATCAGCAGCACAGGGACGGACTCATTCCCCGTGTCGGTCGTGCGGAAAACCCGTTCAGCTGCAGGGGCGGTCCGCCTTTATCGAGCCCAATGAGGAGTCCAAACGGGCTGGATCGTCGCAGCATGTGTGGCATCGGGAGTGCTTCGATGCCTATCTCGAAGAGGGCGAAGAGACGTGAGGCGTGGGCGCGATCATGTCCACGTCGCGGACCGGCGGCGGAGGACGCGACAGTGAGGACGTGCAAGATCGCGTCGATTGAGTCCAGGTCGTCATGCAGAACACTCATGCCCAAGTGCTATTCCTGTAGGGGCCGGCGAAGTATGAGGCCGTCGGCCAGACGGGTCATGACATCGTCATCATACTCATATGGAGAGAGATGAGCGCATGCCGCCGTGCAATCGTCTCACCGGCCGCTTCCAACCGGGAGATCCAGCTATGAGCCGGACTATAGCCCTCGTTCGTCGAGTCGGCCGGGCGGTCGTGATTCCGATCGCGGCCTTGGTACTAACGGGATGCGACTACTGGCCTCCCGCGCTTCAGAGCGAAATCGCGGACCTTCGTGCCGCTCTGCACGAGACGATGGACGAACGCCTGCGTCTGTCTCAGGAACTGCTCGAGCTCAAGAATTCCCACGATGCGATGCGCAAGGAAATCGAAGATAAGGCTCGGGCCAATCGTGAGTTGCAACGGCAGGTTGCGCAGTTGAGCCGGAACGTCCGCACGCGCCCAGGCGGATCGCATGAGGAGGCTTCTACGCGATCGGCATCCGTTCGATCCTCCGCCTCCAAGGGGCTCCCGACGAAAACCCGGACGGCGGTCGCGTCGCGGAAAGATCTCGCCCGCCATCGCCCACGCCAAGTTCGAGAGGTCCAGCGATTGCTCCGCCGGCACGATCTGCCGATTCGGATCGATGGGGTGTATGGACCGAATACCCGGGCGGCCGTCCGCTGGTTTCAACGCACGCGCGGCCTCAGGGCCGACGGAGTCGTGGGACCGGTTACCTATACGGCATTGCGCCGCAGTCAGGGATCCGGAGGATCCGCTCGGCTGCTGCGGCTGACCGATCCCGTGCAAACCGGACGGGACGTCGCGACGTTACAACGCGCACTGCGCCGATTCGGCCATCGTGTCGCTGTGGACGGACGGTTTGGTCCGCAGACAGACATCGCAGTGACGCGGTTTCAACTCACCCACCGTCTCACTCCCGACGGCCGTGTGGGACCGAAAACCTGGCGTGCCCTGAACAAGCGTCGCCGATAGGCGAATCGATTCATAATTGAGTTCTTGTCGCGGTCTGTACAGTCGACCGTCGTCTTACTCTGTGTCGACGCATGAGTCAGTGGCGACGGCGCCTACTGGCATTGTCGCGCGGTGAGCGCGTTCCAGCGAACGACACCTCCGCTGATTGCTTGGTCTATCGGCGGGTCGCTCCGCTGAATGTGGGTGGTCGGCAAGAGGTCCTGGTGGCCAGTAGCGAGTGCGCACTGCCCTGCTGATCCATAAGATGCCTTGGGCATCCCGGCGTATTGTGCTTTGGCCGGATGAAGCACCCATCCTGCTGCTCGAGTAACTCGTTCAGTCGCTCACAGGTGCGCAATGTCGTCTTTCACGTCGTCTTTCGTCCCCCGCCACCGACGTTCCAGCGCTTCCCGGGCGATGTGACGGCCACCTAATCCCACGGCGATTGCCAAGGCTAAAACCACGCCGCCAAACAGGATGGAGAATGCCGACACGACAATTTCTGTTGCGATGCCCAACTGAGTCAGGACCATGGCGGCGGTGAACAGTCCAATTCCCCAACGCACGAGGTTGGCGATCAAACGGGCTTCCTGAATTTGAGCGTTCACCGTCGCGATCAACGTCGCCTCCGCGAAAAAGTTTGCGAGCAAAAGCCCGATGAGGAGCAAGAGTCCGGCGGCGACGACGTGAGGCAAGAAGCCCAACACCTGCCCCATCAGCACTGCTGTAGCCGGAAGATTCAGCGAATCCACACCCATAAAAACGAATACGATGAACACGAACCAAAAGGCCAAGCGGCCGGCAATATGAGACAGCGGCTGTTTCACCCCCGCTCTGATCAATGCTCCTTGGATGCCCCATCGCTCGCTGAGCACGTCGAGCCGCAAGGCTTTCAGGAGGCGTTGGAGGACCGTCTTGGTCAATCCGCCGACCACGAGCCCAAGGACGACGAAACTGATCAGTGCCAGCAGTCGCGGCATGATGATGGCAATCCGCAGCGTCATGTCGCGAAACGCTTCCACCATGGCATCGCCCCAGAGGTCATCCATCCTTCCACCTCCATCGCTGAGTCAGATACGGTTTCATCGATTCGAAACGATCGGTCAGTCGGGCGAACTCCTGCGCGACGTGGTCGACCGTCTGTGCGCGCGTGTCCGCGATGAATGACGCGGTATAGCCCAGATACAGAGGAGTGAGGGCCTTGAGAAGGTGCTCGCGATGCAAAAGACGATCATGATACGCCAATGCGAAGTCGTAGACGGCTTGCACCCACAAGGAGGCCGGAAAGCGGAAGGCCTCACGGTCTTCGGCACCGAGTTCCAAGATCCGCTCGAGCGTATCGCCGGACAGCACCAGCTGCCAGACGGGGAGCAAGTCCCGCAGGCCTTGCCGAAATCCATCCGCCAGACGCTCCGTTCGGATCGTCCCCACTTCTCCTCCTAATTCCACGGGTGCGCCGACGACGGGGATGGCGACAGACCTTCCGGCACCCTCCCACGCGGTTTCATACCGCTCCATCAAGTGAAAAATGCAACCCACGGCTTGGGCGACCACCAAAGACAAGTCGCTGGGGGATTTGGGCGGCTGCACGCGTGGGCCGAGAGAAGCTTGGCAGACGTGCATGTCCTCCGCCACGGCGGCCGTGGTCAACCAACCGTCGATGCCGAATTGCGCGATCTCTTCATCCCAAGGCAGGGACGTCAACTTCGTGCGTGCGAGTTCGCCCGAGAACGCGTAGGCGCCACCAAGGTGGTACGGGCAACGTTTGCCATAGAGGGCGGTTGTCAGCGGCGCGAGCAACGTATTGGTCAACGTGCCCTCGTAGCGGTTTCGGCGAAAATGGGGCAGCACGCAATCCATGCCCTTTTCTAAAATAGGCTGCACCAGGCACTGCGGCCATTGAGTCGGATCCGACTTGACGTTGCCGTCTACCACGAGGCAAGCGGACGCCCGTACCGGCTCCGTGAGATAGACCAAGGATTGCACCGCGCTCTCGCGACCAGGGACGCCGGATTCGGAGAGTGGGGGATGCCAGGAGCCGACAATGGGATGGCGAACGGTCCAGACCGGCACGGAGGACGGCACGGCGTCTCGGATCAGTCGCGGCGTATCGTCCTGCGAGCCTCCATCGCAGTTGACGACCAGCACGCGGCGGTCTGGGAAGGATTTTGCACAGCCCTCTACCAACGATCGAGCCAACGCCGGGGCCGTGCTGTGATCATTGTACGTCAAGATGCCGAGCAGAATCTCCGCGGATTCGCCGGATTGAAGCAACGGTTCGACAGCGCTCAAGCTCGCAGGAAGGCCCATGATCACGGTCCCTGAACAGACACAAACGGCCGACGGCTGTGTGCCTGGCCACCCGGTTATTCGCGGCCAATCAGTTTCAATATCGTGAGGTAGTCACTCAGATGTCGTGTTATGAGAAAATTTCTTCGCACGTGTTCGCGGGCCATCGCTCCCATGCGCGTCATCGCCGCCGGGTTGTTCAGGAGGTAGCCGATCCGAAACGCCGTCCCCTCGACCGAATGCACGACGAATCCGGTCACTTCGTGGACGATCTGTGCGGAGACCCCGCCCGCAGTGCCGCCAATGACAGGCTTGCCTTTCCACATGGCTTCCGAGACGGCCATCCCAAAACCCTCCTTGAGGGCTTTCTGGACCACGATTGCGGCGGCGCGCTGAAGCGCGTTGATTTCTCGGTCGGCTTCAGGGGGCAGTTGGAGAATATGGATGTCGGGGTCGTTTTCTGCGGCCTGCTGAACCTCCGCGAGCACGGCCTCACCCTCGGGATCATGGAGGACCCCGCTGCCGGCGAGGACCAACTGGCAGTCATGACGGCGTTTGGCTAAGCGGTAGGCCCGAATGGTACCGACCTGATCTTTGAACCGATCGAACCGCGCGACCTGAAGCAAAATCGGCTTTCGACGCGGGATTCCGAGGTGATCGAGCACCTGAACAATCTCGGAGCGCGTGAGCTCGCGATTTTTCTCGGCCAGCGGGTCGATCGACGGAGAAATAAGAAACTTAGGGATCGGCAACCGCTGCGCAAACCCGGGCAGTGAGAACACGGCGGCGTCGTATTTCAAGACGTGTCGGCGGAACAGACTCCAGACTGCACGATGGGGTTGACCGGCGTCCAGGTGACACCGCCACACCCAGGCGCCGCCCTTGCGGTGGTCGACAAGCGCGGCGGGCTGCGGGTCATGCACGAGCACCAGGTCGGCATCAAGATCCAAGGCCTTGGCGTTTCGTTCGCTGACGTCCAAGTAGGTGCGGTACATCTCCTCGGTGATCGGAACGGCGCGGCCCTGGAGTCCGTCCGAGATCCGTCTCGCGACATCGGAAAATTCCTGAGTGCCGGCGATGACCTCCCACCGGGCCTCGATGCCGAGACTTTTCATGGCGGGGACCAAGCGCCGGAGAATTTCAGCGACGCCGCCTCCATACCGCACCGCCGTAATGTGAAGAAATCGCTTGCCCTGCACCATGTTTCCCAAGCGATGCAGGAGATCGATCGTCCCCTTGGGAGCGAGTTCACGATATTGCTCTAATTCACTGCTCATGGTGTTCCTTCACCGAGGGTGAAGCCTTCGAATGAGACCTGTCTCTGGTGTCCCGGGCAACCCCGTTACAGGGCCGACTGTTCAATGCCATAGAAATCCGCGGCCGACGGTTTTTGGACGAGATGCAACCAGTAATACCCATAGGGGGCCAGCGTCAACACATAGGGCTGGTCGGTCACTTCAGGGAAACGCGAGTCGCCCAGCAGTTCGACCGGCACTGCCCCGACCCATTTGCGCAGGTCCAACGATGCGGATTGCGCGGAGCCGGACAAATTGTGTACGAGCAACAAGAACACGTCTTCATATTGGCGCAGATAGGCCAGCACCTTGCCGTTGGACGGTCGCAGGAACTGGATATTACCGCGACCGAAGGCCCGGAATCGCTTGCGCACCGCGATCATGCGCCTCATCCATTGCAACAGGGAATGCGGCACCATCTGCTGTGATTCAACATTGATCGATTGGTATCCATAGACTCCGTCCGAGACGACCGGCAGGTACAAGCGCGCCGGATCCGCGTTCGAAAACCCGGCGTTCCGATCCATCGACCATTGCATCGGCGTCCTGACCCCGTCGCGATCCTTCAATTGAATGTTGTCGCCCATGCCGATCTCGTCACCGTAGTAGACGATCGGACTGCCGGGCATCGTAAACACCAGGCTGTTCAGGAGTTCGATCTTGCGGCGATCGTTGTCCAGCAAGGGAGCCAGGCGACGGGCGATGCCGATGTTGCGGCGCATTTTAGGATCGCGCGCATACGTGTAGTACATGTAATCCCGTTCCTCGCCGGAACACATCTCCAGCGTCAGTTCGTCATGGTTGCGAAGGAACAGGCACCACTGGCTGTTCGGAGGGATTTCCGGCGTGTGGGTAAACATGTCCAAAATAGGATCCCGGGATTCGCTGCGCACGCCCATGTAGAGTCTGGGCATAAGCGGAAAATGGAAGGCCATGTGGAACTCGTCGCCATCGCCGAAATAGGGTCGTACGTCGGATGGCCATTGGTTGGCTTCCGCAAGCAGGATCCGTCCCTGGTACGTCTCATCGATGCGGCGGCGGATTTCCTTGAGATAGGTATGGGTATCTGGAAGGTTCTCGCAGATCGTGCCTTCACGTTCGAACAGGTAGGGGACCGCATCGCAGCGAAAGCCGTCCAACCCCTTGTCGAGCCAGAAGGCCATCGTATCGAGCATGGCTTGGCGGACTTCCGGATTGTCGTAGTTCAAGTCCGGCTGATGACTGAAAAAGCGATGCCAATAGAACGCCTTGGCTTCCGGATCCCACGTCCAATTGGACTTCTCGGTATCGATAAAAATGATTCTCGCCTTCTCGTATTTACGATCGGTGAGCGACCACACGTAGTAGTTGCGCTTGGGTGACTGTGGCGACTGTCGTGACTCCTGAAACCAGCGATGTTGATCCGAGGTATGGTTTAGCACCAGATCCGCGATGACCCGCATGCCACGCCGATGGGCCTCCTCCAAGAAGCGGCCGACATCCTCGTTGGTACCGTACTGTTCCGCGACAGAAAGAAAGTCGGAGACGTCGTAGCCGTCGTCCTTCAGGGGAGACGGGTAGAAAGGAAGCAGCCAAAGACAGTCCACCCCCAGCCACTGGAGGTAATCCAGCTTGCTGATCAGTCCCTGAAAATCACCGACCCCGTCCCCGTTCCCGTCGGCGAAGGCCTTGACGTGGATTTCATAGAAGACCGCGTCTTTGTACCAGAGCGGGTCTCCGCTTACCATGACTCAACTCCCCCATGTTCACGCACGGCCGGCCTTTGACACATACTCGTCACACATCATGAGGAGACTGGATCGCAAGCGCTCCAAGCTCCCGAGGTAGGGATTGAGCGCCCGGATGCGATCCGCCAACTCGTGGAGATTGAGCGATCCCCGCATCCAGGCGGAAAAGTCGTTTTCCTCTCGCTGCAGACGAAGATGGGCTTCGAACACGTGAAAATAAATCGCGCTGACCTCCACCTCGGCCAGCGCGTCCCGGAACTCGCGCAACGTGGTGACCGTGATCCCCGTGGGGACCTCGAGAATACGGGACCGATTGAAATGGAATGCGCCACCTGGTCCGGCCCGCGGCACGGTGACCAAGGTCGTGAGATGGTCGTCAATGATCGAGATGACCTCCTCGCGAAGCGCCTCGAGGCTGAGGAAGTCAAACGGATCGACGACGGCCAATCGTTCGGCCAGAACGTGATCGCGCACCTGTCCAGCCGCCCATTCCGCGAAATCGTTCGGATAGGTCCGTTCAATGAACCGGTGGCGGAGGAAGTAGCTGTGCGTGTGGTAATAGACCGAGTCGATCGGTACTTCCTCCAGCAAGTCGACGAGGGTGCGTTCGTCCTCCGCCTGCTTGCCAAGCAGCTCCCGGATCTCGCTGCACTCGATGAATCGAAATGCCGCTTCTTCGCTCATCTGTCACCTGTCGGGCTCGTGCACATCAGGACACGATCCATCCATTGTGATCGCTCGCTTCTAGGACAGCAGCGCCCGGATGCCTGCGGCTGGGATTGCCAGCCACTGCGGGCGGTGTCGCAGTTCATATCGTAGCTCATAAAACACCTTGTCGAGCTCGTACGCACGGATGACGTGGAGAGCCTGGTCCCAGGTGCGAGGCAGGAACGACGCGATTCCCGGTTTGGCAACCGTCTGGTATCCGGTTAAGAAGGCCTCACGCACGGCCCGCTCCCACTCCGCGGCCCACTGCGGCTCGCTTGAACGTGTGCGCTGCCTCCAGGCAGTATGGATCGCGTAATTGAATGACCGCAACATGCCGGCCACATCTTTTAAGGGACAGGTTTTTGCGCGACGTTCCTCCAGGGGTCGAGCCGGTTCGCCTTCGAAATCAATAATCACAAAGCCATCGCGCGTCTTCAAGACTTGGCCGAGATGGAAGTCACCATGATGCCGTATCTTGGAAGTCGCGTGTCTCGACAACTCGGCCAGTGCGGCGAACGTGTTCCGTGCGGCCGTACGCCAGGACGGGATCTCGTCGGACGACATGCCGGCCGCCCGTAACTGATCCATCTCAAGGGATCGCAGATCCCGGCAGACGGCGTCCGCTTGTTCTTCCATCAAGCCTTGCCAGTGGTCAATGTCGTCCATCGTAATGCGTTCTGGTCGAAAGGCGTCTATATCCGAGATGGACGCCAATGCCACATGGAGGTCGGCCGTAATGGAGCCTAGGCGATGGACGTCCTGGAGGTACGGCGCGCAGCTGTCGGTCAGTCCGGCGACGAGCTCGTCGTGGGAGCGAGCTGTGGCCGGACCGGCCTCCTCCCAGAGCGAGTCGAGGTGAGCGAGGGTAAACTTCCAGCCGTCGCCGCTGTTCGGGACAAATTGTTGCACGACGGCGGTCGTTGCGGGCTGGTCGGTCTCTTCAGGACCATGTTCATACATCATCAGCCCCCACAGTTGCGGCACGTGGGGACAGGTGGTTCTGGTCGTCAGGAATTCGAGCATCTCCGAATCCGGGTTGATCCCGGCGTCCCACTTTCGAATCCATTTCAAAATGGCCCGACCGTCGAATACAACGGATGTATTGCTCTGCTCGACGGACAGGACGGCGACGTCCCCAACCGGCTTCGCCAATTCCTCTCGCCCCTGTGAGAAAGTTCGGCCGATCAGGCAGCCAGCCTGCCCAAGGAGTTCACGATTTTGGCCGATCGCCGCATACAGATGCTTCCAGGTGCGAGTGTCACGAGAGGCGTCACACAACCAAGCTTGGTGGCTCGGTTCGGAAGTGGACGGCCAAGGGACGATGTGCAGAGCCTCTTCTTGTCCCTGTGCAGGGCAGAGGAGGAGCGGCATCGCATAGCGTTCCGATGCCTGTCCTCGATACTCCACGCCGACCAGAGCCACGCACCGCCGTTCGTTGTCCGTCGAGAGGTCCAGGGCGTCCAAGACGCGCACGTCCACCAACGGACGCCCCTTTCCTGCGAACCAGCGCTGGCGTTGAAGAAATTCGATCAGCGGGCGACGCCCCTGTGATTCCAGTGCGGTCCGCACGTCGTCGATCCAGGCTTCCGGTGTTGTCGGTGTCATCGCGTCGTCCGTCAGAAAAAGTAATCGAACTCCTGCTCCCGATGCGTCCATCGACGTACGGCATAGATCGCCGCCGGTTCCACTTGGGGGTCCAGACGGATGGGATACTGATCGCCCTTCACGAGATCGCGTTGGTCGGTGATGAGATTGTGAAGCTGATACATTTCATCGGGTTTGATGCCAAGCGATTCGATCGGGACTCGGAGCCTCGCCTCTTGCGCCTGAAAAGGATTCAGGTTGACCGCAATCAGAACCGTATTGCGGCGATCCAGTGTGCTCTTGCCGTAGAAAAGAATATGTTCGTTGTCGGCGTCGTAAAAGTCCACGTTTTCTAATTCGAGCAACGCCGGATTTTCACGCCGGATTCGATTGATGGTGGTGACGTACTCGACGAGATTTCCGGCTCGGTCCCAATCCCAGACCTTGAATTCATACTTTTCGGAATCGAGGTACTCTTCCTTGCCTGGAAGGGCGCGGTTCTCACACAGCTCGTATCCGCTGTAGATGCCGTATGAAGGTGAAAGGGTGGCCGCCAGGACCAAGCGAAATTTAAAGGCTGGTCGACCCCCATGTTGGAGAATCTCGGGCAAGATGTCCGGAGTATTCGTGAAGAAATTGGGACGGAAATACTCTTTCATTTCACTGCGGGAGAGCTCCAGCAGATAATCCGCTATTTCCTGTTTGAAATTGCGCCACGTGAAGTAGGTGTACGACTGCGTGAAACCGACCTTCGCAAGCGCGCGCATCATCTTGGGTCGCGTGAAGGCCTCAGACAGAAACATGACTTCCGGATGGCGCTCCTGCACGTCGCGAATCAGCCAGGCCCAAAAGGCTACCGGCTTCGTGTGCGGGTTGTCGACCCGGAAGATTTTCACTCCGTGTCCGACCCAGAATAGAATCACGCGCTTCATTTCGTTCCAGAGGCCCCGCCAATCGGCGCAGTAGAAGTCGACGTTGTAAATGTCTTGGTATTTCTTGGGCGGATTTTCGGCATACTTGATCGTGCCATCGGGCCGATGGGCGAACCACTCGGGGTGCGATCGCACGTAAGGATGATCGGGGGAACAATTGATGGCAAAGTCGAGCGCGATCTCCATGCCGAGGGCGCGTGTGGCTTCCTGGAAGCGATCGAAGTCCTCGATCGTACCCAAGTCGGGCTCGACCGCGTCATGCCCCCCGTGCTCGTTGCCGATGGCATAGGGACTGCCGGGATCTCCGGCTCGGGCAGTCAACGCGTTATTCTTCCCTTTTCGGTTCGTCCGTCCGATGGGGTGAATGGGTGTGAGATAGACGACATCGAAACCCATGGCTTTGATCGCAGGGAGGCGCGCCTCGCAATCCTTGAACGTGCTCCCGCGCCCAGGGTCGCTGCCTTGAGAGCGCGGAAAGAACTCGTACCACGCGCCGTACCGGGCCAATCCTCTGTCGACAATCACCTCGAGTTCGCGATCATACATCGTCCAGGCCCGGCGCTCCTGGTGCCGCTCCACCAGGGCTGCGACCTCCGGATTCAGTGCGACGTCCAGTTGGACCGATGCCGAGTCCTCGGATCGCCACCGTCGGAGCCACTCCTGAATACGTTCGCCGTCGTGTCCCGTCGCGCGTCGAGACGCCTCGGCGATTAGATCTCGGCCCTCCAATAACTCGCTGGCGATGTGTTCGCCGGCCTCGTGCTTTTTCGTGATTTCCTGCCGCCAGGAGCCGTACAGGTTCACATAGGCGCCGATGGTATACCGATAGCGTGTATTTTGTGTCAGGTCGAAATAGCCTGACCAACGATCGTTCCCGACCGGCCGCATGGGCGCTTCCTGCCATACCTCGTCTTTGTGGGTTCGGTACTGAAGGATACAGGTAAGCTCGTCGTGGCCCTCCTTGAAGATGTCTGCGGTAATCTCTAAACGATCTCCGACCTCTCGTTTGATGGGATGCCGGCCGGAGTCGATCTCCGGCTCCACCCGCTCGATGATGATCGACGTCCAACTCGTCGCTTCACGTGCCGCGTTCATGGCTTCGGTCCTCGCTTCCATCCCATCCCGTGTCGCTGTATGCTCACTTCTCCACCACAGTTGAGGCTCCCGGTCCGATTGGTCTGGGACCGTCCTCCTTGAGGACCGCATCCTTCGTAACCTGGGCCGCTTCTTTGAGGCGGGCGGTGGTCCGCTTCATCGCCTGACGTGCTTCGTTCCCCACGCTGCCCCAAGACTCCTTCGAATCCGCCAAGGCCTCATCGAACGCACGTCTTGCGGTTTCCGCTCCACGCTGAAGCCGTCGGCGCACGATGGTCCCCGCTTCCGGGGTCGTCAGAAGTCCTGCGGCAGCACCTGCCGCCAGGCCCATACCGAAGGCGATCATCACCGTCAACACGCCGACTCCCCCATCATCATCTTCGTATCGTCGTGGTGCGAGGCTTCGTTCTTGCTCCATAATCGTGCTCCTTTCCAAGTGTTCCACAGGTGCGGATTTCTCACGTGTGCTTGTCCCGCTGGCCAGGACGCCCAGTGCGAAGGATCCGACGACTCCAAGAATCCACGTCCAGGCCGAGTCCGTGCCGTCCAGTGGTGACCGTCTTCTGGACCATCCATAGGGACGGCCGATGTGCGCCTCGCCGCCCAACCACCACTCTCCTCGACAGGCTCCATTGCGCGACACCTCGCGTCGGTGTCCCATCATCGATCCTCGCTCACTAGCAGTGCAACCGGCAGGTCTTCGAAGATGCGTCCAACCGGTAGGGCGGAATGATCCTGCTCTGCGTGTGCCGTCAGTATAGCCCCAGTCAACACGTTACGGAACCGTCTCATTCCGTCCAGTTGAGGGAGGAGCAGTTGGGTATTCCCCCACACAGTCTCGCCCAGCGGCGGGGCGTGTGGGTCCGGGATCAGCTGCGTCAGTAGTCTCGGGATGACGGCGAGGGCGGACTGTCCGGCATGCGACCGAGCGAAGGCAAAGACGTGCTCGTGTTGTTCTCCTGAGGGCTCGAGAGGGATGTACGTGCCCTCTCGAAAGAGATCCGCATGCGCGCGTCGACATCGCAGTCCCTCGGCCGTCACATACAGCTTGATACGGCCGTCGGCGCGCGTGCGCAATAACTCGCGGACGAGGTCGACACGTCCGGGCGGAGTACCCACAGCGTTCCTCAACGTCCTGAGTGTGTCCATGCGTTCGGAGAAGTCAACCGGCCGCCGGTTGTCTGGATCGACCAAACTGAAGTCCCATAGTTCCGTACCTTGGTAAAAATCAGGAACGCCAGGGGCGGCAACTTTGAATAGGAGCTGAGACAGGGAATTGTACAGACCGTACTGTGCCAAGCGATCCTGGAACGGGAGAAAGTCGCTTAGAAACGGATCGGACTCGGTCCGGTCCAGGATGTTGGCCACGAATTGCGAGACGGCCTCTTCGTATTCACGGTTGGGACTGATCCAACTGGTGTGGAGCTTGGCCTCCTTCAGGGCCTTGATCATGTAACCCTGAATGCGGCCGATGAGTACGGCATACTGGTCTTCGCTCGGCCGTTCGAGCGGCCATGCTCCGAGAAGGGTTTGATACAAGAGATATTCATCCTGTGCACCGGGCACGGGTTCGTCGTCCACGATCGTCTTCCACCGCTTGTTGAGCTTCTTCCATCGAGACACACGCTCTTTCCACGGCTTCGGGACCTCGGACAATGCGTTCAGACGCGCACGGACGTCTTCGCTGCGCTTCGTGTCGTGCGTGGAGGTCGCAGACAACGCCGCCGGCCAACGTTCCTGTCGGGTCTTGAGTTGCTGGTGAACCAGAAACGGGGGGGTGCCGAACACATGAGGATCGCTCCCCACCTCATTCAACGAAATAAAGCGGTGGTAGCGATAGAATGCCGTGTCCTCCACGCCTTTGGCCGTCACCGGGCTGGTGGTCTGCTGGAACTTCGTGACGAAACGTAAGCGCTCACCGAGGGCCGGCTCGGCCGGGTCGACCGGCCGGAGGAGAAGATCCCGCACGAAATCAAAGACCTGCCGACTGACGGTCGGGTTGCGACGCTTCGCCCTCGTCACGGCCTGCCAGATGAACACGCGATCGCGATCCAACACGCCGAATTCTCCGCCCGTCATGTAGGTCCGGTAGACAGGAAAGCAGGCAATGATCTCTCGAATTGCGTGTGTCAAACTGTTGAGGGTAAAGTCGCGCGAGCGGCGATCCTGTTCGGAGAGTCGGTCGAGCTGATGCCCCAACACGTTGAGCTCACTGGCCATCGACGATTCCATGATGAGCTGCTTGCACTGATAGCTCAATTCTTCAAACGACGACGCCTGCTTCGTGAACTGGGCGTAAATCGAGTCGAACGCCCGCTCGTTGGCACGGGCGACGAATAACGAGTTCACGAGGGCTAGGAACTCGTAGCCCGACGTCCCGTACACGAGCCAGTTAGCGGGTAATTCCTCATTGACCCCCAGGATTTTCTCCACCACGACATACAGCGGCCGGTCGTGCGCTTGGGGCGACTCCGGCAGCGTGGAACGCGCCCACGCTTGCAGCTTCGACAGGTAATCCGCGGGATCGTACAAGCCGTCGACGTGGTCGATACGCAATCCGGTGACCGCGCCTTCCTTGAGGAGCCGAAACAGCAGTGCGTGGGATTCTTCGAACACCGCCGGGTCTTCCATCCGAATGGCCGCCAATTCGTTGATGTCGAAGAATCGCCGGTAGTTGATTTCTTCGGCGGCCACCCGCCAGTAGGCCAGGCGGTAGGCTTGGTCGTTCAGAATCTGATCCAACAGATCAAAGCTGTGAACATCGCCCCGATTCCCATTGATCAGCCGGACGTTCTCGTCGAGATGGTGCCGAATAGTCGGGCTGCCGTCGTAGAGAGCGGCCAGACGTGCCTTGATGATTTCCTTCTCGCGGTACCGTTCCTCGACGAGTTCGGGCGAGCGTTCCTGTCGGCTCGGGAGATGTCGAAGGGCCGTAATAATGCTCTGCAATTCCATCACGTGTGGGCTGTTCGCGCTTGCCTCTTGGAACAGTTCCTCTAGTCGATGTGCGAGGATCATCACGCTCGACTTGGGCGCAATCGGGAGGGAATGCTCGTAATAACGCACGATGAACGCGCCCCGCTCATAGGCCAATTCCAGTTCCTGGTTTTCCAGCACCACTCCGTAGTGATCGCCCAGGATGGGCAACAGAACTTTGTCCTTGAGATCCGCTTTGACCGGATCCCAGTCAATGTCGAAAAACGAGGCATACGGCGAACTGGGGCCGTTTTCGAGCATATCGCGCCACCACTCGTTGGTGGCCTGTGGCGTAATGCCCATATGGTTGGCGACCACGTCGAGAACTTGCCCCATGCCATGGCGACGGAGTGCGGCGACGAGTTCCTGGTAGTCTGCCTCGGAGCCCAGTTCGGGATTGAGACGTGTGGGGTCGACGACGTCATAGCCGTGCATACTTCCCGGCACGGCCTTAAAATAAGGGGAGCAGTACAGGTCCGTGATTCCGAGCTCGTGAAGATACGGAATCAGCTGCGCGGCCGCTTTGAACGTGAAGCGGTGATTGAGTTGTACCCGGTACGTTGCCGTCGGGATAAACGGAGGCACTGCGCTGCCGGTCGACATGTCCCTCCCTTATGCACTCAAGTATGGCTTATCTCACCGCCGAGAGACTGCATGCCTCGCGGTTGTGGTCGCCGCACCCTCCACTCGAAATCTGATTCGAGTGTCAGCCGGTCCCCCTATTCGTCGCCCAGACGCTGCAGGCTGCCCAGCTGAGTCAGCGGCGGGCGAAAGTAGCCACGCTTGGGCCTGTCCGTGCCGCCCCGCGTCGAATCGTCGCGCAATTGGGGCTCGGGGGCGATCATGCGGGCCACCCACGCGATGTCGGTGTTCCGGTCGGAACGTTCCGACGCGAGTTGGATCAGCATGTCCTGTTGAGTCCGAATTTGCGACTGCAGCACCTGCACCTCCCAGCGCAATTGGTGCAGCGTCTCGATGAGCTCGTTCTCCGCCCGCCTCGTGGTAAGGGCCGTACGCTGCCGCCTGACCCGTCGTATGCGACCCCGCAGTCGACGGACGGTGCGAATCATGCCTCGTGTTCCCGCCTGGGCCACCCGAAAGGCGCCGGTTGTCCCAGCCGCGACGCGTGGTCGAATCCAGCGAAGGGCCTCGTTCAATCGACGGCGCAGAACGTGCGCTGCCTTGGTGAGGCCGTCCCACAGAAAGGTCGCGAGCACCAGGATCCCTCGGTTGACCCGAGCGAGGCGCTCACTGACCCCACGCCAGCGCTCTGCAAGCGGGATGAGTTCCGAGTTCACAGCCAACTGGGTGGCCCCCGCGATGCCGGTAAATGTGATCATTTTGATGGGTCGTGTCGAGCGTCGTGCATGCATGAGCGACTCCTTTCTGGCACTACCGCTTTCCGCCTGGAGGCAGTCCTCGCCGTTGCCGTGGGAGGACCACCAAACCGGAAGGGGTCGTGCGGGGCCATTGCTTGTCGTGTTTCCCGCCTAGGCCCAACTCCGTGGCTTCGGGGATGACGTTGAAGCGATCCACAATGACCCGCCGAAGACGGGCTTTCGATCCAATACGTGCATTATCCAGAATGACGCATTCCTCAATTTCGGCACCGTGGTCGATCTGCACATTGCGTCCGATGACCGATCGGCGAATCTTTGCGTCGACGATCATACTGCCTTGGCCGACGATCGCGTCCTCAAGAGTCGCCCGTGCAAAGCTCGCGATGGGACCGTCAAACGTGTCGCTGAGGATGGGCCAATGATCGTTGCGCAAGTCCAAGAGCGGGGTCGGCCCCAGCATGTCCATGTGGGCTTGCCAGTAGGCCTCGAGCGTGCCGACGTCGCGCCAATAGCCGCGTTCCTCATAGGGTTTGAGGCCGGGCACGACGTTCTCGCTGAAATTGTAGGCGACCAACCGATGCTTCTTGAGGAGGCGTGGGAGAATGTCGCGGCCGAAGTCGTGTGAACCCGGACGTGCGGCATCCTCCTCCAAGACCTTCACCAAGAGGTCCGTTTCGAATACGTAATTCCCCATCGACGAATAGGCGTGTTCCGGGTCGTGGGGCATTGGCTTGGGGTGCTTCGGCTTTTCCTGGAATCCAACAATCTGACCAGCGGAGTCGGCCTCGATGATCCCGAAGCCCGTGGCGGCATGAAGTGGAACGGGGAGCGCGGCGACGGTGACGTGGGCCTGATGGTCTCGATGATGTTCGACCATTTGATTGATGTCCATGCGGTAGATGTGATCGGCGCCGAACACCGCCACCAGGTCGGGCGCAAAGTCGTGGATCAGGTTGAGGTTGTGATACACCGCATCCGCCGTCCCTTCGTACCAGCCGCCCCGCGCCTTCATCTGAGGCGGTACGACCGTAATGAAGTGCTGCTTGATACGTCCCCCGATCCGCCATGCTCGACGGAGGTGCTCGATAAGTGATTGCGACCGGTATTGCACCAGGACGTACATCGCAAGGATGTCTGAATTCAGAAAATTGCTGAGCACAAAGTCGACGATGCGATATTTCCCTCCGAACGGCACGGCGGGCTTGCTCCGCTGTTCGGTTAGCGGCATCAGTCGTTCGCCTTTCCCTCCGGCCATGATCATGGCCAGCACTCGAGGTTTTCTCCTGTCGGTCACCGGTTCCCATTCCTTTCGTGCGGGTCGCACGTGGAGGCGCCGCGGTGCCCTTGGCAGAGCCCGCCCCTGTATCCTTTGCCAGCCGCCCCGTTCACGACCGGCCTCCGTTCCCCAGTTTGACGAATCCGTGGAGGCTTCGCTCCAATTCCCTGACAAACGAATCGCGTCGTCGCGACACCGCCTCATACCCGTCGAACAGCACGTGATAGGTCAGCAATCCAGACGTATAGGCGGCCACGGCCGTGGCGAGCTCGCGCGGGGTATGAGGGCCCCCCGACGCGAGCGCCGGCTTGAGCAAGAGAGCCAGCCGGCGAAGATGGCTATCGTAGACCTCTCTCAGGTTCTTGGAGGCTCCGAGTTGCAGTTGCATCAATCCTCTGACTTGATGAAAGAGCAACAAGAAGTCTGGATGCCGGAGAAAAAAATCCACGCGCGCGCCGATCACCGCATTCAGGAGCTTGGCGGGGGAAGAGGCGGATCGAACCGTTTGCTCCGTTTCGTATAGCAGCTCGGCGAGTCCTTCATCGAGGAGAGTGTGGATGATCGCCTCCTTCGAGTCGAAATACTTGTAGAACGTGCCCTTTCCGAGGTCGGCCAATTCTGTGATGTCTTCCACCTTGGCCCAGTAAATTCCTTTCTCCGAAAATAATTGACGCGCCACTTGCAACAGCGTCCGCTTGGTCTTTTCCTTGCGCCGCTCCACGCGAGACCGTGGGACGTCAGCGCGGGCCGCCATGTTCAACATGTTGTTCTCCTGGTGTGGGCTCGCTGCCATGGACTGGGTCTGTGCGCACGCCGACGCTGCGAACCGAGTTGAACGTCCCGTGTTCGTTTGGGACACGATGGAGATTGACAGGATCCTCTTCCCACCGTTGGCCATTGATGACGAATTTGTATTGATACGTGCCGGGATCCAGCCGCAAGGTTCCCTTCCACATCCCGCCGGCATCGCGTTTCAGCGGACGGGCCCGTGGATCCCAATGGTTGAATTCGCCCACCAACGCGACAACGGTCGCTTCAGGATCAAAGTATTCGAATATCACCGATGTCTTCGTCGACGCTCTCTTGGGAGCACGTGACGGCGACGGCTTGCGCGTCTTTCCCTTCATGCCATCCTCCCTTACTGCGTCGTATGCATCATTTAGCCGACGATCACATACATGAGACCAAGGCCGACCAGAAGTCCTAGGGTGACCAGAGCCGCTCCCCACACGTAATCTCGTATGGACGACTCCTCTCCGGAACCGAGCCTCCACAGACGCTTGGCTCTGCGGGGATGCGGCACGTCTGGCTCCTCCCTTCCATCTGGTTTCATCGTCGGCATCTGTGCCGGGGAACCGGCAATGCCATTGTTGGCCAGCGAGGGTTCTTATGCAACTCCCACCTGCTGCAAGGGAAACAACGGAACCTTACCGATGTAACGAAGACTGTCGACGATGCGTTCGGGCGATTGCCAATCGCTCCAGTGGACCTCCGGCACGTCCAATGCCGCTAATCGGTGAGGGAGATGCTCGAGGATGTCCGTCGAGAAATTTCTGACCGGCATGTTGTCGTAGAGAGTTGAGAGCACACGAGACTCGCGTGCCGATCCGATTGCCGGCTGGAACGTTTCGAACAATCGGACCATCGACGGAAGAATCTTATACCCCACGGCCCACAGTAGGTCCACCCTGGCTACGATCACCATGGTGTTCCAAAGCAAGTCGTCGCCGGCCAGCACCTGGGGCGCCTGAAGGCTGGGTTGCTCAATGAAGCGGCCGACTGTCCACAAGGCATGTGCCCCATAGACGCCGAGTCGGCGATCGAGCCGGATGTGCCGGTAGTCCAGCCGCTGGCCACGGGGACGCACGCCCATGACGATGATCCGATCCTTGAGCACGTCGACTGCCCACACGGCATGTCGAAGGGCTTGTACAAACTCGGTCTCTGGATAGATGAAGTGGTCGGCCGGATAGATGACCACCGTCGCCGATGGGTCGGCGGCCCGCACGTACGTCAAGGGAAGGTAAATGCCGGGCGCCGTGTCGCAATTTCGTGGTTGGACGACGACGCGACCGCTGCGACTTCTCAACTGCTCGGCCGCGTCGCAATGGGTCGTGTCGACGACCGTGATACGGTGTTCCGGCGAAGCAAGCCGATCGGCGCGATCGATCGTGTGCTGAAGCATCGATCGGGTTCCCGTGAAGGTACAATATTGCTTGGGTCTTTCCCGACCCAGCCACTGTGCCACCATCGGAGCGAGATGCCGTCCGTTTCCTCCAGACAGCACAATCGACCAGAGACGCGGGTACTCCCCTCCTCGAGACGTTCCATCCGTTCTCATGCCCGTCATGATGGAGTCCTCCCTTGTCTGTTCGGGGGCGCCTGAATTCCACGCACGGCCTGTCTCTCGCAAACGGCCCCGGTGACCTCGACAGATCCGGGAAGCCGGGCTGGTCGTCCAACCCCGGACCCTAAGCAGATGGAGGCCGTGGGTCGTGCGGCGTGGGATCCGGCACCTGAGAGACGTCCGACGACGCGTTGGGGTCGGACGCAGCTTGTCCGGCGACGTGCGGTGGTGGGCTGCCCTCGACAGGCTCCGGTTCGTGTACCGATTTTTTGAACCCCTTGATCGCCTTTCCGAGTCCCTCGCCGAGTTGCGGCAATTTGCCCGCCCCAAAAATGATCATCACAATGACCAAGATCAGCACGAGTTCCATCATTCCAAATGAACCGAACATGGCGCCTCCTCCCCGCCCTCTGCGGGTCGTTCTTCACCTCCCTTTCGCCGGTACGGAACAGACGGTCCGCTGTTTTCACGCCGCCGCCAATCGTTCCCATATACGACGGTCCCGCGTGCGTCCTCGGTACGGGGCGGTGGGAGGAATCGACCGGTGGTTCATGACCACGGGATCGACCACTTCCCCACAGTTCACACACCGCCACACTCCGAATGCAATCTGCCCGGTATCATCCCTCAAGTCCATACAGGTGTCCTTGATCATGCACCCCTGGCATCGTTGGCAACGCATACTCACCTGCCTTTCCTTTGCTATTGACGTTTGGTCGACGTCGCACCCTGTCTCCTAGTGAGAGAGGACGCTACACTGAGATCTTTCGGCCACGTTCAATTACCCGATGCACGGCGTCCGTCGTATCCTCTGCCAGTTCCGTGGCACGTTCCTTGACATCCTCATACATGTCTTCGGCATAGTTGGCTAACCGGCGACGGGTACGGGGTCCGGACTGCGGTGTCAGGAGCACGCCGGCCGCCCCTCCAACAACCAATCCGACCGCAAAAGATAGAATTCCTGTCATGATCGCATCCCGACCGTTTGTCATGTCGCACCTCCTTTTTATCGAGCCAGGTTAAATCTGAGTCTGCTGTCGTGCCGCCGCTTTTGCACCCCGGGATAAGCCGGTGAATCCCATATATGACCAGATCGCCATAAGTGACCAGGTAGTCATGTTATGAAGTTCGGCTGTGTGCTGTCAAGCCTCTCTATCAAAAACTTTGTGAGAAACGGATCCGTACCGGACCTGGAGCGAGCCAGAGAAGGATCGCTGGACCCATATCTGATATGATGCGGGCGGAGACCAGGCGTGGGCGCGAGCGCGCTCTCCGAAACTTGGGCGCCCATACACGCGTAAGCGGTCTCCTAAAATCGTTTGCGCACAGCAGGATGTACCCAGTAAGACCCATGATTACCGTATCAGCTCCCTCACACGGTCGACCCTCGAAACATCCCCAGTTTCTTCTGGCCTGTGTTGTTTTCTTGGGGTTGACCAGCCCGAATATACTCCTCGCGGCAGAGGACTCTCCCGCAGTGATGTCCGAACAGCCTCCATCGGGTCGCGCGCCACAACCGAAGCCAACTTACGGGGCTGAGGCGTCCGCGTCGTCGGAGGCCGTCACCCATCACAACCTTGGCGTGGCGCTGTTTGCCAAAGGGGAGGTCGACTCGTCGCTCGAGCACTTTACGGAAGCCGTCCGTCTCGATCCCGAGTTTGCAGAGGCGCATCATGCCCGGGGTCTGGTGCTGGCGGCCCTTGGCAGATCAGACGAAGCCGTCAAAGCCTATCATCGTGCCCTGGCGCTCCACCCCGATCATGCCCAGGCGCATGGCAGCCTGGGTCTTGCGCTGGAATCTCAAGGCGATTTGCCCGGCGCCATTGCCGAGTATCGAGAGGCCCTTCGTCTCCGGCCGGATCTCGCCTTGGTACACAATAACCTGGGGGTGGCCCTCAAATCGCAGGGAGAACTTGATGCTGCGATCGCCGCCTATCGGGAAGCCATCCGTCTGCATCCCGATCTGGCTGCCCCTCAAAACAATCTCGGCATTGCGCTGCAGGCCAAAGGCGACCTCGACGGAGCCATTGCCGCCTACCGCATGGCATTTCGGCTCCAGACTGGATCGGCGGCCCTTCGATACGCGCTCAATCTCGGGGGCGCCCTCAGAAAGAAGGGGGACATCGATGCCGCCGTTGCTGTCTGCCACATCGCACTCCGTATCGACCCCAAATCGGCCGATGCGTATCGCGAATTGGGGTTGGCACATCAGGCTCGGGAAGAGTTCGAGCAGGCCGCGGAAGCCTACCGGCAGGCGCTGGTGTTGGATCCGGAGGAAGCCGCCGTGTACATCAATCTAGGTATCGTGCTGCAGAACCAGGGCGATCTGGATGGTGCCATTGCAGCCTATCGTCGGGCCGTCGCGCTTCAGGCCGAAATCGGGACGGCACAATACAACCTAGGGCTGGCGTCGATTGCCGTCGGACATCGCGAAGAAGCCATCGCGGCGTTCCGAAACTTTTTGCGCGTCACTCCGGATACACCGGAAACGCGCGTCAAGAGAGAGGACGCGCAAGCCCGTCTGCTCAACCTTTCTGATGCAAGGCCGCCTGTCCAATAGGCATACTCCGGGTAGGCATACTCCGGGCAAACGTCTTGCATAAGCGAGAAAATTCCCGTAGGCTCCCCCCGAAATAGGTGTTTCACCTGCGTTGCCCGCAACGTGCATTCTCTGATGCATATCCCGGCCCCTGTGCGATGTTACGTTCGGCACATAGTGGTCGCTTCGCTTCTGACGAGCCTGACGGGGTGTCTTTCTCCGCTTGCGATGCATGAGGCCGTACTGGAGTACGACCGCACAGTCAGTCGAGTGGAAGCTGAAATGCTTCTGCTCAATATCGCACGGGCGCGGCACTTCCACCCGAATCATTTCACGGCGTTGTCGAGCGTCGCCGCGACGTTCGAGTTTCAGACGAGTGCGGGAATCGCTGCGGCCGGGTCCAATACGTCCTCTATCGTCGCTCCCATTTTCGGCGCAACAGCGGCGGAACGGCCGACGATGACCATTGTGCCCATTCAGGGCGAAGAGTTCACAACGCGCATTCTGACCCCGTTTGATGCTAGCAAAGTCGCATTCCTCTTCCAACAGGACATGGAGCCGGCCATCATTCTGCGTCTCATGGGCCGTGAGTTCATGCTCAGCGGGTATGGCGAATCGGGACGGTTGCGCAATGAACCGTATCGAAAAACTGAGTACGAGGAATTTCGGCGGCGCGTGCTGCACTTGTCCTATCTCAACCTCACCCGGCACTTGTACGTCGGCCCATTGGTGTATGATGAGCCGTACCCGTTGGTCGTCGATCGTCCCCTGACAGGGAACGAGATGCTGGGCAGCCTCGCGCAGGTGCTTCAAGCCTCTCAGGAGGGGTACCGGTGGATTCCGGATCAAAAGCAAGGCTTTCGCCTCGCACGGAGCGTCACCGGGCGGATCGCCATCACGAACTACGATCCTTCTGCCATCTCCAACGAGGAGCGGCGGCAGCTGGCCTTGGAAGCCGAGCGAAATCCGCGCCATGCCATTCTGGTCGACATACGCCCGGACCGGCCGGGCGGGGACTATCCGATGCACGGAACGCTCGTGGTCAGAAGTTTCAATGCCATTCTTCAGTTCCTGGCCCAAGGCATTGCAGATGCGCCCGAATACCATGTCGCCAAAGACCCGCGGACACTGGAGGTGCCCAGGAACCCTCCCTGGACGGTCGCGGTGGAAGAAGCTGTCGATAAGCCGTCTACGGCCGCCTTCGCGGTGAAGTACCGAGGCCGTTGGTATGCAATCAGAAGTGCACCGAAAACGACGGGAGGTGTGCAACCGTGGAATCAGGTCGCGTTCCGTCTCTTGAACCAGTTGTTTCAGATGACCGTGACCGAGGTCTCAAAGGTTCCGACCCCCGCGATCACGATTGCCAAGTGAGGCGCTGACCCGTGCATGCCCACCCCGTTCGACGGACGACCCCAGTGAGACGCAGCATGTTGCAGATGATGGTGATGCGATCGGTCACGAGGCTGCTGTGTGTCTGTGCGTACATGCTGGCCTATGAACCGGAACGGTCCAGGGCTGAAACACTTGCTCCTCCGACGGCGTCGATTTCAGAACTGTCCTCGATGAAGGTGGAGGGACAACTGGTAAAGGTTCAGGGCCGCTACTACGTCATTAAAGACCGCGAGGGCAAGGAAGTGTATCTGGAGGTGAGTTCGGATACGGAACTCGCAGGTTCCTTCAAGCCCGGAGATGACGTCGAGGTATGGACCGCACCTGTCGAACATGCCATCGCCATCCGCGCCGTGACGCCTGGGGAGAACGGGGACTCGCTCATGTCGGCGACACGTCTGCTGAAGGGGACGCTCATGACTACGGACGGACGCTATTACGTGTTACTGGATGCCGACGGGAAAGAAGTCAGAGTGCTGGTCAATGAGGACACGGAATTGGCTGGCGCATTCAAACCCGGCGATCGAGTCGAAATATTCACCTCACCCATCGAACATGCGGTGGCAATTAGAGCCGCCAAGTAACGTCGCGTTCGCCTTGCCCCTCCCCCGTGGAGCGGATTACTCGGATACGTCCTCAGCGGTCTGGTCGTAGGCCCATCCGACCTCGGCGCCCAGGATGAACACCACCGACGCATAGTACAGCCACACGAACAGGAACATGACGCCGCCGAGAGCGCCATAGAGCGCCAACGTGTCCTGGGCCAATCGTACATACCACGCAAAGCCCCATCGCGCGATCTGAAACAGGAGGGTGCCGGTCAGTGACGCCACCAGTAAGGCACGAGTCGACATGTCGCTGGTTGGCGCAAAGCGGTAAAGAACGAACAGGAGCAGCGCCGTAAATCCCACCCCGAAGAATCGCCCCAGGACGGATACTCCGGGTAGCAGGAAGGCGCCCCATGAAGGATATTGCTCAGCCACCGTCCCCACGAGCGTCAAGAAAGAAGTCGTAATGACCACCAGAAGAAGCAGCAGCATGGAGAGGCCCATCACCAAGAGATCCACCGCCATCCCTGAGAAAAACGTGTGCTGGTCTGGAACCTGGAAGACGCGGCTGAGAACCGTCCGCACCGCTCCGAAGAGCAGGGTACTGAGGACAAGAAACGAGGCGAATCCGACAAAACCGAGCAAGCCTCGATCGGCGACGACGGCGGACAAATTCCCGGCCAGCGCTTGCTGTGAGCGCGGCAGAAAGGCCTGTACCACTCCCTGCACCTCGCTCATGGCGCGTTCGGAATCCAGCACGGTGTAGCCCAGCAGGGAGATCATGAGCAATGCCAAGGGGATGAAATACAGGAGCAGATTGAACGCAAGAGCGCTGGCCAGGAACAACCCGTTGTCGGAGCGGAACTTCGAGAGAGCCAAGCCTAGCACGGCCCGACTTCGTCGGAGCGGATTGGCGGAGAATTGGCTCACAGGTCTTTCGGAGCGACCACGAGTTCGATCCGTTCAGCGCGATAGCTTTCCAGCAACGCGACGCCGATGGCCACAACCAGTGGACCGGCAACGATTCCGACGAGGCCGAAAAATTGGATTCCACCCAGCATGGCGAAAAAGGCGAGCAATGTGTGCAGCTTCGAGGCTTCGCCCACGACGATGGTGCGGACGACGTAGTCGATGAGGGCAATGAGCATGCCGGCGACGACGAGGACCATCGCGGCACCGTATCGACCCTGGAAGAACAGATACAGCGCAACGGGTCCCCAGACCATCGCGGCTCCGACAAGGGGAAGGTAGGCCAACACCGCCATCGCCGCGCCCCACAGAAGCGGCGTCGGAAGGCCAACGAGGGCGAACGCGATGCCCCCAACGATCCCCTCCAACGCCGCCACCGCCGTATTGCCCAGCACCGCGGCTTTCACCACCTCGTCGAACCGTTTAATCAACAGCCGTTTGCGCGCGTCGACGAAGGGAAGCAGCAGCGTGATCCACTCTGCCATGGTTTCTCCGTCGCGAAAAAAGTAGAACGTGCACAGGAGAATGATCCCAAATTCGGTCAGTCCTGAAAGAATGTTGCGGGCGACGTGCGTGAGTTGTTCCACGAGCGCGCGGCCCAACTCCGCAAGGTTCTCCACAAGGATGGTTCGCAGGTCCGTGCCTGTGACGCGCTGGAACTCCAGGATCTGCTCGATCACCGCGGAGATCCATGGATGCCCGCGCCATTGCTCGAGGAGCCCCGGGCCTTGCTCCACCAGGGCGACGACGGCGATATAGGTTCTCGCGACTTCTTTCCCGATCAAGATCGACATGTAGGCCAGTGGAAGAATGAGCCCGATGGTCACTCCGAGACTCATGATCACCGCACTCAGTGACCGGCGTTGTCCTGTTGCCCGGACGAGGCGGCCGTAGAGCGGATACAGGCCGTACGACAGGGCGGCCGACCAGATGAGGGGGGAGAAAAAGGGAGAGAAGGTGGCGAAGAGCAGATACGCTAATGCCAGCAGGAGCGCCAACCGGGTTTGCCGGACGCCGGCGTCGAGCGTCTGTGGTGCAGGTGGTCCCTCGGCAGCCGGTGCGATTCCTTGGCTGTCCATCAATCGCGCGGTCCCCTCTGCGCTCGAATCGGTCCTGCCGAGTGAGTTATGCTCACGGCTCGGTGTAGGCCCGTGGGTGCTCCCGGTAAGCACGAACGTGTCGCGCCCTCGTGCAACCGCGTGATAGTCGTACAGATCGTAGCGTCACCAAAGCGCACCGAAGCGCACCGAAGCGGGGCGGGAAGAGATGACACCGCTCCTGGCGCCTCAGCCGAGATGAATTGCTGGCTCGCCAGGTCAGCCACAGCGTCGGCCACTCGCGAGTGCAAGCTCTCGATATCCCCATGCGCATCAGGTATAGCCCGAGTCGCGCCTTCAAGGCAATGTCCCGGCCCACCACAAACCATGACGTTCCAGGGACAGCATCGCTGGCAAATCCTCAGATGATCATTGACATGGCTCATCTGCCCCGGGGCGTAACCGAAAGAGGAGAAACTCGCGCACTCCACAGTATCGTGTCTGCCGGCCGCGTGTATGGCTGCGGGAGCCGCGGCGCTGGGTGGGCGTGAGCTTTTTTCACAACCCCCTTCCATAGCAACGAGCCAGCCCTTACGATAGGCCAAGGACTGTTCACCACGGAGGAATCGATTATGGCCTCGCATGACTCCATCGATCGGCTCATTAGGGCCGAACACTGGAATCCAACCGAGTTATTGGGACCGCACCCTACCACGGTGAATGGTCGAAGCGCTGTACTCGTACGAACGTTCGCTCCTGAGGCACAGCAAGCAGCGGTCGTGCTGGACGCGCCGGGGAGCGAGCCTGCGCCGATGCGGCAGGTGCACGAGGCGGGTGTCTTCGAAGCGGTACTGCACAAATCCGACGTAGCCCCAAAATATCGCGTGCGGACCAAGGATGGGGCGGGGAACGTGACCGAGCGTCACGACCCCTATGCTTTCGCTCCCCTGATAAGCGACCATGACCTTCACCTGTTTGCTGAGGGCAAGCTGTTTAAAGCCTACGACATGCTGGGTGCCCACGTGCGGGTCGTCAACGGTATCACGGGCGTGCACTTCGTCGTCTGGGCCCCGAACGCGATGCGCGTCAGCGTCGTGGGGGATTTCAATCAGTGGGACGGGCGACGCCATCCCATGCTCAGCAGAGGCGCAACCGGGCTCTGGGAGCTGTTCGTGCCGGACATTTCCGAGGGCACAGTCTATAAGTACGAGATCCGCTCGCGCCATGTCGACGTGCCCTTCACCAAAGCCGATCCGTACGCGTTCGCGGCTGAGCTGCGACCGCGGACTGCCTCCATCGTCCACCGTTTCTCCGGATACCGCTGGAACGATGAGGCCTGGATGACCGCCCGCGCCGAGCGAGATCAGTTGGCTGCGCCCTGGTCCATCTACGAGGTCAATCTAGGGTCCTGGATGAGGGTTCCCGAGGAGGACAATCGCTGGCTCACCTATCGCGAATTGGCGGACAAGCTCATTCATTACGCCAAATATATGGGCTACACCCACCTCGAGCTGATGCCGGTGACCGAGCATCCGTTCGATGGATCGTGGGGCTATCAGTCGACCGGGTATTTTGCTCCGACCCGCCGGTATGGACAGCCGGAGGATTTCATGGCGTTTGTCGATGCCGCTCACCAGGCGGGCATTGGGGTCATTATCGACTGGGCCCCGGCGCATTTTCCGGACGATCCGCATGGGTTGGCCTGGTTTGACGGGACACATCTCTACGATCACGAAGATCCTCGGTTGGGGTTTCATCCGGAATGGAACAGCCGGATTTTCAACTATGGCCGCGTAGAGGTCCGAAACTTTCTCCTCAACAGCGCGCTCTTTTGGATGGATCGCTATCACATCGACGGGCTTCGCGTGGACGCCGTGGCGTCGATGCTGTATCGGGACTATGCCCGAAAGGCTGGGGAGTGGATTCCCAATCAATTCGGGGGCAATGAAAACCTCGAGGCCGTGGCCTTCCTCAAGGAGTTGAACGTGCTCGTGCACCAGGAACATCCGGGCGCCGTGACCATTGCGGAGGAGTCCACGGCCTGGCCCGGTGTCTCCAAGCCCACCTACACGGGAGGCTTGGGTTTTACCTTCAAGTGGAATATGGGGTGGATGCACGACATGCTGGACTATTTTTCCAAGGAGCCGGTCCATCGCAAATACCACCAGAACCAGATCACATTCGGCCTGGTCTACGCGTTCCACGAAAATTTCGTGCTTGTGCTGTCACACGACGAGGTGGTGCACGGAAAGAAGTCGTTGATCGACAAGATGCCCGGCGACAGTTGGCAGCGCTTTGCCAACCTGCGCGCGTTGTTCGGATACATGTATGGGCACCCCGGGAAGAAGATGCTCTTCATGGGCGGGGAGTTCGGACAATGGTGGGAATGGAATCACGATGCGAGTCTCCAGTGGGATCTGTGTCAGTATGAGCCGCATCTGGGCATGCAACGTTACGTGCACGATCTGAATTGGCTGTACCGGGAAGATCCGGCCCTTCATGAAGTGGACTTCGATTGGACCGGATTCCAATGGATCGACTTCAACGACGGCGAAAACTCCGTGATTGCCTTCATCCGCAAGGCCCGTGATCAGAACAACATCATCGTCTGCGTGTGCAATTTTACCCCGGTGCCGAGAGTCGGCTATCGCATTGGCGTCCCGTTCTTCGGGTGGTACCGCGAGGTGTTGAACAGTGATTCGGCGACCTATGGCGGAAGCAATCTGGGCAACGGCGGGGGCGTCATGGCGGAGTCCGTGGCCTGCCACGGATTTTCCAACTCCCTCTCGCTGACGCTGCCGCCTCTCTCGGTCGTGTACTTCAAGCTGAGTTAGCGTCGTTGTTGGCGGTGCCCACGCGGCTCGGGACCGGGAGGGTCCGATCCGATGGCGTAACGGAAGGATGCCAGCGTAACCCCAGGTCCAAAATGCGCTGCAGGAGCGTCTTGTAGGAGAGACCGGCCGCCTCGGCTGAGTCGGCGAAATCCTCCCCCTTGGCGATCTGAGGGTTCGGATTTGCTTCCAGCACGTACACGAGCCCCGATGCCGCGAGCCGCAAGTCGATCCGAGCGTAGCCGCTGAGCCCCAGACAGCGGTACACCCGCTTGGCCAACTGCTGAATCGAGACGCGCTGTTCGTTCGTCAGGTCGGCCACGTCCGACGACACGTCATATTTCTTCTGATAGCGGTCGCACCACTTGACCCGGGCGGTGGCGACACGTCGAGCGTCGTCCGGCAATTGGCTCAAGTCGAGTTCCCAGACAGGAAACACTCGGAGCCGTTGGTTCCCCAGTACCCCAACATAGAGTTCCCTGCCTTCGATAAAACGTTCGACCAAGGCGCCGGTGCCGACGTTTTGATGCACGAATCTGATCCGTTCCTGGAGCTTGTCGTCGTCCTCGACGATCGAGGCCTGCGAGATGCCCAATGAGGCCTCCTCCGACACGGACTTCACGATCAAGGGGAACGGGAAGTCCTTCGGGCGTTTGACGGATCGGCCCAATGGTACCGTGATGAATTCGGGAATCGGAATATGATGGTAATAGAGGATCTTGTGGGCCACACCCTTGTCGCGGGCCAACATCAGGCCTCGAGGGTTGCATCCGGTGTAGGGAACTTTCAAGAGTTCCAGATACGACACCACATTTTGGTCGTAGACGGCCGTGCCGCTGAACTCTTCCAAGAGATTGAAGGCGATATGCGGTTTCCATTCGTCTACAGCGGTCCTAATGACGCCCAAATCGTCACGTACGCCGAGTGCTCGCACATCATGTCCCACGGTGCGCAGCGTGGTGACGACGTCGTACTCGGTCCGCCATTCGGCCTTGCTGGTATCGATGCCCGTGACCATGTCGGGCGGCACCAGGTCTTCGTGCATGAGCGCGAGGATTCGGAGGGGTTTCATAGGGCCACGCGGTGGTGTCCTCCGTGGAGGTAGTTCATCGTTTGGACGGTCAGCAGAATGGTCACGTCCAATTTGGCCCTGGCCTCGGGAATCGCAAGACGAAGTTCCTGTTCACGACAGCACGACAGGATGTCGTCGAACACGCGATCAATGGTGTACTGGTACTCACCCGTCCAGCTCGCGACCTCGCGGCGCACCTCGGCACGAATACGCGAAAGAAACTGCACGGCAGTCGGGTTTTCCTGATAAGCCGGTCCGTCGGAAAAAATGCGCCGGAGATCGCGATCGTAGATGGTCGGGTGGGGCGACCCGTAGTGTTCTTGCTTGCGGGCATAGTGTTCACGCAAGGTACGGCGGAGGCGGGGCAGCGTATCGACCCGCTGTTTCGTGGTGACCGCCGGCCGGGCGCCGGCGAGCGCCGTCATGATCCCGTCCATGTATTCCAGTTTCTTCATGGCCGGCCAGCCTGCATAGCGTTCGCGCCATTGTGAGTCGGGATTGAGCCAGACGGCAAACGTTTCTGCAAAGTCCTCGTCGGGGTGGCTCTGTGCGTACCACATGTCCAGATGCTGGACATAGTTCTGGCTGTACGGTTTGGGTTTATAAAACGTTGGATAGGGTTGACTGGAGCTCCCGAAGAGCAGCTGGCGCTCACGGCGGCGGCGCAGACGGTACGCATTATCGATGGCGTGGCCGGCCTCGTGTCGAAGGATCCGCAGACACCACTCCGGCGTGCCGCCTTCCACCTCCAACATTTGGGCCTGCTCTAACTTGGCCAGGCGGGGGTGGGCCAGATAGAAGGGGACGGCGATACCCGGGACCCCGTCGGGAGAAAACCACTCTTCGGACAGCCAGAAATGGGGCCGGCACACCAAGCCACGTGCAGCCAATTCCTCCTGCAAGCGGCGAATGGGTTCCGCGGCGGAACTTTGCTCGATCGTCAGGCGGAGATCGCAGAGCCGTAAGTCGAGCAATCGTTCATCGGACCAGTCGGCCCATTCGGGTTCCGAACGCGACGGCGTTTCGGACGCGGCATCTGAGGGGTGAGACGGGTTCATGTCCTGGGTCCCACTCTCGGCGCAATCCTCCCCGCCCGCCGGATGAACCGTGCACGACGCATAGACCTAGGCCGCGTGGGTCGGTGTCGGAGCTGAGTTCCACCCCGCCACATGGAGCGGTGGCGGCGTCCCCTGCTTCGGTTCGCCCCAGTAGATCGTCCGATGCGGAAACGGAATCTCAATCCCTTTGGCATCAAAGGTCTTCTTGATTCGTCGATTCATTTCGCGTCCGACGCGCCACTGCTGACAAGGATTGGTCTTGATTCGGCACTTGATGATCACCGCCGAGTCCGCGAACTGGTCAACCCCCAGCATCTCGAGCGGCTCGAGGATGTCGGCCGCAAACTTAGCGTCACCACGCAGCTCCTCCGCGATGTCCTTCAAGACGGCCATGACCTCATCGACGTCTTCTCGATACGCGACCCCGACGTCGAACAAATAGTAGGAATACAGCTTTGTCATGTTCTTCACCCGGTCGATCACGCCGTTGGGCACGACATGGACGTTGCCCGACAGGTCCCGGAGCGTAATCGTGCGGAGTTTGACCTCCTCGACCAATCCACCGACCCCAGCGACCTCCACGACGTCCCCGACGCGTACGGAATCCTCCAGAAGAATGAAGAATCCCGAAATCACATCTTTCACGAGACTTTGTCCCCCGAACCCGATCGCCAAGCCGCCAAGTCCCGCCGCAGCCAAGAGCGGTTTGAGATCGACGCCCACTTCAGACAGGATCATCATGGTGCCGATTGCCAGAATGAGGACGCGGGCCACGTCCCGGACCACGTGTGTCAACGTATCCACGCGTTTCCGCTGCCCTGGGCTGTGCAAGGCGCCCTCGTACAGTGTTCGGAACCGAAGGACCAACCGCTTGACCAGGGACAGCAGTATCGCCATGGCGATGAGGATGATCATCATGCGCAATCCACTGGTCGATAGCCAGAGGATCGACAGGTCCAAGACGCGGCTCACAGGCGAAGACGACATAGGATGCCTCCCATTCTTATATAAGTGATTGATGCAAGCGGCTCAAGACCCGACCAAGATTGGGATCACCGGCTTGGGGATAGGAGCACGCAGGCGGCATAGGGTGGAAGTGTCAGTCTCGCTCCATCGGGTCGAATCGCAAACCGCCGCTCCGTGGCGGTCACCCCCGATCCGCCGTATTCCGTCGCAGATGAGTCGAGGTATCGGTGCCACTCGCCGACCGGTTCCGTGAGAGACAGCCGTGCCGGCATGGCGTTGAAGCTCAACAATATCAATGCCTGGTCGCCTTGGTCCAGCCATCGATGGAGGATCAAGACCTGCTCCGACTCGTCGGCTCTGACCGAGTGATGCGAGGAAACGCCGTCGCCGAGCCCGAGAACAGCGACGGATTTTCTCGCCTCGATCAGCGCCATGGTCCACCGCAGCAGGTCCCGCTGCCGAGCATTCAAGCTGTCCAGGGCGAGCTTCGACCGTAGGAAAGTGGCTTCATCTTGCGGATCCGGGATCTCGTCCGGTTGCCACCCGAAGGCCGAGAACTCGGAGCGTCGGCCTTGACGGACCGCCTCGATGAGCGTCGGGTCACCGTGCTCGATGAAGTATTGAAAGGGCGCGGTCTCGCCGTATTCCTCACCCATGAATAAGAGTGGAATGGAGGGAGACAGGAGGACGACCGTCCGGGCCACCTTGAGGGCGTCCCACGAGAGGGTCGTACTGAGGCGGTCGCCCTTCGCACGATTGCCGATCTGATCGTGATTCTGGGCAAAGACGACGAACTGGGAGGGCGCGCAGTGCTCAGATGAATTCCCATGCCGTCGTCGGCGGTAGGCGGAGTAGTGCCCCCCGTGTACAAAACCTTGACGCACCGCGGTGGCCAAATCCTTGAGTCCACCGAAATCCTCGTAGTAGCCCTTTCGTTCGTCGGTCAGGGTGACGCGCAGGGCATGGTGGAAATCATCGTTCCACTGGGCATCCAGTCCGAAACCTCCGATCCGTGGTGGATCGATGATGCGGGTGTCGTTGAGATCGCTTTCGGCGATGACATGCACGGACCGATTGAGGCGGGCGCTCAGCGCGTGGATCTCCCGAGCCATCTCTTTGAGCAAGTGGGTGGCACTGAAATCGAAGATTCCGTGAATCGCATCCAGTCGCAATCCGTCCATGTGATATTCGGCGATCCAATAGAGTGCATTGCTGATCACGTGATGGCGAACAGCGTCGCTGTCCGGCCCGTCGTAGTTGACCGCCGATCCCCACGGCGTTCGGTATCGGTCGGTGAAATAGGGGCCGAAGTCTCCCAAGTAGTTCCCCTCGGGACCCAGATGGTTGTAGACCACGTCCAGGAGCACCGCCATGCCTGCGGCGTGGCACGCGTCGACAAGCCGTTTGAGCCCATCTGGACCGCCATAGGTCGATTGGGGGGCGAACAAGTGTACGCCATCGTAGCCCCAGTTACGCCTTCCGGGGAATTGAGCGATCGGCATCAATTCAATGGCCGTGATCCCAAGGGATTTCTTCAGATAGGGGAGCCGGGGGATGATGGCATCGAAGGTGCCGTCGGGAGTGAAGGTGCCCACGTGAAGCTCATAGATGAGCAACTGGTCGCGCGACACACCGGCCCAACCGGCGTCCGTCCACCGAAACACGTTCGGATCAATGACAGCCGATGGTCCATGTACGCCTTCAGGCTGGCTGCGCGAGGCGGGATCCGGTCTGCGGAGCGTGTCGTTGAGCAGGTAGCGGTAGGAGGTTCCTGTCCGAACCCCGTCCACCGTCCCTTCGAAACCACCACCGAAGGACGGTCGAAGCGAAACGACGTGTGGATTCGGCCCGAGAAGTTCGACCGTAACGCTTCGAGCCTTCGGCGCCCAGACGTGAAACCGGACTCGGTCGGGACCGCACACTCTGGCCCCAAGGTCCAATTCCCATGGTTCGGTCACAGTTCCTCCCACATGTCGCTCACACCATACCGACGCGGTGTGCGCTAAACAAGTCCGTGAGATCAACAAATTCCGCTTGCATAAGGATGCTGACCCACCTACAAGTCAAGTCGAAAGGGTCGAACCCCGTTGGACGCGCTAGCTGACTCCTCCCTTGAGTGGAAGGCACAGGTGGATGAGCGGTGGATTTATACGGCGGTGCTTGCCGTGGCGCTGCTGGCCGCCACGCGTCTGGGCGAGTGGGCGATGGAGCGCGCCGTTTCCGATGAGCGATGGCGCTATACCATCCGTAAAGTCATTCGGACGGCTGCCGCCAGCATCTTTCTTGTCACCGCGATCGGAATATGGGCCCAACGCCTGCAAGGGTTTCTGCTGGTGCTGGGCGCCACGGGGGCCGGGTTTGCCATCGCGCTGGCGCCCGTCCTCGTGAGTCTTGCCGGATGGGGACTGATCATATCGTCGGGATTATATAAGGTGGGCGACCGCGTCCAGGTCGGCGGAGTCATCGGGGACGTGACCGATATCGGCATGATTCGTACGTCGTTGCTGGAGATCGGGAACTGGGTGCAGGCCGACCAGTTGACGGGACGCGTGGTGGCCGTGTCCAACGGGGCTGTGTTCAAGGACCCAGTCTTTAACTACACGCAGGGGGCACCGTACATTTGGGACGAGTTTACGGTGCCGATCGCGTATGGACCACAATGGGAGCGGGCGGAAGCGATCATGCGCGAGACGGTCGGTCATGAGACCCGAGAGATCGAAGAATCGGCGAGCGATGCGCTGCGACGTCTTCCCGGCATCTCGCTGTTGGGGATGCCGGATACGCACGCGCAAGTGTACGTCTCGCTGACCGAACACTGGGTGGCCTGCACGGCGCGCTATGTCGTTCCCGCCCGCTCCCGCCGAACGGTGAAACATCGCTTGCAGGTGCAGACGCTCAAAGCGCTTGCGCGGGCTGGAATCGAGATCGCTTCGCCGGCACTCACGGTGGTACGCTATCCTGCCCCAAGAACGTGGAAGGAGGACGCATGAGAGTGTGGCCGGGAAAGCCCTATCCATTGGGTGCCACGTGGGACGGTGAAGGTGTGAACTTTTCCTTGTTTTCAGAAAATGCCACCGCCGTGGAATTATGTTTATTCGATGGTCCGGATGCAATTCAGGAATCGTACCGCATCCGTCTGGAGGAACGGACCGATCAAGTCTGGCACGTCTATATTCCAGGCCTCTGGCCGGGGCAGCACTATGGTTACCGGGTTCACGGTCCGTATGATCCCGGCCAGGGCCACCGGTTCAATCCATACAAGCTCTTGATCGATCCGTACGCCAAATCGATCGCGGGAACCGTCGAATGGTCCGATGCGATGTTCGGCTACCGGATCGGCGATCCGCGTGCTGATCTGACATTGGATGCTCGGGATAACGCCGACAACGTTCCGAAGTCTGTCGTGGTGGATCAGGCGTTTACCTGGGGAGGCGATCATCTGCTCAAGACGCCGTGGGACAAGACCATCATCTACGAGGTCCACGTGAAGGGGTTGACGGCCCGCCATCCGGACGTTCCGGAGCATATGCGCGGAACCTACTCGGCACTCACGACACCCGCCGTCATCGATCATCTCCTGCATTTGGGCGTGACCGCCGTGGAACTCTTGCCCATTCACCAATTCGTGCGGGACAAGCATTTGGCCGATCGGAACCTGACCAACTATTGGGGGTATAACACGATCGGATTTTTCTCTCCCGACATTCGATACGCGGTCTCACCGGTGCGCGGACGGCACGTGCGCGAGTTCAAAACGATGGTGAAGACCCTGCACAGTGCCGGCATCGAAGTCATTCTCGACGTCGTCTATAACCATACCGCGGAGGGCAATCACCTGGGCCCGACCTTGTCGTTCCGTGGAATCGACAATGCGTCCTACTATCGACTGGTCGACCACGATCGTCGGTATTACATGGATTACACGGGATGCGGCAATACCCTCAACGTGACGCATCCGCGTACCCTGCAGCTCATTATGGACAGTCTCCGTTATTGGGTGACCGACATGCACGTGGATGGGTTCCGGTTCGATCTGGCATCCGCGCTCGCGCGCGAACTGCACGCCGTCGATCGCTTGGGGGCCTTCTTCGACATTCTCCATCAGGATCCGATTCTGTCTCAGGTGAAACTCATCGCCGAGCCTTGGGATATCGGTGAAGGTGGGTATCAGGTGGGTAACTTTCCGGTCGGATGGGCGGAATGGAACGGGAAGTACCGGGACACGATTCGGCGCTATGTCAAAGGTGACGGCGGGCAGGTGGCCGAATTGGCGTACCGGCTGACGGGAAGCAGCGACCTGTACAGCATGAGCGGCCGAAGACCGTATGCCAGCATCAATTTCATCACGGCCCATGACGGCTTCACGCTTCACGATTTGGTCTCGTACAACGAGAAGCACAATCTCGACAACGGCGAGGATAATCGAGACGGGAGCGATGACAATGAAAGTTGGAACTGTGGGGTTGAGGGACCAACGGACGATCCGAAGATCGTCGACCTTCGCGAACGGCAAAAGCGCAATTTCTTGACCTTGCTCTTTTTTTCGCAGGGTGTGCCCATGTTGTGCGGCGGAGATGAAATCGGGCGGACGCAAGGAGGGAACAACAACGCCTACTGCCAGGATAATGAAATCAGTTGGTTTGACTGGAAGCTCGACCGGGCCCAGCGGGATTTTCTCGAGTTTGTCCGTGCGCTCATCGCCTTCCGGAAGCGCCATCCGGTATTGCGGCGACGTCGTTTCTTTCAGGGACGACACATCCGCGGCTCCGAGGTGAAGGATATCGCCTGGTTTCGACCGGACGGCAAGGAAATGACCGATGAGGACTGGAACGCCGGCTACGTACGCTCCTTGATGCTGCGCTTGGCCGGTGATGCCATCAGTGAGACCGATGAGAAAGGGCGACCCGTCGTGGACGACACGTTGCTCATGCTTTTGAATGCGCATCACGGACCGCTCGCCTTCACCCTGCCGGCCCACAAGCGCGGCGTACGGTGGCAGCCGCTACTCGATACCGCCATTGCTCCGGGAGCAGAGAAACCCGTCTCCATTCTCAAGGGAGGGGAGCGCTACGAACTGGAGGCTCGATCGATTGCCGTGCTCCGCATCAGCGAGCGCGCCTCGTAATCGCAGCATCCCGCGGCGACAGGCACCCCTGCGCGCAGATTGGCTCTGGATTGCGGACGGACGTTGGTATAGGATCCACCGCTATCCATTGCTGTCCATGCCTCACATTGCTCCACGGAGTCGGTGCTTTCGGCGAAACAAGGGCACGCGCTTGTGAACCTTCACAGTCTTTGGGACACCGTCTGGGCGACCGTCGAAGGAAGCGTCTCACACGTGGTCGCTTTCCTCCCGAAGCTCCTGGGAGCCCTGCTGCTCATCCTCGCCGGGTATGTGCTGGCACGGATGGTCGGGGCCGGTACGGCGGCGGTGTTGAAGATGGTGGGTATCAATCGGCTGTTGGATCGTACGCCGATCCAAACGCTGCTGGCACGAACCGAATCGCAGAAAACCAGTGCCGACGTGATCGGTACCCTGGTCTCGTGGCTTATTTTTCTCCTTTTCGGAATCTCAGCCGCGGATACGTTGGGACTATCCGCCGTGTCCTCGGCGTTGACCGATTTGGCACGGTATCTCCCTCGCGTAGGGGTCGCGGTGTTGATCGTCGTGCTTGGCATGCTGGCCACGACGTACATCAAAGAGTTGATCGGGCTGGCCTGCCTGTCGGCCGGCATCCCGCAAGGGCCATTGGTCGCGCAAACGTTTTACGTCGCCGCACTGCTGGTCGTATTCGTAACGGCCATCAACGAACTCGGAATCGACACGATGCTCTTGAACAGTTCGGTCCTGATCGCGTTCGGGGGGTTGATAGCCGGGGCGGCCCTGTCGTTCGGACTCGGTGCGCGCGGCGCCGTCGCCAATCTCATCGCGGCGCACTACCTGCAGCCCGTATTCCGCGTCGGTCAGACGATCCGTGTGGCCGACATACAGGGACAAATTACCGCCATTACCCCGGTCGCCGTGGTTCTCGATACGCCCAACGGACGCATCGTGGTGCCAGCCGTGCGATTCCAGGAGGCCAGTACCACCATCGAGCCGTCCGGCTAGCAGATGAACGCGGAGTCCCGCCTCACCCTGGCGTACTTGAAAGCCTATCCGCTCGAGGCTGTGAAGCAACTCGAAAGCTGGCCCGCGCAGGAGGTGGTGGCGGTGTTGTCGGACTATGCGGAGGACGAGATCGCGGCTATCCTCGAGCATGCACCGGCGCATGTCGCCGCGGATGTTCTACTCCTGCTTCCCCGTGATCGAACCGTCACCATTCTAGCCTCGCTTCCGTCCCCGGCTGCCATTGGAGTCTTACGACAGTGTGACCGGCAGCTCCAGCGCGAGCTGTTATCCCAGCTGGATACCATCGTCGGTCCAGGCCTTCGATCGAACATTCTCCATGCTGAAGGTTCTGCGGCCAGTCTGGCCGACCCCCGCATGCTCACACTGGCCCCGGACGTCTCCGTCGCCAGTGCGCTGGAGTGGATCAAGCGCAACCCCCAACGGGCCACCTATTACCACTATGTGGTGGAGCGAGACGGCGCGTTGGTCGGGATGGTCACAACCAAGCAACTTCTGATCGCCGAGCCCACGCAACTGGTAGCGACGATCATGACGGATCAGATCGAAACGGTCCCTGCGGACGCGGCGGGTGAAGAACTGCGGCAACATCCCCAGTGGCGACGCTATCCCATGCTTCCGGTTGTAGACCGAAACGGATTACTGGTCGGGGTCCTTCGGCATCAGGCCCTGCAGCGGTTGCGCGATGAGGGCATCGTCCCGGCCGCAGGCAACGTGCTTTCTGACACCCTGATCAAGGTGTGGGAAACCTACGCGCTGGTCGGGTTGCGGATCATGACGGACCTAGTCCAGGTGGTCGAAACAAGCATGACCGAGGCGCCGAGGGATCCGCGCCAGGAAGGACGCCCCGATGATCCGACACCGGCAACTTCATGAAGCCTTCTTCGCGGGCCATCCCGAGGAAGCGGGGCACCTCTTGGAATCGTTCGAGACGGAGGAGATCGTGGATTTGCTCCGTGTCACCCCTCCACGTGTGATTGCGGAATTGCTGTCTTCCATGAACCCCGCGCTGGCCGCCGAGACCTTGTGGTCCTTGCCGGACGACGTGGGCACGCAGGTGCTCCGCTCCTTTACCCCCGACGACGCGGCTGCCCTGCTTGGCCGTATGAACCGCGCGCGCCAGCGTGTGCTGCTCCGAAACGCGCCCCAGGCCTTGGCCAAAGAAATTCGGCTGTTCATGGCCTATCCGCCCGAATCCGTGGGCAGTTTGATGGATGCCGGAGCCTACGCCTTGCCTGAGGATTTTACCGTTGAGGAAGCCGTCCGGGACGTTCGTAAGCGCGCGCCGAAAGATCTCTATGACGTCTACATTCTCGATCGCAGGCGGCATCTGGTCGGGGTCCTGTCCGTACGCGACCTGCTTCTCTTGGATCCGGAAGAACGGTTGCAGTCCGTGATGCGGCGCGATGTGCCGCATATTCACCCGATGGCCAATCGGGAAGAGATTGTCGAGGTGTTCGAATCCCAGCGTCTCATGAGCATCCCAGTCGTGGATTTGGATCAGCGATTGCTCGGCACCATCAAATACGAAGACATCGTCAAGGCGAGTCAGGAGGATGCCACGGCCGACCTCCAAACGATGGTCGGCGCCAGCCGAGACGAGCGCGCGCTCTCCCCGATCTGGTTCTCCGTACGGAAGCGCCTCGGATGGTTACAGGTCAATCTCCTCACGGCCTTCCTGGCGTCCTCGGTTGTCGGGATGTTCGAGGACGTCATCGCGCGATTCACGGCGCTGGCGGTCTTGTTGCCGGTCGTGGCCGGGCAGTCTGGCAATACGGGCGCACAGTCCTTGGCGGTGGTCATGCGAGGACTCGCGCTGCGGGACATCCGGCCGGCACAGTGGCTGCGTGTGAGCGGGAAAGAATTCGGCGTTGCACTCTTCAATGGCGTGGCCGTGGCCGCGACGACGTCCGCGGCCGTCTATTGGTGGAGCCGCTCCCCGGGTCTGACGCTGGTGATCGCCGTGTCGATGGTCACGTCGATGTGTATCGCTGGCTTCTCAGGGGCGATTATTCCCATCATGCTCAAGTCGCTCAATCAAGACCCGGCCCAATCGTCCTCCATTATCCTGACGACCGTCACGGATGTGGTGGGTTTCTTCAGCTTTCTCGGCCTGGCGACGGCATTCTCTCAGCTCTTGTCGTCGTAGGAACCGAAGCCCTCACGCCTCTCGTTTCAGGAGCGTTTGGCGATCCCTCGCAAAAGACGTCCGAGCAAATCGGCCCCGGTGATGAGTCTGCGTTGCGCTCCCCACAGCAGGATGGCGTCATTGCCGATCAGATGGTCTCCGGACGGCGTGCGATCGAAGTTCAGCTGCTGGATGACTTTTCCCAACGGCTCGGTGCAATCGCGCACGATGACCGGGCGATGGCAATACGCCGTTGGATCGGTGACGTCGGACGTCAACAGGGCGTGTCGGAGAAATCCGTCGGCATCCATGATGAAGTGCGGTTCGGACTGCTCATCCGTAATGATGACCCAAGGTCTGTCCGAGGCGTTGATACGTTGAATCAGGGGATCATCGGGACGTTTTTGAAATGGGGGGAAGATCGGGATCCCCTCTCGAATCGGAAGATGGAGCATACTGGCCGGGTCGATGGGAACGCCTTCTTGTTCGATGGGAATGTCGTCGATGGTGAGGAAATTCAGCGCGCCGATGGCTTCGACGCGGCTGACTTCCGTGTGCTCGTTGTCCATGTGGCGGCGTAACAGTTCCTTGATCTCTGATTCGCGAAAGTACGCGACCGCTTCCTTGCCGAGCCAGGCGTCGAGGATCAGCGCGGAGGGTTTGACGACGGGAAACAGCATCAGACGGTAGAATCGCAACAGTGGGGCAAACAGCGCCGCTACGCGGACGCCGTGGCGGGAGCAGTAGGCCTGCGGAACGATTTCACCGAGGATCGTGATGAGAAACGTCGAGAAGAGAAACGCCGTGACGCCCGCCATCACCGAATTCGAGAGCAGTGTCAGCAGCACGTTGATCCCGACATTGCCCCAGAGAATCGTGGCCAGAGTTTCATTAGCGTGGTCGCGCAGCTGGAGGACGGCGCGGGCGCTGTAGTTCCCGCTCGCCGCTTCCGCTTCCAGGCGCAGACGCCCCAGGCTGAAGACGGCAAGGTTGAGTCCTGAGAACAATCCCGATTGCAGCAGACAGACTCCAATCCCAATCCACGTGAGCCACTCGGCGGTCATGCCCATTGTCACAAGAGGTGCATAGCGGATCCGGCGACCCACTCTAGCAGGATGGGGAAGGGGCTTCCAGCGTCTGTTCGTCACGCGTAGCAGGGGCGTGCGCGATACGAGACGACGAACACGGCGCGGGAGCAAATGTGGCCGATTGGGCCGGGTTACGCTTCTGTGGATTGCTCAACAGGAGATTCGGGAGCGATCTGACGGCGGGGCGATTTTGAGGGCCGCTTGGGCACCCGCCCTTCGATCCACTCGTACAGAACCGGGAGGACGACCAGGGTCAAGAGGGTCGAACTCGTCAGGCCGCCAATGACCACCACGGCGAGCGGTCGCTGGACCTCAGACCCGATGCCGTGCGCCAATGCCATGGGCACAAGTCCCAACAGGGCGACGAGCGCGGTCATCAGCACCGGCCGTAGTCGCAAGAGGCAGCCTTCTACGACGGCCTGGTTGACATCCATGCCTTCTCGGCGTAGGGCGTTCATATAGGAGACCAGCACGATGCCGTTGAGGACGGCGACGCCGAACAGGTTGATGAATCCAACCGACGCGGGGACGCTGAGGTACTCGCCGGTCACCCAGAGCGCCACGATTCCCCCGATGAGGGCGAACGGCAGGTTGAGAATAATCAAGAGCGCTTGTTGAAGAGAGGAAAACGAGGTGAACAATAAAATGAAAATGACGACGATCGTCAGCGGCACGATCACTTGAAGCCGGCCCATCGCCCGCTGCATGTTCTCAAAGGACCCCCCCCAGTCAATCGTATAGCCCAGCGGCAGCGGAACTTCATTGGCGATACGAGTCCTGGCTTCCGCCACGATACTGCCGATGTCCCGTCCATGCGTATTGAAGCCTACCGACAGATATCGCTGGAGGCCCTCGCGGCTGATGCGACCGGGGCCCTCGTGCATCCGAATGGTGCCGAGTTCGCTCAGAGGGACGAGTGCCCCGTCCGCCGCGGTCAGCCGGATGTTCCCAATGGCTTGAATGCTGTTTCGATCCCGCTCGGGATAACGAACGAATAGATCGAATCGCCGGTGTCCTTCATAGACTCGGGTCGCGCTTTGGCCGCCAATCGCGGTGGCGATGACCTCTCGCACGTCCGCGACGTTAATGCCGTATCGGGCAATTCTCGCCCGATCGATGTCGACGGTCAGATACGGCTGCCCGAAGAGTTGCTCGAGCTTCACGTCCTTGACTCCACGGATAGTGGACAGCACGCCGGCGAGTTCATCTCCCTTCTGACGAAGGATGTCGAGATCCGGCCCGATCAGCTTGGCCGTGGCTTCCGTGCGCACGCCGGAAATCAACTCATCGACGCGCTGCTGAATCGGCTGGCTCAACAGGAAGCTGGCGCCCGGGACTCGCGCGAGCCGCTCGCGAATCTTTTCTTTCAGCTCCGGCATGGTGGAGGCGCTGGTCCAGGTGTCCATCGGACGCAGCACCACGACCGGGTCGCTCTCGTTCGGCTCTTGCGGATCGTTTCCCAGTTCCGTCCGGCCGATTTTCGAGACCACTCGCTCGACTTCGGGAAACCCCATGACGGCCCGCTGCATCTCCCGTTCGATTTTGATCGATTGGTCCAACGAGATGCTGGGCAGTCGGATCGTTTGCGGGGCCAAACTGCCTTCGTTCAGGATCGGAATAAACTCGGTGCCCAAAAAGGGGAACAGTACGATGCTGCCGGCTAGGAGTCCTAGGGCCGATCCGACGACGAGCAGGCGGCGACACAAGGCCCACTGCAGAACGGGCAAATAGACTCGCTTCGCCCATTGCAAAACCACAGGATCCGCCGCGTGACCCCCTCTCAGCGCGAGTGCGCACAATACCGGAGAGAGAGTGAGCGACAGCAGGAGGGAAACCGACAGGGCGATCATGATGGTATAGGCCATCGGCTTGAACATCTTCCCTTCCATGCCCTGCAGCGACAACAGAGGGAGAAATACGATCGTAATAATCACGATGCCGAACACCACCGGGCGGGAGACCTCGCGGGCTGCGCGGAGCACCACGGCGCTGCGCGAGAGACCGTCCTCTCGGCGCACATTCAAGTGCCGATGGATGTTTTCCACCATGACGACCGACCCGTCCACCACCATGCCGATGGCAATGGTTAATCCACCCAGCGACATCAGATTGGCTGTCAAACCGGCTTGCCCCATCAGCAGAAAGGTTGCGAAGGGGGTCAGCACCAACGTGCCCGTGACAATCAAGGCGCTGCGTGTGTCCCCAAGAAACACGAAGAGGACGATGACCACCAGGACGATGCCCTCACCCAACGCCCGATACACGGTCATGAGCGCGGCGGAAATCAGTTCGAGCCGATCGTAAAAGGGGACGATCCGCCAGCCGGGAGGAAGCAAGCCGCTCTTTTGAATTTCGGTGACCTTTCGCTTGATGGCCTCGACGACCTGACTCGCATTTCCGCCCCTGAGCATGAGCACGATGCCCGTGACGACTTCATGGTCGCCGTTCAGGAGGGCGGCCCCGTGGCGGACGGCATGGCCAATGCGAGCTTGTGCAACGTCGTGGACGAGCACGGGGGTTCCACCCTCCTCCTTCACCACGATGGCCTCGATGTCGTTTAGGCTTTGGATCAACCCTTCGCCTCGGATGATATATTTCTCGGCATGCTTTTCGAGAATGTTGCCGGCGGCGTTGGCATTGTTATTGGAGATCGCGGTAAAGACGTCGTGCAGAGTCAGGTCGTACTTACGCAGAAGGTCCGGATCCACGATGACTTGGTACTGCTTGACAAATCCCCCCAAGGAATTGATGTCGATGACTTCCGGCACGCTCTTCAAAATCGGGCGTATCAGCCAATCCTGGATGGTGCGCTGTTCGATCAATTGCCGCTCCATGGCTGCCGGGTTGGCGTTGGGCGGGACCGGCGCCTCCAAATAGTATTGATAGACCTCGCCCAAGCCGGTGCTGTTCGGCATCATCATGGGCTCGGAACCGGACGGGAGGAATTCACGCACCTCGATCAATCGTTCCAGCACCAGCTGGCGTGCCAGATTGATGTCCATCTCGTCATCAAAGACGATGGTAATCAGAGACAGGCCGACCTTCGTCAGGGAGCGCAAATGCGTCAGATGGGGGACCCCCATGACTTGCTGTTCGATGGGGTAGGTGACGAGCCGCTCGACCTCTTCCGGCGAGAGGCCTGGCGCCTTCGTGACCACTTGGACCAGCACGCTGGTCACATCCGGAAACGCGTCGATCGGAATGGTGCGAAACGCATACACGCCTGCCACCCCGAGCATCGCCATGAAGGTGAGGATGAGAAAGGGGCGACGCAGCGAAAACTCGATGAGGGCGTTAACCATCGCCTAGGCGTCCGGCTTGAGGAGTTCGGCTTTGAGGATGAAGGCGCCGTGCGTGACGACGGGTTCCCCTTCTTCCAGGCCGTCCAGGATCTCCACCAGCGTTCCATTAGAGTTGCCCACGCGGATCGATCGAGGTTCGAAGCTCGATTCGTCGCTCTGGACGAACACAAAGGTCTTGTCCTGGTCGTGCTGCACGGCAGCTTCCGGGATGGTCAATGCCGCTGCTATAGGCTCCGAGGAGACCCGAATGGTTGCGAACATTTCGGGTTTAAGCCGCCCAAGCGGATTGGGCAGCGTGAGCCGGAGTTGCATGGTGCGCGTAATGGGGTCCAACACGTCACCCACGTAGTTGATGGAGCCCTGCACCACATCGTCAGGATAGGCCGCGAGCCGCACCTCTACCAGTTGGTTGGGTATGGAGGCGGCGTTCTGCACGTAGGGGATGTCTTTTTCCGCAACGTTGCCGACAACCCAGACGGTCGAGAGGTCGGCGATGACGAACAGCTTTTGCGTCGTTTCCACCACTTCGCCGATCGTAATGTTCCGGCCGATCACGCGGCCCGCAAACGGAGCCAAGAGCGGCACTTCCGAGTGGATTTTCTGCGTGCGCTCCAGAGTTTCGATTTCAGATTCGGACATGCCGAGCAGGCGCAATCGATCCTTCGCCTCGTTGGCCTCAGCCCGAATGCTGATCATCTCTCCCTCCCGGCGCTGCGCTTCGGCTTGGCCGATCACTTTCTCTTTGAGCAGAAATTTGGCCCGTTCATAGGCATGCTCCGCCACGTGGCGGCGAGCCCTGGCTTTCAAGTAGCCGGATTGGGCCAAGCCCAGGTCGCTGCTGTAGAGCATGGCGAGCAATTGCCCGTGTTCCACCATCCGTCCCAAATCGACATGAACGGCCATCACGCGGCCCCGTACTAGTGTGGTGATCTCCGCGAGCGCATTCTCATTCGGTCGCACAATGCCGGGGAAGTCTCGGTACGTTCGGAACTCCGTGCGTTGCACCGGCTGCACTGTGACGCCGGCCCGCTGGAGATCGTCGGGAGACAATTGCACGAGGCGGATACTTTCCTCCTCCACCACAGCACGCCCTTGGGCTTCGCTGGGGCCACGGTCACAACCCGTCGTGACGCAGAATGCGACGAGAAGTACGGCAAGGCGGCTGGAGATCCCTCTCCTCCGCAAGCCCGCCGGGGCTGTCACGTGTGGAACGTCAGGAGGTATGAACAATCCAACCAATCGGGACATCATGCGCGCTCCAATCGAATTATAGTGTGCCCCCCAAGGCCCGCTCCAAACGGGTTAGGGCAAGCGAAAGTCCGTATTTCGCCAAATTATAATCTATGACGATTTGACGCTGAACGCGCTGAGCATCGAGGACGTCCAACAAGCTCGAGGCGCCCTGGCGAAAACTCAATTGGGCGATCCGAAGCGCTTCGTCGGCCTGTTTCATGAGCCCTCGCTCGTAGACGACAATCAATTCCTGGGCTGTTTCCGCCTCACGGGCGTGTTGGGTGATTTCACGATGCAGATCGTTTCGTAGACGAAGCAATTCCGCTTCTTCGCTTCGTTGCGTGCCGAGTGCCGCGGCGATATGTCCCTGCTGGCGATACCAAATGGGGGTAGGGACACTGACCCCCCCGACGACGGCCTCTCGGCCGACGTCGCGCGCGTATCCACCGAAGAATGTGATGTTCGGCACTCTGGCGTGTCGCTCTTTGGAGACGGTGTATTCAGCCTGTTCCACGAGCTTTTCCTGGCGTTGAATTGCGGGGTGTTGCGCGAGGCTACGGGCGGCGATACGCTCCGGGATGAGCTGGTCCGAATAGATCCTGAACTGCCCCAAGACCCTATATCGGGTCCCCAATGCACCGGCCGTCAAGGTATCCAGGGCGACCAGCCGGATTCGCACGACGTTGGTCGCGCGCATGAGTTCCTGTTTCGCCTTGAGCACCTCCACCTCGGCCTTGACGGCTTCGAATTGCGCGCCTTCGCCGGAGCGCACTCTGGCTCTGACGATGCGCGCCACCTCCTCGACGGTGTCCACATTCTGCTGAAACAACTCAACGGTCCGCTCCGCCAGCAGAAGGTCATAAAAGGCCGTGCGGACATCCGCGATCAAATTGAGCTTGACGTCATCAAGCCCGACGGTGGCGCTACGCAGGCCGGCTTCGGCGGCGTCGTGACGGGCGGACCGCTTCCCCGTCCATTCGATCGGTTGCGTGACGATGAGTCCCGTCTCATTGATTCTCGTCCCGTTACTGGGGTCGCGAAGAGCTGCATTGGCCGTTTGGTAGGTAATCGTCGGGTTCAAATAGGCGTCGGCTGACACGCGGTCACCTTCGCGCTGATCAATGACCCCGCGCGCGCCCTCGATGGTCGGATGGCGCTGAAGCGCCAAGTCGAGGATCGTGTCCAGCGTGTATACGGGTAACTCCCCCTTCGCCGGAGGGGGAACGGGAAGCGGATCTTGGGCCGAGGCCCATCGGCTGCACGGGCACCATATAATAACAACCAGGATCAATATGTACCAAGGACGAGCCGGCATGGCTTGCCTCCTCCTGAACAATTCGAATCCGAGTCCGTCCGACGGACGGGTGGAACTAGCGGATCGCGATCGCGTCAGTTGGAGATGGTCGGAGGGTGGAACGGTTGCGAGGCCAAGAGGGCGACCTGAGGATCGGCGCCCCTTCCAGCGCGCGCGCCTCTGAGACTTCGGGCGAAGTCCGCCCGCGGGGCACCCAACACTTCTTCGGGCGCTTCGGCGGGCGCCTGCTCTTCAAAATCGTGCAGCTCCCCCGTACTTCCGACGCCACGCTCATCGGCCAGATCCTCGATGGATTCACTCAAATCGACCAAATCTTGTGCGATCGAGGCCCCGGATAATCCGGTAGACAGTAGCAATGCGACGAATAGTGCGGACAGGATGCGCAGCATGGTGGTTGGAGAATAACTCATTCCGGTAGCCCCGCCCACTGAAATCTCAGCGGTCTACCAAATCAAACGAATATAGCCATGGGACGGTGATCGCACACACAACCATCTATCCAATACCAGGTGAGGGTTCCCGTATGAAACTAGGGACATCCCCAGGACCCTTGTTGATAAGCCCGAACCGTTTCCTAGAATGTCGTGAAGCGGCTGCCCCCTCCGCATGCCTGGTTCGGCTTGAGAGCAGCAGACACAGCACACGTGATCTTGTTCAACGAGCGACTGGCGTTCGCAAATCTCGATACTTGATTCGGTCGGCCGGATCGGCATCCACGTCGATGCCACCTGCAGTCGGGGGCTTCTCGAGGTCGACATATTGTAACGTCCCGAACGGTTGAATTTCGTCGTCCGTGGGCAATTGGCCGCGGGTCCATCCTCCCCCGAGTGCTCGGACCAGGGCCACGGACGATCTCAGGAGATCAGCCTTGATTTGTGCCAAGTCAATACGCGATTGGAGCACCGCGACCTGGGCATAAATCAGCTCGAGGCTCGAGGCCAACCCGCCTTGGTACAGTTCCATCGTCAAATTTTGCGTCTTCAGCGTGGCGCCGACCGTCGCGTCTTGCCGATCCACGGCCGTGGTGAGCTGCTTCGTCAAGCTCAAGTTGTTTTCGACTTCCCGGAAGGCGTTGAGAACCGTCGATCGATATCGATCCTCCATTTCTCGATACGCCGCCCAAGACTTTTGTAGTTGAGCACGCCGGTACCCACCCTGGAACGCGGGCAAGGCCACGCTGGCCCCATAGGACCAGAAGCTGGTCGCGAGATTCGCGATTTCGATGGCGCTGAAGTTGACGTCGAGGATGCCTCCGTCTGCTCCGAACCGTACATCGGGGAAAAACGCGGCGCGAGCAATGCCGATCGCCCGGTTCGCCTGGGCCATCCGGCGCTCCATCCCGGCGACGTCCGGCCGGCGTTCGAGCAGGGTCGACGGGATCGTCTGTGGAATTGTGAACTTGGCCACGGTGATGTCCTCGGCCGGGCTGATCGTAAACCCCGCCGGGGCCATGTTCACGAGCGCGGCGATGGTTTGCTCCGTGACCTGCCGCTGGCCCTGAACCTGGGCCAGCTTCGTTTCCGTGCTGAAGAGCAGCGATTCCACGCGGGCCACGTCGAGGGCCGATGCGATCGCTCCGGCAAACTGCGTCTTCACGAGGGCGAGGGATTCCCGGTACAGGGTGATCGATTGGGTATAGATGGCAATCTGCGCGTCGTACCCGCGCAAGGTGAAGTAGTTCGCCGCGATTTCTGCCTGTAGGCTCAGGCGGGCGAGACCCCAGTCCGCCGCTCGTTCCTGGGCTCGGTAGGTCTCCACGCGCGTCGCGTTGCGAATTGCCGACCAGAAGTCCGGCTCCCAGGATGCCAGCCCGGCACCGGCCGCCAAAGACCCGGTCAACGGAGTATCAGGGTCTCGCAAAAAGGAATCGACATGGTACCGACTTTGAGTGGCTTTCCCGCCCAATCCGAGTTGCGGAATTCGCTGGGACCGTACCTGCATCATCGTATCGCGCGCCTGGACGAACCGCTCCGCCGCCGCCTGAAGTTCGGGATTCGCCGCCATGGCCTGTTCGACGATTCTGTTGAGGGTCGGGTCGTCGTACAGTTCCCACCAATTGGTGCGAAGTTCGGCGTCGGAAGGGTTGGCTTCAACGAAGGGGCTCGCCCCATGCCAGGAGGCGGGAACGACGTAGTCAGGCGGCTCATAGGGAGGCGCCAAATCCACGTGCGGCAGCCAATCACGATTACATCCCGGCACAAGCACGATCACCAGCAGCAACAGACAACACCGTCCACTCTGGCTGATCCGCAGGCGCACGCTGTCTTTTGGGGTTCGTGAGGAGAGGTCGCTCACAGATCACCAGCGGTCACTTGGCTGAGGCTTCCTTTGACCCGGACGTGTGGTCGGGCTCGGGACTGGTGAGGAGGTCGTACCCCTTCGACGGCGTGACGACCCGCACACTGTCACCTTCGAGCAAAGCAACACTGGGGTTGTTCACGATGCGGTCAGTCGAAGAGACCCCTTCGGCCACCTCGACCGTGCTATCCATGAGCTTGCTCACGGTGATCGGTTGGAAATGGATGTGGTCATCCTCCGTGACCAGCGCGACTTGCGTTCCATGCTCCTGAAACACCAACGCGGTGGATGGGATGGTGAAGACCTTTCTGTCGACCGGTGCTGTGAGATGCACCTGGGCGAAAGATCCCGGCCACAGAGCCCTGTCCTCGTTGTCGATGGTAAAGACAGTGACGGCGGTTCGGGTGCTTACATTAAATCCTTTGGCGACGGTCAAAAACTTGGCGGTAAATCGACGGTTGGGAAGCTGTGGTGCCGTCACTTCCGCCGTCAGGCCCGGTTGCAGGAAGGGCCCAAACGTCTCCGGCACGTTCACAAAGAGACGCAGGGTGTCGACGACGGCCACGGTGAAGAGGTTCGTGATGCCCCCGGGAGTGTTGAGTTGGCCCTCCTTGCTGACCAAGTCGCCGACGTTGATATTGCGCTGAATCACCATCCCCTCAAAGGGCGCGACGATCTTCTTGAAACCGATGAAGGCTTCAATGTTTCGCACTTTCTGTTCCGCCGCCTTCACGACCGCCTCCTGCGCCTGCATGTGTTTTTCTTGTACCGTAATCGCCTGCTCGGAGACGGCATGGGATTGGCGCATCGCCTGATAGCGCTTGGCGGTGACTACGGCAAGCGCATACCGGGCCCGTTCCGATTCGAGATCGGCTTTGGCCTGGCTGTATTCGGCGTCGAGGTCCGGCGTATTGATCTCGGCCAGAATATCGCCTTTCTTCACTTCGTCGCCGTAGTCCTTGTACCACATCTTTACGTAACCCGTGACGCGCGCGTAGATCGGCGCCTCGTACCACCCTACGATGTTGCCGGGAAGCGTGATGGTCTCGCTCGGTGGCACCGGCTTGGGGTTCACAACGGCCACGGTTTGGACCGCGTTCTCGTGCGTCTGCTCGCGCAGCAGCGCGGCATCGCTCCCGCTGAGGTAGGTCCGGTAGCCGATGTAGACGGCGACAAGCGCAATGATGATCAACGCAATGCGTGTTCCTTTGGGTGATTTCATGATGAGACCTGCCCCTTTGGCGGATGCGGTTTCCGCCCATGGACAATCGCATACACACACGGCACGAATAAGAGAGTGAACACAGTGGCGAGGAGCAAGCCACCGATGACCGCACGCCCAAGCGGTGCGTTTTGAGAGTACCCGGTGGCCATGGGGACCATGCCGAGAATCATGGCTGAGGCCGTCATGAGCACCGGACGGAAGCGGGTTGTCCCGGCCTCGATGGCGGCCTTCACCGCGTCGCCATGTTCTTGAATGCGCTCGCGCGCGTAGGAGACGATCAAAATCGAATTGGCGGTGCCTGTCCCCATGGTCATAATGGCGCCCGTCAGCGCGGGTTCTGAAATCCGAGTATGGGTCACGAACAGCGACCACGCGATGCCGGCCAGTGCGCCGGGCAATGCCGTGATAATAATAAACGGATCCAACCAGGATTGGAAATTCACGACGATCAGCAGATAGACCAATATAATCGCCGCCAGCAGTCCGAAGATGAGTTCGCGGTAGGCATCGTACATCAGTGAGGCCTGGCCGTGAATCTCCAGCGCCGCGCTTCGAGGCATTTCGGGTTCCATGTCCTTGGCGATTTTCTTCACGTCCGCCAGCACCCCTCCGAGATCGCGGCCTTCCGCGGACACGTAGATGTCGAACAGCGGCATGATGTTGCCATGTGTGACCACGCCCGGCGTACCTTGCGCTTCGATCTGGGCCAGGTTGCCGAGAAGTTGAACGGCGGAATCGCCCGAGCCATTGGTCGAAGCATCCACCGGAACGGTCTTCAGGCTGTTGATGCTGTTGATCTGTGGCTGTGGGGTATAGACGTTGATCAAGTAGGACATGCCGGTGCTGGGATCCAGCCAGTAGATTTGGTCGACCTGTTGGCTTCCGGCCGTCGTCATGAGCAGGTTGTCGGCCATATCCTTCAAGGTCCGGTTGACACCAAATCCGAACGTTCGGTTGCCCTCCACCATGAGGGTAGGCGTGCGCATGGTCTGTTGGATGACGACGTCCACGGCCCCGGGGATTTCACGGAATTTCCCCAGCAATTTGCGAGCGAACTCGTAGTTGGGATACATGTCGGGGCCGTTGATCTGCACATCAATCGGCGCCGGTGCTCCGAAGTTGAGAATTTTCGCCGTGAGATCGGACGGCTGGAAGGTGAATTCGGTTCCCGGAAACCGCTCTTTCAATCCCTTGCGGAGCACGCGCCGAAAGTCCCAGACCGGCGACTTTTCGTTCTTGAGGAGGATCGTCAGATCGCAATCCTGTGAACCAATCGTGGGTGTTGGAATGAAGGCCAGGTTGTGCGGTCCGACCGGCAGCCCGCAATTACTGACAATATTTTCGACCTGACCTGGCAGCAACTCCTCAATACTATTGGACACCAAGGTCGCGATGCGCGCCGACACCTCGATGCGCGTCCCGAGCGGCGCTCGCAGATGCATCTGGATGACCCCGGATCTGATCTCTGGGAAGTAGTCACGCCCGAGGAAGAAGAAGATACTGACGGAACACAGCGCGAAAGCCAGAGAGAACACGACGAATGACCGGCGATGGGCGACCACTCGTTCCAGCAGCGATCCATACCGGTCTCGGGTCTGATTGAATCGGTGCTCGAAGCCCTGCTGGAACCGGACGAAGACGTTGCGCGAAACGGGCGCCCCCCCGTGTCCATCCGGACTAGGCGCTGGCGGCATGTGCAGACTCCTCGTTGTGGTGCCCCTTGAGTAGGTACTTGGCCATGGTCGGCACCAGCGTGCGCGACAGAATAAACGAGGCGAGCATGGCGAAGATCACGGCCTCCGCCATGGGCTTGAAGAGATAGCCGGCGACACCGCCGAGTTCGAAGAGCGGGAGCCATACGATCGCGATGCACAGGGTCGCCACGAAGGTCGGCACCACGATTTGGTTGGCGGCATCAACTATCGCGTCTTCGAGCGGCTTGCCCATTTCGATGTGGCGATCGATGTTCTCGATCATCACCGTCGCATCGTCGACCAGAATGCCAACGGCCAACGCCAATCCGCCCAGGGTCATGACGTTGATGGTCTCACCGAGATAGTACAGACAAATGAGCGAGGTCAGGATCGACAGCGGGATCGAGGTCCAGACGATGAGTGTCGCACGCCATGAGCCGAGCAGCAACAGGACGATCAGTCCGACCAACGCGCCGGCCGACGCCATCTCGTGAACGACGTCCTTGATGGAATCCTTGACGAAGGTTGAGGCATCGTCGAGGAGCGTGATCTTCACTCCCTCCGGGACGATCTGCTCGATGCGTGGGATCATCTTCTTGATCCCATCGACCACCTCCAGGGTCGAGGCCTCCGTGCTTTTCATCGCGACGAGAATGACGGTTTGTTTGCCTTTCACCAAGACGGCGTTCTGCTGAACCCGGCCCATGAGGCGGACCGTGGCGACGTCGCGCAAATAGATGTAGGCGTTGCCCTCCCGTTTGATCGGGATGTCGGCAAAATCGTCAATCTTCAGCGGTGAGGCATTCGTCTGCACGATCCAGTCGGTGCTCTTGATCTTGACGTCGCCGGACGGCAGTACAAGATATTGCTGCATGAGCACTTTATGTACGTCGGATGGAGTGATGTTGCGCGCCAGGAGTTTTTGTTGATCGAGGTTGACCATGACCTGCATGTCCTGCCCACCGTACGGATGTGGCAGAATTACCCCTGGGACCGTCACGAGCAAGGGGCGAATCCTCATGTACGCCAGGTTATAGAGCTCCGCCGGCGTCAACTCCTCTGAGCTGACTTGGAGCATGGCGACCGGGATGGAGGAGGGTGCCAGCCGCATGATCATGGGCGGAGAAATATCCGGCGGCAACGCCTTGACGACGGTCTGCGCAATGGCGGTGATGTCCGCTTCGGCTCGACCGACGTCGACCTCATCTTGGAGAAAGATATTGGTGATGCTGATGCCGTAGTAGGAGTGGCTATGGATGTACTTGATGCCTTCCACAGTCGAGGTGAGAAAGCGCTCGAACAGATAGGTGATGCGCCCTTCTACCTTCTGGGGCAAAAGGCCAGCGTAGGCCCAGACCACGGAGGTAACGGGAATCGTGATGTTGGGAAATACGTCGGTCGGCATCTTATGGATCGTCATGCCTCCGAACACGAGGATGAGGATGGACATGACGACGAAGGTGTAGGGTCGTCGCAACGCGATCAGGACGAGTTGATTCATATCCTAAGCTCTGGAGAATTGGGCGGGGCCCACACTCAAACTCTCAACATCCATTCCGATTGTCACCGTGCATTCGTTTCAGGCCAATTCTGAGCACCGGACGTTCTCAACTTCACTGCCGGGTTGGACATCCGATGCCAACCACCCCGAATGCCTGTGGAGAATATAGCAAATGCCTTGCCGAGTTTACCTACTCGTCGCTTGCAAGGAAACGGGGCGCAGTTCCTTGGCGTTCTATAATGAAGTGAAGCACCCGATTGCGGAATGCTCTTAACACGACGAGAGTAGGTCGTCCAGAGGAGTTCTAGTCATTGCGCGCAGAGCGCGCCGTGCGGTAGCGCTCACTCCCAGGTCGGTGACCGTGGATCTGGCACCGGTCGCCTCCAGCACCACCCTTGGTTCTCATGGTTAATCAATGGGATAGCCTGTTTCCACAGTTGTCTCATGGCGTGACATCGATGGGTATTGATCTTGCGTCAGTGCAACACGTGGGGTCACGGCGACCTCGTAGGTCCAGTTCGTGCCGCAATAAACTTTGATACGAGTGAAACGAAAAGCGGAGCGCACAATGCTGAAAATGCTGAAAAGTTTGATCGGCCTCGGACTTGTTCTTGCTTTTGCCTTCGGCACATTTGGCCAGATGGCGGTTGCGGAAGCCGCTGATCTGACTGTCGGCGCTCCGCCCAGTTTGCGACCGACATTCGCTGAAATCCTCCCGCTGTTCGAACGTGAGTATGGGGTATCGGTGCAAGTTGTCTATACTCCCTCAGGCACTCTAAGCCGGCAGGTCGAAAACGGAACGGCAATCGACGTGTTCCTTGGCGCCGGCATGGCGGAGGTGGAACGTCTGCACCGCAAGGGCCTGACGCTCGATGGCCGTCCCCGGGTGTATGCACAAACGTCTCTTGTGCTGGTCATGTCGACCGACTCACCCGGCATCTTGGTCTCCTTTGACGATGCACTGCCTAATCGCGCCACGCGTATCGCCATGGGCGACCCCCGTGTCTCATCCTTGGGAAGCATCACGGCCCAGGCGCTCACGAAGGTGCACCCCCGGTATAAAGACAGGTCGCACCTTCTCTATGCACCCCATAGCGAAGACATCATGCAACTGATCCACAAGGGAAAGGCTGATGTGGGATTAGTTTATCGCATCGATGCGATCAGCAGCACCAAGATCAGAATCAGCGATGAATCCCCTATCGGCGAGTATCTGCCAGTGCAATTCGGCCACGCGATTGTATCGACCTGCCGGGAATCTTCGCTTTCTGCCGCACACGCGTTTTCCGAGTTTCTCATGAGTTCTCGAATTCAGAAGCTACTCCTGAAGTATGGATTCGAACCAATCCCGGCCAGTACGCAGTCGCTGGTCTCCCAACGTAACTGACAAGTAATTCGCGGTGGGACCCGCAGCCCGGTCTCCGTAACTCCATCGTGGATAATCCCATCTCTCGCATGCACGCCCCCGTCTCTCGCGAGAATACGTTGCACGAGCAGGACAGTCTCCCATCGAACTTCTCCTCGCACGAGAACCGGACCACGAGCCGCTTCTGACGTCTGTGCAGAAGCGCTCACGTCGCACCGTGCGAGTGCTCTCAACGAACCCTCACACGAGCAGGGAGCCCGTGCCTGCGTGAGCGGGGCGCTCTCCGTCGTCTTGACATTCAAGGTGTTGGGGGTGGACCGCGTGCCCCGAATGGCGGGACCGAAAATTGCTCGGTCAGAAATTGGCCGGGAACGTTTTCCTCACACCAACGGGAGTGACGCGGAAATGTCACGGCCATCAGCGGAGGCTTCCGGTGTCTTTACTCTTCCTCCACCCGCGCGACTGCCATTTTGACACAGAGATCCCAATCCTCCTGCGTACGGATCGACGCGTCGCCTTCTCCGAGCTTTTTCAACGGCTTCATTGGCCCAGTTGCGCTCGGTCCCTAGAGCCGATCGAACGCTTTAGTCGGGCGTATCAATGGAAACTGATGCCTCCCCTCTGGGGTTGTGAGATTGGTGATGGAAACTGAGGTGCTCCCAGAGGCTCAAGGGCGGAAGTGCCCTGCCAGGCTCTCGCAGTGGCGCATGTAGGCCTATGCCGAGGGAGCCATCCATGCCGCCGACATAAGAAATAGCGAAACGCCTATAGATCGAAGGAGCGGAAGACGGTGTAGTGAGTCGCAATCGAGAGATTCTTTCGTGGTCCCGAGCACCGTGCCGTGGGACATGGAACCCTCGGTCCGGACCCCATCTTCGGAGTGCGGAGCATGAAATGGCGCATGGCGCGCAAGCTGGTGGTTGTCCTGGGATACGGCGGCGTACTCGTGGCCCTTTCTTGCACGCGTCCCGCCACACCGCTCGATCTTCTATCTTGGGATCCCAACGACGATCAACGGAAAATTGCGTCGTACTATGCCAAGGAGGCGGCCACGCTTCGGCAAAAGGCCGCCCTGGTTTCGGAGCAGGCTACAGCCTATGGGTTATTGTTCGGTCGGGACTCGGAGTGGGCGACGAGCGCACGACTTTTAGCAGAGTTCTACCTAAGCAAGGCTGACGAACAGGAGCGACTCGCCAATCAGCATTCGCGCCGGTGAGACGGCATCGCTCTCAAGAAGCCGCGGTGCAATGGGAGATAGGCGACGACGGACTTTTGGACGTCACAAGGAGGGGAGGATGTCACGCACATCGATTCATGGTGCTCTTTTCCTAGTGGTGGTCCTATGGTTGGCGGTAACCGGTTGCGCCGGAACCAGTGTCCAACCCGGGCAGCGGGGTCTGTTCTGGCATCCGTTTACGGAAGGGCTCTCCACCGAGCCGCTTGGGTCGGGGTTTTATTGGCGGGCGCCATGGAACAGCGTCTATCTGTATGACGTCCGTTGGCAAAGCTATACGGAGACTGTCGACGCCCTGAGTTCAGACGATCTCCTTGTCCAACTCAAGACTGCCATCATCATGCGGCCGATGCCCGAGGAAGTGTATTTTCTCGCCCAGGAAATCGGCCCCGATTTCTACCCTCGTGTCGTCAAACCTGAGTTGCTGGCGGCAGTCCGTAGCGTGGTATCCGGATATGCCATGGTCCACGTGCCGGAGCGAAGTGCCGAGATTGCCAGCAAAGTCCAAGCTGTCGTGGTCGAGAAACTGAAGGGCAGACATCTTGAGGTGGGCAGTGTGGCTCTCGCCGACATCGAGTTGGCGAAGGTCGTCCTGGATGCCGTCGAGCGGAAGCAGGCCAAAGAACAAGAGAAGGAGCAGAAAGAGTTCGAGCTCATCATCGCTGAAAAGGACGCCGAGATTGCCCGTCGGCATGCCCGCGGTCAGGGGGATGCCGTACGGATTCGTTCCGAGGGTGAGGCAGAGGGACTGCGTATCCGTGCGGCCGGGCAGGCCAAAGCTCAAGAGACCATTAGCAAGACACTCACCGCGGAGTATCTCCGATACAAGTTGTACGACAGCCCAAATTCGAAACTCGTGCTGTTGCCAGATAAGTTGAGCGTGCCGATCTTAGTGAACCCGGGCGGGGACTCGATGCACCGCGTGGTCACACCCGACTCATCGACACCCTAGGTGCGGACGGGGTGAGCACGGTCAGTTGGCTATTCTTTTCGGCCGCGACCGTATGCCTATGCTGGGGGCGGCGAATGCGCAGAGTGCCGGTCCGCAAGGGTTCGAGGACGGCCGTGAACACAATGGGCAGAAGGCGATTGAGGTGACGTGTGACATGCAGCCGATGCGGTGGCTTCACGATCGTCGAGTGGAGTGAATGTCAGGTCCTCGAAGTGCGCGGTGTATCGCCGCGCATCACGCGCTGTGTCAATTGCGGAAATCTCGAGGATCCGGTGATTCAGTCGAACCGCAGCTGTGTCGCGATCGGCTGCTCAGATGGGCAAGGTGCCGGAACAAATTCACCGTCGCAGCGACAGCCTGGCTGCGATTCAAAATCCTATGAGGAGGCAGGTCATGGTGGGCTACGGCAAGCGCGTGCTCGTCGTCGATGACGAGGCCGACATGAGGGCATTGGTAGGACTTGTTCTCGACAAGATAGGCTATGTCGTTGTCGAGGCGTGCGATGGGTTGGAAGCCACTCAGGAGGTCCGAAGACGACATTTTGATGTCATCGTCACCGACCTCAACATGCCGAATCTCGATGGTGTGCAATTGATGATGCATGTTCACGAGCGGTTCCCCGACATGCCCGGCATTTTATTGACCGGTGAGCCGATCGAGTGTCTGGATCACAGGACGCGCGCTCAATTCATTGAGTGCCTTCAGAAGCCCTTCGATATCGGCCATTTGCTCGACGTGGTGCACCTGGCGTCGCATGTCCGGCCCTACGTCATGAGCGGAAACGACCTGTGACAATTCGTCGTGGGGGCCTCACAGGTCCGTGATGTCGCGTCTATCCAATCCCACCGTCTCTCTATGGCCCCGACAGTGAAAGAGATGTGCTCGCAAATCGACGAACCGTCCGCGGGCATCGATATCGCACAAAGCACCGCATACCGATATCTCCTGCCTGTGACTTCCGTCTCAATTCTCCCTCGTGGGGCCGCATGTAGCACTGGCGTTTCCGTGCGGGGATGAGGTAGCCTAGCGCTGAGCCTATGCCGAATTCCCAGCGAGACTTCGAACTTCTGTGCATCGGAAGCGGACCGGCAGGACAACGAGCCGCGATCCAAGCCGCCAAACTCGGCAAGCGCGTTGCAGTGGTGGAGCGACGACAGATTCTCGGAGGCATCTGTGTGGCGACGGGGACGATTCCCAGCAAGACCTTCCGCGAGGCGGTCCTGTCCTTCATGGCGCAGGACCATCTCTCAGATGGGAACGGCGGGCACCATTTGAAACGGCGCCCTACGGCGGATCAGTTGCTGCATCGAGTGAACTCCGTCATCCAACGCGAGGCGCAGGTCGTCGAGGATCAGCTCTGGCGAAACGATATCCAGCTCCTGACGGGCGAGGCGTCCTTCAAGGACCCGCATACCCTCGTTATTGCTTCAGGCGACGAGATACGGACCGTGACAGCGGACAATGTGCTGATCGCCGTCGGCACGCAGCCGTCAGTTCCTCATGGGGTCCATGCCGACGGCGAGTTTATCCTGACCAGCGCCCAGGTGACGCAATTGAAAAGCCTCCCCCGTCGCATGGCCGTTGTGGGGGCTGGGGTGATCGGGATTGAGTATGCGTCGATGTTCGCGGCCTTGGAACTCGATGTGATCGTGATCGACAAGCGCGACCGACCGCTGGCCATGGTAGACGAGGAGGTGGTCGATGAACTGATGCATCAAATGCGCAATCACGACGTCACCTTCAGGCTTGGAGAGGCGGTCGAACGAATCGAGGTTGCGGACGGCCGGCCTCCACAGGTCGTGATGCGGTTGGAATCGGGTAAGGTCATTGTTTCCGACCTCGTGCTCTTTTCTGCAGGCCGGGTCGGCGCCACGGCCCAATTGAACCTCGAGTCGATCGGACTTCAAGCGGACGCGCGTGGGCTCCTCAAGGTGGACCAACAGTTCCGAACGTCGATCCCCCATATCTTCGCGGCAGGCGACGTGATTGGTTTCCCCAGTCTGGCGGCCACGTCGGCCGAACAAGGCCGGTTGGTGGCCTACGGCGCTTTCAAACTGAACGCACCGCCCATGGCCGCGCATTTCCCGGTCGGGATCTATTCGATTCCAGAAATTTCGATGGTGGGGGCGCACGAGCACGAATTAACGGTACAGCGCGTCCCCTATGAGACGGGGGTCGCGAGGTACAGGGAAATCGCCCGTGGGCAAATCTTGGGCGACGATTCCGGTCTGGTGAAGCTGCTGTTCCACCGGGACAGTCACGAACTTCTGGGCGCCCATGCAATCGGGACCGGAGCCACCGAGTTGATCCACATCGGCCAGGCCGTGCTGGGTCTGAACGGCGGTCTGGCGTACTTTCTCAACACGGTCTTCAACTACCCTACCCTCGCAGAGTGTTACAAGGTCGCCGCGCTCAATGCCGCAAATAAGCTCGATCGTGAGGAGATACTGTTACCTCGCCAACCTTCGCAAGCGGCCCCGTAGGAAGACGAGTGCGACCGACCATCCCGCAACCTGAGCCCAGAGAAACGGTTCGAACAGCCGGGCGACGTGGCGAGGTCTGACCTTTTCGACAAGGGCCCTCCTCGCCTGCTTCAGTTTCACGCCTGTGCGCGTCGTCGGCCAGAGTGAAGCCGATCCCGATCATGCGCCGGCATGCGAAGACGGCCGGAAGGTACTCAAGCGCGGAGCTGTTCAGCCCGCACTGACCGTGTGGCTATTGTTCCTCACCATGGGGACTGCTCGACCCGCCGGCGCTATTCGACCAGACGATGCTCGAGCGCGTATCGGATCAAGTCCGCCGTCGAGTGAAGTTTGAGCTTTTCGAGAATTCGCGCCCGGTAGGTGCTGATGCTTTTCACGCTCAGACACAATTCGTCGGCGATCGCCGTCACGGTTTTTCCTTTTGCCATGAGGTTCATGACCTGGAACTCTCTGTCGGAGAGACTGTTGTGCGGGGGCAGGTTTGCGCCACCGTTTTGGAGTTGCACGGCGAGCAGTTCGGCCACCGAGGGACGAATGTATCGCCCGCCGGCCAAGACCTTCCTTGCCGCCATCACCATCTCTTCCGCGACGCTTTCTTTCGTGAGGTATCCGGCGGCTCCCGCTCGTACCGCGCGTACGGCGAATTGGTCTTCCGGATGCATGCTCAAGATCAGAACGGGGACCTCCGGATGCGACGCCTTCAACTCCTGAAGAGTCTCAAGGCCGCTCCGGCCGGGCATCGTCAGATCGAGGACGATGAGACTCCACTGGTGTTTGTTGGCTTGCTCCAACGTGTCAAACGCCGTACTGGCTTCGCCGATCTCAGCCTGGGGGAACGCTTCGGCCAAAATTTGTTTGACCCCCCGGCGAACCGACGGATGATCATCAGCAATCAGGATTCGGGTCATCGAATGCCTCCCGCGAGCGGAATCTCGACGGAGGCACTCGTTCCGCGATCGAGGTGCCCGCTGATCGCGAACTTGCCTCCCCATTGTTCCGCCCGCTCACGCATCCCCAACAATCCCAAGGACGTCTTGCTATTCAGTTCTTGATCGGTAATGCCGCGACCGTTGTCCGTCACTTCGAGGGTCAGCACGCCGGTCGAGAATGCAAGGCGGACCGAAACCCGGGTCGCCGAGGCGTGGCGCGCCACATTCGTCAGCATCTCCTGAAATACCCGAAAGAGTGTCGTAGCCTGCTCAGGACCGATGGGAATGGGACTGGGCGGCACCGACACGCTGCAGGCAATGCCGGTTCGTTTCTCGAAATCCCGGCTCTGCCACTCGATGGCTGCCGAGAGGCCGAGTTCATCCAAGATTCGGGGCCGCAACATGGTCGCGATCTGTCGAACGGCCTGAATCGTAATCTCAATGTTTCGCATGACATCATCGAGTCGCGTACGCAGGTCGATGCGGGATTCCCGACTCTCCGAGCTGGAGACATGTTTTGCCACCCATGCGAGGTCGATCTTCGCGGCCGTCAGCGTTTGCCCAAGTTCATCATGAATCTCCCTCGCGATTCGCGCGCATTCGTCTTCCCGTACTGATTCCAGTCGTTTCCCCAGCGCGCGTAGGTGGACATAGGATTCACTGAGCTGTTGCTCCATCTGCTTGCGTTGGCTCATGTCCACCATGAGGCCGATCAGCCCGGATATGGTGCCGGTGCGATCTCGGAGCGGAGCGGTGGAGAGGCTGATGTGGATTCGCCTCCCATCCTTTCTGGATCGCACCAATTCCATATCCGTAAAGGCGTTGCCATTCATGACGCGCTCTCGCAACCGTCGATGTTCGTCCTGCTGTTCCGGAGCGATGGTGGGAAGAGGACGCCCTAACACCTCATCTTCCGTCCAGCCGAACATGCGCTCCGCGGCCGGGTTCCAGAGCTGGCACGTGCCCGCTTCATCGAGGATCACAATCCCGACCGGCGACGCACTCACCAGCGCACTGAGTCGTTCGTTGACCTGTCGGAGCCTATCCTCCGCCTCCCTCTGGGTCGTGATATCGAGCCAGACACCGGCGAGTTGCTTCCCCGTCCCATCCGAATCATCCTGAAGCACCGCGTTATCATGAAACCAGCGATACGTCCCATCGGCGACTTGCCATCTATATTCGATCGCTATTTGTTCCGTTTTTTCGATCTGATCGAACGCGGACAGCACCCGCTCACGATCGTCCGGATGGAGACGCGCCGCCCAGAGAGCCGGATTCTCCAAGAACGCACTGTTGGGGAAGCCGCTCACGTTACGAATGTTGGCGCTGACCCAAAGCGCGCCAAAATCCCCTGTCCCCTTTGCCGCATAGGTGACCACCGGCAGGGCCGTGAGAATCATGTGTTGCTTGGCCTCGCTCGCCTTCAGGTCGGCCTCCACTTTACGACGCCCGGAATGATCCAGTCGATAGGCCATGGATGAACCAAGCACGAACGTCAGGAACAGGACGGTCCCCCCTCCGGCCCATACGGTCGTCGAGCGGCCCAGTGCGGCTCGTTTCTCCGATAGCTCAGCCAGCGTTCGGTCTTCTTCGTCGATCGCTTCCTGGATGAGTCGATGAATGTCGTCCATCGTTGCATCCTGGGAGTATCGAGGACCAGGTACGTGCTCGCCCTTCGACTCGTGAACACTCTCTGTTTGTATAGACCGCTCGGCAAGGTCGATTCGCTTCGCAACGAGGTGCTCAAGGGTGGCAAAACGATGCTGCTGGCTCCGCCGGCCCTGGATCAAGGCGCGCGTCTGCGTCATTTTATCGTTCAGCCGACTGACCGCGTCATAATAATACGGCTCGACCAGCTCGCTCTCTTCGGCAAACATAAAAGTTCGATGGCTGGCATCCACTTCATCCACCAGGGCTTTGAGATGCTCGAACGTCGATCGAATCTCCTGGCCATGGGCCACATTCGAGGCTAACGCCATAAATGCGTTCGTGCTCCAATAAAAAAGAGTAGCCAAGCACAGGAACCCGCTCAGCACAAATCCTACGCCAATCCAGAATCGATGATTCTCAAGCGTTCGCACGATAGTACTCCCCCACAGGATTGATCTCTGTTCATGGGGCTGCGCAAATCCCGCGGATTTTGAGGCCGGATCCATCCAACGCCAGTCTAACCAATACTGATGAACCAATGCCGATTGAGGCCTGTATCGTAACGCTTTGAACGTATATGAGGCCATCGGCCTCGGAACAATTCCCCTGTCGGCGTATTCCTACATGGTGGTTGATCGAATGTGCACGATTCAGCCGTGCGAGAGCCGGGAATTGATACGGCGCGGTCTTGGTCGAGTTCGGCGATCGGATTGAATGCCTCGTAATCCCGCACATTATGAGGCGAGGCATCCGGTCGGTGACCAGATGGCCTCCACGGTGGCACGCACAGGTTCGTAGGCCCTTCCTATCTGCGCGTCTTCGCACCGCGGGATCGTCCTACGACCGACAGTCATCGGCCGACGGGAACACCGGCGCACATCCGACGGGAGATTTGGGTACAGCCTGATGGTTCGGCACGCTCCTGTGTTGTGTACTACCAAGGCAACATCACGCGAAAGGCAGCCCGCATGTCAGTTCCTCCAAGATTCTCTCACGGGAGGTTCCTCGTCCTTGCCGTGACCATCAACCTGATGCCGGTGCCGACTATGGTTGCCGAGGCTGCCGCTGGCGAGTCTGCTCTTCCAGTCCTGTCCACACAGGATTCAACTGAACAACAGAGGCTTGCTGCCGTTCACCCTCCACGCACGCGGCCGATCACCGATCAGGTCCGGCGACTCCATCTCATCCAACCTCCAGCCCACTCCCACCGGCCACAAGGGTCGACGCCCGCGTCCCTCGTCAAGAAACGAGCCCTCCCTCTTCTCAGGTGGACAGCGCCGCACATCGATCGGTTGTATCGCCACCACCAAAAATCGATGGCGAACCCTGGTCTCTTGATCGGGCCGGTTCAAGAAAGCATGACGACGGGAACGTCGGTAGGACGAACGGCGGAGCCGACGATCGGATCCAAATATGCTCAGTCACCGTCGACTCCATCCACGCTCGACGGTCGACCGCTGATCGCCGTGCCTCTCCGCCAACCCTACCGAGGAGTGGAATTCTTTCGCATGGATGAGGCGACACATCAGGCCTTGAGCAATGGGAATTGACGCGCCACAGCACGCTCGACGTCGAGCGTCCTACATACGTTCGGACCGGTCCAAAGGGCCCCAGTCTTGGCGTCCCCATCTCAATGTCGATCTTGCAATGGGCATGTGTAGGTCTCCGCCGACGGACGGTCTCTCCGCCGCCGACACGGAATTTAGCGGGCCGCCTATGGACCGAAAAATCGGAAGACAGTTTAGTGAAACGCAATCGGTGACCCGGCCTGTGGACCCGAGTAGGGGGACATCAACCGGGGCCGGTCCGACACCTGCAACGAGAACCTAAAAGAGAACACGGACTCGCATCGCTGACATCACCGCCTACCTCACCAAGGAGGGAGCCATGGTCGATGCCCATCCCACCCATCGGCAGGTACTCGAAGTCATCATTCGGTCGCCGGACAGGGAACTGGAGGAAATTGTTTTCGACTGTCCCACACTCACGTGGAATCAAGTCTTCCTCGCGATCGATCGCCTGAGCCGGGAAGGCGTCATCAGGATGGTACCCAAAGGGCGTGGCATCTATACGGTGCATCTTGCGGGTGACCCACAGGCGGAAGCGCTTCGACAGGTTTTGGCATGACCCGTGATCTCATGGCCCGAGCACCTCAGCGTCGTGTGCTGCAGGAGAAACGCTCTCAATTAGACAAGGAGCGCACCATGGATGAGCACGCGAAGAGAATTCTCATTGTAGACGATCAGGAGAGCAATCGTCGTCTGCTGGCGGACGTGCTTGCCGAGGCACGGTACAGTGTCCACATGGCTTCCGACGGATACGAGGCATTCGTCCACATGCGCCGTACACGATATGACGCGATCGTGACCGACTGGGAGATGCCTAGGGTCAACGGCCAGGAACTCGTGACGCTAGTCCGCTTCCTGTGGCCGTACACACCAATCATTGTCGTCTCTGGACAGGCGAGGCCTTCCTCCTACGGCGAACATAGAGGCACGGTGGCCTGGTTACGGAAACCCTTTGCGGTACACGATTTATTGGACTTGCTTGATCACGCGATCGACACAGGGGCCCACCGGCACCGCGATGGATCGGCCGCCACTGCTTCCGTCTAGTAAAGGTAGCAGCACAATCGGTCCCTCAGAGCGGGAGTCCACGATGAAGCGCCCGATCCTTGCGTGGTTCATGACGGGAGTGTTCTGTCTTGGTACAGGAGTACCCTCCGCCACGCTCTGCGCGGCCAACCGGGAGGACGAGAGGATCGTCCGACTCTACCAACGGCTGGCTCCGGCGACCGTTCTTCTTTCCGCCACCTATGAGCCCGCTCGTGCTGCTCCTGACTCAGTGACAACCGGTGTCGGCGCGGGATTCATGGTCGAAAGCACCGGAACTCTCCTGACGAATGCCCATGTCGTGGAGGGAGCCAAGACCGTAACGGCGACGCTCTTCGACGGGACGCATCTGCCGGTCGAGGTCCTCGCGATCGATTCGGATCAAGATATTGCCATTGCCCGGCTTCCGGCGGACCATGTTTATCCGTCGGTGGTCATCGGTGATTCGGACGCTCTCCAAGTAGGACAACAGACGCTTGTCGTGGGAAGCCCATTCGGCCTGGGCTTTACGCTTTCCAGCGGCCTCATTAGCGGGCTGGGGCCACCCGCCGCCGCTCACGGGCCCCTTCCCCCCCACATCATCCAAACAAGTGCCCCGATCAACCCTGGCAACAGCGGAGGACCAATCGTCAATGTGCAAGGTCAAGTGATCGGTATCGCGACGGCAACCCTCATGGGAGCTCAGGGCATCGGCTTCGCAATTCCCATCAACATCGCCAAACAAGTGCTGGCAGAATTCTCGAAGCGGGGAAAGTTGGCACGACCTTGGTTGGGAATTAGCGGGAAGTTCCCCACGGACGAATTGACCGCCCTCCTGGCGATTCCCCTGGCCGGCGGCCTGCTCATCGAAGAAGTGGACGACAACAGTCCGGCCGCGTTGGGTGGGCTCAAGGCGGGAACCATCCGTGCGACGATCGAGGGTGTCCAATGGGTTCTGGGCGGCGATGTGTTGATGGCCATCGATGGACAGCCCACGAGGGACCCGGCGGCTTTTCGCAGAGCCGTTAAATTGTTGACACCGGATGAATTCGTGCAGCTTGAGGTCTTACGCGAAGGGACGCGCATGCAGCTGATCGTCCTTCTTCGTGAACGTCCCGCCGGATCGTTGCGGCCCAAACCGGTGCCTCATCAGGCAGCAGTCGTTGCGCCGGCCATTGGGGGTCTCGGGATGCGGGCCGTGCCGCACCTGGGGTTCTGAGACAGGGACATCGGCGCCACGTGATCACACGTTGCAAACTGTTGCGTACAGGGAGATCGCCCTCGGAGTCGTGGCCAGAACCTGCTTCGATCATACGGAACTTTCAGCTGCATGCATCCGGCGATACACTGCCCACGAACGACAGTGCCTGCACAGTACCAGCGCATGGTCGTAAAGGAACGCCGAGTTGTCCAAGCGGGACCGTATCTCGGAACGGGGGCATTGGCGGGACGGGTGGCCCATTGCGTGACTACGTGCGGTTCATCGATCCCTCGTTTCCATTTGAAAATGCCGGAATCTCGGAGTCGGCGTCACGGAAGTCGATGCCGCTCCGGCAGTATCGGTCGCCCTCGTGTGGCATTCTGGATAAGGAATGACGGCCAGACGATGGTGTCGCATTGGCGACGCACTCAACTGTCAAGCGGGAGGTACAGATGAAGCAAGAGAAGCGGAACAAGAAGCGAGTCATACGGGACGTCGGCAATGGAGCGGATGCGAGGGACCGCTCAAACAGCACGCTCCGGCCGCGTGTCGCCGAAACGGCCTACTTTCTGTATGAGCGGCGCGGGCGGGCCGATGGCCATGATCTGGAGGATTGGCTCGAGGCAGAGGCGATCGTCAGGAGTGAAACAGAATGAGGCGCATGGCGGGTTCCGGTCAACGCCCTGGGGAAGAAGATTGCTCATGCCACTCACCGACGAATGGGTGACGGGCACTGATTCACGGAGAGGGCGGAAAGGTCCGTCTGAGCTCGTCCTCTGTGGAGGGCAAACGCTCAGATCGCCAGTGGCATCTTCGGCATTTCCGCAATCCGCAGTCCGTTTCGCCCGGTTCGATCATGCTGGATTTTCCACTCAATGAGCGGGATCTCAACGATTTGACGAGCTACATGTTAAGTCTTCGGAGTGGACAATCCGGGGATCGCGAAGGCCGGCAATGCGACGGCTGCACGAATCTGGAGGAGGATCCACATGATTGCATCCCATACAGGCTTAGTTGTGGCCGTGCTGGCGCTCGTTTTCGCCGGATGTCCCGGGCGATCCGATAGTCCACAGGGAGGCGATGCAGAACGTGCCTCCACAACCGGGGCTTCCGGCGCCGGCGCCCCCGCTTCCAACAAAATCGATCGTCCGACATCGGGTCCGAGCATCGCGCATGCTCCGACGGACTTGCCGCCGCCGCTAGCCAAACGTGCTCCCCAGAAAGTCCGGATCGACCTCGAGACCGTCGAACTCGACGGGCAACTGGCGGACGGCACGACCTATACCTACATGACCTTCAACAAGCAGGTGCCAGGTCCATTACTGCGCGTCCGGCAGGACGACACGGTGGAGCTACACCTGAAGAATCCGGCAGCGAGTCAATTCGCCCATTCGATCGACCTTCATGCGGTGACGGGACCGGGCGGCGGCTCCGTGCTGACACAGGCTCCTCCGGGCAATGAAAAGGTGGTGACGTTCAAGGCGATCAAGCCCGGTCTCTTCGTGTACCACTGTGCGACCGCAATGGTGGCGGAGCATATTACCAACGGCATGTACGGCATGATTTTGGTCGAACCACCAGAAGGGCTGCGAAAGGTTGACCGTGAATTCTATGTCATGCAAGGGGAACTATATACGGATCGGCCGTTCGGCGACTACGGATTACAACGGCTGGATCGCGCTGCCTTGCTGGCGGAACACCCGGCATACGTGCTGTTCAATGGGGCGGTGGGGTCGCTCACCAAGGAGCATCCCCTCGAGGCGAAGGTGGACGAAGTGCTCCGGATCTATTTCGGCGTGGGAGGACCCAATCTGATCTCGTCGTTCCATATCATTGGAGAACACTTCGACCGTCTCTATAATTTGGCGTCTCTGACGAGCCCGCCGCTGACCACCGTTCAGACGGCGCTCGTGCCGCCCGGGGGAGCCGCCGTGATCGAGCTGAAAGTGGAGGTCCCCGGACGATACCTACTGGTCGACCATGCACTCTCCCGCATGGAGAGGGGACTGCTTGGATTTCTGCAGGTCGAAGGTCCCCAACATCCTGAGTTGTATCACGAAGGCAGCACGGAGCGTTCGGAACCCAAGTGAGCAGGGTGGGATGTGTGGCGCCCCACCGGGTACGGGTCCGAGCTTCGCATGGATCGGTCTCGGACCAAGGGCATCGTTCCACGGCTTAGCATTAGGACAATAAGACCGCGACTTCCCAAGGAACATCGGGGCCGCTCTGTCACGCAAGCAAGGGTCCTCGCTACCTTCTCCTGAATCCGTGCACTCAACAGGCGGTGGGTCCTGGTGAGAACGGCAAAAGAAGCGGGTTGGCGGGGACGGTGTTTCCCGCAAGGCTTGGGGTGGAATGGAACCATCCACGATCGGGACCTGTAGAGCAACGCCCCCCTCATGGTGAGCAGGAAGCCTGGTCGTCATCGAAAATCGCCCGCGTTGCGCGAACTCACAGACGGAAGGCTCGATTTTACTTGGGTATTAACCTTGCATTTCATGCATTTATCGGAGAACCATGCGGAGTGATGTCGCTCGATGAAAAGATATGACGGACATGCGCCAACAGACCTTGCGCGCGCTAGCCCTTCGGTGCGTGCCTCGGCGGGCAGACGACACCCGAGGGAGGTTGGCGGCGGCATGGCTCGTCCCGCTGGTCGTTCAGGAAAGGAGACGCAGTGAACTCACCACAGGATGCCCCGTCCTCCACCGGTCCCGCTTATCACAACCAGGCCTTCCTTGAGAGCGATGATGGTCGACCGATTCGCATTCTGGCCGATTATCTCGAGCCGTTGTATCGCTTGCGAAATCAGGAGGTGCACGACACCATCGTGTTTTTCGGCTCGGCGCGAATGAAGGAAGATGGACCGCTGAGTCGGTACTATGAGGAGGCTCGTGCGCTCGCCCGGCTCTTGACCGAATGGGCGCGTGATCAGCCCGGTTCCAAGCGGTTCGTGATCAGTTCAGGCGGAGGGGGCGGCATCATGGAGGCCGCCAATCGGGGCGCTGCCGACGCCGGCGGCAGCACGATCGGTTTCAATATTGGATTGCCGCACGAACAACGGCCGAATCCCTATGTTACGCCGGAACTTCTGTTCGAGTTCCACTATTTCTTCATGCGCAAGCTCTGGTTTTCCCATCTGGCCAGAGCCTTGATTGCATTCCCCGGTGGGTTTGGGACGCTCGATGAGTTGTTCGAAATGCTGACGCTGGCCCAGACGCGCAAGCTCGACCGCGACGTCCTGATTGTGCTCTATGGACCTGACTATTGGAACGAAGTCCTGGACCTTGGCGCGCTCGTGCGACACGGCATGATCGACGCCAAGGACTTGAAGCTGTTCCATGTCGTGGATGACGTGCGCTCCGCGTTCGAACTCTTGCGCGCCAAATTACCGACCGACGTGGAGGCGACCTATCCTGCCATTGCCAAGTCCACCATCGTCAAGAATGGGCGGACGGCAAAGATTGCATGAGTCTCAACCTGGTCTCAGGCGCATCGCCGGTGTGCCGGCGTTGCGGGGCCTGAGCCAGGCGGTTGAAGGCCCCGGCGCTTCAACGGTATGAGTTACGTGGATCCCGGAGGAAACCATGCAGGAATACGTACTTAACCGGCCCCTTCCTCGTGGTCTTGAACGGTTGGTGGACCTTGCCCTCGATTTGCGCTGGACCTGGAGCCATGCCACCGACCGGCTCTGGGAGTGGTTGGATGCCGAGGCGTGGGAGCAAACCGGCAATCCGCTGTATATCTTGCAAAGCGTGCCGCAAACGCGTCTGGAGGAGGCAGCCGCGGACCCGAATTTTAAGACACAACTACAAGAATGGCTGGCACAGCGGCAACGCTACCTGCAGGATCCGGGCTGGTTCGGTCGAGAGCATAAAGACCGAGCCCCCACGAGAGTCGCCTACTTCAGCATGGAGTTCGGGCTTGGAGAGGCGCTCCCGATTTATTCGGGAGGCCTGGGAATTCTCGCGGGAGATTTCATGAAGACCGCCAGCGATCTGGGGGTTCCTGTGGTTGGAGTCGGGTTGCTGTACCAGCAGGGGTACTTTCGGCAGACATTGGACGTGGATGGCCGTCAGAGCGAAGCCTTTCCCTATAACGACCCCATGATGCTGCCGATCACCCCTGCTCAGGATCGCGATGGCGGATGGTTGCGGGTTCGTCTTGCGTTGCCTGGCCGGTCTATCATCATTCGTGTCTGGCAGGTCGACGTGGGGAAAGCCAGGCTGTATCTGTTGGACAGCAACGACCCCCTGAACCATCCGCCGGATCGAGGTGCCACGGCCCACCTCTATCCGTCGGAGCCCAGATTGCGGCTGATTCAAGAGATCATTCTCGGGATGGGCGGCTGGCGAGTGCTCGAGGCACTAGGGCTCGATCCAGAAATCTGCCATCTCAATGAGGGGCATGCGGCGTTCGCGGTACTGGCGCGGGCCGCCGCGTTCATGCGCAGGACGGGCCAGCCCTTCCCGGTGGCGCTCAGAGCGACCAGAGCAGGTAACATCTTCACGACACACACGCCGGTGGAAGCGGGCTTCGATCGATTTGCGCCGGAGCTGCTCTCTCCCTATGCCGCCGCGCTTGCCGAGGTGATTCGTGTGCCTGTCCGGGATGTGCTGGCACTGGGACGCCAGGATCCCGACGATCGGAACGAGCCGTTCAATATGGCTTTTCTGGCTTTGCGTGGGAGTGGAGCGGTGAATGGCGTGAGCGCGCTCCACGGTTCCGTCAGCCGGAGCATCTTCCAGCCGCTCTTCCCGAGGTGGCCTCATGTTGAGGTTCCGGTCGGGCATGTCACAAATGGAGTGCATGTGCCCTCGTGGGACTCTCAAGAGGCGGATACGCTCTGGACGCGGACCTGTGGCAAAGATCGGTGGCTGACTCAGCTCGAGCACGTACGTTCGGCGACAGAACGGGTCAGCGACAGCGACATCTGGGCGCTTCGTTCCTCTCAGCGGCATGAGTTGATCCGGTATGCACGCCGCCGGCTGGTCCGGCAGATGCGGGAGCGCGGGGCATCGGCTGAGCAGGTTCGACTCGCCGAGCACGTGCTGGATGCGAATACGATGACGCTGGGATTTGCCCGGCGGTTCGCAACCTACAAGCGTCCGACACTTCTCCTGCACGATCCCGAACGGCTGGCGAGTATGGTGTGCCATGCGGATCGGCCTGTTCAGCTCATCGTGGCGGGAAAGGCTCATCCCCATGATCAGGAGGGCAAGGATCTGGTGCAGGCCATGACCCGGTTTACGGCGCGGGACGATGTGTGGGAACGCATCGTGTTTCTCGAGGACTATGATATGACCTTGGCCCAGTTTCTCGTCGCCGGTATTGATGTCTGGCTGAATACTCCACGAAGACCGTGGGAAGCGTGCGGCACCAGCGGGATGAAAGTATTGGTCAATGGGGGGCTCAACCTTTCGGAACTGGACGGCTGGTGGGCCGAGGCCTACGCGCCGGACGTCGGATGGGCCCTTGGGGACGGCCGGGAACATTTCGAGACCGATTACGATGCAGTCGAAGCGACGAGGCTCTACGAACTGCTGGAGCAGAAAATCATTCCTGAATTTTATGCCCGAGGTTCGGACGGACTTCCGGTCGCATGGCTGGCACGGATCAGAAACAGCATGTCGCGCCTGACACCCCAGTTCAGCAGCAACCGGATGGTACGCGAGTACGTCGAGAGGTTGTACCTTCCGTCCGCTGCCGAGGTAAGGAGGCGGATGGAGAATGGCGGTAAGGCCGCGGCGGAATTGGAAGCCTGGCATCGGGCTTTGGCGGACGCATGGCGAGGAGTTCGGTTCGGAGATGTGCGAGTCAGAGAGAAGGATGCCCGTCGGTACATTGAGGTGCAGGTGTATTTCGGCGACCTCGATCCTGATCATGTGCGGGTGGAGCTGTATGCTGACCCCAAAGCGACGCAGGGCCGGCCAACGCGCGTCACGATGACGCGGCTCGAGGCGATTTCCGGTGCCCTGAACGGCTATCTGTATGTGGCGGAATGCTCATCCGACCGACCGCCTGGAGACTTCACGCCACGCATCGTGCCGTATCATCCTGAGGCCAACGTGCCCCTTGAGGAGTCGTTCATTCTCTGGAAACACTGACGTGGTGTTCGATATCGGCCGTGAAGGCGTGAGCGATCACGAGATCCTTCGCCGTGGAGATTCCCGACCGGACGAGGAGGCAGCGTCATGAAGGCCCGACAAGATGCCAGCATCACGCTGGAAGCGTCGCCGACCGGCCTTACACAGGTGGACGCGCAAGGTCGGCTGACTCAATACGGGTATAACGAGCTCGCAGAAAAACAGACGCGTCCCCTCGTGCAATTCTTGTTATACCTCTGGGGGCCGATTCCCTGGATGATCGAGGCGGCTGCGCTTTTGTCGGCGTTGGTTGGCGATTGGACTGATTTCGGGATCATCGTCGTACTGTTGATGGCGAACGCCGTCGTGGGTTTTTGGGAGGAGCATCAAGCGGGCAATGCCATCGCCGCGCTCAAGGCCAAGCTCGCGTTACAGGCTCGAGTCAAGCGCGATGGCATCTGGCGCATGATGCCGGCCCGAGAGCTGGTGCCGGGAGACCTGATTCGGCTTCGCATCGGAGACATCGTGCCGGCAGACGCGACGCTGTCGGCAGAGGATCCTCTCGAAATCGATCAGTCGGCCTTGACCGGCGAATCGCTGCCGGTGACCCGAGGACAAAGGGAACTCGTCTATTCAGGGTCGATCGTTCGACGGGGTGAAAGCGACGCCAGCGTCACGGCGACGGGATCAGCGACCTACTTCGGGAAGACGGCGCGCTTGGTCCAGGAAGCGCAGACGACCAGCCACTTCCAACGCGCCGTGCTGAAGATCGGTGACTATCTCATCGTCATCGCGATCGTGCTGGTGGTGTTGATACTCGGGGTGGCCTTGTTCCGTCACGACCCCATGCTCACGACGTTGAAGTTTGCCCTGGTGCTGACGGTGGCATCCATCCCCGTGGCCATGCCGACCGTGCTGTCCGTGACGCTCGCCGTCGGGGCGCGATTGTTGGCGCTCAAACAGGTTATCGTGAGCCGGCTGGCGGCGATCGAAGAACTGGCCGGGATGGATGTCTTGTGTTCGGACAAGACCGGGACGTTGACCCAAAATCGACTCACGCTCGGGGAGCCGTTCTGTCTGATTCCTGGCGGGAAGCGCGAGGTCATCCTGGCTGGGGCCTTGGCGTCTCGGGCCGAAGATCAAGACCCGATCGATCTGGCTGTCATCGGCGGACTCGAGAATCCCGATGAACTCCACGCCTATCAAGAGCTGCACTATCAGCCGTTCGACCCAGTGCACAAACGAACCGAGGCGACGGTGAAGGATTCAACCGGCCGCGTTTTCAAGGTGACCAAAGGAGCGCCGCAACTCATTGTGGGGATGGCCGTGAACCGCGACGCGGTGCTGGCCCAGGTGGACCAGGCGATTGGAACATTCGCCGCGCGCGGATTTCGCTCGCTCGGCGTCGCTCGAACGGACGAACAAGGCCGGTGGCAATTGCTGGGCGTCTTGCCCCTATACGATCCACCTCGGGAGGACTCGCGGGCGACGATTGAGGCCGCGAAGGACATGGGAGTCAGCGTCAAGATGGTGACCGGCGACCAACTGCCCATCGCGAGGGAAATCGCTGGGCTGCTCGGAATGGGGCAGCATATCCTCGACGCCAGGCTTTTCTCCGAGACGGAGTCCCATCAGACGGGACAATTGGCGGACGCCATTCAGCGAAGCGACGGCTTCGCGCAGGTATTCCCCGAGCACAAGTACCACATCGTCGAGGTGTTGCAACAGAACGGACACATCGTCGGAATGACCGGCGACGGAGTCAACGACGCCCCCGCGCTCAAGAAGGCGGATGCGGGAGTGGCGGTGGCGGGGGCGACCGATGCGGCGCGTGCGGCGGCGGATATCGTGCTGCTGACCCCGGGCCTCTCCGTGATCATCGATGCGGTACGAGAAAGCCGACGCATCTTTCAGCGCATGACGAACTACACCGTCTACCGCATCGCGGAGACGATTCGAGTCGTGCTGTTCATGACCTTTTCCATCCTGGTGTTCAACTTCTATCCCGTGACGGCGGTGATGATCGTGCTGCTGGCATTACTCAACGACGGGGCCATTCTGTCGATCGCCTATGACCGAGCCACCTACTCGGATCGGCCGGAGGTCTGGAACATGCCGAAGGTGCTGGGGGTCTCTACCGTGCTCGGGTTGGCGGGAGTTGTGGCCTCATTTGGTCTGTTTTACTTGGGCGAACATACGTTCCAGCTCGATCGGGAACTGATCCAGTCGCTCATGTATCTCAAACTCTCCGTGGCCGGACATTTGACGGTCTTCGTCACCAGAACCAGAGGTCCGTTCTGGTCCATCAAGCCCGCCCTTCCATTGTTCGCCGCGGTGGTCGGCACTCAAATCGTGGCGACGCTGATTGCCGTGTACGGCGTGTTCATGCCGCCGCTGGGCTGGGGCTGGGCAGGATTCGTATGGGGCTATGCCATGGCATGGTTCTTCATCAATGATCGTGTGAAACTGCTGGCGCATCGAATCTTTGATCGATCACCATCCGGAATGTTGTCTCGAAAAGGGGTGGCATGACGGTTGACCGGGTCTGGTTCGCTGGCGGCTTTGACGCGCGAAATGGGCTCTTCGGTGATGGCGAGACGCAACGCATGGTCTCGAGTCTCGGGGATGCCGTTTCATGAACAAGTGGACTGAGACAGAAGGGGCACCCTTCCCCTTAGGCGTGACATGGATGGAAGAGGAGCAGGCCTTCAATTTTGCGCTCTTCTCTGAACATGCGACCGATGTCACCTTGTTACTCTACTCGCCGCACGATCTCGTCCGTCCGGCGATGGAATACCGACTGAATTACCTGACACACAAATCCGGACGGGTCTGGCACTGCCGACTCCCGGCGTCGCAGTTGCAGAGCGTCGACTATTACGCGTATCGAGTTGACGGGCCACACGATCCGGCCAATGGGCATCGGTTTGATCCTGAAAAAATCCTGCTCGATCCTTTTGCCAAAACCGTGTTCTTTCCGGACACCTATCGCCGGGAGGCCGCGAGTTCAGTTGGGCCCGATGCCGGACGAGCTCCGCTGGGGCTGCTTCGAGTCGTGCAGCCGGAGCGCCATCGTGCCAGCGAACCTGCTCCGGTTCACACCAGCGACCTGATTATGTACGAACTGCACGTGAAGGGATTCACGAAGCGAGCGAACTCCGGCGTGAGTGCCGACAAGCGCGGGACCTATGCGGGGCTGGCCGATAAGATTCCCTATTTGAAAGAGCTTGGGGTTACAGCGGTGGAGCTCATGCCAGTGCACCAGTTCGACTCGCAGGAAGGCAATTATTGGGGATACATGTCCTTGAATTTCTTCTCGCCCCACGAGGGCTATGCGGCGAACAAAGTCCCGGGAAAGCAAATTGCGGAATTCCGAGCGATGGTGGAAGCCTTTCATGCGGCGGACATCGAGGTCATTCTCGATGTCTGCTACAACCACACAACGGAAGGCGATGAGAACGGACCGTGTTACAGTTTTCGCGGCATCGACAACACGACGTATTATCTGCTGAAAGAGGACCGACGGCGGTATCGGAACGACACGGGGACGGGCAACGTGCTGCATTGCGCCAACCGCTACGTCCGGAAAATGATCGTTGAGAGCCTGCGGTATTGGGCCGCAGAAATGGGAGTGGATGGTTTCCGCTTCGATCTCGCCTCCATTTTCACCAGAAGCGACGACGGGTCAATTGATCTGGACGCTCCGCCGATCATCGCCGAAATCAGCGCCCACCCTGATCTGTCGGGACTCCGCTTGATTGCCGAGGCGTGGGACGAAGCGAGCTATCAGTTGGGACGCACCTTCCCCGGCATGACGTGGCTGCAGTGGAACGGGCAGTTCCGGGATGACGTGCGCGCTTTTCTCAAGGGCGATTCCGGCACAGTCGAGCGACTCATGACGCGCCTCTACGGCAGCGACGATTTATTCCCCGATCGATTGGCCGACGCGTATCATGCCTACCAGAGCGTCAACTTTGTCACGTCGCACGATGGCTTTTGCCTGTACGATCTGGTCTCGTATAACACGAAGCATAATGAAGCGAATGGCCATGGTAACCAGGATGGCGTGGACCAAAATTTCAGTTGGAACTGCGGTTGGGAAGGGGATCTGCAAGTCCCGGCCGAAGTGCTGGCCTTGCGCAAACAGCAGATCAAGAACTTCTGTTGCTTGCTGCTGTTGGCCAACGGGACCCCGATGTTCTGCGCGGGTGACGAATTCATGCATACCCAGGGAGGCAACAACAATCCCTACAATCAGGACAACGATACCACCTGGCTCGACTGGGATCGTCTGGTCCAACACCGGGACATATTTCGCTTCTTCAAGGGCATGATCGCTTTCCGGAAAGCACATCCCTCGCTGGGGCGCAGCCGATTTTGGCGTGAAGACGTTCGGTGGCACGGCGTCGGTCCCGATCCCGATCGCGCCTATCACTCGCATAGCCTCGCATTCTTCTTGTCAGGGGCATCGCAAGGCGATCACGACCTCTATGTGATGATCAACGCCTACTGGGAGCCGCTTCCGTTTCTCATTCAGGAAGGACAGCCGGGCGAGTGGCGCCGGGTCATCGACACAAGTTTGCCAAGCCCTGCCGACATTCTTGCCCCGCGCGAGGGGCTGGTCCTGCGATCGCGCATCTATGACGCGAAGGCGCGTTCGGTCGTCGTCTTGGAACGAACTCACCTCGCCATTGGTTGAACGCAGTCGCGATCAACATGACGAGAAGGGGATTTGACGATCAAGACTTGGGCTCTCGAGCATGACGTAATTCCGGATCAGCCGACCGCTCGCCTGGTCCCATTCGGAAGCACTTACAATGGGCCCGCCGGACACATCCGGGGGAGCTAATATTGCGGTGCAGTCCGCCGTACTATTCGGAACGCCTGCCCTGTCGCGCGACCTACGGTCCCCATTGCACAAGGATTGGGTGCAAGGTACAGGTATAAGCAGAAGGTCTGGCTGGGCGCAGCCTCTCGGCGCGCCTAAGTCGCTCCGGATGGAGGCAATGCCATGCGTGAAGCGTCACTCAGGAGACGGCTCGGGTTTGCGCTGCTGATGAGCCTGATGCTCCTGGCGCCACTGGCTTCACTTGACAGCGCGGCGCATGAATCGGCGAAGCTCGGAAAACTCGGCACGGTCCACTTTCCCACCTCCGCCCGGTCGCGCGATGCGCAAGCACATTTCCTGCGCGGGGTTGCCGCCTTGCATTCCTTCTGGTACCCCGTCGCGCTCGAAGAATTTCGTGCCGCGACCGAAATGGAGCCCGACTTCGCCATGGCCTACTGGGGACAGGCCATGACCTACAATCATCCGCTATGGGGCGATCCACAAGAGACCGATGCGGCGCGCAATGCGCTGTCCCACGTTACAAATTCAGCGGGAATGACGCCACGCGAGCACGCCTACCTGGCGGCCGCAAAAATCCTATATGGCCAAGGGGAAAAGCGGGATCGAGACCGTGCCTATGCGGCGGCGATGGAAGAGATCTATCGCACACATCCGGACGACCTCGAAGCGGCTGCGTTCTATGCGCTGGCACTCTTAGGAGCGGTGCAACCTCACGATCCGACGGCGCTGCGCACCCGCATGAAAGCCGGCGCACTGGTGCAGGAAGTGTACAGGCGCGAGCCCGACCATCCGGGGGGCGCGCACTATATGCTGCACGCGTTCGATGACCCCGACCATGCCGTGTTGGCGCTCCGGGCGGCGGAACAATATGCTGAGATCGCACCAGGTGCGCCGCATGCGTTGCACATGCCTTCGCACATTTTCCTCCAACTTGGTCTCTGGTCTGAGTCGGCGTCGTCAAATGCGGCGTCCTGGGCCGCGTCGGAGCAGTGGGTCCGCGACCGCGGGCTCCGCATCGACCAACGCGATTATCATAGCCTGCATTGGCTCTTCTATAGTTACATCCAGCAGGCCCGGTATGAAGAGGCGAAGCGGCTGCTCCAGATCATGCAAGAGAGCCTGCCGCAATTCTCAACCGACGATCCCTACAATGTGTTGTACGGACTCTATGTCGAAGCGCAAATGGCTGCCGGCTATCTGACAGCCACCCGGCAATGGGACATGCGGGAGACCATTCTGAGTCATTCGCGCCCAGCAGTGGATGTCCCCCCGGCGGCTTCCCCGAGCAAGGTGCAGTCGATGACGACACTCGCCAGGACGCCGGCGCTCTTCGCGGCCGGCTTTGCGAGCGCAATGGTGGGAGCGCCGGAATGGCGAGTGTCGCAAGAACAGTTGCGCGGCGTTCGTCAGCACATCGACGGCATGGATCTGCCGCTCCTTGCCGCGCTGCCTGAGATCCTTGAGGTGCAGGAGCTTGAGATCACCGCCGTGGCGGCCGCCGCCCAACAGCGCTTTGATGAGGCGATCGAGACGATGACCCGGGCGATACGACTGGTGCAGGCGATGCCGCCGCCATCGGGACCTCCGCCCGTTATTACGCCGCCGCATGAGTTGTTCGGCCAGATTCTCTTGCTGGCGAATCGTCCGGAAGAGGCTGCGGAGGAGTTCGCTCTCGCCCTGCGGCGTCACCCCAATCGCGCGGCATCCCTGCTCGGAGCAGCGCGGGCCGCATCCCGGCAGGGTGACCGGCTGGCCGCCGCCAAGGCCTACGCCACGCTGGCTCGACAGTGGGCACAGGCGAGTGCGCAATGGCCAGATGTCGAGGAGGCGAGACTGTATCTGAAGGAGGTGGGCACACCCTAGAACCTATCTCACAATTGCTACAGCAACAGTGGTGGGAGGGTGTTCGTGGAACTCGGTCGGCTGGCGAGTGGTGAACCGCGCCAGCCTCGCCCTGATGCGGTGATGTTGGGCACGGCGGCTTGACGAGCTCGGATTGGCGGGTCGCCTTTAGGAGCAGGTCGGATCGGCGACCAGTAGCGGGGCTGGCCTGCCGGCCTCAGCCTCCGCCATGGCGAAGGCTGGCGGACTCATCTCCTCCAGCCGTACAAGAGAGGAGAGGGGGGCGGGGACATACCCCTCGCAAGCTTGTCCCCGCTCGGAGTCTTCCGTCACGGTGTCAGGCTCTACACGCAATGTTGACATAGGCTGTAGTTTCACGACAACACGCGGAGCATTCTCATGACTTCGGCCGCAACGACAGCCCGTCCACTCATCGTCGGTGCCGGTCCGGTCGGCTTGGGCGCCGCTTTGTTCCTGGCACGCGAGGGCGTCGCCGTGCGGCTCGTCGATCAGGCCGAACGACCGTCCACGCATTCGAAAGCGCTGGCCGTCAATCCCCGCACGCTGGATCTTCTGGAGTCGACAGGCGTCACCAAGCACATGATAGAGATGGGCACGCCGATTCGTAGTGCCCAATTTTGGTACCAGAACGCCACGGTGGCCGAGCTTTCCTTCTCCACCCTGCGGCATCGCTATCCGTGGATGCTCGCTCTTTCCCAATCCTCGACCGAGGAGCTGCTTGAACGCGCATTGGCCGCTCACGGTGTCACCGTGGAGCGCGGTGTCGCGCTCATACGTTGCGTCGCTCAGAAAGATGGGGCGTCGGCCACACTGCGGCTCGGGAGCGGCGAACAGGAATCGGTGACGTGTCCATGGCTGCTGGCTGCCGACGGCGCCCGGAGTGCGGTGCGCGAGCAATTGCGGGTCGACTTCGAGGGGACGACGTTTGGCCGGCCCTGGCATCTCGCCGACGTGCCGCTCTCGACCGCCCTTCCCGGCGATCGAGCCCACGTGTTCTTTCTCGAGGAGGGGGGATTTCTGTTCATGCTGCGCGTCGAACATGATCGACGGGTGCAGTCCTCCGGAGATCCGTTGTGGAGGGTCATGAGTAATCTCACCGATCCGCTGTCACGGCTCACACAGGCCAGGGTGACTGGTGAACCGGTCTGGACATCGAGTTTTCATATCTCGCATCGGATCAATGCAGCCATGCACGTGGGACACGTCTACTTTGCCGGTGATGCGGCTCATGTCCATTCGCCGATTGGGGCCCGAGGCATGAACCTTGGGCTGGAAGACGCCTTCGTCTTCAGCCGCCTGGTGTTGCGGGGAGAGTTGGCGCAGTATGAACGTCTTCGGCGCCCCACCGACCACTTGGTGGTCAAACGCGTGGAACGGCTGACGAGGCTGGCACGTGGTGAATCCTGCATCAGTCGGGCCATGCGTCGCTTCGTGTTGCCGGTCATTCTGCGCATCCCGCCGATTCGCCGCTTCATGATCGGGGTCGTCACGGGTCTCGACCATGAGGTGGGCCGCGATGATCGGACAGGTATGGCATGAAGCTCGGATGGTCACAGGGGATCACGGGTGTGGCGGCTAGGCACGGACGGCCGCATTGTTTGAATTGGTGAAACCCCTATGGTAGCATCCTCCGATATGGGTGGTCCCACCACGGGAAAGCGCGCGGACACCCGCAAAGCACCTCCCCAACGGTCGTCTCTTCAGCGCGAGATCGTCGCGGTCGTGTGCCTGACCCTCGGGGTGCTCCTGCTCCTGAGTTTTCTCTCCTACGTCCCATATGAACGACCATCGGGCAGTGCGTCCGGCGGGCTGCTTTCCTCCAGCTCGGGCCGGAACTTGATCGGCGCCGTCGGCGCCGGAACGGCGGACTGGCTGTTCGGATTGATCGGTGGCGCGGCGTATGCGCTGCCGCTGGCCCTATTCCATCTCGGGCTTCGTTGCTTTACGCAAGAACCTCCCTCGGTCCCGCTCAAGACCGCCGCCTATTCCCTCGGAGGACTCCTGGCGCTCAGTGGGCTCCTTCACCTCGAAGTCGTCGGCGTCCCGACCATCTCGTCGGGGCTCGTGCAACGGGGGCAGGCGGGAGGCTGGGTAGGGCAGGCGCTGGCCGGCACATTGAGGGCGTACTTTGCGAGTACCGGGGCGCACATCATTCTTTTTTCCGCCGTGGTTGTCTCGGTGCTCCTGGCCACCTCCCTTTCGTTGGCACACCTCGCGGCGCGTCTCAGGGGATGGAGCCGGTTGGCCGCAGAAGCGGCCGCGACGATTCAAGAATGGGTGGAGGAACGGCTCGACGATCGGAGCAAGCGCAATAAACGGGTGAAATCGAAGTCCGCCAAGACCGGCCGTTCACGAAAGGCGGTGGAGTCCGTTATCGAAGAGGTGATTCCATCCGAGATGGAGGAGGCGGAATCGGAGACGCCGGAATGGACGGAACCAGTCATTGCGCCCAAGCCGGTTGCCGCTGTGGTCGAAGAAGCGATCGAGATGCCGGGCCCACCAGCCCGACAGGCCGATGCCAGCGATTATGTCCTGCCCGATCCCCGAGAATTGCTGACAGAACCACAGTACACAGCGGCGCGCATGACCGACCAGGAATTGAAAGCCCAGTCGGAGGTCTTGGCCAAGGCGCTGATGAGCTTCGGCATCGAAGGCAAGGTGACGGAAGTTCATCCCGGTCCGGTCGTCACGATGTACGAATTCGAGCCGGCCCCCGGTGTCAAAGTCGCGCGTATCGTCAATTTGGCCGACGACCTGGCTTTGGCCATGAAAGCCATGAGCCTTCGGATCGTCGCGCCGTTGCCGGGCAAGTCGGTCGTGGGTATCGAAGTGCCGAATCGCCAGCGCGAAACCGTGTCGTTCCAGGAAGTGGTCATGAGCGATGGATTCGCCCGCTCGCGGTCGAAGATCGTCTTCGCGCTGGGAAAGGACATTTTTGGCGTTCCGACGACGGCCGATTTGCGAACGATGCCTCATGTCCTCGTGGCGGGGGCCACCGGAGCCGGCAAGAGCGTCAGCTTGAATACGATGTTGTTGAGCGTGCTTTTCAGAGCGAGACCCGATGAAGTGAAGCTCTTGCTCATCGATCCCAAGATGCTCGAGCTGCAGGTGTACGACGGCATCCCCCATCTTCTGCGACCGGTCATCACCGATCCAAAGTCTGCCACGCGTGGCCTGGGATGGGTCGTGCAGGAAATGGAGCGCCGGTACAAGCTGCTTGCCGAGGCTGGGGTGAGAAATATCGAGGGCTATAATCGATGGGTCGGCAAGGAGCAAGGGGTGGGCGAGACCGAACGCGGGACAAGAGGGCCACAAGAGCAAGCCGAGTTGCCGATCGAGTTTCTGACGCAGGAAGAGCGGCTCTCCGCCGGCGAGCACGCGGATCCGGACGTGATGGCACCGTCGAAAATCCCGAAAACGCCGCCCGAACCCCTGCCCTTCATCGTCGTGATGATCGACGAATTGGCCGACCTCATGATGGTCGCCCCGAAAGACATGGAGGACAAGATTGCGCGCTTGGCCCAGATGGCGCGAGCGGCCGGCATCCATCTGGTGTTGGCGACGCAACGGCCTTCCGTCGACGTGCTGACCGGGCTGATCAAAGCAAACTTCCCCGCTCGGATTGCGTTTCAAGTGGCCTCCAAAACCGATTCCCGAACGATCCTGGACGCGAACGGTGCCGAGGCGCTGCTGGGGCGAGGCGACATGCTCTATTCGGCCTCGGGCACCGGGCGTCTGATGCGAATCCACGGATCCTTCGTCAGTGACGAGGACGTGCGCCGTGTCGTGGCCTTCGTGAAGAAACAGGCGACTCCGGTTTATAATCAGGAAGTCTTGCTTGCGCGCCAGGAAGAGGCGGCGGAAGAGGAAGCCCGCGACGAGGTTTACGAACAAGCCAAGGAACTGGTCTTGTCGACGGGCCAGGCGTCTGCCTCGTTGATCCAACGGCGGTTGCGTGTCGGGTATCCGAGGGCCGCCCGTATGATCGAACAGATGGAACAGGACGGGATCGTCGGTGCGGCCGGGCGAGATGGACGGCGGGAAGTGTTGGGACGCCGCGGTCCGGTCGGACAAGCCTATGGAGAATCATGATACGCGGCTTGGATGAACAGACAAACAGCAATGCCGGTCGAGTGCGGCCATGGGTGCTCGTCTTTATCGTGGTGATGTCAGGTGTGCTCGCCTCTCCATCATGGGTCTCTGCCGAGGACGAGAAGGCGCTCAAGGAGGTCAGATCGGTCGTCCACAAACTTCAGGCTCGCTATGAGAAGACGAAGGACCTGCAGGCCGAATTTACGCAGAAGACGAAGGTGGAAGGCTTTTCCACTCCGATCACCTCATCCGGCCGCCTGCAGATCAAGCGCCCAGGGCGGCTCCGTTGGGATTATCTGGATCCGAGCCGAGAAGAAATCTACGTCAATCAAGACGACGTCAAGATGTTTGTTCCGGAGCATCAACAAGTGCTCGTTGGCAAGTTGACCCAGATGTCGGCCTCGAAGGCTCCCTTGCAACTGCTCCAGGGCATCGCGAAGCTCGATTCTGAGTTCGATATTACGCCCGCACCCGGCGATGCGAGGGGAGCGGGGGGGCTTCCGCTCGTCAATCTGGTGCCGAGGGGCGGAGAGGGCCAAACCGTCAGACCGTATCAGGCGATTGTTCTGGAGGTGCATCCGAAGACCTCCTATATCAAGAGCTTGACGTTGCACGAACTCAGTGGCAATGTGTCCACGTTCGAGTTCTCGAATGTGAAAGCGAACAGCGGTATTCAGGATTCGGTGTTCGAGTTTACGGTTCCGCCGGGGGTCGAGGTCGTTCGGGCGCCGACCTTTCGCGCGCCGTGACCAAGGTGGCGGTCGTCCGACTGGACTGCGAGCGCTCCGGCGTCGAATCGCATGGGGAATGACATGACGGCTCCTCAGATTGAGGCTGGGTTTTCAACCGATCTCGAGCAGGCGTTGCGAGGATTCGATCGCGAGCGGCTGCGACGCGAATACTGGGACCAGAACGAGTTTCTCTATATCCCCCAGTTTCTACCGCGTGCAGTCGTCGAAGACTATTTCGTCCCGCAGGCGCAGGCGCTGAAGCCCAAGCTGAACCGCAACTACATTCCCGGCCATAAGCAAGGCGGGAGCATCAGCTACTATCAGGTCATTCAGGAGGCACCGCATTTCCTGGACTTATACCGCTCACCGCACTTTGCCGAGTTCCTGATGTTTGTGACGAACGCGCGGCTCGAACTCTGTCCGGATGATGACCCCCACGCCTGTGCCCTCTATTACTACACGCAGCCGGGCGATCACATTGGGTTCCACTACGACACGTCCTATTACAAGGGAGCGCGCTATACGATTTTGATGGGACTGGTCGACCGGTCGCAACAGTGCCGGCTGGTCGCCCATCTGCACAAGAACAATCCGGGCCGCGCCGTCCAGGAACTCGAATTGGCGACCGCTCCCGGCGATATGGTGATCTTCAATGGCGACAAGTTGTGGCATGCCGTGACGCCGTTGGGGGCCGGGGAAGAGCGCATTGTGCTCACCATGGAATACGTCACCAATCGAAACATGACGCCGTTCAATCGAATGTATTCCAACCTCAAGGACGCCTTCGCTTATTTCGGATTGCGCGCGCTCTTAGGCCGTCCCGCCGCCACCTCCTGAAGAAGTGTTGAGTGCTGAGAGCGGATACTCAGAACCCGCACTCAGCACTCAGGACTTGCTTTGGCGCTGCCGCGAAACCATCGGTCGATGACTTGCTTGAACTCCTGCGCGTCCAAGGGCTTGAGCAGGTAGGCTTGCGCGCCTGCCTTCATGGCTTGTAGGGCACGGTCTTGTCCCGTCGCTGCCGTAATCATGACAACGGGAAGATGGTGCTGTCGCTGGCGGACCTCTTGGAGAACGTTCAGGCCATCAATGTGAGGCAGGCCGATATCCAGAATGAGTCCATCGAACGTCCCACCCTCCAGGCACCCGATGGCCTCACGGCCGTCGGGAGCGGTCAGCACATCGTATCCATCGGCCGTGAGCCGATCGGTCAGCAGTTGCCGAATGTCCGGATCGTCGTCAACCAAGAGGATCCGTTTTGAATTCGACTGTGCACCCCGGTCGTGCGCGCGACGAGGACGCAGCCGAGGAAGCGTGACGTGGAACGTTGATCCTCCGCCTTCGCGGCTGTCGACCGAGATCGTGCCACCGTGAAGATCGACGAGTTGCTTGACGATGGACAGGCCAAGCCCTAAGCCTTCCTTCTTGGACGATTTCTGATGGCGGGTGGCGCGGTAAAACGGATCGAAGAGATGCGGAAGATCGCACGCGGCGATCCCCTCACCGGTGTCCGAGACGGAGATGCGGGCCTTCTCGATCCCTTCCGGCTCCACTGTGACGCGCACCGATCCGTGCCGCGGGGTATATTTGAGGGCGTTTTCGATGAGGTTGGTGAGGATGCGATTGACTCCGTCGGGATCGGCCCACGCGTCAACGGATCCGGCTGCGCACACGAGGTCGAGGTGCTGTTCGTTGGCTGTCGCGATCTGCCGGAATTGCTCGACCACGTCCTGAGCGACCGTCGTGAGCGAGATGTCCTCGGGGAAATGCCGCTCCTTGCCCTCCTCGATACGAGAGCGATGGAGCAGGTTGGCGATCATTCTGGCCAACCGTGTCCCTCCGGCCTTGAGGCGCGTCAGGTACTTGGTCTGCTTTTCCGAGAGGGGGCCGGTCACGCCCTCCAGCATGTTGTCGACGAAGCCGGTGATGATCGTCAACGGGGTACGAAGTTCGTGCGAGACGTGCGCCACGAACTGAGACTTGAGCCGGTCCATTTCTTGTAGCTGCTCGTTGGCGCGTGCGAGTTCGGCGGTCCGCTCGCGCACCTTTGCCTCGAGACCGATGTTCAATTTCTCGATTTCGCTGTAGGCCTCGGCGTTATCGAGCGCCATGGCCACCTGTGCCGCCACCGTTTGCATGAGTTCGAGATCCTCTTCCGTCAAAGCCTGCTCGGTGCGCCGGTCGACGGTCAGCGAGCCAAGAATGCGATCCTGAACCTTGAGCGGGACGGTGATGAATGATTTCGTGTTGGTCAGCGTGGCGAGTTCGCGGTGAAGAGGATGAATCTTCTCCCACACCTCATGGATATCCTTGACCAACAGCGGATTCCCCTGCAGGGCCACGGTACCCTCGACGGAGGTGGGATCGGCGAGAGGAGTCGTGACCGTCCGCGCGAATGCCGCCACGTGGTCGGGGACGCCGAGGACGCGGGAATCATGCGCGATACGTTTGGCGCGATCGTAGAAGGTGATCATCACCCGATCGTAGTCGAGATCGTATTTAATGTGTTGCAAAACGCTCTGGATGAGGTGCTCGCGATCCAAGGTGGAGCTCACGAGCAGTCCCGCACGATGGAGGAGCGTCAGTTGATTGACTTTTTTTCTGAGCACCGCGGAGGTCTGTTGTTGGGAGAGGTACGCGTTCCGCAGTTCCTCATGGCGCGTTTCCACCGACGTCACTTGCTCCTGAATGACCCGTGTGCCTTCGGCGATATCCTTGCGGAGTGTGGTATTGGTCGCGACCAACCAGGGGAGGACTCCCATCGGCAACGCGAGCAGGAGGGCGAGCGGGAGCGAGAGAGCGGGAAGCCAGTACGCAAGCGCGACACCCAACCCTGCCGTGAGCAGGGTTCCAATCGCGACCCACATCCACGGGAACCGGCCGCGCGCCTCCCACGTGACTTCCCACTGACAATAGGGATCGTCCTTGGCGATGCATTGCAGATCGACGACGCGCGCCGGCTTCAGTCCGTGCACCCGTTCGGGCGTGGAGATCAAGGTTCCTTTGATGGCCTGGCAGACGCGGCGGGCACATGATCGACGATACGGGCCGAATTGCTGGTAGACGTGGTCCTGGAAGCTGACCCGCAATAGCGCACGATGGTCGGACACGTCCAGGGATTCGAAGTGGATGGAAGGGGCGTACTTCTCCCCGAAGTAAGGCCACACCTTGAATATTTGTGCGGTCGAAAAAGGGCGCGCCAACGCCAGGATGACGGGAGACACGAACTTTTCGCGCGCGAGATGCAATTGGAATTCCTGATCGCCCGACAGGTCGGTGCAAAAGCAATCGAGAAAGCTGACGAATTCGTAGGAGTAACTGTTCCATTGGTTGCGGAGGAATTCGTCCGTCACGTGATAGGCCGGATCGGGGATGCGCTCGTTGAGCAGCCTGATCAAATCGCGCACGGCCTGAGCGCCCGCTTCGGCGCCACGTTGGCGACGGACCGACTCTTCGAGAAATTCGAGATTGGCGCGGATCGCCACGCCGCTGACATCCCGTATCATGACGCCGTCGGGACGCACGCCGAAGGGACGTGCCTCCATCATGCCCTTTTCGAGGATGCGGTGGGAGAGGTCGAGCAGAGGTTGGTTCAATGCCGCAGCCTCTCAAACGAAGAGGGTACGTCGGCCCCGAAGCCACGTATCATTGGCGTGGGGACGTGAACAACGGCCGCGTCGGGGTGCCGAGAGCGCTTCCGGACCTTGACGAATCCTGCCGATCTTGGCGGCAGAGGGGAGCATCCAGGCTCCAGGCGGAGGGTACAATCCTCCGCCGAAAAATGGAAGAGGCGCGGTCACGTCCCAGGTGCCTGAGCATTCGGAGAAGGCCTGAGCGGCAGCCTGAACGAGAAGCGGCTGCCGGCTCCCACCGTACTTTCGACCCAGACACGTCCCCCATGGAGTTCGATCAACGTCCGAACGATGGCCAACCCGAGCCCTGCCCCTCGTGCTTCCGGAGGCACGGTATGGCCGCGGAAAAACTTTTCGAAAATCCTCGGTAATTCTTCCGCCGGAATGCCGAAGCCGGTGTCGGTCACATCGACTTGGAGAATTCCTGGTTCCGGCTGCGAGAGCGAGACCTCGACGCGTCCTTCTGACGGCGTAAACTTAAGGGCATTCCCTACGAGATTGGTCAGGACCTGGTGGAGCTTGTTTCGGTCTCCGGAGAAGAGCGGGACAGTCTCCGGCGCAGCCATCGCCACGGTCACACCTTTGTCCTGTGCCATCCGCTGGAACTCGTCCAGGACGTCTATGGCGAGCGTACGGAGGTCGACCTCCGACAGCGACAGTTCGACCTTGCCTGCTTCAATGCGGGACAGGTCGAGGAGTTCCGCGATCATGTGTGTCAGGCGGTCCGCGTTGACCTTCACCCGGTTGAGATAGTGCCCTTGCTTTTCCGTCAAGGGGCCTGCCAGCCCATCCAACATGTTGTCGATGTACCCACGGATGGCTGTCATCGGCGTGCGAAGCTCGTGGGACACGATCGAGACGAACGCCGATTTTAGTTTGTCGAGCTCCTGTAGCCGTGCGTTGGCGGATTGGATCTCCGCGGTCCGCTCTTCGACCCGCTGTTCGAGACTGGCGGTCAGCGTGCCGAGCTCATGATAGGCTTGGGCGTTGTCGATCGCCACGGCCACGTGACTCGCCAGCGTGACCAAGATGTCGAGGTCGTCTTGAGTGCATGCCTGCTGGCCTCGATCGGCACCGATATATCCCAGGATCCGTTGAGTGCTGCGAAGCGGGGCCACCACGAACGAGGTGGTGCCGGATTGTCTGATCAGGTCGAGAGTGCCCATGGGAAGTCTGCCCGCCACGTGGGCGATGTCTGTGACAAGGAGCGATTGGCCGCGCACAAACAAATCCGCATGGAGAGTCCCTTCTTCGACGAGAAACTCGCGCTGGAGGATGGTCTGTTGCACGGCCTCGGCCAACCCCGCCACGGAGGCGACCCGCGCGCGGCCGGTCTCGGGATCATAGAAGACGACAATGGTACGCGCGAAGCCGAGATTGTCCGTCAGCAGGCGCATGACCGTCCTGAGCAACTTATCGAGTTCCAGCGTCGAAGAGAGGGCCGTGGCGGCTTGGTTGAGGGTCGTCAACTGCCGCACTTGACTGGAGATGGTGGCGAGATTCGTCGAAATCGCTTCGTCCCGCTCTTTCAGGGATTGTGTCATGTTATTGAAGAGCCAGGTCAGCTGACCAATTTCGTCGTTCGTGGTGGATGGCGCCGTGGCGTTGAGGTCGCCGCCCGTCACTCGGCGTGCGACCGAGGCGAGAGATCGTAGTGGCGTAATGATCCGATTGGTGAGCCAGATGGTGCCAAGAATGCCCGAGAGGATGATCGCCAACGTCAGCCAGGCAGCGGTGCCGATGGCCTCGATCAAGGCCACATTCAGATGTGACTCGGTGAGTCCGACTTGAATGAGACCCAGCACTCTGGATGCCGGCGAATTGCCCTTGCGCCGCCCACCGGAGGCTTCCGCCCGCTGCAGCTCGAGGCTATCCGTCTCGATGTCGTACTCTGCCGGCCGAAGAACAGGAAGTGCGAAGTCATACATCCGTTCCTGCTCCGTGAGCTTGGACGCCATATCCGAGGGGAGCCGGTCCACGGGGACGGCTCGGGATTTACCAGGCTCAACCACCAAATAACTCACGAAGGGATCCAACGTGGTTGTCTGAAGTGTGGCCAGGCCCACGCCCGGATCGGGATACAAGGTCGTCTGAATTTCCCGCTTGCGAATTCTTGCATCGGTGGATCTGCCCTTGGTCCGAGCGACGAGCGGGTGGCCATCCGAATCGGAAATGATGGCGTACACCACATCGTCCACTCCCATTACCACGTCCAGAAATTCCGCGAGGGTCTCCCGGTCGTCGGTAATGACGGCAAACCGCACTCGTGGATTCGAGGCCAAATTCTTGGCGAGGATCGTCCCGACGTTCTTTAATTGCTGAGTCATCGAGTCCCGCTTGTTGTTGATGAAGTACCAACTGATGGCCGAACACGTGACAATAATGATGAGGCTCAGAAAGGCCACGAACTTGATCCGCAAGCTGACGAAGCGCTCTGGTTTGACCCCCTGTGATCGTTCAGTCATGAGTGGACCTTCACGCATGGTGCCCCTCAATAGCGTTCGTCAGCTCGCCGTTGGACCTCAGCCGGGATGGTGATGTCCAGGAACCGGGCCGATTTCAAATTGATTGCGAGATGGAATCGATCGGGAACGGTCCGGATCGGCGTGTTCACTTTCCGATCCAGTATTTGTTTGGAGATCCGGGCGGCTTGTTTGCCGATCTCTCTGTAGTCGACCGAGAGGCTCAGCAAGGCGCCGCGTTTGACGAACTCGGAGGAAAATCCAAACACCGGCCGGTTGGCATCCAGGCTCTCCTGCAGGATAAAAGGCAGCGATTCGTCGTTCAGCACCGTCGTGTCAGGGGCCAGCCAGATGGCGTCGACAGTGGGCAAGAGTGCCCGGAGTGTCGGCGGCAGGTCTCGTTCGGTGGAGACCTCCCGAGCAATGACTTGCACGTTGTGTCGCTTGGCCTCCGCCGAAGCCGATTGGACGAAACGGGCGGTCTTGGCGGGATCGTACAGGATGCCCACGCGCTTCAGATTCGGCAGAACCGACCGCATGGCCGCCAATTGCTGGTCGATGGGGATTTCGAGGGAAATACCGGACAGATTGGCGGCCGAGAGATCGTATTTCTCGGGATCCAGCACCATGCAATAGACCACGGGAATGTCGAGGATCTCGAGCTTGGCGGCGAGTGCGGCTTTGATCCCGACGGCCAAGACCAGGGTGGCATCGGATGCGCGAATACGGCGGGCCAGCTTCCGTCCGGTTGCCAGGTCGCCCTGTAGGTCATGGACGGAAATGTCGGCGCCGTCGGCGATGTTCTGAGACCGGAAGCCTTCGATGGCCAGCTCGTAGGCCGAGAGATCGGAGGATTTGAGGATGACAATTTCGCCGGCGATGGACGGGGATGGGGAGAGGGACAGACCGAGGCAGACGATGGCGACCCAGCCGAGCGTGAACAAAGCCCGAGCTAGGCGAGGCAACGTGGGTCGTCTCACAGGTGATCCGGCCATAGAGCGTCACTACCGCGCGCCAATGCCCCCGTCGTCGGTGCAGAGCCCAAGAGCCGCTGTGACGAGGCTCCTTTACGAGGCCGTGTGTCGGTCCGTCACATCCTCCGCAAGCCCGGCGAGACGGTAGACAACGCCGGACTCATCGCGAATGGGAAAAGCTCGGTCACGGATCCAGCGAATCGTCCCATCCGGTCGAATGATCCGGTACTCCTCATCATACTCGCCGGTGACTTGCTTGGTTTGGGCGGCCGACGACACGCGTTCCCGATCGTCGGGGTGGATGGCATCGATCCACGAGCAGGGCGAGGCATAGAGCCTTCCACACGAACTTCCCCAAATCGTTTCATAGGCCGGACTGATGTAGAGAATTTGCTCCTTCTCCGGGTCGGTCAGCCAGAACACTTCGCGGATGTGTTCGGCCAACTGTCGGAACCGCTCTTCGCTCTCGCGCAACGCATCTTCCGCCCGTTTGCGGTCGGTGATGCATTGCAGGGACCCGGCCATGCGGACGAGGTGACCGGCCTCGTCCCACGTGCCTTGGCCCCGCGCGCGGAACCAACGATACACGCCTTGCTTGTTGCGCAGTCGATACTCGACGTCGTACGGGACGCGGTGGTCGATGTGCGCTTGCAGCGCGTCCGAAACGCGGCCGACATCGTCCGCGTGCAGGCAGGTGGACCAACTTTCCAGCACATTGGGAAATTCATGATCCTCGAATCCCAACATGGTCTTGAATCGTGGCGACCACCACACGGTGGTATGCGGAGAATTCCATGGGGTGCCCGGCATTGGACGGGCGTCCCAAAATCCGTCATTCGATCCGGCCATGGCATATTCGAGCCGCTCCTCGGTCAAACGTCTGGCCTCCTCTAGTGCTTTCCGTTGAGAGATGTCTCGCATGATCCCGCTGAAGCAGGTCTGACGGCCCGATTTCCATGCGGCCAACGACAGCTCCAATGAGAAGACCTCCCCCGTTTTCCGGAGGCCCTGGAGTTCGAGGGGTCGGCCCATGACCTGGGCTTCGCCGGAGTCGAGAAATCGACGCAGACCTTTGACATGCGCATCGCGGTAGGAGAGCGGCATAAGGGTGGTCAGGGGACGCCCTACGATCTCATGTTCCGTATAGCCAAACATGGTACTGGCGGCGTGGTTCCAGAAGGTGACGATGCCCGACTGATCCGCAATCACAATGGCGTCGGATGCGGATTGAATGACGGCACGGAACCGCTCCTCGCTTTCCGAGAGGGCGGTTTCGACCTGTTGGGCCTTCACGGCGAGTGCCTGGACGCCCAGGGCTCGCCTGAGTGTGGCGCGAAGTTCATCGCGGTTGTACGGCTTCGTGAGATAGGAAAAGGCCCCTTGCAACAAGGAGCCGATGGTCCGCTCCGAGTTGGTGAAGGCCGTGAGGATGATCACGGGGAGATGGGGATCCACCTGTTGCAGCGACTCCAACACGGATAGCCCGTCGCGATCGGGCAACCCAAGGTCCAAAATGACGGCATTGTACCGCTGTGTCGCAGTCAAGCGTAGGGCATCGGTCCCGGTCTGCACCGCTTCCACCTGGTAGCCTTCGTGCTCCAGGAAATCCTGGAGCGTGATGACGATGTCCGGATCGTCGTCGACGATGAGGATGTGGCATTCCGAAATTGCGGCGCTCATGGCGTCCTCCTCTCGGCTCTCTCGGCTGTCAGAATCACGAAACTTATGGGCCTATGCTTCCCGGCCTGGTCGTGGCCGCGCACCTTGTCAACACGGTTTCGTTTGCACGGAAGAATGGTGCCGATCGGAAGTCGACATCCTGGTTCTGATGGCGAGCCTGACGTGCGCACTGGGATACCAGTGTTAGAACGCGGTGACTGACGCATCATGATTGCTCCTCGGTAGTCAGGCTTCTTTGCTCTTGACTGCTGAAAATCTTCATCCGTTCACCAGAGAGGTTTGACTGGGTTACGGAGATCGGCTGTTCATAGCGGGAGGCAATGCTGATGGTTTCCTCTTCCTTCATGAACTCCAACATTGGATGCGCCACGGAATCCATCTCTGAATTTTCCGATGCGCGCGCAGGTGAGGCGGCCTCCACGATGGCGGTAAGGCTTACGGTGAGCAAAGCTGCACGGAGCGGAAGCCCAGGTCGAGTACCCAGTCGCGATCCTTCCGTTTGGTCGGGGCTGCTGGCTGTCATCCCGCCCTCCGTTCTGGTGGATGGCCCCGTGTGCCGTATGTCGGTGGATTTTGCCGCCGAATCGTTCGGGCACACGTCGGCACCCTTCGTCAGAACCCGCGTCTGTCCAATGGCAAAAGTCGTGCTCACTGGAGGAGGAAGGCCGGACGGGAACTAGGAGTGGGGGCGCTTGAAAAACAATGAGTTAGAGGACATTTTGATGAAACGTCTTTGTAGTTGTTTGCGCGACGAGGAGAGGTTTATCCGAGTAGATACACTCCTGTGACCGTTCAGATACGCATGGTTTCAAAGCTAGTAGGCGAGGCGACCGGCTAGTCGAAGATGAATATTCGTGGTTGCAAGTTCGGCGCATCTCCAATCGTCAGTCACGACATTGCACAGCAGAATGGTTGTATTAACCCACATTCCTCATGATCGCTGAGCAATATGGGTTAGTTCTTCATCATATTCCTAACGGCTTGGAAGGATGACCGGGGGGTGCGGTGTCCTATTCGGACAGCTTGCACCGCCATTCGATCCGCAGGCTATCCCTGCTTACCGATGCGACGACGCAACATAGATCGTGTCGTTGGGGGGTGGCGATGCTTGCGTCGCTCTTCCTATACGATAGGCCTCAGCCGTAAGTCCGTGAGACGAACGCTTGCGCGGCCGTCCCGATTTCAGTTCACCAAGTCTGCTCGGAAAGGGCTTGCCGTGCTGCTGCTCCAAATGGTCCAACGATTCTTGGATTGCGGTCGTGATCAGGGCGGTGAGCGTCAATCCTGGCGTCCAATAGACCGTGTTTCGCAAGCGATCCAGTAGGGAAACCGGCAAATTGAGCGTGACCCTCATGTTGCGCTTCGATGGGGCATCGATCGACCGACTCGTGGGCCCGTACAGTCTGGGCTCCACAGAGGCATTCTCGCGTCCTGGTTCCCGAGCCACTTCGTAGTTGAGTCTCATGATGCCTCCCTCCAGTTTCCACAGATCGTGCGTGATCTCGTGTATCAATTCGCAATGCTGTGTCATACGGTGTGGGCAGACCGTATCGGGGCCGACTGGTATCCGCCGACTATCGAGAACGCTGGCGCGATTGCCGATGTGAGTCCTCCCACAAGGCCATCATCAGGACCCATATGAGACCAATGACTCCGCTTCCCAAGGCAACAAGCATCAGTTCCCAGGTCATGTGACACCTCCGGATACCATCCAGTTCGGCGAGGGTTGACCCCTATCCCTGCAATATTGACTTCAGGTGGTTGAATCACAACAGCAAGCATCAGCAACACCGGTGCCAAAGCCATTCAATCGGCGCATCGAGTGAAAACTATGGCTTATGAACCACTTGCAGGAGATTCGCGCTTGGCGCCACCGCTAAAGACATATGCAGGGAGTCCAACTGTATCTAAAGCGATTCGGGAATGTATCTGAACGGATAAGCATGCTATGGCACTGTCTCCGTTGAATAGCTTAATGACCGCCTGCGGGACGAGCGTGTGGGGGGGCGGCCGGTGCTTGCTGGCGGTAGATCAGACTACTCTCGAAGTGAAGGCAAGTGGATCACGAGCAGTGCCGCCCGCACAGCTCACTCGGCATCTGATCCCGAGCGAGTTTGCTAGATAATGTCAGGGTGAACCGATCGCCGAGGAACGCTGGCTCCGCTAGTTAAGAACTGGCCCAGAAGAATGGATACAAAGTCAGTGGAGAGAAATATGACGCGGCTTCGGCTACAAGAAGGTTGTCTACATAGCGCCAGTGGGTTGACTGTTCAACGTAAGGAGCGTATACCGCCAGTCACGTAGGTCCGAATAGCGCGAAAATACTCCTATTTCGGTGCTGGGGCGAGATGCCGGCGACGCACGTTCCGAATGTATCGGCGCGGAGCAACACGGAAGCCACTGCTGATGCGCCAGGTCCCTGCCCAACGGTGTGGCTTCCTTTCCTCGCTCCTGGCGGGCATGCCTTCCCTCATGGGACAACCGGCACGCGCACCAAACATTTCTCATCTGAGGGTCATCGCTCGTCCGATCCAGTTGCGGGAAGGATTCTATCTGAGTCGGTCTCCATCTCCATCTCTGTGTCCTGCTCCTCAACTACTCATCGAAGGAGGACCCCATGTCGTTTGGGAGAATCTTAGTGGTCGACGACGAGGCTGATGTGCGACAGGCTGTGCGACTCACCTTGACGAAGGCAGGCTACGAGGTTGTCGAGGCGACCGACGGACAAGAAGCCATCAAGGAAATGCGATCTGGTGACAATCCGCTCGCCGTTGACACCATCCTATGCGACATCCATATGCCGAAGATGGATGGGAAAGAAGCGATTGTGTGGTTCCGATCCCAGTTTCCTTCCGTGCCGATCGTGGTCATGACGGGGCATCCAGACGTGGCAGGGGCCACTTCGCTCATGAAGCAAGGGGCGGTCGATTACCTCGTAAAACCCGTCGAGCCGGCTCACCTCACAGCGGTCATCAATAAAGTGGCGAAGGATCGTGTGTATAAGGAGCGGTACGGCGCGTAGGATCGTAGTGTGGCAAGCCGTCCTTGGTCTGGAGGGCGGCCCTCCATAATAGACACTTTCTCGTCTTCTCTATGTCAGGTGAACCATGGGCATTGGCATCCTGGTCGCCGATGATGAGCCGGATATCGTCCAGGTCCTGACCGACCGGTTGACATGGCTAGGGCACGAGGTGACCGCCGTTGGTGATGGGCAGGCGGCGCTGACTACGCTCCAGTCCCGCCCGACCGATTTGGTCTTTCTCGATCTCGAGATGCCACGGCTGAGCGGAATTGAAACCCTGAAACGCATCCGGCAGCGCTGGCCGGAACAGCCGGTGATCATCTTGACCGCCCATGGATCGATCCCGCTGGCCGTACAGGCCATGAAAGACGGCGCGGTCGATTTCATCACCAAGCCGGTCGACTTCCAGCAGCTCGACTTGGTGGTGAAGAAGGCGTTGGAACGCAATGCGCTGACCGGCGAGATCACGCGGCTGCTGGGCGAAATCAGTCACGACCTCAAGAATCTGTTGATGCCCCTCGTGACCGGCACGGACCTGCTCTCCGATGAGCTCAACGACCTCTTCAAGAAGCTGCCCGAATTGGAAGCCGTGCGAGCCGCGGAAAGTCACCACCTCTGTGACGAAGTCATTGGGATGTTGCGCAATGCCTCCACGCGAATCCAGGCGAGCATGAAAGAGATTGCCGACTATGTGGCGATCGCCCGCGCCCCGCGAAGGTTCGAGCCTTGTCGAATCGCGAAGGTGGCCGAGAGCGTCGAAAAATCGCTGCGCGTGCTCCTGGAGCAGAAACAGATCGTGCTGCGACTCGAGGGGCTGGAGACCGTCCCCTCCATCATGGCTGACGAAAACAAGCTCTACTCAGCGCTCTACAATCTGGTGCATAACGCGATTCCGGAAGTCCCCTCGGGGGGCTCGATCACGATTCGCGGCGACCTGGATGCCGACCAGCAGAGTATTCTGCTCACCGTCCAAGACACCGGGAAAGGCATGCCGCCGGAGGTTCGGGAGAGTCTCTTCACAGGGCAGAGAGTAAGCAGGAAAGCCGGCGGTACCGGATTGGGCATGAAGATCGTCAAGGATGTCATCGATCTGCATGGCGGACAAATTGTGGTCGACAGCCAGGAAGGCAAGGGGACCACCTTCCAGATCCGCTTGCCGTTCCAACCCCCAGCTGCGTTGGGCAAACTTGGGGAGTCGGCGACACGCTGAGAACAAACCATACATCTCGAACACGCCCCAGATAGCGCCTAAAGACTGCGCCGGCTCAGGAGTCTGTCTGGTTATTGGCGTGGCTTAACGGGTATATGCCCTACCCGTCGTGCAGGAAAGCGGTACGTGCGTTATGCGCCCACGTTCTGCTTGAGATCGTAGCTGGCCACCTCTGTGCCGCGCCTCCACTCCGCCTTACGATAGTCCAGCGAAACCGTTTCGGTCGGCTTCGTTTCGCCACTATGGAATCCCGCGCTGACGTTACTGATGATGCAGTCCTCCAGGACTACCTTGAAGTATTCCTTATTCTGGCCGTCCACAAAGGTGATCGTCGCCTTTGGGATGTGTTTCTTCTCCGCACAGGCCTTGTAGATCGACGGGCTGGACTGATCCATGTCCTTTACAATCACGGCCGGCGAAAAGCTTGTGATGCGCGCGTTCCTAGCGCTTGATTCATCAAACTGCCCGGCCTGTGTAACTGAGTACGATAGTGACTCCACCACGATCTGCCCCTCAAATCCCCTGGTCGTCGCCTTACCCGTGAAGCCGGCATCCAAGAAACAGTTCTCATTGATCCCCTGCGCCATGATGGTCCCCCTCTTGTAAGCATGGAATGCTGGTGTCCGCCCCCTACCGCTATGTGCCGACAGCCAACGAGTCACTGATTTGAATCGGTGCCGTTTCGTGGGAGGCGTCATCAAGAATCAAGCAGAACGATGCGTCCGCGCTACGCCTCACCGCCAGGCTAGCTCCCGCGCAACCATCGCCTGCTCGACGGCCGCAATCAGCCGCCCGCTCTCCACCGGCTTCACCAGATAATCCAGCACGCCCTCACGCATGCAGGAGACGGCCAGTTCCGTATCGGGGTAGCCGGTGAGCACGATCAATGGAACATGAGGATACGCGCGGCGGAAGTAGGCGAGCGCCTCAAGCCCATCGATCTTAGGCATGCGCAGATCGCAGATCACCGCATCCAGCATGAGGCGGTTCTCGCCTTCATTGATGGCCTCGATGGCGGTCTCGCCATTGTCAGCCTCCAGCACCTCGTACCCCGCCTTTTCGAGCATCATTCGGACGAGCGTCCGGACCGACGGCTCATCGTCCACCACGAGGATGCGACCATTCCCTGTGCGGGCCCCAAACAACAAATCCGAACGATACTTCATCATGGTGTCCTCACTTTATTATGGTTGGAACTCAAACTGTCTCGTTGCCACCCGACCTTGCGATCTGCATTGGCCGGGCGAGAGATGCCGCTAGCGTCACATTGGCCAAAGGGACCGGACGACCATGAGAATCGCCCCGGCGCTTACTGTCATCGAGATTAGAAGCATCGCATTCATGGTTTATCCTCCTTCGTTCGTTGCCCTTGCCCGCCAAAATGAGCAACACCTGTGCCAGATGGAAATTGGAGGGGATACCTCGCGGCGTCTCTCTGACACCCCAGCAGTTCTCGCGCCTTTTGCGTATGTCTGGCAGCTCCAGCCTGAACATGGAGGCTTCGCGGTCTCAACCGGCGAGAAGGCTCACGATGGGAACGTATCGAATTGGATACGTAAATGTATGCTTTTCGATTTCGCCTGCTCCCCAGGCGAGGTATGGGGCCTTCAGTCGACTGGTGCTTCTCGGGAAAAGGATGTCTCTAATCCGAAGTCACAAGGAGAATACGCTTGTCGAAAACGTGGTGATTTGGCTGTCGAAGTTTCGCTTAGGGACTAGTCATGGCCCCAAGCAGAAGCTTTAGCAGGGTGAAAACACAGGCCGGTGTTTAATGGCTGAGAGGGGTACCCTGTGGCGCTAGGAGGTGAAAACCTTGTAAGTGAACTGTTCAGATCCCTTCATGACTGAATTGGGCAGATGTTGTTAGGTGGTTCGTTGCTAACCTGCCGTGGCCTGAGTGAGGCATTCGCCGCCGTGAACTGCATGGCCAGGAGCGTATATTCAGCAAATCAGGTCTTGCCGCCTTTCAGATCGATCGAGGTCTCCCACTTATGATCTGGATAGCGAAGTAACGCCCGGTCCGCAGACTTTGGCACCAGAAATAGTACCTCCTCGTCTGCATAGGTATGAGGACTAAGGCCTTTCAGGCTTCCCTTTATGGGTTCATAGGAAAGGTCGTTCACCACGAGACGAAAATAACCCCCATGAAAATGGAATCCTGCGTCAATAGCTGTAATTCTTATTGAAATACGTAGAAGGAAGGACTCCACATTATAAGGTTCCAGCATGAGCTTGCGAAAATCAAAGGTGCCTCCACCGCTAACTTGCACGGGTGTTGGCCGCGACAATGCTTGCGGGATACCTGCTGGCTGTACCACTGATTGGTAGACTCCAGTTTTGAGGTCGATAGGAATAGTCGTCTCCGCTTCTCCGCGAGTAATTCGAAGTCTGACGGTCCGCACTGATTTTGGCACAATGAAGGTTGCCTCTCCGGTGTTTTCGCTATCACTTTCGACGTAAGTGAGGCCAGAAGATTTCGTCGGCGAGCGACGAACACTATCAACGAGGAGTCGAAAATCTGTGAAATAATGAACAGACACGCTTGCATTTCCGGTATTTGCGATTACGAACGAAGCCACCAGAAACCAACTGTCATTAGAATTCTCCTCTAATCGGACCAATGCCAAGCGATAGACGAGATCACCCGCATTGAACTTCACCTCAACACCGGCGGGGAGTGAGCGTCCCTTCTCACCTGCTGAACCTGCTGCGGGCATCGATTTATCAGCTCGCCCTCTCTCGGTATTCTCGCTTGGCTTTGCGACGGTGCTCGCGGACTCTGGCTGGTTCGCGGTCACCTGTTGCGCCTCCGAAACTGTGTCTCCTGCAGCAGGTGCACTCGTTTCTACAGCGTTTGAGGCTGGACTGGATGTCGCGACGTCACCTGAAACCTTTGAGCCATTCCTCTGCGATTCGGTGTCTTTCGCGTTGTTATTGTCCTGCTTAAGCGTCTGCAGCGATCCCAACGCCAGCAAGAGGCCCAAGACGAGCACCGCGGCCCACGTAGACCACCGTGCCAAAGTGCTCGGCGTGGCGCGCTTCGGTGGCTTCGCTCCGCCGAGGACCTTTTCAAGCACCTGCAGAAGTTGACTTGAATCATAGTCCCACCGTTTGTCGGTCAGTTCGTGGCTCTGGTACTGAAACAGTTTCTTGAGGTCCTCCGGTAGCGTTCCGACGTTGGGAAGCGCGGTGCCTCCGACAAGCACGGGAATCACGGGAATGTTCCGGCTAAGCGCTGCGGTGAGTTCCATCCGCACCCAGTCCCTCGGATCTTCCAGGCGTGGCTGCCCCTCGGGATTCGTCGCGAGGGTCCACTTGGGGCCGATCATAGCCAGCAGGACATCGCAGGAGCCGACGGCCGCACGCAAAACTTCGGCGAAATCAGTGCCCGGTTGTATCGTGTCGATGTCCATAAACAGCGACTCGGCTCCAAATTTCGCCTTGAGGCGCTCGGCCAGGCGTCCGGTCCATCCCGCACTGTCTTCACGCCGGTAGCTGATGAAGATGCCGCTCATCGCTCACCTCCGATGCAGTTGCTCGATCGTCCCAGAGCCTTACACCAGATATGCTCACGGTCTCCTGCGGAATCAGTTTTGTGCTGCACAAACTCGGGTAGTCGTTCCCTCAACCCCTTTAGGAGGTGCTCGATGACGATCCGCTCCTCTGGTTTATGGCTGTGTGAGGAGGTTAGCCTTGAATGCCGGGTCTGAGCACCGCATGGCCTGACTGCACGAGAGAGTGCTCGCACCCATGGATGGAACGGCTTGAGCATCAAGCCGTGAGTTTCCCTCGCTCACAGAACCTGACGCAGATCCGACAGATCGGAGCATGTCTTTTTATATTTCTTGGCCCCTATGTACAGCTCCCATTCCTCCTGGGTGAGATCGCGGTTGGCAATTCGGCATGCATCGGCAAGCAGCACGTCGGGGGAGAGATCGCTCAGACTCACAGTGTCCTCGGTAAACCGTATCGTGCCATCGTCGCCCGCGGAGGCGAAGATCTTCCCATCCCGACCGAAGGCGATTGCCCACACCGGTCCAGAATGGCCCGTGTGGAGCACTCCAAGCGGCCCGTGTCTCGCCACGTTCCAGAGTCGGACCGAGTGGTCGAGACCCAAGGATGCAAGGATATTTGGATGTGTTGGGTGAAACGCGACGCTCCACACTGGCCCTGTATGGATCACGTCGCGTGCCGAACGCGTACCCACATCCCAGAGTCGAACTGTCCCGTCGGCTCCCGCCGAGGCCAGTGTTTCCCCGTCTAGGCTAAAGGCCACGCTCGACACCAGGCTGCCATGCGCTCCCAGGGTAATACTGCCGCCGGGGAGTCCCGACCTCTTATCGATCGGCCAGAGACGAACCGTACGATCTAGTCCCCCGGAGGCCAGCAGCGGTTCGTGCATCTGCGAGCTGAATGCGAGCGCCCACACCGGGCCTTCATGGCCGGGGAGCAATCCTAAGAGATTTTCACGCTCCACATCCCAAAGTCTGATCAAGTTGTCGTCACCGGCCGAGGCCAATATCTTCCCGTCCGGGCTAAAGGTCAGAGAGGCCACGAGGCTCTGGTGGCCCGTGAGCGGCTTGCCTTTCGGCTTCATCCCCTCAACATCCCAGAGACGGATAGTATGGTCATCGCCTGCCGAGGCTAGGATCTGCTCACTCGGCCTAAAGGCCAAACTCCACACGCCATCGGTATGCCCTCGGAGATCACCCAGCTTTTTCTCGTGCTCCAGATTCCATAACCGGATCGTCCCATCTGCGCCGGCCGAAGCCAGCACTTTGCCCTTCGCATCTAATGCGATGCTCCAAATCGAGCCTGCCTCGCTAGTCAGCGGCCTGTGCAGTGCTTGCTCCGTTTCGATTTCCCAGAGTCGTACCGTGCCATCCACACTCGCGGACGCAAGCAGATGCCCGCGATGACTGAACGCGAGGCTCCGGACAGAAAAGGTATGGCCGGTCAGAGGCGTCCCGATCGGTTTCCGTTTTTCGACATCCCACAGGCGAATCGCTCGATCGAGACCAGCTGAGGCGAGGATTTTCCCGTCGTGGCTAAACGCGACCGCTTGGACCGATGAATCAAGATTGCTAAGCACCCGGCTTTTCATCCTCGGCTGATTCGTATCCCAGAGACGGACGGTTCCGTCGGCGCCAGCGGAGGCCAATACTCTTGCCCTCGGACTAAACGCCACGCTCCAGACCGGGCCCTCGTGACCTTTGAGCAGGATCGTCGGCCTCTCGCCCGTGAGATCCCACAGCCGTACCGTTCCATCCTCACCGCCATAGGCGAGCTGTCTGCCCTCGGGCCCAAACGCCACGGCCTGGACCGACCCGGTGTAGTAGCGCACAGCGGGTCGGTCATTCGGTTGATTCAAGTTCCATAGGCGCACGGTCCCATCGGAACCGCCGGATGCGAGCCAATTCTCCTTGGGACTGAAGGCCACACTCCAGACCGCAGCCTTGTGTCCTTTCAGTTCCCCAATCGATCCCTGCTTCGCAACGTCCCAGAGGTGGATGACTCCATTCACATCCGTGAACGCAAGAGTATCCTTGACGGGGCTGAAGGCAACGGCTCGCACCGAAGCGGTATGGCCGGAGGGCTGATCTCCGAACAGCTCTCGTTGTTGCACATTCCAGAGGCGGACGACGCCGTGATCTCCGGCTGAGGCGAGCACGGCTCCATCCTGGCTGAATGCGACGCTTCGCACGGGACCAGCGTGACCATGGAAAATGGTCGACAGAGCAGGACTGTGGGTGAGTGCTGCCGTGAGAGCCTCCGTCGCTTCATTCGTGGGTTGGAGGCGATACGCCTGAACGGCAAGCAAGAGAGCAAGATCCAGCCGACTCTCTCGAAAGATGTTGGCCTGCATGGCTAGTTGACGGGACCGGGCGAAGTTTTTCTGGAAGTCAAACTGGATCTTATGTCCTAACGCTTCCTGCGCTTTGCCTAATGCTTCCTGTTCATTGGCTCGAGCCTCTTTCTCGTGACGATCCGACTCATATGCCAGCCACATCAGCAGGGATGACAAAATCGCGAGGATCACCGTCGCGAAACGGAAGCCCCATTTGGCGATCCGTTGCCTGCGAGCGGATCGATCCTGCGCCAGCCTGCAGTCAGCAAGATACGCTTCCCCTTGCGCGCCGATGAGCACCCAGAAGTCCTGTCGTTGGCGCAAGGCCTCGGCGGCTTCAAGCCGCTGTGTCTTATGGTCGAGCCAATCTGGGTTTCGACCATGATTGTGCCATGCTCTCGCCGCTCGCTTGACTACCTCGACTCTCTGTAGGTCAACCGCATCGAAGGCGAGCCACCGACTTAGCAAGGGCCATTGCCGCAGCAGCGCTTCGTGAGCGACCTCCACAATTATGCAGCCACTGTGGCCACTCTCACTCGACCGGCGGTCCCGTGTCACCAGTCGGGCTTCGATGAGACGCTCGATGAGCGGTTGTGAGGCGAGGGGAATTTTTTCCCACGGCGCGACACGTCGATGGCGCCTTCCGGTTTCCGGGTCTACTCTAGCCAGCCATGGAATGAAACCGCAACGCAAACGAGCGTCGCGCGTCTGAGCGTCTGCCGGAATCCGCGGCGCTCGATCTGGATCCGCGAACACGGCCTCTATCGCGACATCGATCGAGCCGGAGATGCCACCCATCGCCTCATACTCAACTAACTCGAGCTTCCCATCCGCCCCATGCTCGATAAGGAGCCGCTCTACCACATAGGCCAAAAGCGGGAGAGCATCGGCACCTTCCGCATCGTGCAGCAACCGTTCGGTCAGTGCCGGTTCAATGTCGAGTTTCCGTCCCGCTTTGGTTGTGCGCGCAGCTGGCCCCTCAATGACGGCCTTATATTCGGAACGACTGAGCGGACGGAGATCAAAGGGGGACATCTTCACTTGGTCAAGTTTCGGCGTGGACTGCAAGTGCTCGTAGGAATCAGATCGAATGGCCACGATGGCCAGAACGGCTGGCAATGGTGTGCCCATCGCTGGTTCTGGACAGGACGCGGTCGCGAGTACGTCTCCCAATAAGGTCAAAAAGGCCTCGGCCTCCTGCTGACCCTGAGATCCGAAGAGCTCTTCGCCTTGATCAATGTTCACTACGATGGATGGTAGTGCGGCATCCTGTCCAAGGCCAGTCCAGGCCAATCGTTGTAGCTCCACCAGCATGTCCCTGAGACCATTCGGGGCCTGCAGAGTCTTGCGGATCTCGGCACGATCCTTGGGACGACGTCGCTCTCGAAAGGCCAGTTCCAACGAGGCATAGAGGCCCGTCGACCCCGTCAGAGCCGCCAGACCCGGTCTGATCACCGGCAGTGGAATAAAATGTCGGTCGTCTCGTCGTAGGCGTGGCCACAGTCCGGCTCGCAGAAAGGAGGACTTGCCGGAGCCGGACGCACCTAAGATCACGAACAGGCGCTCCAGACCGCGCTCGCGCAGCCCCCGAAGTACGTCGAGCCCCCGTATGATGTCAGCCTCGCGGCCGAAGAAGATCGCTGCGTCCTCCGCCTCCAAGGGCTTCAGCCCTCGATAGGGAAGACGTTCGAGATCATTGGGTGGCGGCCAAGGGAAGGTTGCCGGATCAAGTCCCGCTTTCTTCAATCCAATTCGCAAGCGGTCGAGTCCCGCCTCGGAAAATGACACCTCCGTCTCGGACACAATGGCTCCCTGGGACACATGAAAGCATTGCCGATCGGGTCCGTTCGCGAGGTCGCAAAGCTGCCATTCGGCCGTCATTTCCTTGGGCAAGCTGTCGAGCGGCATGGACTCGATCACGACACCAAAGATCGTCTTGCCGAGCTGCTTGGCGAGCAAGAATTCAGCGAGGCACCAGCGGGAGTCGCGCCAGGCAGAGGAGATGAGGAACAGGACGGCTTCGCACCGGTCCGCGGCGGCCTTGAGCGCCGCTTGCCACCGTTCGCCAGGAGCCAATCCGCGCACCGGTGTGATGTCGAGAAAGAAATCGTCCCACCCATTCTCCTCCAGCCATCGGCCTAAGGCCAGGGCGGATGCATTGTCGACGCTGGAATGACTGAGGAAGATCTTTGCCATCGCCGTTCGCCGATGAAGTTAAATTTCCCATCCTCCCGGTTGCGTGCTTGAGAAGGAACCGTCCCCTCGAGCGCGTAAATCGGGTTGAATCACTTCGATCTGGTTCTGTTGATTGATCCTCCTCCCTTTTGAATGTACTTTCACGATAGGCGCATGTTGTGGAGCGCCGATAGCATGTATGTGGCGATCAGAAATCTGAAATGGCTAAGCCACGCCGATACGTGAGAGGTTGTCCTCAATGTCCTTCGCCCACTCAAGTAACTCACCGCGTCGCTCCCGCGCCTCCCGGATCAGCCGCAGATTGCGCGCAGTCGTTTCCGGCTCCCATGATTCCCGGACGACGGCGAGCGCGTCGCTCAGCGCCGTCTCGGCCTTTTGCTGGTCTTTGGCGAGCACCGCCAGTTCCAGCCTCGTTGCGTGGTCCCAATAATCCGGTACTCCGCCCGCGATCTTTCGCTCAACTGCGTAGGTCACCACAGGCAGCAATTGCTCACGCCGCGAATCGGGAGGATCTTTCAGCTCCATGAGCGTCACGGCGTTGATGCCTGGATATGCATCGCGAGAGTCCGCTTCGAATCCCCTGAGATAGGCGTCAATGGCCTGATTGAGTAGTCCCTGGGCCAGCGACTGCTTCCCCGTTCTAAGCGCCTCCTCCCAGCGGTCCTTATAAACCCTGCCGAGGATTCCGCAGGTTTCGCTGCTCGGACCGCGGTGTTGAGTGAGTTTCTTCAACACCCGCTCGGCTTCCTTACCACGGCCGGCTCGATTCAACGCCAGTCCCAACTGCTCTTGCACCATCACAGTTTCAGCCAACGGCAGCGACATCTTCTTCACCAACTTGATCATGTCCGGCCATGCCTTGACGGCTCGGTACGAAAGGAAAAGATCAACGACGACCCCGGCGTCGGCATCCGAAATAGCCCCCAATGCTTTTTCCACGGCACGAACCTTATCCACACCCTGGCCTCTTGCCACCGCCAGGCGTTGCTTCATGGTCGTAGAGTATTGCACCCGATCACGGAAGACGTCAGTCTTGAGATGAGCAATCTCAGGAGGTTTGAGGTCTTTAATCAACTCAAACAGCGGACTATCTTTGGCGGGGCTCCGCGCCTTACGCAAACGTTTGACGAGGGTAGCTCTTGTGGCCGCCACCTTTTTCGGCTTGCCATTAGCCGACAGACGGTATGGGAGTGCCCGGAGCGGAGCGACGTCGAACGGTAAGCGTCCTCCCTCGGCAAAAATCAGCACCGTGGTCCAGGGGCGCATAGCGTGCCGCACCCCAAGCTCGTAAAAGACGTTTGCGTTCGCCGTCGTCAAGTCCGCCACGGCGTACTCGCACAGGATGAGGCGTTCAAACATCGCGGTATGAATGATCCCACCGGTTTGTTCTTCATCGGCTCGAATCGGCTCCAATTTGGCTTGAGCGATCGCCGGCTTGATCAGTTCACGGTAGACCGCGTCAAAGTCCACCATGGATCCTGTCGCATCCGGTTTTCTGCCGAACGGCATGAGTACAAAGCAATACGGGCGGCTCATTGTTCTCTTGTCTCGGTGTTTGCGAGACCGGGCTGGTCTAGAAGCAGGTTCACGCCCCTCCAACCCGTTTGTCTTCGGTTCTCGTAAGGCCAGCTCCAAGCTTATCGGTCCGTTTAGTGAGTTCCTCTGTTTTAAACATATTCTCAAAGACTTCTCTTAGCTTGTCCGTCGCTTGCTTGGAGAACATGCCGGCGAGCCCGGCGACTGCGGCGACGCCGTAAGGGGATAGGTCGCCCGCCGTACCGGTGGGCATGATGAGGCCACCACGGATGACAAAATACATGAGCAGAGCTAACGCCACGCCGATGAAGGGACGCAGCGCATACCACCATAGCCAACTCGATACCAATTGACGATTGCCCACATAGTCTGCAAACGATGTGGCGAGGTGTATGTAGCTCCCGAGCGCGCCGGCGACCGCAGCGATCAGCAGATACCGTCGCTCCGGAGCCATATCGATCGTGATTCCCAGAACGGCAATGGTATCGGAGGTATTCTCAGCCTTGAGGGGAAGGGTAGTCGGCCAGATCATGAACAGAAGACAGAGCAGCACTACATTTAGAACAATGAGGTACGTTCCGAATAGCACGACTTGCAGCCGAGGCATATCGTGGACTTCTCCACTCATGGAACCGCACCTCCTGGGGAGACAGGGAGCAATCAGAGTTGGCTATAGACGCCCCGTCCATTGGCATTGGTCCTCACGACGCAACGCCTGACGGGGGCCCTGTCATTCGTTGATGTGATCACTTCCGTGCTATTCACGTTGATCTGACCAGATCCTCGTCGGGCGCCTATGGACGGCATTGTACGCCTTCCGCTTTCGAAGGCAAGAATCGCCCGTGCCGTGAGATAGAGAAATCGTCGACAAAAAATACTCCTATTTCTGTTCGGGGCCGGCGTTCAGACTTGAGTGAACTGATTGGCCGGATAACAATCGGCCACACAGGCGTCCGCCGGCAGCCTTATGGAATTGGAGGGCCATCCGACTCATTCGTGAAGTCCACCGGTCGGCGGTTTTTTGTGAGCCGGAACACCCGTTCCCTCACTACTCGACGTAGCACGATGTCGACCAAGGTCGTCCGATCCCGGCCAATATATTTCTTCAGCGCTTCCGTTGTCGCCAACAGTTCGGCGGCCACATAGTGTACCACGCCGGCATCAGGACGAGGGTAAATCTGTAGCCCCAGACTTTCCATTGGGTCCACAGCTCCGCGCACGATGGACGACCGGCCCTTTTTCCTCTCCTTGAGCGGTCGCGACCCGACCATGAGGTCATAGTTCACGTAGAACGTTAGCGTGCCGGGATGTCGGTGATTCTTCTGATTATCTACAATGAAACCCCGGGACAGGAAATTTGGGCTGACCTGCCGCCCCTTTTTGGCGGTCAGCTTGAGATCGAAATCTGAGACGATCGCACCCCGGTCGTCCATCAAGCGAAAGATCACCATGGAGTGCGCGTCATGAATGAACACTCTATCCAACAAGAGCCGTTTTTCAATCTCCACTCGTTCTGCCTCTCGTACTTTCTCGGCCTGCTCGTCGAACCGGTCGCAGAGCCGGCGGTAACTTTCCTGATCGGACACCAAGAGACAGTCGAGGATCGCCCGGACGGTGGGATGCGGTCGGTCGTCGTCCTTGATACTCCGCAAGATCCCCATGTCCTCGCCCGAGTGGGAGCGGCCGGGAATCAGCGTGAACGCCGTTCGCTGGGACGATCGGGCCTCCATGAGCTTCAGGGAGGTCGGCGGGCGCTCAGCGCTGCTGCTGGCCAGTGTTGGGGTAATCTCCTGTTCTAGACGGACGTAAGAGGCGTTGAGATTCGCGGCAGCCACGCGTACCACCCCATCGGACCCAAGCTCGCCGGTGTAGGAATTCACGTGGTCATAGAGTTTGCGATCGATGGACTGTCCCGTGAGGACGAAGGGAAATACCGCGTTATCACCGTTGATCACGGAGGGCGCTTGGATCCAGTTCGTATTGAGCGTCCAGGCCTCGGGGCTCCCTAATTCCAGCCAATTCAGCACCTCCTCCCCCGGTTCCACACCTTCAAACCACGCCTTGATTCGACCAACGCGCCCTTTGCCGAGTTGAGCCAAGGCCGAACCGAAATTAGCCGGCGCCAGCATGATGAGGTGCGACATGGGGCAGATCCCCACACCAGATGATTGTTGGTAGTAGCGGGACCACCAGTCCCGGACCACTGGACCTCCGGTGGAATGGGTGATACAAACAAACCGCCGCCCAGCCTTCAGTTCCTTGCCCAGTTCTCGGGTCAACGCCGCCTGAAACCCTCTGGATAAGTCCTCGACACGCACGGCGTCGGAGAAGCTGACGTACTTGCCAAGCCAAAGATTGCGAACGTCCAGTCGCAGATCCGCGGCCCGACTCGCCTCGCTTTCCAGCCGGTCGGCCAACTCACCGTACGTATTGGTATTGCGCACACTCCACCCGTGCACCAGAACCACGATACGTTTGTCCTCAGTTGCCATATCCGCGTGCTCCCTCAAAAGTCGGTTTCGCCGGTCGCCGAATCCCACCGCCGATCCTTGCGACCGATGATACTCTGGGCATGGAACCGCGTCTCAGACGGAAGTGAATCAGGCCTTGGAGCGTACTTAACGCACTGCTCGAGTATCGAATTAGTCATGGCATCCTCACGGCTCACCTCACAGGATCCAAAGGCATTCCAATGCGACGCTTTGGATCTTGCGCCAATCCACGAGTTCCTAGGCACACTCTCGACCTCCACATTGTTGCGGTGTCCACGGTCAAGCCGGGGGCCGATACTACTCATCCCCCTGTCCTTCGGACTTCTGGTGTCTAGTCCAGGAAGACGCCGACGGACGCGGCTTGGCTTTTCATATCCGCCAGACGCAACTCGGATTGCTGGCGCCGGAGATCGTCCATCTGGTTGAGCTCCCGTTGCGCCCTCATGAACGAGGCCGATAGCTGCTGAGCTTGTCCTGGCGAAGCTCTGCCTGCAGTCTTGGCCATGTCCTGCAGAATATATTGCTGTTCAGAGAGTGCCCGGTTGAATTCTTCCTGATGCTGCCGATACGCATCGATCCCTTGCTTCATCAGGAAGCCGAAAAAGATCATCTTCCCGACGAAGAGGATCGGGGCGAGAACGACGGCGGCTACGATCAAGATAAGAAAAAGATCCATTGGCCATTCTCCTTGTGCAGAGAGGTCCGATGGTAAGGTCGTCGCCTAATCCAGAAAGAGACCCACTGACGCGGCTTGCCCCCTCATGTCCGCCAACCGCATCTCGGATTGCTGGCGACGGAGCGCATCCAATTGATTGAGCTCGCTCTGCGCGCGCGAGAATGCGTTGGAGAACTGGTTTCTTTGCCGAGCCGATATGGATCCGCTCCCTTTCGACAGTTGCTTCAACAGACGCTCCTGTTGTTTGATCGCCTCGTTAAAGGCTTCCTGGTGGGCCGCGAAGATATCCACGGCGGCTTTCATCAGCATGAAGTTGAAGAGCGTATGAAACATGAGCCACCTCCTTTCGAGATCGATGGAAGCTTTTGCACCTCGTTTCTGGATCGAGGAGATCCCGTTTCCTTCACCTCGCGCGAGCTTGCAGAAAGGCAACCAGCGAATTCGTCATCTGATCCTTGCCCTTGCTTGTGAGTGCATAGCGATGCACGCGGAGCTTCGAGATGGCGGGGAACAACCGATCGACCGTATCCTGTTGTCCGACAATCAAGGTCTGCTTCCCAAGAGACAGGGCCATTCCCAGCTCAAGCGCGACGTTGGCATTGAAGTCAGTCAGATCCACGAGAACATGGGACGCATGGCAGATTTCATCCCAAATGGATCGAATGATTCTCGGATCGGCCACCAGATCGCCGCGCACGTACGTCACTCCAGTCTGATTGCAGGCGTCTCGCACGATCTTCATGACCCGATTGGCCCATGTGGGTCTAAACGGCATGACATGGAAGCACCGTTTCGCTTGAGGCTCAGGATAGGCTCCGGGCCACGCTGGCAGCAGCAACTGCGGACTCCTGGCTCCCAGGTAGCCGCTCAGGGTCTGCAGCATGTGGCGGAGTTCGATCGGATCACCGTCGGCCTCGTCCAAGACCTTGAGCGAGTGCGTGACTTCAAAGCTGGCGCCGTCCCTTCCAAACTCTCGTCTGGCAAACGCGACCGATGTCGAAACCGAACTGCCGTCCTCTCGACGGGTGATCCCGTAGATGCCAGCGTCCAATGCCTCACCGATTATCCGCAGGTCCTCGTTACCTCCTGTCAGTTCAAACGGCTCGCGTTCAATATCAAACGGCAGGGGTTTCGCTTGAGCAGCCAGGATCACCGTGGGTGTGCCAAGAGCCTGCGCCATCCCAATCTCGAAACAGACGGCAGCAAGCGGTAGCCCGGAGACGGATAGGTCGAAGACTGCGATGACGGCCTTGCGAAGATCTTCCCATCGGGACTGGCCGACGTTTTGGCCCGTGCTCTTTGCGGCGAGTGTGAGTTTGCGTGTGCCGCACACGACGGTCACTGCCTTCGCCACGGATGCTCCGCCGGAAAAGAAGACCAGGTTCGGGTCGATCGTCACTGCCGGCGAGGCCCAGAGCGGCGTCGCCAGCATGATATGCCGCCGTTGGCCAAAGGTCCTGAGGTCGTGGGCCAACGGCCTGAGCACCTCCCGCTCGGTCGTCGTGAGCCGAGCTTCATCGTCTTTTGCATCAAGGGTGTCGGTGCCTGCCCTGGTCAGCCTGGTCAACAGATCGGTCGCCGCTCGCTTCTCGTTCGGTCTCAGATTCGGTCGGTTCAGCTCGCTGGCGGCGAAGATCTTGAACGCCGAGAGATACTCCATCAGGCGCGCGGCTCGGCTGTCCGGCTGCGGAGCCTCCTGTCCGTCACTCGGTCTCGCCAGCAATGGCGTGAGGCGGGTCACCAGCTCTCGGATTCTGGCGGTCGTGCTCATGAGGTCGGCAACCTCGGTCGGGCTCTGGTCCAGCACATCCTCAAGCTCGTCCAGCAGTGGTTCCAGCGCCTGTTGCCGTTCGCGCCCCACCTTGCCGCTCGCGACCTCGGCGCGATATTTGTCTTTGAGCGAGCGGAACAGGCCCCGGAAGACCGCCGCCTCGCCGCCTGGCGCCGACGCGTCCAGCGTCGCGGTGAACTCGCGCTGCATCTGATCGAGCGCGGCAACGTCGAATGGCTTGGATCCAGCAGTCCCACCTATGCCCTTAAGGGATTCGAGAACTTTGACAGTATCCCGTTGTACTGCGGGAATGCCCCTCCCCTGGGCCACAAAGGCTTTGAGTTGGCGCTTGGCCTCCTTTTCGGAATCCGGAGTGCTACCTGCTCCGCCTCGCGCCAAGGCTCGCTCGATTTCGGAGAGTTCTTCGACCGTTGCGCCAGCCTCTTCATGAAGCGCCAGAAAACCAAGCTGAGCCTCAAGGGACTCGAGCGCGGACCTGACCTGAGCGACGTATTGCGGAAGCTCGCGTGCAAACACCACGGCTGCTCGCTGATAGCGGGTCTTGGCCTCTTCCATGAGGGGCTGCTTTGTGCCCGCACTCAGTCCGCGCAGTGTGTTGGCAAAGTTGAAGTTCAGTTTGGCTTCCTCGACGGTCTGCCCGAGATCGCTCAGCAGAGCTTCCGCCTTGGAATACGCCTCCACCCCCTGGCTCAGAAGCGACGCCTCTTTGCCTTGTGCCAAGTCAAAATAGGCGTCAGCCAAGTATCGCCAGGTACGGCTGCGCTCCAGCGCGTCGCCACCTGAAGCATCGGCCTCGACAGCAAGCGCCGACAACTCCGAGACGACGCCCTTCAGCTCGTTAGCAAAAGCGGGCCCTGTGCGATCGGGCCATCGCGCCAGAGCCGCGTCGTGACGGTCAACAGCGGCTTGCCGTCGCGACAATTGGCTGGGTGTCACTGTGTGCTCCTCAGGTGAACAAAGAGTTTCATGGACTGACCGTAGGCGAGTCTCGCTACGTGTAGGCCCTGCAAGTCGTGTACAAGAAGCAACGATCGATATGGGATAACATCCAATTGGTTCTGGGTCGGTTGGGAACTCTGATAACAAGACAGGAGGTTGCGCGATGCGACCTACAGCATCACACGAGGGCTATGATACTGGCGACAGGGCCGTCCGGCCCGTATCCGAACCGGCACAGGGTGTATCTGATTGTATGGAAGCAGCTCGCGAAAGCGTCGGCAGATGCCAGCAGGATCACAGCAGCAGGAATTGATGCCCATACCATTGTGGCGCCACACGAATGGATCAAGGCTATCGTACCAGATGTGCGGCATCCTGCCTCCTCATTGTCGGTACGATTCTCTTAACGCAACCAAATTCTCCCGGATATGGCGACCTGCGTCCCGGGTCGGTTGTTCACGGAGGAAGCGCTCGACGTTCCCTGCCGCCCGCTTCACTTCGGAGATGACATCCGCTGAAAGGCTTCGTCGCTTCCGTGCGTGTCGTATCCAGTGTTCAAGGGCGCGGATGGCATAATGGAGTGGGACAAGACTTCCCTCTTCATCCCTGGCACGGACAATTGTAAGCTCGTTCGTCACACAAGTCAGGACATCGTCGAGGCTACCATTTGTCCGATGTTCTTGGACGAGATAGTAGCCGATACGGTCTAACTCCCATGGGCTCACTAAACCACGAGGACTCAGCCCCTCAGGGATTCGCCCATTGGTGATCTCCTGCTCCAGCCGTCTGATGATCAGCTTTTTCTCAGGAAAGGTTTCTAAGCCTCGATACTCGCGGGCGTCGTCGAGAACGGGTGCGTTTTGATCGGATCCGAGGTCATTCACAAGGCTGAGAATGCGCTTGCGGCGTCGCTCACAGGCGTCACGTGCCGCACCCTCGATGTTGAGTTCTCCGTTCGCTCGCCGTTTGAAGGTCCGCTCTTGAAGGACGCACGACGCCATCTCCATGGCGTACCCATCGACCGTCTGAATGAGATCATCGTACAGGTCCGCGACATATGGTGCGGCCAATGCGTGAACTCGATCCCGCCACTGTCTGAGCGTGGACAGGGTGTCCCGAGCTCCATCGTATCGGGCTATCCATCGCTGGTTCTTGCACCGCGCCAAGGGTTCTACATACGTTTTTCGCCGGAAGAGGTGCCCCAGCTTGGGTACTATCTCTTCTATTGTTAAAGACCCGATTGCCCTCAGTCTGGACTCAAATTCAGGCCAGTGCTTCTCGAAAGCCGCGAGCCGAACTCGATGAGCTGGGGCCGCTCGCCCCATCGCTCTTGCCAGGGACTCAACTAGTCTCCACATATCCTCTTTTCTCATTTCGGTTCCTTGAAAGTGACTCAGCGGGCCGCTCAAGGCTCCAGAAGGGGTACGGTAGAGGAGCGTAAAAATCTTTCTCGTTTCTCGGACTAAAGCTCCGGCTTCGAAATGGAGCCAGACTGAGTCAAAATTCTCCGGGGTGAGACAGACCACGCCCGCTTGCGACCGGCTTAATACCCGACTTACCGCACTGAACCAGAGCTCGCCCTTGGAGATGTCCGGCGAGTAGGTCGGCTTGATTCGCTTGAGCACTCTTGGAAGGAGAAGATGCACCGCCTCGGCAACTATCTTACTGCGGCGCCCGGACCAGCAGATAAAGACTTTCATCGAGGGAGCCCTCGAAAGCGGTGCGGTTTGCTCCAACGAGGTTTTTCGGAAGAGATGACACTCATTCAGGGACGCGCCTCGGAGCAAAGGATAAAAGGAAAAAGACCAAAGGGTTAGGGCTCAATGTGCTGGACGAGACGGAAGCCTCGGTAGTCGCCCCGGTAGTCAGCGAGGATCCCGCGCCGAAAAAACACACGCAGAGCCTCCGGGTAGTACTTCCAGGAACCGCCCCGGACCACGCGCTGGCCGGCGCTCCCGTCATACCACTCGGCACACCACTCCAAGACATTGCCCGCCATGTCATAGCAGCCGTACGGACTCACCCCTTTAGGATGCTGGGTAACTGGGGTAGTTCGATCAAAGCCAGATGACTCGCTGTTGCACTTATCTTTATCGAATTCCTGCCCCTAGGGGTATACGCGCCCATCTGTTCCTCTGCCTGCTTTTTCCCACTCTTCCTCGGTCGGCAGGCGTTTCCCCTCCCATTTTGCATAGGCCTCCGCCTCGTAGTAGCTGACGCCAACAACGGGATGATTACCCGTGTTCCAGTTGGCCTTGTTCCAATACTCTGGCATAGAAACGTTGTGCTTAGTTCGCCAATTCCACCCCTCTGCTGACCAGCAGGCCTGAATTAGGCGAAGGCCTCCCCGGGTTCATCCACCATGTGTCCCGTGAAAGCGGCTACAGTGTTCGTACGCATCATTGTCCGTAGACAACAGCTCCGTGACTGTCATCTCATTTCTCCGGGAGCAGCTTCACAAGCTCTCCCGCTAATTCTTTTATGCCACCTTGCTCGTTCCAATCCCTTTCGCGCTTGTTCTCGAATCGACTACTAAAAGCCTCATGACACCACCACTCGAGGTATCGAACGATCTGACGGCGTGTGCTGTGTATCGGAAAACCGTCGTCAAACGTACCAAGTTTCCCAATATGCTTGATGTGGTCTCTGGCCCTGGCGCGGGCGACCGCATGGTCTACCGGAAAGGTCTTGTCTTTGTAGGCCAGCACAAGGAGATACAACTCCCATAATGTTCCATGCGCCCATACGCTGATCGCACCGTGGGCGTTGTCGTCAGTTTCCTTTGGAACTTGTCTGTCGATCTCAGCCGTGATGCGTGCCATCCCCCACAACTCAGCCTCAATCGGTTTCCCGAGAACTGCTCGTAGAGACAAATGCTGGCATAATACCCAGTGAACTGAACGCTTGATGCGGACCGTATCCAGGGTTTCCCGTATGTTCTCTTTGAATGCCCGCTCATAATATTCGAGTGAGTTCTCCAAAGCGTGGATGCTCTGGTCAAGGAACCTATTCTTTTCTGATCCCTTTGCGATACGACAAACAGCGAACAAGGCTTCGGCAATTCGCTTCTGTGCGCTGCCTAGAAGACCGTGGCCTTCCGTTTCATATCCATACTTCCTTTCCAAGGGCATATGGCTCGTTGCGGCTTCGATGCGACGACTCCATCCTGGTATTGCATTACGCAACGAGCGCATTTTCTGTGCGCGACTGGCCCGTTCAATTTCCTTGTCGGCCTGATTCAGGGCGGCATCAATAGCCGCCTTTGCGAGCCTATATCGCGCATCCACAAGTTGGCTCTCCAGATTTGCGGGCAGTGCTGTGTAGGCAATGAGACTAGCCCAGTCGTGATGATGAGAGTGGTTGAGGAATAGACGCGCTCGGAGTTTATGCAGGATATCTCGCGGGTCCTCTGCCCATAGGAGGCCTTTGTACAGAAGGGAAACGAGTTCAACCGATCCTTGCTTGGTTAATGGAAACTGAGAGGCAATGACTACGGGAATGCCCGCTCGATGGAGATCATGAGCAAAGCTTACGCCGGTTTCATGCACGACAGAGCGTACCATTCCGCTATCACACGCCGAAACCGTGACCACAACCGGGTGACTCTTGCCGAGGCAATCGACGAAATCCTTGCCCAGAACTACCTCCAATCGATTTCGCTGCGACGTGCTATGGAGACCGATCCCAACCGGGCTGCCAAGGGTTTCTGAACTCGCATAGCCATGGGCTAAGATGTGAACGTGCGTGTAACTCTGCTTGGAACAGGCCTCCCTAATGTCCTTGAGGGTCGCGCGGGGCAAGATGGTCATCAAATCCTTTGCCGCGTGTGCGAATTCACCGAGCTGTTTCGTATCGCCGGACGAGACCCATGGCCTGAGGGCGTCTAACAGAGCGAGTGTATGTGCTTGCTCGGGTACTGCTAGCTCCGGAGCCGCCCAGGCGAATAGCACGCGTGGTTTCCCAGGCCATTGGACATGGTCGCCCGTGACACTCCGGATTTGACGAGTGATGCAGACGCGAGGCGAAGGGATCATCGCCAACCAGTCGGGGCCAGCGGTGGGCAATGCGCCTGGAGGGATCTTCGCCAGCTCGAATGGAAGAAGAGCCAGCTCATTGGCAGAAATAATGAACTTGAGATGCAGGAGCGTATCTTGCGTGGTGGCGGACGCCCTTAGCTCAGCAGAGAACCCATCAATGTTTTCAAGCAAGCGGGCGATCCTGGTCGCGGCGACATCCAGGGCATCGAGGCGTTGGCGTGGGATCTGGCCACGCGGATAGCTCAATTCCTGTATTTGCTGGAGGAACTCCGCGTGGCCTTCATAGGGAACATTTATTGTGGTGGCTTTGTGGTCGCCAAGCACAGCAAGGTAGTTGGTCAGTGCTGACAGAAGCTGATTGTGAGGTGGACCATTCCTCAAGAATTCAAGGGCCACCGTGCGCACGGCTGTCATCGCTGACCTCGACCGTTGTCAAATTGCCCAATTCTGCCACTCAATGTCTGGCTCTTTGCTTCATCAGGGTGACTTACGGCATATTCGAGTTCTGTTCGGCGAAACCACTTGCCGACAGGGAGCCTTTGCACCTCGGAATCGCCCAACAAATGCGGACACAAGGCGCGCGGAATGAGCAGTGAGTCGTGTCTGCAAGTCTACGTCCGTGGTACGCGCCTGCGATCATGCGGGGAATGCTCTCACGCACGTGCAGGAATGGCGGGATCGATTTCCCTCGCCGCGCGAATCCCCGACCGTAGAGCCCCATCCATCCATGCAGACAATTGTGACGTATGTTCGCCGGCAAAATGAAGTCGTCCCTCCGAACGCCCCAATTCTTCGGCGGCTATGAATTGGAAGGGAGAGTACATGGGGTAGGCCCCTTGTGCCCATGGATCTTTATCCCAACATTTGTACGCGAAGCGCTCAACGTCGCGGTCCTCCAACTGAGGAAAGACGATCCGCATCTGTTCGAGCGTGAAGGCTCTTTTCTTCTTCTCATTCATGGATGTAAAGCGTCGGGCCTGTTCGCCGATCATAAAGCCTTGCAGAAGACGTCCTGGGCCCACCTTGAGCCGAAACGACATATCGAGAAGGTTGCCAATTGGCAGGTCGGTATATCCCGCCCCATTTGCCATGTCAGTAATGGGCTTCTTACATTGCACGTAGGCGCGCGCAATTGAGGCATATCCAACCTCTTCCATGAGCGAACGTTTCGAGGGAGACAGGCTTGGCGTGACCCTGATTTTACGCAACGTTGAAAGGGGAACTGCCGAAACCACGTAATCGCCATGGAGGTCCTTTCGTTGGCCGGACGGCGATCGGTAGGTAACGATTACAGACTCGGCGCTCTGCTTGACCGCAACAACCGGTGATTGCTTGTATATCCTGACGTGTCGTTGGTTCTTGAGCTTACTCTCAAATTTCAGGGGAAATTGATCCATGCCCTTCTTTGTTCGATACCATATAGCTGGGCTCTCACGGGGTTCGATGAGTCGCTGTCCAGTGACACCATACTGGATCATGGCCAGTGCCGAGAGCTTGTCTAGATCATCCCACCACGCGAACCACGGACGTATCAGCTCAATTGCACCGGAGGAGGGAGTATAGTCGTGATACGTCCTAGTAGTAGGATTGAAAACCCGGTGGCCACTGCGTAAGAATTCAAGAAAATTCATGCCCCCGTACTTGTTCACAACGTCCTGAGTCGGCCAGCCAGGATCGCGTGGGTCTCCGACGATGTCTCGGTCGCCAAAGATTGACCAGAGTATGGCGCCGAGTCCCATCTGTTGCTCTATTGGAAGGAGTTGCAACGTAGATGGCCAACTATCGGTAGGCGCAAGATGTGCTTGGACTCGCGTGTCCCTGATGTGACACAAAAGGTAGGCGTCCTCCAAGGCTACGCTGACAAGCATCGAGTTCAGCCCGAGTTCTTTGATGTAGCCCATGGCCACCGTGTGGCGATCGTTCAACCAATACGCGCCGGCCTCGGCGAAGAAGTTCTTTGAAAAAGGTTTCCGCAGGGTCTCTATTCGCCCACCAACGCGATTGCGTGCCTCCAACACGACGACGTCATGCCGTCGCTTTGCGAGCTCATACGCACAGGCCAGACCCGCAAGGCCCGCCCCAATGACAATGACTTCACTTTTCTGTCGCTTGCTCCGGGTGGTGGAGCGCCTAGCCGTTCTGCGGCGCATGGGATGTCCTCCTGTTCCTCCGTTTGCGACGGTTGCCCAATGCCACAAGCTGTTCGTCGTTGGCATCGTCGATTTGGCCCTTGAGAAATTCTCTTATCCTCCGCCTAGATTGGACCGTCTTGCGGACGACTTCAGGGGGCAATTTGCTCTTTGCTGTTGAAGTAGCTTTTGACGCTTTTCCCTGGTGAATGGATCGCCCAACCCTCTGAGAAGCAAGTTCGGCAACCTCTTGGGCGAGTTCCTCCATCACATCGGGGGGCGGATACTCGACCAAGAAATGAAGGCGAGACAGCCCCCAGTAATAATCTCGTGCGTAGCTGTCTTCGAGCGCCTCCTTTAACGCGGCGGTTTGATGTTCGTACTCGTCCGGGTTTGAACTGAAGGCAAGCGTTGCACCGGCGAGGAGTTGAGCATCGTCTCCGAGCGCGCTGATATCCTTTTTCTCCTTCATTGCTCTGGCGATCGCCTGAGCCCTCTCCTCGTCTATGTGGTCCCAGGTTTCGAGCCCTTGCAGGCTGTCTCCATTCAGTGCACCGAGCTCCACGCTCGCGAGATAAGCACCAACTCGGCGGGCGGCGGACTGCATTTGAGCCAACTTGAGCGGCCTCGTGATAGCCGTGTTGACCTTAATCCAGAGATCTGGCCCCGATTGCACGAGCCCGCAGATGTGGATTTCCGTTTCTGATCCGGCGCAAATATGAGCCAACTTTTCCAACAACTGTATATAGTCTCGTTTTGTATCCGTAGGGAGCCATTTCAGATTCTCAACTGCCCCGATGATCACGTGCAGTTTCAGGACATCGACAGGGTGTGAATCCAGTTCGGGCAATTTGGAATCAGGGTCGAGGAGCTGTGCCAGTTCCGGCTTCTCACCCGCCCAGAGGCGGTGCGGCGTCGCCGGCTCGGCTCCAAATTTCTCTGCGAAGGCACGGTTGAGCGCGGCTTGATAAACTGCGAGCGAGATGCCGTAAGCGGGACCGAGATTTAGGACTCCGCACACATCCGAGACCGTTTCTTCAGTCCAGTATCGCCAGAGCAAGCCTGTCAGTTGCTCCTCATCGAGGTCCCCTTCGGTATAGTCCGACGAGAGATTTCTCACATTGAACAGTTGGCCTACGCCTTTCTCGAGTTCTTGGAGCAGGCCGGGCGTGGCATTCATCATTTCATGACCGCCGACCTCATGGGCGATGGCCGTCCACAACAGAGGGTGATCCTTATAGATGGTGGGCATCACAACAATGCCGACTGACCCGCCGCTTATTCTCTCAATGACGTCCCGTGTCAACATACAGGGGACTTCCGCATTGCCGCTCCGGAAGGTAGCGAGCGGGGGATAGAATCCCGCCGGTGGCGTCGGAATTCTACTCCCATATTTCGGCTTGGTGGGAAGAAAGGATCGATACGTGTTGGAGATCACGGCGAGGAAGCAATGCAGGGCCGTAACTACCTTCTGAGTAATGGAACCCTTTGAGACGTGGCAATAGACGGCCCCAGCCAGGATTTCCATATTGCGTTTGTGCGTTTGTTCCGTTTGTTCGGGATCCTCCCCAGAATATCGGGAGGCGGAGGACCTGGCTATGACGCTGCCCAGGTTCCTCATTAATGGTTCGGCGTATTTCTCTTGATACATGAGCGGGAGATAGTCGGCGCCCCGCTTAACGGCGTCCAGCACCTGTTTTTCAGTGGGCTTGCGCCAAGGGACGAGTGCTGGACCAGCGCCCAAAAGTTTGATCCTCGTGTGGAGTGTATCCACGAGCTGTTCGAACCGGGCAGCGTCAATCACAGGCACCGCATGTTTGGTGGGTTTCACGATGGCACCTCCATGTTCATCGAGGTGGATTTTTCTCCGATTGCTATGAGGTAGACTGTCGAATGGGTCACACCGTCGAGCTCGAGGTAGCGGTCGACGTCGCGATCGAAGTAGCCTCCGAGATTCACACAGCCGAGTCCCAGCGCAGTCGCAACGAGGTTGATGTTTTGGGCCACATGGCCAGCCTCTAGGAAGACAAATCGGTAGCCTCGCTCGCCGTACTTAAAGGTGGAGCGTTCAAACAGGGCCGTAATAAAGATACAGAGAGAGGTCGTGGCAGCTATTTCCGGCTGCACCATGGCGGCAGCGATCATTTCCGATGAGTCGCCCTCTCGGAGTAAGCGAAGTTGATTGTTGAGGGGATCGTAGTGAGAGAGTCCAGGTGGCACATCAATGATGTGTGTGCTGTGGATGTAAATCTCAAGTGGGTACAGGGCCCCTCCGGATGGAGCCGCCCGAAATGCGCGTGGGAGCATCTGAGCCTCATCTCTGCGGGTGACGCCATACCCATAGTGAAGCAGCGTCGCCAGTGTTTCGGATGACAAGCTGCCGGGAATCATATTTCGCGTCGAGGCCCGGTTCGCGATTGCATCGGTCACACTCACGGGCACGGAGGTCTGCGGTTGTGGCAAGTGGATGAGCGGATACCCCTCATACGCGAGCGACTCATAAAGACGGGCCATTCGCTGACGCACGTCCTCGTCAGAGAGAACATGAGCATGCCGCCCAAGCTTGGAATTTTCATGGAACAGTTCCCACAGCGCGTCGTCATGTTGCCGAGGAAGCAGAAGTTCTTGCCAGAGCGGCGGAGTCATGTGTGCATCCCCCATGAGTTAAGGATATGGGTGCGGGAATGGATTGTCTCCCGTTTCGGGGCGGACGCCCTGATACCCCAACCTCTGCGGTACGGTCCAAAGTCGGGATCCTCCCAGTGCTCGAAAACGGTGGCCCATGCAGAGAGGATGGAAGCCGGGCACGATCGCGCGAACGACCGCGAGACCCACGTCCTCGATATCCGGTGTGGTGACATCGGCGATCAGTACGCGATGGCCGGTCTCGTGCACTCTGCCAACGATCGTCGCCAAGTCGTTTGATGGGTCGCCCGAAGCTAGATGAGGAAGGTCCTCTAGCCGAACGAATGTTTTTGAGGCCACCATGAAGTCGGCCGAGGCCACCTGTTGATGGTGACAGTACAATTGAATGTGATCATCTTGGTGGACGATATTCGTGAACTGATGGGCGGGCAGGATCCCTTTTCCGGACCCTTTCAAATACTTGGCCAGTTGCCACGTATGGGCCAGTTCCTCGAGGCTTTTTCGGACCGCATGATGAGGTGACAAGTCCGTCGCCGCCGCTACGACCAGGGCAGGAGATTCCTCGTGCCGGCCGTGGGAAACAGCGAGAATGGTCGGTATGCCAACGTCGGTCGTGATATTCACTAAATCCACAGAATTGCCGGTGCGCTCGAACTTATGCACAAGCTCAGCGTTGGAAGGGTCGAGAGAATTCTGGTCCAGATGCGGCATGCTCAAGCGGGCCTGCCACATGATCGTAAAGGCGTCCCGCTCGATCACCTCACAGATGGCAGAGACACTGGCCTCAGCGAGGCTGGAATGACACGCGAGTCCGGTGGAAATGGGTTGCGCGATGAGAGCTTCACCTTCTTGCGCTCTCTGTGAATACGGGAGGTAGACCATGGACGCCGGGACATAGCGAATCTGCCCATTCGCAAGATCCCGGGCGGGTGTCCAGCGAATGGCGGTGTCCAACGAGAACGGAGCATAGGGGAAACCGAACTCCCCATACTGTTGCCGGCTGTATAACGCAAAGTCGGTCGGAGGCACACATGGGAAGGGGGCGGCATTGAAGGACGTGAGCGGCAGGTCATGCATGTCGTAACAGGCCGAACAGTATCGCTCAACGGCCTCCCCAATCGCTTTCGCGAGCGCAATCCCTCTCCTTGCGGAGGCACCTCCGGCCCGACCAAAGTTTCTTTGTCCCCACAGCGGTTCGGCGTTACACGCATGGGCGTAAAAGTGAAAAAAGGCCGGATCTCCTGCCTCCCGCGGTGTCTCGGCCACGATTTGGATTATCCCAAGCTCATCGTCAACGAGAGTTTCCACGGCGGACATGAGTGGGAAAGTCGCAGGTCTCATTCGGTGAAACGGTCTTTCGATTTATTGATCGTTGTCATACTGATCGAGGGCACGTTGTTTAACGGACTGCACGCTGGACAGCGCGGAACTTTGAGTACACGAAGTTTCTGCATGGAACCCTTCAGCAGATTGATCCTGGTCAGCATGCCGGATCGAAAAGGCATGGCGTCGCTAAAGAAGGTGGTCAGCTCAAACGCAGCCACGTCGCCCAGAACAGCGGTCATGGCCGGATGAAATCCGATGACCTCCTGTCCTTGAGAGGATGCGCCCTCAAGTGCACGCTGGATTGGCGGATCCGTGAAATTAGAGTCTTGGCGCGCGTAAAGGCACTGCAAACAGGGCGTTTCGCTAGGCAGCACAAGCGGCCCGACGTATCCGGTAAGATTGCTGAGCGTCACGGGCAAATATGGTATGGCCCGAGCGAGGCACCGTTCATTGAGGCCCAATAATGTGGCATTGCTGCCAAAATCCGACGTCGCGATGAGACAATCCAGCGGGCTCAGGTCCAGGTCATCGGTCCATGCGGTGGGCAAGCCATGCTTGCCCGTCCAACGATCCATACGTAACGTTCCATCATCACAAAAAAGCCATCGGTTCCGCAGCTCGGGGTGGTCGAAGACAGGAATATCGTCAAAGCCCGATTCTTTGAGAGCCGCGACCAAGCGGTATGTGATGCGATTGACTCCGGCCACGCCCACTCGTTTCGTCCGTAGCCGATCAAGGACCTCTGCCCCAGATGTCCCAAATTGCCAGTAGAAGACACCCTCGCTCGTTTCGTCTCCGTCTCTTCTATCGCTGCCGGTTTCAGGTAGGAGAAGCCTTCGTCGGGTTAATTGACCGATTAACTGCTCAACGGTCTCGCGATCTTCATCCGAAAACTTGTCGCAGATTTCGTCTGTGGTGAGACCACCGTCTTGTGTAAGGGAGAAGATCAGTTCCACCGCTTCTCGGATACCGTCTCCGGATAGACTCAGCTCCAGTGCTCCTCTTCTGAGGACGATCCCGCCATTGACTTCGATCAGTTGAGCAGGGAGAGCAATCAGCTTGGGGGAAGAGCGTAACAACATCATGCCTCGCTAGGTAGTGTTGCTGCCGGCCTCTCTCGAGGCCGGCAGGGATGAACCGTTCGTTACCTGTCAACCACCTCTACCTCGGTTGCGACAGCACAACAACAACAGCAGGTCTGGCAGGCCGTCCCCCCTGCCTTAGCCCTACTTTCCACGACCGCTCTCGCGATGCTCTTGAGCTCGGCGATCGACAGTTTCTTCAAGTGCGGCTTGTCCAATTTGTGGCGCTTTTGAACGTCAGGACGGATCTTACTTAAGATGCCAGGCATACAAGCCCTCCTTAGTTAGGGGTAACTGCCTCCGCGAAACGATCCCTGCTACGTGTGAACCTCTCCCTTCCGTTGCCTTCAAGCTCACTTACAAATGGCATCATTCAGAATCGCAGGGTTACCCATCCCATCCACCGGCTGGTGATGGTATCGCCCAGGGGATTCTCCTTGTGCTTATCGTTCAGGGAATTGAAACCGGACACGGCCACCTCGGCCTCCCTCATGTATCCGGCGGCGGCCCGTTGCTGCCAGAAGCGATACGCCCCTCTTAGATTTAACAGCGTATATCCATCCACGTGTGAATTGGGCGGGGGTGGCCCGTTAAATGGAAAGGCGGCGAACTGCGAGAAGACCGAGGAGACAGGATAATCGGCCCCGCTTACGTAATGGACCGCAGCCTCGGCGTTGAGTCCGTTGGTCCAGTCACCGCGGAGGCCAGCGTTGATCTTGTGAGCGGGGCCGCCGCGCCGCACGTCGTTAATTGTGATCGTCTGGTTGATCTGCTGATACGTATAGTTCAGAAAGCCGGTTAGCCACGGGGTGGCTTGGTACTCGAGTCCGGCCTCGAGTCCATGGATGTCCGCGGCCCCGCCGCTATTGACAAATTGTAAAATGGAAGGGGCGGTGGAGACCCTGGTGGTTGTGATCAGGTTGGAGATATGGTTGAAGAATAAGTCCCCGCGCACCCGAAGGCGATGGTCATGGAACCAACCTTGATAGCCGAGGTCAAAAGAGACGATTTTCTCGGGGTTCAAGTTATCTGATCCAATCAGAGTTCCAGTATTGACTGACGGAGGAACAAATGGTGGGATCCCCGGGAAAAATACTCGAGACTGGGCATCTGAGGACGTTTCGAACATGGTCGGAGGCCGATAGGCTACTGACCCGGAAAATCTGACCGTGTGATCCTTGGCAAGTTTGTATGAAATCGCCCCACGGGGGCTGTAGGTGGGATTGATAAAGGTATCCATATCCATTCGGATGCCGGCGGTCACCGTCAGGGGATCGAGAGGCCGCCACTCGTCCTGTACGTAGAGCCCAAGCCGGTTCTCGGTCGTATATTGGCTGATGAAATTACTGGAGCCGGTGTTATAGCGATAGTTAAAACCATAAGTGAAGCGATTGCTGGTGGTCAGTTCGAGCCCATGTTGCCCCTCGAGATTATAGCTATTCTGTACGGTATGAACTGTCTGGTCCCCCTCCTGGGATACCACGGTAATGAACGGGGCGATGGTGGGATAGGTCTGGTTGAATTGATCATGATTCCACCGCTGCCACCATCCACGGAGAAACATGTTCGGACGTTCGTACAGGGCAGTGGCATGGCCATTTACGATCGTTGAGGCGTTCTGGAGAAAGCTATTGACCTGGCCGTCGAACCGGTTGGTGTCGACGAGGCCACCGGTCAAGCTGAACTTTGAATCATCGGGCAAGGCATATTCGATCAGTCCGTTAAATTTATTATCGCGAAACGCCAACGCATCGCGATTCCGCCACTGGTTGGTCTGATCATGTCCGAACGAGAAGCGATAGCCCCAATTCTTATACGTGCCGGCCTGAATGGCGGCTGAAGAAATCGTTCCATACTCACCACCGCCGAATTGCACGGTGGAGCCGCGCATTTCCTGAGGACTTTTCGTAATGATGTTGATGACGCCGTCAAACGCATTGAATCCGTACAGGACGGAGGCCGGGCCTTTGAGGACTTCTATCCGCTTAATCTCCGGCAGGGTCACGGGTATGGACTTCCAAAAGACCTGTCCCTGCATGTCGAAATAAATCGAACGCCCATCCACGAGGACCAGGAGTTTGTTGGCCTGCAACTGGTTGTCGCCATGGACACTGACATCGAAATCTGCCGCCGTCACCTGCATGACCTCCATCCCCGGGATGCGGCGTAAGACGGTGGGGAGGTCGATCGCGCCCGACTGTCGAATGTCCTCGTCCGTTATGACAAATACGGCGGATGGTGCCTCGGAAATCGGCTGTAGGTGACTCGCCGCGATGCTCACTTCCTCTTCCTTCAGCACCTCCAGCACCTCGAGATCCTGTTCGCCGACTTGCGCTTCTGGAATCGGAGAGGAAGCCGGGGTCTCTTGGCTGTCGGTTGCCGTCGGCTGCGCATAAGCTGTCTGAGGAAGGAAGAGGCAGAGGATTCCAAGGAGCAGGAGCAGGGAGTTAAGCCAGAGGCGACCTGCAGACGCTCGATCGAGTGCGGCTCGAATCTGCGGATGACGTTTATGCAGCATGTCCAAGGCCAGAATAGCCATCTGCAAAGATCTTCCGTACACCGGGCTCTCGCCAGGAGAAGCCGGGGAAAAGGATCGGACCGGCCTGCGCTGCGGGGCATTACGTAAACCTCTCTGCGGTGTTTGACAATAGCCCATTCATCCAGGGGATATCGGCCCTTGCTGTCTTTGCGGGTTTGTGGGATGATTCGGGAGTTTTGGCTCTGTACTCCTTTCTCCCACTCTCCCTGACAGAAGCTATACGTTGGCTACATTCGATCTCGGACAGCGCCTGAGACCGTGAAATAATTAGGCCCCTCAGGAGTACCCGTTCCTCGCTCCGGCTGTCCCTCGTCTCTACTCACCTTCTTGCCGGTTAGACATCGAAGGGTGGCCGCGCCGGGTGGCCGAACAGCCGCGCGGCGCGGCCATGGAGCGACGCGATTGAGCCGGCCTCGATCTATCTGGATGGGCATGGTCCAGAGGAGACCGCGTGGTTCGGGGCCGCGCATTGTCAGCCCGGAATGGGTTCGACCGACTCATCACCTCACCCCCAATCCGCTCCCTTGGGCAGTTATCCTCGCCATAGAAGAATGACACAAGCAAGGATTGCGATCAGTGCACCGATACTGGCGATCAATTCCACCATGACCGACTCCCTCCTGGGGATGACCACATTTGAGAGCCTGCCTGCCAGGTGCTTTCCGTGTCCTGTCGTCAGCAATGGCTGTGCCATTCCTAGGCCGGAGTAGGCAGTCTCGGACCTATGCCCGGAACTCTCTGTACTTATTGCAATCCGACAAAAACGGGAGTGTATGAGTAGGGCCGAATGCAGTGGGTGCCGTTCACTAGGGGCTGTATCAGTTTGTCTGGATGGAAGTATCTACTCGGATACAGCCTGCTCCTTTTAGGGGGACTCTCGCGCCAAAGCCAGTCACTGGAGGCTGAAAATGACCCTGTTTGAGACAGCGCACGAATATGAGGGAGCGAGGCGTCTATAGAGATAAGCCGAACCGCAACGCTACCAATAGCTCGACCTTCAGGCGTGCAGCCGGAATGCCGATAGCCGCTGCTCCGCTGGGCACACATCGACCGGTGAGGCGGCTCTGGAACACCAGATGGCTGGTTGCCTATGAGCGTGTACTGTCCTGTCCGGGTTCAAGCCTCAGTGCTTTCGCGCTTGGTCTTCTGCCTGGCAGTTGGCCATCCAGTCCACGGTGAAGTTAGGCCAATTCCTGATCGAAAAGGCCTCGTACTCCGCTCTCGCGCTGGCCATCAGGTATGACGAAGTCTCCCGTTCCTGCGGTACTTCTGCGAGGGAATTTGGTCCCTCGACCACGACCGGGCTTGTCAGCCAGTTGCCGGGTTCTTGCGGTGTCGCATATCGGCCTGCCAGCACGAAACTGCTGTACTGCCCACTCGTCAGGGCGGCGCAGCGTAGGCTCAGTAACGATTTGGGGACTAAGGTATTATTGGGGAGGGCGACGAGGCGACCGGCCATCTGCGCGGTGGGGGATTGGACATTGACCGTCCCACTTACGCCGAACTGGGAGGACGCATCAATAACGCTAGCTGGGTCTGCGAGGAGCGAGTTGGTGGTAATTGAAATATTTCCGCCTTGCCCCTGGGTTGCCTGCGCCACGATCTGGCTATTTTGGAGTATCACCGCCTGCGGATCGATGACGATATTCCCTCCAATCGTAGTGACAGATCCCTGAACGGACGCGTTGAGTTGGCTATTGGTAAGATGGACGAGATCGCTCGCAAGAATAGTGATGTTGCCTCCGCTCGCCTGAGCCGCCTCGCTGGTGACAGAGCTGTTGTTGCTGATGAACCGCTGTCCGGCATTTATCGCAATATCGCCGGCGTTTCCTGTCCCTGAGCTCGCCGCGGTGATCGAACTTCCATCGTTCAGACTCACGGATTGACCCGCGGTGAGTGTGATGGTCCCGCCTGCCCCACCTCCTGAGGTGCTACTGCTGATTCTGGTCCCTTGATCCGCCGTCAAGGTACCCACGTTAAGGACAAACTGTCCAGCGGGAGCGTTCCCGCTGGTGCCCGTGCTCAAGTGGGGGCTATTGGTCACGTTGAGTGTATCGGCAATGACGGTGATCGTTCCGGGTTGCGTCAATACCGTGCCACCTTTAACCGTTGTACTCAATTCGGCATTGTAGAGCTGAATCAGGTTGGCAGCATCCGTCGCCTCCGGGCGCACGCCGGAAATCGTCACGGTTCCGGGTCGTCCGGCGCTGCTCCCCAAAGCCAGGCTTTCGCTGGCGATCAGCGATCGGAATTCACCATCGTTCACCACCGGTTGACTATTATTCGGGGTGCCGTCAGGATTCACATTCACTCGAAGCGTACCCACGTTGATGAAAATATTTCCTGCTGGAGCCGAACTAGAGGTGAAGGCATAAATCTCCGTTCCGCCCCCGATCGTGAGTTGGTCCGCGGTGATGGTAATGGTACCCGGAGGCAACGAGGGGTTGCCGCCTTCCACTGCAGTTGTGATGGACATGTTGTACAGAGAAACAGACTGAGCCGCATCGGTTCCTTCCGGATGAATGCCTGAGATTGTTACGGTTCCTGCTGGTCCTCCATCGGCATCGAGTCCGCCGCCAGGACTGTTCAAATAGACACGGTCGGCGGTCTGGATCGGTGTGCCATCCGGCCGCGTGTTCACCAACACCTTGTTCGCATTGAGCATAATATTGCCAGCAGGGGCAGCGCCGGCTGAGGTGGTCACCATCAGAGTGAGATTGCTGAGCGCGATCGTATCCGCAGTGATCACAATGGGTCCCGGCGTTTGACCGGCTGGCGGTAGAGACCCGCTGAAGACAAAGGTATCGATTTCGGTATTGCTTAAGGAAACCAGTCGGCCCGGGTCCGTTGTTTCCGGCCCGGGGCCAGAAATGGTGGTGGCTCCCGGTGCACCAGCCGTTCTGTCCGGCTTTTCGCTCGGCGCTCCAATCAACACTGGTCTCCCATCGACGAACGAGCCATCGGGATTCACATTCGATCGAAGGTTATTGACATGCAAATGCACGTCCCCTGCAGGCGCCGACCCATTGGCAGTCGTGTACAGTTCCACTTGGTCGCTGAGCGCGAGCGAATCGGCTCTCACTGTGATCCCACCTGGTGCCGTGGCGCCGGTTCCGCCGAATGAGCGTGCATGAACGATCGCGTCATTAAGACTGACTTCCCGTGCGATACTACCCGGTCCGTTTACACCCTCAATTGTGACGTGACCGGCCTTGCCTGCCGATGTATCGAGGCTCGTGCTTGTGGCCTCAATCAACACTCCGGTTTCCGAGATAATCTCGTTGGAAATGAGGCTCTCGGGTGTGACGTGCAGACGGATTGGGCCCTTGCCGTCCGCGATCATGGTATTCGCATTGAACGTGATGTCCCCGGCCGGGGCGGCGCCGTGTGAGTCCGTTGTTATATACGTGCCGTTTCCCAGATTAATCGTATCGGCCGTGACCGAAATGCGGGGCGCCAGGTCCATGCCGGAGGGACCTCCAGAGCCGTCGATAGAGGTTGCCTTAATGGAGGCATTCTCCATGACAAACTTGCCTCCACGAATCACGACATTGCCAGCCGTGCCTGAACTGGTGTCAATACTTGCTTGCGAGAGCGAGATCTGACCCAAACGACCAAATCCGTTCAGAGTTGGCTGAGTCGAGAATCCAGGCTCCAAGGGAACCACTTCTCCCGGCGAGGCCACGCTGACCAGGGCAACCGTTCCACCGGGTGCCGTGATGCGGGCGCCTTGCCCTGTAGCCGTGGTTCCAGTGCCTTCGATGACGAGGTCGCCCCCAACGAGCGAGATGCCATGACCTGGAGCGACGTCCAGTTGGCTACCTTGGACCGTGATAGCCGCTGGGTGTGCGCCCAAGAATCCGAATGCCGCGACCGGTGCGGTACTTAGCAACGCATCCGCTGTTGTATTTGGCACTGCATTGAATTTTGAGTGATCGGCGAATCGCAGGTAATCTGCCGTGGTAAAGGTCGCCATACCACCGACGTTGAGCGAAGCAGTAGGTCCGAAGAGGAACCCGGCAGGGTTCATTAGAAATAAATTGGCACTTCCAAAGCCTGTGGTTTGTATGGTCCCGAATATCGAGGAGATGTTTCCCCCTGTGACCCGACCAAGGATATTGGAGGTGGGGAGCGCCGGTTCGTTTAGAAAGTTGGCGATGGTGCCTGCCGGCACATTGAAGTTGCCGAAGCTATGGAAGAGATTGGGCCCGTTTCCTGGCCTCGTCCCGCCGGTGATATTCAATTGGGTCGCGCCGTTTGGTCCTGACAACGGCCCACTGATCTGGGTGTTCATTCCGGAGGCTGTGATGGGGGGAGATTGGGCGGAACAGTCGGGGGTGGGAAGCGTGATGGAGTAGGTGAGCATTAGCAATACAGCCAGACATGCCAGTTGAGAGGGGAGGGTTTCACGCGATGAATTCATAGACGACACAGATTCCATCATGACGAGCCTTCCTTCCTCGCTGGCTCACGCGATTAGATCGACATGATGCGATCCCTGTATGGAGTCTCACGCGTCACTTCATCTTTGGCCGGGCCGCAAATCCCAGTCAGCTACCTCGTGAAGATCAACTTGGTGCAGCAGTGCAGCGCGTTGCCGGTGAAGCGTCTCGTCGAGAGGCCGCAAGGCGATCAATTCGGAGATGACCGCTATCGCGTCGTACCAGAGACCCTGAGCGGCATAAAAGTGAACAGCCTGCAGAGACATGGGCTCGGGGACCTCACTGGATGCGTATTGAGGAGTGACCCGCTCGATCCAGCCGCTGGCCACTTCGTCGTGGACAGGTGCCGCCAGATCAACCAACAAGCTGAGAAACCACCGGTACTCCACGTTCGGTCTGAGCGTGACTCCATGATGTCGGAGACGGACAGCATGGATTCCGGCCCGTTCTGGTGCGGGCAGGGTCACCGCGCGGATGACCTCCAGCGAATGGACGTCGATCAAGGCGAACAGAACGGGGGCAGTTGTCGGTCGAGAGACAAAAAAATAGACGACAGGTTGCCCAGTAGCGGTCAATCCAATGTGCTTGGGCACGAGGGGAATGATTCGGGGTGACTCCACACGTAACGGTTCAGATGCATGGAGATCGAGTTCGGGATCGCTTCCACTGTGAGTTGCGGCGGGGAGGGATGAGTGAGCCACCTCGCTCATGGTCAGGTCCTGAGACGAGGTCACGACCTCGGTCGGCGAGGCGGCGCAAGCCAACCAGGCCTCCGATAATGCGACCCAGAGCGACAACAGGATGAGGGTGACCTTCAGGAAGATCCGATGTGCTCGCCGATCACGTGCCACTTTACATGTCATTTTCATGGCGAAGGACTCGCCTGTCGATCAAACTCCGCAACTTCGGACAGCCCGATCTGGTCGAGGAGCGTCGCCCGTTGAAGTCGCAAGATTCTATCCTTCGGATGCGCGGCGATAAGGTCAGAAATGACCGCAATCGCGTCATACCAGAGTCCCGCATCGGCGTAGAGACAGATGGCGTCCCGAGGATCCTTGCACGAAGTATTCAAGAACAGATCTTCCGTGAAGGAGCGTCGTTCGATCACACCCATGGCATGGATGTCCTTCGATCGTGCTTCCGGATCCACCACGAGGGAGACGTGCCAGCGATATTGAATGCTTTCTGCCAACACGGGTTCGAAATCGGAAAGCCTGATCACCTGGATCCCCGGACGAGTCGGTGCTGGTAGGGATCGCTCAAGGAGCGGTTTGTACTGAGTGGTGTCCTCCAGTGTGAACACGACCGGGTAGGAGGTCGGAGACGAAAGGTACCAGTAGAGCGCAGGCCGTCTCTTCACTGTTTCGCCGACGTGGTCGGCTGGTGCGAGCACTTTCAGGATCGGCTCTCCCTCTTCTCCGCCTCGGAAGCCTCCGTCCACACGCCCCCGTGTAAAGCTTCGGGCCCGTGGCCTGTAGACCGGCATGCCAGAAGATATGGGGGATCGGCCGGGATCTCCCTCGACAATTTCCCTCGCATCTGGGGCCGCTGTCCGCCCTCCCTCTTGAGCATCAGCACCGACACAGAGTAGTGCCAAAAGAGCCCCCACACAGAAACGCCATCTCTCCCGTCGCCGGAGTGCGGTCGCTGAGAATGATTTTCCGGAGTGAAGCATCATCGTTAGAGCCAATTGTTCAAGATGAGAAATGGCGACCAATAGGCGGGGTGCTCATAGCCGATCTCCGCCATGATCGTCAGCTGCGCACGTTGCAGGGCTGTGGCTTTGGAGACGCGTCGGTCATGGAGTTGCCGGTAGAACTCCACCACAAGTTTTGACGATGCGTCGTCATTGATCGACCATAATGTGGCGAGGGCGCTTCGCGCTCCAGCCTTGATGGCCACTCCGGCCAAACCCAGTGCAGCACGGTCGTCTCCAGCTGCCGTTTCGCAGGCGCTCAACGTCAATAGCTCCAGCGGCTCCTTCCGGAATTTGAGCAAACCCACGTATTCATCGAGTCGTTCCATGGTGAGTTTGTCGTCATAGGTCAAGACGAACGAGCGGCCGACCTCTTTTTCAAAGCGACCGTGCGACGCGATGTGGAGTACGGAAATCGGGTGGTCCCTAAGCTCCTGTTCCAGCCGAGCCGTCAGAAACTTACTGTTCATCAGTTGATCACCGCCATAGAACGAGCGGACTTTCGTGAGCTCAGCTTTTACATGTGGCAGAGGAGGAAACCCTTGCGTTCCCTCCGTCAGCCCGCTCGCCAGCAAGGTGACTTGCGTACGTTCGAACGGATGCGGATCCGTCAAGAACAAACCCGGTGTCGTGGCGACGGCGTACTTCGCAATAAGGAACTGGCTGCCGTCGTGGAGGGCGGCCATCGGGATCGTGCGCAGTGATCCGTCCGGCACGATGACCAACGTATCGATCTCACCGGAGGCGAGAACCTGCTCCAGCGGTCGCACCAACCAGTCATACAGTTTCTGTGCGTGAGGCAAATACTCTCGTGAGGTGCGTTTTTCCAGCATGTGTCGGAAGCGGTGAACTTCCTCGTTGAGCTTCGTGGCTGTTACGTTGACGGCCACGCGCGTAAGCTGCCCCTGCATGCTGACGAGCAACTCCATTCGGTCCGAAAAGACAATCGGATAGATGACAATCGTGGTCGGAGATATCGTTTCCACCTGCTTCTGTGTGTGTAATGCATCAATACACTCGTCCTTGAAATAATCACGCAGCTCGATGGCCTTCGATGCCTCCACCGCATCGCGCGCCGCCTTGAGGTAACCCTGTGCAAATTCATCGTCGTCCATTCGGGCGGCGCGATGCAGCAGGAGATCCGCATATTCCACATAAAGCGGACGCAGTGAATCGGACGCCCCAAGGTCTGAATGCTCGGCGGACAGGGCTACCTCAGGACGAATGGGTTCAAGGGTATACACGGCGTTCCGATACGACGCCAAGGCCTCGTCCAATCGATTGAGGGACGCCAGAATCCGTCCCATTTGCCACTGCCATCGATACAGCGATTCTGGCGCGCTCACTGCTTGGGCGTAGAAAACCGCCTTGCGAGTAAGCTCGGCCGCCTCGTCATATCGATGCTCTGATTCGTAGAGCCGACCGAGGTGCCCCCACGCGTAAGAGGCCATCCGATGGTCGCCTTGTGATTCTGCAAGTCCGGCGGCCTCCTGTAACAAGTTGGCGGCTTGCAAAATCAGTTGGGCATGAGGATGCGTTCCTTCACCACGCATGCGGCCAAGCTCTGCCAGTCCGGTCCCGAGCGTGATGAGGAGGGAAGCTTTGTCGTAGGAAGTTGCGAGTGCCGAAATCCGCTCTGTCGCTTCATTGAAGTAGGCCTCGGCTTCGTTGGGGTGCGCCGTCTGAAGCGCTATTCTGGCGGCATTAAGACGCACCCGAATTGCGAGCAATTCGATGCCTGCCCGGTCGGCAAGTTCCACACCGTGCCGGCATGTGTTCTGCGCCTCGGTATATCTTTTCTCCACGGCATGCAATACGCACAGGTCGTTCTCAACCGCCGCCCTCACAGTCGGGTTCCCGGTGCTGTCGGCCAGAGCCTTGGCCTCCTGAAGGAATTGAGCCGACGCCTCGAATTTACGTAAGGAGAGATAAACGCGACCCAATCGGTCCAATACTTGGGCCGTCCATGCGGGCTGGCCAAGTCGGTTGGCGAGGGCCAGAGCCACTTCGAGCAGGTCCAATGCGTCCTTGGTTTGACCCAGGGCTTGAGCGGCCTGTGAAGCCTGGACGAGCGCGCGGCTCTGCCCTTCGGGCTGTCCTGTATCACCGTACTGCCGCGCGGCGCTCTTCCATGCGTCCAATGCCTCTGCAAACAACCCACGATCGAACGCCGATTGTGCGTCCTGCATGAGCGACTCTACGGCGGCCGGCGAGTGTGAGAGTGCTGCCGCCGCAACGCCCCCCACTCGTGGCCACGACGGTAATCCCAAAACGGCCAGACAGACTGCCAGCACAGCCGCCTGTCTGCATCTCCACTTAGCCGTCGGTCTTTCCATAGCCCCAACTCTTAGAGCAGCCTTACGAAGAGGCCCAGATGCACGCCATAATCCTGTAATGTGTTCCCGACCCGCTCGATGTGATTGAGCTGTTGTCCCCAATAAACTTCGAAGACAGCTCGTTCCTTCGGCAGAACATTCCAACGCAACCCGATTCCTACGCTTGCGATTGTATTGGGTAACCCAACTACGGGTGTTGTCGTAAATGGGCGGTCGTTGACGCCGAGATTCCATCCATGCCCGACGTCCACGAATGGAGCGAGTTGAAACATTGGGTCCCCGCTGGCCCAGCGCCAAATCGGGATGCGGGACTCAATGGAAGCGAGGAACGCGTTGTCGCGCAATAATGTGACTTCGCGATACCCCCGTACGCTGTACCGTCCGCCAATTGGAACTTGTTCAAGTGGAAACAGGGGGGAATTGGTGAGTTGCAGATCCATCCGTCCCAGAAACTGCATGTCCCACCACTGCTTGCCAAGCTGCTTGACAACTTGGGTCTGGCCCAGCCAAGAGAAGAATTGTCCGTCTGGTACATCGCTATCGGCGTTGATAGTGGCGCCTAGTACATTGAGGCCGACACTAAATCGTGATCGTGCCGATACGACCGTGTCCACTGTGCGGTGAGTCCAATCCTGAATAAACCGCAGGGCTGAGACCGTCGCGGCCCCATTTTGAAACCCCGGAAACAGATCGATCGGCGTGCTGCCGAAGAGGAAGCTTTGCGTAAACAAATGTTCGCCAAGGATCGAGAAGGCGACTTCGTCGGTCACGTTCTTAAAGAGTGGCTGCCGAATCCCGAAGCCGATAATTTCCGTGTTGGTCTTGATATCCAGCGGGTCGAACGGCTCTTCCACAAGTGTGTAGTCGACTCGACGATAGTTGGCAGAAAAGGTCGTGTCATATCGGTTGAATGGCAAGGCGTAAGACGCATCGATGATAGGAATTGCACCGGCCGACTGGCCATAGGTGAAACCCAACACGTCTCCGTTTCCGGTCAGATTGTCGTCGGCAACCGTGGCTAGCCCGCGAATCTCACCGACGAGCGGCGTCTGGTAGTTGTCGACTTGCGCCGAAGCATGAAACGGATTTCTGTCTGTGACCCGGACATTGAGTTCGCTTTCTCCCAGCGCCTTCTCGGGCCGCAGTTCTGCGTTGATACGGTCGATCCGATTGTCCTGTTGGAGCATTTGCAGACGTTCCTGCAGTGGCGGGAGCGTGAGGGGCGTGGTTACCCCACGTTCCAGCCGGCTCCGGAGGTACTCATCCCGGAACCACTCATTGCCCTCCACGTTGATGCGTGCGAGCTTTCCTTCAACAACCTGAACCTCCACTACCCCTTCTTTCACATCTTGATCCGGGATGACTGCTCCCGATGTGAGGTATCCTCGGTTGATGTAATGCAACGTCAAGGCAAGGCGAAGCCGTTCCAAGTCTTCCGTGGTCAGCGTGCGATTTTTGAACGGGGCTGTCACTTCAGCCAAATCGGCATCGGTGAAGACGGTATTGCCGGTCACCTTGACATCCTTCACGAAGACCCGGAGGTTGCCCAACGGCATGGTTCCTGGTTCTTCCGGAACGAGCGGTCGAATCGGAGGGAGCGTGGGGCTGGGTGGAGGGTGGGGACGTTCGAATTCCTCCTTCAGGGGGCCTGGCGGTTCACCGCTTCGGCCTGTGGGGTCGAAGATCGGAGGAGGTACCGTCTGAGCAAAAGCCATGGGTTCCGTCGAGAGCATGACCATAGCCAACATCGAAAGTATGGATGAATACTCTGCCAACCATGCCGATGCATTATGCGGTAATACGCGCGTGTGATCGGTCATGGTACATGACCTGCCGTGCAGTCAAGCGATCCAGCAAGAATTCCACTGTCCAAGACCAGACCTTGCCTAGCCGAAAGAATATCCGGACCAGGGCACGTGCCGATGGCTGCTTCCATCGAGAAGAGAGGACGAATATTCGTGATACCGATCTCATACAATCGGGCACGCACAAAGGCGCATTCAGTCACGACGGAGGTCTTGAGCGCATTCTGCCCGACAGGAAGTCATGGGCAACGCATTGTCCTTCTAATTAGTTAGGGAAGCAACGGCTATGCCATATCCCAAGGATCTGGAGGGCGATTTCGGCGCTGAAAAACCCACTAAATATCCGGTGTCAATGCATTGTCCAACGGATTGTTGCGCGGGTATGGAGGAATGGCCCTATTCAACTGTATCTATTCGTTTTGGGAGGAGTATCTCTTCTGATACTGAGAGAATAGTTACAAGGTGCTCCTCATATGTCTCAGAACCTGGAGTGTGACCGCTGGTTGGTTAGGATGTGCTGGGTAGTTGGGATAACTCAACAGAAGGGCCGCGTCGAGGAGGGAAGCTCCGCGACGCGGCTGGGGAGGCGAGGCGGTCGAGGCGGGTGGGATCTGTCTGGATGGGCATTGTTCCAGAAGAGCTCCCATCATCGGAGCCCAGCGTCATGGGCTCCGCGGGGAGATGACCCGGTCGATGCCCCGCTCCGTTCCCCTTCGTCCGTATGAAGCACCACCGTTATCGCCAGATGCGAATCACGAACCCAACGATTGTCACGAAGATTCCGAATGTTGCGAGTAATTCCAACATGGCCACTCTCGCCTCCTACCCTAGATCGTATGGGAAAGGCGACCAGCCTCAATGCTTGTGCTCCATTGCAGCAGCAATGCTCATGCCACACGTGTCATGAGAACGTAGTGGGACGAATGCCGTCGATGCGCCATTATTTTCGGCGTCTTGCAATTGTACAGAAGCGCCCCTAGAACCGAACGCCTTTAGAACTGCTAAGAGAGTTGTATCGGTTTGTGCCGATGAAGGTATCTACTTGGATACGGCGCGGCGGCGGAGAAGGTCGGGTCTAGAAATGAAGGTATTTCAAGGCGGCGGCACAGAGGATGATGAATGCGCCTAATATGAGGTTGAGACGCTGGAACGGCACGGGCTCTTCGAACTGTTCCTGCTTTTCCGCGGCGTCCTCGTCGCCGGTCTCGTCTGTTTTGAAGACCACCGTGTAGAGAAAGAGGGTGAGCACCGTGAGCACGAGGGAGAGTTTGATGAAGAAAATGGTCAGGTATTTGGCATTATGAGCCACCCCTCCCAACTCGCCGAGCTGGCTCACCATCATCTTATTGATGAAGTGCAGGTTGAGCCCACCGGTGAAGAGAATCACCACGAGCACGATGCCGATGACCTTCTTGTAGTGCCGGTACAGAACGTCTGCAATGGGTTTCACGAATTCCCGTGGAACGCCTCGATGCAAGCTGGGTGTGACCACCAGTACGACAAAGGCCAGTCCACCGATCCAAATCACGGCGGACATCAAATGAAGCCAGTGGTTGAGGATGGGGAAAAGCGAATTGGCGTCGGTGAAGATGTTCCGTAGCGCGTCCATATGTCTCTTAGTGCTGCGTGCCCAGTGCTGAGTTATGTCAGAACTATGCGAGAGGGACCGAGTGCTCAGAGTGAGTCCTGAACCAAGTATTAGCGAGCGCTTTTCTCTAGCGCAGCACTCAGGACTCAGCACTTAGAACTTGAACACGGGGGCGTCGTTGCCGAAGCGCTTCTTGCGTAGTTCTTCCATCAGCTCGACGGTGACCGTCCCCAGACCCCGCTCGCGGGCATGGCGTTCGACGCCCTTCTTGACCATGGCTCGAAGGAAGTAGGGGATTCGGCTCAATCGAGTCTCCGCTGCCGCGTCCCAGACGATCTCGCTCTCCTCGGGCACGTTAAAAGCGACTTGAATCTTGTCGCCGCCCTTTGGGGTGTACAGGCACCACTGATCCTCGTCCATCCAGTCGCCATGATCGACATAGGGACGGGCGCGGCATCCACCACAGATTTCACTGTACTCGCAATCCCCGCATTTGCCCTTTAGTTGAGGATAGCGGAACGAATCGAAGACCGAGGACTGTTCCCAGAGGTCGACAAAGCTCTTGTCGCGCACATTCCCGGCGGAGAGCGGCATGTACGGGCAGGGAGTCAACTCACCGTTCGGCGTGACGCGCGCATAGTTAGTCGCCGCCAGGCATCCGCCCCCCATATAGCCGGTCGCCTTGGTGATCGGCGAATTCGGATCCTTCTCATAGGCCAGCCGCTTGAAATGCGGGGCACAGCGGGCGCGTACCAGCATGTCCTTGTACTGGTCCTGGCAGTCGACCAGGTATTTCAACACCTCTTCGTACTGCTCGGGGGTGATGTCGGTCAGTTCCTCTCCGCGTCCCGTACAGACCATGAAGAAGATGTTGACGACACGCGCGCCCAAGCCATGTGCCCAGGCAATGACGTCGGGCAGTTCCTTATAGTTCATGGGCTGCGCACTGAAGTGGACTTGGAACTGCAGACCGTTTCGCTTGCATGCTTCGATCCCGGCCAGTGCCTCGTCCCACGCACCCGGGACGCCGCGAAACTGGTCGTGTTTGCGCTTATCGAGTGAATCGATACTGATGCCGACGCCCATCACTCCGATGTCGACCAGGGTTTTGGCCATCGCGTCGTCGATCAGCATGCCGTTGGTGCCGAAGACCACGATGAAGCCCTGCTTCACGGCATGCCGCGCGATGTCCAGAATGTCGGGCCTGACCAGCGGTTCCCCGCCGGTGATGACAAGAAGGCAGCCGCGATTGACCTGCGCGATTTGATCGATGAGCCGAAGGCTTTCCTCGGTGGTGAGCTCATCGTGTCCGCCGCCGGACTTGGTCGTCGCATCGAGATAGCAATGCGCGCATTTGAGGTTGCAGCGCTTCGTCAGGTTGAGCGCGATCAGGTAGGGTTTGAAGTCGTCGACCGTGCGCCCGTCGCCCGGACCTGGCGACGCCCCGGACATGTATTGTTGCACTTGTCCGGCAAGGGCGCCGAGCTGGTCGCTCAAACCGGAGAGATTGATAATCGGAAGGGATTTACCCATGTGTAGGAATGTGCTGAGTGCTCAGTGTTGGGTACTGAGCATCAGAAAGCCCTTCGTGGAAAGTGGATGTTTCATGAGGCACCGGCGGTCTCAGCACTCAGGACTCAGGACTACACACTCGGTTTCCCCGTGAGATCGGCAATGATCGTCTTGAGGTTGCCGGTCTTGAGCGCCTCTTCCATGTATTTTTTGGATTCCTCGATGCCTTCATTGGCAACTTCGATCGTAATCGTTTTTGTGCCGATCTTCTCGGCGTGACGAAGAATCAGGGCCTTGGTGCAGTCGCGCATGAATCCTTCAGGTGCGCGTTCCAACCTGGCCTGGGCATCAGGAGTCCACACATAGGGAGCGGGGTCCGCTGCGTCTGTGGCGCCGGTGGCAGTGCCGTTTCCATTTTCATTCCCATTCCCGTGGCCGTTCCCACCGGGGGCGGTACTCATGTCCTCACGTAGCATTGCCTCCGCTTCGGCCGACACGCCCGTCCCTTTGTTGGCGAAAATGGGCTGATAATCCTCCGCGGCGGCCTCTTTGATCATCGGACCGGCATATTCCAGTGTGATCGTCGTCATGCCGAGTTTGCGGGCGCTCTTCTCAATCCTGGCTTTTGCCCGACGTCGTTGGAACCCTGCCGGAACGGCGCGAATGGCTTCCTTGGCTTCCTTGGTCCACTGCATCGGCACGTCGTCGTACGCCAGTTCGGTTTCGATGCCCCCTTCCGACTTGGAGGCGGCATCGAAAATGGACTTGTCGACTTGCTTGAATCGGGCTCCCTCGGCGCCGCACACCGGGCACTTCACGGGAGTTTCGCCCTTGCCGATATACCCGCATCCGTCGCACACGAAATAGTTCTGGCTCATCCGGTCGAGATAGGCCTGGGTGGTGGAGGATGTCTCCGGCTTCTTGTCTTCGACCACCTGCGTCATCATGCCGCTGAGCGTGTTCCCCATCAGATCCTTGGCCACGGCATCGTCGGCCTGCATTCTATCGCGGTCGATGCCGGCCGCATCCAAGTTCCCGCCCAGGGCCCGCATGGCCTCCATCGCCCCTTTGGGCAGGATGTGCCCAACGGCGGAATCCACAACCGAGTTGCTGATGATCGTGTGCCCCTTTTCGATGGCGTACCGATGGATCGCGGTCTTCGCCACTCCACGGGCGAACACCGGAATCTTCTCCATCCGATGGAGGGCTTCTTCGGTCCAGGCGATCGTATATTCGGCCTGGGTGTCGATGGGCGGCACGTATTTACGATTGGACACGAGCACGTTGCACGCTGCGCTACGGAGCAGATTTTCCGTGTTGCTCCCGATGTCCATGTCTTCGTCGCTATGGACGCCGATTCGGCCGACGATCAACAGCCACGGCTGCTCCTTGCGTACGTATTGAATGATCTTTTCGAACGCCTTGCCGTCCAGCAGTGTGGTCTTGATATCCGTGTTTTCAGCCTGAGCCACTTCCCGGGAGATGTCCAGGTGTGACTGGTAGATCTTCGCCAGACCGCTGTCGATGATCTCCTCGTGCAGCTTTTCCTGTTCCTTGAACCGGAAGACCTTTCCGGCTTCTTCGTTGAGCACCCCTGAAATGCTGTGGAAGGCTGCATAGTGAAAGTAGGGATCGAACGCCGAGATGGCTTCAACCGGCATGTTCAGCGCCTTCCCAAGCTGTAGACCGGTCATCAATCCGCCGAAGGAATAGGGGCTGCCGTCGACGGCCACCACGATCTTCCCGCCGATGGCGGGCTTGGTATCCTTGACCACGAACATGTCGCTGTTGCGTACGCGGCGAATCACGCGCTCGGTATTGCTGCCGATGACGCTGTCCTTGACGGCGCCGACGCCGAGTGCACCCATCAGCACCAGGTCGTAGCCGCTGGTGGCGATGTCTTCGACGAGGACCTTCCAATTGCGCCCTTCGAGCGACTTGCGCTCGAGCGGAAGATTGGCTTCGGTGCAGCGTTTGTCGACGTAGTCGAGGTAGGAGTCCGTGATGATTTGCAACCCACGCGTGATCAAGGAGTCGTGGATCTGGCGCTGCCGATCGAGCTCCTTTTCGTCGTGGTATTCCTCGGGCAGGCCGGCTTCCATCTGCTTGAATCGTTTATCGTGCATCTTGGCTGCGTACACATGGCTCCCTACCACTTTGGAGCCGAACGTCTTGGCCAAGTGAATGCCCAGGTCGACCGCGGTATTCGAATGGTCCGAATTATCGACCGGGATATAGATCGTCTTGTACATCAGCACGCCTCCTTGAGGAGTCAGCCCAGACCGGCCCCTCTGGCGAGAAACGCCAGAAATTCCAAATGATTACACCCATGCCGGTAAAGAAGAAACGCGATCATAGCATCGGCCGGAAATGGAATGCAAGACAGAGGGCTAGCGCGATGGAGTCGCTGCCGGACGTGGAGACGAGGCGGTCACCGAGCGTTCCGTCTTCCGTGAACGGAGGATTTCCTCGAGGGTCAAGAGCGCCTCCCGACCCGAGTTGCCCTCGATTCCCTTGATGAGGCTCCCATCCGCGTACGTTTTGGAGCTGTCACTCGATCCGTGGTCATGCGCTTGAGAGAGCGAACCCGTCCACGCTCTGGGATCCCGGCTGCCCTGCTTCCGTTCCCAGGCGGCGAGGCACGCCTTGGCGATGATGTTGTTGAGCGGGGCCGGGTTGTAGAGGAGCTTCCGGATACTCGTCGGCGTCAACATCAGGGGGTTGTAGCCAGCCGACAGATAGCCCTCCTCCAACAGGCGATGCTCTAAGTCCGTATTCGGCTGGATTCCGAGGAAGAACATGAGGGGAAAGACACGGTCCTCTCCCAGAATCGACGCCACGGCTTTGTAGGATTCGACGCTTTGCAGCAAGGTCTCTTCGGTCTCCTTGGGGGAGTTCAGCGAATAATTGAGAATGACCTTTCCCTTGAACCCTGCCTCGGCGAGGTAGCGGCATCCGTCATAGAGGCGCTCCAACTTGAACCCCATGTGCAGGTTGTTCAGAACCTCCTGGCTTCCCGAGGTGATGGCCACCTCCAGATCGCCGACCCCTGAGCGAACCATCAGCCTGGCCAACTCGGGGGTAATCAATGACGTCCGGATGTAGCCCGACCATTGAATATCCAGTTTTTCGGCAAGAATCCGCTCCAGGATCTCGGTGCATTGCGGGTACGCCTCGCGGCCCGTAATGAACTGGGCATCGGTGAACCAGAACTTGCGCGCGCCCCATTGATGGTAATGCTGCGAGATGTCCTTGACGACCATGTCGGGCGGCCGGTAGCGAACCCGCTTGCCCTCGATATACGGATAGAGGCAGAAGGCGCAGTCATACGGACACCCGCGTTTGGTCTGCACGCCGATGGACTCGCCGACATAGTCTCGGTATTGCGGAAAGATGGACGTGAGATAGGGCAGGTCGACGGTTTGCGTGTCGAGCAACACCGTGACGCCCTGCTGCCCCTTCACGACCCGCTTGCCTTCCCGATAGATGTAGCGTTCACCGTCGAGCGGTTGACCGTTGACGACCTTCAGAATTGCATCCTCGCCTTCCCCGAGGATGCCGACCACGCCCTCGGGCAGCTTTTCGATCAACTGATCGGCGAATGCCGTAAAGGCCCCTCCGCCGATCATAATGTGCGCCTTGGGAAATTCCTTGCTGATCATCCATGGATACGACAGGTTGGCGCGGATGTGGCTGTAGTAGCGGTAGAGCTGCCGGAGGCCTTCAAACGAGGCCGCGACGCGTTTCAACGGGTTGCTGGCGAAATAGAAATTGAATGCATGTTCCAACGACGAATCGCCTTCATGCGGCGAAAAAATCTGAATGTCCCGCCATGAAAAACACACGAGATCCGGGGCGAACGAGGTGGCGGCATCCCGCACGGCCTGAAGGCGCTGGTCGGCGGGATAGGGAGAAAGATCCAGAATGTGCTGACGCACATCCGGTCGCCGCCGATGGACGAAATCCGCCAAATAGGTGGCCCCCAAAGGATACACCTGCTTGCAGGGCAGGAACACATAGAGGATAGACCGCATCATGATGCTACGTGCCGAGTGAGTCCTGAGCGTTGAGTGCTGAGTACTGAGTTAATGGAAGACGATGATTGGTGCTCGGCTTTGCCTGTTTTCTTTGGCCAGCAACTGCGACTCGCAAACCTCCAAGAATGCGTCCCACCTCGATCGCACTCGCCAGGAGTTGATTGAATTGCCGTTCATTCAGATACCCTGCGTCAAATGCGACGTAGAGGTGAGAACGGACCTCCGCGCAAGACCCCTTTGCAACCGATAGAAATTGATGGAACTCGCCTAAACGATTGCGCTCGAACCCCTCCGCAATATTCGACATGATCGAGGCGGCCGCACGCTGAATCTGCGACGAGAGGCCGAAGTCTCTTCCGAAACCATTGCTGCGTGTGGCCTTATAGGTAGCGTTGGTGAGCGCGCTTGCCTTCTGCCAAGCTACCAGATCTTCGAATTTGGCAATGGTTGTTTTCATTTGACCGAGGACTCAGCACCTTTCGAGGCCCAATGGATGGCGACGATCCCGCCGGTCAGATTGCGGTAGGACACGTCGCAAAAGCCGGCATCCATGAGACGCCGACAGAGCGTCTCTTGATCGGGGAAGGTCCGGATGGAAGCCGGGAGGTACTCGTAGACTCCAGTCCGGTCCTTGGCCACGAGGGTGCCGATCCGAGGCAACAGCGTGAACGAGTACCAATCATACAGGCTGCGGAGCCACGCCTGCGGCGGCCGGGAGAACTCTAAACAGACGAACCGGCCACCTGGTTTCAACACCCGATGAATCTCGTTGAAGGCGACACCGAGGTTCCCGACGTTCCGCATGCAAAAGCCGGTCGTGACGGCGTCGAAACGCCCATCAGGAAAACTCAGATGCTCGGCGTTGACTTCCATGCACGCGATACGAGCACTCAGCCCGCGCGCGCGGACTTTACGTTGTCCTTCCACGAGCATCGCATGATTCAGGTCTGCTGCGATCACGCGACCCTGTGGCTGCAAGCGCGGTTCGATCAACAGGGCAAGATCGGCGGTGCCGGCTCCAATATCCAATACAGAACGCAGCTCGGCCGAGACCTCGCTGCTACGGACGCCGCGGGCGCTTGCGCTCCGGTCCATCAAGCATTCGATGACTTGGTGTTTCCAGCGGTGATGAAGCCCGAAACTCAACAGCGTATTGTTCAGGTCGTACCACCGCGCGATCGCCGTGAACATATTCTGCACGGCCTGCTCGCGCGCCTGGCCGGACCACCGGGACACGGCCTGCGGGGCGACTGGTTCGGTCCGCGGTTCGAGCGGCGGATCTTGCACCTGTACCATAGCTCGTGACCCTAGCACCGGCCTCGACTGACGGTCAAGCGAGGTCGGCTGTTCGCAAAAGCGCTTCGGGAGAAACACGCGGGCTTGAGTCCGCGCAAACCCTCATCCAGCGTGCGCTCGTCATACCGCCTCGCATTGACATCCCTACAGGCGGACTCTATTCTGCATCACGCCTTGAACCACGTCGGGGGTGGCGAAAGGGGTGATGTATGCGCGATGTCGTCGATCAGGTTGCAAAATCCATCCTCGAAGCACAGCAAGATTTGGAGCGCGCGTTGGATGATCTAGATAAGCTTCCGGCGCTCGACCCCCATTCGGTCGGGTTCGCCGCGCATGCCCTACAGAACTATCTGTTTATTGTTGGTGCGACAACCGAGTTACTTGCCAAGGCGGTGGCCGACCACCCGGACCCCAACGTCCAGATCTGGCTGGGGTATGCGAAGCGTGCCAATGAAATGATGGCCGGGTGCGTGGCTGATCTGATGAATACCGCGACCATTGCGCGCGAGCCTGGCCTGAAACCGAACAATGTTAATCTGACCGTGTTGCTTCGAAGATTCGTCGATCAGTATGCAGGTAAGAGTGCGCTCAAGAACCTGCGGCTCAAGTATGAACCGCCACAGGAGGCCATTATCGTATGGACGGACGGGGTGGCGTTCGCCGCCGTGCTCGATAATATTTTTTCGAATGCGATCAAATATTCCTCTCCAGGGAAAGAGATCCGCATCATGCTTCGAACGGAGCTGGGCTCGGTCGTTTGCGGGGTTGAAGACCAAGGCCCAGGTTTGAGTCCAGAGGATCAGGCCAAGCTCTTTCAGCGAGGAGTCACGCTCTCCAGCGTCCCAACCGGCGGCGAGCCTCAGTCCGGTTACGGCCTCGCGGTTGCAAAAGAATTAATGGACCAGCTGGGTGGATCGATCTGGTGCGAAAGCGCATTGGGAGAAGGGGCGCGATTCTTGATACGCTTGCCATATCATCAGGAGGCCGCGGTGGTGGTACCGACCACTCCGGTCGAATCGAAACAATAGGCGAATGCCTCCGGGTGTCTCATTCGTCCTTCGCGATTGATCCCGCTATTTTGACTGTTTGTACCAGACGCCTTCATCGGGACGTCCGGCCATCCCTTGAAGTCGGATGAGACGGTGGACCCCTTCACAATTCATTCGGTCTACCGGGATACCCGACGCCTACTCAGTGTAAAGGCCTGCAACCGCCCAGATCGTAGTTGCTCCCAAGTCATTGAAAACCTATGGTATAGTCCGATCGCGCATGCCAACTGCGGGAGGCAGTGATCCACCGCGGGCGTGTCATAACCCATGGGCAACAGCATCGTCATCAAGGGCGCGCGCGAGCACAATCTGAAGAATCTCGACGTCGAGATTCCGCGGGATAAGCTCGTCGTCATGACCGGCTTAAGCGGATCCGGCAAATCGTCACTCGCCTTCGATACGATCTATGCCGAGGGGCAGCGTCGCTATGTGGAGTCGCTGTCGGCCTATGCGCGGCAATTCCTCGAGCAGATGGGCAAGCCCGACGTCGACTCGATCGAGGGACTTTCTCCCGCCATCTCCATTGAACAGAAGAGCACCAGCCATAATCCTCGATCCACCGTCGGCACCGTCACGGAAATCTATGATTATCTCCGGCTGCTGTTCGCACGCATTGGTCACCCGTTCTGTCATAGCTGTGGCGAGGAAATCACTGCGCAGACCGTCCAGCAAATTGTCGACACGATTCAGCAGCTCCCGGATGGGACCAAGGCGCACATTCTTGCCCCGATCGTGCGCGGCCGCAAAGGTGAGTATCGAAAGGAGCTGCTCGACATGCGGCGGGCCGGGTACGTGCGGGCGCGGGTCGATGGGCGTGTGGTCGATCTCGGTGACGACATCAGTCTCGACAAACAGAAGAAGCATACCATTGAAGTCATTGTCGATCGTGTGGTGATGAAGCGCGATCAGGCGATGTCCCGTCGGCTGGCGGATTCAGTGGAGACCGCCCTGAAACTGGGCGGCGGTCTCGTGGCCGTGCTCACCGACGATGACGAGCCCCGGATCTACAGCGAGAAGCTGGCCTGTATCAAATGTGGCGTGAGCTATCCGGAAATCACGCCGCGCATCTTCTCCTTCAACAGTCCGCACGGAGCCTGCCCCGCTTGTGACGGCATCGGTTATGCCATGCCGCCGGACAGTTCGGAGGACGAGGATTTGACACTCCTTGAGCGTTGCGCGACATGTCAGGGTTCGCGCCTCAGGCCCGAGAGTCTCTCCATTAAAGTCCATTGCCGCAGCATTGCGGAGGTCACGCAGCTGTCCGTACGGGCCTCGGCGGACTTCTTTCGCACGCTCAAACTCTCTGAACGGGAACAGCTCATCGCCCATCGGATCTTGAAGGAAATCCGGGAACGGCTGGGCTTTCTCGTCAACGTCGGGCTCGATTACCTGACGCTCGACCGCGCCGCAACCACGCTCTCCGGCGGAGAAGGTCAGCGCATTCGTCTGGCGACCCAGATCGGATCTGGTCTGGTCGGTGTGCTGTATATTTTGGATGAGCCATCCATTGGATTGCATCAACGCGATAACCGCCGGTTGCTGCAGACGCTCCTGCGCCTGCGTGATTTGGGGAATACGGTCGTGGTGGTGGAGCACGACACTGAGACGATGCTGGCCGCGGACCATATCCTCGATCTGGGGCCTGGCGCCGGAGCCCATGGCGGCCAATTGGTTGCGCAGGGTACGCCGACTCAAATCATGGGGAACGCCGAGTCCTTGACCGGCCGGTATCTGAAGGGAATCGAGTCCGTCAGTTTGCCCACCCGGACGAGATCACCCAGGGGATTCCTGACCGTGGCCGGTGCGACGAAGCACAACCTGAAAAACATTACGGCGCGCGTGCCGCTCGGCCTGTTCATCTGCGTGACCGGCGTGTCGGGCTCGGGCAAGAGCACCTTGGTCCTCGAAGTGCTCTTCCATTCCCTGTGGCAGATGCTCAATGAGAAGAAGCCGCGGATCGATGGATGCAAGCAGCTTCAAGGCGTCGAGGCTCTCGACAAGGTCATCGACATCGACCAGTCTCCGATCGGCCGCACGCCGAGGAGTAATCCGGCCACCTATACCGGGCTCTTCACGTTCATTCGCGACCTCTTCGCGCAGTTGCCAGAATCGCGGGTGCGCGGATACAAGCCGGGCCGCTATAGCTTTAACGTGAAAGGCGGTCGCTGCGAAGCCTGTGAAGGGGATGGCTTGATCAAAATCGAAATGCACTTTCTGCCGGACGTGTATGTGACCTGCGAAGTGTGCAAGGGACAGCGGTACAACCGCGAAACGCTCGACGTGCTGTACAAAGGCAAGAGCATCGCCGACATCCTCAACATGACGGTCGATGAAGCGCTGGTCTTCTTCGACGCCGTTCCATTCATCAAGGCCAAGCTGCAGACGCTGCACGACGTGGGTCTGCACTACATTCGACTTGGACAGTCCGCCACCACGCTCTCCGGTGGCGAGGCCCAACGCGTGAAACTGTCCCGTGAATTGTCGAAGCGGGCGACCGGGCGGACGCTCTACATCCTCGATGAGCCTACGACCGGTCTGCACTTCGCCGACATTCAGCGGCTGCTGGACGTGCTGGATCGGTTGGTGGAAGCAGGGAATACGGTCTTGGTCATCGAACACAACTTGGACATGATCAGGAACGCCGACTGGATCATCGATCTGGGGCCCGAGGGAGGCGACCGCGGGGGTAAGGTGGTGGCGGAAGGGACGCCGAAGGAGATCGCGCGGGTGAAGGAGTCGTATACAGGGCAAGTGTTGAAAGAAGCGGGAGTGGGCTGAAGCGGATGGCGGGTGGTGAAGGGCGAGCAGCTTCGGGTTCGTCGTGATGCGATCTTGCTGGACGACTATCGGTGTGCTCGCTGTTGGCTGCGGGCCTTGTCGGATTGACGGAACGGTACCGCAGCACCCCCTTCAGCTTTTCGTGGGCAGTCTACGCCACGGCGAATCCTCCACGCTCATCCCTTCCACCCGCGGGATAGGGAAGCGGTAGGAGTGGTGACTGAGGGCGCCGACGGCCCTCAGCCAAACTGTTCAGGAAGATCTTACGGTAGTGCTCTGTTACCGCGGAAACCCCCTGTACCTATACCTAGATCTCCCAGTCGCCTCACGGGATGATTTGACCGAGGTTGCTTAACGCGGGGTTTGTTGATCGCGATGTTCGAATGTATCTATTGCCTGGAACGCAAACCTGCCTCAGAGTACAAGAAGGCTGAACACGTTATCCCCCAATCGTTCGGAAAATTCGAGCACAATCTAACACTTCAGTATCTTGTTTGCGATAAGTGCAATCAGTTCTTCGGCGACGTTCTAGAACTTGCTCTTGCTCGCGATACCTTGGAAGGACAAGCCCGAGTAAACCATAGAATTAAGAAAGCCGAGGAATTCAGGTCTCCTGGTCCATCGAGCAGACTCCAGTACACGATTGCAGAAGGTCGCTTCAAAGGTGCATTGGCATTCCTGGGCTATGATGAGGCCAATGGCAATCTCACGATTCAGCCCGTTCCTCAGGTGGGGTTTCGTCGAAAGGACTCAGGCGAGCACCGGTATTTCAGAGTTGACGACCTCCCGGACAAGGTCTCACTCGAAAAGGATGGATACGATCTCGAAGGTCACCAAAGTATCCGCATTGTCGGAATCGAAATGGAGGCTGTAACACAGAAGCTTGCTGTGAAAGGAATCAAGTTCCGGTCCCATGCTGAAGTGAAGGATCAGACTTCCTCAATCCTCTGTCAGCTAGAAGGTTCAATCGATGACACAATTAGGCGAGGCGTAGCAAAGATCGCGTTTAATTATCTGGCTCGCTGGGAAGGAGGAGTCTTCGTGAGAAACTCATCGTTCGACCAGATACGGAAGTTCGTAAGGTACGGGGAAAAGGCGGCGTATCCGCTCGTTCGGATAGACCAGAAAGCAATCCTGGCGGATGAGGCACAATGGAGGAGACTGGGGCATCTCGTCACTGTTAATTGGTCGTCGGATGGCATTTCTATTGTTTCACAGATATCTCTCTTTAACTGGTTAACATATTCGGTTTCTTTGGCCAGAGATCACAAAGGAGAAAGGAGAAGCCTAACTCGGGGTCATTTTTTTAATATTGCCAATCGGGAGATACACGAACTGAGCGTGGAGTGAATGGGTTGCTAATAGGTGATCTGTCGATTTCAAAAACTATTCCCGTCCAGAGGTTAATTCATGCAGACGATAGCCCTGTTGACGATCTCGAATGTGTTCATGACGTTGGCCTGGTATGGGCATCTCAAGTTCAAAGAATACCCGCTCCTCACCGTCATCCTCGTGAGTTGGGGCATTGCCTTCGTTGAGTACTGTTTCCAGGTTCCGGCCAATCGAATCGGGCATGCGCAGTTCACAGCCGCCCAACTTAAGACGATGCAGGAAGTGATCACACTAACGGTGTTTTCCGTCTTCTCCGTGGTGTACCTCAAAGAGGCGCTGAAGTGGAATTATGCGGTGGGATTTCTCCTCATTGTCGCGGCCGTGTTCGTTATTTTCAAAGAGTGGTGACAAAGTCGTCGGGTTGGTCGTGTCCTCGCACACTCCCTGAGCATGACCCTTTCAGGTGCCCAGTGGCGCCTGTCGTTCTCTCTCCTTCCTCTGCTTCGTCGCCCGACCTTCTTCTCCCGGCAATGAACCGGGGTCTTGAACGTCGGAGATCTAGGCATCTTCCCAGGATCGTCAAAACAAGACTCGGGCGAAGATGGGCTGTGCCCCATCGTTCGGCGGTCCGAACGTAGTCCTCGTGACGTTCGACTGAGCCATTCGCACACGTGACGCACGTGACCAATTTAACGCGCATCCTGGACGCGGACGGGCGTTGGGCTTGTTGGGCTTTATGGCGGGAGTAGCCTTGCGATGGTGGGAAAAGGATCTAGGTCGATAACAAGAAAGGGGAGCTATCATGCCAAACGCAAAGTTCTACGCGGGATTAGGGATCGTTCTGTCGTGTCTGCTGAGCGGACCGTTGGTGCATGCGGCGGACATGGAAGTGGAATTGGTAGACAAAGCTTGCTGGATCGAAATCTTTGAGGATGACGAGTACGATGCCGACGACCCGCACGTCAAAATTACGGGGCCTGCCGAGTTTGCCACGATGGAAAACGTGAAAGGCAAAGATTGGAGCAATGATATCGAGAGCGTCATCGTCGGTTCCAATGCCAATGTCCTTGCCTATTCCGATAGGGATTTCAAGGGAACCGAGATCGCTTTCGTTCCGAATCAGCGGGTCAAGGATTTGTCGGACTTGAATATGAACAATGATATTGAATCGATGAAGATTCGATGCGGGGATTAAACGGGACCGACAAGGACATGACGTCCTGCCCGTAGAGACACGAAGACAACGTTCCTTCGGTCGATACGAGTGAGGGAGAGTGCTTGGTAGTCCGACTTAGGCCAACTCCGCATGCGTGCATGATTACGGGAGCAAGGATAATAGGCCGAAAAAGCGAAGCGGGGGCTACTCTCTTTCTTCTTCCAAGGAGGCTTCGATGACAGCAACTCACGTTCGCCGGTTCAGTGTGATGGTGGCCCTTGTTGCCTTCTCTCTGTTGAGCACGGCATGCAATACGACCAAGGCTACAATCGATACGACCGTCAAGTTTTTCTCGAGTACCTCGCCCAACGAAATGTTCACCGAGGATGGCCTCGTGGTAGAGAGCCAAAAGGTGAATCTATTCGTCGGCGTTGGGTTTGATAGCTTGCAGCAAGACATCGCCAAGGGACAAGGTGAATACCTCGTCTCCTTGGAGCGATTGCTGCGCATCTCTCCTCATCACCACGCTGAGTTCGCCGACTTCGCGCAGGAGCACTTCGGCACGTTGTTCACATCGGATTTCTCCACGGATCCAACGGCACATTTGGCGACCGTTGCCAGTCTGGAGCAAGCCTTGAGCAAAGACGGTCGATTGACAAAGTGGCGTCTGGACTAATCTGCGCCGCCTGGGGCGTCCGTCGAGATTGTGCCGTCGACATATGACGAGGCGGGTGTAAGCTGTGCGATTCGCCTCGTGGCAGTAGGAGGCTGGGTGCGGGTTATCTCGAGATCCGCACCAACCTTTCCCGTCAAGATCCCTCGTTATCTCCGCGGTGACTCGGCATCAGTCGCACCGCTGAGTGAGTCTCCTCCAACACATCGTCACGTCCCGAAACCATAATCCATCAAGGCGATCTCATTTCGGCTGCTTGCGTGCCGCACTCGCCCATCGAACGGCCGTCTCTTCGCGAACGGAGTTGTGGTATTCCCGTCGGAGTTGAAGGTCTACGGGGCCACGATTAGAATAGCCGACCTCTACGCACATCGTCGTAAATCAGCATGACGCGGAGGATCCCATGCCCAAGGCGAAGTCCACCGGCAAGTCTGCGAAGCCAGTGAGGCCCGCAAAGGCGGCCTTGACCGTGCCCACGAGCCCTCCGACCGCAGAGGATTTTGAGAAGCTTGGTGTGTTCTACCTGGGGCGGCCGTACGACCTGGCAGCCAAGGCTCCCAAGCCCGGCTGGTTGCTCTACGATTCAAAGGATCTCGTGACCCACGCCGTCTGTGTGGGAATGACCGGCAGTGGCAAAACCGGGCTATGCCTAGCTCTTCTCGAGGAAGCGGCGATTGATGGTATTCCGGCGATTATCATCGATCCGAAAGGGGACCTGTCCAACTTACTCCTGACGTTTCCCGAATTGCGAGCTGAAGACTTTCTGTCCTGGATCAACGAAGACGATGCGCGTAGGAAGGGGTTGGCGCCAGCCGAGTACGCCGCAACGCAAGCGTCCATGTGGAAAGCCGGGTTGGCGCAATGGGGGCAGGACGGGGCTCGGATTGCCCGTCTCCGGGAGGCGGCTGAGTTCACCGTCTATACTCCTGGTAGCGGCGCGGGGTTGCCGGTCTCGATCGTCAAGTCGTTCGCCGTTCCGGATGCGCAGATTCTGGACGATGCCGAACTGTTCCGGGACCGGATCGCGACGACGGCAACGAGCCTGTTGGGGTTATTGGGGATTGCGACGGATCCCATCAAAAGCCGCGAACACATTCTTCTTTGCACCATCCTCGATGCGGCCTGGACGAAGGGACAGGACCTCGATCTGGGGGCATTGATCCATCAGATCCAAACGCCGCCCGTGTCGAGGGTCGGCGTCATGGACCTTGAATCGTTCTATCCTTCTAAAGAGCGATTCGAGTTGGCCATGCAGTTGAACAATCTGCTTGCGGCGCCGGGATTTGCCTCGTGGTTGGAAGGGGAGCCGCTGGACATTCAATCGCTGCTGTACGCCCCGACCGGAAAACCGCGGCACTCCATTTTTTCCATTGCCCACCTTAATGATGCGGAACGCATGTTTTTTGTCTCTCTCCTCTTGAATCACATGTTGGGTTGGGTGCGGGCCCAGTCGGGCACGACAACTCTGCGGGCGCTCCTCTACATGGACGAAATTTTCGGATATCTCCCGCCGGTGGCCAATCCTCCGTCTAAAGGGCCTCTGCTCACGCTGTTGAAACAGGCCCGTGCATTCGGGGTCGGCATGGTTCTAGCGACGCAGAATCCCGTCGACTTGGACTATAAGGGCCTGGCCAATGCCGGAACCTGGTTCATCGGGCGCCTCCAGACGGAGCGCGACAAGGCGCGCGTGCTTGAAGGATTGGAAGGGGCATCAGCCAGCGCCGGGAAGAGGTTCGACCGTCAGACAATGGAGGCGACACTCGCGGGGCTCGGCAATCGCATTTTCCTCATGAACAATGTGCACGAAGACGAGCCGGTGATTTTTGAAACGCGTTGGGTGATGTCTTATTTGCGAGGGCCGTTGACGCGCACACAAATCAAGACGTTGATGGACCCCATCAGAAGCCACGCGTCACGCGTCACGTGTCACGCGGGGGCAGAGGATCAATCCGGTTCACTACGATTGACGATTGACGAATTACGAATGACGAACACTCGGCCGGTTCTGCCGCCGGACGTTCCACAGGTGTTCCTGCCGCTGCGCGGGGGGAAGGGTGCGAATGGCCAGGTCGTGTACCACCCGGCGTTGATGGGGATCGCTCAGATCCGCTTCATCGATACGAAGCAGGGGGTCCGGTCGACACAGGATGTCACACACCTGACTGATCTCTCCAAAGAGGTCGTTGCCGTCGAATGGGATCGTGCCAAGCAGGCGTCGGTCTTCCGCGAGGACTTGGAGCGTGTCCCCGAGGATGGCGCACAGTTCATGGAAGCGAGCAGCCTGGCGAGCCAGTCTAAGCATTACGATGCCTGGAAGAAGGACTACGTCAATTGGCTCTATCGAACGGCTACGGTCGATCTGCTCCGGAGCCCGTCGTCCGGAGTCCTGTCTGCGCCAGGCGAGTCGGAACGAGACTTTCGTGTTCGGCTTCAACAACTGGCGCGCGAGCGGCGGGATCGAACCGTGGAAAAGCTCCGGCAGAAGTACGCCTCGAAAATAGCGACGCTCCAAGATCGGATTCGGCGAGCCGAACAGGCCGTGGAGCGCGAGAAAGATCAGGCGACCCAAAGCGGATTTCAGGCAGCGCTGTCCGTTGGAGCCACGATCCTTGGAGCTTTCATGGGACGCAAGACGTTGTCGCGCACGACCCTCGGGAAGGCCGCGACCGCGCTGGGAAAAGCCGGGCGAACCGTCAAGGAGACCAAGGACATTGGGATGGCGGAGGAGAATGTCGTGGCGCTACGACAACGATTGGCCGAACTTGAGGCTCAGTTCAAAGCGGAGGCCGACCCCACACCTGCCGTGGATACTCTCGCGGAGCCACTTGATACCGTCGCGCTCCGCCCGATGAAGAGCAATATTGCGGTGAAGACCGTTACGTTGGCTTGGCTGCCGTATCGACAGGAGGCCGATGGGACGCAGATGCCTGCATGGGGCTAGGGTCGATCGAGCACGCCAACCGAATGCGACGGGGGTATCCGTTCGATGCCGCGATCCGGCGGAAGCCGAGGCGTTCGTAAAAACGGATCCACTCGGTCTGTTGTGCATGATCCTGGGCCGCCGAGGCATCGTCTGGTCCGAGATCGGTCAGTAACGTGACATGATGATGGAATCCGTTCTCGACCGCCCGTCGGACGTCTCCCATCGCGTGATTGAATAGACGATAACCGATCCCGACATTGCGGTAGCCCGGTCTCACCCAACCATGAACGTGCCACTCGGCTTCGGTGGCACTCGAGAGTGCGACCACTCCGAGCAGCTCTCCGTCTACGAAGGGCAAGGAGGCGATCGGTCTGGTTTTTGATTTGAGCCAAGCGAGCCAGACGGCCGGTTCAGTGCGGCCTGGCGAAACGCCGAGTGATACCGGTTGCCGCAACCCAGCCTCGAACAGCTCGGGCAGCGTCGGATCCATCGTCCATTCGCGATCGAGTAGTCCCCTCAAGCTCGCCACCGCCGTCTGGTCCAACGGCCGTCGTCCGTACGCCAACTCGGCGCTGGTGGGCAGATGAAGGTGTCGCTCCGCGAATTCGACAAAGCTTCGGCTGAAGCTACCGCACAGAATGGGCCACCATTGTCGGAAGCTGGGTGCGGAGGCCCACCGACGGAAGAGATTCATCCACCCTCGGTTGAGCGGATGGGCGGCGTGCTCGCCGAGCCGCACACCTAGAAATATGTGTTCCATCAATTGAATCTGTGATGAACAGAGGTGCAAGCTCGATCGGACGTCCAGACGATCGACCGACTTCGGATCCACGCCAAAGACGGACAAAATTTCCGGATACGTCTCCACGTCATATCGGGCGAGCCCCGGATCGGTTCGCAACTGTTCCTCCAGGGCGAGCAGGGGCTGCATGTCGTTCAACAATGAGTCCTGAACTCCCACGGGAGTTGGAATCCAATGTTTTTCGAGTCGGTCGATCACGGACGAGAGGACGTCATGTTCCGCAGTGGGTGGTTCGTACTGCCGGCCTTCCTGGAACACCTCGCGGGCGATGTGCTCGCCGAGGCCGCGATAGGACTCGAATTGCGACTCATCGAAGAACTGGTCGGAGGTCGGCTCGTGAGGAAAGAGTGCGTGATGAGCGGCATAGTCTTGCACGTCCGGTGGTTCGTCCCCCGTGAGAGAGGGTTTGAGATAGATCAGCGTGCCGGTCGGTGCTCCCTCGTCGATCTGGTCGTACCGAATGGTGCCGATGGCATGGTGCCACCGCGACTGTCTGTCGAGACCCTGCCGTTTCACCATGTCCAGGTCGATTTCGATATCGACGCCCTGATCAATGCGGATTTTACGAATGGCATTGCCGAGATCTTCAAATGCCACGTCCGGGTCGCAGCCGGCGTCGACCACGACGATGTGGTGACAGCGTCGAAGCACCATTTCGTACAGGCCGAGGTTTTCGAAATGTCCGCCGTCCGACAAATAGACATAGGGTTGCGTCGCGTCCGTCAGCCCGAACAGCTCTTTGACCAACGGGCCCACGGAAAAGTTCGGACAGGCTCGGCGGTAGGACGGCCGAAGATTGAGCCACTTGCCCAGCTTGCCCAAGGGTGGCTCGCCTCCAGCCTGGCCGGGATTCCCCATCCACCAGCCGAGGCGGACGTTGAATAACGCGAGGAGAAACGTCACGGCCGCGGAAGAGTGGTACCCCATGTTGGGGCTTGCCGCGGCTCCCGAGGTGGCGATCGCAGTTCCAAGACTGATCGATCGGTTGACGGCGGCATTGAACCCGTACTCGTGGGAGCGGCGATATCCGACGGTTTGCCAGCTTCCGCAGTGAAGCGGCGAGACTGTCAACGATTGGGCCTTGCGCTGTTGCCAGGCGAGTTTGTCCGCTCTGACAAGGTTGAGCGCAATATTGACGATATGAAACGGTCGTTGGATCGGCTTTGTTCTATCGTAGCGCTTTGACTCGAAATCGTAATTGGCCAGTTCCGCCATGTAGACGTTGTCGAGAGGATCGAAGCCGGTCATCTGATGGGGGTGGCGGACGTCGCCCGGCGAGACGCCGCGTGACGCACCGAGATACGCGCGAATCAAACGATTACGGTAAAAGCCATGCAAAGAGAATTTGTTGACGTTGATGCACCAGCCCATGCTGGCTCCGATGCCGATCAAGGTGAACCAGAGCAGGAAAAGGTGCCCCGGTTGAGCGTTGTGTAGGGCCAACGAGTGGAGCCACGGCTTCTGCGGATCCGGTTCCGGCATCAGACGTCCGGTTTCGACCCATGCAATCCCTTCGTCCCCCGCCAGCATCCAGCTCCAGCCCGTCACCAAGGCACTGGTGAGGAAGGCAAAGGCGGCGATGAGCAACCCCACAAACATCGGCGTCGCGAGTCGCACGGCGTATTCCATGAGCCAGGACAATCGATCCCGCTTGTCCGTTTCCGTGACCATCGTCTTGGCGCTGAACCCTCCTGCGAGTGAAAGGATGCCGGCAATGCCGCCGATGGAGGCCGACGTCCACAGGCCGAGCTTGACGAGCAGGCCAGGTCCAAAAATGATCAGGGCGCTCAGGGTTCCGATGACCGTGCTCGCGCTCAACACCCAGGCGCCAGTGCGCGCCCAGAACTCATGCTCTTGGTCGCCCGTATAGCGAGCCGTGAGGCCGATGAAGACCGTCGTGATGAGCAGAAATAAACTCAGAAATCCTGGTACGCCGAACGCCGTGTACCACTCCGCGAAATCGCGAACGACGAGGTGGCACGAATCCGCGGGGGATGCGCTCGGAGAACAGAGCGCAGAGGGAGTCGCCGAGAGAACGGCCCAGACGGTATAGCCGCCGAGCGCGCCCGAGAGGACGATAAAAACCGATTCCTTGAGCATATTCGCGGCCAACGAAGGGATACGGGTTCGAACGAGCGGTTGTTCGAAGGCCTTGAGGAGCACGACCAGCATGGCCAGCGCCCATCCGAGAAAGTGCACGCCGGCACCCACGATTGCAAACGAACTGCTGGCGCTCCATTGGCTAAACGTGATCTCGGCCAAGGATCCGGGAATGTTTCGGTGCCACGCCCAGGCCGTGGTCAGACAGTAGGCCGTGATCGCGAGTGGAAGAAGGCAGATGACGACGAACCATCCTTGGCTCTCCAAGTTCCGTCGGTTTTCCACCGGCGGATCCGCTCCCGGAACAGGATGCGGGGGTGAAACCACTTTCGAAAAGCGTGGCCGGAACAGGTGCAGATACATGACGGCGGGAATACTGAACAGCAACCCGCCCCACAGCATGTCATGGGCAAGGAACGACCCTTCAAAATGCGTGAGCAGCGCGATATGCAGCCGCGGGAGCATGAAGGAAGCGATGATGAGGGGGATGAGCACCGACCAGGTGAGCAGCAAGTTGCGCAACGCCGTGCTGATCATCGTCCAGGAGTCGGCCGAGAAAAGCCCCAGCTTGGGAGTGAGGTAGTTGCTGTATTCCCGCAGCCATTCGACCGGCGGGGGCTCGACGCCGGTATGGGCGGCGGTCGGTGTGCCGCTGCGGGACAGGACCGACTGCGGATCGACCGGCTGAGCGGAGTCGCTGGTTCGCGCTCGATGTATCCATGCGGTCAGCCAACCTCCGATGTATCCTCCGCCGGACACCGTGGACAAATACTGGAATTTGTCGAGCAAGTGGAGTTTGGACAGGGCTTGAATGACACCTAGGTTGAAGGTCGCGCTTCGAATCCCGCCGCCTGAGAAGCAGAGGGCCGCCGGTTTAGAGGGCAAGCGGTGAATGGCGGCATACACCGCTCGACGGGCAAGCAATTCAGCCTCTTCCGCGTCGGGATGCGTCAATGTGCCGGGTTCTGGTTGATCCGGTTTGAGCTGCGCGAGTTGCTCCGATACCCGAGCTGAAAATGGGCGTCCCGGCGTGGAAAACAGTTGTTCGCCCTCCTCAATGAGGACGCGGGAGAGGGTCAGTGGAGGGTCTTGATGGGAGCTACCGGACATCTTGGTTTGAATAGCTGAGCCCACTCTTCCACCGGGATGCCGACCAGGCCCAGATGGTCACGCTGTGCCAGCAAGCAACCAGTGTGCCCCATTTCCTGCTGGTACAGTACCGCTGGGTTTTATCTCCAGGGCGCGCGGTTCGTGAGCAACGGACTCGGGTTGTCCACTTCGCCGCCGCCAACGTTATCGAAATGGATACGAGCGCGTGTCCCTCGGGATACGGTTTGTATCCTGCCATCGTTACCGGCGATAACTGAACGATGCGATCACGTCGTAGCCGGCGATCCGGCTCGTGGTGTTCGGCCCCCACAAGGGATGATTGTACGTCACTTCGTTCGGAAGCACGTACGTGGTCAGCACGTCGAGCCACATCCCGGGTGTGAACTTGTACGTCACTCCACCCACGAAGTGGTGCACGGTAATATTGGCCGTCGTGGGGTCGATGTATTGGGTGCGCGTCGGGTCGTTCCCAAAGTTGTATCCGCCATGAACCATCAACCATTCATTGACATGGTAGGCCGATCCGACCGCCACCACGTACTGGTCGCGCCAATTCAACGCAAAGGTGGTTTGGCTCGTCGGAACGAGCGGGTTGCTTCCATTCGACAGGTCGAACACGACGCTGTTGAGCGCCCCATCCCAATTGATCCACTGGAACTTGAAGGACAAGAGCCAATCGGGGTTCGGCTGGAAGGCAAGGCCCACGGCAATGTCGTCGGCCCATTTGAGTCCGGTCGCCTTGGCATCGTAGGTGGCGGTCCCGAGGCCGATCAGTCCGAGATTCTGCGTGACCCGTCCGTTGCGCAACGGAAGATTCGACGCCATGGTATAGGCAATGCCGAACGTCACGGTGTCCGTGAGTCGATACATGAGTCCGAACTTCGGAACGATGCCCAGTGCATACAGACAGTTTCCGGTCGGAGGGGCGAGTCCGTTGTGGCGATCGCACGAGCCTTCGCTTTGGAATCCGACCCCCAGGCCCGGGGCTCCGGGAGAATTGGGGAGTACCGCCAATGACACGTCGGTATATGAGAGACCGAGCGAGGCGCCCAATGAAAGCCTAGGGGTAAACTGGTACGAGATGGTCGGTGTAATCTTGTAGTGACGCAACTGGCTGCCGATACGATCAGTGGTGCCGAGAGGTGTCGCGAGATCTCGGAAATCAGAGGTCAATCCCCCGACGGTAAAGAAGCCAATGCCGAGTGTGACCTTTGTGTTCGGCAGATGGTACAGAATGCCCGAGTTGCCCAGGAAGAGCGGATGATCCTGCCCCTCCCGGTTGTTCTGCGCATTCGTGAGTGTTTGCTCGCTTTTGAGCATTCCGAAGGACAGCCCGGCGGCCCACGAATTCCCCACAAAGCTCATGCCGGCTGGATTGGTATTGATCGTGCTGAAGTCGAGTGCAATAGCCGTATCGGCACCCGCCAGCCCAGTGGACATGCCGCCGGAGCCGATCAGATCGAGCCCATTGACCGACCATCCGTGCTCCGGGACGATCAGAGAGAGGCTGGCCAACGCGACCAGCGCCCACGCCGTGCGCCGCAGTTGACGACGCCTCAAACCTGAACTTGGGGGGCACGTCCTCATGGTCCTCCTTGGCTCCCGTCTTGTTGAGGTCGATCGATGGATATGAGACGCGGCGGCTAACCTTTGGAAGGGGCCTGTTCGCCCGCAAGCAATTCTCGGATTTTGCGACTGAGCTCTTCGGCTGTAAACGGTTTCGTGAGGAGCGGCGAGACAAGCTGGTTGCCGGTCCGGCTGGCCAAGCGCTCCTCCTGGTGGCCCGACACAAACAGGACGCGCAAGTGGGGACGACTCGTTTCGAGGCGGCGTGCGAGTTCCAGCCCGCTGATGCCGGGCATGACCACGTCCGTGATCAGCAAGTCGATCGGCCCATGTGTGTGCGCCGCCAGGTCCAAGGCCTCTTGACCATTCTTGGCCACGAGGACCTGGTATCCCAAGTCGCTGAGCACCTGGGTAGAAAACTCACGAACGGCCGCGTTGTCCTCCACGACCAGGACGGTGCCGGTTCCGCTTGGTGCGTGAAGAATCGTGTTGGCCGGGTGGTCCGGATCTCCAATCGCCTCGGGTAAATCAATCTCAAATCGTGTGCCGGTACCCACCTGGCTGTTCACGGTGATCCGTCCACCGGCCTGGGCCACAATTCCCTCGACGACGGCGAGTCCCAGCCCGGATCCTTTCCCGACTTCCTTCGTGGTGAAGAACGGCTCGAAGACGTGGCCCAGAATTTCTTCAGGCATACCGGCTCCTGTATCGGAAACCGTCAGCCGAACGTATCGTCGCGCGGCTGCATCCGCGTGTTCGGCCTCGGGCGGGACCGGGGTGGTGACAACGGTCAGGCAGCCACCTTCCGGCATGGCGTCCCGGGCATTGGCCGCAAGGTTGAGAATGATCTGTTGTAACTGCGTGGGGTCGATCCTCACGTGGCCGACTTGATGGCTCAGGTCGAAGAGAATCTCGATGTCCTCCCCGAGGGTGCGCCGAAGTAGTTCCTCGCTCTCCTCCAACTCGCGATTCAAGTTCAACACACGAGGGGTGACCGGCTGCTTCCGTCCGAAGGCCAGGAGCTGGCGCACGAGATTGGCTCCATGCAGGGCGGCACGGCGGATATCGCCCAAGCGCCGGCCTTCCGTGGAGCCGGGCGCGGTTTTGGCCAGCAACACTTCCGCGTACCCGAGGATCGGGGTGAGCAGGTTATTGAAGTCGTGTGCGACGCCTGCCGCCAAACGACCGACGGCCTCCAGTTTTTGCGCCTGCAGCAATTTATCTTCGAGATCCTTCCGTTCCGTACTGTCGCGCAAGGAGCCGGACATGTGCACCGGGTTTCCGAGTTCGTCCCAAATCGCTTGGCCTGCGGCGGCAAACCAACGGGTTTCTCCGCTTTGGGTCACCATGCGAAATTCGATATTGAACGGGGTGCGGTTCTCCAGGTGGTGGCGCAGGGTGATGACCAGTGTGTCCCAGTCCTCCGGTTGGACACGCGACGCCCACGAACCCATCACATTGGGGAACTCGTGATCGGCGAACCCCAGCAATGCTTTGAATCGAGGCGAGTAGTACACGGGGTTGTTCGGATTGAACCAATCTGCCGAGGTCCATTTCGCGTCCCACAAACCCTCCTGGGCGCCTTGCACCGCGCGATTGAACCGCTCGATGCTTTCTTGAAGCGCCTGGGCCATGCGCTGCCGTTCCTCGATCTCGGCGCGGAGCGCCAAATTCGCGTGGGCCAGCTCTTCGGTTCGAGCCCGAACCCGTGCTTCGAGATCGTCGTGGGCGTGCCGCAGAGCCGCTTCGGCCTGATGCCGCTGGGCAACTTGGTTGGTCAAGTCCGTGATCAAGACGTGGTTGTCATAGCGCAGCTCGAGCGAGGCTGAAATCGTGCGCGACATGCGGATCGCAATGGCCGACGAGAGGAGCATGAACAAACAGCCCATGGTGGCCATGGACACCGCCACGGAGGTGCCCCGTTGAAAGAACACCATGATCATCGGGACGAGCGCGGGGAACGCGAACAGGAAGAATGCTTCCCGGCGAGGCGACAGCGCCATGACGGCGCCGGCGGTCATTCCCGCAAGCACGAAGACCACGAACATTTGGTGGAGTGGCTCGTTTGCAGGAGCGAGCCATACACCGGCGGCGCCCCAGCCGAGGCCGGAGAGGAGCACCCCAACCATGAAACGGCGCTCCCATCTGCGACACGAGCGAAGAGGAAGCGACCGGCGTCGATACTCGTAGAACCATCCCAGACGAACGGCATTGATCGCCAAAATGTAAGCCACCCAGAACCACAATCGTTTCCCGGAGACGACGCTTTGTTGCGCAACCCCCAGGATCATGGCATTGAGGATGGCGAGCACTGCCGAGAAGGGGATGTGTGAATAGAGCAGATCGAGCTGCTCGGTGCGCAGCGATTCCGCCCGCGCATTCTCGCGGAGGGGTTCACTTCGGTCGGGTGTGGCCTGGCCTGCGGGATCCTCAACTTGGAGTGACGATGCGCTCACCTGGGTCTCCATGGTCCCGGTCTCCGTCGTTGGGAAGATGCCCGAGTTCCGAGCAGGAATATCGTCAGGGCTGCTCCTCGATCGATTCGGGAACCAGGCCACGATCTCTGAGGTCCGCCTGCTCGAGGTGGCGGTGGCGCAGGAATTCCGCCGCTAGGCGTGTTTGCGATCCCGTTGCATGAGCTTGTCGGTCCATGCGAGCAGGATCGCCGACCCCAAGAACGTCATATGGATCAGGATCTGCCACTGGATATGCTCAGGCGGCACATTACTCACGTTCACAAACGCCTTGAGCAGGTGGATGCTCGAAATCCCGATCAACGATGCAGCCAGCTTGACTTTGATCGTGCCAGGGTCGACGTGACTCAACCAATCCGGCCGGTCCGGGTGCCCCTCCAGATCAAGTTTGCTGACGAACGTCGCATACCCTCCAATCACCACCATGGTCAACAAGTTCGCGACCATCGTAATGTCGATGAGGGACAACACTCCTAACATGAAGACGGTTTCGGTTAGCTCGCGGAGATTGTGGACCATCTCCCAGAGCTCGACCAAGAACTTGTACGCGTACAGTAACTCGGCGACGATCAACCCGCCGTACAGCGGGGCCTGGATCCATCGGCTCGCAAAAACGACCGATTCGAACGCGTGCTCGATCGCAGTACCGATGGACAACCGTGTATCCGCAAGATTCTGTGGGGCAAGGTCAGGCTGATGTGGCTCCATGCACCACTCTCACGGACAAAGCCGACCGCGACACGTGTCCGCACAAGGACGGGAGAAGCTTGAGGACGGGACGTATAATAACAAGGTTGAGGAAGTACCTAATAGCGAGCGCATACTAGCCAATACTACAGGCGCTGTCAACGGCGAAATTGTTGGAATGGTCACGGGGACGGTCCTGGAGCCGCTCGGATTTGGAGGGACTGATGAGGGATCGCCGAAGACCGGTAAGGGTGAGCGCTAGGTGCCGAATGAGAGAGGATTCCGCTCCCACCAGGAGAGAGATGACATCGGGATCCCGTGCCATGAGGATCTGAGGTCGAATGGAATGCGCTCAGGTGTCGCATCCAAAGAAACGAGGTCACGGCACCAGCCGATCCCGAATCGTTCCTCGATCCGTATGACTCCCGAGGTGGCCCGAAAGAAAAACACCCGTTGCGGAACACGACGCCTTGCAGGAGCGTCCATTGGCATGACTTGATAAAGGCAGGGCACATCGCCGGGAGGTTGCCCTCACAGGGAGGTCAACCGGAGTCGGACGTGGCTCGACTCGTACGGTGCGCAACTGTGAGGAGCCAGGCACGTGGAAGTTGGTCGATCGCCAGCGCCTCACTGGACCTATGTCACGGAATGGCTGGCTAGCTCGTTTCGAATTCCGAATCAGGCGATCCTGACCCGGTTGGCATGGTGCGGTTGCATTGCTGCACGTAGAACGCAGCGGCTTGAGAGCGACGGGTCACGCCCAGCTTATCGAAGATGTTGGCCAGGTAGTTCTTGACCGTCTTTTCGCTCAGATTCATGGCTACGGCGATTTCCTTGTTGGTCTTTCCTTCGGCCAATTTTGGGAGAATACGCTCCTCCTGAGGGGACAAACGCGAATAGGATGTGGATGGCCGCCGTCCGGAGAGTGACTGCAACCATAACAGCGTCGTCTTGGTGATGGAGGGGTCGAGCAGCGCTTGCCCGGCGGCTACGGCCTTGATGGTCGAAACAAGCGATTCGGTCCGGATATCCTTCAAGACGTAGCCTTGCGCCCCGGAAAGGACCGCTGCCCGCACCGTGTCGTCGTCGGCATAGCTGGTGAGGAAGAGGACCTTGGTGTGAGGGCACGTCGCCAAAATTTCTCGACAGGCCTCGATGCCGCTTCCATCCGGCAGGCGGATATCGAGGAGAACGACGTCGGGCTTCAGGCGCTGCGCTTCGCGGACGGCATCGGCTGCGGTTTGAGCCTCGCCCACCATCCGAATCTCGGGCACCAGGCGCAGGACGCTTTGGATCCCGGCGATCACCAATTCGTGATCGTCCACGAACAGGACGGAAATGGGAGCGCTTTTGACACTGGTCATGGGTGATCCTCCGCGCCGAAGCTTACCACGATTCGCGTACCCGAGTCCGCAGTCGAGAGAATCCCGAGGGTCCCGCCCATCTTGGCGGCCCGAGAGCGCATGTTGCGTAAGCCATAGCCTCGCTTCATCGCGGACTCGGGATCGAACCCCTTTCCGTTGTCTCGAATGGCCAGCTGTATCCGCCCTCGAACCGGGCGCAGCGTGATCCGAATGCGGGACGCGCGACCGTGCCGCACCGAATTGCTGACGGCCTCCCGGACGATATTGATCAGGTGGGCACAGGCCGGCCGCGCGAGGAGTCGGATGGCGCTGGCGGAGACCAAGATGTCACATCGCGTCCGGCCCGGCTTGCAGAATGGCGCCACGATCGTCTGCAAGGCCTGGGTCAACCGTCCGACGTCCAGTACGTCGAATGACAGGCCGGTGATGAAGCTCCGTACTTCCTGGATCGTTCGATTGAGTTGTGAGATCGCTCCGGCCAATTCACGTTTGGCCCGCCGGGGAGAGGCATCGACGAGCCGGCCGGTTGCGTCGAGGCTCAACCCCACCGCGTACAGTGATTGCAGAATGCCGTCGTGCAGATCCTGACTGACCTGCTCACGCTCCAACAAGGCATGGCGCAAATCGCGTTCGCGATGCTCCAAGGCCCACTCGGCCAATTTTCGAGCGGTGATGTCTTGCACCACGGCCACCCCCATCCGCTCCTGCGCCCCGGGCAGAATGAGGGGGCTGACGGCCACGCTCACCCAGATCAGTGACCCGTTCTTTCGAATGTACCGTTTCTCATAGGTATAGCCGGGAATGTCGCCGCTCATGAACTGGTCGGTCAGCGTCACATTGGATTGCAGGTCGTCGGGATGCGTATACAGCGCATAGGTCCGCCCGAGTATTTCCTCCTCCTCGTACCCGACGAGGATTCGGAACGCCGGATTGATCTTTCGAATCGTGCGATCTTCTCCGATGATGCACATGCCGACGGGGGAATCCTCGAAGAGGCGGCGGAAGCGTTCCTCGCTTTGTCGCAAGGCCAGCTCGGTTTGCCGTTGTTCCGTCACGTCGTGACCGACGGTGAGCATGCAACGGAGTCCGTTGAGGGTCATCAGTTCGGATGAGGCCCGGCAATGCAGCCACCGTCCGTCCTTTGAACGAAGGACCAGTTCCTCTTCGCGTAGCCGACCGTCGCGGAGCAGACGCGTCACATAGTGCTCGCGCGCCTCCGGCGTCGGCCACAAGCCCAGGTCCACCGTGGTGCGGCCGAGGACTTCTTCTCGTTCAAAGCCGAACAAGACGAGCGACACGTCGTTGACTTCGATGCACCGGCCGGTCGCCAATTCCGAAATAATGACCGGATGGGGACTGGATTGAAACGCCAGCGCAAAGAGCTCGCGGCTCTCCCGCAACGCCTGTTCGGCAGACTGCCGATCCAGTTCATCGCTGATCCAGCGAGCCATCAAGACCAAGAAATCGGCTTGCGATTCCGTGAATTGATCCGGACACGACTCGAAGCCCAGAAAACAGATGGTCCCATAGACGGCATGGGTGCCCGCGAGCTTCGCCCCTAGGTAGCTGACGACGTTGAGTTCGACGAAGCCGGGATGCATGCTCCACTCGGACGTGCGCGCGTCACGGATGTACAAGGGGCCGTCGTGAGTCAGGGTCGAGCCGCAGAAGGTCTGGCACAAGGCGAGCTTGGTGCCCGGCTTGAGGGGGGACGATGGAGGCCATACATGGCTGATATGAAGATACTCGCCCTCGGTTCTCGTGAAGATACCCACTGGGAGGCCAAAGCGTCGGCATCCCAGTTCGAGGACGGCGTGAATGCGGTCGTTAAAGGGGACGCCCGGAGTCGACGTGGCCAGGTGCAGTGCGCGGATGGCTTGCTCGCTCTCGCGCAGGAGGCGTTCAGACCGGACTTGGGCCGTCATGTCCTGGCAGACAATGAGCGCCACCCAGGTGCCGTCCGGCTCTTGAATGCAGCGAACGGTCTCCTGGACCCACATGACCTCTCCCGACTTCCGGCGCTTTCGAAAATGCCACTGGTGAGAGCGGTATGGATTGGCAAAAGCACCGGCCAGAACCCGAGCGACCTGGGCACGGTCATCCTGGTGGAATACTTCGGTGACCGGTCGACCGGTCAGTTCCTCGCGGGTATACCCGACTTGCTCGATCCCGAACTGATTGGCCGAGATCACCGTTCCATCTCGGTTCACGATGAAATACATGGACGGACTGTTTTCGTAGAAGGCCCGAAACCGTTCCTCGTTGATGCGCAGTGCCTTATTGGCTTCCTGGAGCGCACGTGTGCGTTCGGTGGCGCGCTCTTCTAGCTGGAGATTCTCGGTGCGAAGCCGGTCTTGCGCCTCTCGGAGCGCCGTCACGTCGCGTGCCGTGACGACCACCCCATCCACTCGATCCGGTACCGTGCGCAGGGGAGCATAGGTGACGCGCATGAACTTGCGACCTGCCACCTGAAAGTCGAACCACGATTCATAGACGACCACTTCGCCGGCGAGACAACGGTCGAGGTTCGGCCGCGCAACGCGATCGAAGCGGTCTTGTCCTAGCAGATCCGCGACCGATCGTCCCACGATACGGTCGAGCGGGAGGCCATAGGCCTGTTGATAGGACGGATTCACGTGACGATAGACGTAGTCCGTCCCGACAATGGAAATCAGATCCGGCGAGGATTCGATGACTTGCCGGTAGAACGCGAGTGAGTCTTCGGCTTGGGCGAGATTCGACATCCGGTGCAAGATCTCTTGCACCTCTTGTGGGAGTGTCGTCGCGTGACGGATCTCCATAGGCTGTCTACTTCGATCCAGCCACGCATCCGGCTGAATCGGTGTTCCCTCCACGGGTAGACGCAGAGCGACGAGGCGGCCCAAACTATAGCGCGAACAGAGGAGTTCTGGGTAGTGCTGTTTTGAGGGCTCTCCGCGAGGTGTGTAGGCGCTGATGAGCGGAGTCGCTACGCCCCTGCGGGGCGGGAGAGGGGCCTCGAACGGCGGTCGGGAGGCAGGTTCTGGCGCAGGCAGGCCAAGAGGTGCGTGGCCACGTGGAATTCCCGTAGCTTGTCGAAACAAAATGCCGCCCCGGCCGCGAGGATCGCCGCGGACCGATCCGCCGAGAGCATCGTCGTGGCTACCAAGAGGACCGAGCGGGAAGACCGTTGTCGGAGGGCTCGCACGATCGTCTGTTCGTTCCAATCAGGAATTTGAGGGTCGAGAATGATGAGGTGGGGCTGCGCGCGACGAGCGAGGTGAATAGCCTCTCCGACGCGCTCGGTTTCTCCGACGATCGTGACGCCAACACAGGCGTGAAGCGCCAGTCTCCAACGCCGGCGAGCCTCTTCGTCCGAGTCGAGAATGACCACGGACAGGGGCTCCAGGGGATAATCCGCACACCCGATTGGCTTGCATCGCCGCGACGGTGCTCGTTCCGGAGTGTGGGCGCGGTCTGCGAAGAGTGGTCGATGCATCGAACGGTCTCCTTCCAGCCTCGAAATCGGAAGGGAATCATGCTGCGGTCGGAGCCTGATCTCGTACTGTGTTGGAGCCGCCTCCAGGGCGCTGGCAAACGGCAGCTGTACACGGGATCACGCTCGAGTGTGCGTTCAATGAGTCCGCAGCTCCTGCCGCACGTGATCGAGTAGTTCTCGGGGATGAAACGGCTTCGCCACAATACGGTGAGCCAATCCCCGTGTGTCTGCGGGGTCGAGTTCGGAGGGCAACATGGTCGGATCTCCGGTCATCACGATCACTCGGGTGGCAGCCGATGGAAATTCCGCTCGGAGCGCCTGCAAGGTGGCGACCCCATCCCACTCCGGCATGTGGGCATCGATCATCATCAGGTCAATGGGGCGGTGCCGATAGATTTCCAGCGCAGCCCGCCCTCCGGCCGCTTCGTAGATTTCATAGCCGGCGTCTTGCAGGACATGGCGCAGGACCGTGCGAACGGGAGAGGAGTCGTCGACCACCAGGATGGTGGCGCGACCGTGTGGGGTGGAAGCGTGGTCCTTGAATATCAAGTTCAATCCGTAGGTGTTAGCCATGATAAATAGCAGGCGTATTGTACGCGAAGCAAGAGGGGATCGTGCAGATCCAGAGGGTCGACGGAACGTGATCTTCCGGGCCTAACTCGCTAGGGGCGTCTGCCGTGTCGGTGCGGGCATGAATGGAGCGGGTGATGGTGAATTGCGGTTACCGCCCTGACGAAGCCGGCGACGTGGATCGGTCCACGCGATTACGGTCTCGAGAAACGGGCGATCGATGGAGGTCGGAGGAGTCGATGTGCGCCCTTCTGCATGTCTTTGGAAGCCGAGGCCTTGCGTGACCCTGGCTAAGGGTGTATGGAAGAGGCCGACGGAGGCAACAACGCCATTGAAACTCGCGAGGCCGGGTATGAAGACGATCATAACACAAGGGTGCGATAGAGGCATGATGTTGGCGGGGATTCTGGGAGGTGTGGTGCTTCTGAGTGGCTGTGCTGGGACGAGCGGAGCACGAGGGCCTGTTGGCCCGGACGATCCGGAGACCACTGTGCCGAAGGTATCCCTTCCTGCCGTCGTGCCGAGCGTGCATGCGCTCCAGTTCGAGGACCCGGGAGACGGCACCCTCGTCAAGCCAAGAGGATCCAGCCCATTGGGTGGTATCTCTACGGAAGCGGAGACCGGTCCGACGGAAAGCGCCGACCTAATCGCCCGTGCGGTTGCAAATGATCGCGTGAAACTTGCACTGGGCGACCGGTACCAATTCATCGGTTCGGAACGTGTTGAAGCCGGGAAACGGGTTCGCCACGGATGTTGTGCGGCAGCCGAGCAAGTTCATCGCCTCACCTTCTACAGTTACTCGAACCGCACGGCGGTCGTGGCGCTGATGAAAGGCGAGCACGTCGCCGAGGTGACGTCACGTCCAGGCTATCAACCTCCTGAAACGCAGCAGGAGGCTGAGGAGGCTATTGCGCTGGTCCGACAGGACACCCGATTGGCAGGCAAACTCGACGGCTTGGACGGTCACGTGATCCTCACGGAACCTGGAGAGGGGCTGATTTGGAATGACCCGGGGTACGGACACCGGGTGCTCTGGGTGACATTTTCGAAGGGGCTGGAAGGCCGTCCCCTGTACTGGGCCTTGGTAGATCTGGATGAACGCGCCGTACTGAAGGCACACGAAGAACCGCAAGACTAGAAAACGTTGGTGATAAACCGTGTCGCCCCCGTTCCGGACGCCTCAGAGCCATCGATGTTCCGACGTATGGGGCCTGGGCGAAGCGAACAATGCAGCTGTGCGAGGAGACGCCATGCGAACACTGATTTGTGCAGGGTTGATGGTCGGAGCCCTGTTCGTGACGGTCCCGGCCGAAGCGCAAGAGGGTTCGGCCGGACATGTAGATTGGGAGTCGTGGGAGTTCGATTGGGAGGTGAAGGGGAACACGGGTTTGGCGCTGCGCAACGTGACCTTCAAGGACGAACTCGTACTCGGGAAAGCAAGCATGCCGGTGTTGCGGGTCAAATACGAGAAAGAACAGGTCTGGTGGAACCCGTTCTCATGGTTTGGGACCCGCGCGGAAACCGGTCGCTGCGGTCCCTTTCAGGACCGCATTTCGTGGTCGAACATCGTGCCCATCGAGCCGTGCGGTGGGAATAAAGTCTGCATCCGAGCCCATACGATCGACGGCCTCAAGTGGATCGAACTGGGAGTGTATGCACGCATTGGAGAGTACCATATTTATCAGGCGTGGCTCCTGTCCGAGGACGGTGAAATCCACCCTGTCGTGAACAGTCGCGGCTTATCGTGCGTGACCGACCACATCCACCATCCCTATTGGCGACTGGATTTCGATGTGGCCGGATCCGGCCTGGATCAGGTCTTTGTCCACAATGAAGGCGCGGCCGACGAGGGGTGGGGGCCGGGATGGCACAAGTACACCAATGAGCTCAACACTTTCAAGAATCACGCGAGTCATCGGGTCTGGTTCGTGAGGGACCATGCCACGGGGCACGGCGTGTGGGTTTTCCCAGGGTATGGGTACGAACCCTTAAAGGATGACGGCGTGCGCGACGATTTCTCGAACCGTGACGTGTCGGTACGGCGGGCACGGGCGGAAGAGGACGTGCCGTGGTCCTTCGGCGCTCGCGGTGACCTGGCGTTCGATGGGGATCACGAAGGCATCCAGGAACAGGACATCGTCTTCTGGTACGTGGCCCATCTCCCTCATATGGCTGTGATGGGGCCGCTCAAGTGGTTGGCCATTGGACCCGTGGTTCGAGTCCATCAATAGGACACACGTGTCGAGATCGGGTCCTCCGCTCGTTCGCAGTTCACTAGTCCTTCGCTCAGTTCTGTGAGCGCTACAACATCACGCCATTGCCACCTTCGCCCCCACCTTCAGGGCAATCTTCGTCAGGCCGATGGCACCGTCGAGAATGGCGGCTTGTTTCTTGCGCTTTGCCGTATCCAAGGCGGAACGGTCCAACAGCCGTTCGATTTCGTCGATGTCCGCTTGTGAAAATGACACGAGTCTCTGAACAGTGGCATCGTAGGTCTTCGCCAGGGCCTGATACAGTTTGGATCGTTGGGCGTGGAACAGGCCGACGAGTTCCGGTTCGTCGGCAAACGTCATGAGCTTTTTCCCATTGTCGCCGATCTCCTGAATGAGTTTAGCCTGCAGTTCGGCGATGTTCGTGTCCTTTTCTACGGCGAATTTCACCTTTCCCAGGGTGCGGACGAGGTCCTCGGCGTCCTCGCGTGCGGTTTCGAGGCGTGTCGCCAACTTCTCGATCTCCTTGGCGGTGCCTTCGCCGGATTCAACAATGTCCTTGATGAGTTGGTCGTTGTTCTTCATGAATGTGGCGATACCTTCAACGGAACGGGCGATGCTCATAGCGTCCTCCATACCGCACTTCGTGTGGTCCCGCGGCTCACCGGGCGTAGCCCCTCTTCATTGCGCCTCGGGCGAACACCTTGGCTTCTTTCTCCTTCGAAGCTCTCTGCGCATCAGGTGACACCGGCGGGCTCATCAGGCGAAGCCTCTCTCCGTTGCCGCCCGCCGAAAAGCTCCTCACGTGGCCTTTCCCTCGACCTTGCGTGTGGTCCCCTAGCTCATCAGGCGCAGTCCCACCTATGCCAAGACTCGCTGGGGCCGCCGTCTCTCATGCAGTCTCATCATCGAAAGCGGCGGACGAATCTCTTGAGAGGGACGTGCGCGTTCAGTTCACTCCTTCTTCATCCGCTCTAACAACTCGATCAAATCCATGGTTACGGACCTGGTTCGCCCCAGCGTTTTTTCGGGTAGGAACGAAAAGTTGAGGGCCTCGTCCAAGGCATCATTGACGCTCCGGGAATTGTCGAGCACGCGGCGGATGTGATCGGAAGAGCCGGGGACCTGTTCCGCCAATGCGCTGACCAGGGCGGGATCGACGGAAGCCAGGAACGATTGATGAGAGTACCGTTGCACCTGGCGGTGGAGCGCCGACAGCGATTTCCAGGAGTTTCCCAACTGTGCCGCCACATCACGCAACGCACAGAAATCATCGTTGAATTGATCCAGGACCTTTCGCTGGAGGCCCTCGTATTGAGCGAGATAGACCTTCCCCAGAAGGTAGGCGGCGGAGTGGGCATCTTGTCCACGTTTGCGTTCGACGTTTTGATACGAATCGAAGACGGCCTGGTGGAGGGTTTCCACTTGCTGAAGGGATTGACCGGCCTTCGTCAGCTCAGCCAAGGCCTGTTCCAGAGCTTTGATGCGTTCCTCCGTTTGGAGTTGCAGCACATCGACATTGGTGTGAGCCCGATCGATTGCCGCACCCTCTTGCTGGATCAGGCCCCGTACCGCGTCACTTCGAACGGCAGAGCAGCCGGAAAGTACCCCCACGAACGCCGCCAACCATAGGATGGATCGTAGTCGAATGGTCATAGTCGGTCTCCAAGAATCCGTCGGAGATTAACGATTGAGACCGCGCAACGCCTCTGCCAATTCAGTGACGTTCCGTCGGTCGGTCGTCAGGTCGACCTCCAGGTATTCCCGAACAGTACCGTTCAGACGTCGGAGCGCGGCAACATTGGTGCGGTAGTCGTCATACGCGGCGGCATCGAGCGGCTTCACCGTGTTGCGATAGTCCGCGGCGATCGCTTCGTCGATCGTGGCCGCGAGGGCGGGTAATGTTTGAATGACTCCCGTCATCGTTCCTTCGCCCTTTCGAAAGAGGTCTGGCGTCGAGGCCCCGGACCGCGCCGGCAATTTGGCCAGCCGTACCTTGTTCACGAGCTTCATCACGTCCGGGCCGAGTTGCGTGGCGACTTCGTCTGCCAGGAGTTGCTGCTTTTCTGCAGGATCGCCGGCTCCAGGGTCGGTGGTGGCCCACTTCAAGGCAAGGCTGAGTTTCAATCGAGACTCGATCAGACGCTGCCAGTATTCAAAACGAGTATCGACGTTTTCGAGCAGCTCTCGGTACTGGTCCATCAGCTGCACGTTGTCGCTATATGCCTGATCCTTTGTCCGAAGCGCTTCCTTTACCTCCGGTGGAGTGGCGCATCCGGGCAACAGACCAAGTACGAGAATGATGAGACAGAAACGGAGCGGAAACATGGAGTCCCCCTTTCGCCATGGCTCGAGGGCCGGTGCCATCCGGAGTCGTGCGCGAAACTCTCGTCTCCCTGCTCCTCGCGGATGTGCCGGTCTTCGGACCGTGAACGTCCCACTAGAGTCGTTGGAGTTCGATTGGATGGAGCAAGCCCGATGCCGTATGGGATCAGCTCAGCTTGTAGTGCGTAACGCAGTGGGATTGCAACTAAAACTTTTTCCGTAGCGGGAACGTGCGCTGAAGACGAGAGTCTTTCGCCGATGTCGGTGTATCGAATCGGATACCACAGACGCGAATCCCGGCGGGTGCGCTAGTGTCGTTCGAAAGATCTCCGCAGTTCGGCGATCGCTTTGGCGGAGGCACCGGCGGCCCTGAGGGCGTCGTCGCTTGCGGCATTGATGGCGTCGATGCTGCCAAAGGCTCGCAGGAGTTTCGTGCGAGTGGTCTCGCCGATGCCAATGATCTGATCGAGAGTCGAGGAGGTGAGGGCTTTGCTCCTCAGGGTACGATGATATTTGACGGCAAATCGGTGTGCCTCGTCACGGATGCGCTGTACCAGGTGCGTGGCCGGTGACGTCGAATGCAAGACGACGGGGTTCTTGCGGCCAGGCAGAAAGATACGCTCCTCCTTCTCTCCGCGTGCCTTGGCCAATCCGATGATCGGCAGGTGCGCCTGGCCGACCCTGCGGAGCCCGTCGACTGCGGCTGCCAGTTGGCCCAATCCTCCATCGATCAGCACCAGATGAGGAAGCGGTAAGTCGCGAAGTTCCCCGTAACGGCGCATGACGATTTCCTGAATGCTGGCGAAATCGTTTGCCCCTTCCACGGTCTTGATCCGGAATTTTCGATAGTCGGCCTTCTTCATGACCCCCTGATCCCAGACGACCATCGAGCCGACGGATTGGTCCCCCATGATGTTGGAAATATCGAATCCTTCGATGCGGAGCGGCAGGGCCTCGAGCTTGAGGAGGCGTTTCAATTCGGTGGCGGCGAGCCGGTCGGTTTCCTCGTCCCGCAAATGGTCGGTGAGCGCGGCCAGCGCGTTCTCTTCCGCCAATTTGACGAGTTGGTGCTTGGTGCCCCGCTCAGGGGCGATCACGCGGACGCTGTCACCGCGCTTGTCCGTGAGCCAGGTTTCAAGCAAGCATGCGTCGGAAAGTTGGCACGGGACCAGCAGTTCCTTGGCCGGCTGCCCATCCTTGTTATAGAACTGCTCGACCGTGGAGAGGACGAGGTCCTCGTCAGGGCTGTCGGCGCCGTTCGGCCAGTAGAAATCCTTTCGCCCGATCAGCAAGCCGCCGCGCACGAACAAGATCTGCAGATCCACCGCGGTGCCTTGCCGAGCCAGCCCGATGACGTCCTGATCGATCGCCGCGGTTTGGGTGATGCGTTGCCTTTCAAGCGTGCGCTGGATGCTGAACAGCCGATCCCGAAGGCGAGCCGCCTCTTCGAAGTCTTCCCGGTCCGCCGCTGCTTCCATTTGTCCGCGCATCTCGTCCAAGAGTTCGCGATCGCGGCCCTCGAGAAACTGGCGGACTTGATCGACGATGCGATGGTAGTCCGCGGAGGTTTGATTGCCGACGCAGGGAGCCATACAGCGTTTGATTTCGTATTCGATACACGCTCGGTCGGCCTTGCCGTCGATATCGATCGTGCAGGTCGCGAGCGGGAACGCGCGCTTGATGATCTTGAGGGTCTCCCGGAGGGCCCCTGCCGGCGTGTACGGACCATAGTAGAGTGCCCCGTCCTTTTGGACACGGCGCACGATGGAGAGGCGGGGAAACGCTTCTCTGATCGGCAGGCGAAGATAGGGGTATTGCTTGTCGTCGCGCAGGACCACATTGAAGCGCGGGCGATGTCGCTTGATGAGGTTGCTCTCGAGAATGAGCGCTTCCAATTCGGACCGAGTGACGATAGTTTCGATATCCGCGACATGCGTGGTCAGTAACGCGGTCTTCGGCGACTGGTCGCCGGCGCGCTGGAAATAGGACCGCACGCGATGAGCGAGGACGGCCGCCTTGCCGATGTAGAGAATCTCCCCGTTGTGGTTCTTGAGGAGGTACACCCCCGGCTGATCGGGAAGGTGGTCGAGTTTGGATTGCAGCGGGGAGTCCGTCGTGGCGTCCTTGGCCATGCTGAAATTCTACGCGTCGTGAGACCGGGCGGGCAAGCGAGGGGCATGGGCGAACGCGGGGAGAGCGATGCTATTTGAGCGAACGGATGAACGAGGGGCTCAGCGTGCCGCGTGCCACTTCAGCGGCGGGGCCCTTCATGGTCAGATCGAAATTCGGGGCGATGCGAATGGCCAGCGTGCCTCCCGGCATCCTGACCGTCACCGGGCTCGTGACCAAGCCGAGCCTGACGGCGGCGCTGGCTGCGGCGCAGGACGAGGAGCCTGATGCTTGTGTCTCACCGGCCCCCCGCTCCCAAATCAGAATGAAAATCTCATGAGGCCCGGTGGGCACGACCAGTTGAACGTTGGTTCGCTTGGGGAATATCTCATGGTGCTCGAGGGCCGGGCCCAGGGCGAGCAGGTCCTCGCGTGTCCATTGTTCACTGGCCGGACGAAACACCACGCAGTGTGGGTTTCCGACGCTGACCCCTGTGAAGAGAACCGATCGGCCCGCCGCCTGGATGGGTTGTTCGACCAGTTCCGGTACGGTCAAGGTGCAAGGCAAGGCATGGGGCGCGAACGTCGCCTGCCCCATTTCGACCGTCACGGCGCTGGCGTCCCCGTGCCGGTCTACGTGCAGATCGCAGGTCACCAGGCCGCCTTTGGTGTCGACCGTGAATCGTGGCTTTCGGGTCCGCCGCGTGGCATGCAAATAGCGGGCGAAAATCCGAAGACCGTTTCCGGACTTCTCGGCTTCGCTGCCGTCGGGATTGAAGATGCGAAGGCCGAAGTCCGCCTTGTTCGTTGGGACGAGCGCGAGAATGCCATCGCTGCCTACACCCCAATTGCGATCGCAGATGGCGCGAATCGCCTTCGGTGTCAGTTTGAAGCTGAGCTCCTTGAAGTCGATGACCAGATAGTCGTTGCCCAAGCCGTGTCCGCGAAAAAACCCATTTTTCATACCGAGGCCTCCATTCGCGGGCGGCTTCTTAGCATGAGGAAGACAGAAAAGGGAAGTCGTGCATGCGCTCAGACGAGCGCCACGCCAGGAGGACGTTCGATGAGTTCAATCTCATAGCCGTCAGGCGCGTCGATGAAGATGAAGCGGCTTCCGGACGACGTGCGGGTCGGGCCGTCCGTGATCGTGATTCCCTTGGCGGTGAGCGTCTCGATCGTTCGGTCCAGATTCTCGACTTGGAAAGCCAAGTGGACGAGATCTTCCTGAACCTTGACGGGCCCGCTGGCGGGAAAACTACAGAGCTCGATCAATTCCTCGCTGTTGGGGACCTTGAGAAACGCCAAATGTGAGCCTCGTGGAGACACCTTGCGCTCGGCGACCTCGAGCCCCAGCACGCCGGTATAAAACGCGACGGTCTGATCCATGTCGCTGACGCGCATGCGGGTATGCAGGAGTTTGGTGACGTGCATGGCTCGGCTCAGCAACATGTGAACCAGATCGAAGCGCTCGCTGTCAACCGTCCGCGACAATGCCGGATCCTTAGGGGCCGGATCTGGCCGGGCCACGCGTCTTACGCAGAAGGATCTCCGCCGAGCCTTCGATCAGGAAATCGGAGAGCACCCCGATCTCCTGGTAACCCTGCTTTCCATAGAAGCGGCGTGCTGGTTCATTGAAATCCGACACACAGGCGAAGAGATTCGTCCCCCGGGAGAACGTCACCGATTCGACGTGCCGCAGCAGCCGCCGGCCGAGGGTGTGACCGCGGGCCCAATCGGCAATGGCAAACAGCTCTAAATAGTCGCCGAACAGGAACTTGAGCCGCAGCAGAGCGAACCCGGCGACACGATCGTGCTGTTCGATGACATAGGCCTCGCGCCCCGGAGGAAGGGGGCTGAAGAGCCGCTCCCACTCGGCGGCCTTGTATCCAAGCCGGATCCAAGGCTCGGACCTCATCAGAATCGCGACCAGAGCCGGTGCGTCTTCCGGCGCAAACGGACGGATGGACTCGGGGTTCATCGCGAGTCGGTGCCGCACGCCAAGAGCTCAGACACGGTCATGGGGCGTAGCTGCTTGCGGGGAAGCACGGATTCGGTCAACGATTGGATCACCTCCTGGGTGTGCTTGCCTCTTCCGTTGGCATGGAAGACGACGATGCTCCCTGGACGGATGCGTCGGGAGATACGGGCCAGAATCTCGTCGGCTTCGAGTGCGGGATCAGGGTCTCCGGACACGACGTCCCACAGAATGAACCGGAGCCCCAGCGCTTTCACGAGTTGGACCGTGACGTCGTTGTATTCGCCATACGGCGGCCGAAAGAGCGGCGCGGCCACGCCGAACCGACTTTGCAATCGCGCGACCGCTCGGGCGATTTCTTGCCGCTGGTTGGCATCGCTGAGCAGCGGGAGGTGAGCATGCGTCTCTCCGTGCGTGCCCAGCTCGAATGTCGAGACGGCTCGAAGCGATGTGATCTCCCGGTCGTGACGCTCCGCCCATCGCCCCGAAATGAAGAAAGTGGCCGGCACGTGGTACGTCTTGAGGTACTCGACGAGTGCGGCGTCGTAGCCGATCTTGTCCCGCACTGGGCAAAGATCGAATGTCAGAGCGACGCCCTGGCAGCTCCGCGACCCCGACGAGACCACTTGTGCCGCAGTGGGGGAGACGGACCACACAACGAGACTCAGCGCTGTGAGAGGCAGCCAGAATCGGGATACCATCGAAGCAAGTATACCTGAATAATCGGGACTACCTGAAGACACGCATCGAACCAGGTCCGGCAATCTCGCTCGGTTGACGATTCGCGAGGCCGGCTGGTACCGTTCGCCCGACTGGTGCGTCGGCGAAAGGGTGTATGCTCCGCAGTGCTGGGTGGCAAATCGGCCGTATTCTAGGTATCCCGATCCTGGTCCATGGGTCGTGGCTCCTGGTCTTTGCCTTCGTGACATGGACACTTGCCACGGCCTACCTTCCATCCGCGCTCCCCGGCCAGACCGACCTTCGCTATTGGGCGATGGGAGGGATGGCCGCCATTCTCTTGTTCCTGTCCGTGCTGCTCCACGAGCTCGGTCATTGCTGGGTGGCCTTGCGATATCGCATTCCGATCGGGCGGATTACGCTGTTCGTCTTCGGGGGCGTCGCCCACATGCGGCGCGAGGCGCCGACGCCAAGGGCGGAATTTTTGATCGCGATCGCCGGGCCCATCGTCAGTTTCATGATCGGGGCCGGATGCCTCGGCGGCGTGTTCGTGGGCGAGTCGGCGCCGGTAGGATGGCACCTCAATGGTCTCCTCGTTCTCGGCGGCCTTGTCGGAAGCGTGAACGTTCAAATCGGTTTGTTCAACCTCATTCCCGGATTTCCTCTCGACGGAGGACGGGCGCTCCGTGCGGGGCTTTGGGCCTGGTCGAACGATTTTCATGCGGCCACGCGTCGGTCGGCTGTGGCAGGACTGACGTTCGGTGTGCTGCTCACGTGCGCGGGAGGACTCCTGATTGTCGCGGCTACCACGCAGTGGGTGCATGCGTCACTCGTCACCAATGGGATGTGGCTCGCGATGATCGGGCTGTTCCTTTTCGCAACGGCGAAGGTCAGTAGAAGGCAGGCGTCGGTGTGCGAAGCACTGGCCTGCATCCGGACGGGCGACGTGATGACCCGTGCCGTTGTGGCGATTCCCTCCAATATCACCGTGGAGACTGCGGTCCGCGACTTTTTCCTTGCGCACGGCTTCTCAGGATTTCCCGTGCTACAGCACGGCCGGGTGGTCGGCATCGTCTCGATTCGGGATCTCCAGCGGATCCCGAGAAAACTGTGGGTGTGGAGGGAGGTCCGCGAGATCATGCGCCCGGTGGATGCGCATGCGACGATCGGTCTGGACGACTCCGCGCTCGAGGCATTGGAACGGATGGCGACGGGTACCGGCGACCGTCTGCTGGTGATGGACGGGGAACGCCTGGTCGGACTGGTGACGCGGTCGGCGATTTGGCGATATGTGCGCCTCCAAGGTGGGCGGAAGGACGAAGATGTCGGAACCTGAATAGAACCTATCTCACAATTGCTACATCAACAGTGGTGGGATGGTGTTCGTGGAACTCGGTCGGCTGGCGAGTGGTGAGCCGCGCCAGCCTCGCCCTGATGCGGTGATGTTGGGCACGGCGGCTTGACGTGCTCGGATTGGCGGGTCGCCTTTAGGAGCAGGTCGGATCGGCGACCAGTAGCGGGGCTGGCCTGCCGGCCTCAGCCTCCGCCATGGCGAAGGCTGGCGGACTCATCCCCTCCAGCCGTAGAAGAGAGGAGAGTGGGGCGGGGACACACCGCTCGAAAGCTTGTCCCCGCTCGGAGTCTTCCGTCACGGTGTCAAGCTCTACACACAATGTTGAGATAGCTTCTAGTAAGAGATCCCCAAACGGCGCTCAGGGGACAGAGCCCTCCCTTAGGCACAGTCCGTGACACGTGGCTAGGCCGCCTGCGAATGCCGTCGTCGAGAGGGACCGCTCGTCTCGGTTTCCGTGGATGCCCGAGACTGAGCAATCATGTTTTGAAACACGCTGACACGCATCAGGTGGATGCCAAGCATCGACCCATACACGAGTGCGAAGAAGTTAAACGCCACGCTCGAATAGTCATCGAGCATGATCGGCATGAACAGCGCGAACAAGGCGCTGGCCATCAGCCACCCTACCGTCAGGCGTTGACAGAACAGGGCCGTCGGGCGACGTTGCAGCGGTCGCCATTCTTCACGATAGCGGGCGGCGCGGTCGATTCGGGCCGCGCTCAGGTCGGCCTCCACCGGGCCGCGCCACTTCAACCAGGCATATCCTCCGACCAGCAACACCCACGGGGCCGACCAGAGCGGCCAATGCGTCTGTCCCATGTACGGTTCACCTGAGACTAATAACGCGTAAACCGGCATGTAGAGGAGGCCGAGTATCAACGGAGCCAGCCGGTTGTCGGACGGAGGGTTGCCGGATGGGGACCCTATGACCAATTCCTCCTCGAACACCGGAAAACCTCGTTTCACGAGTGTCATGGCTATGGCGACGCTGACGACCTTGTCGGGAATGTACAGCAGACACGTATGCATCCAGGCCAGGAGAAATGCGCCGAGCCCGTCGGTGGACTGGGCCGTCTGTCGCAGGCCGAATTGATCGGAGAGAAATCGCTGACCGTCCTCGAACAAGAGCTGCAATCCATTCACGATCGTGGGATTCAGCGTCAGCGAGGTCGCGTGAGATACGACGGATTGCACGAGCGTTCCGGGAATGCCCATCAGACACGCACCGACCATCCCGAAGACGACGAGAAAGGTCACGTGCGACAGGATCGATGTATGACCGGTCCGTACATACTCCCGGAACCACGCGCTCTGGGCGAGCACGCCCCAATAGACCCCCCCGGCCATATTCACCAGTGTCCAAGGAAAAATCAGCAGATCGGGATGATCGTGCGGGTACAGTAACCAATTGACCAGCGCATTGGTCAGGAGGGCGGTGGCGGCTCCCCACCAGGGACCCAGGAGGAAGGCTGCGAACGCCGTGCCGACCATGTCGAGGAACAGGATGCTTTCGAGCCTCAAGCTGAGCAGGAGCCCGAGCGAGTTGAGCAGGATGCCGGCGCCGCAAATCAGCGCAAGCTCGCTCCTCATGAGGTAGGCCGGTGCGGGTCCGAGCCACTTGGGCCAGTGAAGCGTCCACCAACGGCGTCTCCGGGATCGGGGTGACTTGGATCTGGGATCGGACCCATCGTCGTCCGCATCCTCCACCTCGGCCGCCCGTGCGGCTGCAGCGCGTGCGGCCCGCTCGCGCAGGGTCAACAGGCGATCGATGATCGTGAGGATTGCAGCGACGAAACCGGCAACGGCACCCGCCAACGCCAGGGCATCTTTTTCCATGCGTGGGAAATCCTTGCGAGAATTATTATCGGGGTCTTGGTTGAGGAATTGTAGCGCGAGGGGGGTAAGCCGGAAAGGAAAAGGCCAAAAGCAGCGTCGTGACTCGTCATTCGTCAACGCGACGAAACAGAGTAGCGAGGTTCGCGTCCTCGCATCTCGCTTGACGGATGGCGAATGACGGCGATTACCGCAGCGTGAGAATGGCTTGGGTGGCGAGTGACACCAGCGGCCCCGGAAAGAGGCCGAGCATGATCACGCCGGCCGTCGCGCAGGTCAGCACGATCGTGAGGGCTGGTGAGGAGGCCAATACGGGGACGGGTGCCCCCCCCTGATCGGGTTCTCGCATATAGATGGCCATGACGACGCGCAGGTAATAATAGGCCGAGACGGCTGCGAACACCAATGCAAAAACGGCGAGCCACGTCAACCCGCTATGGACAGCCGCAAGAAACACGTACAGCTTTCCTATAAAGCCGGCCGTCGGCGGAAGGCCCGCGAGCGAGACCATGAAGATCAGCATGAGAAAGGCAGCGACGGGCTCACGTCTCGCCAATCCGGCAAACGCATCGAGCTCCTCGCTCTCGAGCCCATTGCGTCGAAGCATGGCCACGATCGAGAAGGCCCCCAGGGTCATGAAGGCATACATCGCCAGGTACAGCATGACGCTGGCGATGCTTTGTTCCGTTTCGGCGCCGCCTGTGGCGGAGCCAATGGCCACGATGCCGACCAATGCATAGCCGGCATGCGCGATGCTCGAATAGGCGAGCATGCGTTTGATGTTGGTCTGGACCAGTGCGACAAGATTGCCGATCATGAGAGTCGCAAGGCAGATGAGCGTGAGCAGCCCTGCCCAATCGCTTCTGATGCCACCGAGGCCTTCGACGAACACCCGAAGGAACGCGGCAAAGCTGGCCGCCTTGGAGGCGACGGCCATGAAGGCGGTCACGGCGGTCGGAGAGCCTTCATAGACGTCCGGCGTCCACATGTGAAAGGGAACGGCGGCAATCTTGAATCCGAACCCGACCAGCAGCAGAAGCATCGCGAGGACCAGCATGGGGTCCTGCATCTCTCCGGTGCCGATTGCGGCGGCGATGCCGTCGAGTTTCGTACTGCCGGTGGCGCCGAACAGCAGAGAGATGCCGTAGAGCATCATGCCGGAGGAGAACGCTCCCAGGACGAAGTATTTCGCCGCGGCCTCGAGCGATCGAGCCTCGTAGCGCTTGACCCCTGCCAGGATATAGAGCGAGAGCGACATCAACTCCATGCCGAGGTAGAGCGTCAGCAGATCGGCTGCCGACACCATCACCATCATGCCGCAGAGAGACAAGAGCAGAAATCCGTAGTACTCGCCGAGGACAATCCGCTCCTCCTTGAGGTAGGCCAGCGACAGGAGGATGGTGAGGCCGGTGACGACGTACAGCAATAACTTCCAAAACGCCGCATACCCGTCGAGAATCACGAGACCGCTGAACGCAGTCGTCCGCCCGTCCATGTGGGCCGCGGTGAACCCGCAGCAAATGGCAAGGGTGGCAAGACCGATCCACGCGAGGCCATCCTTTCGTGCCACGCTCGTGATGGGATCCAACACGAGGATCAGACAAGCGGCCCCGATCACGAGCAGCTCCGGCAGAATCGCCCAGACGTCCGACCAAGGGAACCTCATTGGGGCCCTTCCTGATTCGCGTCGTGGCGGGCGTCCAGGATCGTCCGCTCCAGCGCCGCAGCGGCCGTCGAACCGAGGGCGAGTTGCGGCTCAGGGGCGGGGCCATCGACGCCCGAGCGGGAGACCAGCAGATGCGTCACGCTCTCGTGCATCGGGGTCAACAGCGTATTCGGGATAAAGCCGATCCAAAAGATGGCGATCACCAGCGGACTCATCGTGAGCATCTCCCGCGCAGTCAAATCGTGCAGGTGTCCGTCTGTCCTGGCGGGTCCAAATGCCACCCGCTGCACCATCCACAGGAGATAGGCGGCGGCTAGAATGACGCCGAGCGCGGCGACGGCCGTCGCGATCTTGCTCCACAGGAACGTGCCGACCAGGACCAGAAACTCGCCGACGAAGCTATTGGTGCCGGGAAGCCCGAGGGAGGAGAGGGCGAAAATGACGAGAAACGTGGCGTACCGCGGCATCGGTCCGGCGAGGCCGGCGTTATCGACGATCAAACGGCTGTGCGTCCGCTCATAAATCGCACCGACGCACAAGAAGAGGGCTCCGGTGGTAATGCCGTGGTTCACCATCTGAAGGACCGCCCCTTCGATACCTTGCTGGGTGAATGTGAAGATGCCCAGCGTCACGAAGCCCATGTGGCTGACGCTGGAATAGGCGATCAATTTCTTCAAGTCCGCCTGCGCGAGCGCCATGAAGGCGCCATAGATAATGGCGATCAGCGAAAGGACGATCATCGCATTGGCGAACCGATAGCTGGCGTCCGGAAGGATCGGCAGGCTGAGCCGCAGAAAGCCGTACGTCCCCATCTTCAGGAGCACGCTGGCGAGGATGACGCTGCCCGCCGTGGGTGCCTCCACATGGGCGTCCGGAAGCCACGTATGGAAGGGCCACATGGGCACTTTCACGGCAAATGCCGCGAAGAAGGCGATAAATAGCCATGTTTGGAGTACAGGTGACAGCGGTGTCCGACTCAAGGCGAGGATGTCGAAGGTTTCTCCGCCTTGGAAATAGAGCACCAGAATGGCGGCGAGCAGGAGCACACTGCCGGCCAACGTGTACAGAAAGAATTTGATGGCCGCGTACAGCCGATTCGGGCCTCCCCAGACGCCGATGAGCAGGTACATCGGAATGAGCATCGCTTCCCAGAACACATAGAAGAGGACGAAGTCCAACGCCACGAACACGCCGATCGTGGCTGCTTCCATCACGAGGAGCGAAGCCATGAAGCCGCGCACGCGGGTTTGAATGGCCTGCCACGAGATCAGCACGCAGAGCGGCATCAAGAGCGTGGTCATGAGGACGAGTGGCAGACTGATCCCGTCGATGCCAAGACGATACGTGATCGGAGGGAATGCAATCCACGAGGCGGTTTCGGCGAATTGCATGGCGCTGGTGCCGTGGTCGAACCCGAACCATACCGGCAGGGAGAGGCCAAACTCGACGACCGTGCAGATCAAGGCCGTCGCACGCACGGAGGATTCCTTCACCACGGCTAGCGCACATGCGCCCGCGACCGGGAAGAAGATCAGCAGCGTCAGCCAGGGGAGGGTGCTCATGCGCCTCTCGATTCGTCCGTTTAGAACAACAAGTACAAGGTCACGATGACCACGGTTCCCAGGGTCATGCCGAGCGCATAGTGCTGCATCTGTCCGCTTTGAAAGAGGCGCATGACCCACCCCACGAACCCGATCGTTCGCGCGACCCCGTTCACCAGACCATCGATCACCGTCACATCCACGCGCTTCCACAGATCGGTGGCCATACGCAGGCTGGGACGGACGATCGCCCGGTCGTACGCTTCGTCCACGTACCATTTGTTCAGCGACCCCCGGTACAACGTCTGCCACCGGTGTGCAAGACGATCCGGGAGATCGGGCTGTGCCACATAGAGATAATACGCGGCCGCGATGCCCGCAAAACCGCCCAGCGAGGCGATGACCATTATTCCATAGGCTCCCGGACCTTCGTGATGACCGGCTCCCTCCGCACCGGCGAACACCGGCGCCAGGAACTCCGGAATCCCGAGGTATCCGGCGGCGATACTCAGGAATGCCAGGACGATCAGCGGCATCGTCACCGTCCCGGCCGGTTCATGGACATGGTCGGCATGGTGGGGATCGACTCGGCTGGCTCCCCAAAACGTCGAGAAGACGAGCCGAAAACTGTAGAAGGCGGTTGCTATGGCGGTGAGAATACCGAACACCGCGAGGATTTGACCGAGCGCGCCGCTCGACCATGCCGACAACAAGAGGTCGTCCTTGCTAAAGAATCCAGAGGTGAACGGAAAGCCGGCGAGGGCCAACGATCCGATCACGAACGTCCAGTAGGTGATCGGCAGCTTCTCCTTGAGTCCGCCCATACGCCGGATGTCCTGTTCGTGATGCAGCGCCAGAATGACTGATCCGCAGCCGAGGAAGAGCAGTGCTTTGAACGCGCCGTGCGTGAGCAGGTGATACATTCCCGCCGTATACGCGCCGAGCCCGCAGGCCATGATCATGTATCCCAGTTGGCTGAGCGTCGAGTACGCCACCACCCGTTTGATGTCGGTTTGGGTCACGGCAATCGAAGCACCCAGGACCATTGTGATCGCGCCCACCACCGCCACGACGGTCAATGCCGTCGTCGAGAGGTCGTACAGCGGGGAGAGCCTGGCGACCATGAAGACCCCGGCGGTGACCATCGTGGCCGCGTGAATCAACGCCGAGATGGGGGTGGGGCCCTCCATCGCGTCCGGCAGCCAGACGTGCAGGGGGAATTGCGCGGACTTCCCGATCGCGCCGACGAAGAGGAGCAGCCCGATCATCGTGAAGATCGAGACGTCCCAGGTACCGCCGAAGGGCGCCAGGAGATTCATGACGTCGCCGGCTCGTTCATGGGCCTGGACGAAGACCGACCGATACTCCAGTGTGCCGAAGTGATACCACACGAGCAGCACGCCCAGAATGAAGCCGAAATCTCCCACGCGGTTGACCAGAAAGGCCTTGGTGGCCGCGGCACACGCGACGGGACGCTCGTACCAGTGACCGATCAGAAGGTAGGAGCACAGCCCGACTGCCTCCCAGAACACGAAGAGCTGCAAAAAATTATTGGCGAGCACCAGCATGAGCATCGAAAACGTGAACAGCGCAATGTACGCAAAGAACCGCGCGTACCCCTTTTCCCCCTCCATGTAGCCGATCGTATAGATATGAACGAGCGAGCTGACGGTGGTGACCAGCAGCAGCATCGCCACGGTCAGTCTGTCGAAGTACAAGCCTAGCTCGATAGTCAGGTCTCCGGATGTCAGCCAGTTGTAAAGCGGAATTTCGACGTTGCGCCCGCCAGAGACTTCGATGAAGACGAGCCACGAGAGGAGCGCGGAGGTCACGACCGCCGGGACGGCGACCAAATGTGCACGGTCTTTGATCCAATGACCGAAGAGGCCCAGGATCAGGAAGGCCGCGAACGGCAACATCGGAATAAGAATCAGGTACAGCATGTCACCAGCGCAAAAGGCTGAAGTCGTCAACGTTGATCGACGTCTTGGCCCGATAGAGCGCAATGATAATGGCCAGGCCGACCGCCACTTCGGCCGCCGCGACCGTCAAGGTAAAAAAGACGAAGACCTGGCCGGCGACGTTGTCCAGATAATGGGAGAAGGCGACGAAGTTGATATTGGTCGCATTCAGCATCAACTCGACCGACAACAGGATGATAATGATGTTGCGGCGGATCAGCACGCCGACCAACCCGGTCACAAAGACGATGGCGCTCAACACGATGTAGTAGGAGAGGGGAATCATGTGGACGCCGTCTCCCGGTGATCCTTGTCGGACGGCCCGGTCAAGAGATCCTTCTTCGCCAAAATGATCGCTCCGATCATAGCCACCAGCAGAACCAGGGAGGCAATTTCGAATGGAAACAGGTACTGACTATAAAGGACCTCGCCGATCGATTCGGTGTTTCCTGTAGAGCTGACGGCAAATTCCTCCGTCGAGGCTACGGGCGAGCCTCGATGTAGGACGAGTAAGATCACTTCGGTCAGCGCCATCAGACCTAAGAATGCGGCCACCGGCAATTGGTTGTGGTAACGGTCTTCCGCCTTGAGGTTCAGCAACATGACGACAAAGAGATAGAGCACGAGGATTGCGCCCGCGTACACCAGGATCTGCACCGCGGCGAGAAATTCGGCATGCAGCGTGACGTAGAGGCCGGCGACGTGGAAAAAAAGGACAAGCAGCGACAGGGCGCTATAAATGGGATTGCGCAGCAATACCACCAACACGGCGGTCACGGCGATTACGGTGGCCAAATAAAAGAACACCAGGTAACTCACGCTTCGCGTCCTCCGGCCGTCTACGCCTTCATGCGCCACGGCCCCTGCCTCACTGTCATACGCCCGTCATCTCCCGGTGTGGCGGGGAGGCATGCCTCTCATCGCTCGAAGGGGCGGGAGCGAGCGGGGCGGGGTGACGGGGCCGGTTATTCCGGCTTCTGCGGAAGGTGCTGGAACGCCACGTTAAAGAACGCGACGTTCGGATGCTGCAATTCCAGCCGTTTCTCTCGCACGGGATAGGATCGATCGCCGATCGCCAACAGTTGCTGTTTGTTCAAGTGTAAGTCGCGTTTGTCGTAGACGGCCCACTCGAACTCGCGCGTCATGCCCAATGCATCGACGGGACAGGCGTCCACGCAGAGCCCGCAAAACAGGCATCGCGTCATGTCCATGTAGTATTCCTTGGAGTAGCGCTTCGTCGGTTCCCCCGGCACCTCGGCGCTCACGACGCGGATGACGCGCGAGGGGCAGGCGGCTTCGCAGAGGTCGCAACCGACGCACTTTTCCGTCCCATCGTCGTATCGCAACAACGCCAGCATGCCCCGGTAACTATCGGGAAGCGTCCGTTTCTCATGCGGGTACTGCAGCGTGATCGGCCGATAGTTGAGGAAGTGCGTCATGGTCGCCTTCATGCCGACCAGCAGCTCGTAGAACGTAATCGTTTTCACCCAGTCCCGAAGGCGCGTCAACGGCGTCGAGCGGGGAGTGGGCAGGGCCGATGGCATCATGATCCTATGGCGTCCCCGTCGGGAAAAAATACGCGGCGATGGACGTGAGCACGACGTTGCCCAGGGCGATCGGGAGCATCACCTTCCATCCGAACCGCATCAATTGATCGTACCGAAGCCGAGGGAGCGTGGCGCGCAGCCAAAAGAACAGGAACAGGAAGAAATAGACCTTTACGGTGAACCAAAAGATATTCTCGATGAACGCAAAGTCCGGACTGCCGAACACATGTTCGATGATCGTGCCGGGATAGGGCGCGTTCCAGCCTCCGAGAAAGAGGATGGTCGCAATACAAGACACCAAAATCATATTGGCGTACTCGGCCAGGAAGAAAAACGCGAAGCGCATTCCGCTATACTCGGTAAAGAACCCCGCCACCAGTTCGCTCTCCGCTTCCGGCAGATCAAAGGGAACGCGATTCGTTTCCGCAACCGACGAGATGACGTACACGACAAAGGCCAGCAATTGTGGAGCAGGCCAGGCGATGACGAACCAATGCCAGAAGCCGCCGCTTTGGGCCTCCGTGATCGTGACCAGGCTGAGCGATCCCGCCAGCAAGAGGACGCCGACGATCGCCAACCCCACGTTCAGTTCGTAGCTGATGACCTGAGCTGCGGACCGCAAGCCGCCCAGGAGCGAATATTTGCTGTTCGACGCCCACCCTCCGAGAATGATGCCGTAGGCGCCGATCGAGGTAAAGGCCAAAATGTAGAGAATGCCGATGTTGATGTCGCTGATGACGAAAGGCTTGATGGGCTCTCCATTCCACGTGATGGTGGGCCCGAATGGAATGACGGCGAATCCGATGAGGGCCGGAACCAGGGCTAAAATCGGCGCGAGACTGAACATCAGGCGGTTGGCGCCCGCGGGAATGATATCTTCCTTGAAGAAGAGCTTCAGCCCATCCGCAATGGGCTGGAGGATGCCGTAAGGACCGACTTCCATCGGACCCATCCGATCCTGCATCCAGCCCAAGACCTTGCGCTCAGCCAGGGTGAGCAGCATGACGGTGAGAAGGACAATGGCCAGAACCACCGCGATCTGCCCCAGGGCAAATGCCAGCTTGACTCCAATTTCAGTCACGACGCGTCTCCTTTTCGACCTGGACCCTGGCTTGGCGATACACCGGCACGCGTGTCGCTGGGTCCACCGCACAACTCAGTAGAGCTTTCACATCGGCATCAAAATGATCGGGGAAGCGGACGACGCCTGGAGGGATGCGGTCCTGGAGCGTCACGGTCGTTGTCGCGGACCCCTGTCGATTGAAGAGACGGATGCGGTCACCGTCGGTGAGACCTCGGGCATGGGCATCCGCCGGATTCATTAGGAGTGAGCCTCGTTCCTGGACACGCAGCAGGCCCTTTGCCTGGGTGGAGAATTTTCCGGAATGAAACAGACTCTGCTCCAACGTCAGCAACAAGGGGCCTTCGCCAGGCACGTGTCCCTGCGGCAGGGTCAACCGTGTGCGCAGGTCCTCGGTATGGCCTTCCCTCAAGTACTGCTCGGTGACGGATGGATTCGGTTTGGCCGAGACGGGGGAGGGGCCCAGCAGCCCATACGCGGGGATGACGGATCTGATTTCTTTGAGGATCTCCTGGGCGTCGGCATATTCGAGCGGGTAGCCCATCAGACCGGACAACGTGGACACGATCTCCCAATCGGGCCGACTTTCCCCGATCGGGTCGATCGCTTGGCGCACTCGTTGCACGTGCCCTTCAGTGTTGGTGAAGGTGCCGTTTTTTTCCGCGTACGAACAAGCCGGGAACACGACATGCGCCATCGCGGCCGTTTCGGTCAGGAACAATTCCTGGCAGACAAGCAGATCGAGACGCCCCAGAGCGTCACGGACCTGTGCAGAAGGGGGCAAGGAGCCGACCGGATTCTCCCCGATGACGAACAAGGCCTTGATCGCGCCGGACCGCGCTTGATCAAAGATGTCGGTTTGCGTCGCGCCGGCGCCGGTCGGAAGCTCTTCGCCCCACTGCTTGCGCAGGCTTTCGCGGGCGGCGGCGTCCGACGGGAGACGATGGCCAGGTAAAAACTCCGGCACGGCCCCCAGTTCGAGGGCGCCTTGTTCATTGTTTTCTTCCATCAGCGGCGCGAGCCCGCAGCCCGGCTGGTCGTGGCGTCCGAGCAGAATCAGCGCATCCAATAAAGTCATGGCCGAGACGTATCCGTTCCCGTGACGAAGCAACGCTTGGCCGACCAGGATCACGGTGCGGGTTCCCTGTGCCAACGTGGCGGCCGCCGCCTGCAGGGCCGTTGCGGTTACACCGGACGCTGCTTCGAGGGCGGGCCACGCGAGTCCCCGCAGAGCATCCGTGACGGTCTTCACGTAGACCGGGGCCTGCTCTGCCAGCCGAGCGTGGAGATGCCCGTTTTCGTTCCCTTCGACAAGCGCCTTCAGGAGTCCGAGAATCACCGCGTGGAATCGGTCCGGTGTGGCGGTGAGATGGTGGGTGGAGAGATTGGCGATGTTACTGATCGTGCCGACGGCCGGCTCCAGCGTTTCGACGGTGACCAACTGTGCGCCGTGTTGTTTGACCGCTTCCTTTACCTTCAGCCCTGTGATGGGGTTGGCTTCGGTGAGGTTCGTCCCGATGAGCAACAGCGTGTCCGCCGCCAGGATGTCTTCAAAAGACACGGTCCAACGAAGCGTGCCGAGCACGCGGGACAGGGCGCGCGCTCCGTTGATGGAACCGTAGCGGGGGCTGCTGTCGATCTTGTTGGTCCCGATCGCCAGGCGCATGAATTTTTGGAACACGTACATATCTTCGTTGGTGCAGCGGGCGCCGATCAGGCCCGCGAACGCAGACGGTCCGTTGGCGAGCTTCAATCGGACCGTCGCTTCCGCCACGTACTCCAGTGCGTCTTCCCAGGTGGCTTGGACAAGTTGCCCGTCGCGGCGGATGAGTGGATGCGTCAGGCGGCTCTCATGGGAGCTCACATGATAGCCGAAATAGCCGCGCGCGCAGAGATCACCGTTGTTGCGTCCGGCCCCATGCGCCGACATGACTTCGACCAGTTCGTTGCCTTTCGTCTGCAGCGTGATCTGGCACCCGTCGCCGCAGTACGTGCAGATGGTGTCGGCCCGCTTGAGCATCCACGGCCGGTACTCGTACATGGAGAGCCGGCTCGTGATGGCACCGACGGGGCAGATTTGCACGCAGCCGCCGCAAAACTCACAATCCAAGGCGTGCGTGGTGAAATGCTTGATCTCCGTCATCGTCCCTCGGCCGGAGGGGGCCAGGGCTTTGACGTCCATGACCTCGTCGCAGTAGCGGACGCACCGCAGGCACTGCACGCAGCGGTTCATCTGCGTCTCGATCAGCGGGCTGAAGTATTCCTTCTGGAACACGCGCTTCGTCTCCACGAAGCGGCTCGTCGTCGGCGTATATTCGTGGGAGAAATCCTGTAAATCGCAGCGTCCCCCCTGGTCACAGACGGGACAGTCGAGGGGATGATTGGCCAGGATGAACTCCAAGACCGACTTGTGCGCATTGTTCACGACCGTCGTGGCGGTCCGGACCGACATGCCTTCGGCCACGGGTGTACTGCAGGCCGTCTGCAATTTCGGCATCTTTTCGACCTCGACCAAGCACATACGGCAATTGGCGTCGGGCTTGAGCTTCGGGTGATAGCAAAAATGGGGAATCATCACGCCGACGCGGCGTGCGGCCTCGATGACGAGCGTCCCCTTCGGGACGCTGACAACGCGTCCGTCGATGGTCAGCGTGATCGTGTCCGTTGCAGTGGTTGCCATGGCCAATTAGTGTCGAGCCGACGCCATCGGCAGCTCCCTCTCCCGATGAAGCGATGCGGCGCGAATGAGGTCCTCGTATTCGGCTCGCCAGTACTGCAGCGTGCTCATGATCGGTGCCACTTCGGCATCGCCGAAGGCGCAGACTGTGCGGCCGGCGATGTTCTTGCACAGATCGGTGAGGGTTTCAAGGTCTTCCGGCCGACCACGGTGAGCCAGGATTCGTTTCAATGTTTGGGTCAGCCACGAGCTGCCTTCACGGCAGGGGCTGCACTTGCCGCAGGATTCGTGATGAAAGAACTCCATGAGCCGGAGCGCGGCCCAGACCATGCTCGTGCCCTCCTCCATCACCGTGACGCCGCCGGAACCGAGCATGGACCCCGCCTGTGCCACGGCTTCGAAGTCCAACTTGACGTCCAGATGATCCGGGGTCAGAAATGGCGCGGATGCCCCGCCGGGAATGAAGGCTTTGAGCGGTTTGTCTCCGCGCATCCCGCCGGCATGTTCATAAACCAGTTCTCGGACCGTTACACCCATTGGCACTTCGTAGTTACCGGGGCGTTTCACGTGTCCGCTGACACAAAAGATCCGGGTTCCGGTGCTCTTGGGAGGCGAACCAATCGAGGCGAACCATTCGGGGCCGCGGGTGACGATATGGGGCAAATTGGCGAGCGTTTCGACGTTGTTCACGACGGTCGGTTTCCCATAGAGCCCATGAGTAGCCGGAAACGGTGGCTTGACCCGCGGGAGTCCGCGCTTTCCCTCCAGCGATTCCAACAGGGCGGTCTCCTCTCCGCAAATGTAGGCACCTGCACCGCGATGCACGTGAATGTCGATCGACACGCCGGACTCGTAGACGTTCTTGCCCAAGTGCCCGGCCGCGCGAGCCTCTTGAATAGCCCGGTTCAAGATCTTCGCGCCCAAGGTAAATTCACCCCGAATATAAATGTAGGCCGTTTCGCAGCCGATGGCGTAACACGCGATGGCAATCCCTTCCAAGACCTGGTGCGGATCTCGTTCCATCAGTTGACGATCCTTGAAGGTCCCCGGTTCGCTCTCGTCGGCGTTGCAACAGAGATATTTCGGACCCTTGTAATCTTTCGGGAGGAAGCCCCATTTGATTCCCGTGGGAAAGCCGGCTCCTCCGCGCCCGCGTAGACCGGATTTTGTGACCATGGCCGTGACGTCAGCCGGCGCAACCTTGCCGAGCACTTTGCGAAGCGCCTGATATCCGCCCGTCCGCTCATACTCGGCGAGCGAGCCACCGTACCCAGGCTGCATCATATTTTTGAGGAGAACCGGTTCGTGCTGCGGCATCGTGCCTGGTGCCTCATCCTTTTTCGTCGTCAATCGTCACACGTCATTCGTCAATTGAACGGATTCCGGAGTGTTGCCTTCACGAATGGCCATTGACGGTTGACGAATCACGCATCCTGCTTTGTGGGCAGGGGCCACATAAAGGGACCGCTCTTCAATTGGGAAGTGCCGTCCCGCCTGAGGTCGGACAGAATGGTATCGACCTTCTCTTCGGTCAACCGTTCGTAATAATCCTCGTTGATTTGCATCATCGGGCCTGTCCCGCACGCCCCCAAGCATTCCACCGCGCTGACGGTAAACATCTTGTCCGCGCTCGTTTCGCCCGGTCCGATGCCGAGCTTCGCTTTCATCCAACCGAGTACCGTGTCGGATCCCACCAAGGCGCACATCAACGACTTGCAGACCTGAATGTGAAACGTTCCCACCGGCTTGAGATTGAGCATGGTGTAGAACGTGACCGTTTCGTACACCTGCGGTGGCGTGAGTCGAAGAATGCCGGCGATTTCTTTCATGGCCGCCTCGGACACGTACCCTTCCTCCGCCTGGGCAAGGTAGAGCAAGGGTAGCAGAGCCGACCGCTTGACCGGATACCGGCTCAGGATGTCATCGATCTCTGCCCTGTACTTCTCCGCTAGTTTCATGGTCGTTTCCACTTGCCGTCAATCGTCATGCGTCATTCGTCAATCGAGCCAAAGTATTGAATCGCCTTGCCGCCGATGGACGTGTGACCATTGACGAAGCACGCGTTCTATTAGCGGTCGCACTCACCCATGACAATGTCGTAGGTCCCGAAAATCGTAATGATGTCGGAGATCAAATAGCCGCGCGCCATATGATCGAATGCACCCATGTGGATGAACGACGGGGCGCGGATTTTCATCCGGTACGGACGCGGGCTCCCGTCGCTCACCAAGAAAAAGCCGAGCTCTCCCTTTGGGGCTTCGGTCGCGCAATAGGCCTCCCCTTTGGGAGGCTTGAAGCCCTGGGTGAAGATAATGAAATGATGAATCAGGCTCTCCATGTCGCGCATCACATGCTGTTTGGGTGGTGGGATCACCTTCGGCATGTCGGCCATGATCGGGCCCTGCGGCATTTGATCCAGGCACTGGCGGATGATGCGGCAACTCTGGCGTAACTCTTCCATGCGTATCCAGTAGCGGTCGTAGGTATCGCCGTTCTTGCCGACCGGAACTTCCCAATCGACTTTGTCGTAGGCGCCATAGGGCTCGTACTTGCGAACGTCGTACTCGACCCCGGAGCCGCGAAGCGTCGGGCCGGTCAGGCCAAAGTTGATAGCGTCTTCGGCGGAAATCACGGCGACATCCTTCGTGCGACCGAGCCAGATGCGGTTGTTCATGATCAGGCTGTCGTACTCCGCGATGTGTTCGTAGAATCCATCGAGAAACGTCTTCAAGCGCGCCACCAAATCCGGGGTGAAATCGCTGTCCACGCCGCCGATCCGGAAATAGTTCAGCGTGAGGCGCGCGCCGCAGAGTTTCTCGAATATGTCGAGGAGTGTTTCGCGTTCTCGGAACGTCCAGAAGAACACAGTCATCGCGCCGATGTCGAGCGCCTGGGTGCCCAGCCAGAAGAGATGCCCGATGATCCGCTGAGTCTCGGCCACGATCGTCCGCACGTACTCCGCCCGCTCGGGAATCTTGATCCCCACGAGTTTCTCGACTGCGCGGACGTAGGCGTAGTTGTTAGTCATCGAACAGACGTAGTCCAGCCGATCCGTATGTGGAATCACCTGCATATAATTGAGGCCCTCGGCCAGCTTTTCCACGCCGCGATGCAGGTAGCCCAGGTCCGGCGTGGCCTTGACGATCCGTTCCCCGTCCAATTCGAGAACGACACGCAGCACCCCATGCGTGCTGGGATGTTGCGGACCCATGTTCAAGAGCAAGTCTTCTCTACGGCGCGTTGAAGGCCTGGTGTCGGCCTCGGCGAGGTACGGCCTCTTCTCCGCCTCGGGAATTTCCTGGCTGAGTTCCGCCGCGGGTTCGTCGAGACGTGGGATGAACGGAAACGTGCCGCGCCATCCGCGCCCTTCGGTGGGAAAGTCTTTGCGCAGCGGATACCCCTCGTCGAAATCTTCCGGCATCAGAATGCGGCGCAGGTCCGGATGCTGCTCGAAGGTGATTCCCATGAGGTCGTAGACCTCGCGCTCCATGAAGTCGGCGCCTCGCCAAATACCCGTCACCGTGGGCAGCGATGGGTTCTCCTCGGGGACGCGGGCTTTCACCCGAATGCGATGGCGATGAGGGAGCGAGAGGAGGTGGTACACGACCTCGAACCGCTCCAGCGCCTCGGGGTAGTCGACCGAACACACGTCGGTGATGTGATCGAACGCCAGCGCCGGGTCATCGTGCAAGAATCGACCGATGTCCGCAATCCGGGCGGCGACGACTTGTGCGCTGAACTCGCCGCGCGTGGGATCCTCGCGGACCTCGAGGACCGCGTCGGGGAACTGAGTTTTCAGTCGCTCCAGTACAGGATGCATCCTCATACGTCATTCGTCATTCGTCATTCGTCATTCGGAGTGCGGACTTGGAGCCGATTGACGATTGACCTTTTGACGGTTGACGCCCTATTTCACGAAGACCTTTTCACGCTGAATTTTTTCCTGCAATTTCAACAGTCCATCGAGCAGCGCTTCCGGACGCGGCGGACAGCCCGGGACGTACACATCGACGGGAACGATCTGGTCGACGCCCTGGACCACGCTATAACTGTTGTAATGATTGCCGGAGGTCGCGCAGGACCCCATCGACATCACATAGCGAGGCTCCGGCATCTGATCGTAAATGCGGCGGATCACCGGAGCCATCTTGCGGGTCACGGTTCCGGCTACGATCATCAAGTCGGATTGCCGGGGTGAGGCGCGGAATACCCCGGCTCCGAACCGGTCGATATCGTAACGGGACGAGACCGCTGCAATCATCTCGATCGCGCAGCACGCTAAGCCAAAGGTCATCGGCCAGAGGGCAGACTTTCTCGCCCAGCCGACCACCGCGTCGAGGTTGGTCGTAATGATATTCGCCTCTAACTGTCGTTCAAGCATGCTCATGATAGCCTCGCGTGAGGGGTCAAGGGTGAGGGATCAATGGACTCTCTCGCGCTCTTCCCTCACTCCTCACTGTTCACCGTAACCTTTCATCCCTTCCGGTTCCTAGTCCCACTCTAACGCGCCCTTTTTCCAGGCGTACCAGAACCCAACGACCAGGATGGCGATGAAGAGGAACATCTCCACCAGTCCCACCACGCCCAACTTTTGGAATGCCACGGCCCAGGGAATCATGAACACCACTTCGATGTCGAAAATCACGAACAGCATCGCGATGATGTAGTATCGAATCGGAAATTGAACTCGCGCATCCTGAAACAACGGGCTTCCGCTCTCGTACGGAATCAGCTTTGCCTTGTAGGGCCGCGACGGCCGGACGACCCATCCGACCAAGAGGGATACCGCCCCGAACGCTAGAGCCACGACCATAAAGAGCACGATCGGCAGATAATTGAGTGGGACCGCTTCGTTCGACATCATCAGTCGGACTTGCTCCGAGTGGACGGAACTTCCAAGGATGCATCCAGGAACGGTCGATAGCGTAGACCCTCCCAGTCCACCGCGGGAAGACCTTTTTGCTGATACAGGACTTTGAACGTCGTCCCCATGCCATGCGGCCGCAGGAGATGGGCGATCGCCAGCATGTCGGGCGCCTCCTCGGGCAGCGCGGCACAGTAGCGCTCAATATCGAGGCTTATCATCAGGCTCATTTGATTTGTAAAGCCCGCCACCGTGAGACCGGCCTCGGTCCCTACTCTAGCCAAGCTGGTGAAATCCACGTGGCTGGTCAAGTCCTGCTCGCCGACCGACGCGATGAGGTTGTCCGAGACAGAATGGCGCAGGTAGCCGCGGAGGGTGCCCCCTCGACGTTCGGCGTTGTAGAGGTCGGGCGCGCGGTGCCCATAATCGATCGTGATCACCAGTCCTTGGTGAAGCCGCGACGCGACCATCGCCATCCAGTCCAGCGCCTGAAGATTGACTTCCGCGACGGCGCCTTCCGAAAGCGTCACGCCGAGCCGCTGGAAATAGTCGGCCAACACCTGGGTTGAAAGTGGTGCATCGGCCTCGACCAGGTGTCCATCAGCGATGCTCACACATCGCTCACGCAAGATCCCATCCTGCATCGTGACTCGATGGACGGGGAAGGCGTCGACCAGTTCATTGGACAGGAACAGACCGACGACACTCTCCGGGCTCAAGGACTCGAGCGAATCTACCCACGTCACGACGTCCTGCCGGTCGAGCCAGGCCGCGAGCGTCTCCCGTTGAATGGCCCGGTGATCGGGACTGCGGTCGATCATGACGTAGCGCAGTCGCGACAAGAGGTCTGGATGCTCTCGCTCACAGGTATCCAGGATGTCCCGCGCGAGTGATCCCTTCCCTGGTCCCATCTCAAGCAGGGTGAATGTCTCCGGCCGTTCAAGAACGGCATCCAGTTGCGCCGCCTGTTTCGCCAACGTCCAGCCGAGCGCGCGATGGACGTCCGAACTCGTATAGAAGTCCCCTGACCATCCGATCCGGGAAGCACCCTGCTCCGCCGCTGGTCTGGTGTAATACCCATAATCCGGGTGGTAGAGCGCCAGCTCCATGAAGCGAGCGAAGGTCATCGGACCCCGTGCGGCAATCTCCTCCCGGATGATCGCCAGGAGCGCGGGGTTCCCTGGGTTTTTAGAACAGTCGACCCCCCGGCGCCTGTTTTGTGCTGCTACAGGTGACACCAATCCCTTCCCCAGAAAATTGCAGGAAAAAAGGGTCTTAGATTAGCGGCGAAGTGATTGAAAAGTCAATGCGATCGGCGGTGATTTCGGCGGCGCAAATGGCTGCTCATCGATGGCAAGTAGTATGTGGCTTTCATGCATGATCACCGATTGCCTGGTGATCGGGTCGCTCTGAAATCAGGGAGCGGAGCGCGTTGGGGCGGCGCCTCTACGCCCCATGGCACTTTTTGTATTTCTTCCCGCTCCCGCACGGGCAGGGGTCGTTGCGGCCGACTTTATCGACGTGTCCCTTCGGCGCGGCGGTCGAGATCGCCTCGTCGCCGTGGCTCAGGGTGATCCGGGGTGGTAGCTGCGGGGGAGGAGACGTGGGAACCTCCTGCTGGCGGACCTCTTGGATGCGGAACAACCGCTCCAGGGCATCCGACTGAATGCGTCCCATCAGGTTCGAAAACATGTCGAACCCTTCGCGCTTGTATTCGATGAGCGGGTCTTTCTGCCCGTACCCGCGCAGGCCGATACCGTCGCGCAAGTGATCCATGCCGAGCAGATGTTCCTTCCAGTGGTGGTCGATGACCTGAAGGAGAATGAGCTTCTCGAGCTGCCGGAGGATGTCGGGGCGAATCTCCTGTTCCTTCGCCGCGTAGGCGTGCTGAACGGCTTCCTTCATGTCTTCCAAGAGGGCGTCGCGACCCATTTCCTTGAGGCTGTCGACGCCTTCGGAGTGTCCCGCCGCAATGTCCACGCCGAACTGGCCGTTCATGGATTCGGCCAGGCTCTTGAAATCCCACTCTTCCGGATACTGCTCTTCCGGGCAGCACACGTCCACGAACGAGGTGACGACGTTATGCATCATGTCGCGAACTTCGCCGGAAATATCCTCGCTGGTAAAGACGGCGCGGCGGTGCTGATAAATGATTTCACGCTGCTTGTTCATGACGTCGTCGTACTCGAGCAATTGCTTCCGGATCTCGAAATTGTGCGCCTCGACCTTGGTTTGGGCATTCTGGATGGCGCGCGTCACCATGCCGTGTTCGATCGGCACGCCTTCTTCCATGCCGAGCTTGAGCATGAGATTTGAGACACGCTCCGACGCGAAGATGCGCATGAGGTCGTCTTCGAGCGACAGGTAAAAGCGCGAGGATCCCGGATCGCCCTGCCGACCTGCGCGGCCACGGAGCTGGTTGTCGATCCGTCGGCTTTCATGGCGCTCGGTGCCGAGGATATGCAGCCCGCCTGCGCCCACGACCTCCTGCTTGTTTTTTTCGCAGTCGGCCTTGATCTCCTCATAGACTGCCAGGCGGCGGTCCTCGGGGAGGCCTTCTTCTCGATAGAGCAGTTGCTTGAAGGTGAACTCCGGGTTGCCTCCGAGCAAAATGTCGGTCCCGCGGCCGGCCATGTTGGTGGCGATCGTCACGGCGCTCTTGCGGCCCGCCTGGGCGATGATTTCGGCTTCGCGCTCGTGATACTTCGCGTTTAGGACGTGATGCTTCACGCCTTGGCGGCTGAGGAGTCCCGACAAGCGTTCCGACTTTTCGATGGAGATGGTGCCCACGAGGACGGGCTGGCCGTGCTCGTAGCATTCTTTGATTTCCTCGACGATGGCGTTGAACTTTTCGCGCTCGGTACGGAAGACGACGTCGGCGTAGTCCTTCCGGACGTTCGGCCGATTGGTGGGGATGACGTTGACGTCGAGGTTGTAGATTTTGGCGAACTCGGCGGCTTCCGTGTCGGCGGTGCCGGTCATGCCGGCGAGCTTCTTGTACATCCGGAAGTAGTTCTGGAACGTGACGGATGCGAGCGTTTGGTTTTCGTTGGCGATCTTGACGCCTTCTTTGGCTTCCACGGCTTGATGGAGCCCATCGCTCCAGCGTCGTCCCGGCATGAGCCGGCCCGTGAATTCGTCCACGATGATGACTTCGCCGTCCTTCACTACGTACTCGACGTCCCGCTTGTAGAGCGTGTGTGCCTGAAGCGCCTTAATCACGTGATGGACCAGGTTCATGTTGGCGATGTCGTACAGGTTTTCCACGCCGAGCAGTTTTTCGACGCGAGCGTTTCCCTCCTCCGTCAGCGCGGCGGTCTTCGTTTTTTCCTCGATCGTGAAGTCGCGCTCGGCCTTGAGCTGCGGAATGATGGCGTTACAGCGATAATAGAGATCGGTCGTGTCATCCGTGGGGCCTGAAATGATCAGGGGCGTCCGGGCCTCGTCGATCAAAATGCTGTCGACCTCGTCGACGATCGCATAGTTCAATTCACGCTGCACGCACTGTCCGATGTCACTGACGATCAGGTTGTCGCGCAGGTAATCGAAGCCGAATTCGTTGTTCGTGCCGTAGGTGATATCGGCGCGGTAGGCCTCTTGCCTCGTGCAGGGCCGCAGGTGCTGCAGCCGTTTGTCGGCGGCATCGTAGGTCGGGTCGTACAAGAACGAGGCGTCGTGCTGGATCACGCCGACCGAGAGGCCGAGGAAATGATACACCTGGCTCATCCACTGGGCGTCGCGTTTGGCTAGATAGTCGTTGACGGTCACGAGATGGGCGCCTTGACCCGACAGCGCGTTGAGATAGAGCGGAAGGGTAGCGACCAGCGTCTTGCCTTCACCGGTTTTCATTTCGGCGATCCGGCCCTTGTGAAGGATCATGCCGCCCAGGAGTTGCACGTCGAAATGCCGCATATTCAGGCGACGGCGCCCGGCCTCGCGGCAGACCGCAAAGGCCTCCGGTAACAGGTCCTCGAGGGTTTCGCCGTCCGCCAGACGGCTTTGAAACTCTTTGGTTTTTCCCGTGAGGGCTTCGTCGGAGAGTGGTGTCAGGCTCGCTTCCAAGCCGTTGATCCGCTCGACCGTCGGCCGTAAGGCTTTGATCTCGCGTTCGTTCTTACTTCCAAAGATCAGATTGAGCAGGCGTGTGAGCATGTTGGTCTAAAGGGTGTACGGTTATCTATTCGGCGGGACTCACGGTCCTATCTTGAGAAAAGTATAACTGAATTACTGGATGAATCCTACAGGAAAGGCGGCCCGGTCTTGGCGGGCGGGCTGAAGGTCCGCGGTCGGCACGATGGCATGGCGCTTCCGATCTTGACAGGGTATGTGGATTCTCATTAGCATCAGCGCGCCATGATCCGTCGAGTGGAAGGAGCCAAGGGACGCCGCGTGATTGCCATGGGATTGGCGATCGTGCTCGTTGCCGTCTCCGCGCTCATGTATCCGGCCACGGTTCCGCACGCAGCGCATCACGCCGCCCACAATGCAACCACGCACGGCTCGGTCTTGTGCACGTGGCTCTGCTCGGCCGGACAAGCGGCGGAATTCTCGCTCGGGTCACCTTCAGCGGTATTCGCGCGGTCCGAGCCTAGTCCGGTACCCCAGATCGCCTCGTTCGATCGTGTCGTCTCCGTCTTTAGCTCTTCGCGCGCTCCTCCTGCTATCACGACCTAGCTTCATTCCGTTACCGAGCCCATTATTGTTCATTGACTCGATGCTGCCTCGAGCTAGGGTCGACTCTGCTCCCCCCAATCAAGGCAACTCGGGGGATCGGACCTAACCGGGAGGCGTTCATGATGAAACAACCACTGCTGATCCTATTGAGCGTATCCGCGCTGCTTTGGAGTTGGGGGATAGAACCGGCGCGCGGTATGGGGTCTCGAGTGCCTGCGGTCGGCATGCCCGCGGCGGACTTCACGCTGATCGATCTGGACGGGAACACGCGCACCCTGGCTGATTATAAGGGAAAGGTCGTGCTGCTGAATTTTTGGGCGACGTGGTGCAAGCCGTGCACGACCGAGATGCCCGCCATGCAGTCGGCCTATGACCGCCTCAAAGACAAGGGGCTCGTGGTGGTGGCCGTGAACGAGCTCGAGGATGAAGCAAGGGTCCGTGAACACATTGTCGAGTACGGTCATACGTTTCCCGTGCTGCTCGATCGCGACAACGACGTGGCCAATCTCTACGGCGTCTTTGGACTGCCGGTGAGCGTGTTCATCGATGGGAACGGGAAGGTCCAGGAATACGTGAAAGGCAGCCTGTTGACCGAGCAGAAAATCCAGGATGTCTTCGATCGGCTTCATGCCGCATCCAGCGCGCAAGCCGCCGTGACCAGATAAGACGTTCACGCTGATGTCACGCTATCGCACGTCACAGGCTGTTGCGATTCTCCTCGCGGGAGTGTTGCTCCTGCTGAGCGGACTCCTCTATCCGGCCACCGTGCCGCATGCGTTGCACCATGCGCATCACCAGGCGGCCACGCACGCCACGGCGCTCTGTTCGTGGCTCTGTGCCGCGGGACAGTTGACTGATGCCGCGTTGCCCCTGCTCCCGGCCGACTTCGCCCTCGTCGCACGGCTGACGGATCCCATCGCGCCTGATCCTTTAATCGTCTCGATCTATCGCCCCTCCTCCCGCGCGCCTCCAGCGTCGACCTTCTAGTAGTCCAACTCACAAAACGTGTTTCGCTGGCCACCCATGGGCAAGTGCTCGTGGAGTTGTGTCGGCCCCTGCGAAAAATCATTCGGGAAGGATGCGTTCATGAAGGTTGCCACGGTGCTCTGGTGTGTCGTCGGTGCGGTGATATCCATGCTGTTGGTGGCGGCGCCGGCGCCGGCGTCGTGCGGCGCAGTGAGCTGCTTTGTGGTTATCGGCTCGCAGCAGCAGGTGTCGCCGGCCGGCCTCTTGACGGCAAATCTGGTCTACAACTACACGCCCGTCTCCCCCGGTCCGGGCGGCGCGAACACGATTCCGTACGCGAACCAGCAAACCAAGCAACTCATCCTGGGAAATATCCAAGTGGATCGGCTGGACACGCTCGTCCAGACCGCGTCGTTGGATTTGAACTATGGCCTCACGGATCGGATCGGCATCGAAGTCATGTTGCCATACAAGTCGGTGCGGTCCACCGGTCAGTTCGGTCCTGGTAATGTCTCCGAATTTAACGACAAGGGCCTCGGCGACGTCATGGCAAGGCTCAAGTACAATCTGCTACCCACACTCCGCAGCATGTTCGTATTGGAAACGGCGGTGTTCTTCCCCACCGGGACCTACCAGCAGACCGGCGCCAACGGGCAGTATGCGGAATCCACGCTGCAGTTGGGCCGGGGCGCGTTCGGCTTTCAGCCCGGCTTCTACCAGACGTACGAAATTCTTCCTCACCGGCTCAACCAGTTCCTGCAGGGCTCCTGGCGCTATAACCTGCGGAATTCGGACGGCTACCAATTCGGACAGGAATACACACTGAATCTCGGGGTCAATCTGGTGACGGTGCCCTGGTTGATCCTGACCGAGCAAATCAACTTCCGATACAAGACGAAAGACAATATGGAGGCGGCGCTGTATCAGTTTCTGCCGGCGCCCATCGACCGTGCCGTGCCGATCGATCTCAACGTGATCGCACGGTCGGTCCCGACGACGAATTACACCTTCGTCGGCTTTTCCACCGGAGCGCTGGTCGACCTCTGGGGGCACGCGCAAGCCTATTTTGTTGCCCAAATCCCGGTCTATCGGGATTTCAACGGCAATCTGCAGCAGGATCTGAGTTTTGTGGGTGGTGTGACAAAGACGTTCAATGTACCGACTCCATTCTAATTTGAGGAGGGCATGCCTCGGCGTTGCCCTCACGGTGGGTCTCTGGGTGGGCGCGGTGGCGCCCGCGCAGTCGGTCATCTGCGCGCATGGAGCCGCGTCGCCACTCGCTGTCCATGAGGCGGGGCTGTGCATGTGGTTTTGCGCGGCAGCGCAACCGGTTTCTCTGCTCGCTGCGCCAAGCCTGCTTGACGCACCCGCGAGCGCAAGCTCGATCGAAGAAATGAATCAACCGGCCGCTAGTGTCGCCCAGGCACCTGTGGTGATGCTGAGAGGTCCCCCGGCCGCTGCTGCCCGTGCTTCGATTAGAAGATTACTTTCATTTTACATGTCACAGGGTCAAGGAGAGAACCATGCAGTACAGAGACGCTCAATTGAAATCGCATGACAGTTGTTCGATGCATAAGCGCTTGGCCGCAGTGCTGTTAAGCCTGGGTGTGGCAGCGGTCGTGGGCTGCAGCAGCAGTGATAGCACCGCGCCGGCGACGACGGCGACCCCAACTTCAACGACCAGTGCAGGTCTGGCGACTCCTCTGGCGTTTGTCAACAACCGCGACGACAAAACGCTGGCGGTTGTCGCGATTGATGGAGCCAACAGTAGAGTCGTTTCGACCATGCCTTCGAGCGATTTCGAAAATAACGCCATCGGGGACGGGACGAGTTCGCTCGAGGAGTGGGTGTTCATCAATCTGGGACTGGGGAACAAGGTCGCCACGATCGACCCGCTCAATGGCGCCACTCCCGTTCATGAGGATAACTTGCCCACAGGCGAGCGGCCGGTGCACATCTATGTCGATACGACGGACCAGGAAGTCGTCTGGTCGATGAACGACGGCCAGGCGACCACAGGGGTGGACTCCGTGAATTGCTCTGCGCAGGGCGGAGGTTCGGTTACGATTTTGCACAATTCGCATCTGGGCCCGGGTGGCAATCCACCGCACGTGGAAAAAACCATCTGCATCCTGGGAGCAGGCCACAAGGTCTCGGCATTTTCCCAGCCGACCGCGACGAACGCTGCCATTCCGAAGCGAGTGTTTACGTCCAGTACGACGGCAGGCGAAATCGCGGTAATCGATAATGAGCCAGCCTCGGCCACCTACCATACGTTGATAAACCGCATCGATTTGTGCACGGATGCCGGTGAGGCAGCGCAGACCCCGCCGAAACCGGCCTGCGATGTGAACGCAAACCAACCGAACGTCATGAACACACCGAACAGCTCGAACCCGCACGGCATTCGTTGGTCGCAAACAACGGGGAAAGTCTATAGCATTCAAGAGAACTACGACACGATCGTGGAGGTCGATCCAACGACCTATGCGGTGACCCGCACGCTCAATCTCACGGGAACACCCTATACTTCCTACGGCATCACTCCGGATGGCCGGTTCCTGATGTTCCGTGGGATCGATATCACGACGGATGCAGCCCACGTGCTCGGGAAGCTTGCGGTTGTAGACCTCACCGCCGCAAATCTCACGCTGACCGAGGTCGCGAGCCTTCAAGATATCTCGCCGTCAAGCTTCAGTTTCACGCCGGATGGGAAGCGGATGTTCATGATCGTCTCCAACACGGCGACCGGTGCTTCTCCTGCCCAGACGACCGCGTTGAAGAAGGATCGCCTGCTGGTCTTTGATCCGTCCGGATTCCCAGCTCCGATTGCGCCGTTGGCCGAGATCCAGTTGCCTGTGGCGACCGGCCACAGTTTCGGCGTGGTCGTCAAAGGCGCCGGTGCGGCTTCAGACGTGGTGGTGTCCAATGGAACCTCCTCGGCAGCTGGTACAGTGACGATCATCAATGCGTCGAACAATCAGATCGTCACGACCGTCCCAGTCGGTACGAACCCAGGCGGCGTGCTCGTGTTCCTGCACGATGCCGTCAGCAGTGGGAACGTGGCCACCTCCGAGCTGACGAGTGGTCCTGCCGTTCGGAAACCGTTGCCTGAGCGTCTCGACGATCATGGGATGCCAGAGTAACATTCAAGCGCACGTGGAGAAGGCGGCGGCGAGGAGCAGCCTCGCCGCCGCCTGCCCTCGCGACGGCGGGAGAGTGGCTGGAATTCAACTTGGGACGGGGGCTAGTGTGAGCGAGGCTCTGTTACGGGTGAACGAGGCCGCTGAATTGTTGCAGGTCAGTCGGTGGACCGTTTACCGATGGCTGGCCGACGGACGCCTCCAGGGCACCAAGTTGGGGAAGGGTTCACTCCGTGTGCTCGGTGAATCGGTCTCGCGACTCATCGAAGAGAATCGCGTTAACCATCATCCCGGACATGAGGCACGGAAACGATCATGATCGAACGCCGCGTCGAGTGGGTGAGCACCAAGTGGCTGGTCTCCACGAAATTCCACGGGGAGAGAAATTTTTGAACTCACTGGTGCAGTCGTGAGCAAGTATCGGTAGACATTTACCCTCAGTATGCGTATATCGATGGTCGACATGCAGCACCCCTCGGTTATCTTACGTGTAGGAGGACTCGTTTCAGTCTCGCTGACTGGCGTCTACTTGACGTTGGTCTGCCTGGCGGCTTCCTGTATGTGGAGCCGTACGGACGCACAACACGGTCACGAACACGTTGGGCACCACCATTCTCAACACAGTGGTGCGGACACTCGAAATGGTTCGCTTCTTTGTGCATGGGCCTGTCAAGCGGCCACTTCCACTGGTGTGGCGGTGGAGCCGTTCGCTGCTCCTGTCTTCATGGCCCAAGCAGTCCCAAGTCAGGAACCCGAGCCCATAGCTTCTGCCTCCCTCTTCAGCCTGATCTTCTCGCGCGGCCCCCCTCGGTAGCCCTTCACGATTCCGGCTCCTGCGGCGATTGCGTATTCGGCAACGTCCATTCGAACAAGGCAGTGGACGCGTTGCGGAGCAGTCGAGCTGCAGAGCGTGTGTAGGGACGCTTCGCGTTCACATAGTGGCATCAGATGATGGTTTGAACTGCTCCGAGTGCATCTGCCGATGGCTCGGTGCGCCGCCGGGGCGTCGGCGCCCTCTCCTGTGGCGCCGGTGTCCCGGTCCAAATGCCGTACTCGGTGTAGTAGCGCATGAATAGATGAGATCGGTGTCGCTCATGACTGCGAGTCCGAGAGTTGGATTGGCCTCCTTGGCTCGGACTCTGGGTCGGGGGCGGGGTGCCTGTACCCTGCCCCCGGCCGGCACGGTCCGTTCTGTGAACCGGCTGATGGTCGGACTTGGCGTGCTGGTCCTGGTCGTTGGATTCAATGCGCCGGCTTATCTTGCTGCCTCCGTGTCATTTGGGAAGGAGGAGCCAAAGGCCCAGGATCGAGAGGCGTTCGAGGTGGAAAGGGAGGTCTATTCGACGGCCTGCCAGTATCGCGTCGAGTTGGCGGAAGCCGCTCTCGGATACATTGCGGCTCAGGCGCAGTTGACTTTCCTACGCCTCGGCGACCGATTGATCGTCAACATCGTCAACGGGCATCGGGCAATTGACGAACTGTCGAGAGAGGTTGAAGCCGCGTTGGAACGGGGATGGCAATGCGGGCATCATCACGCGGTCGACCGGGCATGGAGCGACATCCGGTGAGGACATGAAACAGCTTCCAAACAAGCTCGACGCGGGTTCGAACGTGATATCCCCACGGTCGAACAGAAGCCGGGGCGGACGCGTGACTGCCTCCCCGCCCCGGCCCGCCCATTCCTATCCCCTGACGGCGCTGAACTCGCTAGGTAACTCGCTCCTCCAGCGGCCACGAGTAGGAGGCCTGACGATGTCGAGCGAGAGCATGGTGGAATCTTGGAAGCTTTGCCATGGGGCAGCCGCACCCACGGATCGAACATTTGGTCGGGACTTCCTCCATACTGGCGAGCCCGCCGACGGTGAATTGGCCTTCGCGGTTGCCAAACTACTAGCGATTGCCGTGGACGTGTCCGCTTCGCCCACACATGAGCGGACCGTCGCCACGGTGCCAGTGCCTGTCGACTTTACGGAATGGCCTTCTGTGCAAACCGAACTCATAGGCGCATGGGGGGTAAGGACCATTCGATTCTATGTGAGTCCGAAGGCGTTCGGTTTGTCAGTTGACGACCCATTTCCCGTCGGAACCACGCTAATCGTCGAGACGATTCCCGCGAGTATCCCGAGAGGCTGGGAGGTCAGGTCTTCATACGAGGCACGCGGGGTGACACGATTCGTCATGACGAAATGCGGCCACATTGACGCCGGCCTCCAAGGCAATCAGACCAGCCATGTGTGGGTCTATGGGTATCAGGGGCCGGCGAAGTATGGTTTGAGCGAAATTGTCTCTGGAGTCAGCCGATTATCAACGGGAGAGACGGCCTGAACGGAGGAGATCGGAGGATGGTCATGAAACTCCAAGAGTCTCTGTTGCGCGTGGAGGATGCAGCCAAAATTCTGAGTGTGAGTCGCTGGACGATCTATCGCTGGGTGGAAGAGGGGCGGCTCGAGGCGACAAAGATCAGCCGGGGCAGCCTGCGAATCTTTCATCGGTCGGTCAATTCGCTGGTCGAGACCAACTGTGTGCAGCGTGGAATTGTCATGGAGCCTCGAGAGAGGAACCGACACTGAGCATTGCCGAGAGGCCGTGGAGGTATTGATTACATGAGCGGGTTGATAACAAGCCGAGCTTTCCGGAGGCGACGCGCACGGCTAAGCGTCGCGACGATATTGGTCATGTCTGCCTATGCTGGTCAGGCTGACTGGGTATCGAGCGCGACGCCAAGCGGAGCGGACAATATGCCTCAGCACATGGTGACCGTGCAGATTGCCGGGCGTTTTTGTGAATACCAGCGTGCGGACGTCAAGGCAGCGCTTGCGGACGTTTGGAGCGTCGTCACCGTCGAGTTTCTCAACGACCATGGCACACTACGCGTGTCCTACCATCCGGGGAATAAAGCGCGCGCCGACTTGATCTGGGAAATGGAACGGGCGTTGTCCATAGGGTGGTTTTGCACCGCGCGCATTCAAGAAGCCGGAGATGAGGGGAACCGGGTCTTCGGATTGCTGGACCTCAAACGATAAGGGCGTCGCGAGCGAGCCGGTTTTTTCCGTCAAACTTGGAGGATGGATATGAACACGAACAGGCGGCGGATTGTCTCAATCGTGCTGGGAGTCGTGTGTGTAAGCCTTGCCGGCATACTGACCGTGGGTGCAGGGGGCGGTCCGAAGGACGGCACGTTGCCGCTGCCCGCTGACTACAAGAGTTGGCCGAAATTTCTATCCGACGTTCAACGGCCGGATGCCAAGCAGGTTCGCGATATCTACGTGAATCAGGTCGGTGCCAAGGCCTGTCCCGTTTCGGCGTTCCCTAATGGCACCACTATGGTCATGGAGCTCTATAAAGTTCAGATGGAGGGAGAGACGCCGGCAAGAGGACCTGACGGTAAGCTTGTCAGAGGCGATCTTGCCAAGGTTTTTATGATGGAGAAGAACGATGGCTGGGGGCAAGACGTGCCGGACAATGTGAAAAACGGCCACTGGGTCTACTCCGCCTATTCTCCAGACGGGAAGCCTGTGGCCGAGGATTTTACCAAGTGCCGCGCGTGCCATGCTCCCCTCGGGCAGAAGGACTTCGTCCACCGATATGACGAATTTTGTGCGCAGTGGTCTCACGCAGGCCACTAGTTCAACAGGGGGGCGTCAGGAGTTCCGAGGCTCGTGTGTGGGTCTGACCTACCTCCTCACGGGTTTCGGTTGAGGGGGCGGCGCTACCGCCGCCCCCTAATGATTTGAAAGGGGTTGATGCGGCGTAATCCCCTATGGGCTTTTGCGTCGGGACTCATCGAATTCATGCACATACGCCGAGTTTCAATGATGTAGCAAGCATCGGCAATCGTGAGAATCCATGCGTAGACATGGCAGAACAGTCCACCTATAACCACGGAGCGCATGCGATGCGATCTCGAGCGAGGTGTGCGGCGGCGTGGGTGCTAGTGTTGTCCAGTGTGTTGGTCGCAGTTCCCACGTGGGCCGGAGAAGATGTCGCGTTGCTGTCACTCCTGCGTGGGGAAGTCTTTAACAAGGAGTTTGAGGGATTCGACACATACTATGTCGTGATCGAGGAGGATCATGCGTTCGACAATGGGTCGCGCGAGGTCACGGCGGTGGCCGTCGGAAAATTTCTGGATAATCAGAAGCGGCTCAAGGTCCTGTTCCTGATTGCGGGGGATCATATTATTGGGGGGCAGATTCTCGAAGGGACGGATTTGCCGCCCTGTGTCGTGCAGGGGAGTCCTTCGTCTTCATCACTTTAACCCATCAACAAGGAGGCAGGGGCATGTATCAGGCATTGGTGGTTTCGGCAGTCGTCATGATAGCGGTGCTGGCCGGTAGTCCTGCCGGCTTCGCATTGCAATCCGGGGGCGTGGAGATTGGAGACCTTGAAACAGGTTCCGTTGTCGGGCAACCGTTCCGTGAAATTCCGGTGGATTTGGAATTTCAAGTCTTGGAGGGCGTCGGGGGGAAGAGTGTGTGGTATCCTCCCGTGGCAATTCTCAAGATGGTTGGCCGGGCAGGGACGCCGGTTCTCCTCAAGGTCAGTAATGGCACCAAGACCGAGCAGTCGTTCGGCCTCGCAGCGGAAGAGAATATTTCGGCTCCGACGACCCTCAACGTCAAGCTCACCCTCAAGCCCGGTGAAACAAAATACGTGGGTATTCCGACAAGTGATCTCACGTATGTGACGGCCGGAAGCGTACTACGGTATCACTCGCTGAATGACAAGAACGTCATTGGGGGACAGCTTCTTGTCATGAAATAGCCAAGCCGTACCGGTATCTCCCCGAGACAGGCCTCACGCGTTCCGCCTTGGGATGCGTGGGGCCTGTCGTGTTCTGGCCACCGCGCACCGTTGATTCAGCGGACACGTTGATTTCACCGCGGTGCGTCTTTATAGTCGCATCAGGCCTCTGTCAAAGTGGGCAGGCGAGATGCGCGTCCGGATGGCGAAAGAAGGCGGCACAGGTACACACAGGCAATCGGTGTCAGCGACAGCTCTCCGCTGGGTGTTTGTCATCCTGGTTTGCTGGGTCCCGTCCGTCTTTCTTCACACGGCTGGCGCCGCCTCATCGGAGGCCGCGAAACGCGAGTACGAACTCGGACTCCAGCGCGCGAAGCAAGGGGCCGTCGACGACGCGATCCGCGACTTCAAAAAGGCCGTCGAGCTCGATCCGCATCTCGCTGACGCGCACTATCAGCTGGGGCTGTTGCTGCTCCACGAAAAAAAATCATCCAAAGAAGCCGCAGCGGCATTCCGACAAGCGGTGTCGGCCAATCCCAAACTGGCCGCGGCGCACCATGAGTTGGCCCTCTTGGCGCTCAACGCAGGAAACGTGCGGGAGGCCGAACAGGGTTTGGAGCATGTGATTGACCTGGCACCCCAGCGTGAGCAGGCGTATCTGGACTTGGCCAAACTGTACGAGCGTACACATGCCAGCGAGCGGGCGGAAGTCGTCTATGCCGCACTCTTGAAAGTAGACGGCGAGCATCCGGAAGCGCTGTATCGCTTGGCCAGTTTGTCTGATGCACGGGGGGACTCGAAAGCCGCGGAGGGGTACTTGGAGCTTCTTTTGCGCATGCGACCAGGACATCCCGATGCCTGGTATCTCAAGGGACGCATCGCCGAAAAGAACAATAATCTCACTGAGGCGGCCTCGGCCTATCGGGAGGCCTTGCGCGCGAAGCCCGATCTCATCGATGCCCGCTTCAACCTGGCGTTCATTCTCCGGAGTCAGGGCAAGCTGGAGGAGGCGGCGCGTGAATTTCTCGAAGTGATCGTCATCAAGCCCGAACATGCCGAGGCGCACATGAATCTCGGCTTAATCTATACCACGATGCACAAGCTCGACGACGCGGAACAGGAATACGAGGCGGCGGTCAATCTCAACCCCAATTTGATTGAAGCCCACTACAATCTAGGGGTGTTTTACGAGCTTCACCGAAAAGATCTGCCTCGTGCCCTCGCGCAGTATCGCCGGTATCGAGAGCTTGGCGGACGCGATGAGCGGGTGGATCGCATTGTAGGACAGTGACGGCAACCAGAGTCGTGCATCCGTATAACCAATAGGGCATCCTTTGGCCACCTGGCTTGAGTATACTGTGAATGGCCGACATGAAGACGTACGACGAAAGGAGAGTCTCGTGATGCAACGTTGGGTAGGGGTTGCGGCAGGCATCGCCGTGTTCGTCCTCCTCTCCCTCGGCGTGCCAGGGGGAAATGTGCAGGCGGCGGATGCTCCGGTATTGCGCGGCAAATTCGAAAAGGTGAACGAGCCCTCCACACACGTCAAGGGCAAGGTCAAGTTGGTGGAGTTCGCGGATTTTTATTGTCCGCATTGCCATCATTTCGAAGAGGCGGGATTGCCGGTCTTGAAAAAGGAATTCGGCGACAAGCTCGAAGCGACCATGGTGGGCTTCCCGGTGTTTCGGCAAATGTTGCCGACTCCGTTTGAAATGTATGAGCAGGCCAAGTCGATGGGCAAGGGCGAGGAAATGAAGGCGGTGTTGTTTCGCACGATCCATGTCGACAAGGTGAAGTTCTTGGATCGGTCCCTCCGAGCCGCACTCATCAAGGAGGTGGGACTCGATCCCGTGGCGTTTGAAAAGGGGATGGAGAGCGGCAAGCCAATCAAGGCCTTGGAGGAAGGCAAGAAGTGGGGAGAGCGCATCAATCTGCAACAGACACCGACGTTGCTGCTCGACGGGAATATCAAGGTCACGGATATCAATCCTGAGAACGTGAAGGTCGTCATCCAAAGCATCCTGGACAATGACGCGAAGAAAAAGTAAGGGGTCAATGGTGAACGGTGAAGAGTGAAAGACGAGAAGTACGTTAACAGGGGTGAGGCGAGAATCCCTCCCGCCTTCTGACACTGGTTCCCTTCGCGCTCCACTCCTGCTCCGTGACCCTTCACCATTTACCACCCCCTTGTGAATATTCGACCTTGACTCTTCGCCGATCACCCCTTACCTGTTCTTATGGCCCTGGATCCCATCTGCGGCATGACCGTGGAGCCTGCCAGTGCGGCAGGACGCCATGAGCACGCCGGGACGACCTATTATTTCTGCAGCCGTCATTGTTTGGACACGTTCAAGGGCGATCCAGCCCGCTACCTGACTCCAGCGGCCGCTCCCGCGCCCGGTCCTGCTCCGCTCATGATGCCATCCACGCCGAAGACAAAGGGGCTCATGATAGTGGAGTCACCCACGCCTACGGGACCCTCGTCCATTGATCCCGTCTGTCATATGACGGTGTTCCATGAGTCCGCTGCGGCGACGTACGAGCATGACGGCAAAACCTATTACTTTTGCTGCACCGGTTGTCAGACCAAGTTCAAAGCTCAACCAGAGCGGTACCTCCATCCGGAGCGATATGCGCCGCCCGAACCTGCGCCGGAAGTGCCGGGGCAGAAGTACGTGTGCCCAATGTGCCCGGAGGTGGAGTCTCCGAAACCGGCGCCGTGTCCTCAGTGCGGAATGGCGCTCGAGCCCGAGACAGTCGGGCCGGCGACCGTCACCGAGTACGTCTGTCCGATGCATCCGGAGGTGAGACAGGCGAGACCGGGTGCGTGCTCGATCTGCGGGATGGCTCTTGAGCTTCGGACCGTGACACGCGAGGAGGAGGCCAACCCTGAATTGGTCGATATGAGTCGACGTTTCTGGTGGTGCCTGCCGGCGGCAGTGCTCGTGATGGGACTTGCGATGGCGGACATGATTCCAGGCCGGCCGCTCCATCGGATCCTTTCGCAGTCCGCTTTGAATTGGATCCAATTCCTTCTGTCGACTCCCGTCGTGCTATGGGGCGGCTGGCCATTTTTTGAGCGCGGATGGCGCTCCCTTCGCACCGGCCACCTCAACATGTTCACCTTGATCGCGATGGGAACTGGCGCGGCCTATTCGTATAGTGTCGTGGCGACCCTGCTGCCGGGGCTTCTGCCGGCGTCGTTCAAGCATGCGGACGGATCGGTGGCGGTCTATTTCGAGGCGGCGGCGATGATTACCGTGCTCGTGGCGATGGGCCAAGTCCTCGAATTGCGGGCCCGCGGACAGACGAGCGGCGCCATCCGAGCCCTCCTGCGCCTGGCCCCACCGGTTGCGCACCGTATTCGACCAAATGGCCAGGATGAAGACGTGCCGTTGTCGTCGGTCCATCCGGGCGATCGACTTCGCGTACGTCCGGGGGAACACGTCCCAGTCGACGGAGTGGTGCAGGAGGGACATAGCGCGATCGACGAATCAATGATCTCCGGAGAACCCGTCCCGGTCGAGAAGATGCCCGAGGTGCGCGTGACGGCCGGCACGCTCAACGGGACCGGCTCGTTCGTCATGCGCGCGGAGCGTGTCGGCTCGGACACCATCTTGGCCAAAATCGTGAAGATGGTGAGCGAAGCACAACGAAGTCGTGCGCCGATCCAACGATTGGCCGACGTGGTGGCCGGGTATTTCGTGCCCGCGGTCGTCCTTGCCGCGGTGCTGGCCGGATTGGCCTGGTGGTGGTGGGGCCCCGAGCCCAGACTGGCCTATGCGCTGGTTAATGCCGTTGCGGTTCTGATCATCGCGTGCCCCTGTGCCCTCGGCCTGGCGACACCGATGTCGATCATGGTTGGTACGGGGCGTGGTGCAACCGCAGGCGTTTTGGTCAAGCACGCCGAGGCGCTCGAAACCATGGAGAAGGTCGACACGCTGTTGTTCGACAAGACCGGGACGCTCACAGAAGGAAAGCCGACGGTCCGCACCATAGCGACACGCGAACCCTGGAGTGAGTCGGAGTTGCTGCACCTCGTCGCAAGTCTCGAGCGTGGCAGCGAGCATCCGTTGGCGGCGGCGATCGTGTCCGCCGCCGCTACACGAAACATCACGTTGGCCAACGCGACGAACTTTCGGGCACTTCCTGGTAAAGGAGTCTTAGGTGAGGTGGATGGACGGCAGGTCGCAATCGGCACGGCCGCCTTTCTGGCCAGCGACGGTAAGGTAGCGGAATCCGATCTTGCGCCGATCGCTCAGGAGGCCGAGAGTCTGAAGCGTGCTGCGCAGTCGGCGATGTTGGTCGCGATCGACGGGAAAGCTGCCGGCGTGATCGGGGTTGCCGATCCGATCAAATCCTCGACGCCGGAGGCGATCCGTGCATTGCAGGAGGACGGACTCCGCCTGGTCTTGATCAGTGGAGACAGCCGTGCGACGGCCGAGGCCGTGGCCACACAATTGGGGATCGGCGAGGTGATGGCCGAAGTGTTACCCGATCAGAAAAGCGCCGTCGTGAAGCGCTTGCAACGCGAAGGCCGCGTCGTCGCCATGGCAGGCGATGGGATTAACGACGCCCCGGCCTTGGCCCAAGCCGACGTCGGAATTGCCATGGGCACCGGGGCCGCCGTCGCATTGGAGAGTGCAGGAATTACGTTGGTGAAGGGCGATCTCCGTGGTATCGTGCGGGCACGGAGGCTGAGTCATGCCACGATGCGAAACATTCGTCAGAATCTCGTGTTCGCCTTCCTCTACAACACGCTGGGCGTGCCCATCGCGGCCGGGATTCTCTATCCCGTCTGGGGACTGCTCTTGAGTCCGATGTTTGCCAGCGCGGCCATGACGTTCAGTTCCGTGTCCGTCATTACGAACGCCTTGCGCCTGCGTCGGGTCAGCCTCTAACACCATGATAACTTCACTGTGTTGTGCGCCGGCTCGCGTGCTCGCGTTGAGTGGCTTCCTCTTGACGATGTCGGCCGGTCCGCTCTGGGCGGATGACCGTCCCAACGGGTCCGCCACGGTTCTTGATCTCCAATCCCAAATCAAAGCCACGTCCGTCAGAGTGCTGCCCGCTGTCGTCAGCATTGCCGCCACCGTGGTCATTCCGGAACAAGCCTTGAGCGATGAGAGTTTGCCGTTCGGCGCATTCCGGGATATGCCGCAACTCCGACGGCAATATGGCCAAGGGTCCGGCGTGATTGTATCCCCGGACGGCTACATCATCACCAATCATCACGTGGTGGCAGAGGCCTCCGGAGTCGAAGTGCTGCTTTCGGATCGACGACAATTTAAAGGTCGCGTCGTGGCATCCGATCCCAAAACCGACGTGGCCATCGTCAAGATTCAAGCCATTGGTCTTCCGGCCGTCGTGTGGGGCGACTCGGGCCGACTGGCGGTCGGCGATTTTGTATTGGCCGTCGGCAATCCGCTGGGTCTCAGCCAAACGGTGACGTTCGGCATTGTCAGTGCGGTGGGACGGGCGGATGTGGGCGTGGCCGATTACGAGGACTTCATTCAGACCGACGCGCCGATCAATCCGGGCAACTCGGGCGGCGCGCTAGTCAACATCGCGGGGGAGTTGGTCGGGATCAACACGGCGATCGCAAGCCCGACCGGCGGCAGCGTCGGCGTCGGATTTGCCATCCCCAGCAACATGGTCAAGCAGGTCATGCAAAGCCTACTAAAAACGGGCCGCGTCGTCCGCGGGTTTTTGGGAGCCGTGACGCAGGACGTCACACCGGTCTTGAGCAAAATCTTCAAGTTGCCGGACGTCAAAGGCGCAATTATCACCGACTTGCAGCCCAACGGCTCGGCGGAGCGGGCCGGCCTGCGACGCGGCGATGTCGTGGTGCGCGTGGACGGACGCGAGGTTCTGGACGGAGGCCGGCTGCGCAATCTCATTGCCTTGGCGCCGATCAGTAGCCGGCACAAGGTCGAAATCATTCGCGACGGGCGTTTGTTTCAGGCTGACCTCGTCGTCCAGGAAGCCCCCCGAGAACAGCGTCGTAAGACGGATATGATCGAAATTCGAGAGGGACAGCAAGCGCATCCCCTTGCCGGCCTCTTGGTTGATGAAGTGACTGTGCCGATGGCTCGCCAAATGGGGCTGGCTGTGACGGCAGGACTCGTTGTGACGGATATCGAGGAGGGGTCGCTCGCCGAAGCCTCGGGCATGCAACCGGGGGATGTTGTCCTCGAAGTCAATCACAGGGCTGTCCCTAACCTAAATGCCTACCAACGGGTCGTCGATCCGATCAAACCGACGGACCTGGCGCTCCTGCTCGTCAATCGACAGGGTACGGTGCTATACGTGCCCATTCAGGCGGAGTAAGGGGCGAAACGACAGAGGCAGCAGTCCTGTGCTCTCAGCGCGAGCCTCCTAGACACACCTCACTCCAATTCTCTCTCGCCGCGCTGTCCCTGCCGTGTGGGCTACAGGGCCACGCGACGTCGTCTGCGGCTTCCACGTGAACGATTGGCACCCGGGAGTCTTCAACCGCAGCGCTCCTGCGCTTCCACGGTTCTAACGACCCCCGCGCACCAAGTGCGTCACGCCCTTGGGCTCTCCCGCCTCCCTCTCGGGTGGATGGGAGATAGAACTTGCATTCGAGGAGCTTCGGTGCTACTTATGCGTGCCACGAAAATGACAATCGTGCCACTGGAGGGCGCATGAAGGACCTGGTGCGATTCGGCGTGTCATTGGATGGACAGTTGCTGCGGGCGTTCGACCGGCTCATCGAAGCCAAGGGGTATGCGACCCGGTCGGAGGCACTGCGAGACCTCATCCGTGCCAATCTCGTCGAGGCGGAGTGGGCTGCGAACCGGGAAACCGTTGGCTCGGTCACGATCGTCTACGATCACCATGTTCGGGACCTCAGTCGAAAACTCACCCATATTCAGCATGATTTCCAAGGGCATGTCTTAGCAGGGATGCACGTTCATCTTGATCACGATCATTGTCTCGAGGTCTTGGTCGTGAAGGGAAAGGGCGCGGAAATCCGCAAGGTCGCCGATGCTCTCCTCAGCGTCAAAGGCGTCAAGCATGGAAAATTGACGCTGGCCACCACCGGCAAGGGCCTGAGTGTGTAATGACAATCTGTATCGTCGACGGCAGAGGTGGAGGATTGGGACGTCAGTTGGTGCGGCGGCTCAGGCAATCCTCCGAAGTCCTGGGGCTCATCGGCGTTGCTACCAATGCTGTGGCGGCGCGGTCAATGTCTGAAGCAGGGGCTACACGGGTTCTCCTCGATCACCCGAAGAGACGGAAGGTATTCGACGAAGTGGATGTCATTCTGGGTCCCCTCGGAATCGTCCTCCCCGGCTCCCTTTGCGGCGAAGTCACACCCGGGCTTGCCGCTGCCGTTTTGCATTCGCCCGCGCGGAAGTGGCTGCTTCCGATCAACCCGTTTGCTATTGAGGTTATAGGCGCGGAGGGACGAACCCTCGATGCGCTCGTCCATCAGGTCGTTCGTCGCATCGAGCGAGCGTGTGACACCGTCGCGTCGACCTGATCGGGTCACGAATCCGTTCATTCCATTCATCCTGTCAGCGAACCACGAAGGTTCGAAGGTTGCCGGGCGGCCGGATCTCGAACCGACGTGGGTGTCTCCCCGGACCCCCCTCGTCAAATCGAAAGGAACTTCAGGGTATGCGAGGTGGGGTGACGGTGTGTGTGGTTCTGCTCGGGATCCTTGGAGGCGGTTTGAGCGCCAGTCGGGTTCAGGCTCATGACCCTGATACTGCCGAGGTGGAGGTCGAGGTGCCGGAAGTTTCGGTCGAAGCGTCGCGACCCATTGCGGCTTCCTCCCAACAATTCATTCCCGACAAGGAATATCTGCTCCAGCCGCAAGGGCGGCCCGCTCAAGTATTGCGGTTGATTCCCGGCTTCATCACCGTCGAGCATTCCGGAGGCGCCGGGAAAGCGGATCAGTATTTTCTGAGAGGTTTCGACGCGGATCACGGCACCGACGTGGCGTTCTTCACGGACGGCATGCCGATCAATTTGCGATCCCATGCGCATGGTCAGGGCTATGCGGATCTGAATTTCATCATCCCCGAAACCATCGAAGGGTTGGATGTTGCTAAGGGTGCGTATCACGCGGAGTTCGGCGATTTTGCCACCGCCGGGGCGGTCAATTTCAAAACCCGCCAGTTCGTCAATGAGGGGGTGGTCCAGGCCGCGGGCGGCCAATTCGACACGCAGCGCTATCTCTTCATGGTTTCACCGACGGTGGACAAGGTTCGGACGCTGGTTGCGGGTGAAGCGTATTACACGAATGGGCCCTTCATCAGCGACAATCGCTATTTCCGTGGCAATCTCTTGGGGAAAGCGACCTTCAACCCCACGCCGCGCTCGGAACTTGGTGTGACCGGTACATTCAACAGCTCGAAATGGAATGGGTCGGGTGAAATTCCGCTCCGAGCCGTGACCGACGGCACGATCGATCGGTTTGGATCCATTGATCCCTCCGAAGGAGGCCGCACCTTACGATCAACCGGAAGGCTGAATTATCACTACGATGATACGTCTGGTGGACAGTTTTTTGCCAATGCCTATGGGCAGTACTACGAATTCGATCTCTATACGAATTTTACGTTTTTTCTGAACGATCCGGTCAATGGGGACGGCTTCCAGCAGACAGACCATCGCACGCTGTACGGTGGCGACGTCGGCTATCGCCAATCGGGCCTGTTCCTGGGCGCACCGACGGCTGTGACGACGGGTGTGCAAGTAAGGGTGGACGACATACACGCGCGGTTGGGTCCCCAAGTTCGCCGGACCATCCTCGGTACGACCGTCGACAGCGATATTCTGGAGGCATCCTATGCACCCTATGTGAAGGCCGAGTGGCAGCCCTTCGAGTGGATGCGCATAGTGGGCGGGCTACGCGGCGAGTTCTTCACCTTCGATGTCCAGAATCGTTGTATGGAGTGTGCCGAACAACCGGCCGGTCGCACGACGTCCGCCGCGGCGCTTCCCAAAGCCAGTCTCATTCTCGGACCATGGGCTTCGACCGAATTCTTTCTCAACTACGGGGACGGCTTTCACAGCAACGATGCCAGGGTGGCCGTTTCCGGAGCGGGCGTGCCGATCGCGCGGGCGAGGACGTATGAAGCCGGCATCCGCTCCAGGCCCTGGGGTACAGAGGGGGTGGAACTCATCGCGACAGTGTGGGCGCTGGATCTCCAGCAGGAACTGGTCTTTGTCGGTGATGAGGGGACGACCGAGGTCCGCGGGCCTTCCCGTCGCCGCGGTGTGGAAGTGGCGGCGCGAGGGCAGGTGTATGGCCCGCTCCATTTTAACGGCAGCTTCACCTGGACGAAGGCCGAGTTTACGAATGGCGATGCCATTCCACTGGCGCCGGAATACACGGCGTATGGAGCACTGTTACTCAAGTGGCCCGAGGGACTCACGTCACAACTTCAAGCGACCTATCTGGGGGTGCGTCCGCTCACTGAGGACCGCAGCGTCAAAGCACCCTCCTGGGTGGAACTCGACCTCTCCTCACGCTACCGACTGCCGATTACCTTGTCACACGGGCGCATGGAAGCCTTCATCTTCATCCAAAACTTGCTCGATGCCAAATGGGAGCAGGCCACGTTCTACTTCGAATCGAGACTCCGCAACGAAACGGTCGGCGTCAATGACATTCACTTCGTACCGGGAGTTCCGAGGTTTGTCATGGGGGGGCTTTCGTGGTACTTCTAGCAGGCTGCTGAAGCGCGCCCCCAACCATGTCTCGGTCGTCCGTCTTCTTGCGACGTACGTAGGTTGTGCGCCTCTGTCGCCGGATTCCCTGCGACCTCGGGAACTGGCGCGTGTTGACGCGCCGGAGCTGGGTGGAAGAGAACAGGGTCCTGCCATACAAGACGAAGCAAAGATACCAAGATCGTGATTGTGCGAGCACCGGTAAAATGCGCTGCGGAAGCGAGGTCTACCCCGATGATTCTCAAGCGGGAGTTTTTCGAGCGGGCGACGCTGACGGTCGCGCGGGAACTCGTCGGCAAATATCTTATCCGGGCGCAAGGTGATCGGCGATGGGCCGGGCGCATCATCGAGGTCGAGGCCTATGTTGGTCCGGAGGATAAGGCCTGTCATGCCTCGAAGGGACGTACGCCCAGAACCGAAGTCCTGTTCGGACCGGCAGGTCGCGCCTATGTGTATCTCTGCTATGGGATGCACGAGTTGTTGAATGTGGTGACGGAGCGAGACGGATTCCCCGCTGCGGTACTCCTGCGCGCGATCGAGCTGGATGGCCTGCTCGTGGATGGTCCAGGTCGTGTCACTCGACGACTCGACATCGGCCGGTCGATGAACCGTCTCGATTTAACGCTCGGGGCCGAACTCTGGTTCGAGGATCGAGGTGACCTTATGGCGGGAGGGAAGGTCAAAGCCTATCCGCGTATCGGTGTGGCGTATGCGGGCAGTTGGGCGAAAAAGCCGTGGCGCTTTAGACTGGAACAGGAGCTGTCCGGCCGCGCTCGAGTCCGATTTTCGAACGCTAACTCGGGAAATAAAAAGGGCAGCCTGTAGCTGCCCTTTTCGCGCCCTTCTGACAAGAGAGAGTTTACTTCACGCCCATGCTGGCATCCGCCTTAGTGGCCGAGGTCACGGGCGGTGCAATCTGAATCTGCGGTCCAGACACCTTCGGGAGGCGGCCGGCACCCTGCTCTTCCACAATACGGGCGTTATCCGTCTTCATCAGTTTTTGCTGCGAGTGCTTAATTGAGTCCGCCGACTTGGTGATGGCGGCCTCACCCCGGCCGTCCTTTTGGCCTGGATCGTTCGCAGTCGGCTGCCCATTGACCGGGCTGCCGTCATTCTTCATTGGATACCCCTCGTGCTTTGGTAGCAGGGCAGGGTTGGCGAACGTGACGGATGCCGCGAACAGCACACCCGATACCATGGCACCGGCAGACAGAAGAATCTTCATGGCCTCAACTCCTTTGAAGTGAAGGATTAAGGATGGATCAACAGGTCTCGTGATCAAAAATAGGCCACACCAAAACCGAGGCGGGATCATAGCCAGGTAGGAGGGGGGGTGTCAAGAGTTTTGGGCGTGGAGTTCTCAAATCGTCTACGCGCGATGCTCCCATCCGTAGCGTCTGACCTGGTCGTGATCTGCTCAATCCAGAATTGGGGCTGATGAGAGTAATCCTGCGCGAAAGGCTCGGGTTATGGGGGGAAGTCCGCCGGAACCAGAGGATCAATGCTGGGGGCGGGGAGGGCGGCGGCTGCGGCCGCGGTGGCGGAAGTGCGGCCGCCGAACGATGCCCGGCAGGCGGATGGTCGTCGTCGTCCCCTCGCCCTCGGCGCTGGCGATTCCGATATGGCCCCCATGTTCCTCAATGATCTTCTTCACACTGGCGAGGCCCAGGCCCGTGCCGCTGCGTTTGGTACTGAAGAAGGGCTCGAACACTTTGCTGAGGTGCTCGGGCGGAATCGGGGACCCGTCATTGCGAATGGCGATCTGAATTTCCTGCCCGCGACCCGCGCGGTGCTGCGAGAGCTTGATGTGCAGTTCGCCGCCTGGGACCATCGCCTCGACGGAGTTCTTGAAGATACTCAGGAGGACCTGCTGCATCTTGGCCTCGTCGCATTTGACCGGGGCCAAGTGAGGTCCATAGTCCTTGGTCACTTGTATGCGGGTGACTTCGAGTTCCGTAGCCACGACGGCCAGTGCACTTTCCACGACCTCGGTCACGCGGCACAGTCGTCGGTTCAATTCCAACGGTTTGGCGAAGTCGAGAATCTCATTCAGCAAGGCCTCGATCCGTATCAGGTCGCGCATGGCCTTTTCAATGCGCGTTTGTGGGTCGAAGTCCAGTATGCCTTCTCCGGTGACTTCCTCCAACTGTGCCCGGATGGAAGCCAGCGGCTCTCGCAATTCGGTAGCCAAAAAGGCGCTGAACTCGCCGATGGCGGCCTGGCGCTCCTGCTTGCGGATGGTCGGTTCCAGGGTCTCGACGGTCGGGTTGGGAGACGGTGCCGTGGCAGGCCCACCCGTCGAGGGCGGGGGAGCTGCCGGTGGCGTAGCGGGCTTCTGCAGTAATTCGACCAGCTTGAGAAGCAAGGGCTCGATCGTGGCGGCATCCGCGAGGGCGTAGCGCTGTTCTTCCTTTGATGCGAAGGTCACCGTGCCGCCGACCTGTCCGCGCACAAAAAATGGGACGACCAAAGAGGAATGGAACCGGTCCTTGTACAGGTGCTTGTGATCGGCAAAGCGGCCTTGGGTCGAAGCCAGGTCGTGATCGATACGCGGCTTGCGATGTCGAACCGCCCACCCGGAGGCAGAGGCCTCCAACGCAAGCCGTTGTCCGGGCTTGAGGTCCCGTTTCCCGTCGGGCTTTTGTTCTCCGGCCATCGCGATCACTTCGACCGATGCCGCCATGGGATCGTAATGGGTGACCCACGCGCGGTCGAATGCCAGCAGCGAGATCGACTCGTCCAGCCACGCCGCGATTTGTTCCTGATTGTCCGGGGTCGCGTATGACGAGGAGACGGCAAGGCTCTCCATCCCGTCCTTCTGTGCGGCAATCGGCTCCTGGGCCACGAGCGGCCGGCTGAGAATAACGCTGCCGTCGAACAGAAGATCTTTTTCAAGATTCTTGGTGATACCGTCGCATGCACCTTCGATGAAGGCCCGCTCCTTCTTGGCGAACGAGGCGCCGTCCTTCCGCCCAAGCACCAACACACCATAGGACCGTTGTCGGTAGCGCAAGGGGACGGCAAAGAGCGTTTTAGATGACGGCGTCATCAATCGCAGGCGGACGCCCTGCCCATCCTGCTCAGTCGTGTCCAAGGTCAGATTGCGCAAGGTCCCGGACAGCGTCCGCAAAATCGTGTGCACTTCGCGCGCCGTCAACCCTTTGGCACCGTGAGCGACTAGCGGGCCTCCCTCCCGATGATAGATGGCCGCCAACGCCGTGTCGGCAGGAAGGTCGTTCAGGACTGCGGTCAACGTGCGCTGCAGGTGCGTGTGCTTGTGCTGGAGTGCGGCTTCGGACGTCATGGTCAAGGTACGATGAGGACGGCGATTCTAGCGAATGATTGTCGCCGGTTCAATTCACAATGCGAGGTGGCTGTCGGGGACCCTCTCTCGTTTCCACGTGCACTTCAGTTGTACGCCATGGGGCCAGGAGCGTGCTCACGAGACTGATGACGATGGCGCCGCCGATGGCCGGCCACCAGCCGGTAATGACAAAGTCGGTCACCAGCCCCGCGGCGAGCTTGAGGAGCACCGCGTTGATGATGACCATGAAGAGCCCGAAGGTCAACAGAATTATCGGAAGCGATACGATATACAGAAAAGGCCGGATGATTGCATTCAGAAAGGCAAGCACGATCACGGCCGCGAGTCCGGCTGACCAGGTCCGCACTTCAATCCCTGGCACGATGTGAATAGCCAGGAAGACGGCTACCCCGGTGACGAGCACGCGTGTCAGGAAGTTGTACATGAAAATAGACCCGATCCGACTCTTCCTACTTGGAGGCGCCTTTACCCTTGGGACTGGCAAAGAGCACTTCGGTGGCCGTCATGTCCGCGCCCTTGCCGGTCGCTTCGACGACCACCCGATCGCCGACTTGCGGCCGTGTCGCCGTCGTGTCCTTTCCGCGTGGCCGAAATTCGGTCTTCTCCGTCACACGAACCGACATCGCTTGACCTTTTTGAGTGGTAATGTCGAGCTGGGTCTCCGACACGGCCGTGACGGTCCCCATGATATGCTCTCCGGTGCCATGAGCATGCGCTGGCACCGCCGTCAGCAGGAAGGTACAACTGAAGAAAATGAGCCAGATAGCCCGTGCAATCATTGCATCCCATCCTTTCTTTCCGGTCGCGCCGAACGCCCGTGCTCGATCGAGCCGGAATAGATATTGTATGTCTCAGTGGTGGTGCCCGCCGTCAGCCCCGCTCAAGAACGCATCCGCCGCCGCGGCATCGTCCAGGTCGTGCCGCGACTTGGGATTCAACTTCTTCATCTCTTCCAATTCAGCCGGTGTAATTTTGGGCAGGTGCCGAATGAAATGAACCAGTTTCCAGCTATCAAGATCCTTATCGGGGTCACCCTCCCCCCAACCGGGCATGGCGGTGAAGCGGATGCCGTAGTGAATGACCCAAAACAGTTCGCCGTCCTTCAGACCCTGGGTGTCGGGCGAGCGCAGATCCGGAGACGGTGGGTAGACGTTCCTGCCGATCGGCGTGTCGCCGCTGCCGTTGTTGGCGTGGCAGATGGCGCAATGATCGGCGAAATGGGCTCGCGCATCGGCAATGATGTCGGGCGAGGGTTCCAGCGGGTTCGGTGCGTCGCGCCGCGCCTCAGGAATCGCCAAATGCCGAATCAACCGGGCGCCGAAATTTTCGATCGCACCGGGCGTTGCGCCCTTGGCGGCAAACCCGCTGGTGAAGTTGTCGTATGCAAACCAGCCCACGGCCGCGATCGGCAAGACGATCACAATCAGCGTGAGATAGAACCAGACTCTCAACGGGTTCAAGTATGCCGGAAGCCCCATCCGTCGGTCCCCCTCGTGCGTACCCCATTGCTCTGCTGCAGTATATCGGGACTCGCACTCGATCGCTACTGGGGGCGGCGAGCACACGTGCATCCATTGGCAACTCTGATTGACTCGGAGCACCCCGCTTCTTCCGGCCTTCGCGGTTACCGGTCCACGATGACGGGCGCGAGCCGGCCGTGGAAGCGGAGGATAGCCAGGACGGTGATGGGGAGATACATCAAGAGGCCTGTTGTGCCGAGGAGCCCTTCTCCGATCCAAAAGGTCACCGCGAGGTTGAACACCAGCACACCATAGTACAGGCCGCAGCCGAGCAGCACGTTGCCGGTGGTCTGCAGAGAAGCCGTCGAGAATGTGGCGGCGGCGGGCAACTGAGCGTCGATGACACGATACACGGCGAGCGAGATCAATGCGACGACGGCCCACCCGAGGTAGTTTGAAAGTGGTACACCGAAGTGAATGCCGCTCTCGGGATAGAAGTAGATCTTGCCCAGGAACCATCGATCGCCTCGAAGGGCGACTGGGTCAATGACGACGTCGATCAACGCAAAGAAGAATGCCGTCAGTCCAATGACCCGCCATGAGCGGCGAGTCGGCGAATCGAACCTGAGTGCAGGCACGCCGGCGCTGCCATCACTCGATGGGCTCGCGTGGGCCGGCAAGAGAAACCAGAGCGCCAGGCAATAGCTGGCAAACAACAGGAAGGGAAACGACAATGGGTCCATGACCGGGACGTTCCAGAGATACAGTTCCTCCCCTTCCGTCGAGCCGTTATAGAAGTACCAGCCGAACGGAAAGCCGTTGCGCGTCGACGACAGCTCGCACAGCAAGGCGGTGAGCCATGTATTGAAGAAGAACAACCACGTTCTCGTCCACCCCAACAGCCGCCACGAGCACAATAGAAACGCCGCGAGAAAGGCGAAGACGTAGGGACGGAGCAGGATCGTTTTGAAGAGGAGGGCGACTATTTCCACAGCGCCTTTGCCACGGTCGTCATCTGTCATGCGTCAATCGTGACAGAATCAATTCTTCCGAATAACGTGTGACATGTGACGAAGCTCCTTCCTTACGCATAGCTATGCTCACGGAACCACCGCACAGCCTTTTCCAGCGCGATCTCCACCGGCGGTTGGGGCAGGCCGAGCTCACGGACGGCTTTCGAGCAATCGTAGTGCATCGTGTATTTCGCCATCTTCACGCCTTCGAGCGGAATGCGTGGAGGCCGATGCGTCACGAAGTCGGCGATCCACTTGTTCGCATAGGCCAGAGGGAGAATGGCCAATCGCGGAAGTTTGATCGTGGGTGCCGGCACCCCTGTGATGTGGCTCAATAGCGCGAAGATGTCCCGCAGCATGAGATTTTTGTTGCCGAGGATGTAGCGCTCGCCTTGCCGCCCTCGCTCCATCGCAAGGAGATGCCCCGCCGCCACGTCGTCCACGTCGATGAGATTCATCCCGGTTTCGATGTAGGCCGGCATGCGGCCTTTCATGAAATCGACGATCATCTGCCCGGTCGGGGTGGGCTTGATGTCACCGGCCCCGACGGGCGCACTGGGATTCACGATGACGACCGGGAGTCCCTGCGTCGCGAGCCGGTGCACTTCCTGCTCGGCCAGAAATTTCGATCGTTTGTAATCGCCGGCCATCTGTTCCAACGACACTGGTGTTGTTTCCGTACCGGGCCCTCCCTCCGGGGGCAGGCCGATAGCCCCAATGGTGCTGGTATAGATGGTGCGCTCGATGCCCACCTCTCCGGCGGCCTCGAGCAAATTGCGGGTTCCGGCCACATTGATGTCATAAAAGATCGATGGATTGTTGGCCCATAGGGCGTAATGTGCGGCGACGTGATAGAGTCGTTGGCAGCCCTTCAAGGCCCGGATGAGGGACGCCTTGTCCCGTAAATCTCCCTGCACCGGCATGACGGGCAATTCCTGAATATTGCGAAGATCGCTACCGGAGCGGGCGAGCACGCGGACGTCTTGGCCGGCCGCGACCAGTGCGCGGGCCACGGCCCCCCCGACGAAGCCGGTGGCGCCTGTGACGAGGGTGGTCATGGGAAGTGCTCAGTGCTGAGTCCTGAGTGCTGAATGCAAACAGTACGATGGATCAGATGAGCAAGCCAAGGGAGATCGGGGTGAAAGGTCTGGCCCGGCGTGATGGCGTTCAACTTAGCACTCAGCACCCAGCACCCAGCACTAGTTCTTGCGGGCGGTGATGTAGCGGGCGATGTCGCGCAACGGATCGGCCTTTGCGCCGAAGGATGAGAGGCGACCGATCGCACGATCCACGCATTCGTTGGCCAGCCGTCGAGCTCCGTCGACCCCGAAGAATGTTGGATAGGTTTTCTTCCCACGCTCGGCATCCGTATTGGGGTTCTTCCCCAATTCTTCGCGGGTGCCCGTGACGTTGAGCACATCGTCGGCGATTTGAAACGCAAGCCCGATGTCTTCCGCGTATCCGGTCACATCTTTCAACTGCGTCGCCGTTGCTCCTCCCGCGATCGCCCCCATCCGGACCGCGGCGCGGATCAACATCCCGGTCTTGTGCTTGTGAATGGTCTGGAGCGTCGCCAGATCGATGTCCTGGTTTTCGGCCTGAATGTCCAACACCTGTCCGCCAACCATGCCGGCGTGCCCGGACCCGATGGCAAGCTCTCGAATCAGCTGGACTCGACGGGCATCGAGGATCCCATCACAGTCTTGCGGGCTCGTACAGAGTTCAAAGGCCAACGTCAGCAGCGCATCGCCCGCCAGGATCGCGATGGCCTCGCCATAGACCTTGTGATTGGTCGGCTTCCCCCGGCGAAAGTCGTCGTTGTCCATGGCGGGCAGGTCATCATGGATCAACGAATAGGTATGGATCAGTTCGAGCGAGGCGGCGATCGGCATGATGCCCGGTGAATCGAAGCCCAACGCCTCCGCGGCGGCGATCGTGAGAATGGGCCGCACGCGTTTGCCACCGGCGGACACACTGTACCGAATCGACTCGTGCAGCGTAGTCGGCGACGTCGTCGCGACCGGCAAGACGCGGTCCAGGTAACGGTCGATGGCTTCTCGTTTTCCCTCGAGATAGCGGCGGATGTCGATGGACATAGATCGGCTGGTCGCTTGCACGAGCACGGTTAGACGCGCGAGACTAGCAACAAGTTCGTCATGCTGTCAAACAAGCTCGTGGTCACCAGGCGGTCCTTGTTTTTCCGCCGGATGCTTGGCTATACTGCGCCACTTATGGGATTTCCGCGTATTGGTGGTGGGGATTGGGAACCGCTGCTCCTGGGTATCGAACCCCGCAAGTGTAAAGTCTGTGGACAAGGTCTGTACCGGGATCAGACGCTCTTTCGGGGCGGGTGGTCGCGCTGCACGGTATGCGACGAATTCGTGCACTATAGTTGTCTGGCCAGCGGCCGCGTGTCGTTTTTGAAACGACGTCCGCGCGTGTGCAAGAAGTGCGCGGAAATGACGCCGACGTCATCCACCACCAAACCCGGCAATCAAGCTGCCTAATCCGTCCCAGCCAATGACACGCGAGATGTCTGCTGTCCGACCCACCTGGAACGCCTGGTTCACGACCGCCGTGCGATCCGTGCTTGCGCCGCTGCTGTTCCTGTGGAGCGGATTTTTCACGGGCGACTTCGTGCTCAGCGGGGCCTATACCTGGCCGCGGACGAGCCGCATCTTCGTGTTGACGGCCACCCTGCTCATTCTCGGATACGAATTTGTGTACAAGGCCCAACGGTCCGATGCGGAGCATCAGGCCGATGTACACGCAAGGCGTGCGGTATTGACCGCCTGCGTGCTCCCCTACGTCGCCGGTGTCGTGCTCCTCTTGATCATTGTGTTCGTGGTCCGATAGCTGATCCTCCGACGCGAGCGTCGGAGACACGTTTCACCTCGCAAGGCCCCCGATTGCTATGGCCCAGATTTTTCACAGCGGGGCGTTCGTCCAACAATGTTTCGCCGTCCATCCCCTCTGCTTGAGCGTCAAGCGCTATGAAGGCAGCGATCGGATGGTGCTCACGTGCACGTCGTGCAACATGTCGCATCGTCTGACCGTCGGAGAGGTGTTGGCGCGTCTGATGGTCGTCCCATCGGAATCGGGAGTCCCCCTCACGCCCGAATCCTCGGTGTCTCCGGCTGAACAATTGGCCCATTGCGCGGCGGAACACGCACCGGCCTTGTCTGTGCGGGCGGTCGACGTGGTGGAAGAGTTGATCGGGCTGCGCTGTGGCGAGTGCCGGCGCGTATACGAACTCACAATTCCCGCTATTGAAACACATCAACGCTAACGCGCGGTCATGGTGGCCTGCTTGCAGGGCTTCTCCATCAGGGGGAAGCCGACGGGGCGGTCCCTTGTGACTGCGGATCCGATCCAATTTGACGCGCGAGAAATCGCGTTGTTGGGCGATCCCGCGCTCTTTCGCCTCAAAGCCCAGGTTGACGCCAAACTGCGACGCACCTTGGAAGCGGTGCACGCGGAGTTGCGCGACGAATGCCGGACTACCGCGCTCCAGGCCCCGGACGAGTTCGATCCCGACAAGATGCAGCTTGTCAAGGGCGAACACCTCGAGCACCATCCGTACCAGTATCTGGACTATCCGAAACACTTCCACGGCGAGACGACATTTACGTTTCGCACGTTGGTGTGGTGGGGTCATCACGTGGTGTTCGCATGGCTTCTGGAAGGCGGCCACCTGCCTCTTTATAAGCGCCGATTGCTGGCACGCTATCAGGATCTAGTCGGACAGGAGCTGGAAATCAGTCTGGCGCCGAGTCTGTGGGAATGGAAGCGCGGGGAGGGGTACACGCTGCCGCTTTTGTCGGATCGCAGGTCTCACGCTGCGGCGGTGATCGAACGACGGAGCAGCCTCAAGGTCAGTCGCGTCGTGCTCACGGACGATGCCGATATCGGCGCCGGTCGCCTGCCTGACCTCGCACGAGCCGCGTTTCGTGGCATGCTCCCGATCGTCGCGCGTGAATAAGGCAGCGTCGTAGCGGGTTTGTCACGGGGCGTCAAAATCGTTAGACTAGCCCGCAGAATCCATGAGAATGCTCCCCGAGTCGTCCGGACAGGAAATCGGGGAGGCGGGCGTGGCGGTCCTGGGCCGTGTGGTGTGACGTAGGAGGAGCGTTATGATCCGACGTGCAGGTCGACGGTTGGGCGTGGGGGCCGTAGTGGCAAGTGCGATGCTGTGGCTCGGCGGGTGTGCGGGGAGCAACGAGATTGTCAACTTGGACTTGCACGTCCGTCCGATGCCGCAGGAAGTGGCAGCCGACGAGACGGTGAAGATCGTCGTGGAGGCCTTTCAGGATGAGCGGCCGGATCAGTCACGGCTCGGACTGCGTACCCATGTGGGCGGTGGCGCCACCCATTTTAACGTGCCCGGAGGCAAACCCGGCGAAGCTGTCGCAGAGGCCCTGGCGGATTATCTTCGGCACAAGGGATGGCAGGTGGGTGTGAAGAAGCCGGGGCTGACGGCCGCGGAAGGTCGGACAGACATCCTGCTCTCCGGAAGTATCCGCGAGCTGTGGGCAACCGCCAAGAGCCGGTTCTTCTCAACCAAGTTGGCCGTGAAAAGCAGTATCGTGGTCAAAGCCACCAATGCCGCCGACGGCAGTTCAACCAGTATTACCTTGGATGGAGCTGCCACTGATTCGGTGTGGTTTTTCACGCCCGCAAAGTTGCAAGATTTGACCAATTCCGTGTTGAAAGACAGTTTCCACAAACTGATGATCGATTCTCGAATCGAGAATCGATCATGGCGCCTGCGCAACTAAGCGGGGTGGCGCGGTGCGAGAATCGGCCGAACCGGCGATGGTGACATGCGTGAACGGCGATGGGAGTCCGCCCAAGCCCTGTCTTTCGGTGAGGTGCTCGATTTAGGAGATCGACTCACCAAGCTCGGGTTGAAGCCGGCACTTCCGAATCAAGACATCATCTGCTACATCGAGGAATGGACGGTGTCCGGACCGGAGGACTTCGACCGGCTCGATCCGTGGGCCACCGAGGACGTGACTCTCGTTCACGTGCGCGATGGGTGGCAAGGGGATTTTTTTCTTTTGGCGGGCGGATATCACACCGCCTATCAACGTCACCAGGCGGTCGGTACGTACTGCTCCGTCAGTCACCCATGGCAGATGCCGCCTCCATTGGTTCGCCATGACCGGAGAGGCATGTTTTGGTTGGGGTTCCGGCATACCCACTCTTTCGTCCGGGTCCGTCTGAAGACGAACGACGTGGTGACGCCGGGTGAGACCAGGCTGGACTACGAACGGCAATTATGGCTCGACGAGCGGTGGCGTGCCTTCGGGGCGGCAATCCAGGTGCTGGACTTGCCGGTCGTCGCCGAGATCGAACGGGAAGCCGTGACCTTGCATCCCGCCGACGACCAGGTGCCGTTTTTTTGTTCCTGGCCTGACGCCTTCGGTCCGTGCCAGTTCGAGTACAATTCGTCCGACGCGTTCGAATTTCTGGTGCCCGCGAGCAAACTCGCCGCGACCTGTGGGTCTGGCCCGGTCTCGGTGCGCACCTATTTGACCGGATTCTCGGAAGCGGCGCTCAAAGAGTTCGAGCACGTCGCGCCGGGGGCGCGCTACTGCTACCGCTGTTCCACGCACACGCCACTGAACGAGATTCCGGAGATGTTGGCGACCATACGACCAGATGGCCGGTTGTATGCCACCCTGTGTGAATTCCCGACGCAGGAATTGCTTCCCTCCGGTGGGGATGCCTCCGCAATTGTCGGGCTGGTTGGGGGACCTCAGGGCTACCAGATCGAGGTTCGCCTCAATCGCGCCCCCTTGCCTGAAGTCGATATGTCGCCGTGGGTTCAACGGGTGATCGGTGTGCCGGCAGTGTATGCCCCGCTGCCTCCCTTTGTATAGTCGTGCTCCCTTCCAACTGGCCGTCACTCCTCTCGTTCATGCCTCTCGCATTGTTCCGCATTGGGACTTGCTGGACATCACACGATCTCGCGGTACTATAGAGATCCATGGTCTCCACACTCCGAGCCTTCCTGGCCAAGCCGTACATGGCTGCGGTGTTTTTCTTCGCCGGCGTCGGTTATGACACGCTGACGCTCACCCGCATCGACCGCCTGCTGGATAATTTGGTCCTGCTGCTGTATCTCAGCCTGCTAGGCGCGCTGATCGTCTTGTTGGGGCGGGACGATATTCGCCGGTTGGCTGAGAACGTCTTGCCGGATCATCCTAGGCTCGTACGCTGGCTCGCCTTGGCGTATCCCTATACGCCGATGGCGATTCAATTTCTGCTGGGTGGACTGTTCAGCGCGTATGCCATTTTCTATTTCCGGAGCGCTTCGCTCACCGGGTCGGGAATCTTTCTGGGGCTGATGGTCGCCCTGCTCGTAGCCAACGAATTCCTCAAGACGAAGCTATCCAATATCACGGTGGTCTTGGCTTTCTATGCCACCGTCTGTCTCAGCTTTTTTACGTTTTTTCTCCCGGTGATGACCGGAATGATGGGTGCCGTGATGTTCCTCGTTGGGGCCGCCTTGACGGTCGGGGTGGTCATGCGGCTCCTCCAACTCGTGGCCAAGGGGAATCCCGCGTGGACCTCGCAGCGCACGGTCAAAACCGCCTGGCCGGCGTTTACGGCCATCGGTCTTTTGGTGGGGTTCTACTTCATGAACTGGATTCCGCCGGTGCCCCTCTCGATGAAATTCGGCGGGGTCTATCACGAAGTTCGGCGGACAGAGGAGCATTTCGAACTGACCTTCGAAAAACAGTGGTATCAGTTTTGGAAGCGTTCCGACAATCCGTTCCCAGCCGACGAGCCGGTCTACTGTTTTACGGCTGTCTTCGCGCCGGTGCGGTTGGAGACGACCATCTATCAGCACTGGTACTTCCGGTCTCCCGGAGGAGATGCCTATGCCCACGCTGACAAGATTCCGATCAAAATTTCCGGCGGACGGGCAGGAGGCTATCGCGCCGTGACGTTCAAGCAGCGGCTCGATGTCGGAGACTGGCGCGTGGATGTGGAATCGGCGGACGGTCGGGTGCTCGGGCAGGTCAAATTCCGAGTCGAGCCCATGTATGGACGCCCCACGGACCTCGTTACGCTCTCGTACTAGACCGGGCCTACGGAACACTCGCCAACTGGAACCTCGAGGCCACAGATCGGTTCGGACCATATCGCAATGACCGGGTACCATGCGATGGGCGCTCCAAGCATTCAGGGCCTCCAATCGATTCAAACATCCTGACACCGGCCTGCCCGCCGACCTCACCGCAAAAGCTTACGTGTACGGCGTAGACACTTCCGGATCACCACTGGAGGATTTCAGAAGGATAGGCGTGGCTCCGCATCGATAAGATCTGGAGCGGCATATTGCCAAGCGAAGAAGTATGGCTTTTCCAGGGCTCGCAATTTCACAAAGGGGCGTATGGATCCCGGCCGACTATTGACGTGGCCGTGGATCTCCACTTGACCTGGCGTCAGAGGAGCACGTAGGTTCGGGGACAGGCCCTCGAGGACTTGGATGTCGTCCGAAACCGGATTGATCAATGGAAATCTGAAGCCGTGCCCAAGCAGCCCCAACTGCGTGTCGACCCAAGCTGAGGACGACCAGCACCGCATTCAGCCCTATCGGTACCGTCGTGACCGAGCGCTCGCCATTGACGCCTTGAAGCAGGCGGTGGGATCGATGAGGGGGGCTCGGCTCGCGGAAGAGCACGACAGCTATTTGCGGTTTGAATTTACCAGTCGGTGGTTTCGTTTCGTCGACGACGTCGAATTCCTGTTCGACGATCGGACACACACGGTTCAGTTTCGATCCGCGTCGCGTACCGGTTACAGCGATCTCGGCGTGAATCGCAAGCGGATGGAAGACATCCGTGGCAAGGTAGAGGGGCTGCTGTAGACGCTCCATTTTTAGGAAGGACGAGGCCGGTATGACGCATGAAAAGCCCGCAAAGACGCAGTTTCCGGTGCACGACCTCATTCGACGGAGATGGAGTCCGCGTGCGTTTGCCGACCGTGCGGTCGATCCCGCAACCCTCGGCAGCCTGCTCGAGGCGGCCCGCTGGTCGGCCTCGTCGAACAATGCGCAACCTTGGCGATTTCTCATAGCGACGAGGGATCAACCGGAACACTTCGCCGCCATGCTCGATTGTCTCGCGCCAGGAAATCAAACGTGGGCCGGCCACGCACCGGTGTTGATGTTGTCGGTCGCGCACCTGCACTTTGACGATCAAACGGTCAATCGCCATGCGCTGCATGATGTGGGGCAGGCCGCGGCCACCCTGGCGATTCAAGCCACGGCCATCGGGTTGGTCATCCACCAAATGGCGGGTTTTTCGATCGACAAGGCGCGCGAGACGTTTCGCATACCAGACCAGTACGAGCCCGTCGCCGCGATCGCCGTGGGTTATCAGGGTGACGCGGCCGGGCTGCCCGATCGCCTGCGGGTGCGCGAACTGGCGCCGCGAGAGCGCGAGTCGCTGAACTCGATTGTCTTTGCCGGTGCCTGGGGGCACACGGCCGATTTCCTGGCGGAAGGATAGAGGTCGTCCGATTCGCTCGCAACTCACTCGGGAGAAGACACAGGAGGACGGAGCCGGTTGTCATGCAAGCGTTAACGGCACAGATTGTCGGTAAGAATGATTTGACACACGACGTGCGCCAAATCGAACTCCAGTTGGTGTCGCCGGCCCACATCGAATTTCAGCCCGGCCAGTTTGTTTCCTTCGAGATTCCGGTGGAGGGTAAACCGCATCCGCTCACGCGAGCGTATTCGATTGCGTCGCCTCCACATGTCCGCGACCGCATCACGTTGCTGTTCAACCGGGTGGACCACGGACCGGGCTCGCGGTTTCTGTTCGGACTTAAGGTCGGCGACCACGTCCAGTTCAAGGGCCCGGCCGGGACGTTTCGTCTGCGAGACGACGGTGCGCGCGACCTGCTTTTTGTGGCTAGCGGCACCGGGATTGCCCCGCTCAAATCCATGCTGTATGCCAAATTGGATCGGGACGCCTTGCCGGCCGTGACGCTGTTTTGGGGTTTGCGCAGTCAGCGGGATCTTTACTATGAGGAGGAGTTACAAGACTTGGCAACGCGGCATCCCAATTTTCGATATACGATCACTCTCTCGAGGCCTGAGCCGGGCTGGTCGGGTCGAACCGGCCGAGTCACCACGCTGGTGAGCGAACGCATCGATGCGGTCGGTAACCTGGCCGTGTATTTGTGCGGCAATGGCGCCATGATCAAAGATGTGACGGACTTCCTTCGCACCAAAGGACTGTGCCCGATTTATCGCGAGAAGTGGTACGACGAGCCCGAGGAACCTGCGGCAGGTCAGTGAGCCTTTCCCGACTTGTTGGGAGACGCCGGGTCAGTTTTCCACGTAATGGTGTGTTGAAAGACGCACTTTGGACAGGTGTAGTGCAAGAACAATCCGCTGGCGACGAGGCGTTTGTTCATCGGCACCTTGCACCAGGTGCACGTGCGATCGGGCAGCGGGCCGTCCGGTTGCGTACTTGCGGGGGAAGGTTTTGGCGTGGCCTCTGACATGAGGGCATTGTGTCCAACGGGTCGCTGCTTTGTCAACGCGTTCACACGGCCCCCTTCGCCTGTCATGCCGCACGGGAGTCGATCGGTTGTAGACAGCGGCGAGTCATCCACGTATAGTCACGGCTCTGTGTCAACGCCTTCGACACTCCACGACATCTTGCGTGTCTTGCCGAGCCGTCTCGATTCCGAGGCGGCGGAAGGATTGGCGGCCGTCTACCAGTTTGACCTCAGCGATCCGCAGGGGGCGCAATACCATCTGACGATAGCCGATGGCAGGTGCACGGTGACGCAAGGGGCGCATCCAGATCCGCATGTGACCTTGTCGATGTCCGGGGAGGATGCGGTCAAGATCCTGAGTGGTCAGCTCAGCGGTCAGATGGCGGCCATGAGCGGACGGCTGAGTGTGAGCGGGGACTTGGGGTTGGCGATGCAGTTACGAGGCCTGTTCCCATCGGTCGGGAAGCCGTAACTCGTCGGAGGCGCCGGACCGGTTCTCCTTCCATCCGCAAATCGGGCCATCATGCCCGCGACGGATGCGACTCGGTCGCGGGAGCTGGCTCGGCCGCCCGTCCGGGCGCCTTTGTTTCCCCTCCAGGGGTCGCGCCCTCGAGCGGGTCCTCTCGCATTGCCCGGGGATAGCGCTCTTCAAGTATCGTATACAGCAGCGGAATCAGAAACAGCGTCAGGATCGTGGACACGCTCAGTCCGCCGATGACCGCGCGGGCCAACGGGGCGTTGGTTTCCCCTCCCGTCCCCAAGCCCAGCGCAAGTGGCAGCAATCCAACCACCGTAGCCAGAGACGTCATCAGAATCGGCCGCAGCCTCGTGCGGGCGCCGCGAAGGACGGCGGCATGAAGCTCCATCCCGCGGCGTCGAAGCACGTTGGTGTAATCCACCAACAGGACACCGTTCGATACCACGATGCCCAACATCATGATCGCGCCCATAAAGGATGTCATGGACAGCGTCGTGTTCGTGAGGAACAGTATCAGCAAGACACCAGGGAAGCCCATCGGGATGGCGAACATGATGATGAACGGGTCGATCAACGATTTGAATTGGGCGGCCATCACCATATAGACGAGCATGAGCGCCAATGCGGTCGCGAAGATCAAGCCCTCGAACGTCTCGCGCTGCTGCTCAATTTGGCCGGCTAAGCGAACACTGAAACCCGGCGGAAGTTGGAGGTCTGCGAATCGCCGTTCCAGTTCTTCCCCGATGGTCCCCAGATCCCGCCCCACGGGATTGGCCGTAATGTGCACGAGTCGTTGAAAATATTTTCGTTCGATCTGCACCGGTCCAGCATTGAAGTGGGTCGATGCCACGTTCTTCAACAGCACCGGCGTGCCGCTGCGGCTTTTCAGCAAGATGTTGTCCAAGTCCGTGAGGCTCTTGCGATACGGTTCGGCCAGCCATGCGCTGATAAAGTACTCGTTCCCTGTTTTAGGATCGGTATAGATAATGGGATCGGTTTGCCCGTTCCCATTGAGGGAATACAGGACGGTGTTCGCGACGTCGGCTTCGCTGATCCCCAGGAGGGCGGCCTTCTCTCGATCGACGGTGATATCCAATTCGGGATAGTTTTCCTCTCGGCTCACCTCGATGTCCGCCAACCCCTGCACCTCGTGCATGATCGACTCGACCTGTTTGATCACCGTGCGGGCCGTTTCCAATTCGTACCCATAGATTTCCACGTCGACAGCCTTCTGGGAGCCGAAGCTCGTGACCCGTTTGACGAGTCCGCCGGGATCGAAAAACATGGCCACTCCAGGAAACAGCTTTTGCACCTTGGGCCGGATCTCGTTCATGATCTCCACCTGGGAGCGTGTGCGTCGATCCGGCGAGGAGAGATAGACGCTGATCTGCGAGCTGTGCGGCCCTGCGTTCCGATTGAACAGCGATCCGCGCCCCTGAGTCAGGACGCCCGTGCTCGATACCATCGTCTCCAGTTCGCCGGGACGCGTGGTCTCCTGAATCACGCGCTCGATCTCGGCCACCTGACGTTCCGTGAGTTCGACCCGTTGGCCCACCGGAGCCCGGAGGTACACCCGAAACTGGCTTTCGTCATTGACCGGGATGAACTCCGTACCGATCAGCGGGAGCAGGAACAACGATGTCACGAACACCACGAGGATTGTCGCCAGCACGCTGCGGCGGTGGGCCAGCGCGACCCCCAGTGCCCGCTGATATCCGGTATCGAGACGTTCAATGGAACGTCGGCTCCACGCGCTGAACCGGGCCCAAGCGCCTGCGGGAACCGACGATGCCTCCGGCTCGGGTTTGAGGAATCGATAGCATAAGGCCGGCGTCACCGTGCGGGAGATGAAGAACGAGGTGAACAGCGCAATGGCGATCGTGTACGTCAGCGGTAGAAGAAGCAGTCGGCCGATGCCGATGACGAACAGCAACGGAAGGAATACCACCACCGTCGTGACGGTTGACGCGAAGATCGGCATGGCGACTTCGCGCGCTGCCTCGAGAATGGCCATCCATCGATTGGGGTTGGTGTTGAGATGCCGTTGAATGTTCTCCAGTTCTACGATCGAATCGTCGACCAGCCGTCCGATTCCAAGGGCAAGCCCGCCGAGCGTGAAAATGTTCAGCGTTTGGTCGGTCAGGTACAAGAGGATGAACGTCACGAGAATCGACAGTGGGATCGCCACCGAGACGATGATGGTGGCGGTGACGTTTCGAAGGAAGAACAGAATGACGGCGGCGGCCAGCACCGATCCGTGGAGGGCTTGTTCCGCCAGATTGCCGATCGCCTGTCGGATGTAGACCGATTGATCGAACGAAATCGTGAGCTCGACCCCTTCGGGAACCCCGACCATTTTGTCGAGTTGCGCACGGAGGCCGTCCACCACGGCCACGGTGTTGGCGATGGGCTGCTTGTTCACTCGCAGATAAACGGCACGCTTCCCATTGGTGCGGACAATGTTGGTTTGAATGTCGGACGAATCGGTGACCGTGCCCAAATCACGTACTCGCACCGGCGATCCCTGCTGATCCAGCTTCACGATCACGTCGTTGATCGGTTCGACCGTCTTGAATTGGTTGTTCGTGAACACGTTGTAGTCGAGGACCCCGGCCTTGATGTCGCCCGACGGCAGGATGACGTTCGAGGCCTTCACCGAATTGACAACATCGAGAATGGAGAGCCCGCGTGCATACAAGAGACTGGGATCGAGATTGATGTTGATCTGACGGATACGGCCTCCTTCCACGGTGGCCGCGGCGACGTTGTTGACCTGTTCGATCTGCGGTGCGATGGTATTGAAAGCCAGATCGTAGAGGGCTCGCTCGTCAAGGTTGTCGCTCGAGACGGTAACGAAGGCCACGGGGATATTGGACACATCGAATTTGACCACGAACGGTTGGAGGACACCGGGGGGCAGCTGATTGAGAATTTGCGTGATCCGCTGCATCACTTCCATCTGCCCGACGTTGATGTCGGCGCCCCAGTTGAACCATACCTGTACGGCACCAAGCCCGTACTTGGCGAAGGATTCGACGTGCTCGACATTGGAGGCGGAACTGACGGCTTTCTCGATCGGATAGACGACGCTCTTCTCGATATCGATCGGCGGAGCGCCTTTATAAATGGCACCGACGAAGACGACCGGGACCTGGATGTTCGGAAACAGGTCGACCGGCAGACGTTGCAGCGAGACGACGCCCAATACCACCAGGGCTAACGACAGCATCAGGAAGCCGATACGGTTGCGCAGCGCAAGGAGGGTCAGCCACATAGGTCAGATGTCGGAGGTAAGAAGTGAACAGTGAGGAGCACGAAGGAGGGCGGTTGGGTGCTCGCTGTCTTCCATCGGATGGATGCCGCGTATCGGGAAGACGCTAGGTGGTGGCATGAGGTTGCTCCCCTGCTTGATTGCACTGCTCACCCTTCACGTTTCACGGGCTCGAGCTGCTGCACCTTGACCGGGGTATCGTCGTGCACCAGATCTTTGCCCGAAATGATCAGCTGCTCGCTTCCAGTGAGGCCTCCGGTGACTTCGACGAAATTACCCGACCGATTCCCCAATTCAATCGGCACGCGGTGCGCTGTTCCGCCTTCGACGATGTAGACGAACTGGGCGTCTTCGAGGCGTGTCACCGCTTCGAGCGGGATCTGTAGCGCGTCCGCGTGCGTTCCGACGTTGATCTCGACCCGCGCAAACATGCCACCCTTCAGAGCGTGGTCGGCATTCGGCAGGTCCACCTCGACGGCCATGGTGCGCGTATTTCGGTTCAGCGCCTGTACGATTCGGGTCACGGTGCCCTCGAAGACGCGATCGGGGTAGGCTTCCGCGCGCACTTCTGCCGGCTGGCCCATCTGAATGAGTGGAACGTCCTTCTCGACGACCTCGATCATAGTCCGCACGGTTTCAATGTCGTGCAAGCTCATGATGCCGCGAGACATCGTGGACGTACTGGCCGTGGCTCCGGTCACCGAGGCTCCGGGGTCCAAGTTACGCTCGGCAACGAATCCGTCGAATGGGGCACGAATGTAGCTGTAGGTCAAATTCGTCTCGGCCTGCTGCAAGGCCACCTCCATTTGACGGACTTGTGCGCGGAACGATTCCTGCTGGGCGATGGCGCCATCGTAATTCACCTGGGCCGTATCCAGGTCCTGCTGCGAGACGAATTGGTCTTTGATCAGCGCCTTCATGCGTTCGAGCGTCAGTTGCGCGTTGTAGACAGATGCTCTCTGTTGCGCCACCCTCGCCTGGGCCGCCGTGAGATTGGCCTTGGCCTGGTTGAGTGCGTGCACGTAATCAGTGTGATCGATCTCGATCAACAGTTGGTTGGCTTTCACGAAGTCGCCCTTATCGACGTAGATTTTGGAGATATACCCGTCGACACGGGAGAAAATATTGACGACCTGGTTCGGTGAAATGTCGGCGGTGTAGCTCAGGCGAATGTTCATGTCGGTCCGAATCGGAGTCGCCGTCCCGACCGTGATGATGCGACTCTTGCGGACATCCTGTTTCGCCCCGGTGCTCAAACGAAACACAACGAGTCCCAGCAGTGCCACGAACACGATGAGGCCCAGCACGACAATCGGGTGACGAGTGAGGCGGCTCATGGCGCGCTGCCTGCCTCCTGAATAGGCGCTGTGTCTGGCTGTATCAAACCGACGAGAAACATCTCGACGTATTCTTGCACCATGTCCTCGTGTGTGCGGTGCATGGGCAGGCCGAAAATATCGTGTAGGAGGCGATGGTGGACAATGATGCCGAAGAATGCGCGGGCCGCCAGCAGGGGATCGACTTTACGAAACGCCCCGTCCGCGGTCCGCCGGCGGATATAGCCGGCCAGGAGGTCATAAAATATGCGGTACTGCTGCTGGAAGAACATTTTGGACATCTCATGGCCTTCCAAGGCACTGAAGAGCAAGAGTCTGAGCAACGTCGGATCCGCCCCTTTCCGAATGCGGAAGCTGGCCAGGGTCGTGAAGAGCCGTCGGTCGTCCTGCTTGAGCGCAGCCTCCTCCACGGCCTGCCGCAGTTCGAAATATTGAGCCTTCTCGGCAAGGATCGCACTGTACAATGCGTGCTTGGTCGGAAAATGTTTGAAAAGGAGCGCCTCGCTGACGCCGGCGGCCTTGGCGATGTCCTTTGTAGTGGTACCGCTAAAGCCCTTGGCGGCGAACAAGGAAGCGGCGGCCCCGATGAGGCTGGCCTGTCGGTCTTGCGCGGAGGTGCGCCGACCGTTCCTGTGAGAAGGGGCCGATGAAGCGATTCTCTTGGTAAGTAAGCGCTTACTCACCATGTTAGCCTATCAAACCGTCGCTTCAGGGACAAGTAAATCGACTCGTACGGGCGGATCCCTACGCGCAATGGCAAGGAAACATACAGGGATGCGGCTTTATTGACAGCTGCTGGAATGGCTGGGTAGGGTGGCCCCATGACGAACGGCCCTAATCCACACGCTTCCCCAAACCATCCTGGTCGTCCAGTCAGGATGGCTCGAGTGGGTCTGTCCCTTCTGTTCCTGTGCCTATCTTCCTTCTGGCCTGCATGGGCGCTCAACTTGGGGCCTGCTCCGGCGGGATACAGCTGGGTGGAGTTCAAGGAGGTCAATGCCGCCTATCTCAAGCCGAATGGATGGTATCAGGCGATACGCAGTGACGAGGAGGTGGCGACTCTGTTCATCTCCAAGGAAAACATGGAACAGCTGGGAAGCTATCGGACGGGCCTTTCCGTCAACGTCATCCGTAACGTTCGGCAGCGCGCAGGAGTGACTCCTTCCCAATTTGCGCAGCGAACCGTCGCCAAGACTGCGGCCTCCAAAGAAGTGCTCTCGCAATGGACCACCCCGAAAAGTGGCGGAACGCTCAACGTGGGATTTCGCTATCGCGATCCATCGCCGTTTCCTGCGCTATTGATTCACACCGTTCTCCTGGCCGACGACCGTGCCGACCTCCTTCAAATCCTCGTTTTTGGAGCTCCGGAAAGCGAATGGGAGAAGGCTTGGAAGCACGGAGAGCAAATGATGTCCGATATGCTGATCGGGTAACGCATGTCGACTCCGTCTTCTTCACGCAGTCGGATGCCGGGAAGACCAATGTCCGCCCGGGATGCACGAAAGGGTCTGGTGGCGGTGACCCTTCTGCTGGGCCTGGGCTGCACGGCACCCGCGCCGCCCGTGCCGACTCCCTCTCTGCAGGGCGTCACGACTCTTGCATCGGGATGGACGCATTCATGTGCCCTGACCAAGGACGGACGCGTCCGCTGCTGGGGCAATAATCAGGACGGCCAACTTGGGGACGGCACCAGAGTGTCGCAACATACGCCGGATCTCGTCGTCGGCCTTTTGGGGTCGGCTCGAGACGTGACCGTGGGAGAGCGTCACACCTGCATTCTCACCGCGTCTGGAGGTGTGAAATGCTGGGGGAGCAATGAGGCGTCACAACTTGGGGACGGGACCCGGACGGATCGAGTCAGTCCAACTGAGGTCCATGAACTCCCGAGCGGCGTACGCATGGTGGCGGCGGGCGAACGCCATACCTGTGCGATGAGCGAACGTGGGGAGGTCCATTGCTGGGGCGGCAATCGTCATGGACAGCTGGGCGATGGGTCGTTCGACACGCGTGCCCGCGCCATCCGAGTCGTGGAGCTAGAGCCGGGCATCAGAGGTCTTGCAGTGGGATGGCGCCATACGTGCGTGCTGACAGCCTCAGGCGGCGTGAAATGTTGGGGTGCCAATCAAGACGGTCAGTTAGGCGATCGAACGGTGGTAGACAAAGCCATTCCCGTGGATGTGTTCGGGCTCACGAGCGGGGTCGCGATGATTGCAGCAGGCGCACGTCACACCTGCGCCGCGCTCGATGCGGGTGGCGTGCGTTGCTGGGGGGCGAATGACCGGGGCCAGCTCGGCAACGGAACCACCGATCCTGTCGCTACGATCGGAGGACCCATACCTGGGCTGACGGAAGTGCGCGCTCTTTCAGCTGGATGGCAGCATACGTGTGCCCTTGCCGGCAAGGCAGTCTTCTGCTGGGGGGACAATGAAAAGGGGCAGGTCATCGACACGGGCACCAGATTGATCGTCCCTACACCGGTGGAAGCGCCACTTGGACAAGCGGAGGTCTTACGTGTGGCTGCCGGTGGTCACCACACCTGTGTGCTCGTGAGCGAAGGTGACTTCTCGTGCTGGGGCGATAACGAGTACGGTCAGTTGGGGAAGGAAGAATGAGCGGGCTCACGACGTTGTCGCAGGACGGTCAGACTGACGTCAGAACGCAACGATCAGCTCGTTCGATCCAGGCTGTACATTCAAGCATTGCACGTGTACCGGTTAGTGGGAATCGCTGAACCTGACGATAATGCCCCCCATCAGATCACCCTGACGAAAATCCTTCTTCGGCGATTTGGGATGGGTGTTGTGGCAATCTGCGCATGTTTGAGCAATGGCAAAATCAGCGACGATTCCTTTGAACTGATTTCCATCGGCAAAGGTGAGGACCCTTGTCTCCGGATGAGCAGCCAATGTCCGGAGGGCTTCGGCTTCGGCTTGCGTCCGTGGGCGATTGGTTTCGTAGATCGGCGTGAGCCCGATCATCCCCAGCTCGAAGTCCTTGATCTCGAAGCCCACCGCCTTGACGAATTGAGCCGGGAGCATGACGGCGTGCTCATCCGCGATCCATTCTTCCTTTGCTGCGACCCCGCTGCGTTTCGTGTGTTCCACGACGCCCTGCGTGTACACGGTGCGGAAGGCCGTGGCCGTTGCCAAGACGTAGCGAGCGGCCTGCGCGCGCGGATCCTCTGATGGTGGGGACCAGGGCGTCGTCATCCCCTTCGCGCATCCGACGACCACGAGAAGAATTATCATGCCGGAGAGCGGCCACGGTCTACGCATCGCTATCGCTCCGTATCAGGCTCGGTCGCGAGGGCCGAATCGTTCCTCGACCTTCTCCCGATCACAACTCCAAGACGCGCCGGTCTTGTAGCCCTCGAAGCGACCGTCGGCATACGCCGCCACGTGGGCTCGAAGGGCGGCCATTTCTTCGGATTTCATGGCGACGAATCGCTTGGCGTGGCCTGCGTTCTCTCGCAAGTGGTCCAGACTGTCCACGCCGCTCACGATGGTGGCCACGGGAAGACTCCAGACATACTGCAACCCTTCCTCGGCCCGTAGGACCCCGTCTTTGATCGGCTGTCCTTTCCCGCAGAGCGTCTTCATTGCAATCGGAGCAATACCTTGTCGGAGGAGTTCCGGCAGTACCAGCTGTTCGAAACTCCGAAACGACGCATCGAACACGTTCAGGGGCATCTGGCACGTATCGAAGGGAAATTGTTGTTTCAACACACGAGCATGCACGTCGGGGTCTTTGTGACCGGTAAACCCTACAAATCGGACTTTCCCCTGTTGCTTGGCCTCTAGAAGCGCCTCGGCCACGCCGCCGGGGGCAAACAGGATGTCATGATCGTCCTGACAGTTCACTTCGTGAATTTGCCAGAGGTCGAGATAGTCGGTGCCGAGGCGGCGAAGGGACTGTTCGAGCTGCCTCATGGCCACGGCTTTTCCACGTCCATGCGTGCACACCTTGGTCATCAGGAACACGCGGTCGCGCTTGCCTTTGAGGGCCTTGCCCATGACTGTTTCGCTGCGCGTCTCGTTGTATTCCCACGCATTGTCGAAAAAAGTGACTCCAAGGTCGATCGCCTCATGCGCGATGCGGAGGCCGTCTTCCTCGGACCGGCGAATGAAATGCGCCCCGCCCAGGGCCATCATCGACACGCGGACGCCCGTCTTGCCCAGTAGTCGCGTTGGGATGGGAGCGCGATCGTCAGAGGAAGGATCGGCGGCAAGAAGATTTCTCTGCCAGATCTGGTGTGGGCCGAAGACCGCGGTTGATCCCAGAATTCCCAGCCCGGCAAGCATTTGCCGCCGTGTCACCGATGGGATCACGAATCGAGAACCTTGTACGCTGCGTTTCATTCGGACGTTCATGTCTAGGTTTTCCCGCAGCATGCGCCCGTCCCTCCCATTAGGTCAATAGCGGGAATGGCCATGGCGATCCAACATGGTTGGTCGGTGGGGATCGTCGAACGTGGATCGTGTGACCTGGGTGGTGTAAGCGGGTCAGAGGTGTGGGCGGCGTCCCCGAGCCAATGACGGAACGGGTCGCGTTGAGGGTGCTGATGAGACGAAGCGATGTTGGCGATGAGGTCAGGACCCCCGAAATTGATCGGGGAGAGGGGATGGCACTACCGCCGAATATGGGCCCAGGCTTTTTGATATTCCTCGAAGGAGTCGACTTCCATCCAACCTTTGTAGATCGGCACGGCGCTCACGCTGTGCCCGGCGTCGATGAGTTCCTGGATCATGTCGGTAAATGCCGCCTTGGCCAGGCTCGGCGATTCGTGGAAGGGTTTGTTGACATAGGTGGCGAGAACGTGTCGATAGGTCTCGGTCAATGTGCGAATGGCTTTCTCTGAGAACATCGCCATTCCAATGAACTCTCCGTGCGCGTTGTCGTGAGAGAGGTGCTGCCCGATCTTCACGATGCGATGCTCGTCCTCCGGCATGACGAATCGGGAGAGGTAGCTCTTCCCCGGGGCTTGCTCGAAGGAGACGAGATCCGGGTTGAGATGCGCACCCTTTGGGCGCGCCTGATGCTGGTCGTACCACGCGAGGTCGACGACAAGGGCGATGTCGGCCGGGCTTTTGAGGAGTTTTTCCAGAATCGCGACGTCGAACAGGATGTCGCCGTACATCAAAATGGTGCGCGCCGTGAGCTCGTTTTCGGCGCAAAAAATGGAGAACAGCTCGCCCGTACTCTCGTATTGATCGTTGTCGTAATAGCGGATGTTCGGCAGCGAGATCGCTTCTTTCTTGTATCCGCGGACGAGCGCGATTTCCTTGATATTGCAGTCGTTGAGTGCGGCGATCTGCCGTTCCAGGATCGTCTTGCCCTTGATGTCGAGCAAACACTTTGGCTTGTCCTCGATCAATGGCAGCAGTTGCTTCTCGAACCCGGCGGCCGCGATGACGGCGGTAATCTTTCCGCCGCCGACGGGTAGGAATTGCTTCTCGTCTCGCTCCATCTCAGGGACGCCGACAATCTCGTAGACTTCCGGCAACGTGACAATGCGGTCGTTGGCCGCACCGGGTCGGGTATCCTGCTTGATGAGGTCAAGCGCCTCGCGCATGCCTCGGATGGCGGCGCGCACCGGCTGGTTGGCGTAGATGATGATCTTCGCACCTGCGGCCTCGAGTTCGGCGGCGGTGGTCTGATCGAAGATTGTCGGCACAACGACGAGCGGTACCCGGCCGGAAAATGCCTTGTACACCGCCTTGAGCTCATCGAAGGCCTTGGACTTGGAGTGGATCAGCACGGCGTCGGCGCCCGCCTCTGCGTAGGCCTCCGCCCGCTTCAACGCTTCTTCCTGTCCCCATCCGGCGATAAGCGCCTCGGTGCGCGCGATTAGCATGAATTCGGGATGGAGTTGCGCCGCCTTGGCCGCCTTGATCTTGCCGCAGTGTTCCTCGATTGGAATCAATTCGCGGCGCACGCCGGCGTAAAAGCTACAACGCTTGGGATAGACGTTGTCCTCGATGCAAATGGCGGCCACGCCGGCCCGCTCGCGGTCGTTGACCGCGCGCATGACGTTCAGCGCGTTGCCGTAGCCCGTATCGCAGTCGGCAATAATCGGAATCGATACGGCCTCCGCGATGTTACGTTCGACGGCCAGTTGTTCGCTGGAATCGATGAAACTGGCGTCAGGGATGCACTTGAGTGAGGCCGAGATGGCAAAGCCACTTGCCCAAATGGCGTCGAAGCCCGCGCGCTCGATCAATCGGGCGCTCAGCGCATCGTGCGCGCCCACGGCTTTGATGGCGCCGGGTCGTTTCAGCAGTGCGCGGAGCGTGACGGCTGGATGAACGGGAGACATGGCGACGCGCATGATGCGAAAGAAGGACGAGTCTTGTCAATGAGAAGTTGGGAGACGGTTCTTCCCGTATCCCTGGGGCTAGAATCCAGCTGGGGCACCTTCGTTGAGTTGCGGAGCCCACACCTGGCTTTCGAAAAAGATGACGCCTTCTTCGTCATGGATTTTGTACCGCAGCGTCACGTCGGTTTCCTCGCCATGCCAATTGTGAAAGCGGACGGATCCCATCGCGATTTGCCCCGGCGTGCGATCGAGTTCTCCGTATCGGTTCTCGAGGTATTTCATAATGGCGTCGTGCACAGTCTTGCTGCGATAGCGGACGGCGACGCGCGCAAACCGATCCTTGGCCGTATAAAATCGCATGGAATCGACAGGCACCGTGCCCAAAGCAGGTGTGATGCCGATCAGTTCGTAGGCTTTCAGCCGGCCGGTATCCTCGACCTTGTGGAAGGTTTCCGACTCCTTGAAGGTGGCGCCCCATGGAATGCCTTCGAAATCACGCGTATCGTGCTCGATCGGGACGGCTCCCGCGGGGATCGATGAAAGCAGCAGGGCGGTGAGTCCGGCCAGCAGGCCGTGGTACAACGTACGCGCCCATGTAGGGCGAGTGTTGCTACTCCGCACTGTCCGTGATTCCATCGTTGAATCGTGGGGCGAGCGTGCGGCTGTCGAAGAACACGAATCCTCGTTCGCTGCGCCCTTCGTAGGTTAGATTGATTTCGGTCTCAGGCCCCCTCCAATTATACTGCTGGTTCAGACCGCGGACCATCTGTCCTGGGGTCTTGTCCAATGGTCCGAACCGTGTCTCCAAATACGCCAGCACCTGTTTGTGGACCGCTTCACCTTTGTAACGAACGGTCACCCGAGCGAACTTTCCTTCGACCGTCACCAGCAGCAAACTGGCGACGGGAATCGTGTCCAGTGCGGGCGATGAATCTTTGATTTCATATTCGCCGACGCGCGGCCCGGCGTAGGTTTGCTTCAGTTCAGGCCGACCCTTGAGAGAGGCTCCCCACTCGATGCCTTGGAAGCCCTTGGGGTCGTTGTGCAACTCCGCGGTCGCGAATGCGGGCGACGTCGTGGTCCATCCCCAGCCGATCAGTCCCAAAAGCCCGATGGCAAGCCGCGTGGAACGCATACTTGGCACGCTAGCACAATCCGCAAAAGTCTCACAACTGCCGTTCTGTGCATTGAGTATCCACGCCGGTCTTCGCTATAATCCGCCCTCTTACGAACCGGAGAGTCATGATCGACAGCGACGTCTTTGTGCAAGCGCTTCAGGATATCGGCGTGGAGTTTTTCACCGGCGTGCCGGATTCCATCCTTGGTGGGATCATCGCGACGTTGATGGAGCGTCGGCTGTATGTGCCGGCCAATCGGGAAGACGAGGCAGTGGCGATGGCTGCCGGCGCGTACATGGCGGGGAGGGTCCCGGCCGTCCTCATGCAAAATTCAGGGTTGGGCACCTCGCTGAATACGATCATTTCTCTGAACCTCATTTACCAGCAACCCTGCATCATGATCGTGTCGTGGCGCGGATATCAGGGGAAGGATGCCCCGGAGCACTTGGTCATGGGCGAAACGATGCCGCAGTTGCTTGACTTGATGAAAATTCCCCATCGGACGCTGACGGAAGCCACGATGGCGCAGGATCTGAAATGGGTGGCCGAGACGTTCATGACGCGACGTATCCCCGTCGCCCTCATCATTCAAAAGGGAGTTGTGCATAGCCTGCACCCGTGAGACGCGCAGCGAGCGGTGCAGCGGGGCGATGGGGCGATCATGACGAAGCTATGAGTATGAGACCCGAACAAGGAGCCATGCAAAGTCGGGCGCAGGCCATGGAGGCCTTGCTCTCCCTCATGACGGATCAACCGGTCATCGTCTGCAACGGGTTTCCATCGCGCGAGGTGTGCAAGATCGCCGATCGTCCGACGCATTTTTATATGATCGGATCGATGGGAGTGGCTGCGGCGATCGGTCTCGGGGTGGCTCTGAACAAGCCCAGCAAGAAGGTTGTCGTGTTCGACGGCGATGGGAACGTGCTGATGGGAATGGGGACACTGGCCACTGTGGGAGCGGTCAAACCCAAGAACTTCGTCCATGTGGTGTTCGATAATGAAGTCTACGGGACGACCGGCAATCAGCCGACCTATGCTCGGGTGGTACGGCTGGACCAGGTTGCGAAAGCCGCCGGCTATGTCAACGTCGAACGGGTGCACGAGCGTGAGGATTTGGTATACGAGTTCAAGGACATGCTGAGCAAGGATGGCCCGAGCTTTCTGCTGGTGAAAGTCAACGAACTCGTGGAGGAGGCCGGGCGGATTCCTCACGACCCTCCGGTTATCACCCAGCGATTCAAGAAAGCCATTGAATAGCGTCATGCGTCGTACGTCATCCGCCAAACGAAGATCGAGACAAGTAATTGCAAGGTCGGTGTACGGTTGTCTCCAGTATTCGCGATTGACGCTTGTCGAATGACGATTGAGGGAGTCTTACGGTGATCCTGCTTAATCCCGGACCAGTCAACGTCAGCGAACGCGTTCGAAGGGCGCTGCTTCAGCCCGATATTTGTCATCGCGAGGGAGAGTTCACCGAACTCCTCCGTCGCGTTCAGCACAAGCTGCTGAAGGCGTTTGTTCCCGGGGCTGAATCGGAGTATGTCGCGGCGGTCATCTCGGGTTCCGGAACGGCGGCCGTGGAAGCGGCAGTGCTCTCGTCGGTGCCTCATGGCAAACGAGTGCTGGTGCTTAACAACGGGGTCTACGGGGAGCGGCTATCGCTCATCGCCAACGGCCAAAAAATCGCCGTGCCAGAGGTCAAGATGGATTGGGGTAAGCGGCCGACGGCCGAACTGATCAAACAGGCGCTGAAAGTCCGTCCGGAGGTTCAGACCGTGGCGATGGTCCACCATGAGACCACGACCGGCCTGATGAATCCCGCCGAAGAGATTTCCGAGGCGGTCGACAGCTTGGGGCGCGTGTTCGTGCTCGACTCAGTGAGCGGATTGGGCGGGGAGCCGCTCAATATCGCTGGATCCCACATGTATCTCGTCGCAGGGACGGCGGGGAAGTGTATCCAGGGCTTCCCCGGTGTGTCGTTCGTTCTCGTTCGTCGGGGCTTTCTCGATCGCATGCGGACCTATCCCAAGCGCAGCTGGTACCTCAGCCTGCCGCAATATGTGGACGAGCAGGGAAACGGTGCGGTTCCGTTCACGCCAGCCGTGCAAATCTATTACGCTTTCGACGAGGCGCTGAATGAATTGCTCGAGGAGGGTGTGGCCAAGCGCATCCAACGGCTGAAGCGGGCCGCGACTCTAATACGCCAGAAAATGAGCGATCTGGGCGTGAAGGCGTTGCTCCCGGCGGATGTCCAGTCCAATTCTCTTACCTCCTATCTGCTGCCCGACGGTCTTGCGTATGACGTGCTGCACGATCGGCTGAAAGAGCGCGGCTATGTCATTTACGCCGGACAGGGCGCGTTGGCATCGAAGATTTTCCGTATCGCCAACATGGGGGCGCTGACCGAGTCGGACCTGCAAGGCTTTCTCACAGCCTTCCAAGAGGTGTTGGAAGCGGCCGTGGTTTCTCGGTGAAGGCACTCCTCCTCGCAGCCGGAGTCGGCAAGCGGCTTTGGGCCATCACACAGTATCGTCCCAAGTGTCTCATTGAGTTCGGCGGCAAATCTCTGCTGGTCCGTCACCTTGAAACGCTGGCTTCGCTCGGAGTGCGGCGGACGACCATCGTGGTCGGCTATAAGCAGGAAATGATTCGAAAGGCGGTGGGCGAGGTCTATGCCGGCGTCTCGCTCGACTACGTGGTGAACGACCAATACCATCGTGGCAGTATCTCTTCGCTCTGGATGGCGCGCCGATCGCTGGACGATGACGTTGTCATCATGGATGCCGATGTTTTGTATCATCGCGAGATCATGCGGCGCCTGCTGCGGGCCACACACCCGACGTGCCTGTTGATGGACGAAAGCGTCAAGCAAACGGGCGAAGAATGCATGGTGGTGGTGCGTGGCGGGCGCGTCACCGCTCTCACGAAACGGATGCCCTCTGCGTACGATTATGCCGGAGAGGGCGTCGGGTTTCTGAAGGTCCAGCATTCGGACGCCGACCAGCTCGTGGCCTCGCTCGAGGCCCATATCGAGCGCGACGAGTGGGACATGGAATACGAAGACGGGTTGCGTGAGTTCTTTTCGGCCGTTACGGTCGGGCATGAAAAAATCGGCGGGCTCCCGTGGACCGAGATCGACTTCCCCGAGGATGTCGAGAAGGCCACACGGGAAATCCTCCCCAAACTGGACTAACCTTTTCCGACGCGCTAGAGTACTCAGGATCCCCCGGAGAGAGTGCACGTTCGATGAGTCACAGCGCCGTTCAACGACTAACCCAGACGCGTGCGGTTACCTCAGCCATCCTGTTGACCGCCCGGAACGTGTTTACGCACACGGTGGTACCAGCCCATGGTTCCATAGGGCCGTTGACGCGTATTGCCGGATTGACGCTTTTTCAGCGCTGTCTCTTGACCCTGCAGCGTTGCGGCCTCAGCCAAGTATTCATCCTGTCCGGTGACGAGGCGGAATCGCTGAAAGCGGTCCTGGCCGAGGGGCCTGCGATCACAATGGGCATTCGCTGGATTCCGGTGCGGGAGTTTCCTCCGGAGGATCCGCGCACCTGGGAGACCTTGGCGGCCGACGCCACGGGCGCATGCGTCGTTGTTGGTCCTCAGGTTGCGTTCTCGCGAGGCCTGATCGAGACCCTCCGGGGGATGGGGCAGGTTGATGATTTGGTGGTGGTCCTTCGCGACGAGGACAGAAGTCGCTCCAGTGCCGGTCCCCAGGATCGCGGGAATCTGCGTAAGCATGAAAGCCTCATGCGCCTGGCGGGGATCGTCCGCGCCGGGGCTGCCAAACCTTCGCATGTGGCTGGCGTAGCCAGCGAGGTGGTCCTTGTGCCGGCCGGCGGGTTCGTCAAGGGGAGCGCCCTTGCCGAACTGTTGCTGACGCGGGGGCGAGAAGACCAGGCCGGTGATACGCCGATGGCACGGTTGGTGGAAGCTGCGGCGGCCGATGGACGTGTAAGCGTGGTCGAGGCTCGGGCAGGGTCCACCACGTGGGCCCGGGAGGTGCATGAGGCCGGCGATGCGAAGTGCGTGGAGCGAGCCTTATACGGATCGCTCAAGAGCAATTTTGAAGGCGTGGTCGACAAGTATTTGAATCGCCGCCTGTCGCCGCTGTTTACAAAGATATTCCTGGCCTTGAAGATGACGCCGAACGCCATCACCGTGTTGGCGACGATGATCGGTTTGATCGGTGCCGTCTGTTTTGCGCAGGGATCCTATGTGGCTGGGTTGCTCGGGGCGTTGCTCTTCCAGTGGTCGGCGGTCATCGATTGCTGCGACGGCGAGGTGGCGCGGTTGACGTTTGCCGAATCGCCGTTCGGCGCGAAACTCGACCTGTGGCTGGATAACCTCGTCCACGTGGCGATTTTCGCGGGACTCGCGTATGGTGCCTACCATCATTCACCGGCTGGACTCGATCCTCGGCTCGTCCTATGGGGCGGGGTCGCCGCAGTGGCCGCGAACGTGGTGTCCTTTTTCTCCGTCACGCGGCTGACGGTGCGCCAGCATGACGGGGCCCGCTCGCCCTGGGTCGATTTTCTACTCAAAAACGTGGCCACGAGGGATTTCTCGCTGATCGTGCTGGTCTGCGCGGTCATAGGACAGCTTCCCTGGTTTCTCATGGTTGCAGCCGCCGGTTCGGCGCTCTTCGCTCTGGTCACCCTGGTGCTCTTGTTCTTCGTCCGGCCCACTCGAGAGTGATGTGGCTTAGGCTCTTTTTCCTTCTGGTCGGGACGCTCACCCTTTCGATTCTCGTCTGGCATATCGGTCCCTCGCGCATCTGGGCGGCAATGACCCAGGTCGGTCCATTCGGACTATTGCTGGTGCTCCTGCCTTCTCTGGCGATGTACCTCTTCGAAGCGTACGGTTGGAAACTCACGCTCGGTGCCTATGCCGACGCCGTATCATTTCTCAAGTTGCTCGCCATTCGGACGGCCGGCGAAGTGGTCAATATGACCACGCCGACAGCTTACGTGGGCGGTGAGCCCCTGAAGGCCTATCTCCTGAAACGCGACAAGATCCCGTTTGTCGACGGCTTTGCCTCGGTGATCCTCGCGAAGACTGTCATGTCGATCGCGCAAGTCTTATTTATCTTGATCGCGTTGGCGTTAGCCGTATGGATGGTCGGGCACGAACATTCCACGGCGCAGCTCGTGATGGCCTCGGTGATTAGTGCCGGGCTGCTGGGGTTCGGCATCGTCGGGGTTATTGTCGTACAACGTTGGGGTCTTTTCACGGGAGCACTGGGAATTCTGCGGAGGGCCAATCTTCGGATTGCCTATCTGGAAGCACGCGCAAGCAAGTTTCACGACCTGGACCGCACGATCTTGAATTTCTACTCGAGAGATCGACGGCGATTTCTGCTCTCGACCGGATGCTTTTTCATTGGCTGGCTCTGCGAGGCGCTGGAAGTCTGGGGCATGCTGGCGCTGTTGGGCCAGCCGGTCACCGTCGGAGCATCGGTTGCGATTGGGGGCTTGTCGTCCATGATCAAAGGCGGGACGTTTTTCATCCCCGGCAGTCTCGGTACGCAAGACGCCGGGAACCTCGTGCTGGTTACCGCGTTTGGCTATAGCGAAGTGGCCGGCATAACCTTTGCCCTCCTGCGACGATTCCGTGAGATTGTCTGGATTGTTATCGGACTCGCGTGTCTCACTGTGGCCAATTGGCGACCACCCGCGTTGGGAGAGGGGGAAGCGCCTGGAGGGCTGAATTAACGGTCTTCCAACCCTATCTTCGTGATCGCTGTTTTTTTGGTGGACCTTCCTGACAGTTGAAGGCACCGCCTTACCCTCACGTCACTTCCTGAGCTTAACGCGTGTGAAGACCCCTTCAGGGGTCAGGGGGCGTCGCTATCCAGTTGATGTTACGGGATGTGTGCTCCCCATACTGGCAAGCTATACTTGCTAAATAGTGCAGAGGGAAGGAGACGGAAGAAGTGAAGCCGGCAATGAGAATGATTGTCGCCGGCCGTGGGAAGGCGATTCGGCCCGACCCGTCTCATCTTGAGCCACCACTCGAGAAGGTGCCGGATTATATCTCGAACATGAGTACTGACAAGGATCGCCAGGTTGCAGGCGGGATTCTGTCAAATGCGCATTCTGAAGGCCAGGGCACGGGCTGCGTGTAAACCTTCTAGCCGGGGCACTCACGATCCTAACGGGCCCGATACCCGGGACGTATTCCGGCTGAAAGGGGATCGCCAATATCCGAGACCATTCGACACGAGGAACGCAACCGATGAGAATCGTGATCGACGTCACCGCATTACTGCCTTGCATGACGGGGATAGACACCTATCTCATGCAGTTAGTGACGCACCTGGTTAAGGGGAATCCGGAACACGACTACTTGCTGTGCCACAACTACGAAGACCGTCGTCTGTTCGCGGGCAATCTCTCCCAACCCACACTGCGCCTTGCCGTAAGCACGCGACATCGGCCGGTTCGCCTGTTTTCACAGCAATGCCTGCTACCTGCCGCTGCTGTCGCCTGGAGAGCGGATGTCGTACATTCTCCGTCGTTCATCATGCCTTGTATCCGGGGATCCGCGCGACATGTGCTGACTGTCCATGACATGACCTCATTCTCTCACCCGCAGTGCCACATTGCGTTGCGGAGAAGCGGATTGTACAAGCGGATGGTATTGGCCAGCCTGCGCCGAGCGCATGCCGTGATCGTTCCGTCTCAAGCGACCCGGCAGGCAATCCTCGAGGTTTTCACGAACATTCCACCAGAACGGATCCATGTCACCCCCTACGGAATTGGCGAAGAGTTCAAACCATACAATCATGCCGAGATTCGCGACATCTTGACGAGGCTGAAACTTCCACAGCCCTATATTCTTTACCTGGGTACGATCGAGCCGCGGAAGAATCTTTCAACGCTGGTAGAGAGTTACCGGAGGCTTGTCTTGAGTGGTGCGATTAAAGAACACCTCGTTCTCGCGGGAAGACTAGGATGGAATTACCATAGTCTTCTCGAACAAATTGATGATCCGGCGCTGTGTGGCAGGGTTCATCTCGTGGGCTATATTGATCAAGAAGCACTGCCGGCTCTCTATGCCGGCGCCAGGCTTTTTGTCTACCCATCATTATATGAGGGTTTCGGATTTCCTCCCCTCGAAGCAATGGCCTGTGGCGTGCCAGTGATCAGCGCACGGAACTCCTCGCTGGTTGAAAACCTGGAGGGTGCTGCTGAGTTGGTGGATTCAGGCGATATCGTTGGATTGTCGCACGCCATGCGATGTGTGCTGACCGACGATGACATGCGGGCCATGCTGCGCACGAGGGGGCTGGAACGGGCGAGCCATTATCGATGGGACCGCACGGCGAAGGAAACGGTGAAGGTCTACCAATCGGCCATGACCGTGCCAGCGGAAAACCGGTACTAGGAACCCTCGTCGTGCGGCCACCGACCGGAGTGCAAGAGGGGAACGCTCCAGACGCGACTGTTCCGCTGTCGATCATCATCGCCACGACCAAAGCGTGGCCGGAAATCGAAGCCTGCCTTGAGTCCGTGCATAAGCAAGCGGAGATGATCGGCGCTGAAATCATAGTGGGCGACGGCCATGGGGAAGGACTGCCGCCCGATATGGCCACTCGTTATCCAGCCATCAGACGAATTGAATGTGCGGGAGAGTCGGTGTTTGTACTTCGACAGCAGGCGATGGCGCGAGCTGCCGGTGCTATCGTAGCGGTAACGGAGGATCATTGCACGGTTACCCCAGATTGGTGCGAGCAGATACTGCAAGCGCACCGGGATTATCCGGAAGCCGCCGCCATCGGCGGCGTGGTCGAGAATGGAGCGACGACCCGACTCATTGATTGGTCCAATTTTCTTGTCGTCTTTGGTCCATTCACGGCTCCGATCGAAAACGGTGCACAACCGGCGATTTCACTCCAAGCCAACATCTCCTATAAACGTCGCGTGGTCTCACAGGCGACAACGGGGTTGGGCATGATGGAATTCTTGTTCAATCGTCACTTGCAGGAACAAGGTGAAGTCCTTATCGCGGACGATCGGCTCGTCGTATCGCACAATCAAACCTGGGGCTTTTGGGGTACGTTCGCGGCCCATTTTCACAACGGCCGATCTATCGCCGGCTTTCGGCTTGAGCGGATGTCATGGCTCCAGCGGCTGCTTCGGATCGGGGGCTGTGTGGTTCTTCCGATCCACTTGCTGCGCGTCACGATCTGGCCGGTCATTCGAAAGAAACGGCTGTCACGGCCGGCATTGAGAAGCTTGCCGTTGACAGCTGTGGTGGTGACCTGCCACGCGGTCGGCGAGTGCATCGGATATGTGTTTGGGCCGGGCCGCAGCCCACAGAAGTTGGCATAGAGCTATCGGCCTGGCCTCTTGCGCGTTAGCCCCTCACCCATCATAGCTGTCAGTTGCGGACTCATCCTGTCACGGCGCAAGGCCACATCCAGGGGATTTCCGTTGCCTAGGGGAAGGGGTACCTTCGCGAGTGTCTAAAACCCAACCACATGGTCGATGATACTGCGTTCCAGGAAAGAAACGAGGCGGGCTTTGTGCTCGGGGGACATACTCACGATGCGACCGCCGACGTAGGGTGCGCGGAGATAGGTGACGACGAGGGCACAGCGGGCCGACTGGCAAGAGTCCAGCATCACATCGAGTTGCACCATCTCGCCGACCCGGACCGCAGCGTGCGTGCGGAGCTGAAGGCCCTTTTCGGTCAAATCCAGAACCTCGCAGTCGACCACCTCGAGGCCGTGATGAAGTCGTCCGGGCCGTTCGATGCCGATGCGAAATTGCTGGACCTGTTCCTTCATGAGCGGCCTCGAGCCGGTCCGAGCCTTGTGGATTGCGGATTACGGTGCTCGCATGGGTAGGGATGAAGAGTGCCCCTCACGGGAATCGGAGTCGGGTGCTCGCTGACTACCAAGGCGGCGATGATTCCGAGAGGGAAGCAACTCAGAACCAGGAGAATCAGTAAGAGTGACATGGCACCGCTCCTTTTCAAGGTGTACCTGGCTTCGGTGCAAGGGCGGGACCGGCTACGTGCCCATAAAGTAGGGGATCGGCAACGTGTTGATGTAGAAGGGGCGTGCAGATCGACTGCGCGAGCTAGATCGATCGAGAAGCTTTGGTAGGCTACATATGCCGCCGAGAACACCGCAAAACGGCGCGCCTCTCGCAGGAATTTCCTCCCCCGAACGATGAGAGCTCGACAACATACAGGATCGGCAATAAGTCAAGGGCCTTCTGGCGTATGAGTAGGACTCCGACGCGAGCCGTGTGAACAGGGGTCTCTTTGTTGTACCTAACCTGGGTGGGAACAGAAGTTGGTACGAGCGGGCAGCTGTTGGTGCCTCTGGAGCGAACGCTATTGTGAGGGTCTAGGTTCGAGGGTCGCAGGTGAATGAATCCTGGGCGGAGATCATGGAGACAGTAACTGTAACTTCATTGCGTTGGCGTACGAGTTATCGCCGAGCCGCCAATAGATGCCTCCGAGATGGTCGTGCCGTCCTAGCGTCGATAAAGAACAAATTAGATATCAATATCTTAAGAATATGCGATATATAAACATATCATTTGAATATATTATGATATATATATTTATATCAATTAAAATATTTATGATATAGCTAATAGTAATAATCTGAACTATGAAAAGGCACCAACTCAACGTTACAGATGAAATTGCTCTCGCGCGCTTGCAGCCAAAAGCACAAGAGAAGTTTGGAGATCGCTCACCAGGAGAGTGGATTCGGGTGCTGCGCGGCTACTTCCGTATGACGCAGCGGGATCTCGCTGCGCGAGCCCATATCTCACAACCGCATCTAGCGGGCATTGAATCGGGGCGGGTCGATCCCCAATTGAGCACCTTAAGACGAATTTGTGACGGGCTCGCATGCGATCTCGTTGTCGAACCACGACCACGGAAGCCGCTCAAAGAACTCTTGCACGGCCAGGCACGCAGTGTGGCCTTAGCACGACTCAAACAAACGATGGGGACAATGGCGTTGGAGAATCAAGCTCCTGACGAGGAGCTTTTCGAAAAACTTCTTGAACGAAGAACCAGCGAAATCTTGAACGACAAGCGGGAGCGGCTTTGGAAAACACGGAACAGTAAGGATGTCTGACGAGACGCTACCGGCCGGTGTGACGGCAGGTCGAGACATGTCCGGATTGCTTCGGCCAGAACTCACCACCGTGAATGCCCGCAACGCGGCAGAGGCGGAACGAATTGACGAGGCCTATGTGAAATATGTGCATCGTGCCAGGAGAAAGAAGCCTGGCTCCAGATGGCTCACCGATGAACAGGTCCGAAACGTGCACAAGGCCATGTTCGGGTCGATTTGGGACTGGGCTGGAAAGTATCGCACCACCCGGGTCAACATTGGGGTTGAGCCACACAAGATTCCAGAACAGATCCAGTTGCTATGCGGCGACTTTCAGCACTGGGATGCGTCCAGCATGGCGGTGTTGGAGGTCGCTGCTCGGCTTCAACACCGCTTGACCTGGATCCATCCATTCAGGAACGGCAATGGGCGGCATGCCAGGCTCATCACAGACATCTTTCTGCATGCGCGAGGATATGCACTCCCACAATGGCCGCAGATCCAACTCATGGCACATGGGGAACAGATCCGAGACGCCTATGTGGCAGCCATGAAACTCGCCGATCTAGGAGATTTCGGACCCTTGGCACAATTTATCGAAGAGTGCCTGCCTAAGACGTCTTGAGTGCAGGTGGGTAGATCACCTGTCGGCCAGCGTACGTACATGCACCGAGCAATCATTCGAAAACCCGATCCACATGAAGACAACGTGTCATTCGCATCTGAACATTCAGATCTGGCTGCGGGGAGCTGCAACTCGTCGCTCCTGTTTCCCAAGAACCTGAGGTATTGTTAGAATGCGTCGCATGTCCCCATTAATCCACGTGTTTTGGCTTCTGCTGGCCCTTTTGGGAGCCGTTGCGCTTGCCTTCGTTGCCGGCGTCATCAACCCTCACGAAAAAGTGAATGGATTGTGGTTGGTCATCTCGGCGGGATGTATCTACGTGCTTGCCTATCGCTTCTATGGCCGGTGGCTGGCGGGACGGGTTCTGGAGCTGAACAACCGGCGTGTGACTCCGGCGGTGCGACTGGACGATGGCGTCAACTATCATCCAACCAACAAAACCGTGCTCTTTGGGCACCATTTTGCAGCGATCGCGGGCGCGGGACCGCTGCTCGGGCCGGTATTGGCCGCGCAATTTGGCTTTCTCCCCGGCTTTCTCTGGCTCGTGATCGGCGCGGTGTTGGCCGGCGCGGTGCAGGATTTCGTCATCCTGGTTGCCTCGATGCGGCGCAACGGCCGCTCGCTCCCCGAAATCGCGCATGATGAGCTCGGAACGGTCACTGGAACGGCCACGGCTGTCGCGGTGCTGTTTATTGTGGTCGTCGCGCTTGCAGGGTTGGGTTTCGCGGTCGTGAACGCCCTCTATCAGAACGCGTGGGGCACCTTCACGATTGCCATGACGATTCCCATCGGGCTTGTCATGGGGTTCTATCTGCAACGCCGTCCCGGCTCGGTGGCGGAGGTGTCGATTCTCGGGGTGGTGTTGCTGCTTGCGGCCGTGTTGTTCGGTCGGGTGATCGCGCGATCGTCGTTCGCCGGTCTGTTCGAGTTCGATGCGTCGACACTCGTGTGGCTCCTGGCGGGCTATGGCTTTGTGGCTTCCGTGCTGCCGGGCTGGATGCTGCTGGTGCCGCGCGGCTTTCTCTCGACGTTCATGAAGTTGGGCGTGGTTTTTCTGCTCGGATTTGGGGTGATCCTCATGGCGCCGACCATCGAAATGCCGCGCGTGACGATGTTTGCCGATGGTGGCGGACCCATTATCCCTGGCACGTTATTTCCATTCTTATTTATCACGATCGCCTGCGGCGCCGTGTCTGGATTTCACTCCCTGGTGTCTTCCGGGACTACGCCGAAGATGATCGAGCAGGAGTCACAAGCCGTGGTGGGCTATGCGGCGATGCTATTGGAAAGTTTCGTGGGCGTGATGGCCTTGATTGCCGCCTGTGTTTTGGTGCCGGGCGACTATTTGGCGATCAATACAGTGCTCTCCGCAGACGCATTGGCAGCCATGGGTTTCCCGACGGCTCGCATTGCCGAGCTCTCGCAACTCGTAGAAGTGGACGTTGCGGGGCGGCCGGGCGGTGCGGTGTCTCTTGCAGTGGGGATGGCGTCGATCTTTGCGGCCCTCCCGGGCATGTCAGGTCTCATGGCCTACTGGTATCAATTCGCGCTGGTGTTCGAGGCGTTGTTCATTCTGACGACGATCGATACCGGGACCAGAATCGCCCGCTATCTGATTCAAGAGATGGTCGGGCGGATCTATGCGCCGTTCCGTCAGATCACCTGGTGGCCTGGAGTGTTGGGAGCCAGCGGCCTCGTAGTGGGATCGTGGGCCTATCTTATCGGCACCGGCAGTATTTCGACCATTTGGCCCATGTTCGGTGCGGCCAATCAACTCCTGGGGACACTGGCGCTCTGCATTGGAACCACGGTCTTGATTAAGATGTGGAAGTCGTCCTATCTGTGGGTGACGGCGTTGCCAATGGTCTTTGTAGGTGCGATCACTATGACCGGGGCGTACGAGATGTTCGGACTATTCCTCGAGAAGGCGAAGGCACTTGCGGCAGGGCAGGCGTTCGCGCTGTATCTGGATGCGGTGCTGGTGGCACTGGTAGCGATCCTAGGACTAATCGTGATAAGCGATAGTGTGAAACAGTGGTATGGCTATGTAGTCCTGAAGAAGCCGTTCGTCAGCAGCGAGGTGGTCGTGCTGGCGGGGGGCGGTTCATCTGGCCGGGTGCAACCGGCGATCCATGCCCACGAAGACGAACGACGCTTCTGCCTGCCGTCCGATACCGGCTGCTGTTGACAACCTGAGGAGGGGCGATGGCCGACCAATATTCGTTCGATGTCGTGTCGGAAGTGAATATGCAGGAAATGAAGAATGCGATCGATCAGGCTACGAAGGAGATCAAACAGCGCTTTGATTTCAAAGACTCCAAGACGGAACTCACCTTGAAAGAGAAGGAAAAGGAGTTGGTCGTCGTGTCCGACGACGAGTATAAATTGAACGCCGTGAACGAGATCGTGAAGACGAAATGTGTGAAGCGTGGCGTCTCGCTGAAGGCATTGAACTACGGTACGATCGAGCAGGCGCTGGGTGGTACGGTGCGGCAGATTGTAAAGATCCAAAGCGGCTTGACGACGGAGAAAGCCAAGGAGATTACGAAGGCGATCAAGGACTCAAAACTCAAAGCCCAGGCACAGATTCAGGGCGAACAGGTGCGCGTGTCCAGCAAAAGTAAGGACGAGTTACAGGGTGCGATCGTTTTCTTGAAGGGTAAAGATTTTGAAATCGACCTGCAATTTACCAACTATCGGTGATTTCCCGCCTCATTTCTTGGGCATCCGTGTACGGTACTGGTCCCTACTCGCCTTCGCGCTGGTTTTGCTGCTGACCGGTTGTGGCGGGAGCGATGCAATCGTCGTCATCGCCGCTCATCCCACGAATCCAAACATTCTCTACGTCGTCACCAACGACTATGTCTACAAGACTCGTGACGGCGGCCGGACCTACGAGAACGTCTCCCGAGGCGTGACCCATTCGCGTGTCATCTCTATGGCGATCGACCCCGTTTATCCAGCGACCGTCTATGCCGGCACGAAGGGCGACGCGCTGTTCAAAAGTCACAACGGTGGCCAGACGTGGGTGTCCAAACGGAAGGGTTTGGACGAGATCACGATCAGCTCGGTAGTCAATCAGTTGCTGTTCGATCCGAACGACACCAATCACCTGATTGCCGCGACGACGATGGGCGTGAAGGATTCCAAAGATGGTGGCGACACGTGGGTGAAGCGCATGGAGGGGATGAATGAAGTCCTGATGGTCGTGTCGGTGGCAATCGATCCGAAGCGGCCGAATATTTTTTATGCGGGAACCAGCGGCGGCGTATATCGGAGTTTTTCCGGCGGCGAAATGTGGGAAAAAGCTAACACGGGGCTCGTGCCGCCGGAGGTCCTGAAGTCGAGTCGCGCACTCAACGTCTCCATGTTGCTGGTCGATGTCTTTGAGCCGGACACGGTGTATGCCGCCACGTTGAACGGCATGTACAAGTCGACGGACAAAGCCAGCTCGTGGACCCGAATCGGTGCATCACTGACCGATCCGATTATTCCCGTGATGATATTGGATCGGACGAAACGGGGCACGCTCTATATCGGAGGGCGATTTGGGATTCTACGCAGCACGGACGGGGGGGCGACGTGGCAGCCAATAAACCAAGGGTTGACAAGTCTCAACGTGCGATCGCTCGTGCAGAGCCCGATTGATCCCAAAGTTTTCTATCTCGGTACGAATGGAAGCGGGTTATACAAGAGCGAGAATGCTGGGGAGACCTGGGTGGCAATGCCGGAGGTCAAGGAGACAGTGTCGCGGAAGCCCAGTCAGACTCCGACCCGAGCCACCTCGAAATCCAGTCGTGGCTTAACGGTTGAGCGAGGAGTCGCCGACGTCTGGCCCGACCCGTGTTGGCGTGCTGGATGACCCTCCGGCGTTCTCCGTGATTCCAATGCCGAAGCCGGTGCTATTAGGCAGCGTAGTATGGCCGCCTGCCGGCCCTACGTATTCGGGAAGCGAGGTGTCCTGTGAGGCGTCACCGGCTCTGACAGGCAGATCGGATTGTCCCTCAAGGGCAGTCCCGGTTGTGCTGCGCAGTGTGGAATCGCCGGTTGGACTCTTGCCGTACCAATTGGGGAGGTCGGTGTCCTGAATGTTCACACCGGTCCGAGCCGAGCTGGGCGGTCGGTGAGGCTTAAAGTCTCTGAGGATCCCTTCGCGGTCTTCCTCGAGTTCACGTGCCTCTCGGGCGGAAATCTCAGGATCGGTACCGTCCAATCGGTACATACCTTTCTCGAAGCGTTCGAGTCGGGTCTCGATGATCCGGAGATCGCGACGGGTTTGTGCGACTTGGCGAACCATCTCGCCCAGTGAATACTGACGTGCAACGGTGCCTCGGTTATAGATCCCCGATGCTTGAATGGACTGCAGGATGTTACCGGCCTCCGCTTCCAGCTGCCTAACACGGTCGATCTCGGCGGGGTCATCGACGCAACAATCGAGAAAATCGTTGTACCGACTTAGAAACTGAGTCGATTCAGCTTGAATCTCCTCGATGGGAATCGGACGTAGCGTCGGTTGCTTCCCGCCCCGTCGACCAGTCTGCTTGGCGGAGCTGTCGACGAGTGGCGCACACCCGGTCTCGGGGTCGGCTTGAATCTGTTGGTCGGCTGGCCGATCCGGACACCAATAGATGACGGCAGGCTGACCGGATGGCGGAGTAGACGATTGCGCCGTTACGGTAGCGGGGCCTTGCCAGACCATGAGGCAGGCGGTCAGAGACGCAACGGACAAGGCCTGTCGACATGATTGTTGGGGTGGGCAAGGCATAGTAGAGCCATTGTCCCTCGACACTCTGGACCGGTCAAGGAAGCGCTGTTTTTTCGCTGCCGGGCCGACCCTTGTAATGGTAAGTCGGCTTTCAGTAGGGTGATGGTGCTGATCGTACCGGCACATTAAAAGGGTGAAGTGCATATACCGGGGCCGTGAAGAGGAGCGTATGCAGCTGGCTGCCATTGAGGAGATTGGAAAGTTTGTCGGTCAGGAAGTGACGATCCGGGGGTGGCTTCGCAGCCGCCGAGACAGCGGGAAGTTGCATTTTCTCGTGGTGCGGGACGGCACAGGCGATGTCCAAGCCGTTGTGAGCAAGGCGTCTGTTGGGGAAGAGCAGTTTGCAAAATCGGCGCAACTCACGCAGGAATCCTCGCTTGTGCTTCGTGGCCGCGTCAAAGCCGAGCCGCGCGCCCAGGGTGGGTACGAACTGCAGGTGACCGCCATCGAGCCGTTCCAGATCGCCGAAGCATTCCCCATTCAACCGAAAGATCACGGCGTTGGATTCTTGATGGAGCATCGACATCTGTGGCTGCGGTCCAGCCATCAGCATGCGATCATGCGGATTCGACACGAGATCATTCGCGCGTGTAGGAATTTTTTAGACGAGCGCGGATTCATTCTCGTCGACTCTCCGATTTTCACTCCAAACGCGTGTGAAGGCACGACCACCCTGTTTCAGACTCAATATTTCGATGAGACGGCCTATCTTACGCAAAGCGGTCAGCTCTATAGCGAGGCCACAGCGGCGGCGTTCGGCAAGGTCTATTGCTTCGGTCCTACGTTTCGAGCGGAAAAATCGAAGACACGCCGACACCTCATGGAATTTTGGATGGTCGAGCCGGAGGTAGCATGGGCCGAATTGGCCGACGTCATGGTCTTGGCCGAGGACTTTATCAGTTACGTTGTGACGCGCGTGCTCGCGCACCGCAAGGCCGAACTACTGGTCCTCGGGCGCGATCTCGCCAGACTCGAGTGCATCCAGCCTCCGTTTCCTCGACTGACCTACACGGAGGCCGTCGAGATTCTGCAGGGGAAGGGCAATGCGACCCAATTGGGTGACGACTTTGGTGGCGATGAAGAGACCATCCTCTCGAAGGAGTTCGATCGGCCTGTGATCGTGCATCGCTATCCAGCGGCGATGAAGGCGTTTTACATGCAGAACGATCCGTCGCAGCCGGAACTGGCACTCTGTATGGATGTGTTGGCGCCGGAAGGGTATGGCGAGATCATTGGTGGCGGACAACGTGTTCATGAGTACGACAAGTTAGTGGCGCGTATTCGAGAGCACAACCTACCCGAAGAAGCGTTTCGATGGTACGTAGATCTTCGTCGGTTCGGTTCGGTTCCGCACGCGGGATTTGGTATGGGAATCGAACGAGTCGTGGCCTGGATCTGTGGCATTGAGCACGTGCGTGAAACGATCCCATTTCCCCGAATGTTGTACAAGCTCTATCCATAGGTATTTATACCCGTCATAATCTGGAGCAGCGCCATGTTTGACCATGCATAGTGCTCGTCGTTTCCCGCCCGCTCAGTTGATTGACTAATGTTTCGTTCTTACGATTTGACTCCGGGGCTCCTCTCGGAGATGCAGTTGGGTTTTCTGATCGCCTATCTCCCTGGTGGTGTATTGTGGAACGCTATACTCCTCATGATGGTCATTTTCTGATCCACGACTATCCCCTTGACAAAGTATGATTAGCCATGCCACAATCTCCCACATCACGGGAGGGCGTCATGGCTAAGAAGAAAGTCCAGTCCATTTTTGAAGTCGTTTCCAAGTACAACAGCGAAGAAAAATGCATTGCCCATCTGGAGCGCATTCGATGGCCGAAGGGGCTGGAATGCCTCCACTGCCAGAGCAAGCGCGTGATGAAGTATCAAGCCAAGGGCAAAACCGGCAAAGAGCGCACACTGTACGAGTGTGTGGATTGCCGCTATCAGTATTCCGTGACCGTCGGCACCATCTTCCATGATTCGCATTTGCCCCTCGTGAAATGGTTCCTGGCGATCTACATGATTTGCTCGGCTAAGAAGGGCATTGCCGCCAAGCAATTGCAGCGCGAGCTTGAAATCGGTTCTTACAAGACTGCCTGGTATATGGCCCACCGCATTCGCTTGGCTATGCATGACGATCCTGACTTCTGCCGGAAGTATTCGGGGATTGTCGAAATTGACGAGACTTATATCGGTGGCAAAGGATCAGGTCCACGCGGGCGATCGCTCGCCAGAAAAGTTCCTGTAGTGGGGATAAAAGAGCGCACTTCAGGAAAGATCCGATTGCGCGTGCTACAGGATGCAACAAAGCGAAGCCTCCGTGATTTCATTCGCCAGAACATTCAGCCAGGATCGGAAATGCATACCGACGAATTCGCGTCCTATCTCTGGCTCGACAGTTCGGAATATGCCCACAAGTGCGTGAACCACTCGGTTACCTATGTCCAAGACGGCGTGCATGTGAACGGCGTTGAGAACGTCTGGAGCCTCTTTAAGCGCGGCATCATGGGCATCTTCCATCGCGTCTCAGAGAAGTACTTGCCGCTCTATCTCGACGAATTCTCATTCCGGTTCAACAATCGTGATGCTGAAGCCATGATGGACCGCGTCCTTACGACGTGTAGCTAGGAAGAGTGCTCGGCACGATTAGTCTCTTTCCTATGGCGAATTCGCTTTTCAGCCTCAGCGGCCCATCTGCTGAAGTCATTAGAAGTCGGGTAAGTTACCATGATGGGCCGCTGTTCCTTCAGCATTTCAAATATCTCTGATGGAAGTCCGGCGTGATTTCTCCTTATTTCTCCAACCAGCAAGTCAGCGGCTTGCAACGGTGCCATATGCTTTCGATCTCCGAAGCCTACATTGCCAAGCATGCCTTCTTTGTCGAACAAAGCCTTCGAGCCTAGGAATACTTGCCCTATTCCATTTCTCTCCTCAGCTTTTTGATCGAACATAATGTCCCAAGGCGTTGGTGGTAAGACATTTCTCGCCGCACGAGCAGCCACAAGTAGACTTATGCAATTAGCAAAACAAAAATTTAGGGGCGTCAAAATTTCTCGTTTGTGTGCCGGAATAGCTTCATTAAATGCCTTCATCGAAAAAGCTACTCCGACTGCAAATGCGGCGCAATCACATGCGATCCTCGCCAACTTCCTAATATGATCCAATCTTTTTTCATGCGACCAGTGCGCGGCATAGTTCTTAGGACTGTGCCAGAAATCTGTATAGTGAAAATCACCATTCGCGGAGGCTGGTAAGGCTTTTCTCCATTCATACTCAAGGCGATTCCATCCCTCATATGTTCCGACCCACCCAGCTACAGCAATAGTGTCTTCCTTATACGATTCGTCAAAATAGCCACTATGCGGCTTGTCGATGTGACGAGAAATGAACTTTAAACTTATCGCCACTAGATACCTAAGATGATATTCGCCAGGGCTTATTAAAAAGAGACGAGCAAACCGCTCAACTCCAATACAACCAGTTCCTGAGGGGGTCATTTTGACCCCCAATTCTTGGTATTCTTAACGTCTGAAATCATGACCAAAACGTCCTCCCTTTGTCAACGGGATAAGGCCGTTCTGATCTGTAGGACGATTTGAGGATGCATGACATAAGATAATGAAAAAATATTGAAATATCTGTTGACAGGCCTTTGTTTGAGTGTATACTCCGCCACTACGTGGGAAAAAGTGGGTGAAAAGGGTTTAGCCACTTCTGTGCAGGGAGAACCGCATGTTCCGGTACTGTCCCGGGAAATCATCGATTGGATGCCAGGGGGGCAGGGTGCTGTCTATGTGGACTGCACGGTGGGATATGGCGGCCTTGCAAGTCGATTGCTATCCGAGCGCTCGCTGGACGCACGCTTAATTGGTATCGATCGGGATCCGCTGGCCCTTCTGGCCGCCGCGAAGCGATTGGAAGCATTCGGAGCGAGGGTCACGTTGATCGCCGGAAATTTTTCGAGACTGGGGTTGCATCTGGAGCAGGCTTGCGTGGGCCTCGTCGATGGAATCATTTTGGATTTGGGAGTGAGTTCTCCTCAGCTCGACAGCGCGGAACGAGGGTTCAGTTTCACGATGAGAGGCCCTTTGGATATGCGAATGACCGGCGCTGAAGGGCGGACGGCTGGCGACCTAGTAAATTGCCTGCCAGAAGTGGAGCTGGCAGATGTGATTTTTCAATATGGGGAAGAGCGCTATGCGCGCCGCATCGCCCGCGGCATTGCCCGTGCTCGAGAGCAAGCTCCTCTCTTGACGACGGTCGACCTTGCGGAGGTTATCCGCCGGGCTGTGCCGCCGGGCTATCGTCATGGGCGTCTGCATTGCGCCACGCGTACCTTTCAGGCCCTTCGCATCGCCGTCAATCGTGAATTGGATGAACTGGCGGAGGTGCTCCCCCAGGCCCTGCAGGCGTTAAAGCCGGGGGGCCGGCTGGCTGCCATCTCGTTTCACTCCCTTGAGGACCGGATCGTCAAGCATGCGTATCGAAATTGGTCCACCGGCGAACGGCCCCTCGCTCGGCTGCTTACCAAGAAGCCCATCCAATCGTCTGACCAGGAGTGTGCCGAAAACCCACGTGCCCGGAGCGCGAAATTGCGCATAGCGGAGAGGTTGTCATGAACCGACGACTATACAAGCCTCTATTGGTAGTGGCGCTGTTGGCATTCTTATTGGGCTATGTCTGGGAGCGGGTGGATATCGTGCGGGTGGGCTATAAACTGGAGCAATTGAAAGCTCAGAAGCTCGCGCTGGAGCGGGAGCGCGATGAATTAAGCGTGAGGCTAGCGGCACTGAGTTCGCCTGATCGAATCGCCCGGGCAGCTCGGGAGAGATTGGGGCTGGCGCCGCCACAGCCAGGACAGGTCGTGGTCGTTCATCGTGCGGATTCCCATCAGCCAGATTTGGAGGGTGGGCCTTCGATCGAGGTTCAAGTGGCTCGCCGCGAGTCCAGATAGGGTAGCGAGGCTGTTGTGCATCGGTGGCGTCGTAGGGTCGCCATAGCCGGATTAATGGTCGGGTTTGCACTTGTGCTGGCCCGACTGGTCAATCTGCACATTCTCCAGGCCGCGGAACTCACGCAACGTGCGGAACGTCAACACTGGAAGGCCGTCACGCTGGAAGGCTCGCGTGGAACGATTTACGATCGCAACGGCAAGGTCCTGGCCATTAACGTGGAAGTGCCCTCTGCTTTTGGCGTACCGACTGCGCTCGGCGATTTGCGAACCATTTCCCGCCGCTTGTCTCCCGTTTTGAACCTCCGTCCGCGCGATCTGGAGAAGAAGCTGAGACAGGATCGGCACTTTGTATGGCTGGCTCGCAAGCTCGACCCCGAGCAGGGGCGGAGATTGCAGGCGCTGGAGCTCGACGGAATTGGCGTCGTCATGGAGGGACGCCGGTTCTATCCCAAAGGTCCATTATTGGCTCATGTGCTGGGATTTGCCGGGATGGATGGCGAGGGATTGGAAGGCATCGAGCGCCGGTATGACAAATACTTGCGTGGCGACAAGCAAATCATGCTGTTGGAGCGCGATGCCCTCGGGAGGACCGTTCTCCCTCGCGGCGTTCAGGAGTCAGGCCCGGATGCCGGGCGGCATGTCACGCTGACCGTCGATGAAGTCGTCCAATACATTACGGAGCAGGAACTCGAAGCGGCTGTCGAATCGACGCGAGCCAAGGGCGGGATGGCCGTCGTCATGGAGCCCAACAGCGGCGCAATCCTGGCTATGGCGGTGAATCCAAGATTCGACCCCAACGTCGTCAAGTCGCTAAGCCCCGACCGATGGCGGAACCGCACCATCGCCGACACCTTCGAGCCCGGTAGCACGATGAAGGTGTTCATGGGTGCAGCCGCGCTTGAAGAGCACGTGGCATCCCCGACCACCTCGTTCTTTGGGGAGTTTGGCCAAATGACGGTCGCCAACACGGTGATTCACGACCACGAAAAAATCGGATGGATGACGTTCGCGGAGATGATCCACAAGTCCAGCAACATCGGAGCGGCCAAAGCCGCCATGCGACTCGGCGAGCAACGGCTGTATGCCTATTTGCGCAAGTTTGGCTTTGGGGAGCGAACGGATGCGGATTTGCCCGGGGAAGTGTCGGGCCTCTTGAGGCCGACCAAACAATGGGGTCGGCGAAGCTTGGCCTCGATCGCCATGGGGCAGGAAATCGGGGTGACGGCTCTGCAGTTGGCCTCGGCGATTTCGGCCATCGCGAATGGTGGGTCGCTGATGAAGCCCTACGTGGTGTCTGAAGTGCATGATTCGAAGGGGCGGGTGCTGGCGCAAATGGGACCGCAGTTGCGGAGACAGGTCGTATCGCAGGCCACCGCACAAGCCATGACCACGATCCTGGAAGGTGTGGTGACCGACGGCACTGGCACGAAGGCGGCTGTTCCTGGCATTCGAGTGGCGGGAAAGACCGGGACGGCGCAAAAGGTCGATCCTCGGACCGGTGCCTACTCATCGACGATGGTGGTCGGCTCGTTTGTGGGCTTTGCGCCAGCCGAGGATCCACGTGTCACCATCGTCGTCGTTGTCGATGAACCGCAGGTCGATGCCTGGGGCGGTGCCGTCGCCGCACCGGCATTTCGTCGGATCGCCGAGCAGGTCCTGCCGCATCTTGGCGTGACCTCCAGTCCGATTGTGAAAATTGCCATGGCGACGACCGAGTCGCCTCTCTGTTCAGGGATGGGAACGCAGGGTGACCGCTGCCGAGTTGATTGAGCCGATTGAAGCAGATTTGAGAGTCGTGAGTCGGACGGGCAGTCTTGCCGTGCCCGTCGCGAATCTTACCGACGATTCCAGGCGCGTATCGCCGGGGACGCTGTTTGTTGCCGTGAAAGGCGAGCGTGTCGATGGGCATCGTTTCATCCCGCAGGCGGTACGGGATGGCGCGGCCGCGATTGTGGCGCAGGACGACCCGGGGCGGCTGACGATTCCCGTCGTTCGCGTGGCCGACAGCCGGCGCGCGGTGGGTCTCTTGGGAAGCAGCTACTTCGGAAATCCATCGGCCGGGTTGCGCATGATCGGTGTGACGGGAACGAATGGGAAGACTACGATTACCTACCTCTGTCGTGCGATTTTGGAATCGATCGGTCGCCGAGTCGGCGTGATCGGCACCGTCGCGTACGAAATCGGCGGGGAGCGGGTACCGGCTTCACACACGACGCCGGGTGCGTTGGAACTCCAGCAACTTCTGGCGCGAATGGTGAGCGCCAATCTAGATAGCGTGGCAATGGAAGTGTCGTCGCATGCACTGGCTCTGGATCGCACCATCGGATGTGAATACGACGTCGCGGTATTTACGAATTTGACGCAGGACCATTTGGACTTTCATCGGGACATGGACGACTACTTTGCCGCCAAACTCCGTTTATTCACCGGCTTGCACGATCAGGGGCGCAAGCCCAAGACCAAGCGCGCGATCGTCAACCTGGACGATCCCCGCGGCGTCCGCATCAAACAGGCGGTCACGGTCCCTGTATGGACCTATGGACTTAACCCGGCGGCGGATTTGCGAGCGGAAGACGTGCAGCTTTCGGTCTCCGGCACCACCTTCTCCCTCGTGACGCCGGTCGGGCGCGCACGGGTCATGAGCAACCTGGTCGGAGAGCACAATATTTACAACGCATTGGCGGCGATCGGCGTCGGTCTGCACGAGGGGATTTCTTTGGAGGCCGTGTGTCGGGGTGTGGCGGCGGTCGGCAATGTGCCGGGGCGCTTCGAGCGGGTCGATGCCGGGCAGGCGTTCACCGTCGTGGTGGACTACGCGCATACCGAAGACGCGTTGGTGAATCTCCTGGCGGCGGCGCAGCGCCTCAAGACTGGACGGATCATTACTGTGTTCGGCTGCGGCGGGGATCGGGATCGTACCAAACGCCCGAAGATGGGACGGGCTGCGGTGGAGGGGAGCGATGTGGTCGTCCTGACGTCTGACAATCCGCGTACCGAGGATCCCGACGTCATCCTGCGCGACGTTGAAGTCGGGGTCAAGGAAGCGCTTCACCGTGCACCGCACGTCCACTATCGCATGGTTGCCGACCGTCGAGAGGCGATCCACGCGGCGGTACGGGAAGCGCAACCGGGCGACATGGTGCTGATCGCGGGAAAAGGCCATGAGGATTATCAGATCATCGGAACCACGAAGCATCACTTCGACGATCGCGAGGTGGCACAGGACGCGATTCGGTCGATCAGAGTGTGGTAGCGCGATGATCTACGGAGTCTGCGAATTTATGGGAACAACCCTGTTTACGGTTGAAGAAATGCTCGAGGTCGTCAGCCCACGCGTGTTGGCGGGAGACCTGACGGCCTTGGTTCGAGCCCCAATCAAGCGTCTCTGGACCGACTCGCGCACCGTCCGCAAGGGGGATTGCTTTGTCGCGTTGCAAGGCGAACGGTTCGATGGTCATGCCTTCGTGCCCGAGGTCTTCCGCAAGGGTGCGACAGTGGCGCTTGTCGACGAGACCTACCGAGTTCCGGCCGATCTCCTCCGGCGCGGCCACGCGCGTCGGCCGGCCCTTATTTTTGGTGTCCGGGACACGCTGGCGGCGTTTCAGCACCTCGCGACGCATCACCGCCAGCGATTTCGGATTCCGATCGTCGCGGTCACGGGTAGCAACGGCAAGACGACCACGAAAGAGATGACCGCAAGCATTTTTGCCACGCGATGGCCGACGCTGAAGACAGAAGGCAACCTGAACAACCGCATCGGCGTGCCGCAGATGCTGCTGCGCCTCACCGGGCGACATCAAGCTGCCGTGATCGAAATGGGCGTGGATGCGCGTGGGCAGACGACCAAGCTGTGCGAGATGGTCAAGCCGACGCTCGGAATCATTACAAACATCGGAGCCGATCATCTTGAATTTTTCGGAGATCTCGAAGGCTCGGCGCAGGCTAAGGCCGAACTGCTGGATATGATGCCGCCGGACGGCGTGGTCGTTTTGAATGCCGACGATTCCTATTTCGATTATCTCGCCGCGCGGGCACATGGGCGTGTACTGTCCTTTGGCTTGTCGCCCCGGGCCGACGTCCGGGCCACCGACGTGGACAATCGAGGAAAGAACGGCGCGACCTTCAAGTTACATATACCGGGCCGGCTTCGCCCGGTCTCGGTGTCGCTCCGAGTCTACGGTGTGCACAACGTCATCAACGCGCTCGCCGCGGCAGCAACAGGATGTGCCGTCGGTTTGAGCAGCGCCCAGGTGGCGAAGGGATTGGGTGAATTTCGGCCCGCGCTCATGCGCTCGCAGGTGGCCGTCGTGCGCGGAGCGCGAGTCATCAACGATTGCTACAACGCGAATCCGTCTTCCATGAAGGCGGCGATTCAATTACTGGCTGAAATGGGGCAGGGCGGGCGCACCATCGCGGTCTTGGGAGACATGTTGGAACTCGGTCCACGGAAGGAAGAATTTCATCGCGATATCGGCGCGGTTGTGGCGCAACGTGGGATTGGCGAGCTGATCGCATGCGGGTCGCTGGGACAGGCCATCGCGCAGGGGGCGCGGAAGGCCGGCATGCCGGCCGGCCGCATCCGTGAAGTGCCGGATGCGGCCGCGGCCGGCGCGTTGCTCAAGCCGATGTTGAAATCAGGCGACACGCTTCTGGTCAAGGCATCACGTGGAATGAAGTTGGAGCGTGTGCTGGAGATACTTCAGGGTCGCGTGCGGATGGCTGCCGGTGCCTAGCGGTCGGCACCCGTTCAATCGGTGACTCCTCAAGGCGTCCATGCTGTACAACTGGCTCTATCCACTCCATACCGAGTTTTCGTTCCTGAATGTTTTTCGGTATCTGAGTTTTCGCATCATTTACGCGGCGGTGACCGCATTCCTCATCGCGTTTGTGCTGACACCGTGGCTGATCCACAAACTGCAGGAAATCAAACTAGGTCAGCAAATTCGAGACGACGGGCCCAAGCGCCACTTGGCCAAGAGTGGCACGCCGACAATGGGTGGAATCCTTATTATTGGCGCGGTCATGTTGTCCACGCTCCTCTGGGCGGACCTCACCAATCAGTACGTCTGGTTGGTCGTGCTCTCGACCTTGGGGTTCGGGTTCATCGGGTTCACGGACGACTATCTCAAGTTCATCAAAGCCCAATCAAAAGGGTTGACCGCCACGCAGAAATTCCTTTGCCAGTTCGCCATCGCGATTGTAGTGGGGGTCGTACTCTATTCGGTGACTGGCTTCTCCACCAAGCTGAACGTACCCTTTTTCAAGAACTTCACACCTGACTTGAGTTGGCTGTATGTGCCATTCGTGGTGTTGGTCATTGTCGGTGCGTCGAATGCAGTGAATCTCACCGACGGATTGGACGGCCTCGCTATCGGACCCGTCATGATCGCCACGATGGCCTATACGATCGTCGTGTACATGGCGGGACACAAACTGTTTGCGGATTACCTGCTGATCCCCTACGTCGAAGGAGCCGGCGAGGTCGGTGTTTTCACGGCGGCCATCTTCGGCGCCAGTTTGGGATTTCTGTGGTTCAACACCTATCCGGCGTCGGTGTTCATGGGGGATGTAGGATCGCTGCCGCTCGGTGCAGCACTCGGGACGGTGGCGGTGATCAGCAAGCACGAGCTACTGCTCATCCTGGTCGGCGGCGTCTTCGTGATCGAAGCGGTGTCCGTCATCTTTCAGGTGTTGTCCTTCAAGTCGCGAGGGAAGCGCATCTTCCTCATGGCGCCAATTCACCATCACTTCGAAATGAAAGGGTGGGAAGAGCCCAAGGTCGTCGTGCGGTTGTGGATTATCGCGATTCTACTGGCATTGCTCAGCCTGAGTACGTTGAAGCTTCGATGATGACGATGGTGGCAAGGATGGGGACCTATCCCGAGGTGGCCGGAAAGCGCGTGACGGTGGTGGGGATGGCGCGAAGCGGCGTCGCGGCAGCCAATTTGCTGACCCGTCTCGGCGCACATGTCACCGTGGCCGACCAGAAAGACGAGCGCGAATTGGCCGGACCACTTGCCAAACTCGACGCTCCTCGCGCGCACTTGGCGCTGGGTGCCCGATACGAAACGGCATTCGCCGATCCCGATTTCGTGGTCATCAGCCCCGGAGTTCCCTCACGGACCGAGACGTTGGAAATCGTGCGGCGGCGGGGAGGGCGCGTCATTGGCGAGTTGGAGTTGGCGACGCAGTGCTTCAGCATGCCGATCGTGGCCGTCACCGGCACGAACGGCAAGAGCACGACCGTGACGCTGATCGGCAAGATGCTCCAGGAGCAGGGGACGCCGTCGTTTGTGGGAGGCAATCTCGGGACCGCGCTCTCGGAAGCCGCCTTGGCAGTGTATGAGGCGGAGCGCGCAGGAATGCCGGTGCCCTTCCAGTATATCGTGGCCGAAGTGTCGAGTTTCCAGCTCGAAACGATCGAGAGGTTCAAACCCTTCGTGGCCGCCTTGCTCAATATCACCACCGATCACATGGACCGGTACACGTCGATCGATGACTACATTGCGGCCAAGGCGCGCCTATTCGAAAATCAGGGCGCGGCAGACTATTCGCTCGTCAATCTCGGAGACGCGCGCGTCTCGGATATGAGCCGGCGGAGCCGAGCAGCTCGACTGGCCTTCACGCGCGGTCCGGCGCTGCCGGCCGACTTTGCGGGCGGGGTCTATCTCGACGGCGAGCGTGTGACGGTCTCGTTGCAGGGTGTGCAAACCATCTGCAACCGGACCGAGTTGAGGTTGTTAGGAGCGCACAATGTCGACAATGCCATGGCGGCGTCAATCATCGCACGGCTGTGCGGCTGCTCGATCGATGCGATTCGCCGGGTTCTTCTCACCTTTCCGGGGCTGGAGCATGCCCTGGAACTCGTGCGGGAGCGACGTGGTGTGCGATTCGTCAACGATTCCAAAGGCACGAACGTCGATGCGACGCTCAAGGCATTGGAAGGGCTGGACCAGCCGGTGTGGTTGATTGCCGGCGGGAAGGACAAAGGCGGCGACTTCAGTCGTCTCACGGAGGCGATGGCTCGTCGCACCAAGGGGGTCGTCCTGATCGGCGAGGCTGCCCGACTGATCGAACCGGCGATTCCGTCCGGCACGAAGACGTACCACGCCGGTTCCCTCCGTGAGGCCGTCCGCACGGCGGCCGACCATGCCGTGAAGGGCGACATGGTCTTGCTCTCACCGGCCTGTGCCAGCTTCGACATGTTTCTCGACTATCAGGATCGGGGGCGACAATTCAAGGCGCTCGTCCACGCGCTTCCGGAGTGAATGAATGCGTGCGCGTACCTCACACGGTGGCTTCGATACGGTGATGGCCATGGCGGGGAAAGCGACAGGGACCTTGAGCTTACCGTGGCCCTCCGTGGTGCATCGGGCACGGAAACTGGTGGCGATGGATCACACCCTCCTGATCGTGACGTTGGCGCTTTCGCTGGTGGGGCTGGTCATGGTGTTCAGCGCGAGTGCAGTCGTGGCCGGCAATCGGTTCCATGATCAAAGCTATTTCTTGAAACGGCAGCTTGCGTGGTTGGTGATGGGACTGGTCTTGATGCACGTGGTCTCTCGCATCGACTACACCCTGTGGCGAAAGCTGGCCGTGCCCTTTCTGGTCGTGACGGGCGGACTGTTGGTGTTGGTCCTATTGCCGTCCATCGGCGTGATGACTAAGGGCGCGCGGCGTTGGCTTCGCCTGGGTCCGACGCTTCTGCAGCCCACCGAAATCGTCAAAGTGGTGATCGTCATATATATCGCCGCGTACCTGGCCAGGAAAGGTACAAGAATTTCGCACTTCCTCTCCGGCTTGTTGCCACCGTTGTTGGTGGCCGGGGTCCTGTGCGGGTTGATCCTGCTCCAGCCCGACCTCGGCAGTGTGGTCGTGATCGGCGCGGTCATCATGACGCTGTTGTTTCTGGCCGGTGCCCGATTCAGCCACCTTCTCGGCATCGCGCTCTGCGCCCTGCCGGTCGTAACTGTCTTGATCCTGCGCTCTCCCTACCGGCGTCAGCGACTTCTAACGTTTTTGACGCCATGGAAGGATGCGGCCGACTCGGGATTTCAGGTGACGCAGTCATTTCTGGCTTTTGGAAGCGGAGGACCATTCGGGGTTGGGCTCGGCGAAGGGAAGCAGAAGCTCTTCTTTCTCCCGGAAGCGCACACGGATTTCGTGCTGGCGTTGGTCGGCGAGGAGTTAGGTCTGGTCGGGACGACGGCGATTATGCTCTTGTTCGTCGTGCTCGTCCTGCGCGGATTTCACATCGCCGAACGAGCCCGCATGCCGTTCGGGTACTACCTTGGGACGGGGATCACCTTGCTGATCGGGGTGCAAGCCCTCATCAATGCCGGAGTGGTGACAGGGTTGTTGCCGACCAAGGGGCTGACGCTGCCGCTCGTCAGTTACGGAGGATCGTCCCTGGTGGTCAGTTTGATCGCGATCGGCGTGCTGCTCAGCATTTCGCGGGATCGTTATGCCGGCCGCGGAGCCGCTGGGTCGCGGACTGATTATGGGACGTGAGCAAGGAGATGAACATCGTCATCGCAGCAGGCGGAACGGGCGGACACCTGTATCCCGCCATTGCGCTGGCCAAGGAGTTTCAGCAGCGACGGCCGGGAACGGCGGTCTTGTTCGTCGGGACCACCAGAGGGATCGAATCCCGCGTGGTTCCTCACGAAGGATTTCCGCTTCGACTTATTACAGCCAAGCCGTTCATGGGGATGGGTCGGCTGGGGGCGCTCAAAGCTTTGCTCGTGCTTCCGGTCGGCATCCGGCAGGCGTGGCAGACGCTCCGAGCGCAGCGGGCCGGGTTGGTCATTGGCGTCGGCGGCTACACGACCCCGGCGGTGTTGATTGCCGCGTGGCTGGCGCGGGTACCGCGGGTGATTCTCGAGCCCAATTCGTATCCAGGTCTGGCCAACAAAATCGTGGGGCCGTTCGTCGATCGTGTGTTTCTCGCGTTCGAGACCACGGCGACGTTTTTTCCATCAACGAAGGTATCGGTGGTCGGTACGCCGATCCGGCGGGAGTTCTTTGAGCCGGAGGGGGCGCCGTCACGTGGGAAGGGAGCGTGGGCCGTGCACTTGCTGATTTTCGGGGGGAGCCAGGGCGCTAAAGCAATCAACGGGGCGATGGTCGCGGCACTGCCATTGCTTACCGACTTGCGAGACCGGTTGCTCATCACGCATCAGACGGGCGAGGCCGATCGAAGCGAGGTCGCAGCAGCCTATCAGGCGCGTGGCTTTAAGGCCGACGTCCAGGCGTTCTTTTTCGACATGCCGATAGTCTTGCGCGCCGCCGACTTGGTGATCGCACGATCCGGCGCCATGACGATCGCGGAGTTGACGGCGTGCGGCTGTCCGGCCGTACTCATCCCGCTCCCACAAGCCATCTACAATCATCAAGCCAAGAATGCCGCGGTCATGGAGGCCGCCGGCGCGGCCCTCGTGATATCCCAATACGAACTTTCCGGTGAGCACCTGGCGGCCACTATCCGCGAGTTGGTGTCGGACCCCGTGCGCTTGCAGCAGATGCGGGAACGCAGCGCGAGTATGCGGCGCATCGACGCCGCGGCGCGCATCGTGGATGAGTGTCTGAGCCTGGTGGGGGAGGCACATGAAACCAACAGTGCTACTGGAGCAACGACGTGAAACCACGGAACGGACGGGTGCGAACGGACAACCAACGACGGCACTGACGCGGCGCGCGATGTTTCGCAAAACGCAACACATTCATCTGGTCGGCATCGGTGGCTCAGGTATGAGCGGCATCGCCGAGGTGTTGCTGACGTTAGGATACAAAGTGACGGGCTCCGATCTGGCGGCCTCTGATACGACGCGCCGGTTGGAGGAACTCGGTGGCAAGATCTTCATCGGGCATCGCGAGTCGAATGTCGGCCCCGCTCAGGTGGTCGTCATCTCGTCGGCGGTTTCGCCGGACAATCCAGAGGTGCTGGCGGCCAAGGCCAAACCCATCCCTGTCATCCCGAGGGCCGAGATGCTGGCCGAGCTGATGCGGCTGAAGTACGGCGTCGCGATCGCGGGCGCGCACGGCAAGACCACGACCACGTCGATGGTCGCCAGCGTGCTGGCGGAAGGCGGACTCGATCCCACCATGGTGATCGGCGGGAAGGTCAATGCCTTGGGAAGCCATGCCCGGTTGGGCCGCGGCGAACTGCTGGTCGCCGAGGCGGACGAAAGCGACGGCTCCTTCCTGCGACTCTCTCCGACAATTGTTGCCGTGACCAATATTGATCGCGAGCATCTCGATCACTACGGATCGATGGAGCAGGTCGAGGCGAGCTTCCTCGAATTCATCAACCGTATTCCCTTCTACGGATTGGCCGTACTGTGCTCGGACAACGAACGACTTCGGACGCTCGTGGGGCGCGTCGTGAAGCGGTACTACACCTATGGTCTGCAGGAGATCCCGGGTACGGCGGAACCGGATTACCGTGCGACGGACATTGCGCTCAAGGAATGGGGATCAGAATTTCGAGCGTTTTTTCGGGGCCGGGCCTTGGGTCCATTCCGATTGGCCATCCCAGGCATCCACAACGTGTCCAACGCGTTGGCGGCGATCGCAATCGGGTTGGAACTCGACGTGCCTGTCGATCTCATCCGACGTGGGCTGGCGGCGTTCTCGGGAGTCGAACGGCGGTTTCACCTGCGGGGAGAAAAACAGGGAATCATGGTCGTCGACGATTACGGCCACCATCCAACGGAGATCAAGGCCACCATTGCCGCGGCGAAGCAGGGATGGTCACGCCGCCTCGTCGTCCTTTTTCAGCCGCACCGGTACACGCGCACACGGGACCTGATGGACGACTTCGCGCAGGCCTTCTCGCAGGCGGACGTGCTGTTCGTCACCGACATTTATCCGGCGAGTGAGCGGCCCATTCCAGGGGTGGACGGGGAAGCGCTGGCCGACCGAATCCGTCGCGCCGGACATCCCAACGTGATGTGGGTGGCGCAGAAGCAGGACCTCCCTGATCAGGTGACACCGATGCTGCAGGCCGGTGACTTCGTCTTGACCTTGGGGGCCGGAGACATTTGGAAAGCCGGCTTGGGAATTCTGGATCGTTTGCCGACGTGAGCCGACGCGATGATGCAACACGGTGGGCGAAAGTCGACGGCTCGTCCGTCCGCGCGAGCCGAGACGTCCAGGCGGCTCGCCCGCGCGCTCGAGGGCGTGCGTGGCGCCGTCACATTCGACGCCTCTTTGAAGGCGCTCACGTCGTTCAAGATCGGCGGCATTGCGGAGGTGCTGGTGAAGCCCGCGGACGAAACCGACGTCGCCCGCGTCTGCCGCCAATCGCACGACGCGCGGTTGCCCGTCTTCGTACTCGGCGGTACCAACGTGCTCATCAGAGACGGCGGGATTCGGGGTATCGTGGTCAGTCTGAGCAACCTCAAGGGGATCCGGAATGACGCGGAAGGAGTGGTGTACGCCGAGGCCGGAGTCGGCATGCCGACGCTGCTCAAGCATGTCATCAAGCATGGACTGGCAGGGTTGGAGTGGGCGGCTGGCATCCCTGGGACCGTGGGAGGTTGTGTTGTCATGAATGCGGGGACGCGGTTGGGGGAAATGAAGGATTCGCTGAAGGCGGTGCGGATGGCCGAGCCGGATGGATCGATTCGGGACTATCTTCGCACCGAGCTCCAATTCGAATACCGACGGACGCATCTGCCTCCGGGGATCGTCGTGGGGGCGTGGTTGCAACTGAAGCCAGCCACACAGAGCGACGTCGGTCACGCCATCAAAGACTATTTGCGCTATCGGAAAGCGACCCAGCCCTTGACGCAACCAAATGCCGGCTGTGTGTTCAAGAACCCAAGTCCTCGCTCCGCTGGCCACGTGATTGAGGCCGCGGGGCTCAAGGGGTTGCGGGTGGGCGATGCGCAGGTGTCGACCAAGCATGCCAACTTCATCGTGAATCTCGGCAAGGCGTCGGCAGCCGATGTGCTCGGACTCATTGCCGAAGTGCAGCGACGGGTCAGGGATCAGTCCGGCGTGGAGTTGGAACTGGAACTCAAGGTGATCGGCGAGACGACGAGGAAGGGGCGGCGACACGTATGAGCGAACGCGCTCCGTTGACCCAGGGCCGCATCGGGGTTCTCATGGGCGGCCGGTCGGCTGAGCGCGACGTTTCCCTCCGGACCGGGCAGGCGGTGTACCAAGCCTTGTTGCGGCGTGGCTACGATGCCGTGACAATCGATGTCGGTCCCTCGATCGTTGACGAGTTGCGCAACAAGAAGATCGACCTGGTGTTTATTGCTCTGCATGGGCCCGGCGGTGAAGACGGCACCATTCAAGGGCTCCTCGAAACGTTGCGCCTACCCTATACAGGGTCGGGTGTGCGTGCCAGTGCCGTCGCGATGCACAAGGTACTGACAAAAACCGTGCTGGCGGCAGCCGGTGTCCCCGTGCCTCGCGGCGAAGTCGTTGTGGCAGGGCGGGTGACACGACCTTCCCTGCCGAAGGGTCTGAAATGGCCAGTCATCGTGAAGCCCGCGACGCAGGGGTCCACGATCGGCGTCAGCATCGTCAGAAAGCCGGCCGAGTGGACGGCCGCCCTCGCCGCAGCGCATCAATACGATACCGAGGCCGTGGTCGAAGCATTCGTCCCCGGCCATGAACTCACCGTCGGGGTGCTTCGTTCTGAGGGAAAGACCGACGTGTTGCCGGCCGTAGAGATCGTCGCCCCGTCGGGCTTCTACGATTTTTCGGCCAAGTATCAGAAGGGGAAAACCCAGTATGTGTGTCCGGCACCGATATCGGCCAAGACCGCCAAGACGCTACGCGCACTGGCGGCATCCGCGTATGACGCACTCGCGTGCGAAGGGGCGGCCCGCGTCGATTTTCGTGTGACGCCGCGGGGCGCCGCCTATGTGCTCGAAGCCAATACGATTCCCGGGATGACGGAAACAAGCTTATTACCGATGGCCGCGGCCAAGGCTGGCATCGATTACGATTCCTTGGTCGAGCGAATTCTCGATTCGGCGCTGGTGCGACAACGGGTGATGGCGACCTCGGTTGCGGAGGCTCCTCGATGACGCGTCGGCGACAAGAACGGGCACAGGGACCGCGGCAAAACCATCGCCGAGGTCCGGGGAGTTCCGAAGGTCCCCCAAAGAAGGGTCGGTTGGGCCGCCTCCTCCGAGGAATCGGGAAATGCGTGGCGTTCGTCGCAGTCAGTGTCGGAGTCGTCTGGGGCGGTCTCATCGCGTGGCAGCAGGGTGGACCTTGGCTCGCCGAAGCCCTTCGCGTGAAGGAAATTTTCGTCACTGGTAGCAGCCACGTGACGCGCGCAGAGGTGATCGCAAAGTTACGGTTGGACAAGCGTGCGACGTTGTACGGACTGGACACCAAGCCGTTAGTCGATCGTGTGAAGACCCTTACCTGGGTCAAGGAGGCGACGATCACGCGTGTGCCGTTCCATGCGCTGGAAGTTGAGATCGCGGAGCGACAACCGGCCGGAGTCATTCAGGGCGTGCATGCCAACGTATTGGTAGACGACGAGGGAGTCATTCTCAAGTGGATCGGACATACGACAGATGAGCGGCTGCCGCTCGTGACCGGGGTGGACATCAAGCGGATGTCGCAGCCCGGGAGCCGCGAGCGACGGACTGTGAAGGAGGCATTCGAACTGGCGTCGTTGATCCGGCAAGCAGAAGGACAGCGGGTCCAGGTGGACGGCAGCAATCCCATGAATCTGGTCGTGTCCGTCAATGACACGCGCGTGTCCTTCGGTCAGTCGCCGTTTCAGGACAAATGGACGCTCTATCAACAGTTGAAACCCGTGTTGGTGGCCGAGCATGGCGCATCGCTGGCGCAGCGACCTGTCGACGTGGATCTTCGATTTGTCGATCGGGTGATCGTTCGAGAAAGGGGGTAGCGCGTGCCCAAACGTGAGCAAATTTTAGTGGGCCTGGATATCGGCACCACCAAGATCTGCGCCATCGTCGCGGAAGTCGCCGAAGGCGGCACGCTGAGCGTCATCGGGGTGGGATCAAGCCCCTCGCGCGGTTTGCGCAAAGGAGTGGTGGTCAATATCGAGAGCACGGTCGAATCCATCAAGAAGGCTGTCGACGACGCGGAATTAATGGCCGGGGTCGAAATTCACTCGGTCTATACCGGTATCGCCGGAGGTCACATCGCCGGTGAGAACTGCAAAGGCGTCGTGGTGCTCAAGCGGCAAGAGGTTTCGCGGGAGGACGTGCAGCGAGCCGTCGACAGCGCCAGGACGATGGCGGTGGTCCCGCACGAACGGCGCGTGCTGCACGTGTTGCCGCGCGAGTTCATGGTCGATGATCAGGACGGGGTCCGCGATCCGATCGGCATGTCCGGCACACGGTTGGAGGTCAACGTGCACGTCATTACGGGCGCCGTGACGTCCGCCCAGAATTTAGTCAAGAGCGTCAATCGAGCCGGGCTCGACGTGGTGGACATCGTGCTCCAGCCGCTGGCGTCCAGCGAGGCCGTGCTGAGTCCCGAAGAGAAAGAGTTGGGCGTGGCCATGGTCGATTTCGGCGGCGGCACGACGGATCTGGCGATTTTTCTCGACGGAAGCGTGCGCCATACCGCGGTGTTGCCGATCGGGGGGCAGAATCTCACGAAGGACTTGGCCATCGGTCTGCTGACGTCGCAAAGCGAGGCGGAGAAGATCAAGGTCCAATACGGGATCGCCCGAGTGGATCTCTTGCAAGGACATCAAGTGGTAGACGTGCCGTCGGTGGGCGATCGTCCACCCCGGACCTTCACGCGGCGCGATATCGGGGACATCCTTGAACCTCGGGTGGAAGAGATGTTCGAGCTCGTTCGGCGTGAAATCTCCAGGGCGGGGTACGAGGGGATGCTGGGGGCTGGGGTCGTCTTGACGGGCGGCACGTCGCTCCTCGAGGGCATGCCGGACGCTGCGGAGCGCCTGCTCAATCTCCCCGCGCGCCGTGGAGCGCCCGGAGGTGTCGGCGGGCTTCGCGATATCGTGAGCAATCCGATCTACGCGACGGGCGTGGGCCTCCTTCTTCATGCCCGACAACATGCGGACGAGCAGGACCTGGCGGGCATCGGAAGCGGCCGACCATTGGGAAGGATGTTGGACCATATGCGGGCGTGGGCGAAGGAAATGTTCTTCTAACCTTACACAGCGAAAGCCTCGTTCCAGGCTTTCGGGAGGGAGGGGGCCCTATGTTTTCCTTTCAAGAAGATCTTGTGTCTCCCGTGCACATCAAGGTCGTCGGATGCGGCGGAGCCGGATGCAACGCGGTCAACACAATGATCAACTCGGGACTGAGTCGCGTGGAGTTCATCTCCGCGAACACGGATCTCCAGGCGCTTGATCGATCGTTGGCGGCCTTTAAGATCCAGCTCGGACCGGAGCGGACGCGCGGACTCGGAGCCGGCGCGAGACCGGAAATCGGTAAGGATGCGGCGCTCGAGAGCAAAGATCAAATCCGCGACGCCCTGGAAGGCGCCGACATGGTATTCGTGACGGCCGGAATGGGCGGTGGGACGGGTACAGGGGCCGCTCCTATTGTCGCCAGTGTGGCGCGGGAATTGGGCATTCTGACGGTCGGAGTCGTGACGAAGCCCTTTCAATTCGAAGGGCATCGTCGGATGAGTCATGCCGAAGAGGGAATCCGTGATCTGCGCCGTCACGTCGATACGCTGCTGGTCATCCCCAATCAACGCTTGCTCGCGATTGTCGACAAAGCGACTCCCTTGCTGGATGCGTTCAAGGTGGCAGACGACGTCCTGCGTCAGGCTATTCAAGGGATCGCCGACGTGATCACCACCACGGGGCACGTCAATGTGGACTTTGCGGACGTCCGGACCGTCATGGCCCACAACGGACGAGCCGTGATGGGGATGGGCCGGGCCCAGGGTGCCAATCGCGCTATTGAGGCCGCTCAAAAAGCCATCAACTCGCCGCTGCTCGAGGACGGGACGGTGGAAGGTGCACGCGGGGTCCTGCTCAACATTACGGGCGGAGCGAATCTCTCCTTGCACGAGGTGGATGAGGCAGCCTCCATTATTAAGGAAGCGGCAGATCCCGAGGCGAACATCATTGTGGGGCAAGTCATCAATACCGACATGGGCGACGATCTCGTGGTCACCGTCATTGCGACCGGGTTCGATCGCGGCGACGAAGTGATCAAACCGGCGCCGGCGGAACGCCCGACCGCGAAGCCCGCCGTACGCTCCGGACAGCAGGTCTTGGCCGGAGTGTCCGCCGGTCAAACTGAACGGCCGGCGCGGGACCTGGATCGGCCGGCGTTTTTGCGCAGGTTGAGCGAGCAACGGGAGGCCAAGGAGCGGGTTGGTCTCCTGCCCGATGACGAATGGGACGTGCCCACGTTTCTTCGGAAGCAAGCGGACTGACCGGGGAATCCGATCGGGCTCGACGAGGAAAGGCCAAGGTGTTGGCGGCGGCGGCCGCTCGTGGCACAATCGGGATGTGACAGATCTGGGAGTCATTACGCTGGCTGGCTTCGCCTCGGAATCCGAGGGAATCCTGCATTTCTTCGGGACGCGCCGCGCGGGCAGTCTTCCTCCGGGAGAGCACGGGAACCGAGACGTCGCCAGTGCCGAGCGGCACCTCACGAGTCGTGACTCGCCGCTTCGCGAGGTGATCGCCGGGTGCCGAATCGCATCGGTCAAACAGGTGCATGGGACCGATGCGCTCGTCATGGATGCAGACGGTCCCTCGCCAGATGTCTTCGAGCGGGGGTGGGATGCACTGGTCACCGACCAGCCAGGTCTCTGTGTGACGGTTAAGACCGCAGACTGCGTGCCCGTGCTCCTCTACGATCCGATTCGTGGCGTAGTCGCCGCGATTCATGCCGGTTGGCGTGGAGCGGTCGGGGGCATTCTTCCGAAGACGCTTTCCCTCATGCAGCAACGGTTCGGTAGCGTCGCGCGGGACGTCCGGGTCGGCATCGGGCCGGCCGCCGGAGTCTGTTGTTACGAAGTCGATGGGCCGGTGCTGGCGCGCCTGCAGGAAGCATTCCCCGAATGGGAGGCGGTCGTGCGCGAACGGGACGGCGATCGAGGGAAGCTTCACCTGCACGCCCTGCTACGACGGCAAGCGACCGAGATAGGGGTGGATCAGGCGGGCATTCGGACCGCCGAGTATTGTACGATTTGCCGGGCCGACCTGTTTTATTCGCATCGCCGCGAGGGAACGGTCCGTGGCACGATGGTGAGCGGCATCGTCATGACCGCGCGCGGGTAGCGAGGTCGTGATGGTCGATGGAAACGGGGAGAACATCGGCCGCCGGATCGAAGCGATTCGGGCAGCTCTGCGTGCGGCCGCTCGTCGCGCAGGGCGGGATGCATCCTCGGTTCGGCTACTGGCGGCCACAAAAACGGTCTCCGTTGATCGCGTGCGCACGGCGTTGGCAGCCGGGCTCCGGCTGTTCGGCGAAAATCGCCTGCAGGAAGCGATGCCGAAGATCGAGGCGCTGGCCTCCGAACCGATCGAATGGCATTTCATCGGGCGCCTTCAACGGCGCAAGGTCAAACAGGTGGTCGGTCGTTTCGCGCTGATTCATTCCGTGGACAGCGTCGAGCTGGCTGAGGAGATCAATCGACGGGCGGAGGGGGCAGGCCTCATACAGCCGGTGTTGTTGGAAGTCAATGTGGCCGGAGAGGCAAGTAAGGGGGGATTTGCCCCTCATACGGTTGCGGAGATTCTCCCCGCTCTGGCCGCGATGCCGCATCTCTCGGTCCGTGGATTGATGACGATCCCACCCTATACGGAAGATCCGGAGGGCAGCCGGTCGGCCTTTCGTTCGTTGCGGGCATTGTCGGTGGAACTGTCGCGGAAGGGTATGGCGGGGATGGCGTTCGACGAACTGTCGATGGGGATGTCGAACGATTTTGCCGTGGCGGTCGAGGAAGGCGCGACGATCGTCCGCATTGGAACGGCGCTGTTCGGCGCGCGGCCGCAAACGGAGTGATCGATGAGTCTGGGTCAGCGCATCGCCTTTGTCGGAGCCGGCCAGATGGCGGAGGCGTTCATCGGCGGGCTGCTGAAGTCCGGCCTGTGCGACCGGACGCAGGTGCGTGCGAGCGATCCGAGTGCGGCGCGGCGAAGCCTGATGCAGCAGGAGTATGGAATCGATGCCGGGGTCGATAACGCTGCGATGGCTTCGTGGGCCGACATCATTGTACTTGCGGTCAAACCACAAATTTGCGAATCGGTCTTGGCCGGACTTCAGTCAGTACTGACTCGCCAGCTCGTGATCTCGATCGCGGCCGGTCTTCGACTCGGCTGGATTTGCGCTCGTGTACCGGAAGGGGTGCGCGTCGTTCGTGTGATGCCCAATGCGCCGGCGCTGGTGGGGGCCGGGATGTCGGCCGTGGCGGTGGCAGGCAGTGCGACGCCAGCCGACATGGACGTGGCCCTCCGTCTCTGTCGCGCCGTCGGTCGCGCCGAATCGGTGGAAGAGGATCTGTTGGATGCTGTGACCGGTCTCAGTGGGAGCGGGCCTGCGTTTGTGTTCGCGGTCCTGGAAGCGATGGCCGACGGAGGAGTAAAAGTGGGGCTTCCCCGGCAGCTTGCCGATCGCTTGGCAGTATTATCCGCGCTGGGAGCGGCTACCATGGCGCTTCAGTGCGGGACGACGTCGTCCGGCTCATTCGATGCGTGGGAACCGTCGCGAGAACCGATGCGTGCGGGATCGACGGTGCTGCGAGAAGGAGCCATGTCACTGATCGTGGCGCACGCGGTGGAAGCGGCCGCTCGACGATCACAGGAGCTTGGAGGCTGATGTTCGTCATGGGAAACGTATTGCAAGGCGTCGCGACGGTGCTGGATGCTCTCCTCTGGCTCTACCAGTGGATCATCATCGCACGCGCCCTGATTTCCTGGGTCAATCCGGACCCGTGGAATCCGATCGTGCAGTTTCTGGAGCGCGCGACGGAGCCCGTGTTGGCGCCCATTCGGCGCATGATCGGTTGGCGGATGGGGATCGATCTCTCTCCCTTGATTGCCATCTTTGCCATCGTGTTCTTACAATATGCTGTGGTAGGCACACTCAGAGACTTGGCGATCCGAATGCACTGACACTATCGAGCGAGGCATTCCCATGAAATTGACGCCCTTGGAAATCCAGCAGATGGTCTTTCAGGTTCGCATGCGAGGCTATGACCGGGACGAGGTGAATCGGTTTCTGGAAGAGGTTGCTCAATCCGTCGAGGCGGTCAACAGGGACAACGCGGCGCTGCGTGAGCGCGTGCTGCTGATGGAGCAGCAGATTGCCGATCTCCGACGGAACGAAACTACCCTGTCAAATACGCTCTTGTCGGCGCAGTCAATGGCGGACGACGTCAAGAAATCTGCCCAGCGCGAGGCCGACCTCGTCATGAAAGAGGCCGAACTGAAAGGCTCCGAACTGCTCCGGCAGGCCCGATTGGAACTGGGCGAAACGCAACGGGACATCTCCGAGCTCCGCAAACAACGACTGTTGATGATCGAGCGGCTTCGTGCGACGGTACACACCTTTGAGCGCATGCTCGAAATCGAAGAGACCGACGAGGATGAGGCCCCGGAGGCCGCTCCGTCGGGAGAAATGTCCGGCGAGCCCGGGCGATATCCGTAGACGCGACCGCATTCATTCAATTCCCGCCGATGCGCGTGTTCGCGCTCCGGCGATCCACAACTTCCACTTGTACCCCGTATGACACAGGTGCGTTCCGTCGCCGCGGTGCTGCAGGCTGGCGTCGACGAGGGCGTCTTTCCTGGCGCGGTTCTGCATGTCCGGCGAGCGGGGAGGGTGGTCTTCGAGCAGGCCGTCGGACGCATCACGTACGCCGTCGACGCGCCGATGGTCTCGCCGGCCACGGTGTACGATCTTGCCTCACTCACCAAACCCCTTGCAACCACGACAGCGGTGCTGGATGCGATTGAACGGGGACGACTCGAGCTCGCGCAGCCGGTCGGCGACGTCTTGAGCGAACTCCGTTCCACGCCTGTGGGGGCGGCCTCGATCGAACACCTATTGGCGCATGCCTCGGGGCTTCCGGCATGGCGGCCCTATTACGAACGTCTTGCCCGCGAGCCCGGGTCGGTAGACTTGCGCCTCGATCGCACGTGCGCGGCCCGTTGCGTGTTGGAGTGGATTGGAGCGGAGCCGCTCGAGCGGCCGATCGGGACCGGCAGCGTGTACAGCGACCTCGGCTTCATACTGCTGGGGTTCGTCATCGAGCGGCTTAACGGGAGTCCATTGTCGCACTGGTATCGCGGGTTCCTCCAGCGGGACCTGCCGGCCTGTGGTCTGGATTTCATCGACGGCTCCGCGGTGGCACGATCAGTATTCGGGCCAAACGTGACGGTGGCACCCACCGAACAGGATTCGTGGCGCAGCCGCCTGCTGTGCGGTGAAGTGCATGATGAAAACGCCTGGGCACTCGGTGGGACGGCCGGCCACGCGGGATTGTTCGGCACGGCCGAGTCGGTAGGGCGAATGGCTCAATGGTGGCTCCATGGTGTGACGGACGAGCCGGTACATGGTCGGTCGTCGCTGAGGAGACGATTCGTCTCGCGTGTGACAGCGGTACGCGGAACCAGCCGTGCGCTCGGATGGGACACCCCCTCCGCGCCGTCGTCGGCGGGGCGGTACTTTTCGCCGGCGTCATTCGGACACCTGGGATTTACGGGGACGTCGCTGTGGATCGATCCGAGTTGCGAGGTGATCGTCGTGTTGGTGTCGAACCGCGTCCATCCCACCAGGGCGAACGACAAAATCAAAGACTTTCGGCCGCGTTTACATGATGCAGTATGGGAGGCGTGGGGTCGAGGACGGGGAGATCAGTCGGCGTAGTCGATCCAAGTTTCCTTTTCGGCAAGGTAGCGCTTACCTCGAAAGTTGAGCCGCGTCCGCATACGGCGAAATCCGAGGTTCCGCAACTGTGTCACCACGTCGGTTACCGCGTCCGTCACGGTCTTCTGCGGCCGGCCGTCCACGACCAGCGCCTCGTACATGACGGTGGCGTAATAGCCGTTTCCACCTCGATTGACGGCGATCGATCGGTTGAAATAACGATCGCTCGGATCCATGCCCTCGATCTGATGGCGCTCGACCAATCCTTCCTTCCTCAACGACAACGGTAACGTGCTCATGCGATCCTCCGGCCTGTCTGCCCCAAGCGATGAGGCGGGGTCATTATAGAGAGGACCGTCCAACCGGCGCAACCGTGCGCTGCGCGGTCACGTCGCCCCGCGATCGTGCCTCGTTCCGGTTGACAGTCGATTCCCCCCTTCCTATCATGCCGCCTTTCCCAACCGGTCTGATCTGTGCGTCTTCCGGAATGGGAGAGGGGCGGCATGAACCTTCCGAATAGTCTGACAGCGTTACGAATCCTCATGATTCCGGTCTTCGTGGGTCTTCTCGTGTATGATCAGCCGGACCGTGCGTTGATCGTGCTCGTTCTCGCGGGCATCACAGATGCCTTGGACGGCGCCATCGCTCGCGTCACCAACCAACGGACCCCGCTTGGAGAAGTGCTCGACCCACTCGCCGACAAGTTGCTGCTGGTCGCGGGCTTTGTCACCCTGTCCGTGTTGCACATGGTTCCGTCGTGGGTGGCCATCGTGGTGGTGAGCCGGGACCTGATCCTCATCATCGGAACCATGGTTGCGCGCCTGACCGATTCTCCCCTGGACATTAAGCCGACTATTCTGGGAAAGGGGACCACGGCCCTCCAACTGCTCTATCTCGTCTTGGTTCTGTTGGTGGCGTCCGGCGGGTACGATATTGCCTACCTCAATCCGCTGCTGTTTCTGATGGTGCTCGTCACCCTTTCGTCTGGTTTTCATTATTTGTACCGTGGGTTTCTTCGAGGAGGCACGCGCGAGGCCTGAGGAGGCCTCTTGGCGATGGCCTCGTTCCATTCCTCATTGTTTGGCCTCAGTGCAGAACTCCTATCGTGGCGCCCGGCGAAAAATGCATTTGTTTTGACAGGTTTTGACCCCCCCTTTAGACTCGCCTGAGCAGCCTAGAACCGGTTGAATACGGCGGAATGCCGCAATCGATCTCAACCTCTGAGGAACTCCCATGGCAACCTTTGCCTACGTCGGTCGAACCAAACAAGGCGCGGTGCGAAAAGGTGAAGTCAGCGCGAAGAGCCGCGAGGAAGCGGTCGAGCAGCTCAAGAAGCAGAACCTGACCGTCACGACCTTAGAGGAGAAAGCCGGATTTAGTCTCAGTCTCGGGGGTGGTGTCGGCGACAAAGATATCGTCGTCTTCACGAGGCAGTTCGGCACGATGATCAACGCCGGCTTGCCGCTCGTGCAGTGTCTCGACATTCTGGCCAATCAGTCCGAAAACAAAGTGCTCTGCAAGGCGGTCGGAGAGACGAAGCTCGCCGTCGAGGGCGGAGCCACTCTTGCGGACGCACTGCGGAAACACCCGAAGGTCTTCGACGACCTGTACTGCAACATGATTCATGCCGGAGAGATGGGCGGCTTATTGGACACGATTCTCAACCGGCTCTCGAAGCACATCGAGAAGGCCATGAAGCTCAAGGGACAAATCAAGAGCGCCATGGTCTACCCGGCGTCCATCATCGGTGTGGCCGTGATCGTCATCAGCGTACTCATGATCTGGGTCATCCCCATTTTCGCCAAGATGTTCACGGAGCTGTCGGGGGGCAGGATGGGTCTGCCGGGACCGACGCAGCTCGTGATCAATGTCAGCAACTTCATGCAGAGCTATTTTCTCTTTATCATCGCCGGTGCGGTGGCGATCGGATGGGCGACTAAGAAGTACTATGCCACGGCCCAGGGAAAGCTCTATATCGATACGTTCCTGCTGAAATTGCCGATCTTCGGCGATCTCATTCGCAAGGCGTCCACCGCCAAGTTCACGCGCACGCTGGGGACACTGATTTCGAGCGGGGTGCCGTTGCTCGAGGCCTTGACGATCTGCGCCAAGACATCCGGCAACAAGGTGATCGAGAACACTCTGCTGGATGCGCGAGTGAGTATCAGCGGGGGGAAAACCATCGCCGAGCCCCTGATGAAGGGCAATGTCTTTCCCAAGATGGTGACCCAGATGATCGCGGTCGGCGAATCCACCGGAGCGTTGGACGCCATGCTTGGCAAGATCGCCGATTTCTACGAGGAAGAGGTCGACCAGGCGGTGGCCGCGCTGACGTCGTTGTTGGAACCGTTGATGATGGTCTTCCTCGGGACGATTATCGGCTTTATCGTCGTCGCGATGTACTTGCCGATCTTCACCATGGCCTCGGCCATCGGATAGGCGGCAGGTGATCAGACCACAGTGTCCGGTCCTGGTACGGTCGTTGTTCGGAGGCGACCACTCGACTGGGAGGCGGCTCAGTGCCGCGGTCCCGCCTTGTGTCGCGGGCATTGGGCCGTGCGCCTCGTCTCGCATTCCATTTCGCTACGTCAAAGGGTGTCCAGACCATGGAAACCATGAAGGCGCGCCTGTATTGGTTGATGGGCCTTCGGGTGGTCGTGGTCACGCTCCTGCTCGGGTTGTCTCTTGGGCTGCAGATTACCAGGGGCGAGCGGGAGGGGATGTTTTATGGCCTGATTGCCTTCGCCTACGGGGTGACGGTTCCCTACCTCTGGATCCTGTCTCGAATCAAAAGCGATCGCTGGTTGGCCTGGTTGGCGTACAGCCAGGTGGCCCTGGACCTGACCCTCGAAACGATGCTCGTGGCGAAGACGGGAGGGATCGAAAGTCCATTTGTGGTGCTCTACATCATCTCCGTGAGCCTGGGGAGTTTGGTCCCGGGGCGCAGTGTGGCCCCCATGGCGGGTGCAGCCGCGCTGGTGCTCTTTGGACTGGTCGCGCGGATGCAGGTCGCGGGGGATCCGGCTCCCGACTGGCTGATCCCCGGCCGAGTGCCGGGAGAGGATGCCTGGCGCGTATGGGGACTGAACAGCGTCGCCTTTCTGGTCGTTGGTCTGTTGAGCGGCGCGCTGGCGGATCAACTCCGGCAGGCAGACCGAACGTTGCACGAGAAGGCGGAGGGTCTGGCGCAACTGCAGGTCTTTCACCAGAACGTCATTCAGAGCATCAGCAGCGGGGTGTTCACGACGGACGAGCGAGGCTGCGTGACGACGTTCAACCGGGCGGCGCTCGAAATCATGGGGTATGGTTGGGATGACGTGCGCGGACGGGACTGGCGGGACCTCTTCAACTGGCATCCTGCGTCTGACTCGATGGAACCAGACGCGCTGTCGGCCACGACGCGATTCGAGGTCGAGTGCAAACGCTCCGATGGCGCGAGGCTGATCCTCGGCGTGACCATGGCGCCGTTGCACGAACGTGGCGTTCAAACAGGGCAAGTGGGGGTGTTCAAAGATCTGACGGAACTCCGCGATCTCGAAGAGCAGATGCGGCGAAAGGAGTGGTTGGCGAAGTTGGGAGAGATGTCGGCGGGGATGGCGCACGAGATCCGCAATCCGCTCGGGGCGCTCGCCGGCGCGATGCAGATTCTACGAAAGGATGCGAGCGCCGATGAGGGAAACCGGCATCTGATGGACATTGCCGTCCGTGAGGCCCGCCGACTCGATGAAATCATCACGGCGTTTCTCCAATACGCCAAGCCACCGGCACTGAATCTCGGCGAGGCGGATGTGAATCACCTGCTGGCCGATACCTTGGAACTGATCCAGCACGAAGCCCGCAGTCGGAAACGAATCACGATCGCGACACAGCTCAGCACGGGGCCGTTGCCCGCACAGGTCGACGCGAATCAGATGAAGCAAGTGTTCTGGAACCTGGCGACCAACGCGTTCGATGCGATGAAGAAGAAGGGCGGGCGGCTGACGATCGTGACCGGGCACCGATGGATCGAAACTCGCGAACGCAGCGGAGACGTCGTCGAGATTGCATTTGAGGACACCGGCGAGGGAATCGACAAGGAACACTTGGACAAGATTTTCTTGCCGTTTTTTACCACCAAACAGACGGGATCCGGGCTGGGACTGGCGGCCGTCCATCGCATCGTCGATCAGCACGGTGGCTGGATTCGAGTCGAGAGCCAAGCCGGCACGGGGTCCCGGTTTATCGTCTGCCTGCCGCGGGCGGCGGATGGGCCGAGACTCTGGCACGAAGGTAGGGAGCCGTGGAAAAAATACTCGTAGTCGACGATGAGCCAAGTTTGCGCGACGTGCTGAGCATCATGCTCAAGAAGGCCGGGTATGCCACCAATACGGCGTCCGATGGCGAGGAGGCCGTCACGCAAATCGGCAAGGAGATCTACGATCTCGTGATCACGGACTTGAAGATGCCGGGTATGGGCGGCATGGACGTGTTGAAAGCCGTGAAATCGTCATCGCCGGACACCGTGGTGCTCGTGGTCACGGCCTTCGGCTCGGCGGAGTCGGCCGTCGAGGCGATGAAGCTGGGGGCCTACGACTACCTGACGAAGCCGTTCCAGATCGACGAAGTGCAACTGACGATCCGGAACGCGCTGGAGAAACGTCGCCTGTCCACCGAGAACATGCTCCTCAAACGAGAAATGGCGAGCCACTCGTCGCTGTCGAGCATCATCGGACAAAGCGACGCGATGCAGAAGGTATTCGACGTCATCGTCAAGGTCGCCGATACGCGTAGCAACGTGTTGATCTGCGGTGAAAGCGGCACCGGAAAGGAATTGGTGGCACGCGCGATCCATTACAATAGTTCCCGCGCGCACATGCCCTTCGTCGCGGTCAACTGCAGCGCCATGCCGGAGACGTTGCTGGAGAGCGAGCTGTTCGGCCACATGAAGGGGTCGTTCACCGGAGCCGTGTCGAACAAGGCGGGGCTGTTCGAGGTCGCCAACGGCGGCAGCATCTTCTTGGACGAAATCGGCGACATGTCGATGCCGACGCAGGTGAAGCTCTTGCGCGTGATCCAGGAGCGGGAGTTCCGACGGGTCGGAGGGACGCAGGATGTGAAAGTCGACGTGCGGATCATCGCGGCCACCAATCGCGATCTCGAGCGGGCCGTGGCGGAAGGGACGTTCCGGGAGGATCTGTACTATCGTCTCGACGTAATCCCCATTCGGCTTCCCCCCTTGCGGGTCCGTACCGGAGATATTCCCCTGCTGGTGCAGCATTTCCTCGATCAGTTCGCCAAGGAGAGCGGCAAGCCGGCTCCGAGCATTGCGCCGGATGCCGTACAGGCGCTCCTCGCTCACGAGTGGCGCGGCAACGTCCGGGAACTCGAAAACCTGATCGAACGGGCCGTGGCGTTTTCGAGCGGCGGCACGATTACGGCCACGGACGTCCGCGGCTGGCTCCACCGTCCCGCGCCGACCCAGGCTGCCAGTCCGACCGAGCTGCCTCCGGAAGGGTTGGATTTGGAAGGCTTGATCTGTAAGATAGAAAAGGATTTGCTGCTCAAGGCCCTGGAGCGCACGGGCTGGGTCAAGAAAAAGGCCGCTCGGCTGCTGCAACTTAACACGCGATCCTTCCGCTATCGCCTCGAAAAATACGGCATCAAAGGTGGACAGGACGAGCCGAACGACCCCGACTGACACGGCCACTCTGGCGAAGGTCTCATCGCCGGCCAAGGTCAACCTGGTCCTTCGCATCCTCGATCGCCGGCCGGACGGGTACCACAACCTCTGGTCCCTCATGCAGACCGTCGGATTGGCCGACGATCTCTTCATCAGTCTCGATCCGTCATCGACGGACATCCATCTCTCCTGCGCGCATCCCGAGGTTCCGCTTGGACCGACCAATCTGATCCATCGGGCCGCACGGGCGGTCCTCGACCGGGCCGGGATCGAGATCGGGCTGCACATCGAACTCGAGAAGCGCATTCCGATGGGAGCGGGCCTTGGAGGCGGCAGCAGCAACGCGGCCGCGACGGTGCTGGGGTTGAACCGGCTGCTCGGTCTCAAGTGGACGGCCGCTACGATGACGGAGGTCACCGCCTCGCTTGGGAGCGATATCCCGTTTTTCTTCTCCGCTCCCACCGCGATTATTTCGGGACGGGGAGAGCGGGTGACTCCCCTGCGCATGACGGGCAGCCGGACGCTCCTGCTCGTCAATCCAGGGTTCGGCGTGGAAACCGCGTGGGCGTATCGAACCCTTGCGGCCGGTCGATCGCAGTCGCCTCGGCTTGCCGAATCCCTGCAGCGCCTCACCGATTCAACGACAGTGGATTGGGGAACCCTCAGCCCGCTCATGGAGAACGATTTCGAGCCGGTCGTCTTTGCCGCGCATCCCACCCTGGCAGCGATCAAGGCCGCATTGCTCGCTGCCGGAGCCGAATCGGCGTTTCTGTCCGGTACCGGAGCGACGGTGTTCGGCGTGTTCCAGAGCAAAGAGTCGGCGGCCTTGGCCCTCGAACGCCTTGAGATTCGGCCGGAATGGAAGGCCTGGGTCGTCCCGACCGCCGCGAGCCCGCTCGCCGTTCAGGCCGTGTCCTGAGACGGATCGGCGCGCTCGCTTTCCGCTCCAGAGTTGACAGTTCTCCACGTACTTCGCTACATTGCCCTGTTCTTTTCGTTGTCCTTCCGCTGGGATCGGGGCGTCGGCCTCATTATCGCGATTCATCGGCAGGGAGCAGGGGAGCAACGGCCATGGGAAGAAGTTACCAGGGCGTGATGCACGGCGACCTGAAATTGTTCACGGGCACGGCCAATCCGGCGCTCGCACAAGAGATTTGCCAGTATTTGGGCATCCCCGTCGGCGGGGCGACGGTCTCCGCCTTCAGCGACGGCGAAATTCGGGTGCGATTGGACGAAAACGTCCGGGGGGCGGACGCGTTCGTGGTCCAGTCGTGTTGTCAACCGGTCAATACGTCGATCATGGAATTGCTGATCATGATCGATGCGCTGAAGCGCTCGTCGGCCTCGCGCATTACGGCCGTCATTCCATATTTTGGCTATTCCCGTCAGGATCGAAAGGATCAGCCTCGAGTCCCTATTTCAGCCAAGCTGGTTGCCGATCTGATTACCACGTCGGGTGCCGATCGTGTGTTGACGATGGATCTTCACACGGGACAGATCCAGGGGTTTTTCAACATCCCGGTCGACAACCTCTACGCGATGCCGGTGTTGTTGGAATACATCTCGAAGAAAAAGATTCCCGATTTGGTCGTCGTCTCGCCGGACGCGGGCGGCGTGGAGCGGGCTCGTGCGATCGCCAAACGGTTGCAGGCGAGTTTGGCCATCATCGACAAGCGGCGCGAGGGCCCGAATCAGGCGCAGGTCATGAACATCATTGGGGACGTCCAAGGCATGAGCGCGCTGTTGTTGGACGACATGATCGATACGGCCGGAACGATCGTGCAGGGCGCCGAGGCGTGCGCGGAAAAGGGTGCCCGGGAAGTGTGGACGGCTTGCACGCACGGCGTTCTGTCGGGGCCGGCCCTGGAGCGCTTGCAGCAATCGGTTTTATCGGAGGTTGTCATGACCAATACGATTCCGACAAACGGGAAAGAATTGGTGTGCAGTAAAATACGCGTCTTGTCGGTCGCGCCGATCTTGGGCGAGGCCATTTCGCGGATACACGCCGAAGAGTCGGTGAGTTCGTTGTTTGCCTAACACAGAGCATGAATGCCGGACGCGAGGTCAGGTAAGGGGGAATCGCCATGAAGTTTGAGATGGAAGCGGACATCAGAGAGGGATCGGGAAAAGGGGTCGCGAGAAAGCTACGCCAGAGTGGCAAGATCCCCGCGGTGCTCTACGGCCAGGGTGAGTGCGTGCTGTTGACGATCACGCCGGATATCGTGGCCAAGATCGTCAAGTCACATGCCGCGACCACCGGCTTGATTACCGTAAAGGTGACCGGCGGCAAATCCCGCACGGCCTTGTTGCGCGACTTCCAAGTCGACCCCGTCTCCGGTCAAGTTCTCCATGCCGACCTCTTCGAAGTCTCCATGGATAAAGCGATCCGTGTGAAAGTACCGGTAGGTCTCACGGGCGGACAGCCGATCGGGCTGAAAGAAGGCGGCGTGCTCCATCATAATCTGCGCGAGTTGCACGTCGAGTGTCTGCCGTCGGCGATTCCCGACACAATCACGATCGACGCGTCGGGTCTGAATATTGGGCAGGGTATTCACGTCAAGGAAGTGCCGGCCGTCGCCGGAGTTCGATTCCTCGACGATCCGGATCTCATGGTCGTGAGCGTCGCCGTCCCGATGACCGAGGCGAAGCTGGAATCGTTGTTGACTACCGGGGCCGGGGCGGAGCCCGGGAAAGAGCCCGAGGTGCTCGCGAAGGGCAAGGAAGCGGTTGCGGGCAAAGAGGGGGCGGCACCGGCGGCGGGCGAGAAGGCTGCAGCGCCGGCGGCTGGCGGTGAGAAGAAAGAAGCGGGTAAGCCTGCCGGGAAAGAGGCTGAGAAGAAGAAGTAGCGGTGCACCTGATTGTTGGGCTGGGCAATCCGGGCGCCGATTATGCCCAGACTCTGCACAATGCCGGCTGCTGGGTGATCGAGCGGGCGTCGGCCCGGTGGTCGATCAAGCTTCATCGAAAGGGCGTCGCCGTCGTGGGCTCGGGACGACTCGGGTCCGAAGCGATCGAGCTTGCGGCGTGCCTCGATTGGATGAACGTGAGCGGGCCCCCGTTGAAGGGCTTGCTCCGCAAATTCGATCTTACTCCGGACCATCTCATCCTCATTCACGACGATCTCGATCTCGAGCCCGGCCGACTCCGCCTGAAGCAAGCCGGTGGGCACGGCGGTCACAACGGGATCAAGTCGGTCATCGAAGCCCTGGGAACGTCCCAGTTCGTGCGGGTGAAGATCGGCATCGGCCGGCCCGCGCCAGGCCAGGACGCGGCCGACTATGTCCTGGAGGACGTCAATCAGGAGACGCTCGACCAAATCGAACCGTGCTTGGACCGGGCCGTCGACGCGTTGGAATGCCTGATCCATCGGGGCGTGAGCGTCGCGATGAATCAGTTCAATGTGAGAGAACGCGAATCAACGGAAGAGGAGTAGTGCAAGTGGTTAGTCCTGAGGTATCTGTCTCTGGAAAGGCGTTGCGACCTCCTACCTCAGGACTTAGCACTCAGCACTAAGAACGCGATGGGTCTGTGTTGCGGCATGATCGGCTTACCGAACGTCGGCAAGACGACGGTGTTCAATGCCCTGACGGGCGGCGGGGCCCTGGCGGCGAACTATCCCTTCGCCACCGTGGACCCCAATACGGGCATTGCGCTCGTGCCGGATCCACGGTTGGTCAAGCTGACCGACATCTTTTCCTCCAAGAAGACCACGTACAGCACGTTGGAAGTGCGGGACATCGCGGGATTGGTGGAAGGGGCGAGCAAGGGCGAAGGCCTCGGGAATCAATTCTTGGGTCATATCCGCGAAGTGGATGCCCTTCTGCACGTCGTGCGGTGTTTCGAAAGTTCCGACGTGGTGCATGTGAGCGGCGGGATCGACCCGCTGCGCGACATTTCCACCATCGAGACCGAGTTGATGCTCTCCGATCTCGAAACGCTCGAGCGGCGGAAGCAAAAGACGGAAAAAAAAGTACGAGCGGGTGAAAAAAAAGCCGCGGCCGAGTTGGAGTTTCTCGGCCGGCTGATGACGATGCTCGACAAGGGCGAATGGTTGGGGAACCTGACTTACTCGCCGGACGAGCGGGTGATGCTGACGGAGTTTCAGCTCCTCGCGGCAAAGCCGGTCTTGTTCGTTGCCAATGTGTCCGAGCAATCGGCGGCGGACGAGCCGCTCGTCACAAAAGTCCGCGAGTTCGCCGAGAAGCGCGGCGCGCGGGTCGTGACGATCTGCGGCCAATTCGAAGCCGAACTCTCTTCCCTACCCGAGTCGGAACGGGCCGATTTCCTCAAAGAGGTCGGCTTGACCGAATCCGGGCTCGTGCGTCTCACCCGCGAAGCCTACCAACTCCTCCGCATCGTCACCTTCTTCACCGCCGGCGAAACCGAATCGCGCGCCTGGCCGATCCTCGAAGGTACGAAGGCGCCGCAAGCGGCGGGCAAGATCCACTCCGATATGGAACGCGGCTTCATCCGTGCCGAGGTCTATCACTACAACGACCTGCTCGCCTGCGGGTCGGAGGCCAAGGTGAAAGAGAAAGGGCTGTTCCGGTTGGAGGGGAAGGAATATGTGATTCGAGAGGGCGATGTCGTCTTCTTCCGTTTCAACGTTTAGCAGGTTGCTGAAAAACGCCCCCAACTGCGTTCTCGGTCACCTGCCTCCTTGCGACGTACCGAAAAGCGCGTACGCCTCAGTCGCCAGGCTCCCTGCGGCCTTGTTGGATGACGCTTTTGAGCAACCTGCGGGACCTAATTTAGCCTCGGGGTCCGCACTCCCTGCGGCCTCGCTGAAGGCCATTTTGAGCCTCCGGCGGTCGAGGTCTGGGTCGCAAAGGTTTCAAATAGCCGCTCTACAACCTTGCAATTAGCCGATACATAACATTGCAATCAGCCGCTGCCTAAGGTTACGATTAGCCGACATGCCTGGCGAGCGATTGTACACGCGTTACGCAGAGCCGCGGCTCAAAGAGGCCTTGGCGGATAGTCCTGTCGTTCTCGTTCATGGACCGCGCCAGTGTGGAAAGACAACGCTGGCACGTATGGTTGGAGAGGCGCTAGGGCAGACTTATTTTAGCCTTGACGACGACGTGATACGAGGGGCAGCTGAAGCCGACCCCGCAGGTTTTGTGGCAGACCTGCCAGATCGCGTCATTCTCGACGAGGTCCAACGAGCACCGCAACTGTTCACCGCTATCAAATTAGCTGTAGATCGGGAGCGTAGGCCAGGACGCTTCCTGCTCACGGGCTCATCCAACGTTTTCTTGTTACCCAAGCTTGCGGATTCTATGGCAGGGCGGATGGAGATACTTCGGCTTCATCCTCTGGCCCAGTGTGAACTGGAACGACATATTTCCACGTTTCTTGATGCCTTGTTTAACGCCACATTCACCGCGAAAAAATGGGGCCGCCTGGGAAAGGGGTTGGCTGAGAAAATTGTCGGTGGAGGGTACCCTGCGGCGCTCGTTCGCCCGACGAGCCGCCGTCTTGCTGCCTGGTACCGCGATTACATCGATACCATTGTCCAAAAAGACGTGCGCGACCTCGCTCGTATCAGCTCGCTGGAAATTTTGCCACGATTGCTGGCGGCCGCAGCCAGTCAAACCGCGCGATTGCTCAACGTCAGTGACCTGGCGGCTCCCTTTCACGTGAGCCGCCCGACGGTACAAGACTACATGACCCTCCTCAAGCGGGTATTCGTGCTCGAGGAACTTCCCCCCTGGCATACCAATCGGTTAAGCCGACTGGTCAAGACGCCCAAATTGCACCTCGGAGATACGGGGGTCGCCTGCACGCTGCTCGGGGTCAATGCGTCATCGTTGTATGATGATCGGAATCTACTTGGGCAGTTAACCGAAACGTTTGTGTATCAAGAAATGCGACGGCAGGCGAGTTGGTACGAGGAAGATGTGCGCTTTCATCACTTCCGCGACAGGGATGGGCTGGAGGTGGATATGGTGCTCGAAGGTGAGGGTGGTAAGATTGTCGGCGTCGAAGTGAAAGCCTCCGCGACCGTGACGTCGGCCGACTTCCGAGGTCTGCGAAAGCTCAAGGGCGCGAGCGGGAAGAGGTTCAGTGCGGGTGTGGTGGTGTACGACGGGGAATCCAGCGTTGGTTTCGGGGACGGTCTGTTTGCGGTACCGATCCGAGCGCTATGGGAGATTCAATAACAATCGAGGAATGCGGTGCCATTGGCCCGACCAGCGCCCGAATGAGTCCCAACCTATGGCGGCTCGGGCTTCGCCCTCTCTGCGACAGGAAGGTCAACACTATCAGAGGTGATGTATGAGAGCACAATACGATTTCTCCAAGATGAAGGGCGAGCGAAATCCCTACAGCAGCCGGCTCAAGCAGCCCATTACGATCCGCCTCGACAAAGCGACGGTAGCGTATTTCAAGGATCTGGCGACAGAGATCGGAATGCCCTACCAAAATCTGATCAATCTCTATCTGAGAGACTGTGCGCTCCATCGAAAAAAGCTGGAACTGAAATGGGCGTCCTAATCAAGGGCCTCCGCAATGCACGGAGGGCAGCGGGTTGTCTGCGGGCCGCGCTGGAAGAGTCGGCTTAAGGTGAATGCGTCAACGCAAGACCTGACCCTTTTTCATAGGCCCCCACATTGAGGTGGAGGTGGATTCTTAGTCAAAACGGGCTGGCTTTGTCCTTGGCGGCGACGAGTTCCTGAAGATGCGCGAAGGCTTTCACGATGCGTTCGGCGCTGCTGGCGCCACGGAAGAAGATGGAATCGACCCTGACTTGTACGCGTCTCTGTGAGACGTCCCCCACACAGAACGTCAGCTTCTCGATGCAGGGCGTCTTCCCTCTACAGGTGACCCGCACGCTTTGATACGTCCTGGTTTGGTCGACCTGCTCCGCTCCGCCCTCCTCGATGCTGGCGATGTCGTGAAGATCGAAAATCGTCCGACCGATGCGCGATAACCCCGTCCCATGGTTGAGCTCGACCAACCCGAGGTTGGTCCCGGTTGGGATCGCGGCATAGACCTCTGTCGTAAGGGTCAGGCGTTCGCCGTCTTCGGGGTGACAGCTCGGCGCGCGGACAATTCCCTGCTTGCCGATAAACTTCGTGAGGAAGGTGACGGTTTCGTCCAGGGACTGGCCGAAGCTCCACGATGGAGCCAGCCCGCCTAGGAGCAGCCCTCCGAGCACTACATTGATCAGTCGGATGTGCGACATTGCGTCATCGTGAGATCCTCAGCGTACCCTACCGAATCAGCCGTATGGTTTCAATGGCGAGACGATGGTCGGACAGGTTGGGGAAAAGTGCTCAATGCACGGCGGAGCGTGCCGGTTTTGGTTTGCGCGTCATGCCTCGGCATACCAGGGGCCGGTTCCTTCGAAATTCGTGGCCTCGTGTTTGTCGGTGCTCTCCGGGGACAATAGGTAGAGCGTGGCGACCGTGAAGGTCGCGACGCCGAATTGTTCCTCCACTAAACCACGCAAGAGATACGCTCGGTCGGTGGCGAGCAGGTGACAAGAGCGCCGGTAGACGTCCGGAAAGAGCGTGGCGTCGTACAGCGCGGTCGTGTCTTCGAACGTAGCGAATTCCATCAGAAGCCCGTCTTTGGTTTCGACGGCTTTCTCCGTGACCAGCACGCCGACCATTGTGATGCGGCGGCCCACATAGGCCGGCATGGCCGAGGCGGGGACCCAGTCGATCCGACGGAGTTGAGGGTGGTACAGCTCCAGCGGATGGCGGCTGAAAAGCAGCCCCAAGGTTTCCATCTCATGGGCTAGTTTGCGCCTCAGCGGATAGTCGTCGGGCACCGGCAGATTGACGGAGCCCGCGCGGGCGCCGGCATAGAGCCGCCAGAGCAGGGCGGGTCTGGTCAGCTCGCCGGCAATCGAATCGCAACAGCCCGATCGCACGAGCGAACGGGCGTGGCGGGTTTCCATTGGCACGCGTGCGAGGAGGTCCTGAAACGAGTGGTAGACACCGTTGGCCGTACGCTCCTCGACGATCTTTTTGCCCACGGTTTCCGGGAAGGATTTGATCTGCATCAGTCCGATCCGGATCGTGCGGTCGCAGCCCGTGTAGGCCCATTCGCTGGCGTTCACGTCTGGCGGCGCGATGGTCAGGCCCATGCGCCGGGATTCCGACATATACGCGTAGGCGGAATAATAGCCGCCCTGGTTGCTGATCACCGCGGCCATGAACTCCGCAGGGTAATGCGCGCGAAGATAGGCCGATTTGAACGAGACCTGCGCATAGCTCGCCGAATGCGGCTTGCAGAAGCTGTAGCCCGCGAAACTCAAGATCATCTGCCAGATCTGCACGATGGTGTCCGGGTCGGCGCCGTTCTTGGCCGCGCCTCGGCAAAATTGATCGCGATAATCCCGGAGCTGTTTTTCCTTGTGCTTCTTGCTCAGCACTTTTCTGAGTTGGTCCGCGTCTTCCACCGAAAAGTCCGCCAGCGCCATCGCCACCTTCGTGACGTCTTCCTGATAAACCATGATGCCGTGCGTCTCGTCGAGAATGGTGGCGAGCCGCGGGTGCCATGGACGATACGGGGCACCCTGCGCGCGGCGGACGAATTCGTCTACGAAACGGATGGCGGCCGGCCGGACCAACGACGAGACCATCACCAAATATTCGAAGACGTCGAGTCGGGCCTTCCGATCGGGCGGCATGCCGCCCCAGAGTTTCCTCAAGAGCGAGCGCGTGGCCGGCGATTCAATGTAAAAACAACCCATGGTATTCCCCTGCCGGATCAGCTCCTGCGTGGCCGAATCGGTCAGCGGATTCCAGGCGGCATACTCGATGGTGCGGCCGGTGTTGTCCGCCACGGCCCGGAGCGCGTCGCGAATGACGGCGAGCGAGCGGTTGCCGAGCAGATCGATCTTGACGAGGCCGGCCTCTTCGGTTTGCTCCTTTTCCCATTGAATGACCGGCACGCCTTTCGCGGCGATTTCGACCGGCACGTAGCGGCGAATTTCGTCCGGCACGATGACGACTCCGCCGCAATGGAGCGACAGGTGCCGGAGCCGGCCTTCCACGCGTACGGCTGCACGCAGGATGTCCGGCCACGGCTCCCGCAGTGCGAGCGACCGGCTCACGCGCTGCGCCCAGACGTCGGCCGTCGGCGGTCGATCGAACGTCACGAAGTGCTGGCGCCGAAGAATCAATGACGATACCCGGCCGATTTCCGTCGCGGGGATGCCATAGACCTTGGCGACCTCCCGAATGGCCGCGCGGATGCCGAGCGTATTCTGGTTGGCGACCATGGCGGCTTGCGACGCGCCGTAGCGTGTGAAGACCCAATCGAGAATGTCGTCGCGTTCGTCCCAGGGAAAGTCGATGTCGATGTCGGGCGGGTCTTTCCGGCCAGGATTCAAGAACCGCTCGAAAAACAGATTGTGCCGAAGCGGATCGACGTGGGTGATCTCCAGGCAATAGGACACGATGGAGGCGGCCACCGATCCACGACCGCAGGTCCGCGGCGCCTGGCGGACGATCTCCTGCACGACCAGAAAATAGTCCGCGAAGCGCTTGTCCTGGATGATCGCCAATTCGTGCTCGATGCGCGCGCGGATCGTCGGCGAGACCTCGCCGTAGCGCTTGGTGGCTCCGGCATAGGTGTGCTCGCGCAGCAACGTGAAGGCCGCCTCGCTCGAGAGTTGGCGAAACGCGGGGAAAATCGTCTCGCCGAAGCGCCAATCGGTATGGCACGTCTCGGCGATATGCGAGGTGTGCTCGATCGCCTCCGGGCAATGCGGGAACTGCCGTGCCATCCGCTCGGGCGGCATCAGCCAGTGCGTCGGCCGGCAGCAGGCCGAGGCGGGGAGGCGCGAGAGCGTCGTGTTCAACGCGATCGCGCGCAGCAGGCGATGCACGGAGAACTCGTCCGGCCGCACGAAATGCACGCGATTGGTGGCGACCGGCGGCAGGTGTGCGCGACGGCTGAACAGGAGCGTCTGATGCATGGCCGGTCCCGGCGTCAACTCGACATAGAGATCTTCCCGTGAATCGTTCGCCCAGGCGGCCAGCGCCGGTTCGTCGTCGCTCAGCACGATCACGCCGTCGCGATGCCGGGCAACGGCATCGATAAACGAAAAGCCGGGATCGCTGTGACGCGCCGACAGCAGGCGACAGAGGTTGGCGTATCCTTCGGGGGTCTTGGCCAGCAAAACGGCTCGGTGCGACTCCGTGGTCAGCTCGGCGCCGAGGATCGGCCGAAGCCGCGCTTGTCGCGCGACCGTGAGAAAGCGCACGGCGGTATAGAAGCCGTTCGTATCCGTCAATGCAAGCGTCCGCGCGCCATGCGCACGCACCGCGTCGCACAGAGCCTGCAGCGGCGACACGCCCTGCATGGGCGAATACTCAGAGTGGACGTGCAGGTGGACGAAGGGCGGCATAGCCCCACCTCACGACGCTGTCACCAAATCGTTCGCGCACGCGATCCAACGCGGCGGAAAGACGTTGCCGTCGCAAGCCGGCGGCCTGTTCGGGTGACGGCTCCGGAGCGAACAGCGGGAGTTGCTCCGACGGCGAGCCCAGTGCTTCCGCCCGGAGAACGAGCGTATGCAGGCGCACCCGACGTCGGAACGCGGTGAAGACCAGCGTGCTGATGGTGCCGGCCAAGTCGTGCTCCCAATACGTCGGAGCGGCCAACGTCCGGTGGGCGGAACGCTCGGTGTGATCGCTATGCCGAAGGGTCAGCACGAGACGGCGACAGACACGCTGTTGCTGGCGGAGGCGGCGGCAGAGTTCTTCGAGCAGTTCGGATGCGTGTCTCAGGACACTCTGGTCGTCGATCTCGTCGGGATCGAGCGAACGGGCGCATTCCATCGACGGTTGTTCGATCGCCGGCTGGACCGGTGAGGGATCGATGCCGATCGACCATTCGTGCAACACCTTGGCCGCCGTCCCGAGCGCCAACTCGAGATGAACGACGGACGTGCGGGCGATCGCGCCCAGCGTCGCAAGGTTCAGGTCTTCCAGCGTCGCGCGGATCTTCGAGCGATGGCCCGGACTCAGTCCCGGTAAGAGCGTGGTCGGAAGCGGCTCGAGAAACGTCGGTTCGGAGCCCGGCCAGATGCTCACCAACTGCGAGGGTTGGCCCAACGCCGTGGCAGCCAAATGCGAGACCAGCTTATTGCCGGCAATGCCGATGATGCCGGCTAAACTCTGGCGGGTATTGATCTCCCGCTCCAGTCTGGCAGCCGCATCGACCGTGCGGCCGTACAGTCTGTCGGTGCCGGTCAGGTCGAGATAGAAATAGCCGGGCAGGACCGGCTCCCACACCGGCGCAAAATGCGCGACAAGCCGTTGCAGGTCTTGGTGGGCGGTTCGTGTGCGCCGGGGATCGGGCGGGAGAATGCGCAGCGCGGGGCAGAGTCGTTGAGCCAGATCGACGGCCATCCCGGACACGACGCCGTCGGAGACGGCTTCCCGGGATGCCTCTATGAGCCGGGCGCGGCGCGTATGCGTCGAGGCGATTGCCACCGGCTTAGTGCGAATGGACGGATCGGCACGCCGCGCGATGGCGATTTCGAACGAAGGGATTTGGACGCACAAAATTCGGCGATCCATACCACGCACCACACGGGAGACCGGGCGGAGAGCCCGATGTCATCAATTCGCAAACCGCCATGAAGTGTAACCAATGGTTACAATAAAAATATGCCCTGTCAAGCACGTAGAAATGAGAAAGCGAAAGGAGCACAATGCGGGCATTGTAAGGTGCTCCTTCCAACCGTGATCGATTGGCTTCGTGCCCGCTGTGCGGGACTGTGAAGAGATACATACACATCTGGGCCGGATCTTATTTCGTCGATTGCCCGCCGTCGTTGAGTCAACGGGGAGGCTGCGGTATCGATTGTGAAGCCTCGCCGCGTGCAGTCGTTGAAGTCGAAACGCGTCGCCTCGACCCGCCTTCATGGAGGAAAGGAGGTCCCCATGGATTCCGTCATCTCGTTGGAAGAAACGGTGCTCCGCACGCTCTCCGACAACGACGAAATGTATGCATGGGATAAGCGAGTGCCGGACTGGTACTGGTATGCGGGTCAGTCGGCGATTCGCGCCGTGGAACGCTGTCTCCATGCGGTGAACATGCCGCATTCCGCTGTCCGGCGAATCCTGGATCTTCCGTGCGGCCATGGCCGCGTCTTGCGGTACTTAAAGGCTGCGTTCCCGCACGCCACCTTGACGGCCTGCGATCTTGTGAAGGACGGCGTCGATTTCTGCTGCGCCACCTTCGGCGCCATGCCGATCTACTCACACGAAGATGCCCGACGCATTCCTCTCGAGCGCGAGGCGTTTGACTTGATTTGGGTGGGATCGTTGCTCACGCACTTGAGCGCGGATCGGTGGTCAGGATTGTTTGACTATTTCACCGCAAGTCTTCGGCAGGGTGGCGTGCTCGTTTTCACCACAGGAGGGCGGCACGTGTACCGGCAAATCAAGGGGTTGGAGGAACCTTACGAATACTATTTGCCGTATTGGAGGAAGACTGTCGCGTTGTATGACTTCGAGCAAACAGGATTTGGATACGGGGACTATTGGCAGACGCATTATGGAATATCGATCGCCGACCCGAGTTGGGTCTTTGCCAAGCTGGCACAGCATCCCGAATTGAGACCGGCCTACTTCCAAGAACGTGGGTGGTGTGAAACCCAGGACGTATATGCCTGTGTGCGCTCCGCTTGTCCGAGGACCTGCGCCGTTGCCACCCCGGCGTCGCTGTATCTGAAGCATCGATTGCGGGAAATCTTGAAGCCCAGAATGGAATAGTTGCTTCCCAAGGCATTCCGGGAACGCCGATTCCGGTGCCATCTTCTTGGTCCCGGGGTGCCCTGACATCTCCTATCCCTAATGCTTCGAGGATGTCGGAACGGCCAATAGCCGTCCGCTTCATTGACTCTCCGGCGGGGGCTATGTTACGGTTCCCCGAATCGAACGGCCTCACGGAAGGCCCATATCCCTCGCTCCCATCTATGAATGGGGGCCTTTGTCCAGGAGGATCGCTGCATGGAACTCTACGAGTCCCTATTCATTATTCGTCCGTCCTTGACCGATGAGGAGACCACTGCGCTCATCGACAAGATGAAGGGCGTGGCCGAGAAGTCCGGTGCCAATTTCATGAAGGCCGAAAACTGGGGCCGGCGAAAGCTGGCCTACGAAGTGAAGCGGGAGCGCAAAGGGACGTACGCCTACTTTTACTTTAAAGGTCCCGGGAATGTCGTGGGCGACCTCGAGCGTGCCTATCGGCTCGAGGATTCCATCGTCAAGTTTCTGAGCGTGCGGCTCGAGAAAGAGCCGACCGCACCGCAGGTCGCCACTCCATCGCAGGAGCACGCCGGTGAACGGATTTAATAAAGTCATTCTCATCGGGAACCTGACGCGGAATCCCGAGCTGCGATACACACCGGGAGGGACGCCGGTGGCGAGCTTTGCGCTCGCCGTCAACCGCCGGTTCCGGCAGGGCGAAGAGTTGAAGGACGAAGTCTGTTATATCGACATCGTGGTGTTCGGCAAGCAGGCAGAACACTGCGGTCAGTATTTGAGCAAGGGAAGCGGAGTGATCGTGGAAGGCCGCCTGCAACAGCGGCGATGGGAAACCGATGACGGGCAGAAGCGCAGCAAGCACGAGGTCGTGGCGCAGACCGTCACGTTCATGCCGAAGCGGCAGGATGCCGGCGGAGACACGGCCCACGGCGGCACCGACGAAGTGCCCGCGCCCTACGAGTTCGAAGAGCAATCGTAACCAGTTATAGTCAGATCAACGGGAGGAGGGTCGCGTGGGGATGATGGAGCGAAGCGGTGGCGGGCGCATGCCGAGGCGCAAGGCCTGTCGTTTTTGTGTCGATAAGGTGCCAATCGACTTCAAGGATGTGGCGATGATCAAAGGTTTTCTCACCGAGCGCGGCCGGATTATCCCGAGGCGGATGTCGGGGAATTGCCTGGGGCATCAACGCGAATTGACCACGGCCGTGAAGCGGGCCCGTCACATCGCGCTGGTGTCGTTCGCCGAGGAACGGTAATGGCCAATCTGTGCGTGATGAAGGGTGTCGGTTTCATGGCGTCGCACAGCGCATTGAGCTTCAATCTTTCGGAAATTTTGACGGACGGTCTCGAGGTGGATCGGGACGTAATGCCGTCCGACCTCAGCTTAAGCGGGGAGGATGCGCGCCTGGAAGGCTCGGTACACGTTAGCGCCACGCTGCATCGCGAAGATTCGTGTGTATTGGTCACTGGCCTGATCGACGGAACGGCAGTCCGCCAGTGCGTGCGGTGTCTGCGGTCGTTCACTGAACCATTGCTGGTATCGTTCAGCGCCGAGTATGCGAAGAAGACGCCGTCATCGGCACGCCCCAAGACCGGTAAGACGTCGGATCGGTCCGAACGCTCGGTCGAAGACGAAACCGACGTGTACGAGTTTGTAGGCGAGCAGGTTGACTTGGGGCCCATGCTGCGTGAGCAAATCATCCTCGCGGAGCCCATGCAGCCGATCTGCCGAGACGACTGCCAAGGTCTCTGCCCCGTCTGCGGACAGGATCGCAATGCCACCTCGTGCCGTTGCCAGGAGTCGGTCGAGGGTACGCTGGCGGAGAAGCTGCGTGCGGCGCAACGAAAGCAGGGGAAGAGACGAGCATAACGTTCCTGGATTACATCCATAGGGTAAGGACTCCAATGCCAAATCCGAAACACAAACATTCACGAGCCCGACGCGACAAGCGTCGGACCGCCAAGCTTCGCATGGTTCCCCCTGGCTTTTCATTGTGTCCGCAGTGCCACGAGTTGAAGCTCCCGCATCGCGTCTGCATGAACTGCGGTACCTATAAGGGCAAGGCGGTGATCGCAGTTGAAGAAGGTTAATGGCCGGTGAGCATCGCCGCCGGCGTTGTTCTCGCATGGCGGGACGACTCAACGCGGGGGAAGAGCACAACTCGTTTCTTCATCCGCCCTGGCCTCGCCGATGGGTCGCATGGTGGTCCTCCAGAGGGCGGACGGGACGAGCGGGGAGGCAACGGTGAGCCGCCTGCGGGTTGATCGGGTCGTTTCCGTCATACCATCCCAACACACTGCATGAAGATAGCCCTTGACGCGATGGGTGGGGACCATGGGCCTGGCCCCATCGTCGAAGGCGCCGTTCAGGCGGCGGCTGAATCCAACGTCGAGATTGTTCTCGTCGGCGATGAGGCGCAGGTGCGCGCGCAGCTGAAGCGGCTGAAGTGCCACGACGCGCGGTTGTCGGTGCGCCATGCTCCCCAGGTCGTGGAAATGCACGAGTCTCCGGCGCAGGTGGCGCGAAAAAAGCGCGATTCCTCCGTCTGGATTGCTACTCAATTAGTCAAGACGGGTGAGGCGCACGCGGTCATCAGCGCCGGGAACACCGGCGCCAGCATGGTCGCGGCATTCTTCGTGTTGGAACTCACCAAGGGGGTGGAACGCCCCGCCATCGCCACGGCCCTTCCCACCCTGACCGGGCATGCCGTCATGCTTGATGTCGGCGCCAATGTGGATTGCAGCGCCCAACATCTCGAGCAGTTTGGTCTGATGGGTAACGAGTATGCCAAGCAGCTCTTGAACAAGCCGAGTCCTCGCGTGGGTCTGCTCAGCATCGGCGAGGAGGATACGAAGGGCAACGAGGTGACGAAAGAAGCGTTCAAATTGCTGAAGGCCAGCCCGATCAATTTCATCGGCAACGTCGAGGGTCGCGACGTCTACAGCGGCGAGGCGGATGTGGTGGTGTGCGACGGGTTCATCGGGAATGTCGCGCTGAAAATTTCCGAAGGCGTGGCCGACACGATCAAGAAGATGCTCTTCAAGGAGATCAGCGGATCGTTCTGGGGACGGCTGGCCTATCCGCTGATTGCCAGTCCGTTGCTCAATCTGAAACGGAGGATCGACTACGCGGAGTTCGGCGGCGCACCGCTCTTGGGCGTCAACGGCATCTGCATGATCTGCCACGGCCGTTCCTCCGCCAAAGCCATCAAAAACGCCGTGCGTCGAGCGAAGGCGCTGGTGGAGAGTCGCTTGAACGAATTGATTCGGCAAGACGTCGAGGAGAGTCTGGCTCGTCGTCCACCGCCTTCGCAGGAAGCCACCGCATGAACGCGCGGATCAGCGGCACCGGCTCCTACGTTCCCGATCGGGTGCTGACCAACGTGCAACTCGAACAGATGGTGTCTACCTCCGACCAGTGGATCAGGGAGCGGACAGGGATACGGGAACGACACATTGCCGCGGGGGACGAGGCGTGCTCGGATTTGGGTGTCCATGCGGCGCGGCGCGCGTTGAAGGCGGCGGGGCTTGCCCCGAGCGACCTCGATTTCATCTTGGTGGCGACGTGCACCGGCGACAGCCCGCTCCCTTCGACGGCCTGCTTGATTCAGGATCGACTGGGCGCGCATCGCGCCGCGGCCTGCGACGTCTCGGCGGCGTGCTGCGGGTTTGTGTATGCCTTGGGCGTCGCGAATGCCTACGTGCGGACGGGGTGCCGACACGTGCTCGTGATCGGCTCAGAAGTGATGTCGTCGATCACCGACTGGACCGACCGCAACACCTGTGTGTTGTTCGGAGACGGTGCGGGAGCCGCAGTCGTGAGTGCCACGGAAGAAGGACGGGGGATCCTCTCGACTCAGCTGTGCTCGGATGGCACGATGTGGGACTACATCCACGTTCCAGGTGGTGGGTCCCGACTCCCGGCTTCCGCACAGATGCTGCAGGATCGGACACAGTACATTAAGATGCGGGGCAACGAGACGTTCAAGGTGGCGGTCCGGACGCTGGAAGAGAGCGCCAGAGACGCACTGGCGGCCAACGGCCTTTCCGTTGGCGACGTGGATCTCTATGTACCGCACCAGGCAAACGTGCGGATCATCAAAGCGGTGGCCGAACGCATGGGCCTCCCGCTTGAGAAGGTCTACCTCAACATGGACCGGTATGGGAACACGTCCGCCGCTTCCATTCCGATTGCGCTGGATGAAGCAGTCCGGGAGGGACGGATTCGAGATGGGAGCCTTGTGCTCTTCGGCGCGTTTGGCGCGGGACTGACATGGGCGTCTGCACTCATTCGATGGTAGCGGTAATCCGGAACAAGTGGGCACAATTACGGGGATTTTCTCGTTGACAACCGGTCGGCTTTCCCCCATATCTTACGGGCCATGACGGGCGGAATCGGGTTGGTTTTTCCAGGTCAGGGGTCGCAGGCCGTGGGCATGGGGCAAGCCCTCTATGAGGCGTTCCCGATCGTCCGGCAAACTTACGCGGACGCCTCCCAGGTGTTAGGGTACGACATTGCGAAGCTGTGCTTCGATGGACCGGCGGAGCGCTTGAATGCGACGGAGTACACCCAGCCGGCTTTGCTGACGGCGAGTGTGGCCGCGTTCCGGGTATTGGATCATCCTCATCTGCGGCCTGTTGCAGTCGCCGGGCACAGCCTGGGGGAATATAGTGCACTGGTGGCCGCCCGCGCGGTCGGGTTCACGGAGGCGGTCGCGCTGGTCCAAAAACGCGGGCGCTACATGTCCGAAGCCGTCTCCCCGGGAACCGGATTGGTCGCGGCCGTCTTGGGTATTGGCGCGGAGGCGTTACGCGAGGTGTGCCGCGAGGCGTCGGCCGTCGGCGTCGTGGCCGCCGCCAATTACAATTGCCCCGGCCAGATCGTCATTGCCGGCGAAAGGGCAGCGGTCGAACGGGCGATTGAGCTGGCGAAGTCGAATGGGGCGCGGAAAGCCATTGCCCTGCCCGTCAGCGTTCCGGTTCATACTCCGTTGATGAAGACCGCGGCGGATCGATTAGCAACGGATCTGGCGGCGGCACACTGGTCGAACCCGGAGAGTCCGGTGGTGAACAATGCAGAGGCCAAGGCGCTCCGAACCGGGGATGAGATACAGCCCTCGCTGGTACGACAGTTGCCGTCATCCGTGTTGTGGGAGGATTCCATCAAGACCATGGTCGGACTTGGCGTGAAGACGTTTGTCGAGGTGGGACCCGGCATGGTGCTTACGGGTTTGATCAAACGCATTGCGCCGGATGCGGCAACCGTGAACGTACACGATCCCCAAACCTTGGATGCCGCCCGCGTCGCGCTCGGATTGCCGGCGCCAGCTTCGGCGTAATCCGGATGACTCCTCTAAGCATGGGAGAACACTGCAAAGGAAGGTGTGCATGTCGTCCTTGACCGGGAAAGTGGCCGTCGTGACAGGAGGGGCCCAAGGGATTGGGCGGGCGATCGCGGAAGTGCTGGCCACGGCCGGGGCGGACGTGGTCGTCGCGGATGTCGACCCGAGCCGGGCGCAGGAAACCGTGGGTGTCGTGCAGGGATTGGGCCGTCGCGCCATGGCAGTAAAAGTGAACGTCGCCGACTGGAATGACGCCAAGGCCATGGTGGAGCAGGTCACAAAGGAATGGGGAAAGCTGGACATCCTGGTCAACAACGCCGGCATTACACGTGACGGATTGTTGCTCCGCATGCGGGAGGACGACTGGAACCTCGTGCTACAAGTCAATCTGACTGGCACGTTCAATTGCACCAAGGCGGCTCTGCAGCCGATGACCAAACAACGGTACGGACGCGTTGTCAACATCGCCTCCATCGTGGGGGTGATGGGGAACGCCGGGCAAGCCAACTATGCCGCGTCGAAGGGAGCGGTCATCGGGTTCACCAAGACGGTGGCCCGTGAGTATGCCTCGCGCAATGTCACGGTCAATGCGGTGGCGCCAGGCTTTATCGATACGGCAATGACCCAGGCGCTCTCGCAGGATGTGAAGGAGATGTTGTATAAGCAGATTCCATTGGGGCGGTTGGGGCAGCCGGCCGACGTCGCCGAGGCCGTCCGCTTCTTGGCGTCGGATGAAGCCGCCTACATTACCGGCCAAGTGCTTCACGTCAATGGCGGTATGCTCATGGTATAACCTCGGCTTCGGGAGGAGCCGGCTGGACAGCAGAGGGAGTCATAGTCGCGGAACAGGAGGATGAGATATGGCTGATGAAGCACGGAAAACAGCGTCGATCGACGAACGGGTCAAGAAGATCATCGCCGAGCAGCTCGGGGTGGAAGAAGACGAAGTCACCCCGGAGGCGTCCTTCGTGGAGGATCTCGGCGCGGACTCGCTCGACACGGTCGAACTCGTGATGGCGCTCGAAGAGGAATTCGAGATCGAAATTCCCGACGAGGATGCAGAGAAGATCCTCACGGTGGGGAAAGCACTGGAATACATCAAGGAGAAGGCCTAGGCCCGGCCAGCCGCAAGGGACGTGTCGATGACGAAGCGTCGAGTGGTCATCACAGGGATTGGGTGCGTGACCCCCTTGGGAACGGGGGTGGACAAAACCTGGTCTGCGCTCTGTGCGGGCACCTCCGGAATCGGACGCATCTCTCGCTTCGACGTCACCAACTTCCCGGTGCAAATTGCAGGGGAGGTCAAGGACTTCGATCCCGCCCAGTACATCGAGAAAAAGGAAATCAAGAAGATGGATACCTTCATCCACTACGCCGTCGGCGCCAGCCAGATGGCGGTGGATGACGCCGGGCTCAAAGTCGTTCCGGAGCAAGCGGAGCGGGTCGGGGTCTATGTCGGCTCCGGCATCGGAGGACTCGGCTCCATCGAGCATTATGACAAGGTGCTTCAGGAGAAAGGACCTGGTAAGGTCTCCCCCTTCTTCATCCCGATGACCATCATCAATTTGGCCTCGGGGCAGATCGCCATTCGAATCGGCGCCAGGGGACCGAACTCCTGTGCCGTCACGGCCTGCGCCACGGGCAACAACTGCATCGGCGATGCCTTTCGCCTCATTCAGCACGACGAGGCGGACGTGATGCTGGCAGGAGGCGCGGAAGCAGCGATTACGCCGCTCGGCGTGGCGGGGTTTGCGGCCTCTCGGGCGCTCTCAACCCGCAACGACGATCCAGCACGGGCCTGTCGTCCGTTCGATAAGGATCGGGACGGCTTCGTGCTCGGCGAAGGGGCCGGGGTCTTGGTTTTGGAGGAGTTGGAGTCGGCCAGGCGGCGGGGGGCGAGGATCTATTGCGAAGTCATCGGGTATGCGATGAACAGCGACGCGTATCACATCACGGCACCGCCGGACGACGGGGAAGGCGCCGTGCGCTGTATGGAGCGGGCAATTCGCGACGCCGGGATCGACAAGAATGAAGTGGGCTACATCAAGGCCCATGCGACTTCGACGATGGCGGATGCGATCGAAACCCGGGCCATCAAGCAGGTGTTCGGGAAGCAGGCCTACCGCATCCCCGTCAGCTCTCCCAAATCGATGACCGGGCACTTGCTCGGTGCCGCCGGAGGCATCGAGGCTGTCTTCAGCGTCTTGGCGATTCACCGCAGCACGCTTCCACCGACCATTAACCTGGAGCATCCGGATCCTGACTGCGATCTCGATTACGTGCCCGGCAAAGCGAGGCCGGCGAGCATTTCGGTGTGCTTGTCCAATTCATTCGGGTTCGGTGGCGTGAACGCGTGCGTCTTGTTTCGCCGTATGGACGCCTGATTCGGGTGATGGGCGCCCGGCCCACTCTCGCCGTCCAATCCTCGTTCATCACACGCGCTGCTGAGTCGGCGCCGTCTCTTCGCCGTCAACGGATGTCGGCGTGACCTCGTTGCCGGCCCCGCTCATTCATGTGCGTTGTGATCGGTGTTCCAGATGATGGAACGTGGTGAACCGAACGCTGACATGGACGTCTCGTCGGGCTATGTCTTTCGCCGTCCCGAGTTGCGCGATCAGGCCCTGACCCACAAGTCGTTTCTGAACGAGCAGGGGGGAGAGCCCGGATCGGACAATGAGCGATTGGAACTGCTCGGGGATGCCGTCTTGTCCTTGGTCGTTACTGACTACCTGGTGTCGCGATTTCCCTCGCTCAATGAAGGGAATCTCTCGAAGCTCCGGGCCCGCTTGGTCAGTGAACAGTGTTTGGCGGCCGGGGCGCGACGGATTCACCTGGGTCGATTTCTTCGTCTGGGGAGAGGCGAGGAGCTGTCCGAGGGGCGTGAGAAAACGTCACTGCTGGCGGACGCCTTGGAAGCCGTGGCTGCCGCCATTTATCTTGACGGTGGACTTGAGGCGAGCCGGTCGTTTCTGTTACGGGTGTTGGAAGAGGATCTTGAGAAGCTCGAGCAGCAGGGAGTCGGTGAGGGCACGGATTATAAAACACGCCTCCAGGAACTGTGCCAACGACAATTCGACGAATTACCGCACTATCGTATGGCGGCGGAATCAGGGCCTGACCATGACAAACGTTTCGAGATCGAGGTGCGAGTGAAGGGTCGGGTTCTGGGAGGCGGGACGGGTCGAACCAAAAAGGCCGCGGAGCAGGCCGCGGCGAAAGTGGCGCTTCAGCGACTTGAAGAGGGTCATTTCGGCTGACTATGCTCACTATCTCGAGACGGCAGATCGAAAACGGCTAAGAGGAGGACACATGTACAGACGGACACCACGATTTGGAATCGCGCTCGCGCTCGGCATTCTGTTCGGCGGCCTCATCGGCCTGACGAGTCTGTGGGCGGCTGACTACGCCACGCCGGTGGCCGACGGCAAAAGCAACCCGCGCGCGATCATCAAGACGAAATTTGGCGACATCGAAATTAAATTGTATCCCGACATCGCGCCCAAGCATGTCGAGAATTTCATCAAGCTCGCCAAGTCTGGCTTTTACAATGGCACGATCTTCCACCGAGTGATCCCGGGATTCATGATCCAAGGCGGTGACCCGAATACCAAGGATCCGGACAAGATAGAAAGCTACGGGATGGGGGGGCCCGGGTATACGATCAATGCCGAGTTCAGCGAGACGCCGCATAAGCGGGGAATCGTGTCGATGGCCCGGGCGGCTGACCCGAACAGTGCCGGTTCCCAGTTCTTCATTGTGATAGAGGATTCCCGGTTCCTCGATCGCAAGTACACGGCCTTCGGGGAGGTCACGAAAGGCATGGGAGTGGCCGACAAGATCGTCAATCTTCCCCGTAACCCGAAGGATTTGCCGAACGAACGCGTTGAGATGACGGTGACGATTCTTGAGTGAGGCGTCGCCCCGGATGCCAGGTAGCGTCCCAGTCGGCTCACAAAAGAGCGACGAGCAAGGTCCGCTCAGGGTTGGACCAGAATCGAGACGGTGGCAGCCGTCCAATCTCCTGATGCTGGAGCGGGTCTGACGTGTGAAGATTCGGTTGCTGGCGTCGCCGTGTTCGTGGCGGCTGTTGTGGAAGACGGGCTGAGTGGTGTGCTCGGAGACTCGGGCACCTGAGTGGCGGGCCCCGCACTGGCGGCTGAAAGATTGGGAGGGGTGCTCAAGACGGGAGCGACCGTGCCGGTCGGTCTTTCGTTGACCACGATGAATCCTCGGCTCGCCACCGCCGTCAATCCGCTTCGCACACTCTCCAACGGGGATGGTCCCATCCCCGGCTGACTCACGCCTGTCGCACCAGCAGCGGGCTGCCCCGATCGGCTGAGCTGGCTTCGAATCAATTCTGCCGTTTCCAAGTTGGCGGTCAGAAATACGCGGATCGTATCCTCGCCTGCCGGAGGAGTGTAATCCCAAAAAAATCCCGCTCGGTTTCCAGGCGTCAAACTATCCGGTATCAACACGGGTTGTCCTGCAGAGATTTTTCCCTCCGGATAAAAATCTGACTGTTGATGGTCGGTGGGAAAGAGAGTATTGACCCGACCCTCCGAATCCACATCGACGATGGTCAGATAGCCTTCGGTGTCCGATTCGATTTCCAGCTGGAGGCTATTTTCGGGCAGCCGCGTTTCGCCAGGCTTGCGGATTCGGTAGAGGGCCGGGTGTGTATCTGCGACGACGGCGATCCCACGAGCGAGGCGCGCCGGAGTCGGTCGTGCCACCTTCACCGTCACGCGAATGCGTGAGTTGGGATTGTCGAGTGACATCAATTCCGAGGTCGCGGCTGAACGCGAGATGATCCGAGCCAATTCATCCGACCACCGGGCGTCCTTGAGCGAGAGCGAAGCGACCACAGCGCTGCCGTCGGCGCTGTAGACTCGAAGCGTGTGATCGGTGGATTCCAGAAGGAAGCGGGCGAATTCGTGCTCTCCAACAAAATCGACGGTGCCGGCTTTCAACTCCAATTCGCGAGTCAGGCGCGCGCGTATGGGCTGGGGCGTACCCAACCAGCGAATCGGTACTCGAGCATCCCGTCCGGTCAGTACGGCGATCGCGCGTGAGCCGTTCAACACGGGCGGTGCTTCTTCGCTCAGTCTCGCCAGAGCATCTTTCCCGGTCTTCTCAGTCACCGTCGCCGTTGCCACCATGCCGGTCGGGGCAAACGTCGTCTCGCCAGGCGGGTAAATGGCCCATACGGAACCGGGGGTGGCGCCAAACAGAGGGCCGTTGAGTAGGAGGATCTGGCGATCGTTGCCGGGACGTACTTCAATCCATGCTGTACGTGAGGCCGGAGACGAGTCGGTTGCTGTCGAGGCCGGATTCCCGAATAAGGGCGATTCAAGCAACTGGGGTGGCGCTTCCAACTGAGGTTCCGGCATCGAAGGCCGTCCGAAATGGGCTTGAATTCGCTTGAGCTCCTGCTCGACTCCCGAAAACACCTCCCGCGGGGTGACACTCGGACTGGCGCTGCGGAGGCTCTTGGACAAGGCGTACGAAAAGAAGCCATGGTACCGTCCTTCCACCGGACCATCGAGTGCTTGTTCATGGGCGGCCGCTCCTGTCATGAGAATGTGGCGTTGTGCCTGGAGTGGCACGACTTGACGGGACGTGACGGCGGGACGATAGAGGTGCATGCGGGTGTCTTGAGGAACGGAACGAACCCGAATGTCAACGGATCGTGTCGCCGTGCCGGAGTGGCACGAGTCAAGGACAATCAAGACGTGCCGGGCGCGTAGCCGGGCAAACACGACTTCGAGTTCGTCATCGGTGATATCCGGCACTCTGCCGGTTCGACCGTCCTGTGGAACCAGAGTTTCGTCGAGACCGTCCTCCTCGTCCCCGTTCAGGTCCGGCACCTGAGATCCGTGCCCGGAATAATGGATGTACACGGCGTCGTTGGGACCCGTCTCACGGACCAACTGTTCCAGGGCGTTGAATATGCCTGCGCGCGTGGCGTGTTCGTCGAGCACGGTCACGACATGCTCTTCCTTGAAACCCCATTGCTGGATCAGGCTCTGTCGCATGACTGCGACGTCATTCAGGCTGCCGTTGAGTCGTGGGACCGCCTGGTACTTGTTGATCCCGAAGAGCAGCGCGCGTCGTTCTCCGTTGTGACCGGAATCGGAGAGGGCGGCTCCGGGAGTGCCTAAACTGACGATGGTCAGAAGGATCAGTGTGAGGCATGCGATGAAAACAGCCTGGTCACCAATCCGGTGGGACGTCATCGTCATTGCTCCTGGTCCTCCGTGTGAAAAGGCTCGGCTACACGTGAGTCGTATCGGACTGGTTTGCGTTCATGGGTTTGCCCGCTCGGCCAATTCGACCACATTGCTCCGAGCTCGCAACACAGCCATCGATTGGTCCAGGGTTGCAGGATCGCCTCCCGGAAGCAGGACCATGTACCGACCATCCGGGCGCGGACCGTCGATAATCCGACCATGGACGTTTCCCAAGAGCGTTCGAATCTGATCCGCGGTGGTGTTGGCGTTGAACACGACTATCACCCGCGTTCCTTGGGGTGGAATACCTCGCTCCACCACCTCACCACCTGGCCCGGAAGCGGGTTGCGCCGGTGCATGGACACTGACCCACCACAGGAGTCCGGCCTGCAACGCGATCAACACCGTTGCGAATGCGGGCACCCAGCGCGGACGAAGGAGGTTCCGAAACCACTCCTCCACGATATCGGTCGTACTCCGTGTCCGTCGTTGGGACGGTTCCCTGGTAGGCATGGCGGCCGCCTTGACCTTGGACAGGATTGCCGGCATCAGATCGCGCGGTGGGGGCGCCTGTTCCGTATAGGCCGATCTCAGAAGATCCCGTTGCTGCGTCAGTTCGGCCAGTTCTTCCCGGCAGAGGGCGCACGATTCCACATGGATTCGCACGCGATCGCGCTCTTCAGGCGAGAGCCTGTCGGTCACGAACCAGGGGAGCAACAGGGCCGACTCGTGAACGCCGAGCTCGGATGGCGACGGTTCGCTCATGGCAATTCCGCTTGCAGTTGCATCCGTTCCAACTCCCGCTTCAGGTGCTGTTTGGCGTAGAACACACGCGTCTTCACCGTGTTGATCGGTACGTGCGTGAGTTCCGCGATTTCTTCGTAGGATAATTCTTCGAAGAATACCATGCGCAGGGCCTCCTGATGTTCCACGCTCAATCGGGCCAGCGCGGTACGCGTGAGGGTCCCGAGGCGCAGGCTTTGTGCGGCGTCGGCGGGGCCGCCGGCCCGATCCGGAAGGTCGGCCGCCTCGTCGATGGGGATCGTGTGTTCGATTGGTCTGCTCAAGCGACGCACCGCATCCAAGGCCTTGTGTCGGGCAATGCCGAAAATCCAGGTCGAGGGCCGGGATGAACTCCGGAACGAGGCGGCACTGTTCCAGACCGCCAACATGACGTCTGTGACGAGCTCCTCCAGCGTCGCTTCGTTCTGGACCAACGTTCGGATGTAGTGATACAGTCGCCGCTCATAAAGACGGTAGAAGACCTCGAACGCGCGCGTATCACCTCCCGCGATCCGGCGGATGAGATCAAGCTCATCCGGTGACGTGGGGTGTGTCGAGTTCTGGGGAGACAGGGTTCGAACCTCCTTGGCCAAGGAGTTGGCGGGGGCCCTCGTTCGGCGGATAGCATAGCCCAAGCGATCAAGAAAATGCGAGGATACCTTGCGGCTGCAGCGCGTAGGCCTTGGTCCAGCCCGGCGTTGCGCCGTTGACGTGAGCGTTCGGAGGGCCGTAGAGTAATGAACCTTCCCATAAGCTCGAGCGACTGACCGCAAGAATCAAGCGGAGGGCGTTCTATGACACCGGCACACACACGGCTGGGGGGTAGATATAAGGAAGGTCTCACCACATCGAGTGCGCTCGTCTTTCTCTTGATCTCCGGTTGTGCCGCAGCTATCCCCTTCATGATCGGTCCCGCCATCGAATTTGCACGTAATCTGCTCGTTACTTCGAATTCCAACTATGGGAAAAAATATTCGGCAGACGTCAATACGCTCGTCATGGGGTTAGCTCGACCCTACGTGGCGACGCCGTATCCGTTGCGGCCACCGCCGGCAATGGCAAATCCCTCCCAAGGGGTCCCGTATGGCGGCACTGCCCAGGGCTTTGTCGATCCGAACAATCCCCAAGGTTATTCCCAAGCCGGGGTCTACCCGGGCGGTGCAGCCCAACCCTATGGCGCGCCGCCTTACGGAGCTGCGCCGGGTTTGAACTCAATGGGGTACTCGGCCGGAGACCCGCAGTATCAATACGGATTGCAGCAGGGTGTCTACGGTGCGCAGGGCGGTTATGGGTATCAGCAGGGGGCGTATGGCGGGTATCAAGCTCAAGGACAAGCTGCTTACGGAGGCGGATACCCAGGTACCGGTGTGCCCTATGGCACCATGCCCAACATGGGCATGCAAGGCATGCAGCCTCAACAGGCGTACCCGCTCGGGTCGGCTCCCGCGTACCCGCAGGGCCAGGGTTATGGGAGCCCAGGCGATCCCAATGTAATGGCGGGCACCGCGCCAGGGGGGTACCCACCCACGCAATACCAAGCGAATCCGTATCCCTCCGGCCAGTATCAAGCGCAATCCCCCTACCAGATGCAGCCCGGCCAGATGCAGCCCGGGATGGTGGGACAAGGGATGCCGATGGATTCCACTCAAATGCCTCCTGCGGTCGCGCAGGGAGGATATGCACCTCCCCAGTATCAGGCACCGCCGCTGGGTCAAGGCGGGGGGGTCGCCGGGAGCGGAATGATGCCCATTGCAGCCACCCCGCAGATGGTGCCGGGCGGGTATAACAGCGGAGCGGCATTCGGATTTCGTGGGGCTGACGGTACCGACACGGGCAAAGTCGCGGCGATGGCGCCGATTGAATTGGATGTGGCACTTGTGAAGCAGGTGACGACGCCCGATGGCACACGCGTTGCGGCGGTCCAGGATGGCGAGGTGTTGCATGACGGCGGCGGTAACCCTCTGGCTGGCGACCGCTTCAAGGTTGTCTTCCGCACGAATTGTGTCTGCTATGTCTATGTCGTTTCGGTTGACGGTTCCGGATGGGTGCAACGCGTCTATCCAGCTCCCGGTTCTCAGGGAGGCAATCCGGTGGCCGCCAATCAGGAGTTCGCCTTCCCGGTAGGTAGCCAGTGGTTGAGTCTCGATCAGACCAAGGGGATCGAGACCTATTTCTTCGTGGCCTCGCCAGGACCACGGCCGGATTTGGAGGAAGCACTAAATCGCTTGGAGCAGCATGAACGCCCAACCGGAGCGATCGTCGCGAAAGTGGACGAGCCGGCCGTGATCCCCGCTGGGTTCGGGGCCAAAGGACAGGGGCTACAGGCGATGGTGACCCGAGACGCGGAAGCTCCTGCCTACGTCGTGCCGATCAGCTATCAGGCAGGAGGGCCTGGAGAGGATGTGCGGGTTACTCGCTGGTTCCGTCATGAGTAATGCACTCCGGATCGGTTCGTGTCTGCTGGCGGTGCTGCTGACGATCCCGCCTCCGGCAGCGGCACAATTCTTCCCGCCGCGCAAACCCTCTCCGCAGACTCCCACTTCGCCCACGCCGTCAACAGTAGTCCCCCAATCCCCGCCTGGAACGGGTGGTGGGCTCCAGGGACAGACCAAAATCGTGCCGTTCAGTGCCTTGATGGGTGGCGACTTCACCAAGTCGTTCATCGAAGTGAGCAATTTACGCAGTCCCATGGATTCGCATTTCGTCCTGGGGCCCGCCCTCCAGGGGCACTTCATGCTGGACAAGCATGAGGTGTCCGTCATGAACGGGCAACGGGCCTACTTCCATCTCAACGGTCTATCGAACCCTCCAGTCGTCTCGACGGTTGGAACGGAACTTCGATTCCAATTCACCTTTCCGACGATCAGCGTGAAGGGCTATTATAAAGACTATACGCCAGCCGGTGATTCGGCCATCCCCGATCTGACGATCGAGAAGGGGGAAGTCGAAATCTACCTGACGCCGGGGATCAATCAGCAAGGCCTCCCCATCTATCAATCCGCACGCGTGGTGTTCATCGGCTCGTTGCGGCAGCCTGACTCGTGCGGGGTGTGGTTCGATGTGATTTTCCGCCTCAACGTGTGCGATGCCGTCAGTACCTACCTGAATCAGGTTAAACCGGCGATTCAGGACGGGGTACGCGACGCCATGCACCAGCAACAGACGAGAATGCAATTCGATCAGACTGCCTGGCAGTATTTGCGCACCATGCTGTTGACCCTCCCGGGACTTCCACCGTTCCCCCCCCAGACTCAGATCCAAATCCTAGACGCTCGCTTCCAGGGCACCGATTACTCCGTGCGGTACCTGCCGCGGTAGGCTCTAGCTCGTGCGGCGCGGTGATCCTGCACCATCTGGCCCATGCCTCAGGATTAGCCCCGCAAGGTAGGCACGGTCCGAACCCTGCCGGCTCGGTCCCGACCGCGCTTGAACTATTTCCGGTCAACCCACGACCTACTGCCATGTCTACGTAGCAAGGATTAGCCTGGCCTTGACAGACTGAGGATCGCGCAGATACCGTTATGGCCCTTTCCCAGACTCACTCCGAGGGTGTGAGGCAGGCTCGGATGCGACGCAGCGGGCATCACAACACGCACGCATCTCGGTGGCGCCCGCCGATCGCCGCGCGTAAGTCGCTCGCCTGGTTGCGTCATCTCGGTCTCTGTCTACTTACATTGGCCGCGCTCGTTCTTTCCCCTACGCAGCAGGGAGGAGCGGATTCGGCCGTGACGGCCCCTCGTGAGTTGGTGGGTCACAAGAACGAAGTCTTTGCCGTCGTCTTTTCCGAGAACGGACAGTTGCTCGCGTCGGCCGGAGGCGACCAGCTTATACGTCTTTGGGATCCCGCGACGGGTCGTGCACTCAAAGAGTTGCGCGGGCACCACGGAGCCGTCCATACGCTGGCGTTTTCGCCGGATGGACGTACGCTCGCGTCTGGGGGCAAGGATGGCACCATCCGATTCTGGGATATCCCCGGAGGGATCGAACGGAACACCATCAGCACCACGTTCGGCGGCGTTCGTGCGTTGGCATATGCGCCGGACGGGCGCCTCCTGGCCTCGGGTGGCGATGACGGAAGCGTGCGCTTCTGGAATCTCGAAACCAAGAAAGTGCAACGCGCCGTCCGTGGGAGCTTTGGCATCAGCTACGGGATGCGGTTCACTGCCGATGGCCGTCAACTGGCCACGGCCAACAGCGATGGAAAGGTTCATCTTTGGGAGGTGTCGACGGGACTCCAGCGTGCGACGTTGGCCGGCAGCATTGGAGCTGTCCGTGACGCGGCCTTCTCGCCGGATGGCCGATGGGTGGCAGGTGCCGGGAATGACGGGGACATTCGCCTTTGGGACGCGGGTTCCGGGGAGGAGCACCTCCGCCTGAGCGGGCATCGCGGCGAAGTCTATGCGATTGAGTTTTCACGAGATGGCCGATCGCTGGTTTCTGGCGGAGCAGATGGGACCATCCGCGTGTGGGACGTCGCCACCGGGCGCGAGCGATTCGCGCTGGCCGGTCATAAGGGGCCGGTCTGGTCCGTGACGATATCGCCGGACGGGCTGGTCGTGGCTTCGGGAGGCCGCGACCGGATGGTCCGTGTTCAGCCCAGCATGCCGGTGGCGCTGAGCGCCTCACTGGCCGACAAGATCAAGCAACACGGCGACGAAATCGGCGCGCCGCCGTCCCCACCGCCGCTCCCCGAGGCTGAGCTAGCCCTCAGCCCGGTCGAAGTCAAGGCTGGCGGGACACTCACCCTAAAGCTGACGGTGACCAACAAGGGGAAGGGTCCGCTCTATCGCATGCAGGCGACGACGAAGAGTTCCGACACGCTGTTCAACGGCCATCGATTTTACCTGGGGAAAATTGATGCCGGTCACGCGTCGACAGACTCGCTCATGCTCAGAGTCCCATCAGACCGGCCCGATGGGGAAGCGCCGTTCGAGCTGCTGTACGAAGAATACAATGGCTTCGTCCCTCCGCCGACGCAGGCAGTGGTCTCGCTCAAGGGACTCCCTCGACCGCGATTTGCCTACACGTACCAAGTGGTGGACGACGGCAGCGGGCAATCCGTCGGCAACGGAGACGGGCGCGTGCAAACAGGCGAGGCGGTCGATCTTCTATTGACCATCAAGAACGTCGGCGCCGTCTTGGCTCAGAACACGACGGTGGAACTGACACCTCCGCACACACCCGGACTACGGCTCGATCGTTCGACGCTCTCATTTGGTCCGCTCCAGCCGGAGCAAACCAAAAGTGTCCGAGTCAATCTGTTTGTCCCTCACGATCAGAAAGAACCTGAGATTCCGCTACGACTCCTCATCAGGGAGCGATCGATGAACGTGTTTTTGGATGACACGGTCGGTCTCCAGGTCGACCATCGGCCGCCTCCCGCGATCACGGTGCTCAATAAGCGTGTCCTGGTCAGCAAGCCATCGGTGACGATTTACAGCGGCGCAGGCGTCGAGACGCCGGTGTTGGCCTCGGCGACGCAGGGGCAGTCACTCGCCATCAGCGGCGAACTCGGAGAGTGGTATCGTGTCCAAATCTCCGAATCAGAACGGGGATGGATTCCCCGGAGCCAGGTGGCGGAGGCCGCGGAACCCCCGCCAGGCGAGATGCCGGTTCCGGTGGTGGTAAGCGCTCCTGTGGTGAAGCTCTTTCAAAAGGCACCTCCGGTGATTGCATTGGCGGGGATTGTCGACAATGCCGAGGTCAGTGCCGACCGAATTTTTCTGTCGGGCGCAGTCGCGAGCGAGCGCGGCGTGGCGAAGCTAGAAATTCGTGTGAACGATCAGCTCGTCACGCAGCGCGGCGGCCGGGGAGTCGCGGTCGTGCCCGACGACCCGGGTCCGACGACGAACTTCAATTTCGCCGAACGAGTGCCGCTTCAAGAGGGCAAGAACGTCATCCTCGTCACGGCTGTGGATCATGACAACCTCTCGGCGAGCCGCACGTTGCGTGTGAACCGGACGGTCGATCGCGGCAAGATCTGGGCGGTCGTGGTCGGAATCTCCAGATACAAGGCTGTGCAGCCGCTGCGCTATGCCGACCGCGACGCCATGGCGTTTCAAGAGTATGTCACCGAGCACCTCGGCGTGACCAAGGACAGGTTGATGCTTCTTCTGAATGAAGAGGCGACATTGACCAACCTCAAGCGCACATTGGGTACCGAACTCAAACGCAAAGCCGGAGAGAAGGACACCGTCCTGATCTACTATGCCGGCCATGGCGCTCCCGAAGCCGATGCCTCGTCGGCTGACGAGGACGGCTTAGAGAAGTACATCGTCCCGTACGATGCCGATCCCAAGGACCTGTACACGACGGGGTTGCCCATGCGGGAGGTGGAAACGATTTTCAACCGTCTGGCACCCGAGCGGGTCATTTTCATCAGCGATTCCTGTTACAGCGGTGCCACAGCCGGTCGGACGTTTGCCACGGCTTCACGACGGGCCGTGGTGTCCGATGCCTTCATGACCCGCTTGTCGAAGGGTAAGGGTCGCGTCGTGTTGAGCGCGAGCAAGGCCAGCGAAATCAGCGAAGAGCGGGAAGACCTCGGTCATGGCGTTTTCACGTACTACTTCCTCGAGGGGCTAAAAGGAAAGGCCGACGGAGACGGCGACGGCATGGTGACGGTCGACGAGGTGTACGCCTACGTGTCGAAGAAGGTCCCCGAAGTCACGGGGCAGAATCAACATCCTGTGCGCAAGGGAGAGGTCGAAGGGCAGCTGGTCCTGGGACAGGTGAGGTAACCGGGGTCCGTGGGCATGGACCAGGCGGTGAGTTTCAATTACGCGGTGACAGGAAATCCAGTCACCAAGTCGGAGAAGAAGCCATGACGAGTGGCGACTCATACCATTGCATCGATGAATCGAGGTGAGCATGACGTGGGGACGTCAACTCCCGCTCCGGTTTGCTCGAACGTTGTTATTCTTCGGGTTCGGCGTAGCACTGGCGTGCCCCACCCGAGTTATCGCGACCGATCTGCCGATCTATGGAGGCTTGGGAGGGATTGCGCTCCGAGCAGATTGCCCAATGGGGTCCTACCTGGTCGGGCTTGCGGGCAGAACCGGCGAGTGGGTGGATCGCATTGCTCCGGTTTGTGCGCCGTGGCTGCGGGGCAGTCAAACACTTGGCCCGCCGTCAATCGGTCCATCGTTCGGCACGAGCGGAGGAGGACAAGAACGCCAAGCAATATGCACCGGCGGAGGCAACAAGACGGTCACTATTCAGTCTTGGTGGATCCACGTTCTTCGATCTGACAATCACTATGTCCAGTACGTCGAGGTGTTCTGCACCTCGCTCACCATTCCTGTATCCACCGATTCCGGGTGGCGTCTGGGTTTTGGGAACAAACCGACCGACGTTGAGGAGATGGTCACCGGTGGTCCCTTTACATCGCAGCCTCCGTTTCAAGCCTGTCCTGCCGGCGAAGCCGCAGTGGGATTTCGCGTACGAGCAGGACAGTTCGTCGATGCCATCGGGTTGATTTGTGGGCCGCTACCGGCACGAGCGGGCGCCCCAGTCACGAAAGTGGATCCACGCATCGCCATGCCGCCAGTGCCGGCCTCTGACATGTTTGTCGTCGTGAAGCCTGGTTCTGGTGACAAGATGGCCCACGGCCAGCTTGTTGTGATGGCCACGGCGCCGAAAGTCGGCATGACCACCGTCACGGAACTGGAACTCAGATATCTCGACGCCCCCGCGAGTCAACAGCACGCCTATCCCTACACCACGATCGTGTCGGTCGAGACGGGGAAGCTCCTCAACGGGTACGCTGTCTCGGAACGAGTGACCGGCGGCTATCTCGGTCGGTGGCAGGTGCGTGTGCGGTCCAGCATGAAAGCGGTGCCGGGAGCTTGGAGCCTTCCCGTGCAGTTCCAGATGGTAAAGGCGCAGCCACCGCCGCCGATGGTGCAGATGCCAATGCAAAACGCTCCGATCCTGCAAGCACCCGCTCCGAACTCGTCCATGATGCCAGTCCCTCCATTGAGTGAAGGTGGGACAACGCAGATGAGACGTTCGCCGTCGATGATCATGCCGCGTGGGGCGGACGAAAAGGAAGGAACGGTAAGGGGTGAACCCCCGACGGAGACGTTAAGACCGGACGAAAAACCATGACCATCCGGCGGATTCACCTACATTTCTTGAAGGAGATGATCATGCGCGACAAATCTTCAGCCGGTCCGAACATGATGAGGAAGCGCTCTTCTCCTCTTCGATTGATGGTGCTGAGTATGATGACCATCGGCTTCACCACCCTGCCGGCGTTTGCAGTTTGTACCAGTACCAGCCAATGCCCAAGTCACATGGTGTGTATGAGTTCCGCGATTCCTGGCATCAAAGAATGCAAGCAGCAGATGTGCAATAGCGATTCGGAATGTCCTTCGGCACGCCCACGTTGCCTGAACGGCGCCTGCATGGCTCCTGCCGGAACCGGTGGAGGCACGGGCGGAGGGACATCGGGAGGTGGCACAACCGGTGGGACCTTGGGTGACGTCGGCCAGAGCTGCGGCCCCTACAAGATCGGGCAGGTCACCAAGAGTCGGGGCTGCAAGCAGGGATTGCAGTGCGTCAATCGCACGTGCCAACCGCTGGCGCGATAAAGCTCTGAAACGTGAACCGATGGTCCCATGCAGAATCAAACGGAGATCGGGTGTGAGGACAAATAGAGGTTAGCGGTCCATCTGTCATTCAACGGGGCGTCGTGGTCACTGTTATAGAGGCCCCATCCATGGGAGGATGATCATGAGACGAAGGCTTTTGCTAGTTGCAGCAGCGGGAATTACACTCTCAGCCCTCATTCCCACGCTCACAAGCACATTCGCGCAAGGCCCTCTCTCCGCTCCCACCCCGATTCGGCCTCTCACGAACGGAACACCCAACTTTCCTGGAAGCGACGCGCTATCGGCTGGTGACGGAGCATTCGTATCGTTCACTCACGTTAACGGAGCCACACACTACAAAATTTGTCTAATGGATCCTGGAGCAGGCGCTTGTTTCAACGGGACTACTCCGGTACCGGTTACGGCGCGCGTACAGGGCCCACCCCTCGCCCCGGGACTGACAATCACGTTTATCGTTACCGGATTGGAGACCAGGCAAGGGCAATCGATCAACTGGACCGTCCAGGCATGTAGCGGCCCTACAAGTGCGCAATGCGGTGCTTTTTCTACGAGTCAAACAGTTATCGTGCTCCTGCCGCCAGCGACCATACCATCGGATGTGTCACAGACAATTCCAATCGATCAGCGCGTGACCTTTCGATGGACAAATCATCCCCTTGCAAACGCAGCCCCTCAACTCATTGTCTTGCCGGATTGGACTACGACAAGGCTACAACCAATCTTCACCAGTGCGAACCCGACGGTGGTTGGTGTACCTGGCCTCAGCATCGCGGTGCCGCAAGGAGCTATAACCCATACGATCACGTTAGCTGATGCTTTGAAACCGGCGATCAAATGGGCTGTCGCCAATTGCAGAAACTATCCCGGTAAGGGCCGCCGGTGCAGCCAGTTGCTCACCCCATGGAACAAGATGCGGGTGGCCAACCTGTTTATGTTCCAACTTGCATTTACCTTCAATGAAGGACGCTGCGTGAGATGTCATGCGGCGGCGGCGACGAACTTCCAGAGTGGAGCGGTGCAGGGTTTGCCATCCAATCATCCTCCGGTCAACGCCACGACGAACACTCAGTCAACACAGAATGGCCAAGGATGCCGGTCATGTCACACCGATGCGCTCCTGCCTACTCAAGGAAGTGTCAATCCGGGATGGCACGCGCCGCCGGCCTCGATGGATTTTCGCGGTAAAAACATCGGGCAACTTTGCCAAATGGCAAGATCCCTTGGGTCGCCCATCGCGGCTTTTCGCCACCTCACTCAAGACAAATTGATTCTCTGGGCGGTCGGAGACGGCAGGGTGCCTAATGGCGCCACTCTCCAGTTAGCTGCACCCGGTTCGATCGAAGAGTGGAGGCACGCGGTCGCCCTTTGGCTGGAGGCCGGCACGCCGTGCTGAATTGAGAGGGCAGTGAGGACTGGATGAATTGGGAGAAAGGGTTCCAGGTTCCAGGAACCGTTTCCGTTCGCGAAGTCCGGCGAGAGAGCCGTGAACCGTTCTTTATCAGGTCAATCAAGGAGGATCTATGCGTCCTCATGGGCGAGTCAGCATGTTGTTGGTCGCATCAGCAATGGCTTTAGCCGGCGTCGACGCCGGCTACGCGGATGAGCAACACCAGTGTTTCTTCGAGTCGATCCAGGCAACTTTCACGGCCGAAACTTCCACCTATCATGTGGAGGCGGGCTGTATGTACTACCACCCTCTGGAGGGTCCAGTCCCAGCTCAGCGCCTTCCGATTCACTGGTCCTCTCAAGGTTCCTTCGATTCGCGCACCGGCTTGGCCACGGAAGACGTCACGTTTAAGGGAAGTAGTGGAATAGTTACCACGACTCTGTCTTGTCCAAGCGATCCTTGGCTGAATCCCTCAACGTTGCCCGGGATGATCAGATGTAAGAACCCTACATTTAAGACGAGCGGAGTAGACCCTACCCTTGGATGGTTTCGGCATTTGCGTGAGGGATTTTATTCCCTCTCGACTATAAAAGTAGGGCCACTCCCGAATTCCACGGGATTTCCGTACAATCGCGCGTCGTTGATCGCCCAACGCGACGCAGCGCTCAAGGCCGCAGCCGCCGAAGCGGCCGCAGCCTTGGCTAGAACGAACAAGCGCATACAGCAGGGGGTGATGAAAGGTCCGCCTGTGGTCGTCCCGACCATCTTACTGCCGACCCCCGGCCAGAGTTTCCTGAATCAGACTACCGTCCCCATCAAACTCTCGCCACCGCAAGGTTGGGCGGACACGCAGGTCGGGCTCGACGGCAAGCCGTTGAACACCGGTCGTTTGTACGCGGTGCGCGTTGAACGCCGAGCCCCCGACGGATCCTGGATACCGCATACCACCCTCCCCGTCGGAGCCCCTCAAGCAGAGTCGGCGACGGGGTATACCGGCTTCGGTGCCGGTACGCCTCCGGGAGGAATCACCAGCCCAGGGTCGTGGCGATTGAGCGCCCAGATGTCCTCCCCCTCACAGACCGGGTGGAGCGGATGGGTCGAGTTCCTGGTCATGGCGCCGCCGACCGGACCAAACAGCACAGTGCAGCGCGCACCGAAAATGTTCGGACCGTAATGCTGTGGAAGGAGATTGTATGATCCGAATCAGATTGTGCCGGTTGATTGCAATGGCCGCCTGCTTCCTGACCCCGTTCGCACATTCGGTCTCCTTCGCCGCACCAACTGCCAAAGCTCCGCCAGAGCCCTGCGCACTCCTCACCTCCGGAGAGGTGGAGCAGGTCGTCGGGAAGTTGAAGGGAACCCCGAAAGCCGACCAGGAAGGGCCCGCCAGTTGGTGCAACTATGAATTCACCAACGAAAAAGATGCGATGGAAGTCTGGGTATTCCCGGGTGATGGCATTGATCGAGGGCGCAGGGCCTCGAAGAAGCCGGTTCACGTGAATGGACTCGGTGACGATGCCTTTATGGATCGCGGTATGCACGGCCTCGACTACGTGAACCTGTTCGTTAAGAAGGGCGGCACGACCGTCAAGCTCTCAATCAAGGAAACGGCCGAGGACGAGGCGAAACTCAGAGCCCTTGCGCAGAAAGCCGTCGGGCGGTTCTGAGACTGCTACTTTCTCTGCCTCCCAGATGACTGAGGGGCGACACGAGGGCAGCATCGGTGAGGGTGGCGGGAACCCGCGCGACGATCTAGAGGACGACCGTTCTGTTCTTGGCAACTGACCAAGCCTGGGAGCGGGCCTGAGCAGCGGTAGAGGGATGCACAGTAGGCCAGGGACCGTTCGGACTTTACCGAGTGAACTTGTGCGCCGATGCGACGACACACTGAGCGTCATGCATGGAAGATGGATTAGGTTGACGTTGCTGAAAAGGCGCTAATGAGGACCATACTATGGAACAGAAGCTTTCATGCGCAAAAGAGTTTGCCGTAAGAATCTCCTTGGCAGCAACGTGCGGACTAGTACTTGCCTTTTTCGCGATGTCCATTGGATTCGCCGATGACTCGCCTCCTACCGATATCATCAATCCAATAGCGGAGAACACGGCTCCCTCGCAAAGTTCCGACCAGCCGCAGGCTGAAGACGTGCAAGAGCGAGGTGTTGTTCCAAACATCGTCAGACCTGGCCTGACCCCGCAAGTGCTCACGCCATTGCAATCGGCGCCGCTCTCTATCAGCGCATTACCTGGCAATGTTGCGATTCAGACATTTAGCGGGAAGTATCTCACGGCTGTCGGAGGAGGCGGACGCATCACCGACGTGTTCCACACCGATGCGGCGGCGATCGGAGCATGGGAAACGTACAGGCTATTCCTTGTGCTGGGCGGGGGCGTTCCCCCAAAGTTCGCCATCCAGACGGCCAGTTCTAACTACATCACGGCCGTTGGCGGCGGAGGACGAAGCTCGGACGTCCTCCACACGGATGCAAAACAAGTACAGGCGTGGGAAACATTCAGCTTTGGTCTCGACCAATACGGTTGGAGACATGCCATCCAGACCGTCAACGGGCATTACCTCACTGCGGTGGGCGCAGGAGGCAAGACGACGGACGCCATCCACACCGATGCCGTGAAGGCTGATAACTGGGAGTCCTTCTACATTTGGAAGTGCGGCGATCTGGGAAGCGGCCGTCAATACACGCTCTCCTCTACCTCCGATCCATATGGATTTGTGTTCGCGTATGGCGGAGGCGGACGAGTCAATACTCGCGATGGCAATTTTATTTTTGGCGCGATCGGTGTGCTGAGCGACTACCAGAAGCGGCCAGCCTCGTTCGACAATAGCTGGCAGCGATTTCTGTTCATGCGGCAAAACGACGGCTCGTATGCGCTTCGGACTTCCAATGGAGTGAACTATCTCACCGCGATTCAAGGCGGAGGTCTCCCGGCGGGAGGAATCACCACGGACAATCTGGTCACCGATCGTACGCAGGTGCAGGCCTGGGAGAAATTCCGCTTTATTGAGCACGGGAGCTGCACCTATGTCATTCAGACGTCGAGCGGCCATTATCTCGGGAAAAAGACGGCGACGACGGGTATCGGCAAATATGCGACGAATATCAGCGACCTTAACCAAGCGACGAAGTTCCGGCTTGGCGTGCTGTTCTGAAGGGTCGACCCTAGGAGAAACAAAGGGGGTCTGCCCCATAAGCTCTGTCTTCAAGGGTGAGGTCGAGGGCAGCTGGTCCTGGGACAGGTGAGGTGAAGACCGAAGTCGCTGGTGAATGTCGGTTCTCATTCGATCCCTATGGACCGTCCATGAATGAGTACCAGCGACGGCTGTCTCAGATGCAAGGACAGATTGGATGAGCATGAGTGAGAAAGATCTGTATTCATGGCGAAGCACGGCGCTCGCCCGCATTCTCCTGTCCCTTGCCACGGCGATCCTGTTGATCTGTTCGCTCCCCGCGCCGGATCTAGGATGGCTTGCCTGGGTAGCACTGGTGCCGCTCATCGTAGCCTGCCATGGAGTCGGCTCTGGACCTGCCACCGGTCTCGGGCTCTTGAGCGGGGTGGTCGCGAGCTTCGGCATTTATGGATGGTTGTTCGAAGTACCAAGTTTCGATCTGCGGCACGCCGTCATTTTGGCACTCTATGTCGCGCTCTACCCAGCCCTGTGGTGTGCAGCGCTGGCCGTTATGCAGCGTCGTAGCAGTCTGCTGCTGTGTGTCCCAATCCTCTGGGTGGCGGTCGATTATCTACGGGCTCATGCCGGGTTCCTGTCGCTTCCCTGGGGTACGCTCGCCCAAACGCAGCATCACAATCTCCCACTTCTTCAAGTTGCCAGCCTGGGGGGTGAATATGCCGTGACGTTCCTTGTGGCACTTGGGAATGCGACGGTCGCCAGCGTGCTTCTTGCCTCCGCACGTCGGAAGAGCCTGATCGCAGCCGTGGGGGTTCTAACCCTCGCTCATCTGTGGGGCGTCTCTGTGTTGATGGCTTCTCCGCGGGGAACACCGATGAGGATCGCGGTCGTGCAGCCGAATATTCAGATTGCCGAGCGCACGTCGGAAGTGGGTCGCCGAACGAATCTCGATCGCCTGGAGCGACTCACGCGTATCGCTTCAAACGATCATCCCGACCTGGTCGTCTGGCCGGAAAGCGCCCTTCTCGTAGACCTACCAGCAGATAAGACCGTTCTGTCGCGCGTGCAGTCGTTGAGCGACCAAATTCGGGTATCACTGATCGTCGGCACCGCCCAGGGAGAAAAATTCGTCAATGGCGACGCGGCCGTCACCATCGGTCGACAGTTCTTCAATGCCGCGTATTTCATTCAGCCCGGGGCTCCCTTGGCCGAGCCATACAAAAAGCGGGTATTAGTCCCCTTTGCGGAGTATCTGCCTCACGCCGATGTTATTCCGTGGCCATCCTGGCTGGCGCCGCATGTGGTCGATACGACGCCAGGCGATCACGCGGAAATATTCAGCCTGAACTTCCCGGTAGCGATTGGGACGCTCATTTGTTGGGAGAATCTCTTTCCGCACTTGGCGCGTGAATCTGTCACCAGGGGTGCCCAGCTACTCGTACAGCTTACGAACGATGTCTGGTTCGGGCGCAGTGCCGCATCGCGCCAACATAACCTGATGTCGGTTCTACGGGCGGTGGAGAATCACACCCCGATCGTGATTGCGTCTAATTCAGGTCCTTCACAAATTATCGACGGGTACGGCCGAGTGCTGGTGCAGGTCCCTGAGCTATTCACCGAGGGTCTCGCGACACACGAAGTTCGACCCGGAACACACGGCACAGTGTACACCGTCATGGGCGATTGGCTGCCGATCGGTACACTCATCTGGGTGGGGGTGGTTAGCGTGTGGCCGTGGGTCAGGCAAACAAGAGTTCGCAGGCAGCCGTCTCTCGCATGGGGCCGGGAAGGCGCTCGGCCCATCCTTGCACCAAAGTCGGAGTCAGGAGCTTAGGAGGATGTCATGAAGGTAATCCAGGATGTAATCAAATGTCGGCGTGTGGCGCGCTGGTGCCTGTCTACGTGGCATGCCGGGAGAGCGTCGAGCGTAGCCACTGGCCTAGCGCTCTCGCTCATTCTTCCCGGTACGGAAATCATCGGGGAGGCAGGGACGCCGTTTGGCACGACGCCCAGCAGCGTGATTCACGTGAATTGTCCGCCGGCTGTCATGACGAAGGCGCCCACATTCTCGAGCAATCCGAAAGGGGCAGCGAGCTATCCATTTGAAATGCAGTGCACCAATTTGAATGGCCCCGGCGTCCTCTACCTGTACTTCGAAGGGAGGTGGAATCCCTCGGAGACAAGGCAGGACATGCCCAATGCCGTCGAAACGCTCTTCATCGACAATTACGCGCGCAACTTCATTTCAGGACGTCAGCAACGGGGCACGGGAGACAGCAGGATTTTTGTCTATTGGACAGCCCGCTGCACGGCGGACCCCTGGATTCAGGGGGGGACCTGCCGTCGCTACGGCGAGTACGTGCCGGACGATGTGAGGGCTGCCATTCCCGACATTGGCCTCCGGCCTTTCCCTTTGACGGAAAAGTCCATCTCTTCGGCGAAGAAGCAACAACTGCTCCAGCAATATCTCGCGACAAACTCCTCGGTGTCGATGCAACAGCGTCAGCAGGTACAGGCTATGGTCGTCCAACCGCAGCAGTCCCAGATGGTCACACAATCACAGCAGGCACAAGCATTGACGGTTCAACCTCCGACGGCACTCTCGAAACCGTCCCCTGCTATTAGCAGCATCCCTCGATCCGGAATCCTCTCCCGAGGAGTAGAGAGTCCAGAAGTGGCGACGTCAGGTCAGGAGGCCGCTACGCCGGGAGATGTAGAAACTTCAGAGGCAGCGAAATTGGAAGAGGGGGCAGTGGAGCTTGCGGAGCCGATTGCGATTGTGCTCGATCGCCCGATTCACGTTCGGACGGCCAAAGGAGACGACGCGGTGCTTGAGTCGGGGGCGTACGAGGTTCGATCTGTCATGGATGTTCAACTTGGGCTCGCGAAGGAAGGGCGAGCTACAATACTCCTGCACGCCCAGCGAAGCGCGCATCAGGAGTCGCTGGATCGTCCCCTCGCGCTGGTCATCGCCGGACCGTCGGACTCTGTGCATTTGGTGTTGCTGATGCCGGACGGGAGGCGGTTTGATGCACGGGGCTCAGCCTCCGGCGTGGTGTCTCGTGGGACGGCCGAGCAGTCTGCGTCACCTGAGCCACCGGTGCATGACGCGGTCAAGACTGCCTTAGCGACCGCACCATCCAATGCTCCACCTTGCCAAGCCAATCCTGCGGAGACTGGCCCTCGCTGGATCCCGGTGCCTTGCAGCATGACGCCGCCGGCTGCCGGTAGTAAGCCGTAAAGGAGGCACGTTTGCGAAGATGGGCGCTCCATTGCCGGCCGTCGCACCAAGCAATCTTTTCATCCGTCTTCGTGACGTGGAAAAACAGAAGGCCGATAACTCGTCAGAAGCATCAGCCGAAACAGCATCGAATTCGTGACCCAGTGGAAGTGAATGCCAAATCCAGACCTTGGGACGAAAAGCATAGAAACGAGTGTGGTCCGACAACGTGGAGTACATGAGGAGGGGGAATCCTCTGAGGAGAACAGCTCGGAAAGGCTTCAGCACAAGCCATGAGTCGGACTGAGTATACATCTATTCGGGCCGGAATGAGTTGACCTGTCCCTCTATTGTTTCGTATGCTCTGGCCCCTCAAATGACCGGCCTGTGCGGGCCTGCGTCGTGCGCTACGTGATTGCCAAGGGGGTGGGTCCGTGCGTCCATGCCGGCCGTCAATCCGATCCCTCCCTTCGGCATGTCTCCTCCCATCCTACCTGAACCTTTTGAATATCCGCTTCGACCGACTGAACGACACGCGCTGGGTTTTGTGGGTACCGATCGGGACCGGCCAATGTTCTGAGACTGGTCCTGGATGTATGGCCGGGTCTGCTACACCTAACCCAGTGACAGCGGGAATAGCGTGAGGGAGATATGAGCAGAAAGTTTGGGTTCGCGGTTCTCCTGTGGTGCGCAGCGGGCGCAGAAACAGCACTCGCGTCGGTTGCCGATCCCCCAAGCAAACCAGTGGATGTAGGTGAGCGGTCCTCTGTCGCGGTCGACAACCGTCGTACGTCACTGATTCGGACCGATTCCACGGAATGTGACAGGAAGTCCGGCGAACCTGGTGCGCTGACCAAGCTGCTCCATCGAGCGATGGGAGCGGACCGAGATCCACATGGCGTTCAATGTCCCTTGCCCGATCGTGAGGAGGAACAGGCGGGAGAGCGATCGGACGAGGTTAACCCATGAACGCTTCCCCGCCGCTGAAGGACCCAGGCATGGAACCGTGAAGTGGGTCCCCATGTTCACCGTGAAGACGGAGGAGATGTGAAGAGATCTGCAATAGCGCAAAACAGTTCTGTGCTAACAGTCGCGATACTTTTGACGGGGCTGGTGGTCAGACCTGTCGGAGCCGATGAGCCGGCCATCGATCCGACTGCGCGAGGATCGATGGAGTTAGTGATCGAGCAATATATCAGAGCCCATCCCGAAGTTATCGAGGAGTCGCTGCTCGCGCTCGAGGCCAGGCGGGAGGAGGAAGCGAAAGCGCGACAGAAGGCGGCGCTCGCCACCAAGCAACAGGAATTGCTGAACGATCCATCATCGCCTATCAGCGGCAATCCAAAGGGAGAGATCACGCTGATCGAATTTTTCGACTACCGCTGCGGCTACTGCAAACGCGCGGCGGGCGCGGTGACCGAATTGCAAAAACAGGATGCGCGCGTGCGTGTCGTCTATAAGGATTTCCCGATTCTGGGTGAAGCGTCCGAACTCGCCGCCAAAGCTGCACTGGCCTCTCGGCTTCAAGGTAAGCACCAAGTGTTCCATGAGGCGATCCTTAACAGCAAGAGCGAGATCTCCAAGGATGAACTCATGCGGATTGCCGCGGCTGTGGGGCTCGATTCCAAGCGGCTCGAACATGATATGGCGAATCCCGAATGGCAGGCGATCATCGATAAGAACCGCACACTCGCACGCGAACTAGGCATCACCGGCACGCCTGGATTTATCGTGGGCACGGAATTGGTCCCGGGTGCCTTAGACCTGAAGGGACTGAAAGAACTCATCGCGCGAGGCCGAGGCAATCCGTAATGGGGCGCAGGGGGGATCTGCTCCAACGTGCTCGGCATGCTCATGGAGTCTGTGGCTACGAGGAGGAAGAGATGAAAGAGGACGGAGGCCTGATTGAAAGCGCATGAGGGCGAAAAGCCCGTTCGCAACCGTAAGGGGCATGTCGTCCTTCGGTGTCCGCCTACGTGGCAGTGGTGCTGAGCACCGGCAAACCGTGGTTGACAGTATAAGAGGCTGAGGCGTTTGGCGGTATCAGCGGTGAGGAAACAGCGGGCAACGATCACGGTACAATCTTTAACTGGTCGAAGGTGAAAAGGAGGTTCACATGCGGCTCTCCATGACGTTTGTGATGTGCGCGATGATGGCCTTCATGGCGGAAATCACCGAGCCGTCGGGTGCGTTGGCAAAACCCAAAAAGATCGTTTCCAACGGTTGTACGGTGGAGCAGCTCCAATCGAATTTCGGCGAATCCTGTGGCAGGCAGATGGAGCAAGACCTCATCAATAACAGATCCTACACGCATGTGATGTTCTGCAACGGAGGCCAAATGACGTGCTGCACGGTGAGCAACTCGAACAACCAAGTACTCAACTGCCGACGGCCGGCGGGAAGCGCTTTGCAATTGCCTTTATCCGGCACTTCGATGACGGGTTCCGTCATGGCGCGCGGAGTGGAGGGAGCTGAGGATCCCGGTGAAGAGGTATCCGCTCCGGACTGGATCACCGAGAAGGTGGTCAAAGACGCCTTAGCTAACGCGGAGGCCAAGTAATCTATGCTACTGCTGCACCGCCACTGAGCCGCCAAGTGACATGGTCTTGTGGCATCGGAAGGCCAAGGGTGCACTGTTGTGAAATCCATAATGGAATGAGTCTACGGCGCAAGGAGGGGTGCGATGAGAGCCAGGGTCTGGAAGACACTACTGTTGTCGAATGTGTGCCTGTTTGTTGTCGCATGTACCTCAAGTGATCGACCTCCCATAGACCACGGTCCCGTAGTGGCGTCGGAAATGGAGGTGCAGGTTATTCCTGATGAGACGGCGCGTGCGCAACAACCGGTACAGGCGGAAACGCCCGGTGAGGTGCAGGAACGCGGTGTGAGTCGACTGGCGCCGGGTGTGCTCGGAGGAGCTGTGCTCGGCACCCTCTCACCCGGTCTGAGCAGTACGTACCCTGGCGAGTTTGCCTTCAGAACGACCAGAGGTTTTTACCTCACCGCGGTCAATGGAGGCGGCCGATCGGGTGACCCGACCGTGATCACTGGTGCCACCGCGGCCGGTGCTTGGGAGAAGTTTCGACTGGCGATTGCGAGTCCCCCTTCACCGTACGACAAAACCTTTCAAACAGCGACCGGGAATTATGTCACTGCCGTGAATGGAGGCGGGATGACGGCCAACGTGCTGCACACGGATGCGACGCAACCCAAAGACTGGGAACGCTTCCGATTGAACTACTTGGGCATCGGGGTGCCTGCCGCACCCACCTACTATGCGATTCAGACGATCAAGGGCAATTACGTGACGGCAGTGGCTGCTGGGGGGCGCTACCAGGATGCGCTTCATACGGATGCCACGCAGGTCAAGGAGTGGGAGCGGTTTCGCGTTGTGAAATGCGGGGACCTGGGATCGGGCTATGAGTACGGGATCATGGCCGCCGACGGCGAGTTTCTGGCCTCGGAGACCTATCAGGGGAAAACCTGGTTCGGCCTGAATAACTATCCAAGTGAAGCAGAAATGAAACTGAAGCTGATCCGCCAAGGCGATGGGACCTATGCCTTGCAATTGACGACCGGACGTTATGTGACGGCTCTGGGAGGCGGGGGGCAGGTAGAGAAGTACGACAGAAAATACTGGACGCCGGATTGTGGAGGCCTTTTTGGCGGGCCTTGCGTGGGTGGTGCCGCACCGATTTTCCATATTGATGCCACCCAAATCCAGGCATGGGAGAAATTTCGCCTCGTCGACCAGGGGAATTGCACGTATGCCATTCAGACCACGAGTGGGTTCTTCGCTGGCATTTTCAAGGATGCATCGGGGGTTACCCTGCTGACCACACGCCGGGATGGCGCGCCGACGCAGAACGAGAAATTCCAGTTGGTGGTGTTCGGTTTGGGATCGCCGGCGATCATTCAATAGTGCGTATCATTGCCGCGAAGGGAATGCTTTCATGAAAGCGAGTCGTCGGCGCTACCCTCCCGCCATCCTGGCCTTGGTGGCATGGTGCGTTCTGACCGTTGGAACCATTGGACTTGCCGTGTCGGAGGAGTCTCCCTCTGCCGATCCGCCGGAGCCTATTCAGGAGCGCGGCGTGACGCCGGGCAACTTTGGGCAACTCAACAGGCAGTATCAGCGGAAGCAACCGCTCCCGCCTCCGGCCGGTCCACCGGCCAACCTGTGTCACGCGCAGACGATCATGATGACGCAATGCAAGTGTTTCAATCTGGCGGAATGCCAACAACTAACGGCGCTCTTTCCCAATTCGTGCCCAACGGGGAGTGCCCATTGTGAATTTACGCCGATGAGCCGAGGTCCCATGCCGCCCCTGCCGCCGAATCTCTGCGGGTATCAAGTGCCGCTCACCATCACAGAGTGTACGTGCAGTAATGCGGCTGAGTGCCAATTGCTGTCACCGTTCTGCCCAGGCGCCTGCCCGACGGGAAGTCAGAGTTGTACATGCAGGCCGCTCCAGAGGCGATAGCGATGTGTGCATGGAATCGGCGGGAAGGAGATCGTCCATGATAGGTCCGCGGCACACAGTCAGGGTCAGCCTGTTCATCTTGCTATTCATATCAATGGTGCCAATCGCGCACAGCGCACCGAAGCGGCCGGGTCTTGGGTGGAACGCATGCTCCCCCAGTGGCGACCAGCTGAATCGATTGCAGAGTGCCAATCCGGGCGCAATGGACTCCTGCAGGAATATGGCCCAGCAAGCCCAGGCGCAAGGGCGCTCGTTTTCGTTCATGTGTGACGCGAACGGCAATGTCGCCTGCTGCAACGATTCAACTTGTGTCCAAGTCGGATCGATGGCGTTCAAACCGAAATTGCCTGGGGTTAGGCCCGAACAGATTCCTGGAACGATGCAACAAGTACCACCTCCTCCCGGCGGGAAATCCGGTGTCGTGCCAGCTCCGGGCAGCACAGGGGTACCACAAGTCAAGTAAGGTCGAGGCCGCAACGGCCTTCCCAAAGTAAGGAGACTGTCCATGAGCCACCTTTGCTCACTGCCATCGAAATTCGGTTTCATTCCTGTCGTCCTGGTCACGCTCGGCCTGAGTATGGATCCCGTCGCCTTCTCGGCGCCGATCCAGCACGGAACCAATGCTGAAACTACCTGCGAGGTGGTGAGCGCCGGTCAATATTACTGCACCATCGACGGTAAGGGGTACTACTGCGACACCAAGACCAACCCGGACCCGAACAAGAACTGCCGACCGGCGAAGATGGTTCCCTCGGGCCCCAAGGGGACCATCGATCAAGGCACGCTCAAGAATGCCCCGATCATGCGTCGCGGAATCGAGGGCGAGCCAACAGGTGAAGCGGAGCAGGTGGAAAAAGGCTTTCCCGGAGACATACAGGAGCGAGCGGTCAAGAAGCCAAAACCGGGACCGGTCCCCCCCGGGACGCCGCCGACATTTCCCAAATAGATGAACCTTGGACCCGGAGCAGACGACTTATTTGAGGGTTCGGGCTCATGTCAATATCGTCATCAGCCCGACAGGAGGAGGAAAGCTCCTTATCCAGTAGCATTGAACGGAACCGTATGTGCTGTTCCGGAATTACCTGGACAGCGAGAGGAGGTCTGCCATGAAGTTCCCCCTGATCCGAATGAGCGGTACTGTCTTGGCTCTTGGGCTCATAGGTTACATGGTCGATCCCGCATCGGCCGTGCCCATAAAAAATCCCGAAAATTGCCAGGGGCCGGTGACTATCGGTGTGGCAACCTGTTCGGACAAGCCCGGCCATTGGGTTGAATGTATTCCGAGCGGCGACTACATGTGCTGCGTGCAGAATGCGCAAGGAGGAAAAGACTGCGAACAGATCGAGGCCAAACATAGTCCCATTGGTGGGATGCGGGCGCCGTTGGGCAACAAGCTAGAGGTTGCACCGGGAACAACGACCCCCCCCACGCGGTTTCCGAAAGCGGGTATGACGGCACCTATCATGCGGCGGGGCGTCGAAGGCGAACAGGGTGACGAGCAACCGTCCGAATCCGGTAGCGGCGGAGCAATGGGGGCCGATCAGGGTAAGTGACAATAACACGTCCGAGTGGTTTGTCTACAGGTGTGCATAGATAGGAGGCCAGCATGCGACACACATCTGCCATCACGGTTTTGATCCTGAGTCTTACCATGTGGCTATTAGGGATGCCACTCGACAGTCATGCCAAGCCCAAGTCGAGGAGCTTTGGATGCACCGTGAGCGATCTCCAAACCAATTTCGCCAGCTCCTGCATCCATCAGGCTGATCAGGACATTATGCAAGGCCACTCCTACATTCATGTCGTGGTCTGCGAGGGGGGGCAACAGAAGTGCTGCACGGTCAGTGACTCGGGTCAGATCCTCAATTGTCGCAGGCCGGCTGGATCCGCGCTCATGCAAGGCACGCTCAATCAAGCGCCTGTGCTTAGTCGTGGGACGGAGGGAGCAGATGAGACGGATGAGTCGACGCCGATCCCGTCATGGCTGACCAAAGAATGGATTGAAGAACACGACGGCAAGGAGCCCGCAGAGTAAGCCGACCGGAGATTGCACGATGAGACTTGGCTCGGGGGCGGTGGGCCTCGAAGAATCCATCAGCTAGTGCCCAAAAGTTGCCTGCCCCATGGTCATGCTACGAATCGAGAGGCGTGGTGTGCAGAGCCGTCTGGTACAGGAAATCCGGGCGGAGAGATCGATGAGCAGCCGACTCCGATCTTTGGTGGTGAAGACAAAAATTTACCGCGCAGGAGGGAAGAACCGATGTCACGATCATTCATCATAGTTGCGACCGCGCTGTGGCTCGTGGCCATGACCGTCTCAGTGGAAGCCCTGATCATCAGAGATCAGTGCAACCAGACATCCGGCGATGGACAAGGGCACAGCTGCCCGCCCGGCGACTACTTGCTGATACGCCCACAGTACCCGAGCGGCGTCTGCGGCGACTGGATGTGTTGTCCCGCCAATGGGGACGGCAGCTACAACTGCGAGAAGGCGGTGAATCCAACAAGCAGCGTGATCAGTGGACATTTGAAGAATCTCTTAGGGCCGCGCGCGACTGTCCTGAGTCCGGGGAGCTTCGGAACGGGTAAACAACCGACGTTTCAGACTCCCGGTGGCACCATTCAGCGTCGGGGAATAGACGAGGAGTCTCCTGTTCGGAACGAGACGACGCCGGGGGAAGTCAAGTAGGAGTGCCAGATACCTGTTCATGGACTGTGAGAGGGAGGTAGATGACATGAAGATCGGCATGTGGGTGGCCACAGTGTTCTGTGGGATGTGCCTCACTGTGTTCGGTTGCGCTCGCGAAAAGCCGCCGGTAGATGGTGCCGCCGGCGCAATAGCAGCTTCCACTGACACATCGGCGCCTGCACAGGTGGAGCCGAAGCCAGGAGAATCACCTGGCGAGCCCGTTCAAGAGCGCGGGCTAACCTTGTCCTCGAGCGGCCTCACGACGCCTCTCATGCTCACGCCTGTTCCCACGGTCGTGCCGAACCCCCCAGCCTTTGGGACGCTGCCGGGAGAGTTTGCCATACGTTCATACCTTCAAAACACGCCGTGGACCGCTCGCGATGGAGGCCATCACAGTATCGACGCCGTCATTACAGTGCCGTCGGTAATCGGACCGAACCAACGGTTCAAGCTCGCGTCGGTGCAGCCGGATTTCACGACGATCCAAACCAGCGGCGGGTACTACGTAAGCGCCGTCGATGGACTTGGCGGGCCGCCAAATGTGACGCAACCGGTTCAAACGGAACTGCGAACGCCGCAAAACGATATCGCTCTCTTCAGGGTGGATGGTCCGAGTGCGGCGGGAACCTTTACAGTCAAGAGCTACGGCGGACATTTTCTTACGGCGCTAGGGGGAGGAGGCAAAGCGAACGATGCCTTCCATACCGACGCCACCAAAGCGCAGAGCTGGGAGATGTATTACTTTCTGAAATGCGGCGACCTCGGGACGGGCTATCAGTACGCGATCAGACCGACTGGAACCGGCAACATTCCCGGGAAGGGTGACTTCGTAAGCTTCCTTACAGCACAGGGCGGCGGAGGGCGGACGACTCAGGCTATGACGGCTTATAGTGGTTATCAGGCGGCCTCCCGGTTCAAGCTCATCAGGCAATCTAATGGATCATATGCACTGCAGACATCCAACGGCGTGAACTATCTGACAGCCGTCAACGGCGGTGGTCTTGCGAGCGGGGACAACCTTCAAACCAACCGCACGCAGGTCCAGGCCTGGGAAACCTTCAAAATCGTGGAACAGTCCAATTGTTCCTATACCATTCAGACCGTGAGTGGATTTTACCTGGCGGTTGGGCCGGGATCGTCGACGATCTCGACGCGGATCAGCGATCCCAATGCAGCGCCGACGATTGGCTATAACGCCAAGTTCGAATTGATCATGGTGGGCCTCTGAGGGGCGGTGATGCGATGACGGATTTCTTCGGACTGATCCACTCGTGGCGGGGGCAATGTGCATCACGTCTGCGACGCGTCGCCGCATGGTGTGCTGTCGTAGTTGCCAGAGTTAAACCGAACCGATCTGTGATGACCTCTCGCATCGTAGGGTGAAAGGCCCCCTCGCGTGGGGCCTACGTGATCAGGAAGCGATTTCACTGGGAGAAGCAGCGATGCTGTCCCCTTTATACGCGGTCCCCTCCGGCCCGGCAGTTCGTCGATCCCCACCCGCCGCTCAGAACATGGCCAAACTCGGTCTGGCGCTATTGACGTCCGTATTGTTGACATGTTCCTTGCCACCGTTCGATTGGGGATGGATTGCTTGGGTTGCTCTAGTGCCGCTGCTGGTAGCCTGCCATGGCTCCACTGCCGCCCAGGCGACGGGACTAGGCTTTCTGAGCGGCTTCGGAGCGGTGTGCGGCGCCTTGAGTTGGATCTTCGAGGTGCCGGCATTTGGCATCCACCATTTCCTGTTGTTGGGGGGCTACCTTGCGCTCTATCCCGCCCTCTGGTGTCTGGGACTCGCTTATTTAAAGCGGTTCGACATCGTGACCGCCATTCCACCGGCTGCGTTGTGGGTGATCCTCGACTATGTGCGTGCGCACGCCGGATTTCTGGCCTTCCCTTGGGGAACCCTCGCTCATACGCAACACGATCATCTCGCGGTGCTGCAGGTGGCGACCGTGACCGGCGAATATGGGGTCACGTTTTTGGTGGTGCTTGGCAGCACCGCGATTGCTGGGATCATCACTCGGCGAGCCCGGGTCAGCGCAATTGTCGCCCTGCTCCTCATCGGGCTTGTTCATTCAACGGGCATCCTCGCGCTAAACACCGGGCATGCCGAACGAACGCTCCGAGTGGCCGCCGTCCAGCCGAGTATTCCGGTCGGGGGGCACGCGACAGGAGCAGATCGCCTTGTCAACTTCCGTCTCCTCGAACGGCTGACCGTTGCCGCAGCCGTTTCACACCCATCACTGATTGCCTGGCCGGAGACAGCCATTGCCGGAAACCTGCGGGCAGACCCGTTGCTGGCGTCTGACCTGCAGGCGATTGTTCAGGAGCTTGGGGTGCCGCTCGTTCTCGGAGTCTCAGAGGTCGAAAAGTTCGCTGCACGCGACCACCTCGGCGAGATTCGACGACGGGCCTATAATTCTGCCTATTTCTTCTCACCGAATGCAGCGCTGTCCGCTCCTTACCATAAGCGGTACCTTCTCCCGTTTGGTGAGTATGCACCCTTTGAGGGTATGGTGACTTGGCCAGCTTGGGTCGGCGGACGTGGCTATGACCGAGTTGCGGGCGAGGGGCCGCGAGTATTTGCGCTGCCCGATGGCACTCCGTTCTCGACACTGATCTGTTGGGAAAGCTTGTTCAGCGATCTGAGCCGAGAATCGGTGATGGCAGGCGCTCGTTTGCTCGTGCAATTGAACAACCCCGCCTGGTTTGGCCATAGCGCAGCCGGCGCCCAGCAAAATCTTTCGTCCGTGCTTCGGGCCGTCGAAAACCGCGTGCCTATTGTGGTTGCCTCTAATACGGGTCCGTCGCAAGTCATTGATCCGCATGGCCGAATCGTGGCGAGCAGTTCGAGCATTTTTACCGTCGACATGGTCGCAGGACAGGTGCCGCTCGGCGAGAGTGGGACCGTTTACACAAGGATGGGCGATGTGTTCGTGTGGGGCCTGGTCGCCTTGGTCAGCCTGGCGGCTTGGCCTGGTTTGGCTTGGAATCGGATGACTCTATGGGCCCTCAAATGGCATCGTCAGCGTTCTTTGGAACAGCCGCTAAATTGAATGGAGGTTGCCATGCGACACCATTTGTCCGCAGTAGTGGTGCTGGCCGGGCTCATCGTCACGGCTGTGTCGCCGTCCTCCGTATTAGCATCGGGCATTCTCCTGCCTCCAACGGATCCGTGCTTGAACAAGGCACCTCAAAACGTGAATTTCTCGAAAGTGCCGCGCACCTATATATTTACTGGCACCTGCAACCTCATGCAGACGCGTCTGGCCGTGAATGTCGATGTGCCTTGGACTGGCGTCGGCACCTATGACCCTGCGACTGGCAAGGCGGCGGAAGACATCATTGTGCCGCCGCCCACCATTTCTCAGCCATCCCGGCCATACGGGCGCTTCCTCGCCACGATGCACTGTGCGGCCGATCCCTGGTTAGATGCGAATGTAAAATGCGACCAGGTGGTCGCGTCGTCGAATCCTCCAGCCAATGCCTATCCCCCCAATGCGTACGGGCGCTATGCCGCCGGCGTCGTGACTCAAGTGATTGCCGCGATCTCGTCGGCTAGGCGGCCGTATACGGCACAAATGAATGACAGTAACCGACAGCAAATCATGGCGCAGTACCAGTCTTTCCGCATTCAAGAAGGCATGAGAAATGCGGAACGCTCAAAGCAGCTTCGCCCCGCCTTCAAGCCATGAAGGTTTCCGATGATCAGGATGCGGTTCAGACAGAGATCCTCTCAGAGAATGCCGCTTGATTTGACTCTAGGAAGGGGCGTAGCGCGGACTGGCTGTTACTGGCTTGTTGCTCTATGGCCGGTGGTCTTTGCCTTCAGCAGCATGGCGATGGATGCGGGAAATCAGGAAAGTGTGATGACCGCGGTCCAGTTGAATCGGCCGCTCTATGTGCGAACGGGCTCAGATGAGCCGGTGCTGCTGCCACGGGGCTCCTATGCCGTCATGTTCCACGACGATCGCCACCTCCGGGTCGTGACGCAGGGAGCGGAGTCGGTGATCGTGGACGCTGTGGTCGCTCGCCACGATCAGGACCTCGAACACCCATTCGCGCTGGCCATGGAGGATCCACAGACCCACGATCTGACTCACATCCTGTTGCTCTTGCCTGACGGGCGCGCTCTCGAAGCGACGGGGAGTGCCACTGGCGCGTTCCCGCGCGAAATTCCGGTGCACATCTTTGCAGCCCTCGCCAAGCAATGGGCAGCAGGCTCGCCGGTTAAGGAAGGCCTTCGCGTTGAAACCAAAACCATTCGCGCAGGACAGGATTACGACGTGGTGGTTTTGCCGTCGGGAATCTGCGCCGTTCTGTGCGAACGTGACGACCGGTGCCGGGCCTTTTCATGGCGACCACGGGTGACTAAACCGACGACCGGAGCCTGTCATTTGCTAGAGACGGTGCCGCCGAAACAGTCCGACGAGTGCTGTGTGTCGGGAATGAAAGTAAGGCATTGAGGTCGAGCGAAATGTTATCCCGTGCGCGGTTGACGGCGGGCAGCGACCCTGTCAATAGCCAAGCCGTACACCGCGCGCCGTCCCTTGTTGGCGTGTTCTGCTGCATAGCAGCCGCTCGCTCCAGGAGGATCCGTGCCGATTCCCGATCCGATTATTCCGAGGTGCAGATTGGATTGGATCAAGCATCCGTTCTTCGACCTTCCCAACTGGGTGGGCCCTGTCCGGGTAGTCTACGCGGAGCAGTGGTCGATCAGACGCTGTCTCGCGCCCCACGTGTGGGTGATGACGGTGACAGGTCATGACAGCGACGTGGTCTCGAGTCATCGACACGGGTCAGGTTCTAATCGGACTTGTGTCGCCGCAGATCTCATGTGCCGATGAGTTCGAGGGAACGTGCGATGACCGCGCGTCAGGCTATGGGGGCCCTATGCGGTCGTGGGTTTGGTTCCTTGTCGCCACGCCACAGAGAGGAGCAGACATATGACGTCCAGTCCGGCGGTATTGGGGATGATGCTCGTCCTGTTCGTCACTCCATTGTTGCGGGCCGACGAGGTGACGGAGCGCGCGGTACCCCCGAACCTCCCTGGAGCGCCAAGCGGTCTGGCAGGTTATGCATCACTTGAACAACAGGTGGCTGCTCTCCAACAACAGGTCGTGGCCCTTCAGACGCAACTGGCAACCTTGCAGTCGGCCATTCAAGTCACCCAGGGTGGTGTGACGATTCAAGGATCGACTCTCTCACTGAACGGTCACACGGTGAACGTGCAGGGCCAACAAGGCATCGCCCTGACGTCCGGCGGCCAGCTTTCCGTGCAGGCGGGGAACGATTTATCCACGTCCGTGGGACGGAGCGCCACCATTCAGATTGGCACGAATGGTGTTGTTCGCACGGGAGCGGCATTCTCCTTGACGAGCGGAACCACTCTCACCGTGGCGGCAGGAGCGGACATGACGTTGCAGGCCAGCAATCGGCTCACTGCACAGGGAGGAAACGAGACTATCATGAAAGCCGGCCACCATCTGGACCTTTCGTCGTCCGGAACCTTGGCTGTGCGGTCCTCCGGCAACCTGACGTTAAAAGGCCCAAAAATCCTTAACAACTGATCAGAACACTCGAGGTGAGCACCAGTCTGAGAGAAGTTCACCGATGATTCGCATTGTACTTGGGCCGATTGTCCCATTCTCTACTCGGCCGCGCTTGGTGTGGCATCCACTGGGATGGTCCCGACATTGAGTCGCGGGGCAGGCAGGCTTGTCCCGCTGGGCTCTCTCTGTACGAAGCGGAGCGAGAAGTGTTCCCGGCCGAATCGGGGTCAACGAAACGGGCTCGATCCAGTAGGTCAGCCTTGCGCTCTTCCTGTAAAATCCTAAATTGACGATCAGTGGGGCCTGTGGCATAAGTAGTGGCCGCTACCAGCCATGGAGGCAGGGGCCGATGATCTCTCGCGTGTACGTGGGTCTCATGTGGGCTCGTTTAGGCCTCCTTCCGACTATCTTCTGCGAACTGCACAGTGTCGATCCCCCTCGGGAAACAACTCCCTCATTGACGTTTCAATCTGGTATCCATCGCCCTCAGTACCGCTGAACTTTTTTGACAGTTCCACCGACCCACAGGACACATGCCAGTCGGAATGTGTGGGGGTATGAAAACAACGGATGCGCGATACCCGTATATTCGAGATCACATCGGGAAGAACAAAGCATTCTAACGCGAACGGGTCGAGGCCAGACGCCGAGTCGGCCATGGTGCAATCGACACTTGGCCTCTTTCGATTCCAAAACGGAGCCCTTATGAATCATGTGAAGGCAGTGATTGTCGCAGCCCTGGTTGCATCGTGTACTGCCGCACTTGCGGCTGACGGAGTTACAGACCGCGCAGCGCCGGGCCCGGCACAGCCCATGGTTCCAATACCAGGAGCCCAGGTTCTCCCCTTGACGGTCGAGCAGAGGCTGTCGGCGTTACAGCAGCAGGTGCAAGTGCTCCAAACCCAGGTTGCCGCGCTGCAATCTGTGCTGAAGGTGACTTCCACCTCGACTACGCTGCAAGGTCCCACTCTGTTCTTGATGAGCACTTCGGGGACGACGATCCAATCTGGCGCCGGGATCAACATCAGCTCGGGAGGCAATCTGGCCATTCAGAGTCAGGCGAATGCGTCTCTGAGGGCGGGTGCCGCAGCCGCATTCGAAACGTCAGGGCAATTGGATCTGAAGGGAGCCGTCGTGAAACTCAATGGCGGCGGGAAGCCCGTGGCCACTGTTGGCAGTGCGGTTGCGAATGGGAAAATCCTGACGGGAAGCGCGACCATTTTGGGAAACTAGACCTGTGACACTTCGTAATGCCGCTGCCCAGGGTGGATAAAGTCATGACGATAACGACGTGCGCTTCCTGGGTCGTCCGAAGGAGGGTATATGGCACCCACATTGGTTCGACTGGTCATAGTCGTGGCACTTCTTGCCGCCGTGTCTGTGGCGCGCGTTTTCTCCGAACAAACGGAGGGAGAGGTGGGATCCAGAGGGTTCGGCCTTCCTCCGGTTCCGCCGCCGGCCATGTACCAACTCACCATCCATGTGAGCGGAGATGGGAATGGATCGGTGCCCTTGCCGCCGGCCGTCCTGTGCCCGCCTGCGTGTACCAGACAGTATCCTGTTGGAACCCCGATCGTGCTCGCGCCGGTTCCTTCCCCAGGCTCCGTATTCGCCGGATGGGCTGGCGATTGCCAGGGGAACGGACCCTGTACACTGACCATGACCGGCTCCCGAACCATCGAGGTGAAGTTCACGAAGCTTCCGGTCCCGGGTGCAACCGGACCGTCACAATGGTCGACGTGGAGTCAGGCTGCTGCAGCCGCTGCCCGACAGGAAGCGGTCAAATGGTTGGCAGGCAGCTATGTGGATGGGGCGATGTGCAAGGTCACTGGAGCCATTACGACGGCCCCCGGGGGAGTGCTCAAGAGTCGGTATGCCTTTGCGGGGTTGGTGAGATCGGCGTTGGTACAAGCCGGTGCTCCTGTCACGATCGCGCAAAACTGGGATCTCGCATTCAAGAGTGCATGGGACATCTGGGCTACGCACACGACGATCCCCGGGTTGCCGTGGTATCCGGCGCTTGGGGCATGGCCGGGAGCCGTGGCTCCCCCGACGGCGAATACACCGTCTCCGTTGTCCACACTTGTTTCGGGTGGAATTGCGGCGATGTCTCCCGGATCTCTGGCCACGGCAATACAGACAAAAGTGGGGTCACAGGCAACGAGTCCCGGCGCCGCAGCCGCGATCAACGGTTTTGCGAATGAGTTGGCGGCCCGTTTCGCGCAATGCCAGGCAACGTGCCAGGTGCTCAATGTGATGGCGACCGGCAAGGTGCCCAACTATGCTCCCCCCCGGGTGCCTGCTGGTGCGGTGATCGGTACTTGCTCGGGGGGCGTCGTGGCGGTGAGCGGATTCTAGGATCCGCCCACCGCGGACCACGCCGAGTGGACCGTGACTGCGCTCACCTTGCTCGATCGGGGGCTGTTGATAGGGAGGTATCTCCATGCCAATTCGGGCGACTGGTGTGTTCAAGACCTGGACACAGCTGCTTTTTACCGTAGCACTGTTGTGTCTGCATGAAAGGCCTAACCCTGCCCTGGCTGCAGAATTTACTACGCCGACTTTTGGGGGAGGGGGTGGGACTCAGGCCTACAATTTGGATTGTGGCTCTGGAGCCGTCATGGTTGGAGTGATGTCCAAGAGCGGGTTCTGGCTGGACGCGGTTGGCATCATCTGCCAGAGCGTGAATGCCCAGAATGGAACTCTCGGAGAGACTTTTACCAGAGGGACGGTCGGAGGTTCCGGGGGCCAGGCCAAATCCACACAATGCATCCCTGGCGGAGTGATTCAGAGGATCGTTGTCGGGGCGGGGCAGTATGTCGAATTAGGAACCATCTTTTGCCGAGAATGGCTGTCTCTTCAGAAGAAACCTCGGTTTTCGACCGATAGATGCCAGGCTGGCACGTGCACGAGTTTTGGTAATCTCAATTCGATGGCGCAAAGGAAGGCCCGTTCTTCTGCCCGGATGGGAAAGCCGGGAAGGCCTTTCGAGGAAGACACGGGGTCTATATCGATTCGCTTCGATTCGTCTGTGACGATTGGAGCAAGTAAGTCCATGGATTACTCGTTGGACCGGTTTCAAACTCTGATCGCTGGGACCTACGGTTTTATAGCGATGTTGCCGCGTTGAAGGACAGCAGGACGCGGATTCATCTCGTACGTCTGGATTGGAAACGAACGCCTGAAGGAGGGGCGTATCTGTTGTTTGGTCAAATCAATCCAACGAAGGCCCTCTCGTTGTTGTATCCACTGCTGGCGGTTGGCACCGTGGTGGTAGCCGCCTGTGTCGAGCCGAGGTCAAGTCATGAATTGACGGCTGGAGCGAAAACTCACTCTGGCCCCGTCTCGCTCGAAGCGGCGGGGGCCTCAGAATGCACACACGACGATACACGCCCTGCGTGCCACGTCCAATCAAGAGGATTGGGTTTTACCATCCGGCCCTCGGACCCGAATCTGAACCCGTATATGTGCCTCACCCCGAAGCTCGCGGGCACGAAAGGTGCCGAGTATGAACGAGTGATGCTCACACCTTGTACAATCAACTCCGATTGGATCTACGACCTCGTGACCCCATCCGGCGCTGAGAATGCTCAATTTTCTATCAGGCATCTCAAGAGTGGGAGGTGTCTGTACGTGGAGGGAGGGGAGCTGCGCCTTCGCCCCTGTACGAGGGATCGGCAGACGTTTTGGGGCGACCAGCCGGTATACGAATTTCCTGGGGCCTACCAAGACAAGCATTTCATTCAGGTGGTTCCAAAGATGTTTGGTCCACAATACCGCCGATATTGTATCGGGCGTGAGGTGAGCCCTCTGCCCAATTCGAATCCTGAGATTCCAAGCTACGGTGTCAAGGTCGCCGTACAGTGCCCGATGAAGGCGGAGGAGATGTGGCCGTTTCTGTGGGCGTATAAGATCAACTGACGGTTCATGGCTGTGGCTCTTATGACGCAGAGGGGCGAATCGCCAGTGCGACGCTGGCCGAGACAGGTCATTCAATCCGCAGGAGGCAAAACGATGAAGGTTCTCCCGGCAGTCGTATTCGTCTTTGGGATGGCTCTGCTTGCGCAAGGTGGGATAGCAGGGAATGAGGACAATGGGTCATTGGGTAGCGCGCGGTTCCCGAGCTCGATGCTCGTAGCGGGAAACGCGGTACAGCCAGGTGGGAGAAGTCTGGGTATGACTCCTCCTCCAGGCCAAAGTCAGCCGTTGACTCCAAGCGATCCGGCTCCATGGCTCGAAGGGCCAAAGACGGCGTTGGAAAAGTGGCTTCTGTTGGAGGTTCAACGACTGTCGAACGCCGTGACTCAACTCCAAGCCCAACAGAACTCGCTGCAGGCCTCACATGTCAACCATCAACACCCGTACATCGATACGAATCTCGTATTCGGTCAATTATTCACAGTCGCCGGCTTTCGCGCCTATCTCGAAAACAATCAGCACAATTTTGATCAGTACCAGTTCTTTGTCTACCAGCCAAATACTATTAGTACGATTGGGAGCACTCATAACAAGGTTACTGACAAACCCAAATAAGGACAACTTGACATGTTGCGCAGATGATGACGTCGGATGCTGACCTCCGATCATACCTACTGCCGAAATGAGCGATACAACAACTCTGGATAGTAGGGAGGTGAACATAATGCCGGTATTTTTTAGGAACCAACGGGTGAGAGTGCCATCGAATGTGCGGCGCGTTTCTTCTCAAGCTTCGAGACAACCCATTCCGGTGTTCCGGGCGCAGGGGACCGCTTTGCAACCAGCCGTCTCGAACCGGCTACCCGTGATTCAAGGTATGGGATCGGCAGCCAGGGCAGCCTTGCTCAAACAGGCGCTGAACTATGACGGCGCCGGCCAGCCCTATGCCGTCTTGACTCCCGGTAATCCTGTCACGTCCAACAAAGGCTCCCTGGTATTCGTCGGGGCGGAGGTGATCGATAGTGGGATCAAGCTGGCACGATACCCAGGGAGTCAAAACGGAACAGGCCGACAGATGCTGTGGATCAGAGCGGACGCCAACAGGCAGTATCTGGTGGACTGCATCGTTGGCACGTACTACGTGCCTTCGAACTTTAGAATCGAGGGACCGGGTGTCGCGCAAACGGTCTATTCCTCGTTTGCGGATGATATGGGAAACAAACAACTCAACGGCATCGCGACGGACCACGCGCAGTTCGTCCTTCAAGCGGTCAATTCGGCCTGGTATGGGTTTGCCGTGTGGAATACCAGCGTCACATGGTTTTTCTTTTCCTGTGAAGTGACGCAACTATAGTCATGTTGGGACTCTTGGTGGACTATCGCCCGAAACGGTTTTTGAGGGGGAGACTATGATCGCTGGCAATGAAGGTCGTGGGAGGATCGTCCTCTTGGCGGTGTGTCTGTGGGCCACAAGTGTCCTGGCTCAAACAGTCGATGCCGCTCTAGCGGAGAGGCGCAGTCAGTCGATGATCGTCCCAGGTCAGGAAGGTGGGGAGGTGTTTTCCATGCCGGCTCTAACGTCGTCGAAACAAAGCGGAGGCGAGCCGCATTCCACACATGGACTGTTCGCAGCACAAAGGGTTGCTCCCAACCAACCTACCCCCTCGTCTCCATTGTCTGTTTCCGAGCTGACTCCAGAAAGAGTTCGCGAACTGGAACAGCAAAGGGATCAGATCCGAAGAGGTGCTCCGTCGCAACGTATCGAAGACTTGCGGAATCAGCTTCTCTCCCAAGAGAAGATGAACTTGCAACAGAACAATGCACTCTTGATGAATGCCGCAAATTTGCTTAAGTCGATCCAGATTTCTCCCGTGCCGGATCCATGCCAGAAGCCTCAGGTCTCATCTACAGCGGTCACGCTACCCATCGAGCCGCACGAGGAAGTCATACTCAATGGTTGCGGGTTCGGAGACCAGCGTGGAGAACTTCGATTGGAAGGCAATGCTTTTCCTTCAGGACATGTGAAATTGGAGATCATCACATGGACACGAAAAGCGATTCATGCTCGCGTGCCTGCACTGAAAGGTGTCTCCAATGTACCTAATTCTATAATGCGTATTGTGCGAAAGGACCTGGTTTTCGGAGATCCGTTCAACATGCCGTTTAAGGCCACAGTCGACTGTCAGTTGATTCCTCCCCATCGGGTCAATGTGGTCTGTGCCGAGCCCGGGGCGTGCGTAAAGGCGGAAGACCTTTCGAAAAAGTACTTCGATGGACCCAAAAAGCACTTTACCGATGCCAGTTTTGGCGCATGGCACAATCGCGCGCAAATCTACACCTTCGGGGCGGATAAGGCCATGGTGAACTTAGGAAATGGATGGGTCTTGCAGGGCATGGATTATGGCTGGGAGGACGGTGGGCCGACGCCAGGCGCTACGAATGTGATCGTAGGCCTTCCCGGCGGGTTTCAGATGCATGCTACTTCGTTCACCATCACCATGCCGTGGAAGAGTTGGAATAAGGGCGAGGCGGTCTATGGGACCAAGCTTTTGGCTTGTGGACCGTGGGGTCTTCCGTTTTAGAAAGGAGCCGTCATTGTCGACGACTGCGGTAGTGGGTTGGCGGCGTGCGATCCACATTTACGATGAGGAGGTACCTGTCATGAGACACATTGTCGCGCTCGCGACTTCAGCTGCAGGTGGTTCTTCCGGTCCAGCGCCCCAGCAGTGGGAGCAACTCGACCATCTGCCGAATCGGCGCAAACTTGTAGCCCTACAAGATGGACGAATCCTCGAAATTGAAGGAAACACGGCCAGCCTGTTTCATATTGAACCGGCCCCCGACGGGGTCTACCACTTGGCGCGATCGGGTCAACTCGTCGTTACTCAGGGGCTGTTGAAGCAGATCCTCGGATCGCCAGTCTCCGACGTTGGTTTTTCCAACGTTCCGTAGAGGAGGAAGCTGCCATGAACGTGACACGCCGAACGATCATCAAGTCCGCCCTCGCTTCCGCACTGGCGGTTGCCACCACCGAGTCTCTCTTGAGCGCAGCGGAGCGGAGCGCTTCTCCCAATGAACGATACCTTCTGGTCGCGCTTCGGAATGGAAATTACCTTGCGATAGATCGGGTGGGACCGAAGAGAGCCTTTCTCCTGACCCGCGGGCCTGCTCAAGACGGCGAGTATCTGGTCGCGCCTTCGGGCCGAGTGAGGATCCAGCGGGGAGTTCCAGCGATATTCCCGTGAAAGGGGGACGCTGTGGCGATCGTGTCGACAAGAGGCGAGGGGGATCTATGTGGGGCATGACCTGGACGGTGAAAGTATCAAAGCTCTGCAACCTTCGGTGCCGCTACTGTTACGAATGGAATGATCTCGACAATCCCATCCGTCTCACGTTTTCGGAATGGACGAAGGTATTGATCGCCATTGCAGAGCAACACAATCGACAAGCGTCTCGATTCGGAGAGCGGGGAAGGTCGTACATTGTCTGGCACGGAGGGGAACCGTTGCTGTTGTCTCCCGGGTATTTTGAGGATGTGATCCGACTCCAGCGTGAGATCCTGCCGGCGGGGTGTCTGTGGCGTGGAGACATTCGCAACGTACTGCAAACCAATCTGTACAAGCTGCAGGACGAGCATCTGGAGATGCTCGAGCGACAGCGATTCGAGATTGTGGTCTCGCTCGACGACGTCCCCGGAGTTCGCGTCACTGCGGCGGGCGTGGACTCCCAAGGGACCGTATTGGCCAATCTCGCGCGAGTGCTGGAACGGCAGATTCCCGTGACGGGGGCGGTGGTGCTGGCGAGTCATACGAAGGGGCGGCTCATGGACATCTACCGCCAGTTCAGACAGTGGAACGTTCCTTTTCGGGTCAACCCTATTACGCCGGCGCCTCCTTCTGCGCCGATCTCGGGGCTCATGCTATCGGAAGCCGAAATGACCGATGCGCTCGGTGAGCTGTTTGTGTATTGGTTAGATTCTGGCGCAGCGCTATGGGTCGAGCCGCTTTTCAGCGCCCTGCAGACAGTCCTGCTTCGCATGACCGGTCTGGAACGACGTCCTTATCGCCGGCGGCAGGACGGCGACAGCCGGATTATTGTCGATACCGACGGCACGCTCTATGCGTCGTTGGATCGCTATGTGGTCGGCCACGCAATGGGCAACATCTTTACACAACCGCTGGTCGATATCATAGAGGGGAGCGCGTATGAAGCCTCGCTCCAGCGCGAAGAGCAGCGCGTACAGATACGCTGCGCGTCTTGTCATTATCAGGGCCCATGCAATAGCATTCCTCTCACTCAATCGTCCTACGAGGCACGGCAGGAAGGTTGTGGCGTCTATGCGGGGCTCTGCCGGTTTATTGAATCCTTTCTGAGGGATGACGGCCTGGACGAAAGCGAGCTCGGGCATCTCATGCCAATTGGCGCGGAAGGCTGGTCGATCAACCCTCTAGTGGCATTGTAAAGGCGCCAGGTTGCGAGCGGACATTGCGGATGAGTGTTTGGCTCGGACAATCTTATCCGTTGCGTGCATCGGCCAGCCAGGTCTGGAGAGGCCCGTGGGTATAAGAACCCAGAGAGGTAGCCCGGAGATGGGTGGAAACGCCGCCCGGTAGGACAGAACGATTGCGTCGAGGGTGTAACCAATCCTGTCGAGGGTGAATATCTCCTATCCCCGCTCAACCCATTCACGTCAAGGGGCGGGGGAATCGGCATAGTGGACCGGTTGCGGACTCCAAGTGGGCCCTCAAGCGTAGGGGTCGATGGACAAGGGGGAGCCCAACCTTGTAGAAATGTGGGCTACGAGATAGTTCGTCCTAGTGGACATAAATGGGGGAGGATGCCATGGCCTGGGCTCAGCTGCGTCACACCGTGAGTGCGCTCGTGTTGCTTGGATCCGTGGGGTGCGTCAGCGATTCGGACCCGCTTCCGCCCTTGTCACAGCGCATTTATGTGGCAAATGAAAGCGATAACTCCGTCAGCGTGATCGATGCCGAAACCTATAAGGTCATCGGCACTATCGACGCCAAAAACTCGTCCACTCATGATCTGTCGCTGACGCGGGACGGCTCAAAACTATTCGCTACCAACCTTGCCTCGGGGCGGGTCTCCGTGATGGATACCCGGGCGATGGAAACCATTGCCTCGATCGACACAGGGAACCGAGCGCATGTCGTGACCTTGACGAACGACAACAAGCAGGCGTGGGTCGCGAACATCGGCGAAGACAATATTTCCATCGTGGATGCGACCACCTACCGTATTCTCGGTACGATCCCGGTCGGCCGAGGGCCGACGGGACTGGCCTTTTCTCACGACGGACGGTTCGCGTATGTCAGCAATCAGGGCGAGAAATCCATCAAAGTCATCGAGACCGCGTCTCATCAGATTATCAAGTCCATTCCGGTCGGTACCAACCCCCACTTCTTAATCGTCGATCGCCAGGGCCGCGTCTGGGGGACCAACTCCGGCGAAACGAGCATTTATGTGATCGATCCGGAAACCAACGATATTGCGGGTACGTTGGAAGTCGGGGCAAAGCCGCAGCAGATTGCGTTCGGGTACAAAGGTACGAAGGGACCTCTTGCGTATGTGACAGTCGGCGGTATGGACAAAGTGGCGGTCGTCAATGCCGATCCCGACAATTTAAGAATCATCGAGGAAATTCCGGTGGGTAGCGGGCCCAACGGTATTTGGGCGAATCTGGAAGGAACTCGTCTCTTCGTCGGACATGACAAGGGAAATGAAGTGCGTATCATCGATACGGGGACCAGTTCGGTGATCAGTACGGTTCCGGTCGGACGGAAGCCGATTCGAGTTGTGGTGTCGCGATGAGGCGCCTGGAGGAGAGGCACATGAATGCCCAACATCGACTGTGCGAGATGCCGAGACCGTGCACCATCACGACAGGAATAGTCCGCGCAGGATTGGCCGGTATTGGTCTGGCCCTGGTTCTCGGATTCGCTCTGCCGATTCCAGTTCCAGCATCTGCCGAAACTGTGCGGGCGGGGTATGCGGACAGCGCCATCGGTACCTTGGTGATCGTGCGCATTGATGGAGTTCAGGAGCGTTTACAAGGTACCGGTCAAATTCCCCTCTACGAGGGAGACGTGCTTCGAACGGACGCCGGCAGCCAAGCCGTGGTGAAATTTAAGGAGGGAGTGAAGGTTGCCCTCAATGAGGACACGTCGCTCAAGATTTTGTCCCGTTGGGTCAAGGACCAACCGCTGACCCGTATCATCCGTATGAGCCGTGGCGAGGTGTGGGTGACCACTCTGGGAGAAGGTCCGTTTCAATTCGAAGTAGAAACGCCTGTTGCGACCGCAGCGATAGAAGGGACGGAGTTCGATCTCAAGGTTCAGGAGGACGGGCAGAGCATCCTCACCGTCGTGTCCGGTATTGTGAAGTTCGGCACCGCCTTCGGTACGTGTCCGATCAAGCCGGGGACCATCAGTTACGGTGTTCGCGGCAAGAAGTGCACGAAACCGGTTCCGACGGATGTCATGAAATCTCTGGAATGGACCAAGGCCGTGAAATAGCCGAGAGGACTGAGTCGAAGAGAGATAGGTGTCGAGACGAGCCCGTCAGTGATGATGCTGGCAGCCGGGGCCGTGGGTATGTGGCTCGGGCTGTGTCTGTGGCGTCATTTGGCCTGGAATGATGATGCTTTTACGATCGGCGTGTTTTGTGAGATGTTCGGCGATGTCCGGGTACATGGTTCGCACGTAGCCGATCAGAGCATTCAGAAAACGCTGCGATTGAAATCCTTCCCCTGAGAACTCAGTGACGAACTTGATCGCGCGCTCCAGCACCTCCGGGGTGCTCTGGAGTTCGACCAATTCCTTGGGCTGTTGTTTTTTGTACGTCTCGTATTCCTTCATCAAGTGCTCGGCGAACACCGGCAACGGACCGGCTGGGACGTGCAGTGGGCTCAAGCTCCGGCGCAACGCCTGCAGGGCGGTCACGACCTCCGCGTCCTGTCCGTCCCGCCGGCCTTGAAAATATCCAAATGCGACGACCTCGACCAAATTAAAGAGCGCCCCGGCCTGATCCCCGCCGAACTCCGCGATCTGCCGATAGAACTCTCGTCGGAGCGGTGCCAGTTGTTCGCCCAGTCTTCTTTGTTGGTAATCCCCGCCAGTTGCCAGGTACCGACAGTCTGGTGGACAGGCGATACGCACAACCCGATGCTCGCCGCAGCAGACTGGGCAAATCAGTCCACCCAAGGCTGGACAGGGACGTTTCCCTTTCTTTTCATGGCAGTAGACGCATTTACTCATTTTGCGCCGGAGTCCTTCCCGGATGGCGGGGGGGCAAAACCATAGTCCGAGAGTGTGCGTTTCGTTCCGCCTTTCTTAATGGGCGATTCGAGCCCGTTGACTTCCGCCGCATTTCCATAGTGATACGGCACCAAAATGACGTGATTGGACCGATCAATAGCAATGTCGGCCGGACTGGGAAGATATTCGGCGATGACCTGAAACTTCTGATCGGGCTGCATCCGCCAGATCTTGCCACGGGTAAAATCCGACACGTACATGTTGCCCCACTGATCGAAATCTACGCCAGAGAGATTGCCGAAGCGCGAGCTGAAGAACCCATTGGACACCAGCTCGGTCAATGCGCCATCGAACCCGACTTCGACGATCTTGCCCTTATCCCAGCTGACGACGACCAGCCGGTCGCCTCTAGGGTGGAGTGCGATACCGGCTGGACCGGCCAGACCCGGATTGTGGATCAATATCGATACCTGATGATTCTTGGCGATGGCGATTCGGTAGATTGTGTCCCGTGTTCGATCGGACACGAAAAGGAGCCCATGGCCGTCGGTGACCACGTCCATGAGCTGGCTTGGGGGACCGGCCTGCGGGGCGGCCCCGGAACCGAGCGGAACCGTGACCAGAAGCTGACCGGTCGTTTTGTCGTAGCCTTTCAGTTGGTCGAGATCGACGACATAGAGGGTGCGGCCGACGATGGCAAGCCCCTTCGGTGCATGCAGCGTGTGTCCATTCTGCCCCCCGGCGATAAACTTGAGCTGGACGACGGTCCCGGCTTCGTCCATTTTGGTGATGAAGCCGTTGTTGTCACGCGCCGTTTCGTCGCCGTTCACACTGGAAATAAAGTATGCTTTGCTATCCGTGTCGACCACAAAACTGTACGGTTCCAGAAGCTCCAATACCTGTAGTGCCCCGACTTCGGTGGACAGCGCGCACCAGCCGAGCACGAGAAGCAGACCGGTGGCGAGGCCGCGAGAACCGTGTCTCGTGCGAGACTGGCGGGAGGCATGCTTGTGATGAAACGTCATGCGGAGGTGCCGTAAGGAGAGTGCTGCATCGTAGCGAACGCAAAAAGATGCTGTCAAGGAATCACGGGTGGCCTGCCGAAAGAGGGCAAGCGGTGCCGATATCGTTGACTTGCCGCAGAAACCCCTGCTATCGTCCCTCGCCAATCCATCCCAGACCAGATCCAATCGTTATCCAGGAGGAACGTAGTGGCAGCCCAGATTATCGACGGGAAGGCACTTGCCCAGCAGATCCGTGAACGAATTGCGAACGATTGCGCCGACCTCTTGGCCACGAAACATGTCCGGCCAGGGCTAGCAGCGATCCTGGTGGGTGACGATCCTGCTTCGCATATTTACGTGCGGAATAAAGAGAAAGCCTGCGAAGCTGCGGGGATCTACGTCGACGAGCACAAACTTCCTGCGTCGACCTCGCAAGCCGAGCTGCTGCGGCTGATCGACAAAATGAATGTTGACCCCAGGATACATGGTATTCTGGTGCAGTTGCCGTTGCCGAAGCAAATCGACAGCAAAATCGTTCTTGAGGCCGTCTCGCCCCAGAAGGACGCCGATGGCTTCCACCCGTATAATTTCGGGCGACTCGTCGAGGGCAGTCCGACCGTCGAAGCCTGTACGCCCAAAGGCGTCATCAAAATGATCGAATCTACGGGCGTGGCGATCGAAGGGAAACGGGCGGTCGTGTTGGGACGCAGCAACATCGTCGGCAAACCGGTGGCGCTGATGTTGCTCCAGCGGAATGCGACCGTGACCGTCTGCCACTCGAAAACCAATGACTTGCCAGCCGTGTGTCGTGAGGCGGACATCCTCGTCGTGGCCATCGGCAAAGCCAGGTTCGTGACCGCCGACATGGTGCGCGATGGCGCCATGGTCATCGACGTGGGGACCAACCGTTTGCCAGACGGAAAACTGGCCGGTGATGTGGACTACGAGCCGGTGAACCAAAAAGCGGGGTGGATCAGTCCGGTGCCGGGAGGGGTCGGACCGATGACGATCGCGATGCTGTTGGACAATACGCTGGAGTCGGCGCAGCGGGCGGCCGGAGTGAGGTAAGGGGTGACAGGGACGAGTGCACGGGAGCCACGACGTTTAGGGCACGTTCTCGATCAGGGTCAGTTCGCGGTTACGATCGAGTACAACCCTCCGAAAGGCACCAACGTCGGTAAACTGCTGGAGAGCGCCAAAGAGCTGGTGGGCCGTGTGCATGGCGTGAATGTGACCGACTGTACGGCCGCAGTGATGCGTGCCAGTTCGCTCTCTCTGTGCCGCTTGTTGTATGAACTCGGCCATGACCCGGTGATGCAGATGACCTGCCGCGATCGCAATCGGATCGGCATCCAAGCCGATTTGCTGGGGGGACATCTGCTTGGTATTCGCAACATCCTCTGTTTGACTGGGGACTATCCCACCGTCGGCGATCACAAGGATGCGAAGCCTGTGTACGATTTCGACTCGGTTCAAATCATGCAAGCTGTGCAAGGGCTGAATGCGGGTCATGATTGGGCCGGGGGCAAGCTGGACGGTTCGACCCAGTTTCTCATCGGTGGAGCGGTGACGCCTGAGGCCGATCCACTCGGGCCGATGCTGGCCAAGTTTGAAACGAAGGTGAAGGCCGGCGCGCAGTTTTTTCAGACGCAAGCGATTTACCATCCCGATCAATTCGCCCGGTTCATGCAGGCCGTACGTCCCTTCAAGGTCAAGGTCTTGGCGGGCATCCTGCTTCTGCGTAATGCGAAGATGGCCGAGTTCATGAATGCCAATATCCCTGGGGTCTCGGTTCCGCAAGACATGATCGAAGAACTGAAGGCGGCGGGTGACAAGCATGCGATCGAGGCGGGTGTGGAGATCGCCGTCCGCACCATCAAGGCCGTGCGTCCGCACTGCGATGGGGTGCACATCATGGCGATCAAGGCGACTGAGCGATTGCCCCAGATCATTGACAAGGCCGGATTGAGTTAGGCCATGCGATGAACATTCCCGAGTTCCGAGTCTGTAAGCGGGACGGCAAGAAGATTCTGCTCGTGACAGCCTATGATGCCCTGTTTACGCGGATCATCGAGCAGGCTGGGATCGAGGCTATTCTGGTGGGGGATTCCCTCGGCGTGGTCGTGCAAGGGAGGCGCGACACACTGTCGGTGACGATGGACGACATGGGGTATCACACCAAGATAGTGGCCGGAGCCGCTGAGCGTGCCTGCGTCATTGCGGATATGCCTTTCATGAGTTATCAGGTGGGCGTTGAGGATGCCGTGCGCAACGCCGGCCGGTTGATTCAGGCCGGTGCGGCGGCAGTGAAGCTGGAAGGCGGTGCGGCGGTGGTCGATCGGGTGCAAACTCTCACGAGATTCGGCATCCCCGTAATGGGACACCTCGGCATGACGCCGCAGTCCGTGCATCAATACGGCGGTTACAAAGTACAGGGCAGGACCGCCGATCAAGCAGCGCAGCTGATTGAGGATGCGAAGGCGTTGGAAGAGGCCGGTGCCTTCTCAGTGGTCCTCGAGGCGATTCCGGTGGAGGTAGCCCGCCGCGTCACGGCGGCCTTGTCCATTCCCACGATCGGCATCGGAGCCGGTCCTCATTGCGATGGGCAGATTCTGGTCCTCTACGATTTGCTTGGATTGTTCGATGAGTTCGTGCCCAAATTCGTGAAACCGTACGCCCACCTCAAAGCCGATGCCCTGCAGGCACTCCGACGCTACAAGGAGGAAGTCGAGCAGGGGAAGTTCCCCTCCGACTCAGAGTCTTATTCCTAGCGCCTCCCTCACGCGTGAACCGCCATTCTGGACAGGTTCCGAAGTCCTTGACCAATCACGAGCGACGAATTAGTGGTTATGACCGTCTCGGTGTGCGGCATTGCTCGCATCGCACTTGAAACACGGCGCGATCTTCTAGGCGCACGGCCGTGAGGGTGCGGCCCCAGACGCAGCCGCTGTCGAGACCGATCACGGTGCTTTCTAAAAGAAGGCCGAGTGCCGACCAGTGTCCGAAGACCACCGTTGCCTCTGCATGGCGCCGATTCGGCGCGTGGAACCACGGAAGATATCCAGCCGGAATGTCATTTAATTCGCCCTTGAAGTGATAGTTGATCCGGCCGTTCGTTGTACACACGCGGAGGCGGGTCATGACGTCGATGATGGCCTTCAATCGAGGCACCCCGCGGAGAGCCTCGTCGTAGTCTTGCCGCTCCAGGACAAATAACTGCTCCATCAGCTCTCGGAAGTCCCGCCCCCTGAGCGCGTCCGCGACCTCTTGGCTGAGCATCCGGGCCTCCTGCAGGGACCACTGGGGAAGCAGTCCGGCATGGACCATCACATAGGGAGGCTCTTCATACAGCAAGGGCTGTTCGCGAAGCCACTGGAGGAGTTCCCATCGATCCGTGGCATCGAGCACGTCTGTGAACGTGTCCTTGGCTCGTGGCTTCAGCAATCCCTCTCCGGCGGCCAGCAAATAGAGATCGTGATTGCCAAGTACCGTCCGGGCGCGATCGCCCAGGTTTCTGATGAGACGGAGCACTTCGGCGGATTCGGGACCGCGATTCACCAGGTCCCCGACGAACCAGAGTCGGTCACGTTGTGGATTCCAGGGGAGGCGATCGATCAGATCTCTGAGCGCGGCGGCACAACCCTGGATATCGCCGATTGCGTAGGTGGCCATAGAAGATGGAGGGATCGCGCGAAGCCTACCCGGTCTGGTGAGCTTTTACAAGGACTCGGGCGTGGTCTCCTATGGCGGAGCAGCAGGATTGGGATATCGGCGAGAGAAATCGGGATGATGCACCGGTACGCGGCCTGTCAGGCGGCTGTCAGCCTTCGTGATCCTTGTGATTTGTTCGTCAGCATCTGGGCGATCCGTTCGGCGGGTTCCGCCGCACCGTACAGGTGGCCTTGGATATCGTCGCACCCGAGACTGCGAAGCACATCGAGTTGCTGTTGGGTCTCCACGTTCTTGGCCACCACCCGGCATCGGAGTCCATGGCCCAACCCAATCACCGCCGCCGTAATGCCGTTCTGGCTCGATGGGTGAACTGTGTGATGCACGAAGGACGGAGCAATCTTGATGGTGTCGATGGGAAGCCGGGAGAGTTCTCTGAGCGAAGACGAGCCGGCCCCGAAATCGTCCACGGCGATCCGGATGCCGAGAGACTTCAGGCGTTTGAGCAATTTCATCGAGTGGGCGAGATCGTGCATGATCGCACCTTCCGTGAGTTCCACTTCGAACAAGTCCGGCGTCGGTCCTATATCCTGTACGGCCAAACTGATGATCTCGACGAGGGTTTGTTGCCGAACGTGATAATCTGACAGGTTGACGGACACCCGAATCGCCGGGGTACCAGCCAAGCGCCAGGCTTTCTGTTGGGCGCACGCAGTGCGGATCACCCACTCACCAAGTGCAACTCCGAGTCCGGCTCCCTCGGCGAGGGGGACGAATTGGCTGGGCGGCACGATGCCACGCGTGGGATGATGCCATCGAACGAATGCCTCCACCGCGCTGATCGACCACCGTTTGATGTCCACCTGTGGTTGGTAGTGGAGAGCCAATTCACGGTGTTCCATCGCGTGACGCAGGTCCTGTTCCAGAGCTTGACGATCCTCGGCGGCCGCGTCCATTTCCTTCACGAAATATTCAAACCGGTCGCCACCCTTGGCCTTCGCTGATTGGAGGGCGGACTCCGCGTTCTTCACCAGCATGTCGATGTCGGATCCGTCCTGCGGGAACACCGTAATCCCGATGCTCGCCGTGATGACCATGTGGGTGTCTCCTTCGCCGATCGGTCGATGGAGGGCCGCCAACAACCGGCGGGCGACCTTGGCTGCATCACGCTCGGATGACATGTCCGACAGGCAGAGCGCGAACGTGTCGCCCACCAGCCGTGCCAACGTTGAGCCGGCTTGGATGGACACTCCGCTAGCGATAAGATCGTCTTTGCGCAGACATTCCTTCAATCGGTCGCTCATGAGTTTCAACACTTCGTCTCCTCGACTCATACCATGCACATCGTTGATATGGCGAAATTGATCCATGTTCACCAGCAGGAGAGCTCCGATGGCCTGCCGTTCGAGCGCCTTCAAAACAGTCTTGCCAACCCGATCTTTGAAGAGCTGTTGATTGGGAAGATTGGTGAGCGTGTCATAGTACGTGGAGAGAAACAGTTGGGTCTCGGCCATGCGCCGGTCGGTAATGTCCTGGACGGTCCCATTGACCGCACACGTAAGCCCCTGCTCGTCGATCACGGGCTCCACATGTTCTGTCACGATTCGCTCGGATCCGTCGGGACGCCGAATCCGATAGTCGATCGAAGACGTGCGCTGCCCGTAGCGAGAGATGCCCATGCTCTGTCGTACAAGCTCTTCGTCCTCCGGATGGACCAAGGCCATGTACCCGTCCCACGTATTGGCGAATTCTCCGAGCGAGACGCCCAAGATTCGGTACATCTCCTCGGACAGGGTTAACTGATCGGTCGCCACCTTCCACGTCCAGGTGCCGAGCCCAGCCAGGTGCTGGGCACGTGCAAGGTTGGTTTGGCTCTCACGGAGAGCATTCATGATGCGAGCAGTACGCAACATGTATCGGACCCGATTGCTCAGTATCAGAACCTGCCACGGCTTCGAAATAAAATCGGTTGCTCCCATGTCGTATGCCTTCTCGATGGAATCCACGTCGTCGAGCCCGGTCATGATCAAAATCGGCACGTGGCTGCCGCCTGGCAGGTGCCGAAGAGCGTGACAGGTCTCGAATCCGTCCATGCCCGGCATCATCACGTCGAGGAGCACGATATCGGGCGCGAGCCGCTTGAAGATGGCCACGGCCTCATCGCCGGAGCCGGCCTCTTCTACGAGCAGGCCGGCCTGCTCAAGCACCTGCCGGGTGAGCAGGCGTACGGTCAGATCGTCGTCGGCGACGAGGGCGATGGGCTGTGGTCGGGAAATGTGGCTTGTCATCGAGATCTCATCGGGTTGTGCGCGCGGAGCGCGCGGTGAAACGCACGGGACTTGTCATGGGCCCTCGTCATGCCACGAACATCATGGTGACACCGATCGCCCCAGGAGCGCCGGGAACTGATCGGCCGAGACCGGTTTGCTGAACAGGTACCCCTGCGCCTCATCGCATCCCAGCCGCTTCAGCAGACGAAGTTGCTCTGGAGACTCGATCCCCTCCGCCAGCACGTGCATGTGCCGGACGTGAGCCATCGAAATCATCGCCTCGGCAATGGCGGCGTCCTGCACGTTGGTGGCGACATCCACGATAAAGGAGCGGTCGATTTTGATCGTGTCGAACGGCAGGGTACGCAAGTGGCTGATCGACGAAAAACCGGTGCCGAAATCGTCGAGCCCCAAGCGTAGTCCCATCCCCTTGAGCGATTTCAGGAGTTGGGCGGCTTCCTCGGCGTGCGGCATCACGATGGTTTCTGTCAACTCCAACTCTACTGATTCGGCCGCCGCGCCGGTGCTCCGGAGGATCTCGGCGAGCTCAGACAGGAGCGAAGGATCGCGAAACTGAGCGTTGGACACATTGATGGCCACCCGCAGAGGAGTCGGCCGCAGCCCCTGCCAGACCGTGATCTGGCGGCACGCCGTTTCCGTGACCCACTGACCCAGCCGTCGGCTCAGTCCCATGTCATCGATCACCGAGAGAAATTGGCCGGGAGCCAAAAGGCCTCGTACCGGATGCATCCACCGAATCAACGCCTCGGCCCCAACGACCTGTCCGGAATGAATGTTGACGAATGGTTGGTAGCAGAGACAAAACTCTTGTCGATCAAAGGCCCGACGAAGCTCATTCTCCAGGGCCAGTCTCTCGGCGGCCATCGCATTCATGTTGCGTGAGTAGCATTGGTAGTTGTCCCGCCCGGCGGATTTGGCCTGGTACATGGCCGTGTCCGCATTTTTCAGGAGTTCCTCGAGCGATTCGCCGTCCGTCGGGTAGACCGCAATGCCCAAACTGGCTGTCACGAATACCTCGCGCCCTTCAAGCGAGAACGGCCGGCTCAGGCCGGACAGAATGCGTCGCGCAACGATGCTGGCGTGCTCGGGCTGGCGCAAGTCGGTCAAGAGGAGAGTAAACTCGTCTCCACCAAGGCGTGCGACGGCCTGCTCCGGCACGTCCGCCGTGGGACGTCCCACCGAATCGCTGGATCGCGTCACCTCTATCAATCGTTCGGCCACTTGTTTGAGCAGCAGATCGCCCATCGTGTGTCCGAACGTATCGTTGATGAACTTGAACCGGTCCAAATCCAGAAAGAGGATGGCCATCGCCGACTGCTGCCGAACAGACTGGACCATGGCTTGTTGCACCCGATCTCGAAAGAGCAGGCGGTTGGGCAGTCCGGTCAAGCTGTCGTAATACGCCAGGTGATGCACGTGTTCTTCCAGTTGTGTTCGCTCCGTGATGTCCTGGACCGTGGCGACAATCGTCGTGGTCGTGCGGCCATCGTTCGCGAGCACGGCACGTGCCTGCAGCTGGACGATTCGATCCGATCCGTCCTCGAGCGTAATACGATGGTCCCGACGGTAGGGCTCGATGACGATGCCTGGGTCGGCAAGGATTGCATGGATAAGGTGACTGACGCTCGGCGAGACGTGGGGCAGCAGCATCTGAAGCGTTCCTCGGAAGCTGTGCAGGGCCATCCCGAAAATTGAGCAGGCTTCATCGGAAAGACGCAAATGTCCCGTAGCCACATCCCATTCCAAGCTGCCGACATGGGCTAGCCGCTGCGCCGAGGCCAAATGCTCGCGACTGCTTGCGAGCTCGCGAATCGCAGCACTGGCGCGCAGCAGGTACCGGACGCGTTGGCTCAGCAGGAATGGATTCAGCGGTTTGACGATGAAGTTCGTGGCTCCGGACTCATAGGCTGCGTGCATCGATTCCGTGTCGTCCAGGCCGGTCATGAACACAATGGGTGTGTGGACTGCCTGCGGAAGGTGCCGAAGCGCGGCGCAGGTGGCGAAACCATCCATCCCCGGCATTCTGATATCGAGCAATACCAGGTCTGGTTTCACGCGGGAACACTTTTCAACCGCCTCCGATCCGCTGAGCGCGGCTGCCACACCGAGGCCTGCTCTCTGGAGCGTCTTCTGCAAGAGGAACTGAACCGTCGGGTCGTCGTCGACAACGAGGGCGAGGGGACGTGAAGTGGATGAGGGATCGGTCATGACGTCCTTCTCCTGCGAATCTCGTCCTGAAAGCACTCACTGACGGCGACGAATTCATCAACAAGTTGGGTAAATAGCGCCGAGGCAGTCGAGAGGTCGCTCGACCTGCCGCGTGCTTCGAGTTCCTTGCACAGGCTCGAGAGCTTGACGGCGCCCAGCACTCCGCTGCGGGACTTGAAGGCATGCGCCAATTCGAACACTCGTTTTGAGTCCTTTTTCGTGACTGCTTGACGAAGTTGTTCGACGACTTGATCGGAATCCGTGAGGAACATCGAGAGCATGGTCACGAGTACGTCGGGTCGGCCGGGTTGCTGTAGTTTCAGAATGTCTTGCCAGACCTTGTGATCAATGACGGCTCCACTCGTGGTTTCCTCGGTCGAAATCGGTTGCGAATGTGCCGGCTCCGAGGACGCGGGTCTAGGCGCCGAGTCGGCCTGGTCGACAGGGGGCTGGGACACAGCCGGATCGGCGGCGTGTCGCGTCACCCAGCGGTTAATGGTGGAGACCAGTTGCGCCTGGGTAAATGGTTTCGAGAGGTAATCGTCCATGCCGACCGCGATACAGTGCTCACGATCACCTTCGATCGCGTGGGCGGTCAGCGCGACGATCGGGATATGGGGCGGCTCCGGCTGTTGGCGTTCATGTGCGCGAATCGCATGGGTGGCCGCGAAGCCGTCCATTTCGGGCATTTGGCAGTCCATAAAAACCATGTCGAACGAGGAACGACGCACGGCCTCAACCGCTTGGCGACCGTTCCCGACAACGACGGTCTGGTGCCCCAATTGTTCGATCATGAGCCGTGCCAGTTCCTGATTGACCTCGTTGTCTTCCGCAATCAGGATGGTCATCCCCGTGGTCCCGGAGGGCAATGCCGGCCGGCCGAGCAGCGAGGTCCGCACAATGTCTCCTTCGTGGCTGGCGTCGAGAGCCGACGCCTCTCGCATGAGTTTGCCAAGGACATCACGGAGTGCGTCCGCCATCGCTGGCTTGCGCAACACGGCCGCGATCCCGGCCTGGTGCGCGGTATAAATGCCTTCGATCCAGGGCGGCCCAGACAGCACCATCAGCTTGGTTGCGGCAATCGTCGGCGTAGACTTGATTCTATGCGCCAATTGGCAGGTTTCCATTTCGTCCATACTGCCGTCGAGGATAGCCAAGTGAAACGGTGTGCCGTCGACCATGTCTCGTTGCATATGGGAGACGGCTTCGTCCCCAGACGATACCCCCACGGCGACGTGGCCCCACTCACTCAACTGTCGCTGAAGGGCGTTTCGCGACGCCGAGTCCGGGTCGACCACCATGACCTTATGGCCGGTCGGCAAGGCCGCCGGAGTGGCGGTTGCTGTAGTCGGCGTGGCTGGTCGGTCGAATCGGACTGTGAAGATGAATCGGGACCCCTTGCCAGCTTCGCTCCGCACGTGGATTGCCCCGTGCATCAGTTCCACGAGTTGACGAACGATTGAGAGGCCGAGCCCTGTTCCACCGTACTTGCGAGTGGAGGACGTATCCGCCTGTGAGAAGGCCTCAAAGATTTCCGCCTGAAATTCCGAGCGAATGCCTATGCCAGTATCGGACACGGTCCCTTCGAGCACCACATGTGAGGCCGTGATCTCAAGAGCGGCGAACTCCACACCGACCGACCCGTGATCCGTAAACTTCAGGCCGTTACCCAGGAGATTGATGAGGATTTGGCGAAGCCGGCCGGGGTCGCCCCGTAGCGTGCTCGGGAGTGAGGGAGGAATCGAACAAAATAATGCAAGGTGCTTGCGTTGCGCTCGCTCCGTAAACATGTCGACCGTTTCTTCAACGATCTGGTGCAGATCGAAGTCAACCGTCTCTAACTTTAACTTTCCTGCCTCGATTTTGGAGAAATCGAGAATGTCGTTGATGATCTGGAGCAGGGCGGTGCCAGAACGATACGCTGATTCGGCCAAACGATGTTGACGATGCGTCAGCCCTGTGGCCAGCAGCAGCTCTGTCATGCCGAGGACGCCGTTCATGGGCGTCCGAATCTCGTGGCTCATATTCGCGAGAAAGTGAGATTTGAGCTGACTCGCTTGGACTGCTTGATCACGGGCATTGGTCAACGCCTCATTGGTCCGGACCAATTCATCGCGCGACCGGCGTAGATCCTCAGTCATACGATTGAACGACGTCGCCAGCGCGCCGACCTCGTTCCGAGTGTCCACGGCAATCGTTTGTGATAGATCGCCGGCGGCAATCCGGTTGGCCAGGTTCGTCAAGGTTTGAATGGGGATGGAGATGCTGCGGGACATGCCGTAGGCCACGAGCACGACGAGCAACGTCGTGATGAGGAACAGGACCAGAAACTCGCGGCGGAGCATTTTGATTTGACCGAAGGCTTCAGTACTGTCCTGTACCACGAGGACTTTCCAATTGAGGCCTTCGTATGTCCGAAACCCGGATGAGGTGGCGTACCCGACCAAAATCCGCGAGTCAGCCGTCAAAAAGGCGCCCCGATCGGGCGTCCCTTCAAGGTGATTGGATTCGTACCCGGCATCCGTGACCGTGACGGAGGGAAAGCTCGGAGTGGGTGTTTCATCGATAAGGAATGCCGGACCGACAATCAAGCCGCCCTGTCCATTGACGACGACGACATGGGCCGTCTGGCTTTGACCGCCTTCATGGACTTTGATTTGCTGAATCATCTCCCGGAGTTCGCCATAAGAAACGTGGGCGACGAGGTACCCAATGACGAGTTGGTCGTCATGCGACGCCATGATCGGGACCATCAAACGAACAGCGAGGCTCTTCGTCAACGGGTCATAGGCCAAGTCGTTCACCACCAACCCTGGAGACCTTGTCCCATTACGGAACCAGGACTCGCGCCCGACGTCGCGGTCGAGCAGGGACACGTCGTTAGACGCAACGATTCTGCCCAACTGGTTCAGACAGTAGATCGCCGTCTGGTGTCCATATTGGCTCCACAGGCGGACTAGGGTTAGAGTGATCCGGCCCTCCGGGTCGTCCGCAATGGCGTCCTGAAAGGCGTCCATCGTGACCCACGCCTGCATGTCTTGCGAGCGGGTGAAGATCAACCGATCGATCTTCTCGATTGCTTGCGCGGCTAGTTCCTCAAGCTTGGCACTGGCATTGGCTTTGAGGATGTCTTGGCTGGTCTGGTACGACACAGTTGCGACGATTGCGAGAGGTACCAAGGCCAGGACCATGAGGGCGGTCATCAATCGTGTGCGGATGGATGCCTGCGGCCACCACTGCCGGAGTTCCCGAATATGCCTCACGGTATCCGCTCCTTGTGTCGTAGCAGCCGAACATCGTTCCCAAGGTGGTCCGCAAGGTGGCAGGTCAGTGTGGTTGGATGACAAGGTGGCGTGGCGCAGTGATTCATGGCGAAATGGTCGACGGCTTTGGACAACATCTTGGCTTTTCGGATCACGTAGCGCTGGCCTTCCGCCGGTAGGACGACTTGTGCGGTCTCGGCGATCTCCTCTGTATCGCGATCGTTGGTGGGCGAGGGGTGGCCATTTCGGCAGACCAGATGGAGGAAACGCGGGTAGTCCTCTCCCACATGTAAAGGTAGCAGGTCGTGGGGAGCAGTCAACAAAAGTCAACGTTTTCGACCGTTTGTGAGTTTTTGAGCCAGCTGGCCGCAGATCCGGCCTTGGGTCGGACGAGAAAGGATGCTGCCATGTCTGGGGGTCGCCAGTGCTGGACTTTCCACCGCACCGGCCAGCAGCGGTTACGGGGGATCAAGACCGCGCTTGGTAAGTTCGTCCTTGAAGATCCCACACACGGCTTGAAATTCCTCCTCCATTTGCGGGAAAAGGGCTTGAATCGGCTTGAGCGCCGAGTCAAATCCATGAGCTTCTAGACTCTTGCAATAGGCAGCAAGGCGCAGCGCCCCAAGGAGCGAGCTGACCGATTTCAATGAGTGCGCAAGCTTCCCCACGGTCGACGTGTTCCCTGCAGCAACGGCTTCACGAAGTTCGGCCATTTTTCGGGTGGTGTCCCGCAAAAAGATTTCCATGAAATGAGACAAGGAATTAGGCTGCCCGGGTTCGTCGAGTTGGTCAAAAATCTTCCACGCGCCGCGATCAACGGCCTCGCCTGAACGCTGTGCGCTTGTACTATCGGTTAGGATGGAGACCTCCTCGTCTGTGTTATGACCTCTCGATCCCTCTGATGATCCGATTCGGTAAGAGAGCCATTGTTCCACTGTGGCGTGCAAGTGTTCTTTCGTAAAAGGCTTCGGCAAGTGGTTGTTCATGCCGGCGGCGAGGAACTCCTGTCAGTCACCCTGGAACGCAGTGGCCGTCAAGGCGATGATGGGTACCGCCTCGGTGCCGTCCATGGTCTCCATGTTTCGGATGGCCCGAGACGCGGGGTAGCCGTCGATGCCAGGCATCTGACAATCCATGAAAGATCAGATCGTGAGGGTAGGCTGTGGCGAGCGCTCTAGGTTGATCCATGCACTCCGAGTGACCAAAGATCAGGGCAAGCGTCTGAGGACTATCGAGCGACCGGGCGCCAAGGCATCCGTATCTGTATTGAGAGAGATAGGGCTTGGAAAAACTGTCGATCTTCATGGCAGACGTCTCTGAAGACGCTATCGGTCCTCCGTGAGTGAGACTTGAGATAGGAAAAAGCGAAAGCTAAAATAAAAAGTCGCTGGCTTGAAACGTGAATAGGTACGATCTTTAAGGGTAGCTCGCTTCGATCTTGCTTGAGAGGCCACCTCTAGCTGTGAAGTTACCGATCACCGTGGCGCGAACGGGCCGGCATGCATCGACAAGGTCTCCCAGTATGCGGTTGACAGCATTTTCATAGAAGATTCCGATATTTCTGTACGCATGAATATACATTTTCAACGACTTGAGTTCGACGCATTCCTTGTCGGGGGTGTAGGTGATTCGGATCATACCGAAGTCAGGTAAACCAGTTTTGGGACAAATCGCTGTGTATTCAGGTACTTCGATCGTAATTTCATAACCCGTGAATTGATTAGGCCATGTTTCGAGGGGAGGAAGTCTCGCATCGATCCCGCTCTTGGCATGGCGGACATCGTAGTGCTGGGTAGTTTTTCTCTTTCGAGTCATAACTGTGTCATCCACTCCGTGTGACCAAGCTCCTCGAGCTTGATGTAGAGCGCTACCCATGGACATCTCATCTCCGGATAGACCTCGCAGAATCCACCTTTTCGCACGCCCCCGCAGGGCCCATGGCTCATGAACTTCGGGCATTCCGATTTCGGTGAACCATCGGGCGCAGGGGGACGATTGTGGACCCCACCGGCTTGGTGTTCGCCGGACTCCTCGCCCGGGATAATGACGCGCAGTGGCATATCGCGTAGTCTATACCGCAAGCTTCCTCGTCGGCAATTTGGAATGTGAATTCATGCAATATTTCTTGCCAGCTTATCTTCAGAGGTGCGCTGGTAGCATGCTAGGACCAATGGCCTATCCATACGTAGCCTGCCTAGGCCTTCTTTCGAAGACGGTGGGCCTTCTGAAAGATTGCAATGAAACCCAAGAAAATTATAGACTTCTGGGGTCTATCCTATGCTCGCCGCTTCGGCTGGTGCGGGTGGCAGATTTGATGGTGCCTTTGCTAGACTGCGATCGTGTTGCGAACGCAACTTTGTCGCTCCGCTCCGTAAGTTAAGTGAGAAAAGATTGGCATGCAGGATTAGGTTACCTTGTTAGGCTCCTGCCGTATTTTGTGGAACGCTAGTCAACTCGAGTGGTGTTCACGCACCAACGAAGAGATAACGAAGGAGGTTGCCGATGAGTCTCGATTACGTCAAGTTTTCAAACGGCTTTGAAAAGTTCATGCCGAAGGAATATCGGGACATGGTAGAGCATGGACCCTTCGGGAAAAAAGTTTCGGTCTCGCAGATGGGGTCGTTCAAGGAAGTGCTTGAGGAGCATCCCATGTGCGCAGGGTGTGCCATGACGCTTTTCATTCGCCTTGCCATGATTGCCTTTCCGAATCCTGAAGATACGATCACAGTGGGCACGGCCGGTTGTGGACGGTTGGCCATTTCTCAGGCTGCCATCCCGTTTGTGTACGGTAACTACGGTGACCAAAATGGAGTAGCCAGTGGACTCTCTCGCGGATTGCGCCTCCGATTCGGCGACAAACCGAAGGATGTGGTTGTGATGGCCGGAGATGGTGGAACGGCGGATATCGGATTCCAGCAGGTTCTCCATTCGTGGTTTCGAAGAGAACGGTTTACCACAATTATGTTGGACAACGAGGTATACGGGAATACGGGCGGTCAAGAGAGCGGCATGACCAACCGCGGGGCGGTTCTAAAGATGGCCCCGCTCGGGAAGAAATTCGAAAAGATGGATATGGTGCAAATGGCGAAGGTCGCCGGCTGCGCCTACGTGGCCACGGTAGTGCCGAATAACCCCCGTCGCGTCGAGAGTGTCATTAAAAAGGCGGTCTTGATCGCTCGTGAGGTTGGGTCCTCCTACATTCAAGCCTACACCTCTTGCAACATCGAGTACGCGATCCCGACAGATAAGGTCATGGAGGATGCGAAGACCGTTGAAAATGATCGGTATGCCTTCTCAGAGTACATTACCGACGAAGCGAAACAGTATCTGACGGAGCGCTATGGTTACAAGGAGTATCTCCCCAAACCAGGTGCACCGGCGGCCGCAATCCCCGGAAAGGCTTAAGCACGCGATCGCGAAGGAGGAGGGATCACTCATGTCGAAACGTTTCAATATTCGTATGGCGGGAGTCGGCGGACAGGGTGTCGTGACTGGCTCGCATATCTTGAGCACGGCCGTCATCAACGCCGGTGGTGAAAGCACCATCGTACCCTTCTACGGGTCGGAGAAGCGGATGGCTCCAGTTGAGAGCTACGTGCGCGTTTCGGATGAGCCGATCTACGAGATCGGGGAAATTACCTTCCCTCACATCATCATCATCTTCCATCCACAGGTCATTACCCACGGAAAGTCGTATACGATGCCGTTTTACTTCGGTTTGAAGGAAGACGGGATCGCATTGATCAATAACGACGGCCCGATGAAGCTACATAGGGATCAGGCCCGTGAGTTGGAAGAACGCCGCGCCAAGCTGTACTACATCCCGGCGACGAAAATCTCGCTCGACGTGGCGGGGATGGACTTGGCCACAAATATGGCATTGATGGGGGCGATCGGCGCGATCACGGGTTTGACCACCATGGACGCACTCGAGCAAGCCGTAAAGGATCGGTTCCTCGGCAAGGGTTTTGTCGTCTCCGGCGGAACGGCGGCCCTCGACAGCGTCGTTGAGCGGAAGTTCAAGAAGAAACAGGAGCTGATTGAGAAGAACGTGGCTGTTATGCGGGCGGCATGGAATTATGCCGTCGACAATGGTTGGGCCTCGAAGGATGTGAAGCGCGTCGAGGAGCCGGCCATTTCGACCCCCGCGTAATGACCGCGAGCCACATGAAGGAGTCACTATGTACCTCGTAGCTGATATTGACGTTGATATTTGTGCTGCTAAGAGCTGCAAGCTCTGCACCCAATACTGTCCCGAAGCCAATACCATTTTGTATAGCGATGAGATGGGTAAGGACAAAGGCTACAAATATGGGTCCGCCTACGTGGCGGTCGACCGGTGTAAGGGATGTGCCCAGTGTGTGTGGGTCTGCGACAACATGGCCAAGAACAAGGCCATCAAAATGATCATGATCGACCAACTCCCGAAGGCGGCATTGACTGATAACGTCACCTACGGCGAGAAGAGTACCACGGCGGTATTGGCAAGCCCAGTTGTTGGGTAGTGCAAGAAAGGGGAGTGGGCGTGGCGACGACACCTGATACGAGAGAAAAGATCATCGTTCCTGGTCCAGCAGGGTTCCATCCTCCATCCGCCGCGCAGCTGGGTGTGGCGTTACCTGATCCGGGAGAGGGGCTCTATTATGGGCTTCTCGAAAAGAACGAGGATAAGGTCATTGAGGAGATGGCGCGCAAGATGCTGACCAGCCCGAACGCCACCCTCTTCCCAGGCCCGTTGGTGCTGTGGGCGTGGAACGACCATGCGGTCGAGAAGGCCAAGGCCGTCTTGGAAATCGCCGCGCAAATTCCGGAAGTCATGATTATTCCAATGCCGGACTACCGGCCAAAGTATCCTAAGATCGATCCCGAAGAGGTCATTAATCCAAATCACCCCAATCTCACCATTTGGGGGAACAAGATCGAAGCGTGCATCTTTGTCGGCGTTCACTGCCACTATGCCAATTTGACCTTGAAAATGATTCGTGCAGGGACAAATTGCTGCACCATGGCGATCTGCGCGGAACAAGGTCACGAGGACGCCATGCTGACCATTCGGGACTCGGACACCGAAAAGCTCAAAAAGACCGCTCGGATCTTCAAGCGGGTCCGAGAAGAAATGGGTATCAAGTTGCCGGAGAACGGCGAGAATGTACGATTTACGGGTACTCAATCGAAAGTGCATGATGGGAAAACTCACACCAACCCTCTCACATTTTCGCCCACTGCTGCCGGTCTGGCGAGCGCAGCCGCCTTCGGGCATTCGGCTGAGCAGATGAAGCGGGAAGGCTAGCGCAGGGGACGGGCGGGTCAGATAAGAGGTGTCAATATGAGTGAAGCGCTCGAATCTCAGCAAAAAACGAATCCTCAGGGTGATCCCATTACGAGTGTGGCGGCTCCCAAGTTGGATGGGAAGAAGGATCCCCATGCCGAGGCGAAGCAACAGAAAGTGGTGACGCCCGAGTACCTCTTCCACGAGGCTCCGCGGACCAAAGAATTTATCACCGGGAGTGAGGCGGCCAAGGAGGCAATTCGGCGCTCCAACGTGGACTTGGCTGTCGCGTATCCCATTACACCGCAGAGCGAAACCATGCAGCTTGTCGGTGTGCTGTATGGGGAAGGCTACGTCAAAGAGTACTACCGCGGCGAGGAAGAAGTCGGTGTCATGGCAGCGATTGCAGGGGGATCGCGCGCCGGTGTTCGCTGCTTCACGGCGACCGCCGGTCCCGGCACATTGAGAGGGATGGAGGGGATCGCATCATGGCCCGGACATCGGTTGCCTGCGGTGGCGATGTTCACCTGCCGCGTGGTCAACGCACCGCTAGCAATTCAACCTGACAATATCGAAATCGCATACTTACTGAACTGCGGTATGATCGTGTTCCATGCCGAGAACCAGCAGGATATGTTCGATTTCATCATGGCCGGTTTCACCATCAGCGAAAAGAACGACGTCACCCTGCCGGTCGGCGTCTGCTGCGACGGCTTCTTCGTGACGCACGCGCGCGGCTATGTTCGGATGCAGGACCGTGGGATTAAACTCCCCCCTCGCGAAGCATGGCGTGGGGCGGTGCCGGTTCTCGATGCGGAGAATCCTCCCGCGCGCCTCTCGCGCGACGCGCCAGTCCAGAAGTCGAATTTTATGGCGTACAATATTCACGCGGTGTGGCAACAAGAAGTGTGGGCGGCGGTGGAGCGCTCCAGGAAGTACATCGATCGATATATCGGGGGATTGCTATCCGGAGAAAATGTCGAAGATGCCGAGGCCTTGATCATCGCATCGGGCAGCGCAGCAGCGCAGTCTCGGGAAGCGGTGCGCTTGTGCAAAGAAAAGGGCATCAAGGTTGGCTTGATCAAGATTCGGTCGCTGCGTCCGTTCCCCACGCTCGAATTGCGAGCGCTCTGTAGTCGGGCCAAGCTGATCGTGGTACCGGAATTCAATTACGTCGGTTGGCTGGCCAAGGAAGTGGCTACAGCGATCTACGGGTACTCAAAGGCCAAGATCATCGGAGGTCCTCGAGTCTATGGCGGGCAATCGATGCCGGTCGAGTTGATCGTGGACGAAGTGGAGTCTGGGCTCACCGGAAAGAAGTCGACCAACGTGGCGTTTTCGTCCGTCATGGGTGGGAAAGTCGACCCGGAGGAAGTCGCGCATTTCATGCGGAGCATCTAGCTAAATAGTGATGAGACTGAGACGCGAAGGGCCCGTCGGTATGAAGCCGAACGGGCCCTTCGTAGTTTGCGGCTGATGGGCTCGCATTACGCCTGAATGTCGTCGCCGATCAAATCTTCGCTTTCCGGCATGCCGTACGCCACGAACTTGGCATACGATAGGTAAATCAGGCTGCTGTCACGCATGGCCCGGGCGCCTTGGCTCACGCGCTCGTATTTCGTGGGATCGGCCTTCTCGCTGTTCTGTTGCGCATTGACATAATCGGCCAAGAGCTTGTTGTATCGCTCCATGGCCCGTTCAACTTCCTGGTAGGCGCGCAAGATCTCGTTGGTCATAACCACTCCCTCATAATGATGACTCACGATACTCTACCGAGTTTTCTACGGTCAACCAGGCGATGAATCCGTTACGTCTTGTGTCGGACGTCGTGCTCCGGGCGGTCGAATCTGTGGGGCTCTTTCGCAACGCGAACGTCAGCGAGGAATTAGTTCATGGGCTACAGGATCTGTCGATACGCTTCACGCGAGAGCGGAACACGCTGACGGAGATCTATCTGGATCAGCCGCATTTGCTTACTGCCTATCTCCACTACTACCTTCCTGTCAACCTAGCCAAGATTCATGCGGTCCTCAGGGAGATCCCGCCATTCCGCGAAAGCGGAGACGACCCGAATGTGCTCAACGTCTTGGATGTCGGTGCCGGACCTGGGACGGCTTCATTAGCGGTTCAGGAATGGCTGGAAAGCACCGGACAATCGATCCCACGGCTGACGGTCACGGCGGTGGACCGGTCGCGGAAGGCCCTCGCGCTGGCGTTTATGCTGTGGAAGGCGGTGACGAGGGAGCGATGTTGGACTGGGGCTGCTCTGCACACGTACCGAGTGGACGTGGCACGGTTGGCCGAAGTTCAGCGCCTGACCGCTCGGGAGGGGGGACCGTTCGATCTCATCGTGATCGCGAATTTGCTCAATGAGTGTTTCTCGGGAGATCGGGATCCGGTTGGGCGGCGCTTGAAAATCGTTGCGCACTTGCTCAGTGTCTTAGATGACGAGGGATCTCTCCTTATCATCGAGCCGGCACTCCGCGAGCCCACCCGTGCGCTGCATCAATTGCGCGACCGTCTTGTCGAACAGGGACTTGCGACGATATATAGTCCCTGTCTCCATGACGCCCCGTGCCCGGCTTTGAGTCATCCTGACGATTGGTGCCATGAAGAGCGTCCGTGGCAAGCGCCCCCTCAAGTAGCGGAATTGGATCGAGCAGTCGGGTTCATGAAAGATGCTCTGAAGTTTTCCTATGCCGTATTGCGAAAAGATGGAAAGACGATCGTGCCGAGAGCTTCGGATCTTGTTCGCATTGTGAGCGAGCCGCGGCCCTTCAAAGGTGAGCTTCGGATGTTTGGATGCGGGGAGAGCGGCCGACGGGATTTCGGCCGATTGGAGAAGGAACGCTCGGACTCCAATGCAGTCTGGGATGAATGCCAGCGTGGGACCATTGTGAGGATCGAGGGAAGTCAACGGAAGGACAGGGCCACTTTGGAGCGCATCCAATCGAAAGGAATTGTTGAGATTGTCAGGTCCATTTGAAAGCAACGAAAGACAGTCGGGCGACAGTCATCACGATAGGCTACTCAACAGTGTCATGTTGCGTTCTGGGGATGGAAGGAGTGAGCAGAGCCGTGTCATAGACAGTTACCTCGGAGCGGGAGGTCTGATCAGATCATTAGAAGGTAGAAGAAATCATCTGCTGATGCTCTCTTCTCCCCCAATTATGGAATTGGCTGCCTTGCTTTGAACGACACTCGGTGGGCGGTGCTCGGAAGCAACCAATGATGAGCCAATGTAGGGCCTGGAGCGCCCTATAAACTGACCTAGTCCGCTTCTGGCTCCGATGATCCGTGCTGATGACTCACCCGATCTTCGTCGAATAGATCGGCCATTTCCTCGGCCATGAGTTGATCATCGTCCGGGATAGAAACCATGGGCAGGGTCTTCCTGGGCTTCTGCTGGTCGTCTTCTGCCCTTCCCGTCGCGGGCTTGGCCGACTGATCTGGGTGACTCTCCGGAAGCGGCTTGCCGGACTTGTCGTCGCTCATGGGAACCTCGTCTGCTATTCGAATGCTTCCATCACGCTCCGCTCCGCGAAGGGATGCCGACAGGCGCGACAGGTGACAAAGTAGTGCGCCTCTCGCACCGACATCACGATCCGAAAGTCCAAGTCCACGCCGCGCGCATGACATTTTGGACATGGGATGGTGTTCATAAAATACGGAATGTCGGGCTGTGTGCGCTCGTAGAACTCCATGTCCGTATGGACGGGAAAATTATAGCGGCACTTAAGGCATATCGCCTTCCACTCGCCGTCCGGCTGCATAAACCGAGGATCGATCCCAAAGGAATTCCCTTTGCAGATCGCGCAACGAACGTCGCTGAGTCGTGATTCGACTTCTTGAGCGGTGACTGTCGCCATGGGTGTGCCTGGACTCAATTCTACGCACTCGCAGTATAACGGTCGGGATTACAGACAACAAGTGGCGAGGGCGGGCCTTAAACATTCGCCGCTGCACGGATTTGTTTTGGAGTCAAGAAGCCTCAAGACTATACTGCGAAATATGCACATGATTACGTCCAGGGTGTCGGTCGGCAATCGCGAGGACGCGCGGGAGATCCCCCCCACGTTTAGCGCGCTGCTGCTTGTGGCCGAAGAGTTCGAGGTTCAGCCCGCCCCGTGGATCGAATATGCGAAGATTCCGCTCACGGAGTATGCGGCTGCCAACGTGGATGCGGTAGCGCGTGCGGTCGAATGGATTGAGCGGCGAATCGAAACGAATCGAATCCTAGTGTGTTGTCGAGCCGGAATGGGACGATCCGTATCGATGGTTCTCGCGTATCTCTGCTGCGTCGAGGGGATGACCTATGCGGATGCGGAGCGCTTGGTGAAAGCGCGCCGGCCTGGAGCCTCTCCGTTGCCGGATATCGAGCGTGTCATCGAGTCCGTACAGGAACGACGACGCACGCGTACTTGCCGTCCCCCTTCTTAATTGCACCGCTCCAATGCCTAACTAGGGCCCTCCAGTGGAGCTTGTACGGTTGCAGAGTGGTGTGCCATCATCACGCACGCCCTAGTCCGTCCTTCTCAAGACCTAGCGGTGCTGCCATGCCCGAGCTTCCTGAAGCCGAAGTCGTCGCGCGCCAAGTTCGGGATCACTTGGTTGGTGCGTCCCTGGCCGACATGTGGATTGGCCGGGCCGACATCATCCGTGAAGGGCTTCCATCCTGGCAGTGGTACTTGCGATCAACGCTAACGGCTGTCGAGCGTCGAGGCAAGAGCGTCGTCCTCGCCTTCACGAAATTTGAAGAAACCCGTTTTCTGGTTGCCGAATTGGGGATGACCGGACTCCTGTTGTTCGAGTGGGCTCGTACGGAATACCAAAAGCATACGCATCTACGTCTCCTATTCACCGGGGGTCGTCAGCCCGAGTTGTGCTATTGGAATCCGCGCCGATTCGGACGGGTCTCTTTACTCGATCAGGAGGGCTTGGAGGTCTACACGCGTCGACGATTTGGCTACGATCCGACCGCAATGACGTGGGAGCAGTTCTGGGACATACTGCGTGCACGTCGCGTGCGACTGAAAAATTTTCTGCTGCACCAACAACTCATCGCCGGCATCGGGAACATCTACGCCAATGAAGCGCTGTTCCGAGCTCGACTCCATCCGCATCGTGGAACGCATCGTGTCCCTCAAGCCCGTGCGCGCCTGCTGTATGAGGCAATCCGGGTTGTACTCGCCGAGGCGATCGAGCACGGGGGGTCCAGTATTCGAGACTTTGTGGCTCCTGACGGCACGAGAGGACTCTATGCTGGGCATCATCTCGTGTACGGTCATGCAGAAGAATCCTGTCCGATGAAGTGCGGTGCCAGGATACGAGCGCTGAAGTCGGAGCGCACCTCCTTCTACTGCCCGAGATGCCAACGTGTGTGAGGTGGTGCTGCACGCGCTCTGCTCACTGTGTATCCCTACCCATGCACAATTTTTCAAGGACTTAGAAAGACCCGTCTGTTAGGCCCTTCACGTGCTGCTTCTCACGCCCACGATGCTTAGGACTTCTGCTCAAAAACGTTAGGCCCTTTGGGGGATTGAGGTGCCCGCCAAAATCCGCTAATCTTTCGCTCCCTTAACTGGCAAACCCGCAAAGGAGTCCGTCGTCATGGCCAAGGTCCTCGAAGGTCCCGGGATGGGACTGATGAAGAAGTGGGGCATCCACGTGCCGAACTACGTTGTGGTGACGTCTGTCGATGAACTCACCAAGTTGGGACAAGCGAACGAGTGGCTGAAGAAGTCCAAACTCGTGGCGAAGGCGCACGAGGCACTCGGTTCCCGGTTCAAGCTGGGACTCGTGAAGGTGGACTTGGATTTCAAGGCTGCCGAAGCGGCGACCAAGGAAATGATCGGGCGCAGCGTCGGCAGCATTACTGTGTCGCAGGTCATTGTGTCGGAGATGGTACCGCATAAGGAAGAATACTATTGCGCCGTCAAATCGACTCGAGAGGGCGGCGAAATCTTGGTGGCCAATTGCGGCGGCATTGAAGTGGAGTCCAATTGGGAACGAGTCAAGCGCCTGTGTTTGGATGTCGGTCAAACCCCCTCGCCGGAAGAGTTGGAAAAGCTCGCAAAGAATGCCGGTTTCACGGGTGCCTTGGCCAAGAAAATGGCCGAGTTCGCAGGGAAGATGTTCGGGTGCTTCGATAATGAAGATGCGCAATATCTCGAGGTCAATCCGGTTGTACTGCGGGAAAGCGATGGGGAATTGGTCGCGCTCGACGCAGTCACGCTGCTGGACGGCGATGCCAAATTCCGCCATCCCGATTGGAATTTTTCCTTTGCGGCGGAATTCGGACGGGCCTATTCCAAGCAGGAACTTGAAGTGATGTCGGTCGACTCCAAGATCAAAGGTTCGGTGAAGTTTATCGAGATCCCCGGCGGCGACACGGCTATGCTGCCAGCGGGCGGTGGGGCCAGCGTCTACTATTCCGATGCCGTGGTCGCGCGCGGCGGGAAATTGGCCAACTATGCCGAATATTCGGGCGATCCTCCTGATTGGGCGGTCGAAGTGCTGACCGACAAGGTATGTTCCCTACCTGGAATCAGGAACATCATTGTCGGCGGGGCCATCGCAAACTTCACTGACGTCAAGAAGACGTTCGGCGGTATCATCAACGGATTCCGCAAAGCCAAATCTGAGGGCAAATTGAACGGTGTAAAGATTTGGGTGCGCCGCGGGGGGCCGCGGGAAAAAGAAGGCTTGGATGCGATGCGTGCATTGAAGGACGAGGGCTTCGACATTAATGTCTTCGATCGCAATACACCGCTGACGGACATCGTCGACAAAGCGCTCCAGAAATAATCTACGCATCGAGTGCTGGGTTGGTAATGGCGAACGGTCCGGGCGGGCCGTTCCTCAGAACGCAGCACCGGGCATTCAGGATTGAACGAAGAGGGAGATTTCGATGAGTATTCTGGCGAACAAGGACACGCGCGTCGTGATTCAGGGTGGCCAAGCAGGGGTCAACGCTGCGCGACGCATGGCCGAATTCTGCTATCTAATCAAACGCCCGCTCAACGTCGAGGCGTTTGTCTATCCGCCCGATGCCGGCAAGACGAACGAGATCCCCTATGGGAGCGGACTGATCGCGATCCCGGTGTATCGGACGATCGCCGAGGCCACCAAAAGCCATCCAGGCATCAACACGAGCTTGGTCTACATCGGTGCCGATCGAGCGATGAAGGGTGGCATGGAGGCACTCGACGATCCGCATATCAAGGTGGTCTCTATGATCACAGAAGGCGTCCCCGAGAAAGACGCGAAACTGCTTGGTACACATGCTAGAAAACTCGGCAAGGTGTTCAATGGGCCGTCCTCCATCGGGGTCATCTCCGCCGGAGCGTGCAGGCTTGGTGTGATCGGTGGGGCGTTCGATAACTTGGTCCTCTCAAAGCTGTATCGAGAAGGTTCGTTTGGAGTCATCACCAAGTCGGGTGGCTTGTCCAACGAAATCATCTGGATCTGCTCGCAGTTCGCTGATGGTGTGACGACGGCGATCGGCATCGGCGGTGATGCGTACCCCGGCACTGACTACGTCTCCTATCTCGAGATGTTCGAGCAGGATCCGCAGACGAAGGCGGTGGTCATCGTCGGAGAGATGGGCGGTGACCTCGAAGAGCGCGCCGCCGAGTGGTACGGCGCGAAGAAGCGGCGCATTAAGCTTATCGCCGTGGTCTCCGGCTTTTGTCAGGAAAGCCTGCCCAAGGGCATGAAATTCGGTCACGCTGGAGCGAAAGAGGGTATGAAGGGTGAAGGGTCGGCCCGTTCGAAGTCCGACGCGCTCAAAAAATCAGGGGCGATCGTCCCGCCGACGTTTGGGGCTCTAGGGCCCGCCATTAAGGAAACGTATCAAGAACTACTGAAGTCCGGTCAAGTCAAGGAAGTAGTCGAACCCTCGGTATTGCCGAAGCTCCCCAAGTCCGTGGAAGAAGCCATGAGGGCCGACGAGGTCATGGTAGCCCCGCTGATCCGGACTACCATCAGTGATGATCGCGGCGACGAGCCCTGTTACGACGGATACCCTGCTTCGGAACTCATCAACAAAGGTTACGAGATCCCCCACATTATCGGCTTGTTGTGGGACAAACGCTTGATCTCGAAGCAGGAGGCTGAAATCATCAAGCGCATTTTAATGTTATCGGCCGACCACGGTCCGTGCGTCAGTGGCGCCTACGCCACGATCCTGGCGGCCTGTGCCGGCATCGGCTTGTCGCAGGCTGTTGCGGCGGGCCTGATCATGATCGGACCGCGTTTTGGTGGAGCCGTAACGGATGCGGGTCGGTACTTCAAGTACGCGGTCGACAACAAGATGACGGTCGACGATTTCCTCGCCTACATGAAGAAAAACGTCGGCCCCGTGCCCGGCATCGGGCATCGTGTTAAAAGCCTCCGGAATCCTGACAAGCGTGTCAAAGAATTGGTTAGTTATGTAAAGAGCCTCAACATGAAGACCCCGTGCCTCGATTTTGCCCTATCGGTGGAGCAGATCACGGCCGCCAAGAAAGACAATCTGATTTTAAACGTCGATGGCACGATGGCCGCGGTGCTGGTGGATATTGGCTTCCCGGTCGACAGCCTCAATGGCTTCTTTATTCTGGCGCGTACGATCGGGTTGATTGGTCATTGGGTGGATCAAAAGCGACAGGACAGCCGCTTGATCAGGCTATTCGATTATTTGGTCAACTATGCCGCGCCGAAGCGGAGAGAGGTACCACCTCTCAAATAGAGAGGTGGGATCGCTCGTTACCACGGGGTGAGTGAATGGGAAGTTCACCGCCCAGCACCGAGAACTAAAGACGGGAGCTCAGCAATGTCACTCGAACTTGCAAAAAGTCTCTATAGCCGTATGCCGGGTATTTTTTCGAAAGCGCGGAAGAAGTTCGGCCGAGGCCTAACGCTGACGGAAAAGGTGTTGGTGTCCCACGCGGACAATTTCAATACCCAGGTGTGGGAACGTGGCAAGGCTATGCTGGCTCTTCGGCCAGATCGGGTTGCCATGCAAGACGCGACCGCGCAAATGGCCATGCTGCAGTTCATGCAAGCCAATAAAAAGAAGGCGGCGGTCCCCAGCACGATTCACTGCGATCACCTCATCCGGGCGGAAATGGGTTCGGAAAAAGATCTACTGCGCGCAATGGACGAGAACAAGGAAGTGTATAACTTTCTTGCGTCGGCCGCGAAGAAATACGGGATTGGGTTCTGGAAACCGGGCGCAGGGATTATTCACCAGGTGGTGCTGGAGAACTACGCCTTTCCTGGCGGCCTGATCATCGGTACCGATTCACATACGCCCAATGGCGGTGGGTTGGGTATGTTGGCGATCGGGGTGGGCGGCGCAGATGCCGGTGAAGTCATGGCGGGGTTACCCTGGGAGGTGCTCCATCCAAAGCTGATCGGTGTGCGGCTTACCGGGAAGTTGACCGGTTGGGCCTCGCCGAAGGACGTCATTCTCTACTTGTGCGGATTGTTGACGGTCAAGGGGGGGACCAACAAGATCGTCGAGTACTTCGGACCTGGTGCGGAAACCATCAGCGCAACCGGAAAGGGCACCATCTGTAATATGGGGGCCGAACTCGGGGCGACCACGTCGGTCTTCCCGTTCGACCAGAAGATGGTAGCCTATCTCAATATTACGGATCGTGCCGATCTCGCAAACTTGGCCACGTCGAACAGAGAGTTGTTGGTCGCCGACCCAGAAGTCTCTCAGTCGCCTGAGAAGTACTACGACCAGATCGTCGAAATCGATCTGTCCAAGTTGGAGCCGCATGTAGTGGGCCCGCATACCCCGGACCTGGCTCGGCCGATCTCCAAAATGGCGGCGGAGGCGAAGGAGAAGGGGTACCCGGTTGAGCTGAAGGCTGCGCTGATCGGGAGCTGCACTAATTCGTCGTATGAGGATATCAGCCGCTCGGCGCACATCGCCAAGCAGGGACTGAAGGCCGGATTAAAGGCCAAGACCTCCTTCCTCATTTCACCAGGCTCAGAACGCATTTACCACACTATGAAGCGCGATGGATTTCTCGAAACGTTCGAGCAGTTGGGGGGCACCGTGCTGTCAAACTCGTGCGGACCCTGTATCGGGCAATGGAAGCGAGCAGATGGGGTGAAGGGAAAGGCGGATTCGATTGTGAGTTCGTTCAACCGGAACTTTCCTGGTCGAAATGACGGCATCAGCGAGACGCTTTCGTTTCTCGCCAGTCCAGAAGTCGTCACGGCTTACGCGCTTGCCGGCGAACTCGGGTTCGATCCCGTTCACCAAACGCTCAAGGGTGCGGATGGCAATGAATTCAAGCTGGAAGCGCCACAAGGGGAGGAGTTGCCCGCAAAAGGCTTCGCCAAGGGTGAGGAGGGCTTTGTGGCACCCGCGGAGAATGGTGAGGGGCTCACCGTCGATATTCCGCCGACCAGCGAACGATTACAGCTTCTCCAGCCATTTCCACGCTGGGACGGGAGGGACTTCGACAAGCTGCCGCTGTTGATTAAAACAAAGGGGAAGACCACAACGGACCATATCTCGCCGGCCGGACCCTGGCTTAAGTTCCGGGGGCACCTGGATAAGATCAGCGACAACATGTTCCTCGGCGCCAATAACGCTTTCTCGTCTGAGTCTGGGAAGGGAACTGATGTGCTGACCGGGGAGTCAGGTTTGACAATCGCACAGATCGCCCGTCGTTATAAGGCCAAGGGTGTCGGTGCGGCAGTCGTCGGTGATGAGAACTACGGCGAAGGCAGCAGCCGTGAACATGCAGCCATGTCACCGCGATTTCTGAACGTGAAAATCGTGTTGACGAAAAGCTTCGCCCGCATTCACGAGACGAATCTGAAAAAGCAGGGAATCTTGGCATTGACCTTCGCGGACCCGAAGGACTATGAAAAAATTGAGCAGAAGGACCGCATTAGTGTGACGGGACTGAATGCCGTGGCTCCCGGCAAGCCGGTACAAGTCACCATTCACAAGCCGGATGGCAAGGCGCTGACCATCCAGGCGAACCACAGCATGACTGAGCAGCAGCTTGCATGGTTTCGAGCGGGATCGGCGCTGAACGCATTGAACTAACATGATTATCGTTGGAGAGGATCAGCCATGACGACCAAAGCGGATAAAATCATCTACACAAAGACCGATGAAGCGCCGATGCTGGCGACGTATTCCTTCTTGCCCATCATCAATGCGTTTAGCAAGGCCGCCGGCGTAACTGTGGAATTGCGGGATATTTCCTTGGCGGGCCGGGTACTCGCCGTGTTTCCGGAGTATCTCACAGCTGAGCAAAAGCAGCCGGACGCCCTGGCGGAGTTGGGGGAGTTGGCCAAGACCCCTGAAGCCAACATCATCAAGCTGCCCAACATCAGTGCGTCGATCCCGCAGTTGGTGGCCACCATCAAGGAGTTACAAAGCCAGGGTTACAAGCTGCCGGACTACCCGGAAAATCCAAAGGACGACAAGGAAAAGGAGATCAAGGCCCGCTACGACAAGGTCAAAGGCAGTGCTGTGAATCCGGTCTTGCGCGAAGGTAACTCCGACCGGCGCGCTCCGCTCTCCGTCAAAGCGCACGCACGCAAGCATCCGCACAAGATGGGTGCCTGGACATCGGATTCCAAGACGCACGTCGCTCATATGAAGGGCGGAGATTTTCGTTCCAATGAGAAGTCGATCACAGTTCAGGCGGCGACCACTGCCAAGATCGAGTTCGTGGGGGCTGATGGCAAGGCGACGGTGCTGAAAGACAAGATCGCCCTCCAGGCGGGCGAAGTGCTCGACGCCACCTTCATGAGCGTCAAGGCCTTGCGCACTTTTCTCGAGGAGCAAATTGAAGACGCAAAGAAACAGGGGGTCTTGTTCTCGCTGCACATGAAGGCCACCATGATGAAGGTCTCGGATCCGAAGATCTTTGGTCATGCCGTGAGGGTGTATTATAAAGACGTCTTTGACAAGCACGGGGAAACATTCAAGAAGCTTGGCGTCGATCCAGACAACGGCCTCGGTGACGTCTACGCGAAGATCAAATCGTTGCCGGACGACCAGCGCAAGGCAATTGAATCCGATATTCAAGCCGTGTATCAGAAGCGGCCCCCGATGGCGATGGTGAACTCTGACAAAGGCATCACCAATCTTCATGTGCCGAGCGACATCATCATCGATGCCTCGATGCCACCGGTCATCCGGGACAGCGGCAAGATGTGGAATCCGGAAGGCAAGCTCCAGGACGTCAAATGTGTGATCCCTGACGCCAGCTATGCACCCGTCTATCACGAGGTGGTCGAGTTTTGTAAGAAGCACGGGGCCTTTGATCCGCGTGCGATGGGCAGCATCCCGAACGTGGGCTTGATGGCACAGGCCGCGGAAGAGTACGGCTCCCACGATAAGACCTACAAAGCACCGGCGAATGGCACGATGCGTATCGTCGATGCGAGCGGCAAGACCTTGATCGAACACAAGGTCGAGGAGGGCGATATTTGGCGCGCCTGTCAGGTGAAGGATGCGCCGATTCAAGACTGGGTTAAACTGGCGGTGAACCGGGCGAAGGCGACCGGCTCGCCAGCCGTGTTTTGGTTGAACAAGGATCGTCCCCACGATGCCGAACTAATCAAGAAGGTGAACGCGTATTTGCCGAAGCACGACACAGCCGGCCTCGAGATCAAAATCATGGCCCCAGCCGACGCCTGCCGCTACTCGTTGGAGCGGATGAAAGAAGGGAAGGATACGATTTCGGTCACGGGCAATGTGCTCCGTGACTACCTGACCGACTTGTTCCCGATCCTCGAGATCGGCACCAGCGCCAAGATGCTCTCCATTGTCCCCTTGCTGAACGGCGGTGGATTATTTGAGACCGGGGCGGGCGGATCGGCCCCCAAGCACGTCCAACAATTCCAGCAAGAGGGCTACCTTCGTTGGGATTCGCTGGGTGAATTTCTCGCCCTGGCTGCATCACTCGAACATCTGGCGAAGGTCGGAAACAATCAGGTGGCAAAGATCCTCGCGGACACACTGGATCAAGCGAACGCGAAATTCCTCGAAAGCAATAAGTCCCCAGCCCGTAAGGTCGGTGAAATCGACAATCGCGGCAGCCACTTCTACCTGGCCCTTTATTGGGCCCAGGCCTTGGCGGCCCAAACCGCCGACAAAAAGATCGCGGAGAAGTTTACCAAGATCGCCAAGGACCTGAGCGACAACGAGAAAAAGATTGACGGCGAGTTGCTCGCGGCGCAGGGCAAGCCACAGGATGTCGGCGGGTACTATCACCCGGACGATGCCAAGGCATTCAGAGCCATGCGCCCGAGTGCGACCTTGAATGCCATTATTGACGGAATCGCCTGAGGAAGGCGCCCGGCATTGGAGCACCATGGCAGACGACAACTTCGATACCCAAAACGTCATTGATCAGGAAGAGGTCTTGCGTCACCGGATGGTGACGATTGAGATTGCCGGCAAGCAGTATGAGGTGCCGGAGGGGATCACAGTGATCAAGGCGCTGTGGTACACGGGGCAGGAGGTCGTGCGTGGCGCAGGATGTCTCGGCGGTTTTTGCGGGGCTTGCGCCACCTATTATCGAGTCAAGGACGATCCCAAGGTGCGTACCTGCTTGGCCTGTCAAACGGCGGTGCAGGACGGGATGTCGTTCTCGATTCAGGCGCCGTTTCCTGCTCGCAAGGCGGTCTACAATATTCAGGAACTCAAGGACCCGAAGCAGGACCTATTCAATTTATATCCAGAGGCGCCCCTGTGCCGGAATTGCAATGCCTGTACGGAGGCGTGCCCGCAGAAGATCAATGTGCGTGAAGGAGTTTGGAAGGCGGTCTTCGGGGACTTCAAGGGTGTCTCCGATATGTTCATGGATTGCGTCATGTGTGGCATGTGTACGCCGGTCTGCATTGCGGACATCGCTCCCAATCTTGTAGCGCTGTACGTGAGTCGCGCGCAAGGCGCGCATTTCACGGAGAAGCCGGAAGGGCTGGAGCGTCGAATCAAGGAAATTGCGGACGGTCAGTTCAATGACGACTGGACGCGCGTGATGGGGCTCAACGAAAAGGAATTGACGGACCTCTGCGCCAGTCTCAAGTAGACCAGTGGGTGGTTTGCGCTGACCGCGAGGGACACACGCCGCAATGGATATTCACGTACTTCAACAAATCGTGCACAAGACCCGCGATGCGCGGCGTGAGCAGACGCTGCCGAAACTGTCCTTAGCCGAGCGGGATACGCTGATCAAAAAGTATCATCCGGATTTTCGCGAAAGCGCGTATCGTCCCATCCGGTTCGGCCCCAATGCCGGTGACAAGACAGCGGTCGAGCTGGCGGCACTTCTGGAAGGAAGTAGCCAGCTTCCCGACGATCTCGATCTTACGGCCGCGTTTACCACGGATGTACTCGTGATCGGGGGCGGTGGGGCCGGGTGTGCGGCGGCCCTGCATGCCCATGCGGCCGGTGCGAAGGTCATCCTGGCCACGAAGCTGCGACTCGGCGATTCGAATAGCGTTATGGCCCAAGGCGGGATGCAAATCTCGGTTGCCCCCGAGGATTCACCGGTTACGCACTTTCTGGATACCCTGAAGGGCGGGCTCATGAAAAACGATCATGCCCTTCTGAAGGTCATGGTGGAGGAGGGGCCTGCTATTGCCAAATGGCTCATCGAACTCGGTGTGTTGTTCGATCGAGACCCAGAGGGAAACCTGCACGTCAAGAAGGGAGGCGGCAGTTCCAAGCCCCGATTGCTGACTTGTTCGGACTACACGGGCCTTGAAATCATGCGGGTGCTGAAGGACGAGGTGCTCAATCGGCAGATTCAGCTCCTGGAGTTTTGTGCAGCCGTCGAGTTGCTGAGCGACGAGCATGGCGCCTGCACGGGAGTCGTCCTGAAGGACCTGGACAACAAGCGATATCTCGTGGTCGCGGCGAAGACAGTCATCCTGGCGACTGGTGGAATCGGTCGCCTGCACATTCAAGGCTTCCCTACCAGCAACCATTACGGGGCAACCGGCGATGGGTTGTGCCTCGCGTATCGCATGGGGGCGAGGCTGGCCCACATCGATACGTTCCAGTACCATCCTTCGGGCGCCGTCTATCCTGAACAACTCGTGGGTGCATTGGTCACTGAAGGTATTCGTTCGGAAGGGGGCCATTTGGTCAATGCCAAGGGGGAGCGGTTCGTGAACGAACTCGATACCCGCGATGTAGTCTCCTCTTCGATCATCCGCGAATGCGAAGAAGGCCGCGGCATTCGCACTATGGCCGGCCGCGTGGGTGTGTGGTTGGATACGCCGCTCCTCGATGCCGAACACGGATCCGGAACGGTAAACAAGCATTTCCCCGCGATGGTTCGTCAGTTTGAGCGGTTCGGTATCGATATCAGTAAAGATCCGGTGTTGATCTATCCGACGCTGCATTATCAAAACGGGGGCGTCAAGATCGACACTAATGCCGAAACGGAGGTCACGAACCTCTTTGTGGCCGGCGAAGCCTCTGGCGGATTGCATGGACGCAACCGGCTGATGGGAAATTCCCTCTTGGATCTGATGGTGTATGGTAAGCGATCTGGGCTCGTCGCCGCCGGGCGTGCATCCTCGACCTCTCAGGGAAAGCTCACGCTCGACCATCTTCAACGATTTCGCGCTGAGGCGAAAAAGCACGGTGTGTCATCCAGCGAGCACGCCTCACCGATGATTCTCCCCGCATACACGAGAAAGACCGGATAAGGGTCCAGGCGCGGGTAAGACCGACCGGATGCGTCTCACGGGCCCGCCCGAGCCGGGCTTTCGCCGAAAGGATTCAAATGAACGTTCACGAATTTCAAGCCAAGCAACTTTTCGCGCAGTTCGGGGTGCCCGTGCCTCGTGGCAGAGAGATTACGTCGCCTGATGCCGCGACGGCCTGGGCTAATGAGCTGAACACGCCCATCTTCGTCGTGAAGGCACAAATTCATGCCGGTGGCCGAGGGAAGGCCGGGGGTGTGAAGATCACCAAGGACAAAGGTGCGGTGGCGGGGTTGGCCAAGGAGTTGATCGGCAAGACACTCGTGACTCATCAGACCGGGCCGAAGGGGCGTACCGTCCATCGATTGCTTCTGGAGGAAGGCGCCAACATCGCGAAGGAACTCTACTTGAGCCTCCTGGTCGATCGCGATACCGGATGGCCGACCTTTATTGCCAGTACAGAGGGTGGTATGGAGATCGAAGAGGTGGCGGCCAAGACTCCGGACAAAATCATCAAGGAGGCCGTCGATCCGGCGGTCGGATTCCAAGGCTACAACGGACGGAACGTGGCCTTTGCCCTAGGGCTTCAGAACATGGAACCGACGGTCATCAACTCCTTCGTCAAGCTGCTCGACAACCTCTATCGGCTCTTCATGGAGAAGAATGCTGCCCTCGTCGAAATCAATCCACTGATCATTACGAAGGAAAAGACGTTGATTGCCCTCGATGGCAAGGTGTCATTCGACGATAACGGCATCTTCAAGCATCAGGATGTGCAGCAAATGCGGGATCTGAACGAAGAAGAGCCGCTCGAAATCGAGGCGACCGCGAATAATCTCAACTACGTGAAGTTGGATGGCAACATCGGTTGCATGGTGAATGGGGCGGGCCTGGCGATGGCCACCATGGACGTCATCAAGCTGGCCGGAAGCGAGCCGGCGAACTTCCTCGATGTCGGTGGCGGAGCCACAAAAGAGACGGTGGCTGCCGGTTTCCGCATCCTTCTCAAGGATCCGAACGTGAAGGGCATCTTCATCAATATCTTCGGAGGCATCGTTCGATGCGAACGTATCGCGCATGGCGTGATCGAGGCTGCCAAGGAGGTAAGAATCAACGTCCCCCTCGTTGTCCGCCTCCAGGGCACGAATGCGGAAGAAGGCAGGAAGCTTTTGGCCGAGTCGGATCTGAAGCTGGACGTCGCCAATGATCTGTGGGAAGCGGCACAAAAAATTGTACAGATGACGGGGAAAGCCGCCTAAAGGAGACCACTGTGAGCATTCTCGTCAATAAGAACACGCGGGTCGTCGTCCAGGGCATTACGGGGAAGGAAGGGTCCTTCCACGCCACGCAGTGCAAGGCATACGGTACTCAGATAGTCGCGGGCGTCACGCCGGGTAAGGCCGGACAGGAGGTCGAGGGCATTCCGGTCTTCAATACGGTTCGGGAGGCGGTCACGAAGACCCAGTGTGATACCTCCCTGATATTCGTCCCGCCGCCCTTCTGTGCCGACGCCATTCTTGAGGCGGCAAATGCCGGTATCAGGTTGGTGATCTGTATCACCGAAGGAATTCCCGTCAACGATATGGTCCGAGTCAAGCGCGCACTGCGCGGGCGCGATGTCCGACTCATCGGTCCCAACTGTCCTGGAGTGATTACCGTTGACGAAGCCAAGATTGGGATCATGCCGGGATTCATTCACAAGAAAGGGGTCGTAGGCGTCGTCTCTCGCAGCGGCACCCTTACGTATGAGGCAGTGCATCAGCTCTCGACGCTGGGCTTGGGCGAGACAACGTGCGTCGGCATCGGCGGCGATCCGGTCAACGGAACAGGCTTTGTCGATGTTCTCCCGCTGTTTGAAAAAGATCCTGAGACTCAGGCGATTGTGATGATCGGCGAGATCGGCGGCGATGCCGAGGAAAAGGCCGCTGAGTTCATCAAAAAGAACGTCAAAAAACCCGTCATCAGCTTCATCGCGGGTATCACGGCACCGCCGGGGCGTCGAATGGGTCACGCTGGAGCGATTATCTCGGGCGGCAAAGGGACGGCATCGGAAAAAATGAAGGCGCTCGAGGCCGGCGGCGTCCGAGTGGTAAAGAATCCCGCTGAAATTGGTCAGGCCGTCAAGGCTGCGCTAGGTCGTTAGCTCGACCCGCTCGGTTTCAACATCCCGAGACACATGATCGGCGTTCCACCGTGCAGCTACAGTAGATTCTCCTTTTCTTGCACGCGGTCTCGTGGTACGTTGCCCTCGTGATCAATCCCTCTGTCCACGACCACGGCCGTGGACTCCGCTTGATCGAATCGCGTTTGACCGAATTTCACCGGCTTCCCGCAGTTGCCTTCGGCAGACTCCTGCTGGAGGCAGTTGTCCATGATAGGGAGTGACGATATGCGTGTCGTTCTCATACACGTTCGCGACCCACAATTCTACGCGCTGCCTGCCAAGACGAGGGCGAAGAACGGGCACATCAGGGTCATGGGGTTTCCACCGATTGGTATCATGTCGCTCTCCTCTGTGCTCAAGGCAGCCGGACACGAATGCCTCATGTTCGACCAGGCCCACCCCGAGACTCCCAACGAGGTCATCATCTCAGAGATCAATCGTTGCCGGCCAGACTTGGTGGGCATGAGTTTTCTGAGTACGACCAGCTATCCATATGCCAAGATTCTCGCCCGACACATCCGCGCCTCGAATCCGACTGTGAAGCTAGCCTTCGGTGGGGTCTTTGCCAGTCTTAACGCCCCACTCGTAAAGCTCCAGTGTCCGGAAATAGATTATGTCTGTCGGGGTGACGGAGAGCAGTTGCTGCTTGACTTATTGTCGCGCTTGGATGATCCCGAAGATGTGCCAGGCGTAACTTGGATGAAGGATGGGAGGGTCGTGCAAAATCCCAACCGTCCGATGGAACGGCAACTTGACCAATGGCCGTTTCCCGATCGAGAAAGCCTCGACCTGGACTTCGTCGAATCCATGCCGCTTGACGTGCCCGCGGTGCTTTCGATGGAGCGGTTCACTACGATGCAGACCTCGCGAGGCTGTCCCTGGCCTTGCGTCTTTTGCGACATCCCGATTTTCAACGAAGGGAAATGGCGCGCTCGATCACCTCAGCACGTAGTGGCCGAACTCAAACATCTCGAGGAACTTGGATATGGGTCGGTCTATTTCGTCGACGATCACTTCTTATTGCAGCCGAAGCGGATAGAATCGATTTGCAAAGGGGTGAACGATGCGAACTTGCGGATTCAATGGGGCATTGAGGGGAGGGTCGACTCGGTGGCCCAACACCTGTTCCCCGCTATGGCCAAGGCGCATTGCCGCACGGTGATGTTCGGGATTGAAAGCGGAAGCCAAAAGATTCTTGACAGACTCAAGAAGGAGCAGACCCTTGAGGAGGTTGAGGTCGCGGTCAAGAACGCCAAGAGAGCGGGTATCCAGATTGTGCATGGGTTCTTCACAGTCGGCAATCCGGATGAAACCGTTGAGGATATGCGCGCCACGTTCGATCTTGCTTCGAAGTTGCCGTTGGACACCTTCGGATTCAATCGACTGTGCGTCTACCGCGGGACGCCGCTCTGGCAGGAGTACGTCAAACGGGGCCTGGTGAACGAGGTAACCGACTGGTACAAATATTTCAAATGCTCGGAGATTGATCCGACCTGTCTGCCTGGCGAGGTCATCAATTCGGTTCGGCAGGAGGGGCTGAAGAAGCTTTTCCTATACAAGATCGTCCGTTTCCCGCTGCAAACGTGGAAGCTTCTACGTCGCTTTCTTCGATTCATGCCGGTGCGAGATGTCGTATACCTGATCGCCAAGCCGTTCCTCGGGCAGAAGAAGGGAGCCACGAAAGCGGAGGTGCTGTCTCGTGCTGTTGAGCATGCCGAAATGAAGGACGCCGCCGCACTCCTCACCCAACTTTCGGATGACATGATTCACAACGTGCTGGAAGCTTCGAAGGCTGAACGGCAGCGCATTCAGATCGAAACCACAAAGCCCGGCGAGCTACCAATGGTTTCCATCCCCTAAAGTTCCCCCCGTTATCGAGAAACGCTCTCACGTGGCTGCTTCTGAGCACCACGGCTCGCAACTTGTATGCGGGTCGTCGCTTTGTGCCTCCGCCCTCTGTTGAGCACCGATTCACCTTTTTGCCGGTCAAGGTTTCGCTGGAAATGCTTCCTGACGCCGCTTAGGGGTACACCAAGCCAGCCTTTCAAGACACGTACCTGGAATTGGGAACGTGAACCGACCAGTTAAGGATCGGCAGTATCAATCTGACGGGCGGGTATCGCTCCATTTCTGAACGGCCCTGACGAGTCGCCTTAGATCGCTACACCCCATAGGGTTTTCGCAAGCAATCCAATCCCATATGTGACCGAGACAGCGACGGTGATGATCATCAAATTAAGGCCGATTCGTCGACGAACCTGCATGCCGGAGAGAAACGCCAGGATCGTCGAGACGAGCACGATCACGACACCGGCCATGATCACGGAAGGTATGGCATCGTGGGCTCCCACGAATACTGGCAGGACGGGGACGAAGGCGCCGATTAAGTAACTGCAGCTCACGATGATAGCGGACGGCAACGGACGTTCGGCCATATCTGGTCCCTCACCCCCCTCGCCGAGAAATTGCTTCTTGAGGAACTCGGTGGACTTGACCTCGCGTTCGGAATTGAGTGCGAGAAACGCTCCCGCTCCCATTGACAGGGCCCCGGCGATTGCGGTGGTGAAGGCCGCCACCAACACCATGAGGGGATTGCCGAAAGCCCCGAAAAATCCGCTCACGGCCCCAAGGATTTCCACCAGTCCATCGTTCAGGCCCAGAAAAATATTGCGGATCTTTTCGGCGTTGATTTTACGTTCGGTGAGCTTGGTAACGAGAATATCCTCGTGTTTGAACTCATCCAGGAGAATCCCCTTGAGCGCATCGCCGAGCGGATGGCCCTGATAGCTTTTCCAGAGAGACAGGTACTTCCGGACGCCATAAACCTCGATCGCTTCCAGAACCAGGTGGACGGCCGTGGCGCCGAACATCCGACAGATCAGTTTCACCGTACCGAGTTTCACTTGTCGGCCGATGTCCAACCGGTCGACGCTCAACTGGAAAAACTTCTGCCAAAAGGCGAAATGATGAGTTTCCACTTCGATCAACTCGGACAATGTGCGCTGCATGTCGGAGTCCCGGATAAACATGTCGCGTAGCGCGCGGTATAGCGACAAGTCGAACAACTCGTCCAGCACGAGTGCTTGAGCCAATTTAGGATTGTAGTGAAGGGGAGGCGAGTTCGCTACGGTCGGAGGCACAAATATCACCCTCACCCCCTCCGGGGTCGCGTACCTGAACCTCGAATCGTCGGTCCGGCGACTAGCCGATCAAGAAGTATGCGCCGACCCCGATTGCAGCCAAGACAGCGACGCTGAACATCACTTTCTCATGGCCGCACAGCCCCTGCTGGGCCTTACAAGCTGTGAGGGAACACATGACAGACACGGTGACCCTCCTTCTTGCCAGTCGAGAAACGATACGCTGCTCGGCCAGAGGAGTCAACGAGCGACAATCTCGAGGATTCGTATCTTGACCGGATTCAGTCTGCGCGAGCGGCAAGTTTCGTTTCTTCCAGATGCTTCTGAAGATACTCCATGAACGGAGTACCGCCCGTCCCTATGGCTGTGGGATTGCTGGTGTGAGATTGATGCTGGCGGTGAATGTAGTGGTCGGCATACCCGATGTGGATCTCGCGAAACTGGGCGAGGAGGTCCACACAGGAGACATAGTCCGCCCAAAGATGTGGATAGCTGGTCCTATAACTCTGAACGTAGCTTGCGAGAAGCGGACGGTGTTGCGTATCGGTTGTCTTCTCCAGTGACTCAAGGAACAGGCGATGCCGCGGCGGCATGTAATCTCGCATTTCTTGCAAATAGATGGTCAGTGGATCGGGAGCGTGAGTGATACCCAGACCGGCATCCAGACAGGGGACGATAGAGCTCTGCGCACCGGTTTCGCCGCGCAAACGGTGCATGTGCCCTGAAGTCTCCTCTATTCCCTCATAGGTGAGGCCGTCTGGGAGTGCGGGATTGTCCTTCCATCCGTGAATGTAGGGTCGCACACGTGTGTAGTACACATACGGGTCACACCGCTCCTTCATACGGAGCAGCGTGTCACGCATCGCGAGTTGTGATCGTCGCAACGATTCGAGCCCTTCCGAAACCTCATCGGCTTTATCGGTGCGGGCGCCGTGAAGCGCCCGCAAGAGACCGGCTAGACCAGGGCCCGCCTCCCGCTCGATCTCGATGTGGATGACTATGAACCATTCCTCGTCTTGACCCCCAAGAAAGTTTTGCAGCAACACAATGTTGTCGAGCTGAATCGGACTGGCGGAATCGAGTCGCCGCCAATTGTCGAGTGCGTATGAGGCATACGACAGGACAGGTGGGCGACCAAGCCGTCGAGCGACCTCCACCCAGGGCCTGGCCAGCTGGAGGGGAAGTCGTGTGGCCGGCTGATCCGGGACTTCCCACACGTAAGCATGACCGACGAAGGACAGGACCCGCATCGCCGCCCGAAGGTCCTGATCGTGCCAACTATCGGGAATCATCGGCAAGAGAGAGCTCTGTTCGTCGATATACCGGCGAACGTTCCTCGTGGTCAGCAGCTTGGGGAGTTCCCGTCCCAGGTAGGAGAGTTTTGAGCAATCCTGTAGCTCTACCAGGGGGTCAGGAGGCAGGAAACCATGCTCGGGGGACACTCCATATTCATCCAAGGTAAGCGAAAGGACGGGTTGGGGATGCATGGGACCCTCCGGGAGGAAGCCACCTCGGCACTTGATTTTACTTTACCATGCCATATCCTTGTCGCAAGCGACCATGAAGTTTGCCAAGGGAGGGAAAGGTGTGAAATTGTGCTCGGATACTCAGGGATGTGTACTTTGTCACATCACGGAAGAGCGTCGACATCGACCAATTCCTAGACACCGGCTGATGCCTGCTTTTGAGAACAGTCGTAGCGACAGCTATTGCGTGTGATCGACGAGGCAGGGCTCGGGGATCCTCAAGTGCGAAGGCCACCCAGAGGCGGTGGCCCTCGTTCCTTCGTCTATCGCTTGAGGCGGGGGCTCAGGTTCCCATTTCCCAGCTTGCCAAATACTTTTCCTGCTCCTTCGTCAGCTTGTCGATCGCCATGCCCATCCCCGCGAGCTTCAGCCGGGCAATTTCCTTATCGATGACGACCGGTACGGGATAGACCTTTTTCTCGAGCATCTTGTGATTTTTTACGAGATATTCAGCTCCCAATGCCTGATTGGCAAAGCTCATGTCCATGACACTGGAAGGATGGCCTTCCGCCGTGGCGAGATTGACTAAGCGCCCTTCTCCCAGGAGGCTGACACGTCGCCCGTTGCCCAATGTGTACTCGTCCACGCCCATCCGGATTTGGCGCTTTTTCTTCGCGAGTTTCTCCAGAGAGGGAATGTCCAGTTCCACGTTGAAGTGGCCGGAATTGCACACGATGGCGCCGTCTTTCATCGCGGCGAAGTGTTCTTTGCGGATCACCTTGAGGTTGCCCGTTACGGTGACGAAGAAGTCCCCGATCGGCGCCGCCTGTTCCATCGGCATGACGCGGTAGCCGTCCATGACGGCTTCAAGGCCTTTCATCGGGTCAACCTCGGTCACGATCACGTCTGCTCCCATCCCCTTAGCGCGCATGGCAATGCCGCGTCCGCACCAGCCGTAGCCGGCGACCACGACGGTGGAGCCGCAAATCAAGCGATTCGTGGCTCGGATGATGCCATCCATCGTGGACTGCCCCGTGCCGTATCGGTTGTCGAACATATGCTTGGTGTCGGCATCGTTTACCGAGATAACCGGGAAGCGCAAGACCTTTTTCTGCGCCATGCTCCGGAGTCGGATCACACCAGTGGTGGTCTCCTCTGTACCACCGATCACGTTCTTCAGCAGCTCCTTGCGCTTTGAGTGGAGGTGCGACACTACGTCGGCGCCGTCGTCCATGGAGACGTGTGGACGATGGTCGATGGCCGACTCGATGTGGCGGTAATACGTCTTGTTGTCCTCGCCCTTGATGGCGAAGACCGGGATGCCCTCGTGTTTCACGAGCGCGGCAGCCACGTCATCCTGAGTGCTGAGTGGATTTGAAGCGCAGAGGCGGACGTCGGCGCCACCGGCCTTCAGGGTGATGGCGAGGTTGGCGGTCTCGGTGGTCACGTGGAGGCAGGCCGTGACCCGGATTCCCTTCAGCGGCTGCTCCTTGTGGAATCGCTTCCTGATAAGACGGAGGACCGGCATGGTGCGCTCTGCCCATTCAATTTTCAAAATGCCCTGGTCCGCCAGCCCGATATTTTTCACGTCGTAGTCCACAAGTCCTCCTCTGGTTCTGCTCATGCGGTCATGAAAAAGGGGACGGCATGGTGACCGTCCCCTTTGGGTTTCGCCCCGGTTGGTCTAAAACTATAATCCGGCTTCCCGGCGCAGCGCCTTGGCTCTGTCGGTCCTCTCCCAGGTGAATTCCGGCTCGCTGCGTCCGAAATGTCCGTAGGCGGCTGTCTTCTTGTAGATGGGGCGTCGGAGCTTCAAGTGCTCGATGATTCCGCTGGGGGTCATGGGGAAATGCTTTCTCACCAGCTTGTCGAGGTTGCTGGTTTCGACCCGTTCAGTGCCCTTTGTGTCTACGAGAATTGAGACTGGATCCGCCACTCCGATCGCGTATGCCAGCTGAACTTCGCACTTGTCCGCCAACCCTGCAGCCACGATGTTTTTCGCGATGTAGCGGGCCATGTACGAGGCGGAGCGGTCCACCTTCGTTGGATCCTTGCCGGAGAACGCCCCCCCGCCATGGCTGCCATGTCCGCCATACGTATCGACGATGATCTTGCGGCCGGTGAGCCCTGTGTCTCCCATCGGGCCACCGACTACGAACCGTCCCGTGGGATTGATATGGTGCTTAACGCTGGTTTGATCGTAATACGCTTTCGGCATGACCGGCTTGATGACGTGCTCCATGATTTGGCGCTCGATTTGTTTGCTGGTAACTTCCGGATCATGTTGCGTCGATACCACGATCGTATCGATACGGAAAGGCTTCCCGTTCTTGTACTCCACAGTGACTTGCGATTTCCCGTCTGGCCTGACCCACTTGAGAATACCCTTCTTTCGCACGTCGGCCAGCCGCTTCGTCAATCGATGGGCGAGGACAATCGGCATAGGCATGAGCTCGGCCGTTTCGTTGGTGGCATATCCAAACATGAGACCCTGATCTCCGGCGCCACCGGAGTCGACGCCCATGGCAATATCACCAGATTGGTTGTGGATTGAAGTCAGGACCGAACACGTTTCATAGTCGAACCCCCACGTCGCGTTCGTGTACCCCACCCCTTTGATAATCTCGCGAACCAGGTCTGGAATTTCGACGTAGGCCTTGGTTGATATTTCGCCGGCCACGAAGGCGATACCCGTGGTCAATATCGTTTCGCACGCAACACGCGAGTACTTGTCCTTTGCTAGAATAGCGTCGAGAATCCCATCGGAGATTTGGTCGGCGATTTTATCGGGGTGTCCCTCGGTTACGGACTCGGACGTGAAGAGGTAATTGTTGCGCATTCGTTCCTCGAATTCTAAGGGTTAGACGCCGGGAGCCTGAACGGGTGGCACAATTATCACTGGTACCCCACCGGCTTATTAATGTCAATTGGAAAGGGGGTTCTTTCGGTAGGGGGAGGCCCCTTCCGTTGCTTGACAGCAATTTTCATGGGTTTGTAAGATGGCTTGCTCACACGATCGCGAAGACTGCGGAGCTGCCAAGAGGACTGGCCGACGGGATGTGAGAGGCCCCGCCAGACTTCAGGGGGTATCCCGGAATTGGTCGCGACGTCCAGCTCGATCCCTACACGAACGTATCCCTAAAACTACATGGATGGAAAGCCAGAAGTCGTAGTCGGTCAACCGGGCACGACACCAACCCCTGCCGCCTCGCCAAGCCTCGGATGGAACGAGGTTTCTCGAGAGGTTGTAGAGTTTTTTGCTTCCATTAAGCTGGCGATGTTCCTGTTCCTGGCACTGGCCATGACGGCGACGATTGGGACTGTCATTCAGCAAAATGAACGTCCCGAGGTGTACGTCAAGGAATACGGGGAGGATGCCTATCGATGGTTTCAGAGACTCGGTATCACCGACGTTTATCATACCTGGTGGTTCACCAGCCTGTTAGGGCTGCTCTGCGTGAACTCCTTGACTTGCTTCCATAAGCGGTTTCCGGCCGTATGGCGGTCAATGCAACAGGATAAGGTCAATGTCTCCATTCCGTTTATTATGGGAATGAAACATTCGACCGAATTCTCCATCGATGCGAGGAAGGAAGAGGTTGGGGAGCGGATGGTGATGTACTTGGCCGACAAGGGCTATCGGGTGATCGCAAAGAACGAGCCGAGTGGGGTCGGTCTCTACGCCACCAAGGGCATCATGGGGCGCGTCGGCGCCCATGTCGCGCACTTGAGCGCCACCGTGATCGTGCTAGGTGGACTCATTGGTAGCGTATGGGGATTCCAGGAGTTCGGCGTCTGTATCGAGGGCCAGACATACCATATTCCGAATGGCAACTTCGACCTCAAGGTAGATAAGTTCTGGATCGATTATCACGACAACGGCGCGGTCAAATCCTACAACAGCACGCTGACCGTCATCGATGATGGTACGCCGCAAGCCACCAAGACGATCACCGTCAACGATCCGTTAGTCTACAAAGGAATTTGGTTTTACCAATCGAGTTACGGGGATGCATGGGATCGCATCCAGATTGCTCGGCTGAACGTCAAGGACAAGCAAACGGACAAGGTCCTGAAGACCGTCGATCTAGAGTGGCAGAAGGAACAACCGGTCGCAGGGCTCGATCTGACGCTGATGATGACGGACTTCGTTGCCGACTTTGCCTTCAATTCTGCGGAGAAGAGGGTATTTTCAAAAACAGTAGAACACGCGAATCCTGCGATTCGGCTCGTGATCAAAGAGCGAAAGACCGTCGAAGCCACCCCGTGGATTTTCTATCATTACCCAGATTTGTTCGATATCAAAGGGTCAAAATACAGTTTTGAGTTAATTGGTTATCAACCGAAAAAGTTTACTGGATTGCAGATTACGAAGGATCCCGGGGTTACCATTGTGTGGGTCGGATCTACTCTGATCGTCGTGGGCATTACCTTGTCCTCTTTTATTTATCATCGGCGATTGTGGATCAAGATCGTCCCGAAGGATGGTCGAGTCGGAGTACACCTTGGGGGCAATACGCACAAGAACCAAATTGATTTCCAACGAGAGTTCACCAAGTTCATTCACCACTTCAAGGCGGTTTCCGCCTGAAGAACGGTGTGGCGAACGGCGCTTGGCATTGCCGTGCCGGACTCGCAGCGATAGACGGAGGACCTTATGCTGAAGTCGCTCTTCCTTTTCGATATGACATTTTGGCTCTACCTGGCCGCCCTCGTGCTGTACGTGTCCTACCTGATGGTCCGTCGCCCATCGATGCAGTGGGCTCCGGCGGGGCATCCAGTGGAAGCATTTGGGCAAGCGGAGCCGGGTTGGGCGGGCCAACTTGGTCAGGTCGCCACCATGGTCACGGTGTTCGGCTGGGTCGTTAACACAGCCGCATTGTTTACACGGGCTTACGAACGCATGCAGCTATCGGGCACCTTCGCTCCGTGGTCGAATCAGTTCGAGGCAATGGCGTACGTCTCCTGGGCGATTATTCTCGGCTATGTTCTGCTGGAGATGCGCTACCACATCAAGGCCATCGGTGCGTTCGTGGTCGGCATCGGGTTTATTGCGATGGGGGCCGCCTCGCTGCTTCCGTATCGCTATCAGACAGCCGAGCCGCTGGTGCCCGCACTGAATAGTTATTGGATCTATATTCACGTCTCCGTGACGCTCACCAGCTATGCCGCATTCGCCATGGCCGGAGGCCTTGGCATCATGTATCTCATGAAGGAGCGGGCTGAGCGCAAGGGAAAAGCAGGGGGGATCTACACGGCCTTCCCGGATTTGGAGACGATCGATGAACTTGGCTATAAGGCTATCATGATAGGCTTTCCACTGTTGGCGTTTGGGATCATCCTGGGTGCGATGTGGGCTAACTATGCTTGGGGCGGGTACTGGAGTTGGGATCCAAAAGAGACATGGTCCCTGATTGTGTGGTTGATTTACGGTGCCTACATTCATGCCAGAATGACACGCGATTGGGAGGGCCATCGCGCAGCCGTTTATGCCATTTTTGGTTTTCTGATGGTGGTCTTTTGTTTTTGGGGGGTGAATTTTCTGCTGTCCGGGCTTCACGCCTACGCGTAAGTGGCCAGAAAAGGGACGCGACGGTGTCACCTTCGACACAGCCAGATCACGCATCGGATGCCATGGCATCACCTCCTTCGTCCGCTTCCAGACTGAAGGTTCTTCTCATAGGCCTTGCCATCTTCCTGGCGGTTTTTGGAGTGGTCTGGCTACAGAGCGCCAAGTATGAGCCGCTGACGGTCGGAAAGGCCGCACCCAATTTCTCCCTCCCCGATTTGTCCGATAAATCGGTCCAACTCACGGACTATCGCGGGAAGGTCGTTTTTCTGAATTTTTGGGCCACCTGGTGCAAGCCGTGCCAGGAAGAAATGCCTTCTATGGAACAGCTGTATCGAGCCTACGGGAAGGATGGTCTGGTCATTCTGGCCGTCAGTATCGATCGAGTCACGACCAAGAAAGACATCCCGCCGTTCGTCAAGAGCATGGATCTCACTTTTCCGGTGTTGGTCGATTCATGGGGACAGACCGACAAGCGGTACAAACTCATGGGTGTGCCTGAGACGTATATCATTGATCGGAATGGGGTCTTGCGCGAAAAAGTCATTGGCCCACGTGATTGGACACGAAAAGAAAACCTTGCGGTCATCGACGATCTTCTGAAGGGCACTCCCAAATCCGCGACTAAGTCAGGTCTGTCCGGTTTGCCGCGAGGCTGAACCTAATTCATATTACGGGATCTATGCTGCGCCTTCTTGCACGAACCGGCCTCGTTCTCGCCGGCGTCCTGATCCAGACGGTCTCCAATGCCGAACAAGTGGGGCAAGCCACGTCGCGCCACACTGAAACGGTCATCTCGGTGGCGAGGACGGTGCCGTCGCTGGGCGACCCGGCTCCCGATTTTCGGCTAAAAAATCTCTCGGGTGAGACCATCACGCTTGATCACTACAGAGGCGTCGTCATCATGGTCAATTTCTGGGCCACGTGGTGCGGACCCTGCCGCGTAGAGATGCCGGCCATGGAAGAACTCTACCGGACGTTTCTGCGAAAGGATTTCGAGATTCTGGCGGTCTCAACCGACGCGCAAGGCATGGCGGTCACAAGGCCATTCACGAAAGAGTTCGGCCTGACGTTTCCGGTGCTGCACGATGCCGACTATCAGGTGGGTTTGGCCTATGGGGCAAGAACGTTGCCGATGACCTTTTTGCTCGATCGACAGGGAGTCGTCCGGCATCGCGTCTATGGCGCGCGGGATTGGCATTCTCCGGCGGCCGTGCAACTGATTCAGACCTTGATTAAGGAAGGGCAGTCATGACCGATGCGGTGCAGCAGATTTCTCTGTTTGCCGCCTTTAGCGCCGGTCTGCTGTCCTTTGTCTCGCCCTGCGTACTTCCTCTCGTGCCCTCCTACGTCAGTTACATTACCGGACTTTCGGTGGAGCAGCTGGCCGACGTTCACACTCGTACTCGGTATCGCTGGGTGATTATCGTCAATTCATTGATCTTCATCGCCGGATTCTCCAGTGTCTTCATTGCGTTCGGTGCATCGGCCAGCTATATCGGGCAAGCCCTGATCGTCTATCAGGACTACCTGCGGAAGCTTGGTGGGGTTCTCATCATCGTGTTCGGTCTGTATCTCTTGGGCCTGCTCAACTTCAATTGGCTGAAGATGGAACGCCGTCTGCATTTTCGAACGCGTCCGGCTGGGTACGTCGGCTCCTTTCTGATTGGGGTCGCGTTTGCAGCCGGGTGGACGCCGTGCGTAGGGCCTGTTCTTGGCACGATCTTATTGTACGCTAGTACAACCGAGGCTCTCTCTCAAGGAATCCTGTTGTTGACCTTTTATTCGCTCGGTCTCGGGTTGCCACTTTTTCTAACTGCGCTCGGCGTCGATCGGTTTCTCACCTACTTTAAGGGTGTCCGTGACTACATGGGTGCCGTGTCATCGCTGAGTGGAGCGCTGTTGGTTCTTGTCGGAGTACTCGTCTACGCCAACTCTCTCACCATGATCACCAGTATGCTGGAACGCTACGGCATCGGCTGGTATCTCGGGCAATAAGCCTCTCCCGGTGTTCGTCATTCGCATAGCCGTTTCCTTATGAAGCCATGCAATTCTCAGGTACGGCAGACGATCGAAATTCTCGCCGGTATAGCCTAAGCACGCACGTGCGGGTATGGGGCTGAAGGGTGAGAGAAGACGCTGCGCGCAGGAATGGTTAACACCAGACGCCGAGTCGGCAGAACTTTGGTGTGGCCACGAGGGCTGGGGCTCTGCCGGAAATATCCGCTCTCGCGAAATTGGGTCTTGCGGCGTCTTCTGGGGCAGCGGGCGATGGCGGCACGGAGGCGAACAATGATCCGCTCGAAGAACGTTGTCCTTCCGGACCAGTCGCACCGGGGGCGGCAGCATCCGCAACGTGGACCGAGGGGAGCGGCCCCCCGAGCTTTGTCAAGAGCTTCTGCGCGTCCTTCTCAGTGCTGGAGTTTGGATAGCGCTGGGTTAGAATCGTGAGCTGTTCGCGAGCCCATTCTTCCGCCCCAAATGCCTCATACGTCCGGGCCAGCTGATATTGCGCCTCCGGTGCCACTTCCATATCGGGATATTCTTGCAAGATCGCTTGGTAACGATGGGCGGCGGCAAGGTACGCCCCTCGGCGAAAATAGAATTTGCCCACGAACAGGTGTGTCTTTGCCAGCCACTCATGGCATTCACGGATCCGAGCTAAGGCTTCCTCGTCATACCGACTCTTGGGAAACTCGGCACGCAGTTTCCGGAAAATACTTTCGGCTTTGAGGACTGGCTCCGGATCTCGGTCAATGGTGCGGGCTTGATGCAAATGCGCTTCGCCGAGACGAAACTGGGCATAAGGCGCGAGCCTATGAGCACGGTGAAGTTCGAGGAAATGTTGGAGCTCCACGACCGCTTCGGCAAATTCCTCCCGATCGAAGAAGGCTTCCGCTCGTTTGATGATCACGTGCGGATCGTAATTCCGCTCGATGGTATCCCCCAGGAAGATTTGCTCGTCGGTGCGAGTGACACCCTTTCCGGATGAATCTGCCGCTCTTGGTTTGCTGGTACAGGCGGGAGCGAGTAGCAAAGCGATCAAGCACAGGAGCAATGGAATGGGAGGCCGCGCAACTCGGACCATATTCCGGGAAATTTAGCAGATCTGGGCAAAACCGTGCAAGATTGAAGCGAGATTTCGCACTGTCGATCACCCAGAACCTCACGTGGCTAGTCAGACCCGACCGCGTTGGGCTCCGACACCTTCATTGACGCTCACCAGTGTGGCTCCTATAATCGCGCCGCAACTCCTACTCTCGCGCAATCTCCCCGGCGGATCCGGGTTGAATATTCTAGGTCCATGGTGCGCAGCCGTATTATAGGCACCGGAATGGCGGTGCCGTCCCGGATTGTCACTAACTCCGACCTGTGTGCGGAGAGCCGTCAGGTCGCAGAGGAGGTGCGCCGACTCACGGGAATCGTCGAACGGCGCTGGGCGGAACCAGGCCAAGCGACGTCAGACTTAGCTGCTGACGCGGCCCGGCAGGCCCTCTCGACGGCCGGCTGGTCCGCGACGCACGTCGATGCCATCCTGGTTTCGACCACGTCTCCGGATACCATCTTTCCGTCCAGCGCCTGTTATGTCCAGCGGGCAATCGGAGCGCGTCCAATTGCCGCCTTCGACCTCGCCGCGTCGTGCTCGGGATTTCTCTATGGACTCTCGATGGCGGATGTCCTGATTCGATCGGGACAATATCGCTCTTGCCTGGTGCTGGCTGCCGAGGTCAAATCGGCCTTTTTGAACCAAGGGGACCCCAAGAGCCGCGTGCTGTTTGCGGACGGCGCGGGAGCGGCCCTCCTGATTCGAGAAGACAGTCAAGGACCGAATGGCCATGGCGTTCTCGGTGTCCGTCTGTACGCCGAAGGGGCCCACCATAACTTGATTCGCGTTCCGGCAGGAGGATCTCGCCGCCCTGCTCGGGCGGAAACCGTGTCAAGTCTGGAGCACACCATTGTTTTGGATGGTGCACCTATTTTTCGCCTGGCGGTGCGAAGGCTCACGACTGCGGTCCGGGAGCAGCTAAAAGAATTCGGGGTCTCTGTCCCCGACCTACGGCAGTGTCTCTTCCATCAAGCAAACGGACGAATCCTTGCGGCCTTGTGCAAACGACTGCATATTCCTTCCGAGAAAACGATCAGTATTATCGACCGTTATGGCAATACCTCCTCGGCCTCACTCCCAATGGTGCTGCATGAGGCAGTCTCAACCGGACGAATTGGACAGGGGGACCTGGTGCTTCTGGGCGCATTCGGGGGCGGCTTGACCTGGGCGACGGCGCTCATCCGTTGGTAGCGAACGTCCCACCGAAGAGCCGAATTCTGTAATACGGCTGTAACCTCAGCATGAGATAGAAAACACCTTCAATTTCGATATAACTGAGGAGGCTCATCAACCCGGCAGTCGGGAAGGGGCCCTCCGCATTTGGGACGCACACGTTATGCTCGGTCTCCTTCCACGTGACGAAGGATTCTTCGAACTCTTTCGAAAGGCCGCCCACAATGTCATCGAGGGGAGCCGTCTGCTGAAGGAGATGATGGAGAACTTCCAGGATCCGATCGCGCAAGCCAAACGGATCAAGGAAGTGGAGCACATTGGAGACGAAATCACCCACGAAATCGCCCGCCGGCTCAATCAAACGTTCATCACCCCAATCGATCGGGAAGACATCCACGACCTGGCCAGTGCGCTCGACGATATCCTCGACGTGGTCGAGGAAATCGCCGACTGCTTCGTTATCTACAAGGTGCCGAAGCCCACGGCGATGGCGGTGAGGCTGGCGGACATCCTCTATCAGGCCAGCGTGGCGTTGGCGGCGGGGGTCGATTTGCTCGGGAAGCAGAATGAGGGGATCGGGGAGTGCAGCCTAAAAGTCAACACCTTGGAAAACGAAGCCGATCGGCTGTCGCGCGATGCATTGTCGATGTTGTTCGAAAAGGAATCGGACCCAATCGTCGTGATCAAGTGGAAAGAAATCTACCAGGATTTCGAAAACGGCGCCGACCGCTGCGAGGACGTGACGAACATTCTCGAGCGCATCGTCCTCAAACATCATTGATCAATCGCGCACGCCTGTTTGATTCGAGTGATATTCCATGCCTGACTTGACCGGCGTGCTCCTCGTCGTGGTGTTTCTGGCTCTCCTGTTCGATTTTTCCAATGGATGGCACGACAGCGCGAATGCGATTGCCACGGTGGTGTCCACCCGGGCCGTGAGTCCGATTGTCGCCGTCACCGGTGCGGGAATTCTCAACATTCTGGGTGCCTATATGTCCACCGCCGTCGCGAAGACGGTCGGGGCCGGGTTAGTCGAACCGTCGGCTGTGACCCAGGCTGTCGTGGCCAGCGCGCTCGCGGGTGCCATTATCTGGAACCTCATCACACTGTTGCTAGGGTTACCCACCAGTTCCTCGCACGCGTTGATCGGCGGCTTGGTGGGGGCCGCTGTGACGCACGGTGGTTGGCTGGTGGTGAAATTCTCCGGTCTCCGCAAGGTGTTGGAGGCGATGGTGCTTTCGCCCTTCCTGGGATTTGGAATCGGATTAACGCTGATGGTGATCATTAGTTGGGTGTTTTTTCGCGCGTCGCGCGGTTGGGCGACCGCGCTGTTTCGTCGGATGCAGATTGTGTCGGCCAGTTTCATGGCGTTCAGTCATGGAGCGAACGATGCACAAAAGGCCATGGGGATCATCACGCTGGCGCTTCTGTCCAGTGGTACCATTGCCCATGCGGAAGTGCCGGGGTGGGTGATCGGTTCGTGCGCTCTCGCCATGGGATTGGGAACGGCCGCCGGGGGGTGGCGTATCGTGCGGACGCTGGGTATGCGGATCGTCAAACTCGAGCCGGTGCATGGCTTTGCGGCGGAAACGGGTGCCGCGGCCGTACTCCTGGCGACGGCCCACTTCGGGTTGCCCGTCAGCACGACGCACACCATTACGACGACGGTGATGGGCGTAGGGGCCGTAAAGCGGCTCTCGGCGGTTCGATGGGGGGTGACGGCGAAAATTGTGTTCGCGTGGCTCTGCACGCTCCCGGGTGCGGCCGTCTTGGCGAGTCTGATCTATCTCGTCATCGCCCGTTTCATGTAGGGGGAAGGATGGCGGCCGGCAGTCGCACGACGAACCGGCTTCCTGCCGGAGAGCGCCCCTCCATCCAGACCTGACCGCCATGCTGCTCGACAATATGCTTGACGATCGCCAGGCCTAAGCCCGTTCCTCCAAGTTCCCGCGACCGAGCCTTGTCGACCCGATAAAACCGTTCAAAGATTCGAGGACGTTCCGGTTCCGGGATGCCGAGTCCCGTATCCGACACACTGAGTTCCACCGCTTGCGGTGGCGCTCCAACGGCTCCGGCGTCTGGTCGAATCCGTACGGTGATCACCCCCTCATCGGGAGTATACTTAACGGCATTGTCCAGCAGGTTTGTCAGGACTTGGACAAGACGATCCTCGTCTCCCTGGACGATTGGTAAACCGGGTTCCGAAACGAGCTCCAGTCGGTGCCGTTTCTTGTCCGCCAGCGGCCGCACGATGGCCACGGATCGTTCCACGACGACGCCCACGTCGACCGGATCTCGCTTGAAAACTACTTGGCCCGACTCAATCCGGGAGAGTTGCAGTAAGTCGTCCAGAATGAGATTAAGTCGCCCGCTTTGAGTTGCGATAATCGAAAGAAATCGGCTGCAGGTTTCTGGGTCGTCCTTCGCACCGTCTTGGAGCGCTTCCACATACCCGCGGATCGACGTCAGCGGCGTGCGCAGTTCGTGCGATACGTTGGCCACAAAGTCTTTTCGTATGGTTTCGAGGCGCCGCACATCCGTAATGTCGTGAAACACCAGCACCGCGCAGGCTTCGTGGGGGCGGTGTCCACCGGCTACGGAAGCCTCGACGCGAAGTGTTCGGCTGCTCGATGGAAGATATACTTCCCCGTCCTGGCTGGTCCGGTTGACCAGCACGTGGTCAATGAGGCCGGACAGGGGGGCATGCCGAATGAGATCGGAAAAGTGACGCCCCCGGCTCGGTTGCGCATGGAGGTCGAACATCCGTTCGAGTGCCGGATTGATTTGCAGAATCTGACCCTGCGCGTCCAGCACCATGACGCCCTCAGCCATGGCGGTGAGCATCGCCAGCAGTTGCGCCCGATCTTCCGAGACTTCGTGAATCTTGACCTGGAGTTGATCCGTGATTTGATTCAGGACATCCGCCAGTTGGCCGACCTCATCCGTGGAGGTGGCACGGATGCGATGATCCAGACCACCGGTCGCGAGTTGTCGAGCGCGTTCCGTCATGTCCACGAGTGGACGCGTTAATCTCCAGGCGATGGATAAGCTGAGGACGGCCGTCAGCGCAAAGGCGGCCCCGAGAGAGGCCAGCACGTCGGACTTGAGCTGTTCGCCGGGGAGTGCGCCGACGCCGACCGAGGATTGCAACACGAAACGCAGTATCAGCCATCCGGCCAGCGCCAGGGCGACGCCGACCGACGCAAGGATTCCGAGGGTGACCTTCCAACGAAGGGTCAGGTTCATGCCGCGCTGTCGGCATCCTTCAGTTTATATCCGAGCGATTTCACCGAGACGATGGCGTCGTTGAGGAGCGGGATCTTCTGTTTGAGGCGTCGTACGTGGACGTCGACCGTTCGGGTTGTCCCGTAATATTCGTACCCCCACACCGCGTTGAGCAGTGCATCGCGGGTCAGCACCCGGCCCACGTTTCGGAGCAGATGCTCGAGGAGGCCGAATTCCTTCGCTGTCAGGGCCACCTCGTGTTGGTGTACTCGCACTTCGTGGCGGTCGAGGTCGACACGAAGATCGCCGTAGTCGTAGACGGACGTGTGCGCGTGCCGTTGTCGATCGACGCGCCGCAGCAACGCCTTGACCCGTGCAACGAGAGATTTTGGGCTGAATGGCTTCGTGACGTAGTCGTCGGCGCCCAACTCAAGGCCGACGACGGTATCGGCCTCCTCTGCTTTGGCTGTGAGCATGATAATGGGCAGTGTCGCGGTTTCCGGCGCCATGCGCACCTGTTTGCAGATCTCGATGCCGTCGATCTCGGGCAGCATGAGATCGAGAATGACGAGGTCTGGCTTGTCGGATTTGATCCGCCGAAGGGCCTCTCCGCCGGTGCTGGCGACGAACGTGCGAAATCCTTCTTTGTCGAGATACAATTGCACCAGTTGCTGGATGTCTTTTTCATCCTCGACGATGAGGATCTTCTTATGCGCATGCGCGGCCACGACGCGCACAGCCTACGGAGGGGATCGAACGCTGTCAAGCTGGGTGGGCTCCTATCGAGGGCCCGGGGCATACGCGGTGGTATCGCGTATGGTGGGCCCCTGCCGGGGCAGCAAATCAGTTGACCTCCCGTGATGGTCTGGCGTATCGTGGCTGGATACCGAGATCGCGGACCCAGTCCCGACGGTATATGCCTTCGCACATCCTCAACGGAGTCGATCCACATGAAGATTTATCTCGCTAACCCACGTGGTTTCTGCGCGGGTGTTGATCGTGCCATTGATATCGTCGAGCTGTCGCTCAAAAAGTATGGTGCCCCCATCTATGTCCGTCATGAGATCGTTCACAGCCGTCATGTCGTCAACGCCCTTCGACAAATGGGGGCGGTATTCGTGGAGGAACTCGACGAAGTGCCGGATGGTGCGATCGTGATCTTTAGCGCACATGGGGTAGCCAAATCGGTGTGGAAGGAGGCGAACCGCCGCAATCTGAAGGTCATCGATGCGACGTGTCCGTTGGTCATCAAGGTTCATAACGAAGTCAATCGCGACTACACGCAGGGCTATGAACTGATTCTGATCGGGCACGCCGGGCATCCGGAGGTGATCGGAACACTCGGACAGATCCCGGACAAGTTCCATCTGGTCTCTTCCGTCGACGACGTTGAGCGGTTAGAGGTCGGGAATCAGGTTAATCTGTCTTATGTGACACAAACGACGCTCAGCGTCGATGAATGTCGCGATATCGTCGCCGCATTGAATCGGCGCTTTCCGGGCATCAAAGGCCCCCATCAGGAAGACATCTGTTACGCAACGCAGAATCGACAGAATGCGGTCAAGGCGCTCTCGAAGTTGGTGGATTTGATTCTGGTGATCGGTTCGCCGAACAGTTCCAATTCCAATCGATTGCGAGAACTGGGGGAGGATTGCGGCATCACGTCATACCTGATCGATTCATGGCAGGACATCAACCCAGCTTGGCTGTCGAATGTGAACGCCGTGGGCATTGCCGCCGGCGCCTCGGCGCCCGAGGTCCTCGTCACCGAGGTCGTCGATTATCTACGTCGGCACGGACCGGCAGAGGTTCAAGATCTCACGGTCATCGAGGAAGACGTTGAGTTTCAACTTCCAAAGGAATTGGTGTCGATCGAGCCGGCAGGTGCGGGGCGTGGGCCAAAGGGATAGGCCAGCTAAAGTTCGGCTCCGCGGACTCAACCGTCGTTCAGCCTAATATCCTGCCGGCCTAGCCAGTTATTTATTCGGGACGGACGACCGCCACTGATATGTCGATAGCGTACAATCAATCAATGACCGCCTTCGTTTGTTTCTATTTCTGCTACAACATCTAGGGGATCGATCAGGTCCCTCCCCCTCTATCCGGTATTTTTCTTTGATTTTCTCAAGGTCCTGTGCTACAAGGCGCAAACCTCAACCTACTACTCCCGAACGATCACTTGCCCTTGCCACTGTCCGTCGAGTTGTTCACTGACGCGTTGTACACAGCTATGGGGGAGCTATGTTCCTGAAATCCCTGGAAACGATCGGCTTTAAGTCCTTCGCGGAAGCCAAGATCCAGTTCCCTCAAGGCATCACTGCCGTCGTGGGACCGAACGGCAGCGGCAAAAGCAATGTCGTAGACGCAATTCTTTGGGTGCTCGGCGAACAGAGCACCAAGACACTGCGAAGCGAGCGAATGGAGGACGTGATTTTCAACGGCACGCAGGTGCGGAAGCCGATGGGGATGTCGGAGGTCTCGCTCGTCATTGCCGGGCTGCAGCCTGGAGACCTGCAGGGAATCGGGGATTTGTCGGAGACACTCCGCGACTATTCTGAAATCATGATCACGCGACGACTCTTCCGAAACGGCGACAGCGAATATCTGATCAATCAAACACTCTGCCGACTCAAGGATGTGCGCGGCGTCATGATGGAAACGCGAGCGGGCACGAAGGGGCACACGGTGATCACGCAGGGGCAACTCGACCTGATTCTGAACGCCAGCCCGCAAGGACGTCGGGAATTGATCGAGGAGACGGCCGGCATCGTGCGGTACAAGAAACAGAAGGCCGAAGCATTGCGTAAGCTCGATGCCACGCACCACAATCTCGTGCGGGTGCGCGACGTCATCGGCGAGGTAAAAAAACAGCTGAATTGGCTTGAGCGACAGGCCCAGCAAGCGCGCACGTACGATTCCTTGCAGCGAGAAGGACGCACCCTGGAAATCCGGTTGCTGACCGACGATCACCGCCGCTTGAGTGCCCAATCCCGTTCAGTCAATACGCAGCTTCAGGCACTCGATGCGCAGGAAGCTGAGTTGGCCGCTGAGGCTGCTCACGCGGAGTCCGAGCAACAGGCCGTCAAATTTGAGATGCACCAGCAGCAGGAGGCTATGGAAGCCCTGCGGCAGGAACTCGGCGCAGCCGAGCATCAGCGCGCACAGGCGCTGGCGCAGATCGACGTCGAGCGCAACAAAGCTCAGCTTTTCGAGCAGCAGAAGGCGCAAGCACAAGCCGATTCGACGCTCTATCGGGATGAACATGCCACGGCGCAAGCAGAATGGGACGAGTTGCATCTTCGGGTGGCGGCATTGGATGAAGAGCTGCAGACGAAGGTCGCGGCAGCCGAGGATATCGAGGAGCGATTGCGGGCTGTCGAGCGCGAGAAGGATTATTTGCTCGTCGAGAGCCATCGGGCACGTCAGCAAGTGCTGGAGGCGATCGCCAGGCAAACCGAGCACTCTTCGAGCGTGGCGCGGCTCGAAGCCCGGGTGCAGGACATCGACGCGCGCGCCGAGCGGCTTGCCCATGACCGGATCGAGTTGAGGGAACAGGAACACCGCCTTCGTCAGCAGATCGATATGCTCGTTCGTGATCGCAGGGAGTTGGAGGTCCAACTACAATCTCTCCGTGATTCGCATGAGGCCACGCTGCTGGCCCTCAAACAGGCCGAAGCGAATCTCGTTGCGCTGGAGCAGCGTCGGACGCGCGATCTGGAGCAATTGGCAGGGACCGAATCTCGGTTGCGTACCCTTCAGGCTGTGGTTCGAGAGGAGATGGGGTATGGGCGCGAGGGTGAAGAGCATGAGACGTCATTGCGCAGCTGCCATGGGGTGCAACAGGCCATCGCCGAGTGGCTGATCGTACCGGAAGGGTATGAGAGAGCGGTGGAAGCCGTGCTGGGCGAACGGCTGCGGTCATGGTTCGTGGACAATCCACGACGGGCGGCGGAAGCGGTGGCCTTCCTCAAACAGCGCGAGTTGGGTCGAGGCGCCTTCGTCCCGTGTATGCCTCGGTGGTCCTCGTTGCCTGAGACTGCGGGTGAGGGCCATTGGTGGCACACGGTCGCCGGGCAGCCGGGTGTCATCGGCCGAGCCGTTGATATCCTGCAGGGGCAAGCCGGCTTGGGGGAAGCGCTGGCATCGCTGTTTCATCGGGTCGTATTGGTGCAAGACTTGGATGTCGCGTTGCGACTCTGGGAACAGGGGGCCTGGTCGGCCCCAAACGGGCCGACGCTGGTCACGCTGGCGGGAGAGGTGCTGGATCCTTCGGGTACTCTGACAGGCGGATTGGCCGGTGCTTCGGCCGGCATCCTCCAACGTCGTCGAGAGGTGCAGCATCTCGACCTGCGCCGATGCGAGTTGATGACTGAGATCGAAGAGAGTCGTGTGGCGCGAGAAGCGTTGCAGAGACAGCGGGGGGAGCTGGATGCCTCGCGTCGCGAGATCGATGCCACACTCCGTGAGACGGAGCTCAAAATATTGGCACTCTCGAAGGACCATGGCGGTATAGAGCATAGCCTCGCTGAGCTGTCGCAACGGGCGGAGCGGCTGGCACGAGAGGAAGAGGCCTTGGCCGCCGAACATCGGCAGCTTTGGGAGGAACTAGGAGGGCGGCGCGAAGCAGTCGTGGCCGCCACGCGAATTCGTGACGAGCACGAGCGGGCTCTCGATCAGTTGCACAAGCGGATCCAAGAGGTCGAGCAGGTGATGATCGGTATCCAAAGCGAATCGACGGGGGCAAAGCTGGAGGTCGGAGCGCTTCGATCCTCGCGTGAGCATGCGGTGACGACACTCAGCCGGTTGAAAAACCAGATTGACGAGTATGCCTGCCGACTCACGACGCTTGCTGAGAACCTGGCAGAATTGGTTCAGGCCATCCAGCAAAGCCAGGAACGACGCGAGCACGTCGAGGCGCGTTGTCAACAACTCGGCCACCAGACCGAGTCGTTGCAAGGACGAATTCTCGCGGGACAGGACGCATTGACACAGCACGTCGAGTCCACTCAGCGGTGGGAGCGCACGTTGTCCGATATTCGCCAGCGCGTCACGGAGAGTCGGCAGCAGCGGCTGGATGTCGAGGTTCGCCGTGCACAGGTGGAGACTCAATTGGAAACGGTGTCCAACACACTAGCCGGCACGTACGGTGTGAACGAGGTCGGTCCTGCAGCGGTCGAGGTGTGCGGGGACGATTCTGCCGCGTCTTCGGATGAGGAGCGGCTCTTGGCGGAGGATGATCTGATTTCGATGCGAGATCGGCTGCAGAAGATTCGCGACCGCCTGGCCCGTATCGGTGGGGTGAATCTGGCGGCGATCGAGGAGCACCGCGAACTTGAGGAGCGATTCCAGTTTTTGACAAGCCAAGAAGAGGATCTCACCAAGTCGATCAAGTCCCTCCGCGACATCATTCAGCGGATCAATCGAACGACCAAGGAGTTATTCCAAGAAACCTTTACGGAGCTTCAAGAAAAGTTTGCGACCGTCTTCCAGAAGGTGTTTCCGGGCGGCCGCGCCGAATTGGTGATGGTGGAGCCTCCACCCGAATCCGAGGAGTCGGAGGAGGGTTCTGCTGAGCCAGGAGTCGACATCGTGGCGCAACCGCCGGGTAAGCGGCTGAAGAGTATCACGATGTTGTCGGGCGGGGAGAAGGCGCTCACGGCCACCGCGTTGTTATTTGCCAGCTTTCTGATTCGACCCACGCCCTTCTGCATTTTGGACGAAATCGACGCACCGCTGGATGAAGAAAATATCGGGCGCTTCACCGGCGTGTTGCGGGAGCTTTCCTCGTCGGCGCAATTTATCGTGATCACCCATAACAAGCGGACAATGGCGATCGCCGACTCATTGTTCGGGGTCACGATGGAAGAACCAGGCGTGTCTAAGATCGTTTCCGTCCGAATCGCCGACCTTCAACCAGCCTAAGTTTTCTCCGTGTTGTCAGAGAGACGATTGGGGTCCGCCCGAGCTGTCTAGGAGCCCTCAGCGGCTTGACTCATCTCTGTGTGTCTGTTATAAGTCATTAGATTTGTGCGGATTTTCCACTCCGTACCCATCCGCCTTATGGGGCATCGGGGCGACCCTGGCGACCCTATTGTTTGTCCAAATCCGGAACCATCGGCCAGTCGAGTATGGATAGATTCAAAAGCCTCTTGTTGCGTCTCTCCGATAGTCTGCTCGGCGTCGTGCCGGCCAGCTTGCGTACGGCAGCCAGCGGGCCGCGGATGCCGCTTCGGCTGATTGTGCGGAACGAGCGACGTCCGGCCGTCAGCGAACCGGCTGTGCGCCGTCCGCAGGGAACTGTAGTGGGCCATTCAGATGCAATCGATGAGGCGATCCGCCGGAGTCAGGCTGCGCTGCTCGCCCGCCAAGATTCGCGCGAGGGGTTCTGGGTTGCGGAATTGGAGGCCGATACGACGCTGACCTCGGAATACCTCATGCTCCGGCGGTTCATGGGCGTCACTGATTTGGAACGGGAGCGGAAGGCAGTCCGCTATCTGCGCGCCTCGCAACTTCCCGATGGAGGGTGGTCGATCTATCACGGCGGACCCTCCGAGATCAGCGCCTCGGTGAAGGCATATTTTGCGCTCAAACTGGCGGGTGTGCCGGCCAATGAGCCCTACATGCTGCAGGCCAAATCGCGCATTCATGCGATGGGCGGCGTGGTGGCCGCGAACGTGTTTACCAAGATTACGCTGGCGCTCTTCGGGCAGTACGATTGGCGTGGCATCCCGAGCATGCCGCCAGAGATCATGCTGCTGCCGAAAGGGTTCTACTTCAGCATTTACGCGATTTCTTATTGGTCTCGAGCGGTGCTCATCCCATTGTTCATCGTCTTTGCACACCGTCCACTTTGTCGCATCGGAGCGGACCAGGGCATCGACGAACTGTATTTGGAGGCGAAAGAGCAGATCAGTTATCGGCACGTTCCTCCGTTCCGAAAGGACCCTCGCCTTCTCACGTGGCGGAACCTTTTCATCACCTTCGATGCATTGCTCAAATGGTACGATCAGCGTCCGGTAGAGTGGCTGCGGCAGATGGGGGTGGATCGAGCGACGAAATGGATGCTCGAACGTATGACCGGAGCCGGAGGGCTTGGAGCTATCTATCCCGCGATGGCCAATGCCGTTGTGGCGATGCACTGCTTGGGGCACGACGCCAGCCATCCCATGGTGGCCAAGGCTTTGAAGGAAATCGAAGATCTTGAGATCTACGGGACGACTTTGGAAAACGGGCAACGAGTGGACACGCTTCACTTGCAACCATGTCACTCGCCCATTTGGGACACATCCTTACTGATGAACGCGTTGATCGAGGCGGGCCTGCCCGCGGATCACCCGTCGATGGCCAAGGCCGCCCACTGGCTTCTGACCAAGCAGACGAAGACCGTGGCCGATTGGCACATCTCCTCGCCGCATGCCAAGCCGGGTGGCTGGTATTTCCAGTTTGAAAACGAGTATTACCCCGACGTGGACGATTCCGCCGTGGTCCTCATGGCGCTCAGTAAGACAACTTCGGGGGACGATGCGAGACAACGTCTTGCCATGGAGCGTGGTCTACGCTGGGTCATGGACATGCAAGGCTCCGATGGCGGCTGGGGGGCTTACGATAAAGACAATAATCGCATGGTGTTCAACTATATTCCTTTTGCGGATCACCGGGCGTTGCTCGATCCAAGTACGGCCGATCTCACGGGCCGATGTCTAGAAATGCTCGGCGCACTAGGCTACGACATGTCCCATCCGGCGGTGCCCGCTGCTCTTCGTTTTCTCAAGCGCGAGCAAGAGGAAAACGGCAGTTGGTATGGACGCTGGGGGGTCAACTACATTTATGGCACCTGGTCAGTCCTCGCCGGTCTCAGTGCGATCGGTGAAGACATGTCCCAGCCGTATGTGCGCAGGGCCGTCGAATGGCTCGAAACGCACCAAAATCCTGACGGCGGATGGGGTGAATCCTGTCTGTCCTACGCGGAGGAGGCCTACTACGGCCATGGTGAAAGCACCCCATCCCAAACGGCGTGGGCGCTACTCGGACTCATGTGCGCGGGGGAAGGGGACTCCTTCAGCGTAATCCGAGGGGTTACGTATTTGCTCCGTCACCAGGAGAAGGACGGGTTGTGGGCAGAAACGTGTCACACGGGAACGGGATTCCCTCGAGTGTTTTATCTGCGCTATCACTGGTACTGCCAATACTTCCCCTTATGGGCGTTGGCGATGTACCGCAATCTCAAGGCCCGCGGGCATTCGCGCGCGGATGAGGTCCAGCTACACAATCGGAGATCAGGCCGGTATCGGTTTTGAGTGCCGACGCGCTCTGTGAGCCAACTGCGGCCGTGTCTCCATCCGTACCTGTGCGTCGAGTCGCGATCTTCGCGGCAACCTCCTGGGAAATGCAGGCGATTGTGGCTGCCGGCCACGGCGTCGAACGAACCCGTGTCGCTGGCTTTCCTGCGGCGATGTTTCCTTGCGCCGGAGCCTGGTGCTATGTCGTGCATACCGGCGTAGGGCCGGAATGGGCCCGTCTCGCCGCCGCCACCGTACTGGCCGAAGCCTCCTGGGATGTCGTCATTTCAGCGGGGTTTGCGGGAGGCCTTCAAGCCGCTGACATCGGGACGTTGCTGATTGGCACGGAGACGATGGCCGTCGACTCGGGCTCGTCTCCGTCCCGGGTCAGGATCCCGGGCGGGTGTGACCCGTTGTTGGTGCAAATCGCCTGTCAAGTGGCGTGCGAAGGAGCCGGCGAGTATCGCGCCGGACGTTTTCTCTGTTCCAACGTGGTGGTGTGGCGGGCCGAAGACAAGGCGGCCCTTGCAGGCCTCTTCGACGCGGTGGCGATCGACATGGAAAGCGCGGCGTTGTCGGGAGAAGCAGCGCGCTATGCGGTTCCATTCTTAATCGTGCGAGCCGTCTCAGATTGTGTCGGTGACTCTTTGCCGACGGATTTGAATCTCTTCGTTCGCAGGACGGGACGTATGAGCGGATGGGTACAGGGTATTACGCAAATTCTCCGGCACCCCGCGAGCCTAATGGGTTTCATTCGGCTGGGGAGACACAGTCGTCGTGCAGGTGAAAAATTGACTCGTTTCTACGCCGCGCTCCTCCCGCGCGTGGTCCAGGCGGGAGAGTTACGAAAGGCATCTGTTGCATGATCTATCTGATTCAGCGCATGGGGCGAGTGGGGCTCGATCTTCTTAGTGAAATGGGGCGGATGCTGCTCTTCCTCCTCGGCACGCTCGCGTGGCTCTTTCGACCCCCGTTTCGGTTCAGACTCATCGTCAAGCAACTGCATTTTGTCGGGTACAAGTCGTCGTTTGTCGTGGTCTTAACGGCTGCATTCACCGGCATGGTGCTTGCCCTTCAGGGATACTATACGCTACGCAAGTTCGGCTCCGAGGCCCTTCTGGGCTCCGCGGTGGCCCTCAGCATGATCCGCGAACTGGGGCCAGTCCTCGCCGCGCTCATGGTCACGGCTCGCGCTGGATCCGCCATGACGGCTGAAATCGGCATCATGCGGATCACCGAGCAGATTGACGCCATGGATACGATGGCGGTCAACCCGCTACAGTATCTTATTGCGCCGAAGCTTGTCGCCGGCTTGGTGGGTGTTCCGCTGCTCGTGGCCATATTCGACGTCGTGGGCATTTGGGGCGGACACCTCGTCGGGGTCGATTTGCTCGGCGTGAATTCCGGATCCTATTGGAGCTCAATCGAGTCGGCAGTCGAATGGAAGGACGTGTACGGCGGTATCCTCAAATCCATCAGTTTCGGTCTCATCGTCAGTTGGATTTGTTCTTATAAGGGCTATCATACGCGAATGAGCGCGGAAGGTTTGGGGACTGCTACGACCGAAGCGGTGGTTCTCTCCTCGGTGCTCATCCTTGTCTGGGATTACTTTCTCACATCGATTCTGTTGTAAGGTGGGGCATGCGAGAAAGCGTAACCGTATGATCCGACTCGTCAATATCCACAAGGCACTGGGAAACCAAGAGGTCCTCCGTGGTGTGGACTTGGAGATCCCCAAGGGACGACTGACAACCATTATCGGCCGGAGCGGCGAAGGGAAGAGCGTGCTGCTCAAGCACATGATCGGACTCCTGCAGCCGGACCAGGGCGAAGTATGGGTCGATCAGGTGGAGATCTCCCGGCTGCCAGCGAGGGCTCTCAATGACGTCCGGAAGCGTTTCGCAATGCTGTTTCAAGGGGCGGCATTGTTCGATTCGCTAACGGTCTTCGACAATGTCGCCTTTCCGCTCAGGGAGAAACTTCGATTGCCGGAGACGGATGTGAGCCGTCGTGTCATGGAAAAACTGGATCAGGTCGGGCTCAAGGGCATGGGACACAAATACCCCGCCGAGCTCAGCGGCGGCATGCGGAAGCGAGCCGGTTTGGCCAGGGCGCTCGTCATGGAACCAGAAATCATCCTGTTTGACGAACCGACGACGGGTCTGGATCCATTGATGGCCAAGTCGATTCACGAACTGATGTGCGAGATGCAGCGAACGTTCGGTTTTACTGCCGTGATGGTCAGTCATGAGATCCCGGAAATCTTTTCCTTTTCGGACTACGTGGCCATGCTGAAGGAGGGGCGGATCGCTGCGATGGCCCCAACGGCTGAATTTCTCAAGACGACCGATCCGGGCATTCGGGAGTTCATTTTTGTGTCGGGCTCCCCCGTCGGGCAGAACAAGACAGACGCAGGTACAGAGGGGATACGCGCATGAAGAAGGAACGATTGGAATTTGTGGTAGGGTTATTCGTTTTGATTGGCATCCTGTGCCTAACCTATCTGAGCGTCAAACTTGGTAAACTTGAGTTGATTGGGGGGCAGCACTATCTGGTTAATGCCGAGTTTCATTCGGCGTCGGGCCTGAAGCCCGGGGCTTCGGTCGAAATCGCCGGTGTGGAGGTGGGGCGTATCCAGGCCATCGGATTGGTAGAAGACCGTGCGCTGGTTACCCTCGCGGTCAACAATCACGTGAAGCTGTTCGACGACACGATTGCGTCCGTCAAGTCGCGGGGTATCATCGGCGAAAAGTTTCTTTCGCTCTCTCCCGGAGGGGGAGGGATACCCCTGCAGCCGGGTGATAAGATACGCGAGACGGAATCGGGTCTGGACTTGGAGGAACTGGTCAGCCAGTTCGTGCACGGGAATGTCGACACCAACAAATAGCCCGCCGTGACGAATGGGGTGAGGAGAGACAACATGGATCCACGAGATCGGGATATGTATTGGGGAAGCCTCCTGACAGGCCTGGTGCTGGCGATCGTGATTGGAGTCGGTATTGGCGAGGGGGCTGCCATGGGCCCCACTGAAGCCTTAAAAAGCAGCATCGACAAGGCCCTGATGGTCTTGACCGACAAGGAGTTGAAGGCGGAGGGGAAGACTCGCGAACGCCGCCAAAAACTGGAGCAAATCGTCGGCAGTCGGTTCAGTTATGAAGAGTTGACCAAGCGTGTCATGGGCGGCCGATGGCCGAAACTGTCGGAGGCCGAGCGAAAGGAAGTTGTGCAGCTGTTTCGTGATCTCTTGATCAAGACTTACGCGGACCGTGTCGAGGCGTACTCCGGTGAACCGGTTAATTATCTCAGTGAGCGGGTTGAAAAAGTGCGCGAGGTGGAATACGCGGAAGTGAGGACCAAGGCGAAAGTCGGTAATGCCGACGTGCCGATCGACTACCGTCTCATCAACCTCTCGAATGGATGGCAGGTCTACGATATCGTCATCGACGAGATTTCACTCGTTAGCAATTACCGGTCCCAATTCAAGAAGATTCTTGCCTCGGGGTCTTATCAAGATTTGGTGGATCAACTGCAGAAGAAATCTGATAGACTTTCCAATTCTGCCTCGCCGCATTAGCGACTGTCATGAGGGACGTGCGTTTGCTGGTAGCCCTGGTCCTCGTGACCTGGGTGATAGGGGCCGTGTGTATCCCGAGCCGGGTGGGAGCTGAAGTGCGTCTCTTCCCGGTGCCGGCCGTGGGCACGTCCAAGAATGACGGTAGCGACGCCGGGTTGATCGTGCCGGTTATGGTGACCGAGCCAAGCGGAGATCTTAAATACATTGTCGCCCCATTGTTGATTCAGAATTCCATTGTCGGAACGCGGGCTGCCATCAATGTTTTTCGTTACGAGTCGGGAGGGCGACAACTCCGATTCATCGGTTCGTTGGCAGAGCGGATTGAACGCCGATTGCAATTGTCATACGCCGACCCGGCGTTTGGTAACGGGCGGTATGCCTTTTCCGTGGGTGGGGGATTTTTCAAAAACGCCACGGCTCGCTTTTACGGGATCAGCCAACAATCGACCTTGGATGATCAGACCAACTATACCGATCGTGAGATTCAAGCGTTCTGGAAATTCGGCGTCTACTTCAACGAGGTGACGCAATTGGCCTTCGGGCAGCGCTTTCGCGACGTGCGTTTGCAGCCCGGTGCCACCGACTTGCCATATACGGTGGATCAGTTTCCAACCGTCGACGGCGTGAACGGTGCGACGATTTTCGGGAATCGGCTGACCTTTCATTACGATACACGGGACAATCTGGTGACTCCGACCGACGGGGCGCAGATTACGGCGTACGCGGAAATTAACCAGAACTACCGGGTGAGCGGAAGCCCATTCTTTCAGCGGTATGAAGTCGAACTCAAGAAACTGATTGCGAGTCCGTCGAAGCATCTCATTTTGGTGATTCGGGCTGATTTGCAAATGACGTTTGGGGATCAGGTTCCTTTTTACGAACAGAGCTCGCTCGGCGGGCAAAACAACCTTCGCGGGTATGGCGTCGATCGCTTTATCGACAAGCACCTGGTGGCCTTGAGTATCGAGCAGCGCATCCATGTATTCAGGACGAGAATCTCCAATGTCGTAGCGGACTTCGAAATCGCGCCGTTCATCGATACTGGCAAGGTGTTCAGCTCATTCAGTAAACGGATCAATCGGGACTACGAAGTGACGCCTGGAATAGGATTTCGCGGCATGGTCAGGCCCAACGTCGTCGGACGCGTCGATTATGGGTACAGTTCTGAGGGTGGGGCCGTGTTTGCGGGGCTGGATTTTCCATACTAATGCCGGTCGTTTGGGAGACGTGTGTGAGGCGGTGCTGTCCCGCCTCACTCAATACGAAAACAGAAAGAGCGGATATGCCGGTGTGAGAATCGAACGACGGGGCATCCCCGCTCTGCGGGAATGTGGGAGATCCGACTGTTTGCGTTGGTTGGAGCAAGTCAGGGGATATTAGCGGTCGATGGCCGTTTTCTCGAAGGCTACGCTCGTGCCCTGCTGGATCGAGAATATCGTCTGGCCGGAGCCATTGAGGCCGATGAGGCCGAGATCGAATTCAAGAGCCAGCGAATCTATTGGAGAGGACGGCTACGTCCTGTTGCCTAGAGGATGCGCAACTGCACGAGAGGATGGGGTTGGAGCCACAGCCAAAGGGCGATGGCTGGCGTTCAATTTGAGGCTCTGTGACTTGGTGGCCGGACCATCAAACTGCTCTGGCGGAGTACTACCTCGGTCCCTTCCCAGATGGTCGGTTTGTCACTCAGAATACGCGGTGGGTTGGCATCGGGCTCCATTTTGTCTTTTGAGCGGGGGGAGGACCGCTCGGGAGTCTGGTGCAAGGCCGATCATGTTGGATTCTTGACTCCGATCGAGCGACGTGCCATAATTTCCTTTGGTTTTTGAGGCAGACCATCTCATATCTCCAAGCACATCCTGCACGAAGAAATTTGCCGGTCGTCTCTTCCGTGACCATTCACTGTCTCTTCTATTAGTCGGGTCGCATCCAGAAGGAGCATACACTATGTCACTCCTCAAGACGATTCACAGCCCCGGGGATCTCCGACGAGTGGCCCCCAAAGATTTTCCTGTGCTCTGCCAGGAAATTCGGGACCAAATTATCTCGGCGGTGTCTGCTGTGGGTGGACATCTGGCATCCAATCTCGGGGTTGTGGAATTGACCGTGGCGCTGCACTACCTGCTGGACACACCGCACGATAAGATTGTGTGGGATACCAGTAATCAAGCCTACGCGCACAAGCTGCTGACTGGCCGCCGGGAGCAATTTCATACGCTTCGTCAATACGGTGGCCTAAGCGGGTTCTGCAAACGCGAAGAAAGCGTCTACGACACATTCAATGCCGGCCATGCTGGAACAGGGGTATCTGCGGCGTACGGTATGGTCGAGGCACGCGACCAGCAAAATCTGAGGCACAAGGTTTTGTGCGTTGTGGGTGACGGCGCCATGACCGCTGGAATGACGTTGGAAGGGTTGCACCACGCCGGGGGCACCAACCGTGACTTCATTGTCGTGCTGAACGACAATCAGATGTCCATTTCGAAAAATGTGGGTGCCATCTCCGCCTACCTCAACCGCACCTTCACAGGAGAGTTCTTTAACAAGATGCGCGAGGATGCGGGACAGTTGCTGCGGGCAATCCCTCATATTGGGCAAGATATGCAGAAGATGGCGCGGCGTGCCGAAGAGCTAGCCAAAGGCATCATCCTCCCAGGACTCTTGTTCGAGGAACTGGGATTCCAATACGTCGGTCCTATTGACGGTCACAATTTTGAGCACCTGCTTCCGACCCTGGAAAACGTGCTCAAGATGAGGGGGCCGGTCCTCCTGCACGTGATCACGAAGAAGGGATTGGGATACGAACCGGCCATGAGAAATCCGGTATGGTTCCACGCCTGTCCGGCCTTTGTGCGCGAAACGGGGGAAATGGCCAAGAAACCGTCGCGGCCGAGCTACACATCTCACGCAGTGAATACCCTGGTGACGTTAGCTCGAGAGGATCGGCGCATTGTGGCCATTACGGCAGCCATGTGCGAAGGGACGGGACTGAATGCGTTTGAGAAAGAATTTCCGGACCGGCTCTACGACGTCGGCATTGCTGAACAACACGCCGTGACATTCGCGGCTGGATTGGCAGCTGATGGGATGCGGCCTGTCGTCGCGCTGTATTCTACGTTTCTGCAGCGCTCCTACGATCAGGTTGTGCATGACGTGGCAACGCAAAATTTGCCCGTTACGTTCTGTATCGATCGTGGCGGATTGGTAGCGGAAGACGGCACGACCCATCACGGGGCGTTCGACTTCGCGTTTCTGCGCCACGTTCCGAACATGGTGGTGATGGCACCGAAAGATGAGAATGAGCTTCAACACATGATCAAGACGGCATTGTCCTATGACGGGCCCGCGTCGGTCCGGTATCCGAGGGGAACCTGCCTGGGAGTAGCGATCGATGAGACGCCGACTGCCTTGCCCATCGGCAAGGGTGAGTTGTTGCGGGAAGGCTCCGATGTGGCGATCGTTGCTGTCGGGGTAACAGTCGGGCCGGCTCTACAAGCCGCCGTGCGTCTGGCGGAACAGGGGATTTCAGCTGCCGTTGTGAACGCACGCTTCGTGAAGCCGCTCGATCAGGATTTGATTGCCCGAGTAGCAAGCGCAGCCAAGTGTGTGGTGACGGTGGAAGAGGGTGCGCGGATGGGCGGCTTCGGATCTGCTGTGCTCGAGGCGCTGTCTGAGCAGGGGCTGGCATTGCCTACGAAGGTGATTGGGTTGCCGGATTGGTACATTGAGCAGGGGCCCCAGGACCTGTTGCGCGAAAAATACAGACTGACGGCCCAAGGTATCGCAGATTCGGTTGCTGCATTTTTCGAGCACGTCGCGAATGGGAGTTTACGGCGGCCCGGGTCGGCTGCCGAGGCCTTTGCGTTTAAATCGCATCACGCATACCTTTCGGAGGGTGACGAGCAAGGCAGCTGAGCTCGGCGCTTGTCCATATTCATCGATCGATGCTAATCAAACGACGTCCCACACGACAGATCGCCGTTGGACCGGTCAAAATTGGGGGGAGTGCTCCAATTTCCATCCAATCGATGACGATTCCGCATCCGAGCGACGTCAGGGCAACCGTCGAACAGATCCACCAGCTCGAGCAGGCCGGCTGCGAGCTTGTGCGGCTCGCCGTGCCCGACATGGAAGCAGCGGACGCCTTACCGAAGATCAAGGCGCAAGTCCGCATTCCGTTGATTGCCGACATTCATTTCGACCATCGCCTGGCGCTGAAGGCCGCGCAGGCAGTGGATTGCGTGCGCATCAATCCAGGGAACATCGGCGCGTGGTGGAAAGTGACCGAAGTCGTCAAAGCTGTGCAAGATCGGGGCATCCCTTTGCGTATCGGCGTCAACGGCGGGTCGCTGGAACGGGATTTGTTGGAGAAGTATGGCTACCCGACCGCTGAAGCCCTAGCGGAGTCGGCGCTCAATGCCGTCCATGCCATGGAGGACATCGGATTTCACGACATGAAAGTATCTCTCAAGGCCTCCGACGTGCATGTCGCGGTCGATGCCTACTGGATATTTGCCCATCAATCGGACTGCCCTCTTCATATCGGTATTACCGAAGCGGGAACCGTTCTCACGGGGGCCATTAAATCCTCCATCGGTCTAGGATGGCTTCTGATGAATGGCATCGGAGATACCATGCGCGTGTCGTTAGCCGCGGACCCAGTGGAGGAAGTGCGGGTCGGATTCGAGATTCTGAAATCGCTCGAGCTCCGGCATCGTGGCATCAACGTCATCGCCTGTCCCACATGCGGGCGGGTTGAGATCGACGTAGTCCGAATGGCCAACGAACTCGAAAAAAAGCTGAGTCACATTACGACCCCACTCAATGTGTCGGTATTGGGTTGTGTCGTCAACGGGATTGGCGAGGGGAAGGAAGCCGACATCGGAATCGCCGGCGGTGAGGGTGTAGGAATCCTGTTCAAGAAGGGGAAGCTCGTCCGTAAGGTGCCCATGGCCGATCTGATGGAGACCCTGATTGCCGAAGTGGAGGTATTGGCGAAAGAAAAAGAAGCCGAAGGAGGAGACTTGCCGCAAACGATGCTCAATGCTCCTCAGACGGCGGAAGCCGGCAATGGGGCCAGACATTCGAATACCGCCGATCCATCTCGCACACTGCGTAAAGAGATCCCGGTTCTGCCCTCTCGATAGCCAGCGAGGCGATCCAACCCTCTATCGGTTGAGTTAACGATCAGCCGCCAGCTATAATCCTGCCGCACTCTCTTTGCGAGGCGCCGTACCCAAGTGGCTAAGGGAGCAGTCTGCAAAACTGCGACGCAGCGGTTCGAACCCGCTCGGCGCCTCCATTTCCAGGGCGAGTAGAACCGACCTCACATCAGTTGAATCGCCTCTAACGGCAAGAACCCCTGTGTGCCCAATCGGTTCAACTGAGCGGCCAAACGCGGTAGATGGAAGCCCCCTCGTTTTCCCTCCTTGTGCCCGAGACCTCGGATCGCATGCGGTTCTCTCCTGTTACGAGCCTTGGTGTGACAGATCGATCCGCTTGATTAGGCTGGGATGCGCTCGACGGTACTTCCTGAAATTCCCGTCGAATGGGTCGATTGCGTTTCGTATTCAAATGAGGCCATAGCGATGGCTGGTGCCTCTAAATTGCTAATCGGAAACCGGTCCCCCACACGAGAGGATCTCACGAGTCTGGCGTGCCATGATGGCGCGTAGGATATGATCACAGACTGTGGGCGTAACTTCTCGGCATGTTCTGTTTATCCGACATGGGGGAGCAGATTGGGGAAAATCCAGGCGAGGCCTAGGAACAGGTACGGCGGGGGTTGGCCGGTACAGACCATACACGTAGGGACGCCCCGAGGCGCGAGCGACCGTTCCTGGAGGATTATACCGTGCGTTCGGCCCACTTGGTCGGGCGCATGACAGTACTCAATGCAGCGAACACGCAAATCGTCGCCAACATGAGGAAACATAACACCAGCAGAATGGTACCCCTGATATTGTGATGTGAAAGAAGCCCTAACATTCAGCGTCCTCCTCATCTCTCCGATACTCTACATGCCTATATACTACCACTTCGCAAATGTCTGCCAACCTCTTTAATACTCGGTCATTGCGCATGAAGCTTTGCACGTCCATCCCAAGCTCAGGCGGCGTGGTCCTGTAACTGGCCGATTTTTCAGGAAGTGCAAGCAAGTGAGCATTTCTCAACTTGGTGTATACCCTCCTGCCAGGCACCGCTCATCCGTTTCCCGGGTACATGCCCCAACTTTTGTTGGAGCAGTAGCTGACACATGATTAGCCTAATCGCCGTACCCCTGTTCAACTCTGGACGATCGTGTGTCCACAAAGTCTGTGGATAAGGATGTGGATAAGCACTTTTCGCTGCGCGATCCTGCACGTGGTGTGCGGAGATGAGCGATTTGCCTAATTTTTGGGCATTGAGTGCAGGGCATACCAGCCCCCTATATTTTGTGGATTGACTTTGTTTTTGACCTGTCGATGCACAATTCAAGGCATAGATACGTAGAAGGGCTGTAAGCAAACAGACGTCTCCATCCCAGGAGATGGGGGCTGTGGCCGTCAGGAGGCTCATTGTGCATAACAGGCGTGGTATGCTCTCTGCTCGGAGTTGAGTGCTGCATTGGAACGACAGAGCTGTCAATTGACCCATTTCCGATTCGAGTGCTAGAATGACCATATTTTTCCTCGTATGCGACCGTTTTTACAGAAGATTCCTTTCCAGAACGCACAAGTATAAGGAGATAGAGGGATGGCTGTCCCGATGTCCCAGGCCTATCGTGTCGCAAAGTATGTCCTTACCCAAAAGCTGAGAGGGGTCAAACGCTATCCTCTCGTCTTGATGCTGGAGCCCCTGTTTCGATGCAATCTTGCTTGTGCGGGCTGCGGAAAAATTCAATATCCCGACCATGTATTGGATCGCCGCTTGACGCCTGAACAGTGCTGGGCTGCAGCCGAGGAGTGCGGTGCGCCGATTGTCGCCATTCCCGGTGGAGAGCCGCTCATTCATCCGGAGATTTCCCGGATCGTCCAAGGATTGGTCGCGCAGAAGCGTTATGTTTATGTCTGTACTAATGCGATTCTCCTGGAGCGAAAGTTAAAAGAGTTCAGCCCATCGACCTACCTCACATTCAGCGTGCATATGGACGGACTGAAGCCCGAGCACGATCTGGCCGTCTGTCGCGATGGCGTGTATGAGGTGGCCGTGAAAGCGATCAAGGCCGCTTTGGCAAACGGTCATCGGGTGACGACCAACACGACGCTGTTCGACGACGCCAATCCGGACCGCGTGCGGGAATTCTTCGATGAGATGATGGATCTGGGCGTGGAAGGCATGATGATCTCGCCGGGGTATAGCTACCAGAAGGCACCAGATCAACAGCATTTCTTAAAGCGGGCGCGGACGCGCGAGTTGTTCGCAAAAATCCTGAGCCGGCCGAAAAGAAAATGGCAATTCAATCAGTCTCCGCTATTCTTGGACTTTCTCATGGGGCGGAAAGAGTACCAATGCACGCCTTGGGGAAATCCGACGTACAACGTGTTTGGGTGGCAGAAGCCGTGCTACCTCCTGCAAGAAGGCTATACCAAAACGTTCCGCGATCTGATGGACACGACCGCGTGGCAAGACTACGGGACCAGCAAGAACGAAAAGTGCGCCGAGTGCATGGTGCATTGTGGATACGAGGCGTCGGCGGTCGAAGACACGTTTGGAAGCCTCGGGGGATTTGCGCGAACCGCGAAGCTGACGCTCTTACCGACGTCTCGTTAGTTGCAAACAGGGTGCGTTCCTCTGAGTGTTATTGTGGCCACCGGTTTCGGCGACTAAAAAGACATATTTACCTCATATGACCGATACCAAAGCACATGGAGCTAGCAAGGATGACTCACCTGAGGGGCGAGTATTCCGGCCCGGCTCATTCACCGAACTTGCCGAGGCAGTCGACGTGGCTTTTGATTATCGCGGCGATGTGACGCTCGAACTCTCCTCCGGAGAAATCCTCAGTTGCTATCTGTTCAACCGCGAACCATCCGGCGGTGATTCTTGCGTCGAGGTTTTCACGGAGAACGAGGCTGCCCCCCGTGTGATTTCCTACAAACAGATTTCCTCGATCTCTTTCACCGGACAGGACACAGCCTCAGGAAAATCGTGGGAAGCCTGGGTAGCCAAAAAGGAATCACAACGTCTCGCCGAAGCGTTGCAAATTGCCGAGGATGCTCGCGCGCGAGGCCACCTGTAGCTCCGATCCCGCGTCTCCTTCTCCCCGGAAAGCTATCCTCCAGCCGATCTGCCACAGCCAGTGTGCCACTCAGTCCATCCAATTTGCCAACCTGACAGCATGCGCATGTCACTCAATTGTGCCGTTGAGAAATCGCGGTACGAGATTGCATGATAGGGCGCTGCTGGAGCCGCTGAAAGAGGCTCTGTAGGCCTCGATGTTGTTGACAACCGGTAGGGCCTATGTTAAATCTCACGCCCTCAAAAAACCGGCGCCTCTTGTGGACTCCGCTGGTCACACCTGGGTCGCGGGTGTGACTCATGAAACGTCGAGCCCAGCGTAGTTGGAGTCGGGTTGCGAATCGGTCTGTTTGCCTCAGTGTCATTACACTGGGACTTGCGGCCGGAGTCACATGGGCTACCCACGAGGCGGATCATCGGTTTACGGTCGAGGGTTTTGTTTGCGAACTGTCCGGCGCCCCGTCGAAAAAGACTGAGGTCGTTGTCAAGGATACGCGGGTGAACGTCGGCGCAACCATCGAGACGGATGAACGGGGTTATTACCGGACTACGCTTCATTTGCACAATGACAACCTCGGTGATCCCGTTCTCGTCGCGGCGAATCGAGAAGAGCAGCGCATCAAGGTCGAGTTCGATCCAAACGATCTTGAAAGCGAGCGAAAAGCCAGGGTCGATTTTGGGACAGGGTGCCAGCAGGCCGCGCCCGATGAAGTACCGGGGTGGGTCTGGTATACGTTGGGGGCCTTGGGTGTCGGAACTGCAGCCTTAGTGGCAGGGCGGATGATTCAGAACCAGCGTCGAGCCGAACGTGCAAAGGGGCATAGAAGGCAACGAAGATAAGGGCGGAAAGATGTGTCGGTGGTCCGTGGGTCGTCCGAGATGCCTCGCCGGATCGGTCCAAGGAGCAAGGTGGGGACAGGTAACGGCGTGACCCTCGGCCAGTTCCTCAGATCATAGCGCTTTTGCTTGACGCGATACGGTGATCAAGCAGAAGCGTTTTTTTGTTTACACGGGACGATGTGCCAGCCGGCTCTGCCTCCGTGGCGAGCGAGCTGGATCGAAGACAAAGAAAGAAAGGAGCAGAGACGTGGCTACGATTTTCCAGGGGTGGACACGGAGGATGGTGCTAGCGGCGGGCCTCGGATTGACCGTAGCGGCGAGTGGATGTGGAGAGGGCGGAGAGGGTCCAATCGTGCCGCCTCCGCCTGCACCACCGGAGTATGCAGACAAACACATGCCGGAGGGCTGGTGGTCCGATCCGAAGATTGTTGAAGAGGGTAAGCAGATCTACATCGGTGCGAAAAACCCGGACGTCAACTGTTCGAGCTGTCATGGTAAGGATGGAAAGCCGGTCAAGGCGGGTGCCCGAGATTTCCGTACTGGCGAGCGGATGAAGCTCTATTCGGACTCGGTATGGTTTTGGCGAATTTCCGAAGGCGTACCCAATACCAAGATGAAAGCGTGGAAGAGCAAGCTCCCCGAGGAGGATCGATGGAAAGTCATGGCCTTCGAACGTACCTTTGGACTTCCCGGTAAGGGATGGGATCCTGGTAAGCAAGCGTGGGTCGACGCGAAGGATGTCGGGATGGCCGCTCCGGCACCGGCTGGGGAGGCGAAGCCGGCGGCAGAAGAGAAGCCGGCGGCAGAAGGGAAACCGGCAGAGGGCAAGTAACCTCGAACTGACTTGTGGTGAAGGGGCGACGAGACATGATGACAAGTTGGCGGCGCACTCTGGTTCTTGCACTCGGTATTGTGGCTGCGTGGGTGTCACTGGGCCATGCCCAAGTGCCCGATGCGCCGTCAGTAGAGTTTCCCTATACAGGAAACCGCACAGCGGTTTGGATCGTGGCCCAACTGCATATCCTGTTCGCAGGATTCATACTGGGAGCCCCGATTTTCGTCGTGATCTCGGAATGGTTGGGGTACCGGAAGCAGGATCCCCGGTACGATCGCCTGGCCAAGGAGGTCACGAAGGTGACCGTCATTCTGTATAGCATGACGGCGCTGACTGGGGGACTCTTTATCTTTGTGCTGTTGGCGACGTATCCGCAGTTCACCACCTGGCTCATCAACCACTTTTTCCTCATCTTTGCGGTGATCTACCCACTCCTCTTTATCGGGGAAACGATCATTCTCTATCTCTATTTCTATACATGGGATGCGATGAAAGGGGAGAAAAAGGCCCGGCATATTGCGCTGGGGGTGCTGCTGAATCTTGTGGGAACCATCACGCTCTTTGTCATCGACGGCCCAACCTCCTTCATGAATACGCCGGCCAAGGCTGAAGGTGAATCGATCTTCGAGTTCATCCAGACGGCCACCATGTGGGACAAGGTGTTCAACTATAGCTGGATGCCTATGAACCTGCACCGGCTGGTCGGAAACGTGACCTTCGGAGGTTTTATCGCCGGTCTGATTGCTGCGTATCAGTATCTGGGGTCGAAGAAGGACGAAGAGCGGGCCTATTACGACTGGATGGGCTTCGTCGGGAATCTCATTGGGGTTGGTGCGTTGTTATTCCTTCCGTTCATGGGTTACTTGCTGGCTTATGAACTATGCGACTACGACGCGTCGATCTGCCCGTATATGATGGCCGACCAGCTGTCAATGTTCTTCGAGATGCAGGGCGCGATGGTGGGGCTGATTTTCTTAGCAAGTAATTATTACATCTGGTTGAGCATGAAGCGAATCGAGGGGGTTGAACGGGTGAGGATGTCCCTCTTTACCCTGATTGCCATGGTAGCGACCCCGTTTGTCATGACCTGGGCCTGGACAGTTTTCCCCGCGCCAGATCCCCGGTCTCTCATCTATCTCGCACCGCTCGTACTGCTGCCGCCAATAATCGGCAAGTTTCTGCCATGGACCGTGTCCTCGCGAACCTTCATTCAGGTTGGCTTTCTCATGGTAGTAGTCGGCAATGCAATTTGGATGACGCCACACGGATTTGTGCCGACCGGAGCCAAGCTCGTCGAAGAATTGGAGTTGCCGTCTGAATGGAACTTCCTGGCGCTTATGCCGGCGAAGAACGCGGCCGCATTTACGCTCGTATTTGTCACTGTGCTGAACTATATCATGTACAACCGGGCGATCCGGCAGGGTACGATCGTCTGGGGCAAGATCGATTTTGCATCGCAATTTGTTCTGATCTTCTTGGCATTCAGCGCCATTTGGACGATGGGCCTGATGGGCGCAGTCCGATCGCTGCTCCGCAAGTACTTCCACACGTACAATCTGTTGCCGGATTTTACGCCTGAGTCATTTACGCCAACCTTGGCCTACTCGGCGTGGTGGATCACCGGAATCACTCTGGTGTTCTATGCGGTGGTGAGTTTCGCCATCATCGTGACGTTGCGCGCGGCTGACCCGAAGGGACAAGTGCAGGAAGCAAAAGCGGTTCCTGCGGGGGCCAAATAGGGCGTGCCACGTGTTGGAAAGGGAGACTGAGGAGGGATGTTGACGTGATACGAAAGCTCATCGCCGGCATCGTAGTGGGCGTCGTGTTATTCGTAGCTGCGAAGGTCTTGGGTTTTCCCGAGATCTTCCAATTCATGTTTTTCGCGTACGCCATGTTGGGCATGTTGGTCTACATGCTCCTCGATGCTCCCTCCATGAAACCGATTTCAGGCGGCAAGGCCGTGGTGGCCTTAGTCGCGTTCTATGTCGTTTTGTCGGTGTTCTATATCGGCGGTGCTTCGCTGTTGCCGCAATATGATCCTGAAGATGAAAAGGGTAAAATCGACAAGCTGCTGGCAGCGAAGCGAAAAAAGACCGAACTTGGGAAAACCGAGGATCTTATTGCTCGGGCCAAGGCGCTGGATGAGAAGGCAAAAGCTCTCCAGGATCGCTTACAGAATCTTGGAAAGGATGTCATCCAGGAAGGGTTGCCGGCGATCGAGACAACAACCTCCAAGCCGGGAGGCGGGGGGCCGTCTGCCACTGGCGATGAACTCGAACGGCTGGGCTTCGAGCAATGGCAGCTCCAGGAATGCTACAACTGCCATAAGTTGAGGGGCGAAGGCGGAAAGAAGCGCGGCCCCGAACTGGACAATATCGGCGCGTACATGACCGCCAAGGAACTAAAGGAAAAGATCCTCGATCCGCAGAGCTACATGGCGGAAGGATTCGAGAAAGATTACAACAAAAAGAAGATGCCGGATAAATACAAAGATCTCATGGAAGACAAGGATGTTGAAGTGTTGGCCGCATGGCTGGCGACGCTGAAGAATCCGTCCGTCAACACGCCCAAGCCGATCAAAAAGAACTAACATGCATCAGCCAAAGCTTAAATCGAAAGTTCGTGCCGCGGATCGTGACCTTGGAGAGATTACGCGGATCATTATGGATCCGCTGTCGCACGAAATCAGCCACGTGGTGGTTTCGCTCAATGGGTCGGGCAGTCCGGAGCGCTCAGTGCCCTATGCACAAGTTCAAGTTGTCTCCGACGACCTCGTCCAGCTTCGTATCCCGGCCTCGGAGGTTGAGCGCCTTCCAGTATTTACCCGAGATCGGTTTGTTAGCGTCCACGATGTCGAGATTGCGCACCTCGAAGACAATTTGCATGTCGAGGCGGGGGAAGTGCTCGTTCCGTTGCCGGAGCTCGAGCGAAGCGTTCCGCGTCGAAACTTCTTCGCAAAATTCACCCATGTGATCGGGCTCTTTATCGGCCTTCCTCTTGCTTGGCCTGTGCTGCGCTACTTGATGAAGCCCATGTACCAACCGTTGGACAATACCTGGCTCAATGTCGGCAATGCGAGCAAGATCAAGAGTGAAGACGTGGGGTTCCAATACAAATTCAAACGCATGGTCAAAGAAGCCTTCATGCCGGAGGAGGAGATCGATAAGAACGTCTGGATCGTCAAGGCGACCCCCAAAATACTTGAGCAGGTGTACCAGGGGAAAGATATGGAGTTCCATGACGAAAAGGGGCGCGTGGTATGGACCAACAAGAAGAACGTGCCCTACGTGGCTTTTTCCGGAAAGTGTCCACACCTTGGCTGCGGATACAAGTGGCGCAAGCACAAAGTCCTGGGGGAGGTCTTCCTCTGTCCGTGCCACCTCAGCATCTATGACGCAGCAGGCATCGTGCTGGACGGTCCTGCGCCACGTCCGCTGGACCCGTTACCAATCCAAGTGGCGTCCAACGGGGATATCAAGATTATCGATATGGAATTTAAAGCCGGAACCAAGGCCCAGACGCGAATCATCTAATGAGCGCCCCAACGACTACCACACAACCGTCCGCAGTAGAGAAGGTCATTGAATTCATCGACGAGCGCGTTGGCCTGCATAAACTGCAGGCCAAGATGCTCAATGAGCCGATCCCGGGCGGCTCTCGCTGGGCGTACGTCTTCGGGTCTGTGCTCCTGTTCATCTTTATTATGCAGGCCGTCACCGGCATCCTGCTGATGTTTTACTACGTCCCGAGCGCCGATCACGCGTATGCCAGCACGCAGTACATTATCCACGAGGTGGACTATGGCTGGTTTCTTCTGAGCTACCACTTCTGGGGATCCAGCGCGATGGTGGTGTGTGTCTTCGCGCATATGTCCCAGGTATTTCTCTGGGGAGCCTATAAGAAGCCACGTGAGCTTATTTGGCTGGTGGGCTTGGCTCTCTTTGGGCTTGTCATGACATTTGGGTTCACCGGGTATTTACTTCCCTGGGATCAGCGTGCTTATTGGGCGACGACCGTCGGCGTGGAGATCATGGACAAGACTCCGGTCATCGGCGATTTCATGGCCCGCTTTCTCAAGGGCGGACCAACCCCTGGACAGATGACGTTGAGCCGCTTTTTCGTCATCCACGTCATGGTGCTCCCGGCGGCCCTGATGGGACTTGCCGGACTGCACATTTTTCTGTTCCGAAAAGCCGGTCCGGCCGGACCGTTTCGCGGCAGTTCCCAAGAGTTGTTGGCGAAGGCGGATTACTTTTTCCCGAGACAAATCTGGAAAGATATCGTCGCCATGGTCGCAGTCTTTTTCACCACGGCCTGCCTGGCATTCTGGGAGCCGGTGGTTTTGCTTGAGGAGGCTACGCCGGATCCCGGCGAGTATCATCCCGAGCCGGAATGGTATTTCCTATTCTTGTTTCAGATGTTGCGGTTGAAGGTGTTTGCCGGCGAGTTCGGGCAATTCCTCGGCGCCGTCGGGCTGCCTGGATTGTTCATGTTGCTCCTAGCCGCGCTTCCATTCATCGACACGAGCCCAGAACGCAACATTTTCAAGCGGCCTATATCCTTGGTGGGCTGGATCGTCGTCATGGCAACCATTCTGATCTTCACGGTCTCAGCCATTATCAATCGTGAGTTCCTCGACTAAATAACCTCAGATTGGCACCGTAGCATGACGGACGCACAGAGTATGTCGCCACTCAAAACAGGATTAGCCGTCGTTTGGTACAGCTTCTGGACGGGAGCTCCCGTTAAATTGGCCCTCTGCCTTCTCTTCATGGCGATGGGCACGCATCCGTGGGAGATGCCGGGTGTGGGCCTGTTGCTTCTTCTTTCCATCCCCATCGACATGTGGGCCATCGGGCTGGTATCGAGGACGCTGTTTTTGGAGAAGTTTCGTGTCACCCCCCGTGATGGCCTCGGAATCAGACTGTGGCTCCACATCACCATTGTCAATGCCATCTGTCTGCCACTGATCTATTACATCCAGAGTGCCGTGACAGATGTGGCCAAATCGGTTGCCGCCAGCATTATGGAAACGGACCTCATGAAGGACATGCCCGTCGCCGAGCGGATCGGAATCGAATTGACCGCTTGGGGCAGCGTGGCGACGGTGGTCCTCCTGGTACTTCTTATGATTTGGCTGACAGTTATTGGACGTGTCGTGCTCCGCCAGGTGGCCACAGCGTCTCCGACCCAGGAGAGCTATCAGGATCTGATCACCCAATGGGACCTGATGCGAGTGCCAACCGATCAGACCTTGATGTTGACCGCCGTCACAGCGGCAGGTGTTGTCTTAACTTTTGTCTTCTGGGGTGCGATTCCGAACACGACGCCCCACCCCCATGAAGATTATAAGCTTCCCGTCGCGAAGGCGGCTGGGCCATTTAAGCCGATCGAGTCGCTGAATAAGGATGAGAAAGTGCTGGCGCAAATCGACGCGCAAATCACGGCTCTGGAGGCCAGACAGGTCGAGCTCGAAACCGAAAAGAAGAAAACCGGAAAGGGAGCCTCGCCCAGAGGAAAAGCACCTGCAGCGGCGACCAAGGCTGACAAGCCCTAGTGATTCACCGCGAGAATGGTGGATTTGCCTGTTCAATCAGCCTTCCTGGCAAGTCATTCGGGCGATGGAGCGGGGACGACGGACCTTCCGCCAAGCCCTCCGATGCATCAGGAACGCGGTGCAGGGAGGCGGGGCTCACTCGATCGTCGGCTCAAACGGGTGCTCCTTCAGACGTATGGCTAGCTCGAATGCGGGTGAGAACAGGCCGATTCTTGGAGGGGGAAACCGCGTCTGTGTGATGAATAGGCTGTGACGCTTCGTGGAACAAGGAGAGTAGGTATGACTTGCCACCTCGATACTCTAGCACAAGCGGTCCGACGCATCGGGGCCGGACGTTTGCTTGGGGCTGTGGCCGTGCTTCTGGCAATCGGGCTTGCCACGCCGCTGCTGACCTTTGCCGAGGAGGCGGGTGCTCCGGCGCAGACGGCATATCGAGATATCCCCGGCATAGGCAGTCGTAACATCGTTTGGATCATCGCCCAGCTTCACCTGCTGTTGGCTGGGTTCGTGTTAGGTGTGCCCATTTTTGCATGGGTCTGCGAAGTTGTTGGATGGAAGGGCGGCGATAAGCGCTACGATAAGTTGGCAAAGGAATTTACGAAGCTCCTTACGTCGTCTTATGCCACGACGGCCCTCTTTGGCGGGATTCTCCTCTTTATGCTGATTGCGTTTTATCCCAAGCTGATGATGTATTTGACGGACATCTTCTTTCCGTCGTTCATCGTCTACTGCTTGTTATTTCTGCTCGAGACCGCCACGCTCTACCTCTACTGGTACGGTTGGGATGCCATGTCGGAAGGCGGGGCGAAGACGTTTCACGTGTTTCTTGGTTTCCTGCTCAATGTCTTCGCATTTTTCATCATGGTAGTCCCGAATTCCTGGGCCACGTTCCAAGCGAGTCCGGTGGTCATTGCCGAGGGGTCGGATCTCGCGCGGGCATGGGCTGCCACCTGGAATCCGACATGGTGGCCCGTCAACATTCATCGCCTTATCGCCAACGTGGTGCTCGGCGGGTATATGTGCGGGGCGTATGCGGGAATCAGGTACCTTTCGGCCAAGACCACCGAGGAACGGTTCCACTACGACTGGATGGGGTATGTGGGCAATTTCATCGGCGTGTTCGGGTTATTGCCCCTTCCCTTCGCCGGCTATTGGTTGATGCGGGAAATCTATCAGTACAACCAGCAAATGGGCATCACCCTCATGGGAGGATTCCTGTCCTGGCTGTTTATCCTCCAGGCCATGTTGATCGGGGTGCTCTTCCTTGGATCGAACTATTATTTCTGGTTAGGCATTACCCATCGAATTCCTGGTTCGGAGATGCAGTATCGGAAACCCATTTTGGCCATGCTCGTCGTCCTGCTGCTTTCCCTGGGCGTCTGGATGACCCCGCACTCTCTGGTGGCCAGTTTGGAAGAGGCACGAAAAATGGGAGGCACGCACCATCCGCTTCTCGGTGTCTTCGGCGTCATGTCCGCCAAAATGACAGTGGCTAACTTGATGATCTTAGTCACCTTCATGAGCTTCATCATGTACTGGCGGGCGGGGAAGCAAGAGACCGCAACCTGGGCTAAGTTCGCGAAGGCCATTATGAACGCGGTGCTGTTCATTGCGGGAATTGCCGTCATCATTTTGGGCGTCTGGGGCTACTTCGTTCCGGCCATCGTCCGGATCAACTATTTTTCCACCTCGCAAGTACTGATCGTATTATTTGTCATGCTCACGATTACTCCCCTGACCGCGCTGCTACTGAAGAGCGCGAGGACCACTACGGAAATGGTGTGGGGGATCATGCCGCCGCGTGCGGGTTATGCCCTTGTCTTGAACGCCGTCATGGTCATCCTGCTGATGACCCTCATGGGCTATGCGCGCTCGTCGTCTCGCGTCCACTGGCACGTGTATGGGGTTGTGCGAGATTCGTCTGAGTACGCCTTTTCTCCGGCATTAGGCTATGCCGCGGCCTTCATGGCATTAAATACGTTCCTATTTTGCCTGTTGGTCTCGTTCATTTTTTGGGTGGCGACAATGGGCGATAAAGGAAAATCCAAGGGGTACGATGATCCGAAAGGGAAATTGGCACCAGGCGCAATCCCAGCGATGGCTGGCGGTTCTCCGGCCCTGGAGACGATGGAGACAGCTGCTCCGCCATCCACCCCACGCGCTGGAAGGGAATCTGATCTATGAGTGAAGTTGCACTCCTGCAGTTGATCGGCCTTTCCGTGGTCGGGATCGGGATCGCCATCTTGCTCTTCATCTCGGCTCGCTTTGTGAGAGTGATCGGCTTCGTCATGATCGTGCTCGGATTGTTCTCGTTAACGGCGTTGGCCGTGCCACAGATGGCGTCGTTGCCGCCCGCGGAGGAAAAAATCGATCTCGCGACCATCAAGACACCCAGCGACATGGCCGCGATCGGTCAGAAAATTTTCTTCAGCAAGGGCCAGTGCGCGTTGTGTCATTCCATTGGGCCGAGCGAATCCGCGCGCTGCCCGGATCTCAAAGGCATCGGCGCCAAGCTGACGAAAGAGTTTATCTACGAGAGCCTTACCCAACCGCAGGCGTACATTTATCAGGACTATCGGCACGAGGGGCCGCCGAAGGAGTATCCGGCCCGCATGCCCTATATCAATAAGAATCCGATCGGCCTCTCAAAAAACGAAATTCTGTCGGTGATCGCGTTCCTGCAGCAGATGAGCGGAGAACCCATTACCGTCACCATGGCCGAGTTGGAGTCGTCAGGATCACAGCCGTCCACCGCTCCCGCGCAAAAGGCCAGCTCTGGTGATCCGTCAGCCATTCAGCACGTAGCACAGGCTGTCACACCGCGATAGCGAGGGGACGAGGAGAGGAGACCGCGATGGGAACTGGAGTGTTAACCAAAGCCTTGATCCTCATGCTGGTCATGTGGGTGTTCCTCAAGTTTGGGATGCCCCTGTTCACTGCGCCACTACCCAATAGTTTGATTCTGCTGTATCTCATGCTGACGGCATCGGGCATTGTTATCATGAGAACGTTCAGCGCCGCCGATAAGGAGGAGTTTTGGGGCCCGATTTCCAAGTTCATTAGTGGCGAGAGCGGCGGCGCGTTGCGCATGGCCGTGCTGGCCTTCTTTCCGTTGCTGATCGGGTGGCAGACCTATGGGAGTACCGCCCCAAGCGACGAGCCTCCCGCCGAGAATCGTACGATTCATCCGGCTCCTCCCGGCGAGTACACGGGGCTGGCGAACCCGGTTCCCAATACGCCGGAAAATATCATGACCGGGAAGGGCCTCTATGCGGCATTCTGTTCGCCATGCCACGGCGGTAACTTCGACGGCAAAGGTGTCGCAGCCAAGGGGTTCAATCCACCTCCAGCCAATTTCTCCGACCCGACCACTATCGCGATGTTGCAAGAGAGTTATCTGTTCTGGCGTATCAAGAAGGGCGGAGTTGGATTGCCGATCGAAGGCATGCCCTGGAAGTCAGCCATGCCACGGTGGGAAGTAGAATTGCCGGACGAATGGATCTGGAAGATCATCATGGGCGAATATGACGGTGCGCATCAAAAGCCGCGCACCTGGGAGTAAATATTGTGGAGTGGATCCAGCAGCTCACCCGAGCGTGGGAGGGCGGAAGAGGGCAGACATGCTGATGAAGACTGGAAGGGTATATCCTAAGCTGTTGATCCTCGGCGTCGGTCTCGGGAGTTTCCTCTGCCTGGCAGCAGAGGGTGTCTTTGCCCAGGAAAGCGTCGCGGTCAGAGCCCAACTGGTCAAGGGGAGCTTACCTGCCGATGACCCTTCGGCTGCGGCTTGGAGTCAAGCCCCAGCTTCAGAGTTCCCCATGTCTCCCCAGGTCCATTGGAAAGATCGAATTCAGGCCGTCACTGTGAACTCCGTAAAGGTGCGCAGCCTTCACGACGGGAACTCCGTTGCGATCATGCTCGAATACGACGACCCAACCCAGGATCCTGATGATGCGGCTGCCCTCGAGTTCATGGTGGGGGACAAGAAAGCCCACTTTGCTCACGGCCAACCAATGCTTCAGGTGGAGGGTGGCCCCGTCAATATTTGGTACTGGAAAAATAAGGACAACAAGGGAGTAGACATGACGGCGAAGGGCTTCGGGACGCTCAAAGCCCAGCCCCATCAGGATGTGACTGCCAAAGGCGTCTACGAAGGGGGAAAATGGAAGGTTGTCTTCTCCCGATCCCTTGCCACAGGCAACGTGGATGAGGATACGCAGATCAAGCCTGGTGATTTTATCAACGTCGCGTTCGCCGTGTGGGACGGGCAGAAACTTGAAAGCGGCGAAATCAAAGAGCATGGCTCGATGAAGGCTGTGTCCTCGTGGTGGTATTACCGTGCCGAGCCACCACCCGATTATTCCGCCTATTGGTATGCATTGCTGGCGATGGGGATCGCCGCGGCATTCGAATTTTTCCTGATTCGAAATCTGAAGAAAGGGGCGACGGCATGAACGCACGGGCATTCGTACGCTCCCTGTCCATTGCCGGTGCGGTCTTCTGCGTTGTCGGCGCCACCAGTTTCGTGGGGTGCGCGCTGTTTCAAAGCGAGCAGGTCGCGAAAGGACGGGAACTGTATAATCACTACTGTTCGCATTGCCACGGCGAAAATGGACGTCAGAACGAAGGGTACAACTGGTCGTCAATGCCTGATCCGAAGCCGAAGGACCTGGCGAACAAGTCCGAAATGTCCACGTTCACGGATCGGGAAATCTTCGACACCATTTCACGCGATATGAAGGACACGAGCCCGGAAGTGGGAGATAAAATTGGCGACGACGAGTTTGGCGTCCCCACGATGCCGACCTTCAAGTATACACTCGCGGAAGAGGAAATCTGGTCGGTTGTCGCGTACGTGCGGACGTTGCACGGCATGAAACTGACCTTCAACATCGAAGAGCGGAAGAAGGAAATCGATCGCGCCCTTGACGAGGCGCAGGCCCGGTTCGATGAAGCCAAGAATGCCTACGATACAGCCGAACAAAAGGCGAATGACGAGGCGGAGAAGAGCGGAAAAGACGTCGACGACGAGGCCTATGCCAAAGAAATGGCTGCCCTCGGCACAGCAAAGAAGGAGCTCGACCAAGCCAAGAACGCGCAGGAGAACTTCGCCAAGCGTCCAAAGTATGCTCAGATTCAACGCCCCGATCTCACGATGAAGCCCGAACAGGCCAGTGAATTAGCTTCGCTCGGCAAGCGGTTGTACTCGAATAAATATGGCTGCAATGCATGCCATGCCCTGGGGGAGGAAGGCGGGAAGGTTGGGCCCGCGCTGGATCGTGCGGGATTTAGATTGAATCCTGTTTGGGTCTACCGGTGGATCAAGTATCCACAGGCCATGAAGGGCGAGACACGGATGCCGAATCTCGGTATCAGCGATCCAGATGCGAAGGCCATCAGCACGTACTTAAGCACGCTGCGAGCGCCACGACCCGAACAAGTAGCCGACAAGCCTGGGAGCTGACGCCTCGCCGCAGGTGTCTTACGACCCGGGAACATCGGGAACTGGGCCTGATCGAGTACGTTCCAGGGCGTTATCCGTCACGCGTTAAGATGCTGATGGAATGTGGTATTCCGCTCCTGCCCATTCAGTCAGACGAAACCGAGCGCAATTCCAGCGAGTAGAATCCCCCCGACCCAAACATGCTGGGCGAAGAGGCGAAAGGCTTCCTGCCCTTCACGTATCGAACGGACCCGCCACGCCTGCCACGCCAAAAACACCCCGGTTCCGAGGAGACCGGCATAGAGCCCCTGGCCAGCTCCCGTGCGCCATCCTACCAGCGTGAGGCCGATCACAAGTCCCATCTCGCAGATTCCCACCGCAATCCACGTGTGATCGCGAAAAAACAATGCCGAGGATTTCACCCCAATACGACGGTCATCGTCACGATCTTGGAGCGCATAGATTGTGTCGTACGCCACGGCCCAACACACGGTCGAGAGAAAGACGATCCATGCAGAGAGATCAAGTTGTTCGCGCACGGCAGCCCAGGCCATGATGCCTCCCCACCCAAACGCAATCCCGAGTACGGCCTGGGGAATGGGGAGGATGCGCTTGGCCAGAGGGTATGCAGCCGCTAGGGCCACGGCGATGAGGCTTAGCCAGCGGGCGAGGGGTGGGAGCAGTGACAGGAGCCCGGCAGCGGCAGCGAGCAATGCCCCTAGAGCAGCAAGGGCCTGAGGTACAGTCAATTCACCTGAGGCCAGCGGACGGGTGCGAGTCCTCGCGACTTGGCGATCAATCCGACGATCGGCCAGGTCGTTCAGAATCACGCCGGCACTCCGCATCAGGAAGGCACCTGCGGAAAAAATAATGACGAGCGACCAGGGTGGTCGTCCCCGGCTGGCGAACCACAGGGACCATAGTGAGGGCCAAAGAAGGAGCCACGTCCCCGATTGATTGTTCAAGCGAATGAGCCGAGCGAGGGAGCTCCACGACCCGCTGTTCCGCGAAATGGGATCCGGGATTGCCGGGGCGCGCATAATGATGACGGAACTTAGCGAAAGCGATCAGGCCAGTCAATGCCTCTGAGCACGGTAAGCGTGTTCGCACCAACGTCGTGTCTCGTCCCTCCCAGGTTGTCTTCCCGGTAGCGATTCGGTATACAATGTGAGTCCATATCGTGCACACGCCGCATTTACTCCGCTTCCAAGTCCTTGGCCTGTTGTTGAGCCACATGACCGCTGCTTTGCGCTTCACGGCTTTCGTATGGCTGCTAGTGCTATCTGGCTGCAGCCTGTGGAGCGACCGTGCCCCGAGTGCCGCTGCCTCCGATGGCCAGGTGGTTGCGCCGACGACTGGAACGGCTCCTGGCAATCAGATGACCGCGAGCGGAACCGACACGTTAGACAACACCGCTCCAGAGGCCCCACGGGCGGTACTCAGTTTTCGGGCCATGGTCAGGGATGAAAGCCGTAATCACGTGTTGGAAGAAGGCGAGCATCTGAGTGTCGAGGTTGATGTCCACAACGGTGGCCCCGATCGGGCCGAAAATGTCGAAGTCTTTCTCGCCGGCACACCAGGGCTCGTCGACCAGTTTTCGGCTCCGCTTCGGATCGGCGAGCTACCGGCCGGGGAGCAGCGGCGCGTTATGGTTAGCGGAACGGTTCCCAAGTTGGATTCAGTCGAACAGGCCGAGATCACCTTGACAGTCAGGGCATCTGGCGGACATGTGGCGTTGCCGACGCCCAAGAAATTCCTGATGGCGGTACAGATCCTTGGTGAGGACGTCGAAGTTCTCTCCGTGGGAGTCGATCAGGTTCCGGCTCGCGTTCAGGGCTTCGAGCAAGCCGATGCCATCGGGATCTCCATTGGAATTGGGACCTTTCGAGATCCCCTTCTGGCTTCCGGCCGCTACGCTGCCAGAGATGCTACGGTGATGGCCGCCTACCTCAAACAGGCGGTAGGCATACCGGGCACCCAGATACGAGTGCTCACGGATGGGCAGGCACTTCGAGACGACCTCATCGGACTGTTCGAGACGTGGATGCCCGAGCACGTAAAGCCGCGGGGGACTGTCTACGTCTATGTCTCCGGTCGAGCGGTAGTGGAACCCGAGACCGGGGCAGTCTCGCTAATTCCGTATGACGGCAAACCTGGCAGCCAGCAGCGGGCCTACGGGTTGGCGCGGCTGCACGCAGCGTTGGCGCGGCTTCCGATTGGGCGGGCGATCGTGATGTTGGACTTGTCCTTGGAACCGACTGGCGGCATGCTTGGCGCATTGCCGACTCCGCGCTGGGATCCCGAGGAGGCGATTGTTCCCAAGGGAAAGATTGTCCAGGTCATCGGCAATACGGCGATACAGGATGCGCACGAGTATTCGGCCGGGCAGCATGGCTTGTTCACCTACTTCCTGTTGAAGGGCCTGGGCGGAGCGGCGGATACAAAAAAGTCCGGGAGGGTCTTGCTACGCGAACTCTGCGGTTATGTGCAAACAAAGGTGCAACAAGCTGCGCAGGTGGAATTTGGTAACGGCCAAACGCCGGTGTGTCGGCCGACTCCAGCGGGAATCTTGGAACTGGAGCGAGCGCCGATTGCACGGGTGCGTTAGGGGCGATTCGTTGACAGTGTGACGAGTGAGTCGGTATCATCGCCAAATCACGTGAAGTCAACATGCCACTCGGCATGCAAGCGCCGGCGTAGCTCAGTTGGTAGAGCAGCGGTTTCGTAAACCGCAGGTCGCTGGTTCGATCCCAGTCGCCGGCTCCACACCGCACTTCGTGAGTACCGGCGTCTCATCCGGTGCAGCCGTTCTTCCCGCGCGGTTGGTGAAACCTTCCAGCGACTCCTTACAACTCCTCCCATCTCAGTGATGTTGGCGGCGGGCTATGGGGCGTAGCTCTTTTTCTTGTCCCCGGTTGCACGATACCAATGGCAATTCGTACTTTTTCGATGCCGACCTTCACCAGGCGTAGAATCTTGTCATAGTTACAGCCCTGAAACACCGAATCTTCGTTCCCCTGAGAGGTTAGGTTCCCGTCGGGGGAAGGAACGACGCATGCGATGACTGTCTCCGTGTTGACTCGGGTGCAGGACAGCAGGCGCCCCGGGTGTCGAATGCCAATTTCATGGCTAATAGGTTTGCCACCAAGCTCAATGAAAAAAGGACAGGGTGTTGCCACCCTGTCCTTTGCCAGCTTTCTATCCAGCGTGCCGAAATTTACTTACCGCCTTCGTTCTTTTCCTCACCGAGCTTGCCGCTCTCGGACTTTTCTTCGTCCATCAGCTTGCCGCCCTCATTCTTCTCCTCGCCGAAAAGCTTTCCACCTTCATTCTTCTCTTCGCTGAAGAGCTTACCGCCTTCTTGCTTCTCCTCGCTCGTCAGCTTGCCGCCCTCATTCTTCTCCTCGCCATAGTAGGCAAAGGACCCGGTCGTGAAGCTGAACAGCGCGGCGAAGGCGATCAAACCAGCAATCTTCTTCATGAGAACCTCCTACGGAAATTGGTGAAGTTGGTTATGGTGTAGAACCTTATTGCGATGTACGGGAATGCACGAAACCCGTCTCATGCGCGGGTCGGATACTGACAGAGAGGCGAGACAGGGACCAATAGACAAAATTGTCCGCAGGAAGGCCGAAAAATCCAGTTGCTTTGTCGGTGAGAAAACCATGAAAATACTCGGAGATTTTTGAGTACCGCTCGGTTGCCGACTGCCCTAATGGCTGGGGAAGGAGCCGGTATGGATGGGTCTGAGGAGTTCCAGTCGAAGCTCAGCGATCTGATTGGAACCACTGATGAATTCGAGCGGGTGACACGCGAGTCGCTTCCAGAATTGTTGGAGCGGGCGACGCTCCATACCAAGCGATTTCTCAAAGAAACAGCCCAGTGGCAAAACGACGTGACGCACGAGAAACTGGCCTTGCGATGGGGCTATGAACTGGTTGAGCGATTCTTAATCTGCGGGCGGACGGAAGTACCCTGTCGGCCGCTCTTTCTCTTGGAGAGCCTCATCGCCAAGTATTATAGCCAGCCCCAGCCGTTGTGCTATCACCAAGACTTGCTTTCACCTCTTGGCCGATTCCTCGACGGGCTCGCGTCGCGGGCAGTCGTGAGCCGCGACGCCTTGATGGCGCTCTTCTATCACCTCTACGGCCTTCGGCAGGGGCAGGTTGTGCGCCTGTTGGGATTCAGGGCGGCGGAGAGCCAGCGTATATACAAAAATTTCGAGCGCTGGCGGCAAACCGGTTGGCAGCGGACGATGGAGGAAATCGGAGTCTGTCCTGAGGAGTTGAGCGAATTAGAACGGCTGAAACGGACGCAGCCTGAAAATTTGAATCTCGACGTGCAGCGGCTCGTGCGAATTCTTCAGGCGCATTATCGAAAAAGTGAGCCCGAGCACTACCCGTGTTTGACGCAGGAACAGTGGAGAGATTTATTCAGACAGGACTACGGCTACGATTATCGGATTTGGCATTTGGCGTTCTGCCAGGAATGCTTTCATGAGGTTGTCCAGGCGCGGTCAAGTGCGTTGGACGATTCCAGCCGAGTCTCGCCGAGCAGACTTTCGATAGACCTCCAGATTCGACCGCTCCAGAAAAGCCACCCGCTCGTGGCTGTGTTGCTGGGGGCTAAGGGAGGAAGGCACGATGGACGCGCATCAGATCGAACCCCTCAACCTGTATCGTCAACGACTGCTTGAGTCGCTACGAAACCTGCCCGGCCGGCAGGGCGAGCGCTCAGCTGCGCGGCTTCAAGTATTCGTGAATCAGGAATGCGTGGGGTCGCTTCAGACCGACGCTTCGGATCCGAGCTTTTCGTTCGCAAGCCGTGAGCGCAGCATCCATTGTGTCGAGTTGCGCAGCGAAGCGGGCATCCTGGTCGGTGGTCTCTTGGCTCCGGAAATCGGTGTTCGAACTGCCCGTCTTGCCTGGTCTGGCCGTCTGATCGACCTGACGATCCAAAACCGGACTGAAGGCGGTTCCCTGCGCATGATGTACAAGGCCGTGCCTTCCCTGTGGGCGAGATTCAGCCGGTCAGTCGAGCGCGTCGCACCAGATTGGATCGGCACAGGAGTGCAGCCGTCTGCTGTGCAGGGGCTGTTATTGGCCCAGGTTGTACTCTTAGTCGCCGTCGGGTACTTGATCGTTGATCGCGTGATAGAACGTGGGGAGCGGGAAGCAGGTACTTCTGTTGCGACCGCGATGGGAAGGGAGATCGTATCCACAGCGCAGACGCAAGATGCGATTAGCCGATTGGAGGAAAAGGTCAATGCGGTTTTGGCGGCCCAGTCCCTGTCGTCGCAGGCGATCGCCGGCCAGCACAAGACGATCGTGGGGATGCAGCGGACCGTTGATCAGCTCAATCAACAACAGAAGCAGATGGAGACACAAGTCGTCTCGGTGCAGCAGATGGAGGAGCATCAGGAGAGGATCGCTCGGCAATCGAATCTGGAGGTCGAACGGATCACGAAGGTGCTGATGGGACAGGTGCAAAGCGAGCGAGTTCAGCTGCGCGACGAATTGCATAGTTTGAGCATGGCCAACGAGCATCTGGCCAAACACGTCAGTTCGATGGAGAAAAAGAACCAAGAGTTGGTGGCTCGCCTGCGCTCGGCAGGCATCGAGGTGTCTGCCAGAGCAAAGGACGGTTCCGAGCCTTCGATGATGTTGGCACGTGAAAAAAGCACCAGCGAGTCAGTGACGACCGCCTCCCAAAGCGCAGAGACGCGTAACGATGCGGCTCCACTGCATTTTTTCGTGTCGTTTCAAGAGGGCACGACCGAAGAGAGCATTGATCGTTGGTTCCAGGACCTACATGCGCGCAAGGGCGATGCGGATTCTGGATGGTACAGTGTCGAAGTGCCGCGTCCTGCGCAGCAGCCCGCCGAACGATTCATGGAAGGGCTCAAGAGCGTCAAAATCGTTAAGGCGGTCGCCACAACCCGAGCGCGGCATTCGGGTCGATAACCCTGCATCATTTCGTGACTTTTACGCCTCGTCTTTCTTGAAGACGCGGGACGTGCATTTCTGCTACATCTTTGTCTGACTACGACCACCGGAGATTCCCGCAGGCTCGGTCTACGGCGACTCGGAATCTCCACATCAACGACCAGGAGTGATTGAGTGTCGGATTTCTTTCAAAATGGCGTCGTGTCCGTGCTGCATCGCCTTGGTTCGCCGAATCTCCCACAGATTGAGGCGGACTTGCGCCAATACGCAGGCACCAACCCGATTGCGTTGGTCTTGCCCTCCTTGTATTCCGAACTGTCGCGACCTGCGCTCAAGCATATCGTGACCACGCTTCGGGAGGTGCCCTACCTCAATGAAATCGTCATTTCGCTCGATCAGGCCTCCGCGTTGGAATTCCGGTACGCCAAGGAATTCTTTTCCGTGCTCCCGCAGCGCGTGCGCATTGTCTGGAACGATGGGCCTCGAATTCAGGAAATTCTTAAAACGCTCGAGTCCCTGGCTATCGATATCGGCTTACCGGGGAAAGGGCGTGGGTGCTGGCTGGCCTTCGGGTATGTGCTGGCCCGTGGGCAGAGCAACGTCCTGGCTCTCCATGACTGTGACATTCTGAGTTATACACGAGACTATCTGGCGCGTCTCTGCTATCCCATTGCCAATCCCAACCTCGGCTATGAGTTCTGCAAGGGGTACTACAGTCGCGTCACGGATCGGATGCATGGACGCGTCACCCGACTCTTCTTTACGCCGCTGATCCGGAGCCTGCAGCGTTTGGTGGGGCCGCACTCGATGCTCACCTTCCTGGACAGCTTTCGTTATCCCCTGGCGGGGGAGTTCGCCATGGTTCGCGATTTGGCATGGATCAATCGCGTGCCGGGAGATTGGGGCCTGGAGGTCGGCGTGCTTGCAGAGGTCTATCGCAATTGTGCGCTTCGCCGGATCTGTCAAGTCGATATCGCCGATGCATACGAGCACAAGCATCAACAGCTCTCAGCGGGCGACCCTAATGCCGGGTTGCTCAAAATGTGCGTTGATATCACGAAGGCGCTCTTCCGCAACCTCGCCAGCGAGGGTATGATCTTATCCGAAGGCGTCCTGCGCACCCTGCAAGCCACGTATCTTCAGGCGGCCCAGGATGCAATCGCGCGGTACGAACATGACGCGGCCATCAACAGTTTGCGCTTCGATCGGCATGAGGAGCGGAAAGGCGTCGAGGTTTTCCTCAATGGTATGAAGCTGGCAACCGAATCCTTCCTGAACGATCCGCTCGGCGTGCCGATGATTTCGAATTGGAGCCGTGTGACGGCCGCTGTTCCCGACATTTTCTCCCGCCTGGTTGATGTGGTCGAAAGCGACCACCAGTGGGATCCTACCGCGGGGCAGCGACGCGCGTGACCATGGGACGCCCCGAAAGCTTGCTGGGTCCCGAGACCGAGCAGGCCGTTGCGGCCATCGGCGAAACCGATCTGCTGGTGGGGATCCCGAGTTATAACAACGCCGATACGATCGAGCATGTCGTGCACGCGGTGAGCGCTGGCCTAGCCAAATATTTCCCGGGGCGACGGGCGGTCTTGGTCAACTCAGACGGCGGATCGGCTGATGGTACGTCTGATCTCGTATCGAGGGCCGTCGTCGATCTCGAAACCATGTTCATTGGAGATCGACAGGACGCTCTGCACAAAATCATCACGCCGTATCACGGACTACCCGGGAAGGGGAGCGCGCTTCGGACGATCTTCGAAATAGCCCGGAGGCTCAATGCGAAGGCATGTGCGGTGGTCGATTCGGACTTGCGCAGTATCACGCCGGAATGGATCGGCCTGTTGTTGCAGCCGATCGTCGAAGAAGGCTACGAGTACGTCGCGCCCTATTACCTGAGGCATAAATACGACGGGACCATCACCAATAGCATCGTGTATCCGTTGACCAGGACCCTCTACGGATATCGCATTCGCCAGCCGATCGGCGGGGAGTTTGGTTTTGCGGGACGCCTGGCGGCGCATTACGCCGACCAACAAGTATGGGAGTCGGAGGTGGCGAGGTTCGGTGTGGATATCTGGATGACGACCGAAGCGATCGCGTCAGGGGCGAAGGTGTGCCAGAGTTTCCTGGGCGCGAAGATCCACAATCCCAAGGATCCGTCCGCCGATCTATCCGCGATGCTTGTCGAGGTCGTGGGAGCATTGTTCGCCTTGATGGAAGCCCATGAGGGGGTGTGGTGGGAGGCCGTCGGGTCCGATCCAGTGAAACTATTCGGGTTTCAGTATGAGGTCGGTGTCGAACCGGTGAATGTGAACGTGGAGCGCATGATCGCGAGCTTCGACCAGGGAATTCGAGATCTGGAACCAATCTGGCAGCAGATCCTGGCACCGGAGACGTTTGCCGAATTGTTCAAGGTCAGGCGGGAGCCAGCGCATGAGTTTCGGCTCCCGGACGATCTGTGGGCTCGGATTGTGTACGACGCCGCGTCCGCGTACCATTATCATACGCTCCCTCGCGAGCATCTGCTTCGGGCCATGACGCCGCTCTACCTCGGACGGACCGCGACGTTCGTGTTGGAGACGCAGGGGCTCACCTCACGAGAGGCCGAGCATCGCGTCGAAACGCTGTGCCAGACGTTCGAGCAGTTAAAGCCATATTTAATGGCCAAATGGCGCAAGCAGCCGGTTGAGCAACTGGAGGCATCTCCGCGGCATGCAGAAGCGGCATCGGCGCCTGAAAGGAGCCAGTCATGAGCGACACCTGGATCACGATGTTGCTGGAACCATTGAACATAGTGGCCGGTCGGGTGCTGGGCGTGCTCCCGAATGTGCTCGTCATGTCGTTCCTTCTGTTAGCCGGTATGGTGCTGGCGTGGGGCGTCGGGACCACGCTTGAACGAGCCCTGCGTGTGGTTGGTGTCGATCGATTGAGCGACCGCATCGGGTTGACCGCGGCCTTTCTGCGCGGCGGGGTGAAAACCGATCCATCCAGAATTATCGGACGCGTTGGATATTGGATGGTGCTGGGATTTGCTGCCATGGCCGCCGTCAGTGCTCTGCAGGTCCAGCCGATCAATCGCGTGACGCAATCGTTTCTCGCCTATATCCCGCATATGATCACGGCCTTCTTTATTGGACTGGCCGGATTTCTGCTCTCTAACTTTGTCTCTCAAGCGGTACTTATTGCCGCGGTCAATGCGAGTCTACCTCCGGCCCGTCTCCTGGCAACCTGCACGAGGTGGGGTGTGTTGTTGGTAGCCGGGGCCATGGCGCTGGAACAACTCGGTATCGCTCAGAACGTCGTCGTGGTCGGGTTTGGGATTATTTTCGGCGGCATCGTCATGGCCGCCACGATCGCGCTGGGGTTGGGGGCCAAAGACCTTGCGAAGGCCTGGCTCGAACGGCAGTTTTTCGGTCGGGCTCAATCGAAGCCGCCCGATGACCTACGGCACCTCTAACTAGTTCGTGACCTGCTCCCACCGTGTGAGCCCGGCACCTAGCGGACCGCGCTGTCGATGGGCAGGTCCAAATCGTTATCCCACACGGAAGCCCGTGAGGGTTCGTCCCAGAGCTTCACGGAGTGTGGTCAGCTGTATCGCCAATGCGTCCGATGCGAGCGAGACGGGTAGATGAGGCACTCGCCACACCGGTTCGGCCGGTGCGGGGTCGTCTTGTCCACGCGGGACCACATGCCAGTGGATGTGGGGGAGTTGGTTTCCAAGCAACTCATAGTTAATCTTGCGGGCTCGATACGTCTCGGCCAACACGAGGGCGACTGCGGAGACCTCTTCCATCAGGCGAGCCCGTTCCGCTGCTGATAGCTGAAAGAGCTCCGTGGCGTGCTGCTTCAGTACGAGAACGGTCCAACCTTCGAAATATTGATCGTCGAAAAGATAGGCTCGAGTCAGCCCGCAATCGCCGAGGCGATATTCGGGGGCCGGCCACGCTCCCTGACACGCTTTGCAGATCGGGCTCATGGAGCAAGCGAAATTGTCGATACTGTTTGAAGGGTCACGGCGTCGGTGTATTGGCCGCACGCCACTCCTCTTCGGTCAGCACGCCCTTCTTGATGAGCAATTGAATGAGGGTGTCGATGGGTTGTTGTTGCGTGGCTCTGGGCGCTTTTGGACCCGGTGTCGTCAGCAGCGGCTCGCGAAGGCGCGCTGGCGGGGGAGGGGGGCGCCGGCTCCCCATGACCCGGAATGCGGGTGTGAAGACCTGCACATAATCGCGGTTCCGCAGGACAACCCTGACCGGACGGCTGTCGGTTTGTGGCAGCAGATCTTGACCGCCCTCTACGGTGAGACGAAAAAACGGCTTGCCCTCCGCAGTCTCGCCGTCGGCTCCAAGCACCTCCATGCGGTTGAGGAGCGGTTCGTGCTTGAGCGGTTCCCGATCCTCCCCGGCCACGTTCATGACGCGATCCACGACCAAGAGTAGGGAATCTCCGGCTATCACATCGGTACCGACGTTTCTAACCGACACTTCGTACTGGTACTCGCTCGTAAAAATGTCTCTGGAGATGTAGGTGGCAATGACGGCCACCGTCCCCGTGAGATCGATGGGAGGTCCTGTCGCAGCCGGCGAGATGTGAACAAGAACTGCCAAAGCGAGCGTGGCAAACAGGATTGGTCCCCGTGTGCAACTCTTCACAATCGGGATCTCTCCTCTATGGACGTATACCGTGCCACTCGTGCCGGGGAGCATAGCAAAGAATGACGGAAGGGGCTACCCGCCTTGCCTTGACACCCCTTCAGCGCGGCGATATTCTGCCGACCCATCATGGGCCGCCTCCACGGCGATGGCCCCCTATCCAGTCATGATGACGACGGACCATGCCGGTTGAGCAAGCGCCGCTCCTTGTGACACAAGGGTTGGCGCGGACGCTCTTGAAGCTATACGCCTACCCCGATCCGCGACGGCCAGGCCGATTGATTCGCGGTTATGACTGCCCACACGCCTTGCGGACCGCCCGTATGTGTGCGGCGCTGGCCCTGCGGCTTGGGTATACGCCCAGGCACGTCCGACAATTTCAAATCGCGTGCCTTTTGCACGACCTGGGGCGGGCCGGACTCGATTGGCGGTTGTTTGGGTCGATCTGGTCCTGGGCCCGGCGTCACGGTATCCCTACCAGGCCAGCGGAGTGGCGAGCGGTGTATCCCCGGACTCCAGAGGGGCGGGAAACCGAGGCTTTTTTGGCGCAATTTCGTCATCGCCTGGAGACGGATGGCATTGCAATGGATGCGTGGGCCTGCGAGCAGGTCGAGATGCGCCTCGGCTATGCGAGGCGGTTGACTCGCCGCCTCCGCGTGCTTCGCCCCAGGTTGCGCAAACTCCGTCTCGACTGGAGCGGATGGATGGAGCGCATCATGCTGTATTACTACTACCCGGATCGATTGAATGATGCGCCGGGCTGGGTCCGCCAACTAGCTGAAATTCTCGTAGCGTGCGAACAGTTCGAGGCGCATAGCAACCGCCGGCGCGGTCGGGACTACTATGCGCGCGCGACGGAATCTTTGTCGGAGGCCTTCGCGTATTTGAGCAAGCTCGAGCAGAAGGGCACGGTCAGCCGGTCCGTCGTGACTACGGTTCGCGAGTTGGTGGTTGAAGGAGCCTTTGACACGGTCATTCACCAAGCCAGGGGACGGTCGGTGTCGTCTCGGGAACGCGCCGTACTCCGAGCCGGAATGGAACAGGAGACGTGATGTCGGTCAAGACAGTGCCGCTCCACGTGCGCATGGAAGGGCAAACCCGGTTTGAAAACATCACCGCGTCGGTCGAGGCGGCGGTATCAGGTTCGGGTCTGCACAACGGGCTCGTCACCGTGTTTGCCAAGCACACCACCGCATCTGTTCTGATCGTCGAAGATGAGCCGGGGGTACGCGCCGATACGAAGGCCCTATGGGAACAACTTGTTCCAGCCCATCCTCACTGGCAGCATAATCAGCGGAATCCGGGCGAAGACAATGCCCACAGCCATCTCCGGGGGCAGCTCCAGGGTCCCTCGACTATCATCCCGTTTTCAGGCGGCAAGCTGCTGCTCGGGACTTGGCAGCAAATCGTGCTGCTCGACTTTGACACAAGGGCTCGGCAGCGCGAGCTCGTGATCCAGATTCTGGGTGAATAAGGTGCGCGGATGTAGCTTGCGGACCGCGGGACTCGTTTCATTGGGCATGGGCCTCGGACTACTGTGCGGGTCAGTTGTGTCTGAGGCCAAAGATGAGTGGGGTCGTCCACTGGGCGCTGCCCATGTGGGTCCGGAAATTCACCCTCGTCCGGTCAAGCCCTCATCCGAACTCGGTGCAGACGAAAAGGAGACGATTGCGATCTTCGACCGGGCCGCGAGGTCTGTCGTCTTTATTACGAACACGTCGATTCGGAGCGATCCTTGGTCGTTCAACGAATTCGAGGTTCCTCAGGGGTCCGGATCCGGTTTCGTCTGGAACAAACAGGGTCATGTCGTTACGAACTTCCATGTCGTATATGGAGCGGATACGATCACGGTCATCCTGTCGGAACGGGCGAAGTACCGGGCGCGCGTGGTGGGTGTCGACCCAGACCACGATCTGGCCGTGCTTCAGATTCAAGCGCCGGAAGAACAGCTAGACCCGCTTCCGATCGGGACGTCGCAAGACGTACGGGTCGGACAAAAAGTTTTGGCGATCGGTAATCCGTTTGGGCTGGATCATACCCTTACGACCGGCATCGTGAGTGCGCTTGGTCGCACGATCAAATCGTTGACGCAGCGTACGATCGAGGGCGTCATCCAAACAGACGCGGCAATTAATCCAGGGAACTCCGGGGGGCCACTCCTGGACAGCGGGGGACGGTTGATCGGCATCAACACGCAAATCGTGAGCCCCAGCGGGACCTATGCGGGGATCGGGTTTGCTGTGCCGGTCGACACCGTGAACCGGATCGTGCCGGAGCTGATTAAGTATGGAAAGGTCATTCGTCCCGGGCTCGGCGTATCCCTCATCCCCGATCAAATCGCTCGGCGGTGGGGTATCAAAGGGGTCATTATCGGGCGAGTGACCAGCGGAAGTGCGGCGGAGCGTGCCGGTCTCCACGGGACCAAGGAAACCTTCACGGGACGTATTGAGTTGGGCGATATTGTCGTGGCCATCGATGGCAAACCGGTGGTCGTCTTGGACGATTTCATGGGAGCGCTAGAGCGGCATGAGGTTGGCGATCGCGTCACGCTGGATGTGATACGCGGGAATAATCAGCATCGCATCGCCGTCACTCTTCAAGCGGTGAATTAGCGCCGTTCTCACACTGCGAGCGTGGGTGACAATTTTGACATTCAGTCGCGGCTCCCCCGACACTTTCTTTGTTGGCCGCAAGAATAGATTCAGTCTTTCCATTGGCCGATTTCGGCAGGCGCTTCGTGCGATAAACCAATGAGTCCAATGACAGGGTTCTACACGACGCCGGAACGACCCCGGAGGTCTCGAAGTCCGGTCATTGGCTCAAGAGTGCACGCGTTCTCCCACGTTGCTATAGGGGCGGATGGCCGAGTAAGATCAGCGTAAGGAGCACATCCGATGGGGGATCACCACCAGCCTAATGACAAGAAAGACCGAAGAGCGGACCGTGATAACCCGCAAGGGTTTGAGGGGGACCGGTCCCCTGGAGAGTCCGATCGAACACGCCATGAGCGCGGTGCCTTTACCGATCCTGTAGCGCTCCTGGACGAATGCCTCGCCGAGTTTTCAGACGACGATCCTCGCCGTCGCATCCTGTATAAATTACGCCACGCGGTGTTGCAAGGTTCTGTGCGTCTGCAAGAACGCGAGGCAGAGCTCAATAAACTTCAGAGCGTAGTCGAGAAACTCACCGCTCCGGCCAATCGAATCGGGATCCTGCTGGAGCTTCCGGAGGAAGGGTTGGCACGTATTGCCGTCGGAGGCGCCGAATATTTCACCAATGTCGATCCGCGTGTCGGCGTGGCGGACCTCAAGCTCGGCACGCAAGTCTTGGTCAACGAGGCCTTCGCGGTCATCCGAACGATCGGGTTCGATCGAAACGGGCCGGTCTTTCGCGTGGCAGAAGCCATGCCCGATGGGAGGTTACGATTTGAGTCTGAGCCTGGCCGTCAGGCCCTCATCGTGTTGCGTGCGACCGATTTGGCCGAAGTGGAACTGAAGCCGGGCGACGAAGTTCGGGTCGATCCCTCGCATCGCTTTGCGATCGAACGGATGGATGAGCGGAAGTCGAAACGTCATGTGTTGGACGACGTGCCATCGGTCACATGGGAACAGATCGGCGGGCAGAGGGAGGCCATCGACGCCATCAGAAAAGCCATCGAATATCCGCTGGTGCATGCTGAGACGTTTGCCAAATACCAGTTCACCCAGCCAAAGGGGTTCTTGCTCTATGGGCCGCCCGGGTGCGGCAAAACGCTCATCGGGCAGGCGGCAGCCTCGAGTCTCTCCAAACTCGTTGCTGAGGCCGGCCTGTGGGAAGGAGAGCGCACGCCGATTACCTCGGGCGCATTTCTCCACGTCAAGGGCCCGGAGATTCTCAACATGTGGCTGGGAGAATCCGAGCGGATCGTCCGGGATTTGTTCGCGCAAGCGCGTGCTCGCCGGAGCGAAGGTGCCTTGCCGTTCATCTTTATCGACGAAGCGGAGTCAATACTGGGCACCCGTCGGGCCATGCGCGCATTCAACATTACGAATACTCTGGTTCCGATGTTTTGTTCGGAGATGGATGGGATCGAGTCGTTGCGGGACGTCGTGATCATTCTGGCGTCGAATCGTCCGGACTTGATCGATCCTGCCGTTCTGCGGCCTGGTCGCATCGATCGCAAAATCAAGGTGCAGCGGCCGAGCCGGGATGGGGCTGAGGAGATCTTGAAGGTGTATCTGACGGAGGAGCTGCCCTACGACGGGACGTTGCTCTCGGCGCATGGAGGCGATCCATCGCGTGTCAGACATTTTCTGGTCGAACGGCTCCTTCACGCCCTTTTCCGTCGAAACGACGAAAGCCGGATTCTTGGGGTCCGATTGCGGAATGGACAGACCAAGACGCTCTATCGAGGAGATTTGTTGAGTGGGGCCATTCTTGCCTCGATCGTCCAACGGGCAAAAGAACAGGCTATCGATCGGGTCATTCGGGGAGGAGACCGCTCCGCAGGGCTCCGGGAAGAGGATCTGATCGAAGCCCTCGAGGCAGAATTTCGGGAGGGTGAGGTCCTGCCACCGGATGATGCGGCTGAGGAATGGCTCAAGTTACTCGATCATCATCCTGAACAAGTCGTCGGCGTGTCGTCGTATCGTAGTGGGCGACTACACGCGGAGCGGTCGATCACTCAGATCATTTGATACTAATAAGGGGGCCAGCGGCGAAAAGTAGCCCTGCTTGCTGCTGCCCTTCGCGCTGCACCGCTCAGTCCCACTATTCACGATATGCGTCTATTTGGAATAGAGACAGAGTACGGTATCACCCGAGAGGATTTGGACACCGTGGATCCCGTCGTCGAGTCTATGGAGTTGGTGCGCGCCCACCTGACAGCCTCGTTCGAACGTCGGTGGGACTATGGCGGCGAGGATCCTCACGAAGACGCCCGAGGGTTCAGGGTCTCCGGGCTACAGCAAGACAGGGAAGAAGACGAATTTGCTAAACAGGACGCCCATCGGCCATTTTCGTTTCACGAGATGAAGAGCGACCTCGTCTTGCCCAATGGCGCCCGTTTTTATAACGACCATACGCATCCTGAATATTCGACCCCTGAGTGTCGCACGCTCAGAGATCTGGTGGCACACGACCGGGCCGGCGAGCGTATTGTCCAGGCCGCGGCTTCGCGCCGGAATCTGGCGCTGGGCGGCAAGGCTGTGCAGCTCTATAAGAACAACACCGATTTCCACGGGCATAGCTATGGTTGCCACGACAATTATCTCGTTTCGCGGGCCGTTCCCTTTACGTCACTGGTCAACGGATTGTTGCCCTTTCTTGTGTCGCGACAGGTGATCGCGGGCGCAGGCAAGGTTGGAGTCGAAGGCGCAGTGTCGGCACGTGGTGTCACGTATCAACTCTCGCAACGAGCCGATTTTATGGAGACGGAATTGAGCGTCGACACCATGCACAATCGCCCGATCCTGAACACGCGGGACGAGCCGCATGCAGACGGGTCACGGTATCGTCGCCTCCACCTGATCATCGGCGATGCCAATATGTGCGAATATGCCACTGCGCTGAAGGTAGGTACCACCAGACTCGTGCTCGATTTGATTGCTCGGGGGCAGGCGCCGACTCTGGAGCTCAGCCGGCCGGTTGAGGCAGTCAAGCAGCTCTCACGGGATCCGGATCTCAAGGCGTGTGTGCGATGTCAGGATGGCAGGCTTCTCAGTGGCTTAGACCTGCAAGAGCACTATCTGGACGCGGCCGTGCAGTCATTGGCTGGACAGGATGACGAGACCGATTGGGTGTTGCGCGAGTGGCGGGAGACGCTCACGCAGTTGACACAGGATCGAGGCCGACTCGTCGGCAAGCTGGACTGGGTGACCAAGCTCTGGCTACTAGATACGTTTGTGGAGGACGAACGCATCGGCTGGGACGATTCGTGGCTGGCTAGTCTCGATCTCGAGTATCACAATGTGGATGCGGCGCGTGGTCTCTTTTTGGCGCTTGAGCAGGAAGGCAAGACCGCACGGGTGGTCGAGGAAGCCGACATTCGTGCGGCCGTCACCGGCGGTCCCCCAGATACGCGTGGGGGCATTCGGGGGCTTTGTGTGAGGCGGTTCCCTGAGCAGATCCAATCGATTCAGTGGGAGCGGGTTCGGTTTGGTACACGGTCGCCTGACTGCACGCTGGAGATGGGAGACCTATTCGATCCTTCGAGTGTCGCGACCTTGACCGGGATTATTGAGCGGGCCACCTCCCCCGCCGATATCGTGGCTCGATGGTCTATCGTAAAGGAGATACATTCATGAACGTCACGCGCCTTCCAGAACGACGCGAGCGCCCATTTGACCCGATCCCGCGGCCCACCAGTCCGTCCGAGGACGGTAGCGGACCGTCTCGACCCGATACCGGGTCGCCTGACAAGGATAGTCTCTTGAAGCGCATGCGCAAAGTGGATCCAAAACAAGCGGAACGGTACCGGCAACGGACAGGACAGTGAAAGGCAAAGAGTAGCCAGGTAACGGCAGAGGAGTGCGCGTTGACCATCCGGTTGCCCTTTACTGTCTACTGATCATGAAGTGGAGCGACTTATGGGAATGCAGGGCGATTTCTTCCAGCTCCTGAAGGAGAAGGGCTACCAATTGACGGCGCCCGCTACGCCTCCGGCCGTCGAGGAGTTACCCAAGGCCACGACCATCCTGGCCATGAAGTACCGCGACGGCGTGCTTGTGGCCGGTGATCGGAGGGCGACCGCCGGCAACATGGTGATGTACGATCGCACCGATAAGGTGCTGGAAATCGACCGCCACTGTGTCATGGCAATCGCCGGGGTGCCAGCCACTGCCTATGAGATGGTGCGGGTGCTGGAACATTCGTTTAAGTATTACCGCCGAACTCAGTTGCAAGACTTGAGTTTCGATGGAAAGCTGCGGGCGGTTTCGAAGCTGCTGAAGGACAATGTCGCGGCTGCCTTGTCCGGGACCGGTGCGGTAGCGCCGGTATTTGCTGGGTATGATCATGACGCGGGAACTGCCAAGATTTATTTTTACGACATATTGGGGGCAGAATTTGAAGGTGTGGAATATGCCGTTTCGGGATCAGGTTCGCCGACGATCCGCGGGACGTTGCATTACCTGAACCTCTGGGGCGAACGGCCATTGTGCGAATTGACCGGTACCCAGGCAACGATGCAAGCGCTTCGACTTCTGACGTGTGCGGCTGAATTTGATTCGGCTACCGGGGGGGTCAATCGCGACGCGAACCTGTATCCCGTCGTCAAGCTCATTACGCAACGAGGGATCGAAACGGTACCGGATATTCAGCTGCAGCAGTCGTTTCAGGAACATGTCGTTCGGAGGCTCGCATGATGGGCAGGTGTTCGTTCAAGACCGAATGTGGAGACTCCGAGAACCCAACGAATCAAGAGATGCAATACTCATGTAGCCTGGCTCGATTCCCGGGGCGGTGCACTTTCTGGTGGGAAATGGGGAGTAAGTAACGGGCTGTGGATCGGAGCACTGGTACCGCCGTCGAGTGGCGGTGCGATGCGACCACGAGACCACGACCCGTTTTTAACCGGTGCTGAGGTGGTGCGTTATGTATGAGGAACCATATCGTTGGGTCGAGGCCGTGGGGAACCGACGGCAGTATCTCGACGAACAGTTCCGTCAGGGGAGCCCTGTGGTCGCGCTCTCATTCGGTGAGGGTGTGTTGTTCATGACAGTGAGCAAGGGCACCCCCAAGCTGTACGAAATCTACGATCGAATCGGTCTTGGGGGAATGGGCCACCCGGCCGATTTGGAGAAACTCAGATTTTCACTCCTTGAAATGGCGCATCTCGAGGGCTTCAATCGTTCTCCTTCTGATGTCACCGGTTCCCGGCTGATGAAATATGGGCTCGCGCCGGCCATCAAACAGGCCTTTGAAGAAATCTATAAGGCGCCCTACATCGTAAAGATGCTCCTGGCGGAACTGGGAAGTAAGTCCGGACGGGATGCGTTCCTGACGGTGAATTACGATGGAACGTTCGAGGAGGTCGGCGGAGGGGCGGTATTGGCCGCTACTCCGGCCATTCAGCGGGAGATGATGGATGTCTTGTCGACACAGGGATCGCTTGCCGACGCGGAACTTTCCCAAGCATTCGAAGCCGCTCTACTGCTGTGGGCGGTTGGGTCCCTTCGGCAGCGGCGAGAAGACCATATCGGGGTTTCGGAGAGTCCCGAGGCGGGAGCAGCCTCTTCCGCTTTCGACCGGCGGACGCTGCTCGCTCACCTTCGAGAAGTATTGAACGATCGCACGAACGTCGAATGTGCCGTGCTCGAGCGAAAGCTTCCGGGCTCGTCCAAGTATAGGTCCGTGAAGCCTGATGAAGCCGCATCTCTGTTGCCGTTGGATCTGAAAGATTGAGGTTGCAGTCGCATCCTCAATGATTGTCGCGGCCACGCCACCTCATACGTAGCCTGAATTTCGATCCATGTTAAACAAGATCTTCGGCTTAGAAACAGAGTATGGGCTGTTAATCAACGAAGAGCACCCAGAGCACTCGCCTACCTGGTATGCCCATCGTATTCGCGACCACCTCTTCCACAGCCAGCGCCGCGGCGTATTGGATGTGCATCATCGTGGTCATGACGAACCGCCGGGAAACGGGGGCTTTCTGACTAATGCGGGCCGTGTCTACCTCGACATGGGCCACATTGAATACGCTTCTCCCGAGTGTGGGACACTCGCCGACCTGGTGGCGTCGGATCGAGCCGGCGATCAACTAATTCAGGAGGTCATTCAGGAACTGGGTTTGACGGATTCCGTTTCACTGATCAAGAACAATATCGATCACGAGACGGATGCAACATTTGGTTGCCATGAAAACTATCTTGTGTCTCGTCGATTTCCATTTTCACGCCGTGGTTTAGGCAAACTGCTCCCCTTTCTCGTGACTCGCCAAATCTTCACAGGCGCGGGTCGGATCGGAGCGGCGGCGGTACAGGACATCTGGGTGCAGCGTGGACAGATTCTGATGCCGCGTGCCGTCGGACGCGATCCATTTGGGCACATTGACGTACCCTTTCAGCTGTCTCAGCGCGCCGATCATATCGTCAATGATTTCTTCGAATGGGTGCAGGGGAACCGTGCAATCGTCAATACGCGCGACGAGCCGTTGTCGGATCCCAATGAATTTCGCCGAATTCATCTGCTCGTTGGTGACACGAATGTGGCAGAGTACGCGACGGCGCTCAAAATCGGCACAACGGCGCTTGTACTGCAGTTGATTGAGAACAATCAAGCACCCTCCGAGCTAGAATTGTCCGATCCAGTCGAAGTGTTGCAGGAACTTTCCCAGGATCAGGATCGGGCCTGGATTGTCACGTTGGCATCGGGACGAAGTATATCCGCCATCGACATTCAAGAGCAGTATCTGGCTGCGGCGGTGAAACATTGCCGCGGGCAGGATGAAGAAACGGATTGGGTGTTGGAAGCTTGGGACGGTGTGTTGCAGGATCTCCGTGGAGAGTACACCAAGTTGGTCGGTCGTATCGATTGGGCGAGTAAGCTCTGGTTGTTCGAGACCTTCCGTGAGGCTGAACGATGCGGATGGGACGATCCGATGCTCAAGAGTCTCGACCTGGAATACCACAATTTACACCGAGATCGAGGGCTCTTTTGGGGCCTCCTGGAGGAGGGGAAGGCACCCCGGTTCACGACGGAGCAGGCTATCAGATTGGCGATGGATCGGCCACCGAGAGATACCCGCGCGTTCGGTCGCGCAGAGGTGGTGCGACATCTTCTGGCATGCGGACCTCCGGCGGTCGGTCCAGATGATCGCCCGGTACGCGAGCGCATCGTCCCATCCTATGTCATTAACTGGTCGGCTTTTCAACTGCGTGGTCGAGAACCTTTTCTCATGTCCAACCCGTTTAAAACGTATGTGCAGGAAGTTCGAGCTCATCTTGCCAAAGGAGATTGATTCTTTTTCGATTGCCCACCTCCTGACCGGCGCGTTCTTCCAAGAACCATGATCGGACGTGGCCGCAGGGTGTTCTCTATCACCGCGGAGATCAGTATCAGGTGAACACGTGCTACCGATCGCGGCGTCGCTATCGGCAGCGGAAAACTGTATCGTAGTTAATACACTCGAATCGAGGTGTCAGGTCGGTGATAGAGAGATTGCTTGTGCTTTCATAGGGTTGAAACGGCGAACGACATGGCAGACATTCTGCATGTCGATACAGAGAATGCAGATATCAATCGGCTGCGTGTGGTGACAGAGGCCTGGGCTAGACGTTAACGGTGTTTGACTGATGCGTGCTCTGCCAAACGTATCGACCGTTCATCACCTCGATCAGGCGATTTTCGGCCCAATAGACATCTTCTATGGGAGAGGCTCGCTGGACAAAGGCGCAATGCCCGCCATGCGTCGGTGCCCAGACACGAATCTGAGGGTTGTTGCGGATGGCTGGCGTAGCAAATATTGAATAGGGTACAAATGGGTCGTCTTGGGAGGTCAGAATAAGGCAGGGAACTCGGATTCCAGACATGACGTGCCGGGCTCCTGCGCCATCGTAGTACTCTTCGGCAGTGCGGTAACCAGCATCGGGCGCCGTATAGACCTGGTCGATGTCTCGGAGCCGCCGGATGTGACTCAGAGGTCTGACGGAGTAACGATCCGGGTAGAGTCGGGCTTTTTTTCGGATCCGGGTCTTGAGTCGGGCGACGAAATGGTGCTCGTAGATTCTGTTCGTGCAGCGCTCTAGGGCCTGTACGCAGACCTCCGGATCAATGACCGGGCAGATACCCACCACGCCGTGCAAGCTTGGGAGCGATGAGCCGATCTCGCCTGCCATTTTAAGGACGAGGTTGCCTCCCATCGACCAACCGACTGCCCACAGTGTCGGCAAGCGGTCCGTTGTCGACAGCTCAGTCATGACTGCCTGGACATCCGCACTGAGCCCACTATTGTACAGCGTGGGTGTCAGATGTTCCGTATCTCCGCAATTGCGCTGGTTGAGTCGGATGACGTTGAAACCGGCACGGTAGGCCTTGGCCGCGGTTCCTTGCATGTATTGCGAGTCGCAACACCCTTCGAGTCCATGCACAAGAACCACTGTTGGCGCAGAGGTCGCAGATGGCTGCCAGTGACAGCACCCTTGGATCCAGCTGTCTGACGAGACACGAAATGTCCGTAACTGCCTGGGGATTTGAACCAGGAGGCCCTTTCTGGGAAACAGACGTGGGAAGAGGGTCATAAGATGGGCATTCCACAGAAACCGCGAGGGAACGAAAGGGGGAATTCTATCGGGTTCCATCCGATCAAACCTTGGCACTGTGTGTCGGTTCAAGCCTGCATAGACGTACGAAGGAGATCATGAGCGACTGTGCCAAAACAAACAGGGGTAATTCCTCGTACCAGTAAAAACGGTTCTGTGGTCCACTGCTGACACCGTGACGAAGAACCTTCTATAGTTGAAAATACGCCCACGTTGACGTGACATGCCAAGCGAAGCGGAGACATCCTTGCGCAGAGGCCGTCTCATGCGGCATGAAGTCGCTCCTTTTTTTCGGTAGTCCTGGGCTGATCGGATTTTGCTCATCATCACTGCTGGTTCGGGATGTGTTCGATTCGACAAGGAGACCTTACCATGGTTGGACGCCGGGTTGCAGCGATGGGATTCATGGTGTTGTTGTTCTCGGTAGCGACCGTGCAGCCAGCGTCGGCATATGTCGATCCTGGTAGTGGAAGCATTCTCCTCCAACTTATTCTGGGCGGTATCGCAGGGATAGGGGTCGTCGCCAAGCTGTACTGGCAACGACTCAAACATGGTGTGAGCCATTTCTTGCGCAAGCCGTAATCCGTTTGACTCAATGCCCATTACCGGTGTGAAGGGTTCCTTTCGCGACCCGAGCGGACGCGTGTATGAGGTCGACGGGCGCATCGTCCGAACCATTAGACCCTCCTTCCTTCAACAGTTTGAATTCGTGAAGTCGACGGGCCTCTTCGATCGGCTCGAATCGGAAGGGCATCTTCTTCCGGTTCGAGTCATCAATGAGGAAATACCTCGCCATTTTCCAGAAGGTGGCGTCTCCGCCTTATTGGAGGCTCCGCGAGTGCCGTTTATTTCCCATCCCTACGAATGGCCGTTCTCCGCGCTCAAGGCGGCCGCGCTTCTCCATCTCGACATCCATTTGACTGCCTTGGAACGGGACGTCACCTTGAGCGATGCGTCCGCGTATAACGTTCAATTTCAAGGTTGTCATCCCGTTTTCATCGATCATCTATCCTTTCGGCGATACCAGCCCGGCGAACTGTGGCAGGCCCATCGGCAATTCTGTGAGGCCTTCTTGCTTCCACTGTTGTTACGCGCGCTGTTCGGATGTCCCCATAACGCATGGTACCGGGGGCACGTGGAAGGGATTTCATTGGAAGAGTTCAGCCGTCTGCTCCGGTGGCATCACTACTTCAATAGGAACCTCTTGACCCACGTCATCCTCCAATCCTGGCTGCAGCATACAGGGCGCTCTACGGCATATAATCTCCCGAAGACGGGCGCCATACCGACCGCGCTGCCACGCGAAAGATTTCAACGGCTGCTTCGTGACCTTCGCGACTGGATCGCCGGGATGTCACCGGCTGATCGCCAGCCGTCGACCTGGCAGGAGTATGTCAATCAAAACTCCTACGATCAGGCGGAGAGGGGGGTGAAGAAGCGCTTCATTACCGACTTTGTGGCCATGACGTCCACTGTCGAGGTCTGGGATTTTGGATGCAATGCGGGTGAGTATTCCAAGGCGGCGCTCGAGGGGGGAGCGTCACGGGTCGTGGGCTTCGACTTCGACCAGGGCGCGCTGGAAGCCTGTTTCAAGAGGTCTGTCGACGAGGGGCTGGCGATCCAGACTGTGTTTCTTGACGTCGCCAATCCAAGCCCCAGTCAGGGCTGGGGACAGATGGAGCGATTGGGGCTGCGTGAACGGGCTTCCGGCGGTGCGGTACTTGCGTTGGCGTTCATGCATCATCTGGTCATTTCCAAGAATATCCCATTCGGCGAACTGCTCGACTGGTTGATGGAGTTGGCGCCGAGAGGGGTGATCGAGTTCGTGCCGAAATCCGACCCCATGGTGCAACGTTTATTACACCTGCGAGAGGACATTTTCCCGGATTACACATGGGAGTATTGGCATGCACATGTCCAGCGGATGGCCAGGATTCTCAAGACGAAGCGGGTGTCATCGACCGGCCGGACGCTCATCGCCTATGAACGAAACTGAGGTACGCGTCGACTGATGGGGGCTCGCTCACACATACGGGATCGCGTGATCCGTTGGAGACCAGCCTGGATCCTTCCCTCGGTTGTGATAGTCGGGCCGTTTGTCGCCTATCTGGTAGTCGACCACACCTATCCACTTGCCAGTCCAGAGTCGTTGATGGCCCTGGGGATGGTCGGCGTCATCGCCGGCGTCGTGACCTTACTTGCGATGTTGCCTGCACGATTGCCGTATGCCTTGGCCGTTGCGGCGCTCCTGACAGTGTTCATCGATCGCGAATTGGCCTGGATGGAGTCCACGGGCAAGATGGTTCTGGTCTCCCTGTTTCTACTCCTCGCTGTCATTGCGCATAAGGGGGGGCAGAGGTTCGACTTGGTCGTCATAACCTTCTTTGCAGTGTTCCTGGGAACCACGCTGGTCCAGGCCCTATGGTCTCGTCCGATCTCCGTCGAGATGGCTCGTCCCTCACTTAGTGCGGAAGGCCGCAGCGCACTGCGGCTCATCCATCTCGTGCTTGACGAACATGTCGGGTATGAGGCGATCCCGGTGGATACGCATGCCGGGTTGGCCCTCAAGCAGACGATGAAGAGGTTTTATGAACGGTATGGACTTATGCTCTATGGGCGGGTGCATAGCCACTACTATGAAACCTATGATTCCATCCCCAACATGCTGAATTTTTCCTATGAGGCCCTACCACGAGCCCTCGTGGAGGGGGAAAAGCCGCCACACGTCCTGACCCGCAACGCGTATTTTTCATGGTTACAAGACAATGGGTTGTCGGTTGAAGTGATCTCGGCGGGGTACCTGGGACTGTGCCGACACGCGAGCATTTCCGCAGAGCGCTGCAAGAGCTACGAGTTCGGTTCCTTGCAGAGCCTCCACGCTTTGAATGTTCCCGCAACCAGCAAGGTGCCCGTGCTGCTTGGTTCTTATGTGACGCGCTATCATCGGTACCATCGCGCACTAGAAGCCTACGATTCTCTGCTGCAGCCGGCACTGGAGCGGTACGGTCTTCCTGCGCCTCGCGTGCCGCAGGATTCGCTGTGGACTTGGAATCACCTGATTCCTCTGTCCATCAGTGCGATGGCTGTCTTGGACCAAATCTGGGCTGATATCGTCAGTCTCCCCCGAGGCCATGCACTGTATGTACATTTGGTGCTTCCGCACTCTCCTTTTGTATACCGTGAAGATTGCACGCCCCGGCTTATTCAGCATGCGAAGGGTCTGTCGCTGGACCGGGTGGACCAGTTTTGGAGTGCGGGAAAACGGCTTGGCTTGTATGAGAACTACCTGACGCAGGCAGGATGTCTATATCGTAAACTGGATGAACTGTTCGAGAGGCTCCGAAGTGCCGATGTGCTGGATGATGCCGTCATTATCCTGCACGGCGATCATGGGTCTCGCTTAGGCTTGGTTACCCCGTTTGAATGGAATGCGGTCAGGATGACGGAGCGCGACTACCGGGATGGATACGAGACGCTATTCGCAATTCGAATTCCTGGAGAAGCCGGCGGGTACCGGTCCCAACTCTATTCGCTTCATCGCTTGTTTAGCGATAATCTCGGGAGGAGTTTCAAAAAGGATCCGCCTTACCTTCCTCCAGACGGAGATTCGTTCGTGTATCTGTTTGCGGGGCCTGACAAGCCGATGGTTCGTACGCCGTATCCTCAATAAGGCCAGCGCGGCCATTGACGAAGCCGAATCTGAAAAGACGTCCACGTTGATTCGTGAAATGCCCGGATGACAATGCTGAGGATGGCTCCCCGGGCAGGACTCGAACCTGCGACCAGCCGGTTAACAGCCGGCTGCTCTACCAACTGAGCTACCGGGGAACGCCGTAGCGGAGTGTCTGGATTGAGCGCCCAACGATCGGACGGCGAATGTTAACATAAACCACGATGAGTTCAATACTCTCGTTTTGCCCTACACATCAAAGTCGTCGGTTTCATCCTCCTCCATCCCGGCGTCCGTATTCCCTTCTGCCAGGGCAGCATAGTGCCGGGCCCAAGTGAGGTAGAGATTGCCGCTGTCCCGCATAGTGTCCGCCGCCTTGACGAGTTTTTCAACGAGTTCAGGGTCTTTCCCGGTCGCCTGTATTGACGCCGCCCGACGCTCGATCGCCTTGGGATATTCGGTCAGTAGCCCGGTAATTTCAAACAGGAGTGAGTCCAGTACATTGTCTTCGTTTTCCATAGCGTCCCTCTCCGTCCGGCTTCACTCGTCAACAAAAAACCCCATAGCGCGAGGACGCTATGGGGTTCCCTCTCGACGCTATTCGTCGACTAGCCTTGGTAGGCTTGGCCCAAGGCGGCCGATTCGCCTTTTCGGTTCATCAGTTCTCCCTTGGCACTGACGGCTTGCATCACGATCGCCTGATGCTTGGCCGCATTGCAGACGACCACGCACAGTTCGCATCCTTTGCAGCGGTCAATATTGACCTCGGCTACCATTTTGCTGCTGTTCAAGTCCAGACAGTTGGCCTCAGGGCAGTACATGATGCAGAGACGACAGCCTTTCTTAGCCGTACACTTTTCATCGATGACTTGCGCGATGTTATACATGCAAGGTAATTCCTTCTCAGTTACGCGGCGACGGCCGGATTACCGACTCGCAACTCGACCTTATTCTTTTCCGCCCACTCCGAGGCGATCTCGTAGGCACGCTTCACGGTTGCCAGGTTCTTCTGAAGCAACATCTCTTTCTTGGCGAACTTCTTCTTGATGGCTTCGTCGAGCGAAGCCGTCCCGCCAGAGGCAACGAATTTCTTACCGAAGCGCTCCTGCAAGGCACCGTCCAGCGCCTCCATCGAGACGCATTTGGTGATCCCAGCGACCGAGCCGATCATGGTCATATTGGTGGACAACTCTGTTCCGGCAATCTCTATAGCCAGTTCCGTACCGGCAATGTAAAAGACGGCCACGTTCAGGTCCTGAAGTCGTTCGATGTCCTCTTGCGACAAAAGAGACTCGCCGGAGTTGATGACGACCACGCCGCCTTCCTTAATGCCGGAATAGAACGGCATCGTATAGCTTTTCCCCATCGTGATGACCTGCGGATGAAACACTTCAATGACGTCGGGGAACACCAGTTCGCCGCGGTCGTAGATGCGTTCAATCCCGATGCGACAGTAGCTTTCCGCCGGAGCCATGCGCTTTTCAGCGCCAAAGAACGGATTGGAAATGGAAAACTTACCATCACGATTGGCGGCCATTGCCATGACGTGAGCGGCGGTCACGGCTCCTTGACCTCCAAGTCCCGACATTCTGATATTCAATCGTTTCTTAATCATGAGCGGCCTCCAATTCCTTAGGCTTTCGCGGTTAACTGCTTTGCGGCGGCCTTTCGTTCCTTGTCCTTGGCCGCCATTTCGGCCAGGAACTGCTTGGCAGGCTCACTGATATATTCCTTGTAGGCAAACCGCTCAGTTGGTTTCTCAGAATCGCGCATCTCCTGCAATCCTTCCATGCTATTCTTCCCAATCTCGAGAATGCACGGAGTGTAGAGCTGCAAGTAGGTCGGGCCGATTTCGCGTGCAACCATGACAGCGTTGCGGATGACCTTTTCGACCAGCGACGGTTTGCTCACGGTGCAATTGACCACGTAATGGCAGCCGGATTCACGTGCGATTTCTGGTAACCGCACTTTATCGAATAACTTTCCGACCGGAGCCATTTTCGCCACGAATCCACGCTGCATCAGACCGCTCTCCTGGCCTCCTGTATTCGCATACAGCTCGTTATCGAAACAAATGGTGGTGAACTTTTCCTGCCGAAACCACGCCTGGAGGGTCATGTCCAGGCCGATATCGACCGTGGCGCCGTCGCCGGCTAGCACCACAACGTCCTTAGTCCGGTCCGGGAAGCGCACGGTCAATGCGCGCTTGAGCCCGGAAGCAATGGCGTTCTGATTGCCGAACAACGAGTGAATGTTATGGACTGCCACCATCGGGAAAACGAGGCTCGTACATCCCGTGGAGCCCACCATGACCGTGTCTTCAGGATTTGGAAGTGAGGCAAGGATGTATCGAAACGCCATGGATTCCGGACAGCCGGCACAGAGAGAGTGTTGTTCGATCAGCTCTTTTGACGAGCCGATATCTTTCCAGCCGCGGTCTTCCTTGCCGTAAGTCGCACTTTTCACCAGGTCCTGGTAATCAGACGGCATGATATCGAATAGATCCTCAGAAATCTTGATTCGCTCTTTGCTCATATATGCCTCCTCACATTCGTGCCAGCCACGAGCTGGTTTTCAATGTTTACTGCTCAGCTCCCACGACCGGCCATGACGAACGACTTTTTCAGGCCCAACGCGGTCTTGATTTCGTTCACAATAATCTCGGGCGGCATCGTCATGCCTCCGCACACGTGCGGACCGGCGTGCACGCGCTGGTGGTTCGGCACGGTAGCCCGGATTTCCTTCGCCAGCCAACCGGTCACGTTGAACTCTGGCACGAAGATGTGCTTGGCATTCTTCGTCGCCTCTCGGATTTCCTCATCCGGCCACGGACGGAGGGTCTTGACCTTGACCAAGCCGCAACGCACCCCTTCGTCTTCGAGCAGGCGAATCGCCTCTCGGCCCTGCGAAACCGCGGTGCCGGACGCCACGATCATGATATCCGTGTCGGTATTCTCTGCATCAATCAATCCATTTAACCAGTGGATGCTGTGCTTACGCGAACGTTCCACTGCAGCCCAAATCTCTTGTTGCCAGCTGGCGTGGGTCGCGTAGCTGATGTAGTTGCTCTTCATCACGAAAGGATCGCGCATCATCCGGACCGGCGGACATTCCATATCCATACACGGAACCGGGGACCGGTAGGGGTCGTACGGCGGCAAGCACATGTCCGGCGGCGTGAGATTCACGACGTCTTTCGTGTGCGTGACGAAGAATCCGTCGCAACACAGCGCCAACGGAAGGTGCACATCCGGCTCCTCGCTAACCATATAACCCATCAGGATCCAGTCAAAGAAGTCTTGGGCAGTCTCGGCATGCCAGACGAGCATGCCTGTGTTCAACAGATAGGCGATCTCCAAGGTGTCCGGCTGAATTGAGAGCGGCGAATTAATGCCTCGGCACGTGACGATCATCTGGATCGGCAATCGGGCGCCGGCCCACATGGGGAAGTTTTCCATGGCACGCATCGTACCGGGACCCGCAGTCGTCGTGAATACGCGTGCGCCTCCAAAAGCTGCGCCGGCGCATTGCGACATGACGGCAAACTCGCTTTCCCCGCGGAAATAATCGCCGATGTATCCTTCAGCAAAAAGTTCGCCGATCAAAGCGGCCGCTTCGGATTGCGGGGTGATGGGATAGGCAATCATGACGTCGCAGCTAGCTCGCCGAATCGCTTCCTTGATAACCTCGCTCCCCGTGAAGAATGACGGGGTCCGTGGCGCTTCGTGCATGAGCTTCCAAGGATCGGTGAATGTTTGCCCCTTTTTATTTTGTGTCCCGATAAGGGATTTCGTATCCGCCATGGATCTAGCCTCCTTTCAGCAGACCAGGTGGTCTCTGAATGCCTGTATGCCGATTAGTTCGACGATCCGTTCCGCGACCCGCGGGTACGGACCTGCACGGTTCCTTTGAGTTTCTTCACCCAGTCGGCTAAGCGCATGATTTTGTCGACGGATGCGTCGCGAAACGACAGCATGGCGTCCTCGTGGCCTGCCTGCGCGCACATAGCGATCGTATAACAGGAAGTGCCGCCACGGATAATTTTGAGGGACAAATTCGCTTGATGACAATGCACCCCGACAAACATGCAACAGTCGATCTTGTTGTGCCAGATAGTCAGATTGGGATGATTTGGATTGATTTCCATTTCGGGATTGATCTTCGGATACTTCGGCCGATAGTCGGGCATTGGGATCAGCATCGGGATCTGGTCTGGTCCCACACACTCCTTCAGGGTGTTATAAAGATGGCGAATCGCGGTCGCCTTCTTCGCGGCCTTTTCATTCCATGCCCAGAGTACCAGCGGCCCAGGGAAGATGGTGGGGACTTTAGCCATCAGAAACTGCCGAGCCGCCTCTTCCATGGCCTTCTCTTCCGGGACAATAACCCCGTTGACATGGGCTTCACCCGGGTTAGGGAGATAAATTCCCATCGAAGCGGCGGCAGGAGGGAGGAAGTGTTCGGGTCCGGGCATCACGCGATATTCAGTCATTGCGGTCCTACTCCACGGTTCGAAATTGGCCTTGAAAGTAAGGGATCCAGAAATTCGCCAAGCTGCCTACACTGTAAGCTTTTACATGGTGTTATGCAAGTTCGCAGAAGGCCCACAATCTGAAAATTTTGGGCCTTCGGAAGTAATACGGTTAGGTCTTTAGGGCCAAATGAAGCGGGAAGGGGGCTATGCCATGACCTCTGACAGCAGTGCGACCGATCCACGTCATTTAACCCTTTGTACTAATAGCGAATTTATTCGTTACAGTTCGCAATAATACATGCTGCGCCGCGATCCGAAAGATCCCTATTCCCCGCCACTCAACATGCTTTGCGAATGCCCAGCCTACAAGCCCTTGCCAGGTCCTGTTGGGCAGAATCCTCGGCGCCAACCTGTTGATACAATCGACCTCGCCGGTACAGCGCGTCTCCATGATCTGGTACGTGCTCCAGCAGGGTCGTCAAGTCTTTTGCAGCGAGGTCTGGTTGTCGAAGGGCCGTGTGGACTAGGCTCCGCATGAGGTAGGCTTCAGCCTGTTGCGGAACCCAAGTCGGGCGCGGCTCCTCCCCTAGGAGCAGGTCCAAAGGAGGAAGGGCGAGCGGCCATCGAGCCTGATCGATCCTGGCACGAGCCAGCGCGACGGCGGCGGCAAGCATCCGCTGTCTGCCCAAGTCAAATAGAGGATCAACTTGGAGAAGACGCCAATATGCGTCGACCGCGGCTTCGTACTGGTCCATCTCAACGAACATTTCGCCCAAACCAAACAGCGCCCATGTGTTTGTTGCATTCACAGACAGTGACATGGAGAAATCCGAACGTGCGAGGTTCAGGAACCGAAGCCGATCTGCCTGGGTGATCGATCCGTCCGTTCGTGCCAGGCCTAAGAAGGAGTGGCCACGCATCGCATAAGCGACGTGATCACGCGGGTTAGCCGCGATTGCGCGAGTAGTCAAGTCGATCTTGCTGGGCCACGTCGACGACAGTCGTGCGGCTTCCCGGAGTTTCTCTGGTGTTTCGATTTGGATGAAATTCTCCCTGGGGTTGGGATGACTGCTCCGCCGCAACTGAGCGACTTCGTTTCTGAGTTGAGTATTCTCGCTACGAAGTTGGAGTGCACGAGATGTCTGGAGGTCCTTGTGATAGAGGTGTCGGATAGCATCGTTCAGTCGGTCCATCTCAACAAGAGCCCGAATTCGTACGTAGAACGTCGGCCTATTCTGGTCGATGTAAACCTGACGATCGAGGACAGTAGTCTGTAAAATGGCGGCGGCCAGAGTCCGAATGGCTAGCGAACTTCGCTGCTCGCCAGCCTTCTGCCCACTAGTGTGTTCGATGTCGTAGAACGTGCTTTCCACATAGATGCCCGCCTGTTCAATAGCGTTGCGCTGGGCGCGTTCCAGAACGAACCGTTCGGCATCAGACAAGGTATCCTTATCAGCCATGACATACGTGGCCTCGCTCAGGATGACCCGTTGGGCAGCGAGCACAGGAGAAATAACTATCAAAGGCAGGAGCAGAATCGCGAGCCGGACCACGATGGCGAGACGATTTATGGTGCTCATCGCGACACCTCGACCAACCTTACTTCCGGCTGGTGCGATTTCGCAACCGGCGCAGATGTGCCACACGAGAAAATGAGAGTCGGACTCCTTTTCCGGGCAGAGGGTGAAGGCCGGTGAGCTTGGGCGTCAAACTTTGGGGAGGACCTGGAGAAATGGATGAATTTCAACGCGATCAAACACGCCAAATTTTACATAGGGATCCGCCTGGACAAGGGCCTGGACTTCTTCTAAGTTCTGGGCCTCGACGACAATAAGACTTCCGGTCTTATCGGTCAGAGGCCCTGCCAGGATCACCCTTCCTTGAGAATCCAACGGTTCCAGATGCGCCAAATGAGCCGGCCTGTGCACTCTTCGTTTGGCTTCAGCCTCCGGTCCATCGAATCCGAAGATCACGTACTTCATTGTTCATTCCGCATGGGCTGCTCGGCTTCCTACCCTAGTCGGGTGATGGATTGACGTCCCTGGAAGCCAGCGTGGATCTCGTGCCACCAAGCCACTTCGTCCTCGCCTAATTTCCAACACAGATAGACGATGCGTCCCTCATACCGATGTGGGAAATCGCACAGCCCGGTTTCAACGTCCTTGAGGAGGACTCCAGTCTCCTCAAGAGCTTGGAGGTTGCGACTGACCTGCTCAAGCGCTTGAAGATACAGCACTCCATATCGGCTGCCACCACCGTATTCCGCCCGGAGGCTCGCACGATGAATATCGTCTTGAATAACTTCAAGAGTCCTGCGAGCATGCCGGATGCGGGTGAGGTGAAGATGGAGCGTGGGGATCAGTTCGTTGGCTTCCGTCAACGAAAAGGTGCGCTCGGATGAGTCCTCGGAATCGTGCCAGTCCATAGGAAGAATTTCGCGGCAGGCTCGTTCACCGTGTGTAACACAGGTGTCAGCCAGGTGTAAACGTGATCCGGTTCCCGACGAAGCGCTCAGCGAGAAGCGGCCCCAAGGAAAGCCTGGGGCATTCCACAGGCTGTACCGCGAATGACTCCATTCGGTTCTGTCCAATGCTTGACAAGCGGAGGCATTGGCGTTACCCTAAGACCGTTACACTTGCCGAGTAAAGCCAATATCCCAACCTGCTTATTGAAACTTCCTGGAACCAAAGGCACGGTCCGTTGCAAGACGGCATTCAGCTAAATACGAAGATGAGTCATCCCTCGGACGGCACCCGCTCGAGCCTGGCATAGTCCAAGACTTCAGAGAAAAGGACACACAATCGGCGTTGATGCAATTCTTTGTCGGAATTCGTTGCCCTCGTCACTTGTCCTCTCCGGTCTGTCGTTAGGATAGTCGCACGACAAATTCGACAGGACGCTCGACCACTAAGTCAACTATCTGAACGTCATGCGGCATCAATAGGATGTGTAAAGAAGGATATCGTCATCTGCACCTGCCATTTATTGTCTGTCAGACATAATTTCAGACCTGCCGAAGGGGGAACCACATGCATCTGGCCGAGCTGAAGCAGAAGTCCATCGCCGATTTGAACGAGGTAGCGCGCGAACTGAAGATAGAAAATGCCGCCAATCTCCGTAAGCAGGAGTTGATTTTCGCGATTCTTCAGGCGCAGACGGAGAAGAACGGGGTGGTTTTCGGGGAGGGGGTGCTTGAAACGCTGCCGGACGGATTCGGTTTTCTCCGGGCGCCTGATTCCAACTATCTCCCTGGGCCTGACGACATCTACATTTCTCCCTCGCAAATCCGGCGTTTCAATCTGCGGACAGGGGATATCGTTTCCGGGCAGATCAGACCTCCTAAAGAAAGCGAGCGCTATTTTGCCTTGCTGAAAGTCGAGAAGGTCAATCTCGAGGACCCCGATGTGGCCCGAGATAAGATCCTCTTCGACAACCTCACGCCTTTGTACCCCGAAGAGCGTCTCAAGTTGGAGCATCACCAGGAGGAACATTGCACCCGGGTCATGGATCTGATTACCCCGATCGGAAAGGGCCAACGAGGACTGATTGTTGCTGCTCCCCGGACTGGGAAGACCATGCTCTTGCAGGCGATCGCCCGTGCGATAATCAAAAATCATCCCGAGGTCGTTCTCATTGTGTTGCTAATCGACGAGCGTCCGGAAGAAGTCACGGATTGGCAGCGCCAAGTCAAAGCCGAGGTGATCAGCTCGACCTTCGACGAACCCGCGCAGCGCCATGCGCAAGTAGCTGAAATGGTGTTGGAAAAGGCCAAGCGGTTGGTCGAGCACAAACGGGATGTCGTGATTCTTTTAGACAGCATCACACGGCTCGCGCGGGCCTACAATACGATTGCGCCGCCCAGTGGTAAGGTCCTATCGGGAGGGTTGGACTCAAATGCACTTCAGCGGCCGAAACGGTTCTTTGGGGCGGCCCGTAATATTGAAAACGGGGGAAGCCTCACCATTATGGCGACTGCACTAGTCGACACCGGTAGCCGCATGGATGATGTGATCTTTGAAGAGTTCAAGGGAACTGGTAATATGGAAGTCCATCTCGATCGCCGTCTGGCCGATAAGCGTATCTTCCCGGCTATTGACATCGCGCAGTCCGGCACGAGAAAAGAAGAGTTGCTGGTCGACAAGGATCGGCTCAATAAGATGTGGATTCTCCGCAAGGTATTGAGTCCGTTGGGAACGGTCGAAGCGATGGAATTCCTGATGGACAAGATGCAGGGTACCAAGACCAATCAGGACTTCCTGCTTTCGATGAATCGGTAACGTGTGCGTGATCTCCGAGGAGTCGTGTGTATGAAAGACGGTATTCATCCAGCCTATCGTAATGCCTGGGTCAGTTGCGCCTGCGGGTCACGCTTTAAGACTCGCACCACGGTGGGCGACCTCAAGGTGGACATTTGCTCCAGCTGCCACCCATTCTTCACCGGCATGCAGAAAATCGTCGACACGGAAGGGCGCGTGGAGCGGTTCAAGAAGAAGTACGCGAAGAAATCGAAGTAGCCCGCCAAGTTGCCCCCATGTGTGAGCACCGTCCCCGACGCGTAGGAGCGAGAATATCCTGTGGCCAATGTCCAAGCGGCAGACGGCAAGGAAGCCGTCCTTCTCTCCAGATGGGAGTCCGTCAAGGCTCGGCATGACGAAGTCGTGCGTCAGCTTCAGGACGAGTCCGTTCTCAGCCAACCCGATCAGATCCGAAAATTAAACAAAGAGCGTGTGGAGATCGAGGAACTGGCCCAGCTCTTCGACGTCCGCCAAAGCCTTCTTCGCCAACAGAGTGATGCTGTGCAGTTGCTGAATGACCCCTCTGCAGATGCGGAATTCCACACACTGGCCGAGCAGGAGGATGAGCAGCTTCGGGTGCAACTGAAGGCGTTGGAACAGAGGGCATTCGAGCTGCTGGTCCCGAAGGACCCGCGCGATGAGAAAAACATCGTTTTGGAGATTCGGGCGGGGACGGGCGGGGAAGAGGCGGGTTTGTTCGCCGGGGACCTCTTCCGGATGTACCAACGCTTTGCCGAGCGTAAGAGGCTGCGGACCGAGCTGGTTGATGCGTCCGAGACGGGCATCGGCGGCTATAAGGAGGTGATCGTCCTGGTCGAAGGAAAGGGGGCCTTCGGACTGTTCAAGCATGAGTCCGGTGTGCATCGCGTCCAGCGTGTCCCGGTCACCGAGGCCAGCGGTCGAATCCACACGTCCGCCGTAACCGTCGCGGTCATGCCGGAGGTGGATGAAGTCGATGTACAGATAGACCCGAAGGATCTTCGCATCGATACGTTCTGCTCTTCTGGCGCCGGCGGTCAGAGCGTCAATACCACTTACTCGGCCGTGCGCATTACTCACATCCCGACCGGCGTGGTCGTCAGTTGCCAGGACGAACGGTCCCAGTTGAAAAATCGCACCAAGGCGATGCGGACCCTTCGGGCCAGGATTGTGGATGCTGAACGAGCCAAGCAAGAGGCCGAGCTTGCGCACCATCGAAAGACGCAGGTCGGGTCCGGCGACAGGAGCGAAAAAATCCGCACCTACAACTTCCCGCAGAATCGTGTCACGGATCATCGGATTGGCCTGACCCTGCACCGATTGGACCAAGTCATGGATGGCGACCTGGATGAGATCATTGAGGGCCTGAGGGCGGCCCATGCACAGGCCGCCGTAGAGGCCTTATGAGAATCGATGGCGTGACTGAAGAGTTACTCGCGGGTCCGACGGTGGGTACCCTCCTGTCATACGGGACCCGTCTGTTGTGCGATGCAGGTATCGAGGCCGCTGCGCGAGAAGCGGCCTGGATTCTTGAATCGGCGCTGGGGCGATCCGCGCTTACCTTGCGCTTGAACGCGTGTGATCTGGTCCATGAACGCGATCGGGCGCGGGCCGTCGAGCTCTTGACTCGTCGGGCGACGCGAGAGCCGCTTCAATACGTGCTCGGTACTCAGGAATTCTGCGGCCGATTGTTTCGAGTCATGTCGAATGTTTTAATTCCCCGTCCGGAGACGGAACTGCTCATTGATGAGGTCGTCCGCCGAGTCCCGACCGACCAATCCGGGATCATGATCGATATTGGAACAGGATCAGGGTGTCTGGCCATCACGCTGGCAGGACGCTTCGAGAACGCACGTATCGTGGCGATCGATATGTCGCGAGGTGCCCTCGATGTGGCTCGATGCAATGCGGCGGAACACGAACTATCCGACCGGGTCGATTGGGTGCAGGGGGATGTCCTGAGCGCGTTGCGGCAGGAACGGCTTATGGGCAAAGTCTGCGTAATTGTCGCTAACCCCCCCTATATTCCACAGGGTGAATTGGATAGACTGCAGCCGGAAGTCGCGCACTATGAGCCCAGACTGGCATTGAATGGTGGGCCCGATGGGTTGGGTGTGCACAGACGGATCATCGCCGAGGCCAAGGATTATCTTGTCTCGGGGGGGGTGCTCGCCTTGGAGGTAGGAATGGGGCAAGCGCAAGCCGTCCAGAGTGAATTAGAGCGAGTCGGTTATATCCCTGGTGGTATCAGAGCCGACGAGGCGGGAATTGGACGGATCGTGACCGCGCTACGCGGGGCGAAGCAGGAATAGGAATCGAATGGATCGAATGGTCATTAGCGGCGGGATCCCTCTGAAGGGATCGGTGAGGGCGAGCGGTGCGAAGAATGCGGCCCTTCCGATCCTTGCGTCTGCGATTTTGAGTTCCGATGATCTGGTGTTGACCAATCTCCCCTCAGTGGTCGACGTCGCCACCATGCGCAAATTGCTCGTCATGCTGGGTTGTTCCGTGAGAACCGACGGGGATCATGTCATCGCTCGGTGCCAGCACGTGCAGTCGACGGAGGCGCCTTACGATCTGGTTCGCACCATGCGCGCGTCAATTCTGGTATTGGGACCGCTCCTCGCTCGGTGGGGGGAGGCAACCGTATCGCTTCCGGGCGGGTGCGCCATCGGCTCCAGACCGGTGAACCTGCATTTGGCAGGGCTCGCGAAGATGGGAGCGGACGTCTCGATCGAACGCGGCTACATTCAAGCCAGAGCACGCCGTTTGACGGGGGCACGCATCTACTTCGATGTTGCCACTGTCACCGGGACTGAAAACCTGATGATGGCCGGCTGCTTGGCGGACGGGGTCACGGTCATTGAAAACGCCGCGAAGGAACCGGAGATCGTCGATCTGGCCGCCTGCCTCGTGAAGCGAGGCGCACGTATTCAGGGCGCTGGTACGGATGTCATGACCATAGAAGGTGTGGCGTCGCTTCACGCTGCCGATCATGAAGTCATCCCGGACCGTATTGAGGTGGGTACCTATCTGGCGGCGGGAGCGATTTCTGGCGGCGACGTCGTCGTCGAGGCGTGTCGTCCTGCGCATTTGGAGGCGGTCATCGAAAAGCTCCGTGAGAGCGGCTGCCAGATCGATGAGGGGAAGGAAACGCTTCGAGTTCGTTCCCGGCAACGCCCAACGGCCACCGACATCAAGACAGGGATTCATCCGGCGTTTCCTACCGACATGCAGGCGCAGATGGTGGCGTTGATGTCCGTGGCACAAGGGACCAGCGTCATTTCTGAAACGATATTTGAGAGCCGCTTTATGCACGTTCAAGAGCTGCAACGCATGGGGGCTCAGATCAAAGTGGAAGGGCATAATGCCGTCGTCATTGGTGCAGACCGGCTGACGGGCGCACCCGTCATGGCATCTGACCTCCGTGCGAGTGCAGGACTGGTGCTGGCGGGTCTTGCCGCGGACGGAACAACCGAAATCTCCCGCATCTACCATCTCGATCGGGGGTATGAGCGTTTGGAACACAAGTTGAGAGGGTTGGGGGCAAGTATTTGGCGAAAGCCGGGCGGTGCAGGTATTGCGGCGGTGTAGGCGATGTTGACGATTGCGCTCTCAAAAGGAAAACTTCTCGGCCAAACGATACCGCTCCTCCAGCAGGCCGGGTATCCGACGGAGGGCCTGAAAGAGGAGACGCGGCGCCTCGTCTTCGGCTATCCGGAAAAGGGCGTCACCTTTCTCATCGTACGACCCAGCGACGTGCCGACCTATGTCGAGTATGGTGCCGCCGATGCCGGCGTGGTCGGCAAGGATGTGCTGATGGAGCAGCACGTTGACGTCTACGAACCGGTCGACCTGCACGTCGGCGCGTGTCGAATCTCCGTGGCTGCGCTGAAAGGGCGGGAGATCGGCAGCCGGTTGTCGTCCAAGGTCCGAGTGGCGACTAAGTATCCTCGCATCACGGAGCGGTATTTCAATCAACAGGGGATTCCGGTTGAAATTATCAAGCTCTATGGCTCCATAGAATTGGCGCCCGTCACGGGGCTGGCCGATCGCATTGTAGATTTGGTGGAAACAGGGAATACGTTGAAAGCACACGATCTGAGCGAGGTGGAAGTCATCGCGTATTCGACGGCTCGACTGATCGTCAATCGCGCGAGCTTGCGCTTGAAGCATCAGGCCGTCACGGCGTTGATCCAATCGATGCGTCAACTTGCCATATCCGAACGCGCGCGACCGACCGTACGGAGGCCATCGAGGGCGCATCGCGCGCCTAATCGGCCGCAGGAGACGGCGCGATGAAAATCATCCATTACACCGATCGCGGCTTCAAGCCAGCCATGCACAAAGTAACCCGGCGCGGCCGTTCCGATGCCGGCAAAGTCGAAGCGGTGGTGCGCTCCATTCTGAAATCCGTCGAGCGAGGCGGAGATCAGGCGGTGTTGCGTTACGTGAAGAAGTTCGACCGAGTGAGCCTCCGTCCCGAGCAGATGCGCGTGAGCGTCGAAGAAATCAAGGAGGCCTATTACCGGATTCGCAAAGATGATGGGGATGCTCTCCGGCTTGCAGCCCAACGCGTGGCCAGTTTCCACGAGCGCCAGCGCGTGAAGACCTGGATGTACCAGGACGGTGGCGCGACGTTGGGCCAAGTGGTGCTACCACTGGATGCCGTCGGGCTATACGTGCCGGGCGGCAAAGCGGTCTATCCGTCATCAGTCCTCATGGCGGCCATTCCAGCCAGGGTAGCCGGGGTGCGTCGAGTGATCATGTGCACTCCATCGGGAAAGGCCGGGATCAATCCCTATTTGCTGGTTGCAGCGGACATCGCCGGGGTGGATGAGGTCTACCGCATTGGTGGTGTGCAGGCGGTGGGAGCCATGGCGTTCGGCACGAAAACCGTGGCGGCCGTGGACAAGATTCTCGGTCCCGGCAATATCTATGTTGCGACCGCGAAGCGATTACTCTACGGCACCGTCGGTATCGATATGGTCGCGGGACCGAGCGAGTTGTTGGTGGTGGCGGACGATGCCGCGGATCCCGATCTGGTGGCGGCTGATCTGCTCTGCGAGGCCGAGCATGACGAGGACGCCAAGGTGTGGCTGGTGACGCCGTCCGACAAGTTGGCCACCGATGTGGGGCGTGCCGTGAAAGCCCGCGTGAAAGCTTCGTCCCGGGAGGCCATTCTGTCGAAGTCAATCGCGCGCCACGCCGCGGCGTTCGTCGTCGAGTCCATGGATCAAGCCGTCGTCGTGGCCAACCAGATCGCCGCGGAGCACGTGGCCCTTGCGGTGGAGCGGCCCTTCGACTATCTTGAAAAGATTCGCCATGCGGGAGCATTGTTTCTCGGCCGGTATACGCCACCGGCAGTGGCTGATTATCTGGCCGGCCCCAACCACGTGCTGCCGACGGGTGGATCGGCTCGTTTTTTCTCGGCGCTCTCGGTGAACGATTACGTCAAAATCGGCAACATCGTGTGTTACGACAAAGAAGAGTTGCAACGCGTGAAGGAACCATTGTTGCGCCTGGCTCACATGGAGGGATTGGAGGCGCACGCCAAATCCGCAGAAAGCAGGTTCTCATGAAAAAAAATGGTGTTGCCTCGCGGCACGCGGAAATTCACCGCGCGACGAAAGAAACCGACATTCGCGTCGAGTGGTCGCTGGATGGACGCGGGCAAGGTAAGATCGACACCGGCATTCGGTTTCTGGATCACATGCTGGAACTATTGGCCAAGCACGGCTTCTTCGATCTGGACGTGAAGGCACAGGGCGATCTCGACATCGACGAGCACCACACGGTCGAAGACGTCGGCATTGTCATGGGAAAGGCGCTCCACCAAGCCCTCGGCGAAAAAGCCGGCATCAAGCGGTTCGGCTTCGCATCGGCGCCGCTGGACGAATCATTGGCACAGGTCACGGTCGACCTGAGCGGGCGGCCGTTCCTCGTCTACAACGTCGCGTTACCGGATCGAAAGATCAAGGCATTCGACTTGGGCTTGTTCGAGGACTTCTTTCAGGCCTTCGTCACGCATGGGGGTCTCAACTTGCATGTCAATCTCCTATACGGCCGGAATCCCCATCACATCATGGAGGCCATTTTCAAGGCGTTGGCGAAAGCACTTGATCAGGCAACTCTACCGGAAGAACGTCTGGCCGGGAAGGTATTATCGACCAAAGGGACGTTGCAGATCGGCTAGGGTACTGCGAGGCCTTCGCATTGCATTGGGGGTAGGCTTGACATGAGCCTGCCCCCGTTTCGTTTGGGCCGTGCCCTACGCGAACTCGAATCGGGCAGGAGTGGCAGGACGAAAGCCGTTACGGTAAGGTAGCCTCCTCGCTGGATCTGAAATGACATGATCGCGATCATCGACTATGGTATGGGCAATCTGCGGAGTGTGCAGAAGGCCTTCGAAACGGTCGGCCATCAGGCGGAGGTGACGCGATCGCCCCAAGTCATTCGCGATGCCAGCCACGTCGTGCTCCCGGGCGTCGGCGCATTCCCGGATTGCATGCGCAATCTTGAGCAGTACGAATTGGTCCAGCCGGTGCGACAAGCTGTTCAAACGGGAAAACCGTTCCTGGGAATTTGCCTGGGGCTTCAGCTCTTGTTTGCGGAGAGCGAGGAGTTTGGGGTCCATAAGGGGTTGGGAGTCTTGCCGGGGCGCGTGGTGCGGTTTCCATTCGCAGGAGCCCATTCCAGCACAGCGCAACAACCGCAGCAGCAAGCCCTCAAGGTCCCACACATGGGGTGGAACGATATCGAAGTCATGAGGGCGGCGCCGCCGTTGAAGGGAATCGCAACGGGAACGTGCGTGTATTTTGTTCATTCCTACTATGTTGCGCCGAGCGATCCGGCACTGGTCGCGACCAGGACCACGTATGGGGTGTCGTTCGCCTCCAGTGTCTGGCACGACAACATTTTTGCATGCCAGTTTCACCCTGAGAAAAGCCAATCCGTCGGTCTGCAGATCATCAAGAATTTTGGAGATTGGCAATGATCCGTGCCATTGTTCTGAGCCTTGCTTTGACAGGCGGCCTCCTCATCGCACACGGGTGTGGGCCGACTAAAGTGACGACCCAAACCTCCCCTTATGTCAGCCGGTATCCGATTCGATCGCTCGCGGTTCTGCCGTTTGAGACGCTGGACACACCGCAGTCTCTCGGGGACGAAACGGACTCATTCCATGTACCGGAAAGTGTCAAAAAATCGGATATTGCCATTACCATTCCATCCAACGTGGAAATGAGGGAGCAACGAACCGCGACCGTGCAGCCAAACGCTGGAGAGACGGTGACACGCCTGATATGGAATCGGCTCGGGGCCAGGGCGGGACTCACCGTCAGGCCGCTCGACGAAAGCCTGGTCGCGCTCCACCAAGTGGCGGGACAGGCCGGGAGTGAGCGCAAGGGACTGGTGGCCGCAGAAGTCGGCAAGAAATTGGGGGTCGACGGGGTCGTGATCGGAAAGGTACTGGTGTACAAGGAGCGAGTCGGAAGTCGGATTGGGGCCGAGTCGGCCGCTGTGGGCTATGAGGTCAGACTGTTTGGGCTCGACGGGGAATTGCTCTGGGAGGGCAATTACTACGAAAAACAACGTCCGATGATCGAAGACATGTGGGGATTTCTTGAGCGGAAGGGGGCCTTTGTCACTGCTGCCGAATTGGCATCATACGGGGCTGACAAAATGTTGAAGGATTTTCCATACGGGCGAACCGAATAACACGAGAGGACCGCCGACCGTGATCGTCATACCAGCCATCGACCTCAAGGACGGCCGTTGCGTCCGACTGCGCCAAGGCGACTTGTCGGCCGAGACGGTGTATTCCGACGATCCGGCGGCGATGGCCCGATCATGGGAGAGCCAAGGCGCACCGTGGCTGCACGTCGTGGACCTGAACGGGGCGGTGGATGGCCGTCCATCCAATCTCGCAGCCATCGAGGGCATTCTCAAGGCCGTCCGAATGAAGGTGCAGGTCGGTGGCGGGATCCGTTCAATCGAGACCGTGCGCATGTTTCTGAACGCAGGTGTCACGCGGGTGGTGCTGGGCACGGCCGCACTTATGGATCGGGCGTTTCTGGACGCGGCGTGCGCGGAGTTCCCAGGGCGAATTGTGGTGGGTGTCGATGCGCGTAACGGGTTGGTGGCGATCAAAGGGTGGACGGCCGTCTCAGACGTGCGAGCGGTCGACCTCGTGACGCAATTCAACGGGATGCCGCTTGCGGCCGTGGTGTACACGGACATTGCGCGCGACGGCATGCTCAATGGGCCGAATATTGACGCACTTCGAGAGATTGTCGCGCATACGCATTGTTCGATCATCGCCTCCGGCGGCGTCACGAAAATGGACGATCTGGCGGCGATCAGGGCAGTGGGAGATCGAGTGGAGGGCGCGATTGTCGGGAAGGCCTTGTATGACGGGAAGCTGGACTATCGCACTGCGGTCACGGCATTAGGTTAGGGGTGACGAGCGAGGAGCAAGCGTGGGAAGAGAAGGGTGGGGGGCAAACAATGGAAACCGTCGTGCGCTCGATGACTTCACACCCCCTCAGTTCTACATCCACACCGGTTCAAGATGTTGACTAAACGAATCATTCCCTGTTTGGACGTGAAGGGCGGTCGCGTCGTCAAAGGGGTCAGTTTTGTCAACTTGCGTGACGCCGGTGACCCTGTGGAGGTTGCGCGGGCGTACGACCGTGAAGGTGCGGACGAACTGTGCTTTCTCGATATTACGGCCTCGCACGAGCAGCGAACAATTATCCTTGATGTCGTCGCTCGTACCGCCGAACAGGTATTCATGCCGCTGACCGTTGGGGGCGGGATTCGGACACTCGACGATATTCGTGGCCTGTTGTCTGCGGGGGCGGATAAGGTGAGCATCAATACGGCGGCCGTCGAGAGGTCTGAGTTCGTGCGGGAGGCCGCCGAGCGATTCGGAACACAATGCATCGTGGTGGCGATTGACGCCAAGCGGAAGGTGCCTCCCGCCGAAGGGTGGGAGGTCTTTACTCACGGTGGGCGGCGACCAACGGGGCTCAACGCAGTCCAATGGGCCATGCAGATGGAAGCCTATGGCGCGGGCGAAATACTGTTGACCAGTATGGATCAGGACGGGCAGCAAACCGGGTATGATGTCGGTCTCACGGCCGCCGTGTCCGGGGCCGTGTCGATTCCGGTGATCGCATCCGGAGGAGTGGGGACGCTCGACCATTTGTACGAAGGGTTGACCAGAGGGAAGGCGGATGCCGTGTTGGCTGCGTCGATCTTTCACTATCGCACGCATACGATCCCGGAGGCCAAGGCGTATCTGCGTGAAAAAGGAGTGGCGATTCGTCCATGGATCTGAAGGGACTGAAATTTGACGACCAGGGTCTGATTCCCGCGGTGGTGCAGGATTGGCGCGATGGCTCTGTGCTCATGCTTGGTTTCATGAGCCGGGACGCGGTTCAGAAGACTCTGGAATCAAAACGGGTTCATTTCTGGAGTCGGTCGCGACAAGAGCTCTGGGAAAAAGGGGAAACGTCCGGACATACCTTGCATGTGAAGGATCTGTTTCTTGACTGTGACGGCGACACGGTCCTGGTCAAAGCCGAGCCGGCAGGGCCGACGTGTCACACCGGGGCGCCAAGCTGCTTCTTTTCGCGGCTGGATTCCGACGGTCTCACGGATACAATGTCCTCCGAGTCGAAGGGGGGAATCCTCGAGCGCATCGCCGCCACGATCGAAGAACGTCGAGCCCATCCAATGGCTGACTCGTATGTATCCAAGTTATTGCAAGGCGGGTCCGATCGGATTCTGAAGAAGATCGTCGAGGAGGCAGGCGAGGTCGTACTGAGCGCCAAGAATCAGAATCGAGAAGAAATCGTGTACGAAACGGCCGACCTGATCTTCCATATCTTGGTGGCCTTGGGCGCACACGACATCCGTCTCGACGACGTCTATCGAGAACTAGCCAAGCGCCACGGAAAGTCTGGATTGCGCATCGCTGGGGAGGACACGAGGTCATGAACGACTGCTTGTTTTGCCGAATCGTGACCGGAGACATCCCCGCGAAGGTCGTCTACCAAGACGATGAAACCATTGCTTTCGACGACATTAATCCTCAGGCCCCTACCCATGTGCTCGTGATTCCCCGGGGTCACGTTGCGTCCGTCGAGGCCTGTGGGGAAGATCACGGGCAAATGTTGGGGTCGATTCTCTTCGCCTGTGCGAAGGTCGCACGATTGAAGGGCCTGCCCGAGAGGGGGTACCGCATAGTGACGAACACCGGCCCCGATGCAGGTCAGTCCGTGTTTCATTTGCACTTTCATGTGCTTGGAGGCCGTCAATTGGGCTGGCCGCCGGGATAATGAGTCGAGCACTGCATTGACAGCGTGCAAATTCATTTGTTAGTCTGACCGGTCAACTCTTTCCTTCATCAGCACCGAACAACGAGCGGCGCAGACCCGGCATTCAAGTATCCGGCTGGCGTTGAAAGGGTAGCCGTCCATTGAGCCGTGGCCTCATCTCAGAAACCCTTCTAAATCAAATCAAGGAACGTCTCGAGATTGTGGATCTCGTGTCCGGTCACGTCACGCTCTCTCGAACCGGGCAAAACTTCAAAGCCCGCTGCCCATTCCACGATGAGCGAACGCCATCCTTTACCGTGAGTCCCGCCAAACAACTCTTTCACTGTTTTGGGTGCGGGGTCAGTGGCGATGCAGTCACATTCTTCATGAAAGTATCCGGGCTGACCTTCCCTGATGCGATCCGCGAATTGGGCCGGCGTGTCGGCGTCGAGGTGCCCGACACAAGGGACGCCGAAGGTAGCCGAGAGGGGCAGGAACGCCGGCGCCTCGAAGACGTGAATGAGGCGGCGAGGGAGCATTTCACTAATGTGCTGAAGGAGACGGTCTCTGGAAAGCCGGCTCGGGACTATCTGGCCACCCGAGGAATCGAACCACAGACGGCGGAACGTTTTCACCTTGGATATGCCGTGACGGAGTGGGAACGATTGGTGCGGGCTCTGAGTGCAAAGGGCTTTACCCCCGCGGAGATGACAAGGGCCGGGCTGGCTGCGCCCCGCAACTCCGGGGCTGGTCACGCTACGACGGCGGGCCACTACGATCAATTCCGTGGCCGGGTCATGTTTCCCATTCGCGACCTTCGCCGCCGGGTCATCGGATTTGGTGGCAGAATTATCGGTGAGGGTGAACCCAAGTACCTCAATTCCCGCGACACCCCGCTCTTTAAGAAAGGCCACGCCCTGTATGCACTGGATCTGGCGTACGAGTCGGCCAGCCGTCTCGATCAACTGATCATCGTCGAGGGCTACTTTGACGTGATTGCGTTGCACCAAGCCGGGATTTTTAACGTGGTCGCGACGTTGGGCACGGCGCTCACCCAGGAACATATCCGCGTCATCCGTCGTTATGTGAATCGGGTCGCACTCCTGTTTGACCCCGATGCGGCGGGGGTCCGCGCCGCATTACGCACGCTCGATCTGTTCGTCGATACCGGATTATCGGTGTCGGTGGTGAGTCTGCCCGCAGGCGACGATCCCGATACATTCGTGCGGAATCGCGGGCCTGAGGCTTTCCGCGCATTGCAGGAAGAAGCCCCGAGTTTGTGGGATTTTGCGCTCGAACAGAGTCTGCGCCAGGCGAATATGGAGCGGTTGGAAGATAAAATCCGTTGTGCGGACGCCGTTCTCACCATTATCAATAAGATGAGCCACCCCATCGAGCGCGGTGAGCGGTTACGGATGGTAGGCGAACGATTACACCTCAAGGAAAGCCACCTGAAGCAGCGATCCGAGGTCCTCAAAACTCCCGGCACCGGAAAAAACAAGGTTGGCGTCCGTCCCTCGGTGGCGGCGTCCATCAAGCCGGAAAACCCTGTGGAGCGGGAGCTTATCCATCTGCTGTTGCAGGGGCATTTAACCACGGCCGACGCGGATCGGTTGCGGGCAGATGCCTTCGCCGTGCCAATACATCGCGTGATCGTTGAAGTGGCACTGCGACATCGAGGGACCGATGGGCGGATCATGCTCGGTCCGACTCTGGATGAACTCGTCCATGATCCAGCGGCGGGCGCCCTTGTGACGGAGTTGTCTCTACTTGATCGCATGGATGAGGACGTCCGTGCATCGGTGCGAGGCTGCTTCGAGACTCTTGAGCGCAGGTGGCGTGAGGCGGAGTTGGCGGACGTCATTAGACAATTGAAGCAAGCCAGTCAGGCAGGGCGTACCGAAGAAGTGCACGTGCTCAATGCGCGCGTGAATGCGCTGCGAATCGAAAAGGCGGCCGGGCGAACATAAGGACACGAGAGACGGACGGTAAGGAGCCCCTATGGCGAAACAAGAATTCATGGTCGAGGTCAAGAAACTCATCACCCTAGGGAAGGAAAAGGGATTTCTGACCTACGAGGACATTAACAATACACTGGCAGCCGAAACGGTCTCGACCGAGCAACTCAACACGCTGGTGAGCATGTTCGGCGAAATGGATATCGATATCGTGGAGTCGGCGGAGGCGCAACGCGTGGCGAAACCGACGGACGTCAAAGAGGGTGATGAAGAAGAGGAAGGCGACGGGGGGGAGGAGAACGACCGAGAAATCGACCTGACGCCCGGGGCTCTCAGTCGAACCGATGATCCGGTTCGACTCTACTTGAAAGAAATGGGCAGTGTCGCGCTCCTGAGCCGAGAAGGGGAAATCGAGATTGCCAAGCGCATCGAAGAGGGCAAGCTCGAAATTGCCTCGATCGTCTACGGGCTGCCGATGACAATCGAGTTTATCCTGGCGCTACGGGAACAGCTGAAGGCCGACAAGATCAAAGTCCGGGAGATTGTCCCGATTGCCGAGGAAGAGGCGGAAGAGGAAGAGGAGGGGGAACGGGACGACACAGAGCTACGGAACCGAACCTTGGATGCGCTGAACGAGGTGCGAAAAGTCTCGACGGCCTATCGCATGCACCATGCCAAGTGCCGTCAGATGATGAGCGATCCCGTCAAACACAAAAAAGCAAAGAAGCAACTCGAGACCGTGCGGGGGCAAATGGTCGAGCGGATCGAGGCCGTCAACCTCCACACCGTGCTCAAAGACCGTATGGTTCAGCGCGTGCGGGATATTGCCGCGCAAATTCGAATGGCCGAGCGGGAGCTGTCGCATTGCCAGCGTCGGCTCGGCGTGGGGGGGGAGGCCGGCCAGGAGTTGCTGAAGAAGGCCTGCCGGACACGACCAGAATTTCTGGCGGTACGGCGGAAGACGGGAGTGTCCGAGCAGGCGCTCACTGACATCAAGAAAGTCTTCATGGCCGCCAAGGGGCGCATCCGCCAGATCGAAACCGAAGAAGCGTTGGTGCCGGCCGAGGAGATCAAGGATGCGGTCAAGCACCTTGATCAGTCGGAAGAGAAGGTCAAACGGGGCAAAGCAGAGTTGGTGGAGGCCAATCTGCGTTTGGTCGTCAGTATCGCGAAAAAATATACCAATCGCGGGCTGCAATTTCTCGATCTGATCCAGGAAGGCAATATTGGTCTGATGAAAGCGGTGGACAAATTCGAATATCGCCGGGGGTACAAATTTAGTACCTATGCGACGTGGTGGATTCGGCAGGCGATTACCCGGGCCATTGCGGACCAGGCCCGCACCATCCGGATCCCGGTCCACATGATCGAGACCATCAACAAGCTGATCCGTACCTCTCGGCACCTTGTTCAGAAGTTGGGACGGGAACCGTTGCCGGAGGAAATTGCCGAGCGCATGGACATGCCGTTGGACAAGGTCCGGAAGATTCTCAAGATCGCCCGTGAACCCATCTCCCTCGAAACGCCGATCGGGGAGGAAGAAGACAGTCACCTGGGGGATTTCATCGAGGACAAGAAAGCGGTGTCTCCCCTTGAAGCGGCGATCCGTTATGACTTACAACGACAGATCAACAGTGCCTTGGAAACCTTGACGCCCAGAGAAGAAAAGGTCCTGCGCAAGCGGTTTGGAATTGGAGAAGCGACGGATCATACGCTGGAAGAAGTCGGACAAGATTTCGAGGTGACACGTGAGCGCATCCGGCAGATCGAGGCCAAGGCGCTCCGAAAACTTCGTCACCCCAGCCGCAGTAAGAAGCTACGCAGTTTCGTGGAAAGTCTGTAGGGACGCGAAGCGGTGAAGAGTAAGAGGTGAGGTGTCAGTGTGTCAAAGCTCAAGCCTGACGCGTTTCTTACGCTTCACCTTTCACATCCCACGGATAGTAGGGCCCATAGCTCAGGCGGTTAGAGCGGCTGACTCATAATCAGCTGGTCCTAGGTTCGAGTCCTAGTGGGCCCACCACGGGTGCCGTGCTCATGCAGAATGATGTGCAGAGTCCTCATCTGAAATGTCCGGTCACGTCTGAGTTAGGAATGCGGTGAATCCTCACCTTCCTCGATTGATTGAACTGCAGGCTTTGGACCTGCGCATGGCGGAGATTAAGTCTCAGCGCCGACAGATACCGCAGCGCCTCGAGGCGGCGGAACGTCCGCTCCAGGCCGCACGGGAAGCCCAAAAGACGGCTGCGGCGACGGTCGAAGCGATGACCAAGGAGCGGCGAGCCTCGGAGCGCGAGCTCGACGCACAGGAAGCCCAGATCGAAAAGATGCGCGGCCGGACGAGTGAGATCAAGACCAACAAGGAGTACCAGGCACATCTGTTCGAGATCGAACTGGCGAGCAAGAAGAAAGGTGAGATCGAGGAGCGGGTGCTTGGGCTGATGGAGCAGATCGAGTCCGTCCAGCGGAACCTCACGGAGGCGCATGCGAAGGTTGAGGAAGCGGAGCGAGCATTTATACAGGGGAAAAAAGGGATCGAAGAATTGGAAACGCGGCTAGTTGCGGAATCGGCGGAGTTGGAATCACGTCATCGCGCCGCCACGGAGGGGGTGCCGGCGGGCCTCCTCGCCCGCTATGTAAAGCTGAAAAACCAACGCAAGGAACAAGCCTTGGCCGCCTTGCGGGAGGGTATCTGTCAAGGGTGCCGTCTTCAACTGCCCCCGCAGCTGGTGGCCGAAGTCAAACGTTCAGACGAATTGCAGACGTGCGACTATTGCCATCGAATTCTCTATTGGGAGGGCGAGTTGCCGGGGGAAGCGTCTGCGGCGACTCGTTCCGCTCATGCTCAGGACGATGAGGCCGGCGAATCGCTTTGAGCGGACGTTGCGCCTCGCAGCACCGCTTGGGTCGTCTTGAAGTGGAGTTTAGCCACCTTTCGTAACCCGTCTTCTCCCTGCTTCTTCATCACCATCCGGGCGACGAGTTCCACCGCTCCGGAAGCGCCTTTGGGAAGAGCCGTCCCTACCTCCCGGGACAGGCGATCCAATCGAATCAGGAAATCGGCTCGAGCCAGAATTGAGGCGGTGGCGACCGCCACGTCGGCTTCAGCCCGCGGTTGCTGGACCAACCGAACCGCGCGTCCCTTCTCCATCAGGGCGTGTTGTACGTACCGTTCATCGCCGAATTGGTCGGCGATGGCCAGGTTACAAGCCACGCGCTCCAGAAGATTTTCCAGCGCGCGAGCGTGCCCCCATGCCAGCAGGCGATTCAGATTTCCGATCTTGCCGTAGAGGCGGTTGTAGCTTTCTGGGCCGATCGCGACGACGTAGTGCGGGCAGACGGCGCGCACGTCTCGGGCTATCTCGATGACTCGGCTGTCGGAGATTTTCTTGCTGTCTCGGACGCGCATGAGCCGGAGATCGGATTCGCTTCTCTCGTCGACGTAGGCGGCGGCGATGACCAGCGGTCCGAAATAGTCACCCTTCCCCGATTCGTCGATGCCGATTCGCGGGACGGAGGAGAAACTGTGGAGGGTGTTCGCGTGGCTCACTGCTGCAGGCTTGAATAGACTAAAAACATTCACGTACTCTAGCAAAGCGCATGGTGACGGTCAATCTTGTCGGAAGGTCGAGCGATTGCAGGAGGAGTCCAGTCGATGAGAGAGAAAATTCCGGCGTGGTCGATGGTGCGCGCCACTGCGTTGAGCGGTATGCTGCTGATCGGAATAGGCGTGATCAGCGCCTGCGCGACGAATCCCTACACGGGACGGTCGCAGTTGTTGATGGTGTCCGAGGGGCAGGAAATGCAACTCGGTGCGCAGGCCTATCAACAGGTGTTGAGCGATCCCAATAACAAAATTTCGAGCAATCCACGCGAAGTGGAGCCGGTCAAACGCGTTGCTGCCCGCGTCATTGAGGCGGCCAAGAAATCCAAATACGCCGAACTGGCCAATGAATTTGAATGGGACGTCACGGTCATCAAAGAGGATCAGACCCTCAACGCCTTCGCGTTGCCCGGCGGAAAGATCGCGGTCTATACCGGCATCTTTCCTGCCGCCAAGAACGAAGCCGGGCTGGCGGCTATCATGGGGCACGAAGTCGTGCACGCGTTGGCGCGGCACGGCGGCGAGCGGATGAGCCAGAATGTGCTCACCCAGGGGCTTCTGTTCGTGGCGAACGTGGGCATGGCGATCGTCGGGCTCGACCCGATCGCAACACAGGGGGCGATGACCGCCCTGGGGGCTGGCGCGCAGTTTGGAGTGCTCCTACCGTTCAGCCGGAAACATGAATCAGAGGCGGACTACATCGGGCTACTCTTAGCCGCGGATGCAGGATATGATCCCCGCGAGGCGGTTCACGTCTGGGAACGGATGACGCAGTTTTCGTCGGGGAGTGGACCTCCTGAATTTTTATCTACCCACCCTGGCCATGAAACCCGCATTCAACAATTGCAGGAATGGATGCCGGAAGCCTTGAAACTGTATCCTTCCACCGGACTAGGTCTTGGGGCAGACCTTCCACCTGTGGCTAGAAAATAGGAACCTCTCACGTTCGGCCGGTGCACTGGTCTCCGTTACCGACCAGCCCTGCATCGCCTCTCCAACCAGTTTAATACCACGGCTACGGTCGCGCCGCGCCCACGAGGTCCGATCCTTGCCCCCTAGGTATTAAATCCATCCTGTGCTATTCTCCAGACCTGCGGCACCCCGGTAACGATTCCTACACAGGGTCACAACGTTCCTGCGGATATTTCATATCGACGACTTACCGCAGTGACAGTTTGAAGGCAGGCCACGAAACGAAGAAGAATAGTCCGATGGGAGCTTCCGGCGCGTGTTTGGCCTCCAGTTCTGTTTGGTCCGAGCCTCTGGTACACCTGCCGTAGTGCGAATCGCCGGTGAGGAGCGCCCGGATCAGAACCTGCGGTGACCTGACAGTGGATGTGGCGGTGGAAATCGTCCATTGATGCATTGGCAATCATCGTTTCCGATTCCATGCACGCGCCTGTATCCTTCCCTGCCTTCGAGTTATCGAATCAGATACGCACGCCTGGTATTCCGTCACGCTCAGAACGATAGAATCTGGGAAAGAGTGGATTTCTAATTAGGTGTAATCAGGCAAGCCGCTTGCAATCGTCGGTGAGGTCATACTCGATCATCCCCATCTCCGTGTCAGATGTGCGGTGTGGATGGTCACGAGACGGGTCTCGTGACATTCGGCTCCGAATGCTAGAGGACGCCCATTCGTTCTGGTCGCGGTCGACCTGGGGTCGAAGCGGTATCGTTATCTGACCCTGACACCGTGTATAGCAACAGCCTGCATATTAGGGGGCATACCATGAGAGTCCTACGCTCAAGTATCTTCGGTATCGGACTTGGACTGGTGGTGGCGGTTTGGTTTGCCGGTCCTCAACTCATCACCGCGCTGGCTGCATCGCCGGGCGACACCCCGACGACCTTTCAGTACGGCGTTGGAAATCTCAGCGATGCTGAGCGCGTCGGCGCGGCCATATGGTTCAATGCCACTGCCGGCAATGCGCGGTTCTTCACCTACGTCTACCCGCAACGGTTGGGCGTCACGGTGGATTGGTATCGGATCCTGGCGAGCGAGCAGCGAGAGCAGCGGTTTCGTCGATGGGGATTGATGAATGACCCCGATTGCTGTCGGCCCGGCGATCCAAGCTGTCCGGCGAAGAGCTATGAAGAGACCTACGGGTTCGACTATTGCCCCGGAGACGACGAGTTGCTGAAGTTCGTCGGCAAGGATGGCTATCGAGATCCGGCCTGCAATCTCAAAGACGTGGCGATTGCCCCAGACGATCCGCATGGGCCGAAGGAGCAGCGGCAATCGCCGTGCAATCTCGATTTCGGGACGTCGACCGGCGCGCTGGGGTTGCGCAAGTTCCCCAATCCGAGGTTCGACAAGGCTAAATGGCTGGACATCAACAAGGGCCGCCTCGACAATTGGGACGGCTACACGGCCAAGGTGATCCCGCGGAAAGATCGCGAGGCGCCGGCCAAGAGCCACCTGTTCGACGCCTCGATCGAGCCGCCATTCCGGATTGGGATGTCGTGCGGGGCCTGTCACATCGCCTTCAACCCCCTGCGCCCCCCAAAAGACCCGGTTCATCCTAAGTGGGAAAACCTCTCGGGGACCGTCGGGAATCAGTACGCGCGTTTTGCGCAGATTCTCGGATCGGGCATGCCGCTCAATACGATCGAGTATCAGATATTCGCGCATGCGCGGCCGGGCACCGTGGATACATCAGCGATTCCGAACGACCAGGTCAACAATGCCGGGACGATGAACGCCATCATCAATCTGGCAAAGCGTCCGACCTTCGAAGAGGATATCATCAAGTGGCGGAAGACCAAGCAATGTCCGACCGGCGCAGACGAACGTACTTGCTGGTGCGAACCGGGGCGCTTCAACAAATGCTGGGAGCGCGGTCGAAAGAAGGAAATGGTCCACCATATCCTCAAGGGTGGGGAAGACAGCATCGGAGTCCTCGAGGCGATTCAGCGCGTGTACTTCAACATTGGGAGCTGTTCCGAGGAGGGATGGGTCAACCATCAGGTCGACATGCGGCAGCTCGACCCGACGCGCCGCGGGTATGGACAGACGCCGTTCGATATCGGGCAAGTGCGACGGGACTGCGCACAGTTCCGGGCCATCGAAGACCGATTGGGTGAGGTGTTGGCGTTCTTGATGACAGGCGCTCCGGCCGATCTCTACAAAGCCCGCGGGCTGAAGGATAACCGCGAGCTGGTGAAGCAATTGGACAACGAGTTCGGCAAAGGGGCGGTCGAACGCGGACGCATGGTGTTTGCCCAGAGCTGCGCCCGTTGTCACTCGAGTCAGACGCCGCCGTTCGAGACCAAGGATTTCCGCGCGGTTTCTACAAGGCCTGAAGACAAGGGCATGCGCATCGATTGGTTGGGGAACGACCAGGTCGTCCCGGTCACTGAGATCGGTACCAATTACTCTCGTGCGCTGCATTCCAACCACATGAAAGGTCGTGTGTGGGAAGAGTACGGATCGGAGTCGTTGCGGGCCAAGCCCGCCGTCGATTTGAAAGAGCCGTCCGATGGTGGGCGTGGATACTATCGCAACATCTCACTGTTGAGCCTCTGGGCCTACGCGCCGTTCATGCACAACAACGGGGTCGGGCCAGAGCTATGCGGCGGTGAAATCGACGAGCATTATCACTCCCCCTATGTGGGCCAGGACCTGAAGCCGTTGGCGGACCCGCCGTCCTGTTGGGAGTTCGATCCCAGTGTCGAGGGGCGCTTTACGCTGTACAAGGCCTCGATGGAGGCATTGCTCAATCCCGATCGGCGCATTCCCAAGATTACCCGCTTCAACACCGAGGTCACGATCCGGCTCCTCCCCAAGGTCGTCGGGGACAAGGACGATGAGCAATTCGTGCAGACGGCCGTCACCTTCCCGGCCGACACCCCGCCCGCAAGGGTGGGAAATTTCAGATACAAGGAACTGGTACAGGATTTCGTCGTGGGGAAGCGAAATCGAAAGGAACTCGAGGCCAAATACGAGAAGAGGTACGGGGCGGCTCAAGCAGCGAAAGTGGTGGATGCGATCATGCAAGCCGGCGCCGATATCATCAAGAACGCCGGCAAGACGGTAGAGATCGCCGGATCACTACGGGAGATTTATAGCAACAGCTTGGCGTTGATCGAAAACCAAGGGCACCGCTTCGGCGAAGACCTCTCCGACCAGGACAAGAAGGCCCTCACGGCATTCCTGGCGACGCTGTGACGGTGAGCACGCAACCCAAAAGGTGACGACCATGATGCCACCATACCGATGGATGTTCGTGCCGATGTTGGCTGGGCTGATCGGCCTGATCGCGTGCACGGGCCGCGAGGATCCACCACCGGTGCCTTATGCCAAGGAGGAAGAACGGTACGGCGAGAAAATCGATTTTGCGCGCCTGGAACATGAGCTGCCGCTCACCCAGACTGATCTGATGAAGATCACCCCCGACAACCTCAAGGGGGCGACGCAAGAGCAAGTCGATCAAATCTATGTGCGCTTGACGGCCGGCCCGATCCCCGACGGGATTTACGACGGGCAAATGTTCTTCCCAAAGGGAGCCGGCAATCGATCTCGTCTCGCTGAGATCGCCGGAGGGGGCATCAAGGGCCTTGTGGTGAATTGGAAAGAGGCCAAGGTCGAGCGGTTGGCGGAGTTCGTGTGGAAGGGCAAGGTCTTCGACCGTGGTCAGCGGGTTCTTAGAAATCGGATTCAGGACCTGGCCGTTCTCAAATTGGTGCTCGGGCCGGATAGCCAGAACGTCAAGAAGATCGATGTCGATGGCAGCGATGCGTGGCTGCTGTTTCCCGCAAAGCTGTACTGCGGACAAAGTTTAGTCGATGGACGGCGGGAGTCGATCATCATCGACTATGCGTTTACGGACGATCTTCCAGGATATCGCGAGATGCCCGATATCTTCGCGAGTCGGGAGGGTCTGGAGATTCGGGACGAAATCCGGATGGTCAGGCCAGGATTCTATCTGGGGCGCGCATATATGAAGAAGGCCTTTGTGCTGAACTTCACGCTATACAACAAGGATGTCGTAGAAAATGAGGGTGCAGCTTTTGTCTCATCCGGTATGGTCAACGAGGACTGCTGGATAGGGCCCCAACGGGTCGCCACGATGAAAAAGTAGTGCGTGTGCAGCATTCCCGTCCCTGGGGTGCGGACTTTACATGGAGAAAAGAGTCGAGAACACTCGTCGCATTCCCATTCACGACGGTGCCACCTTCATGTGCGGCGTGCTTGTCACGGTCGGTCTCGTCCTCGGATGCGAACGGCTCGCCTCAGAGCCCACAAGAGCGGCCTCGTCGCGTATGAGCTCCACGCCGTGGATCATCAATCCGGCCGATCCTGGCCCGAACGTGCCGACGGTCGGGCGGTCACTGTTCGATCACATCGTCGTCGCACAGACGGGCGGCCCGCCAGGCTACGACGTGCCGTTCCCGCTATCGGCCCTCATCGAGAAAATAGAGCGAGTCGGTGGTCTGACGGAGAGTCGTACCGGCCTCAAGCGCCTGCTCATTCCCGTGAACCGCTCGCTTCAGCGGCGAGCCGCTGCGGGCGATTGGTTCGCCTATCCTCGTGCCGTGGTAGCGGTCGATGGCGAGCCGTCGGCCGAGGCTGGAATTACAGGGCCCAACCTGAAAGATCGTCTGTTTCTCGGTTACCATGAGAAGGCGAACGTACTCGAGGTCATCAGTTACAACGAGGCAGCGGGTCGATTCGAGTTCCAGGTCGTGCGGGACTACCGCGCAGGTGGCCAACCGACTGTGCGCTACGCGAATCGAGCCCTCTGCACAGCCTGTCACCAAAACCAGAGTCCGATTTTTTCGCGTCCGCTGTGGGAGGAGACGAACGCCAACGTCAAGGTAGCGGCGATGCTGGCCGGGGAACGACGCGATTTTTACGGATTTCCGACCCACGTCGGCGTCGGCGTCCCGCAGGCTTTTGATGAGGCGACCGACCGCGCGAATCTCTTATCAGTGGCCCAGTGGCTTTGGCGTGAAGGCTGCGAAGGGCCGCTTGAGCTAACGGATGCAATCGGATGCCGAGCCGATCTTGCCCGACTCATGTTGAGCTATGAGCTAGCTGGGCGCCGTCTCTTCGCCAAGGGCATGCCACGGCAGGCGAGGCAGGTGGGGTCACGCCTCGCCAAGGACTGGCGCGCTCGGTGGCCCACTGGGGTCGCCCTTCCCAATCCCGATATCCCCAATCGAGATCCATTTACCGTTGTGCCAGTGTCATCATTCCCTGGGCTCAGCCCAGTCTACACGGGCGTGCTCAGAGGGCGAGAAGAGCGCTCGTCGGGGTATGGGCGATACGAGCCGACAATGCTGCGCGAGCCGCTTGAGTGGTGGTCGCCGCCCGAAACCGCCGGAGAGGTCGAATGGGCGGTCGCTGGACTCTCTCAATTTCTGACTCTGAATGACGTCACTCGATTGGACGCACTGCTTGCCAAGACGGCACAGGAGCAACGGCTGCCGCTGCGTGAGTACGAGGCACCCTGCCAGATAGACGGAGCGATTCGTCCCGGCGACAACCAGCTTCGCGTGCAATGTAGGGCAGGCAATGGCACCAAATCGTCCTCCGGCCGAGAGGACCTCATGGATGATCAAGAGGTGATAGAACTTGAGGCCATGGTACGGATCCGAGACGGGCATGTGACGGACGGAGAGGTCGAAGAGCTACGAATACGCGCTCGAGGTCTCGATGAGCATTTGACGAAGCTCCGCGTCGTCAGTGGCCTACCGACGACCATATCCTCCACTTCGTCGCTTCGACTCGAATTAGCGATCCAGTCAGATCGAGTGCCCGGAGGCCGGCAACATGCCAGAGTTGGCACAGGGGATGCGATCAAAGAGCTCCGTCTCGAATGGTCACGACACAATGACGCAAGGCAGGGTCGGCCGGGTCGACTCCTCATCGCCATCCGGACCGATGGGACACTGCTCGACTCAGCGTTGGCTCGAATGGTGGAGGCGACGCGGCAGGGCACTTCCGCCGTCTTTGCAAACGCTCCCTTTCGGCGTGTGAGTTTTCTGAACGCCTTGGACGCGGCGTTGCACGCGGACACCGTTCGGCGGTGCTGTCTTGATGACCGTCATCTTCCACCGCCGATGGACGACGTTGATGGCAGTGCGCACAAGATGGACACTGACACGACGATGGCGTTTACCGAGGGGCCGATCGGGCTCTTCCACCGATATTGTGCCGCCTGTCATCACGGCGAGGATGCCTTCCCGCCGAATTTCCTCCACGGGTCTGCAGGAAGCGTGGAGCAGAACCTTCGCCACTGTGCGGAACGTATCGCCGTGCGGCTGGCCATGTGGGGTGTGGGCGCGTCGTATCGTCAGGAGGCGCCTATGCCGCCGGCGACCGAATTGCTGCGCCATCGAGTCGATCTCGGAACGTGGACAGAACAGAACGATTACCGGCTTCTGGTCCAGTATGCCCAGCAATGGATCAGCAAGCCACCGGAATCCGGGCGCAAACTGGACGAGTTGCTTCATCGAGACTACGACGCACTCCCGGCATGCATGCCCGAGCGAGCAACCAACACCCGGGTCGCCGCGGGCGCGGCATCCGATTAAACGAGGGCGCTCGGTCGTAGGAACCGAAGACTCTAGCATGAACAGGTCAGTCTCATGCGGCAGATTCTGGAACGGCGTCGCGATCGTCTCGCTTGCGGGAGTGCTGATCGTAGGTGTGTCGCTGGCCTCCCGTTTTCTGCAGGACGAGCCCGTCCGCTACGCCGATGATGAAGACCACTTCAAGTACGGCTCACTCGGAGGCGAGCGGGAGGCCGGGCTCCCATATTGGGTCTGGCGCGCCCTGCCGATGGTGTGTGCCGACCATCTTCCTCGTGGGGAGCGAGTTCCAGGGCAAGAATACAAGGCGCTGGGCTTTGTCTATGAGGGCGACCGAGATCTACCGATCGGAGTATCGAAACGTCGGCACTTGGGGATCGACCGCGTCTTCTTGAATTGCGCAGCCTGTCACGCGGGCACGGTGAGAGCGACTCAGTCGAGTCCGCCCCGCATTTATACCGGCATGCCGGCTCATCGGCTCGATCTCATGGCGTTCGAGCGGTTCCTCTTCGATTGTGCAGCGGATGCGCGATTTACACCGGACCTCATCGTTGCCGCTATCCAGGAAGTTGGCGGCCGACTCAGTCTGTTGGATGAATTCGTGGTTTACCCCATGGCGGTGCACCTGATGCGAGCCCGTCTCACGATGCTCCATCGGCGCTTTGCCTTCATGTTGGATCACGGACCGGAACGCGACTGGGGGCCTGGGCGCGTCGATACGTTTGCGTTTGCCAAGGCCCTTTTGAATTTTCGAATGGATCAGGCCTCGGAGCGTGATTCGATCGGTGTGGTGGATTTCCCGTCGATTTGGCTCCAGGAACCGCGCAAGGGTATGCAGCTTCATTGGGACGGCAACAATACGAGCGTCGAGGAGCGCAATCGCAGCGCCGCATTCGGCGCCGGGGCGACGCCGCCGACGCTCGACCGCGTCGCCATAAAGCGCGTGGAGAATTGGCTGCTCATGCATGAACCGCCGGCCTATCCGTTTGGGATCGACAAGACTCTCGCCGCCAAAGGGGCGAAGGTATATGGGACATACTGTGCCGACTGCCATGGAGCGGGCGGGCGCGACTTCTCGGGTACGTCCGTGGGCGCAGTGGTGCCCATTGATGCCATCAAGACAGATCGCCGTCGTCTTGATTCCTACACCTACGAGTTGGCGGTAAATCAAAACCTCCTCTATGCGGGAACGGACGATCCAAATGAACGGTTCCGGCATTTTCGAAAGACCAACGGGTACGCCAACATGCCGCTCGACGGCATTTGGCTCCGCGCCCCGTACTTGCATAATGGCTCGGTACCGACCTTATGGGACTTGCTGCAACCGCGCGCCGAACGGCCGTCACGATTCTATCGGGGTAATGACGTCTACGACCAACGGAAGGTCGGCTTTCTCTCGGATGTCGCCGTGGAAGGCGGCCGGCCGTTTTTTCTGTTCAACACGGCCGACTACAAGGATCGGTCGTTGCCCGGCAATGGCCGGGAGGGACATGAGGGCCCCGAGTACGGGACGGCGCTTCCGGATGATGAGAAGTGGGCCTTGGTGGAGTACCTCAAGACATTTTGATCCCATAGGGCTCGGCAAGCGGGAGGGGACGGAGCATGCGCAATGACGCGGCCCCCAAGAAAAGCAAACTCAAGACGGTCATCCTAGTGATCCTCGCGCTCGGCCTGGTGGCCGCCTACGTTGGTTGGGACAAATTTTTTCGCGACGAAGGCATTCCGGAATGGATTACCAAGGATCCGGACATGCGCTTCAAGTACGGCTCAATCGGCGCCGAGCACGAAGCCGGGATCCCTTACTGGATCTGGTACGTCATCCCGCGCGTCTTCCCGGACAAGTTCCCTGGCCCCGGCGGATACACGTCGTTGGGCGTACTCTGGGAAGAGGGGCAGGAAATGCCGATCGGCTTCACCAAACGGACGATCGGATTTCCGCGTGTCGCGAACACCTGTGCGTCGTGTCACACGTCGAGCTATCGCGCCAAACCCAGCGACAAGCCGACCTTCCTCATCACCGGGCCTAACCATACGCTCGATCTTGAGGCGTTTTTCCGGCTGTTAGTCGATGTCGCCAAGGATCCGCGGTTCAATCCGGATTTGCTCATGAGCGAAATCCGTCTGGTGGTGGACCTGAGCTGGCTCGACAAGTTGATGTATCGCTATGTGCTGATACCGATCACCAAGAAGCGGTTGCTCGAGCGTGAAGAACAGTTTGCGTGGATCTATCGAAAGGACTTTCCGCCATGGGGCCGTGGGCGAGACGATGCGATGAACCTGACGAAATATTTCATGATCAAGGAGCCGATGGACGACAGCATCGGTCCGACGGACATGCCCTCGATCTGGAACCTGCAGAAATATAAAGAGGACAAGGGCCACTTCATGAACCTGGCGGGCGATAGCCACAACGCGCGCTCGGTCATCATGGACTCGGCGCTCGGAGTGATCGGGGCGCGGCCGAAAAGCCAGTCGGAATTTCTGGATCACATCGCGTGGTTCGAGGGCTATCTTGGCAAGTACCCGTCACCCCGATATCCATTTCCGATCGATCAGGCGAAGGCTTCCGCCGGTAAGGCGGTGTTCGAGCAGAGCTGCGCCCGTTGCCATTCGAGCGACCGAACGGGCACCCGTGTGCCGGTGGCAGAAGTGGGGACCGATCGCGAGCGGCTGGACACCTGGAGCAAGGAGGCGGCAGTCAAAGCGAACCAGGTGGTTCGTGATTTCGGCCTTGAGCGGAAGGGGCTGGTCGAAGAGCCACTGATCGGCTACGTCGCGTCATTCTTGGACGGCATTTGGCTCCGCGCGCCGTACCTGCATAATGGCTCGGTGCCGACGCTGCGCGATTTGCTCGAACCGGTCGAGAAGCGGCCGAAAGTGTTCTATCGTGGTTACGACGTCTACAACCCGGTCAAAGTCGGGTTCGTCACGAGTAAAGCTGAGGCGGATCAAATCGGCCTGTCCAATAACCTGGAGCGCCAACGACTTCGCGAAGACGTTGAGCGCATCGGTACACGGTACGACGTCACGGAACGCGCGAGCGGCAACCACGGCCATTTGTTCGGGATAGATCTCTCGGACGAGGAGAAAGCTCGACTTGTGGAGTATCTAAAGACACTCTAAGCGTTGCCGATCTGAAAATAAGCACCTAGCCTGATTCCTCACACCCGTCCTCGATAGGTTCGTTTCTCATCTTCCAAGCCAATGGAGCTCAAGATCATGGCCCCCCATTCCGAGAAGAAGGAGAGGGGGTGTGCCGCCCTCAAAGGACTCATGGAGGAGACCTGGTGAAGAAATTGCTGTTTGTCGACGATGAGCAGTGGGTACTGGACTTTCTTCGGATGTCTCTGCGGACTCTTGCCAATGAATGGCAGATGGAGTACGTGCTCAGCGCCGAAGAGGGGTTGAGGCTCTTGGCGGAATCGATTTATGACGTGGTCCTGGCCGATATTCACCTGACCGGGATGAGTGGCATCCAGCTGCTGCACGAGGTCAAGAAAAGGTATCCTCAAACCGTTCGGATTGCTTTCTCGGGCGCCGCCGGGCAGGACTCGGTGGGGCATGCCCTCAAGGTGGCCCATCAGGTGCTCCCGAAGCCATTGACACCCGGCATGTTGAGGGCCTCGCTGACGCGCGCTTGCGCTCTTCGTGATCAGGTCACGAACGACTCGGTCGAGCGGCTGGTCAGCGGCATCCGTGACCTCCCCACGATTCCTACCTTGTATGAAGAGCTACTGGGTGTTCTGGAGTCTCAGGATTCATCGGCTGAGCGGGTCGCCAACGTGATCGCCAGAGATCCCGGCATGACAGCGAATCTGTTGCGTGTAGCCAATTCAGTCTATTTCAATCTGCGTAACTCGATTACGAGTCCGACACAGGCGGTGGCGCTCTTGGGCGTGGAAAACGTCAAATCCATGGTCCTCGGCTTCAAGGTCGTCCACGACGTGAAGCGCTCCTCGGGGAATCAATCGGAGGTCCAGGAGGTGTGGCGGCATGGGTTCGCCGTGGCCACGCATGCGCGCACCATTGCGTCCATGGAGGACGTCGGCAGTGTCGTGATCGAGAATGCATTCCTTGCAGGCCTCCTGCATGACATCGGCCGCCTGGTACTCCAGACGAATTTGCCCAAGGAATACGCGGCAGTGGCGGCGCTAACCAAGGAAAAGGGCGTGTCCGTGTCGCAGGCCGAGCGAGACGTCTTTGGCACGACGCATGCCCAGGTTGGCGCCTATCTTCTCGGCAAGTGGGGGCTTCGCGACTGTATCGTTGAAGCGGTAGCTTTTCATCATGAGCCGATGCTCTGCCTTCAGCCGGGATTCTCGGTCCTTGCGGCCATTCATGTTGCGAACGCATGGGATCAAGAAGCGACCACCTCCTACTCCGATCCTCCTGCCCTCGATCGCGTCTATATCGAACACGCGGGGCTCATCTCGCAATTGCCACGGTGGCGCGCGGGGTTGGCAGCTTAGCGTCGGTCCCTTCGCGCTATCGGGCGAAGCGATGTCTTTCCACCCTAACTTGCTTCACTCAAGCCAATGCGTCGACGGTCGTCGAGACAGTCTGTTTCATAGACATAACATCGAGCTGACGGACGGTGCAGGGGGATTCGATACCTCTTCACTGACCTCGTTCTTTTTTATCGCAATCAATTCTCGGCCGATGCATGACTGATACGAGACGGACGGTTCATTGCACTAATTGTCCATTCGATACGTCCAAATTCCGATAGGACAGCGAAAGCGTGGACGAGCAGGGTCCTTCTGCAGGTCAACTGATCGTGCCGACCCTTGCACGGCCCCTTGGCCAGCGTCTATGATAAAGCCTGCGCGGGGGAGATGGTCGGGTGGTTGCCGGTCGGCACAAGCCGGCTGGAGGAAAGTCCGGACTCCCAGGGTAGGGTGCTGGGTAACGCCCAGGCGGAGCGATCCGACACAAGCGCCACAGAGAACAGACCGCCGATGGCTTGCGTATGCGAGCTCAGGCAAGGGTGAAACGGTGGGGTAAGAGCCCACCGCGGAGGTGGCGACATCTCCGGCACGGCAAGCGTCGCCCGGAGCAAGATCAAATAGGGGGACGATCGCGCCTCGAACGCGACTAGGCTGGCCCGGCCGAGGTCCTCGGGTAGGTCGCTCGAGCGGCGCGGTAACGCGCCGCCTAGAGAAATGATCACCCTCGCCCGGGTGAGAAGCCCAGGCGGGACAGAATCCGGCTTATAGACCGTCTCCACCGCGCTTTTCTGCTTAAGCGCTCGATCTGTCGCCGTAACTCGTTTTCGCTGACCTTTCCGCGACAAGCTTCCATTCCTTCGACCAAGACGACCGGAATGGATTCCCCATATCTGTGTTGCCAGTCTGGACGTGTGTCGACATCCTGTTTATCGATGAAGAGGTCCAGGTCTCCTTGCAGGCGGCGGGCCATTCTCTCCACCACGGAGCACAGATGGCAATCTGAGCGGGACAAGATTGTGACACGTGTCATTTGGCTCAAGGTTGGCATTGGAATAGACAATATGGGACCTTACCATGGCAAAACGACGATTGGGAGTCCAGGTGAGAACGGAAGGCCATATTGACCCTGGCCTGGATGAATGGTACTATCCACATCCTTAAACTCCCATTATTTCAAAAGGTTTCGAGCCATCGGCAACTCACCAGCCCGACTGCGTCCCGTTGAGCGTCGGGGTGTCGCGCTGACTGGGGAGGAGTAGCAATGAAACTCACAGGGGCGGAGATCTTCATAGAGTGTTTGAAACGTGAGGGTGTGAAGACAATTTTCGCATTGCCTGGCGGTGTCGTCCTCAAAATCTTCGACATGTTGCATCAGCAGAAGGATGTCGAGGTGGTGTTGGCTCGGCATGAGCAGGGAGCCGGGCACATGGCCGAAGGCTACGCCAAGGCCACGGGCAAGGCTGGGGTGTGCCTGGTGACCTCGGGGCCGGGCATGACGAATGTCATTACTGCGTTGGCGGATGCCTATATGGATTCGGTCCCCGTTGTCTGCTTCAGCGGTCAGGTGCCGACCAGCTTGATCGGGAATGATGCCTTCCAGGAGGCGGACAACGTCGGGTTGAGCCGCCCCTGCACCAAGTATAACTTCCTGGTCAAGGACGTGAATGACTTGGCCGTCACGATCAAGGAAGCATTTTATATCGCCACCACCGGACGTCCAGGGCCGGTCTTGGTCGATATCCCCAAGGACGTATCGATGAACAAGGCCGAGTTCCATTACCCGTCCTCGGTGTCAATCCGCGGCTATAACCCGACCTATGACGGGAACAAGTGGCAAATCAAGCAGGCGGCGGAGGCCCTTTCGAAGGCGAGGAAGCCTATTCTCTATGTCGGCGGGGGAGCGGTCTTTTCCGGGGCGTCCAAGGAACTGATTGAATTGGCAGAATTGACCCAGATCCCAGTAGACATGACGCTGATGGGGCTGGGGGCCTTCCCGGGTGAACATCCGCTCTCAATGGGAATGCTGGGCATGCACGGGACCTATTGGGCCAACATGGCGATGCACTATTCCGACCTGGTCATTGCCGTCGGCGCCCGGTTCGACGACAGGGTGACGGGGAAGGTGTCGGAGTTTTGTCCGGGAGCCAAGATCATCCATATCGACATTGATCCAACGTCGATCCGCAAGAATATCCATGTGGATATTCCCATCGTGGGAGACTGCAAGCGCGTCTTGCAGGAATTGAATCAGATGCTGCGGGCCACTGTAAATGGGGAACAGAAAGCCCTGAGGAAACCCTGGTGGGAGCAAATCAAGGAATGGCAGCGGGCGCACCCGCTGAGCTACGAACAGGATCTCAATGGCAAGATCAAGCCTCAGCACGTGATCAAGCGGCTGTATGAGCTGACCAAAGACCGCGATCCGATCGTCTCAACCGATGTCGGGCAGCATCAAATGTGGACGGCGCAGTATTTTAAGCTGGCAAAGCCGAATCGGTGGCTTACTTCCGGGGGCCTCGGCACCATGGGGTTTGGATTTCCTGCTGCCATGGGTGCACAGGCGGCCTTCCGTGACCGGCTCGTCCTGTGCGTGGCCGGCGATGGAAGCGTCCAAATGAACACGCAAGAATTGGCCACGGCGGTCGCACATCGTTTGCCAGTTAAAATTATCGTGATTAATAATGGCTTTCATGGAATGGTCCGGCAGTGGCAGGACCTGTTTTATGACGGACGGTATGCGTGTAGCGACCTCGGTACATCGCCTGACTTCGTCAAGTTGGCCGAAGCCTATGGAGCCGTTGGCCTCCGGGCGTCGAAGGTTTCCGACCTCGATAATGCCATCCGGGAAATGATCTCGATTGATAAACCAGTGATTCTGGATGTGCCCGTCTTTCCGTTCGAGAATTGCTACCCGATGATTCCAGCGGGCGGGTGCAATCATGAAATGCTGTTGAGCGATACGCCCGAGTTGAAGAAGAAGATGGAGTCGGCGGGGAAGGTTACGCCGGAAGATAAGGATACCGTCCTGACGGCCTAGGGGGAAAACGCAAGCCCTGAGTGCTCAGTGCCGAGCGCACGGGAATGACCGAGTGAGCACCAGGACCTACTACTGACAGCTATGGAACACATCATTTCAATCACCGTCGAGAACAAGTTTGGAGTGCTCTCGCGCGTGGCAGGGTTATTCAGTGGCCGAGGATTTAATATCGAAAGTCTCTCGGTAGCGCCGACGCTGGATCCGTCCATGTCGCAGATGACCATTGTGACGAGTGGCGATGAGCGGATTATTGAACAGATCGTTAAGCAGCTGAATAAACTCATCGATATCATTAAGGTCGTGGATCTCAATGAGAGTGAATTCGTGTCCCGCGAAACCGCGCTCATCAAGGTACACACTCGCCAGGAAGATCGGGCCGAAGCTTTACGTATCGCGGATATCTTCCGCGCCAATGTGATTGACTCGACTGCTAGCACGTATACCATTGAAGTGACGGGAGATTCGAAGAAGATCGAAGCCATCATCAATCTGCTCCAGCCCCTTGGGATCAAGGAAATCGTGCGGACCGGGAGGGTGGCCATCGCTCGCGAGCCGATTCGCGCCGCCCTCACCCCAGCCAAGAAGGTGGCACGCGAGTAGAGGGGCGGGTGCCGTCGCCCGGGGCCGTACCACGCAAATCCGTCCATTCTGTTTCATCGAGGAGTTACCCATGCAGATCTACTATGACAAGGATGCGGACCTTCAGCAGGTTCGGAATCGTCAAGTGACGGTTGTCGGCTATGGCAGTCAGGGGCACGCGCATGCCCTCAATCTCAAAGAGAGCGGCGTCCCGGTGACGGTCGGTCTTCGGGAGGGGGCCTCGTGGAAGAAGGCGGAGGCGAGCGGCCTCAAGGTGATGCCGGTTGCCGATGCCGTCAAGGCCGCGGACATCGTGATGATCTTGGCGCCGGATGAACAACAGGCGGCGATCTATCGGCAGCATATCGCGCCGAATCTCAAGTCGGGCGCCTATTTGGCCTTCGGCCATGGGTTCAATATCCACTTCGGCCAAATCGTGCCGCCGCCCGGCGTGAACGTGTTTATGGTGGCGCCCAAAGGTCCCGGCCATCTCGTCCGGTCCGAATATACCAAGGGTAGCGGGGTGCCGTGTTTGCTCGCGATCCATCAGGATCCGAGTGGAACGACGAGACAGGTCGGCTTGGCCTATGCCAGTGCGATCGGCGGGGGACGCGCCGGTGTCATCGAGACGACGTTTCGCGAGGAAACCGAAACCGACCTATTCGGGGAGCAGGTGGTCCTATGCGGAGGCCTCACGGCGCTGATTCAGAACGGGTTCGAGACGCTGGTGGAGGCCGGATATTCACCCGAGATGGCGTATTTCGAATGCCTGCACGAGGTGAAGCTGATCGTCGATCTCATTTACGAGGGTGGTATTGCCAACATGCGCTACTCGATCAGCACGACGGCGAAATACGGCGACATTACCCGAGGTCCTCGTGTGGTGACGGATGAGACGAAGCAGGAAATGAAGAAGATCCTCACGGAAATCCAAAGCGGCCGGTTTGCAAAGGAATGGGTCTTGGAAAACCAAGCCAATCGTCCGGTGTATAATGCCCTGCTGGCGAAAGGGGAGGCTCATCCGATTGAAGCGGTTGGTGCCAAGCTTCGGGCGATGATGCCGTGGCTGAAGAAGGGTAAACTGGTCGACAAGGACAAAAACTAGACCTATGGCGGATCGTGCCGTCGGTGTGCCCATCGTTAAGGAGGGTGTTCCCTTTGTCGGCGCGGCTGCAGCCGCGACGCTCGCAATGTGGGCTGTGGGCTGGGCCTTCCCGACCTGCGTCTTCGGAGGGGTTACGGCCTTTACGGCCTGGTTTTTTCGAAACCCGGCCAGGCGGATTCCGACCCAGGCGCAGGCCGTCGTCGCGCCCGGCGATGGCAAAGTTATTGCCATCGAGCGGGAATTCGAACCCCGATACCTCAAGGATCAAAGCATTCGAATCAGCATTTTCCTGAACGTATTCGACGTGCATGTCAATCGAATTCCCTGTGCAGGAACCATTCAAAACGTCATTTATCAACCGGGGAAGTTCGTCCCGGCGAATAAACCGGCGGCGACCGTCCAAAATGAGCAAAATGCTATCTGCTTGCAAACGCAGCAGGGTGCTAAGATTCTATGTGTACAGGTCGCGGGGTTGATCGCGCGCCGTATTGTCTCGTGGGTCACCCCGGGGGATCGAGTAACGACGGGCGAGCGGTACGGTCTCATTCGATTCGGTTCGCGTATGGACTTGTATGTGCCGATAGGGAGCAAGATAGGTGTGGTCGCCGGACAGCGTGTCAAAGGCGGTGAAACCATTGTTGCGGAGTTGATCTGACTATGGCGATGCGCGGAGTCCTCTCAAAAACCGAACGCCGGAAAGCCGTCTACCTGATTCCCAACACCCTCACGACTGGCAACCTGTTCTGCGGTCTGTATGCCGTGTTGTCCGTATACGAAAGCAACCATCTGCATGCGGCCTATGCAGTCCTTGTGGCACTGATTTTCGACATGCTTGATGGCAAGTCCGCTCGTTGGGTCAAAGGGACAAGTCAGTTCGGTCTGGAATACGACTCCCTGGCGGATGTGGTTTCGTTTGGCGTCGCGCCGGGATTTTTGATTTATGCGTGGGCGCTCCAAGGCCAGGGGATGTTGGGGGCCGCCGTCATGTTCGCTTTCGTCGCCTGTGGCGCGCTCCGGCTCGCTCGGTTCAACGTGATCTCCACCGCCTCGGAAAGCCGGTATTTCATGGGCTTGCCGATTCCGGCCGCGGCCAGCGTGGTCGCGACGATGGTTGTGTTCGACGCCCATATCGCCAACCTCGGCCAAGAGATGAAACCTGTCGTGATCCTGATCATGACGCTGGTCCTGGCCTTTCTGATGGTGAGCACCCTGAAATATCGAAGCTTCAAGGATCTCAAATTCAAGGGATGGCGCGGGTTTAACTATCTGGTGTGGATCGTCCTTGCTCTCATGTTGGTCGCCGCGTGGCCGCAGGTCATGCTCTTTGTCGTGTGTGCCGGCTATGCGCTGTCGGCGGTGGTCGTCCGATTGGCCAAGCTCGCGGCGGGCCCATTTGCGAAGCCGGCTGGCAAAGTGCCGCCTACTTTGGTAGATTCGAAGCCGTAACGGCGTTGACGAGGAGTAGTAGGTCTTCCTGACCTCATCGAGAGAGCTGGTGGGTGGTGCGAACCAGCGAGGCAGGCCCCGAACTCGCCTCCGAGCCGGATTCGTGAAGTTGAGTAGCGAATCCCGTCTTCCCACGTTACGGGAGCAATGAAGGATGCTGATGCTCAGCTACGAGCATGGCATCGAAACAGGGTGGTACCACGGAGCGCTCTGAAGATGAGCCTTCGTCCCTGACCGGAGGGGCGAAGGCTTTTGTGTTTCTAGGGGAGAATGGCCATGGATACTACACGCATGATACGTATTTTCGATACGACGTTACGCGATGGCGAACAGTCGCCGGGGGCCAGCATGAACGTCGAAGAGAAGCTCATGGTTGCCAAGCAGCTGGCCCGGCTCGGGGTGGACGTGATCGAAGCGGGATTTGCGTTCAGCTCCCCAGGCGACTTCGAAGCGGTGCGCCGCATCGCGCAGGAGGTGGAAGGGTCCACCATCTGCAGCCTGGCTCGGGCGCGCCCGGAGGACATTGACCGGGCCTGGGAAGCCTTGAAAGGCGGAGCCAAAGTCCGCATTCACACCTTTTTGTCGACGTCCGACATTCATTTGAAACACCAGTTTAGGATGACGCGCACGGAGGCTCTGAAACGGGCTGCGGACATGGTCGCGCGCGCGCGCGGGTATGTCGAAGATGTGGAGTTCTCACCGATGGATGCGAGCCGGTCCGACCCGGCGTATCTGTACGAGGTGATCGAGGCGGTGATCGCGGCTGGAGCTGGGACCGTCAATATTCCAGATACGGTCGGGTATGCCGTACCATGGGAGTTCGGGCAACTGATCCGAGGGATCAAAGAGAAGGTGCGAAACAGTGACCAGGCTGTCATCTCGGTCCATTGCCACAATGATCTGGGTTTGGCCGTAGCCAATTCGTTGGCCGCTATTCGAGAGGGTGCCGGGCAGGTGGAATGTACGATCAACGGGATTGGCGAACGTGCGGGAAACACCTCGCTGGAAGAAGTGGTCATGGGCTTGCGGACACGCAAGGCTTTTTACGGGGCGGATACCAGGTTGAATACCGAAGAGATCATGAAGACGAGCCGTTTGGTCAGCAAGATCACCGGCATGATCGTCCAGCCGAACAAAGCCATTGTGGGCGCCAATGCCTTTGCGCATGCGTCAGGCATTCACCAAGATGGGTTGCTCAAAGACAAGACCACGTATGAAATCATGCGGCCCGAATCAATTGGGCTGGTGGACAGCAAGATGGTCATGGGCAAGCTGTCGGGGCGCCATGCGTTTCGCCAACGCCTGGAAGAACTTGGGTACCGGTTGACCGACGAGGAGATCAATCACGCGTTCGAGCGATTCAAGAAGCTGGCCGATCAGAAGAAAGAATTGTTCGAGGAAGATTTGGAAAGTATCGTCTCAGACGAATTGGCCAAATTATCTGAGCGCGTGGTGCTTCGCTCCCTGCGGATCGAGAGTGGCACTAGCAAGCTGCCGACCGCCAGTTTGGAATTAGATATCGATGGCGTCGTAGTTGCCCAAACGGGGCATGGGGATGGTCCTGTGGACGCCGTATTTCGCACGTTGGCCGCGATGACCGGGACGAAAGCCAAACTGCTCATGTACGCCGTGAAGGCGATTACAGGAGGAACCGACGCGCAAGGAGAGGTATCCGTCCGGCTCGAGGAAAACGGGCGGGTGGTGTCCGGTCACGGGGCCGATACCGACATTATTGTCGCCTCGGCTCGCGCCTACTTGAACGCCGTCAACAAACTCGCCTATTGGGCGGCTAAGGACGCGGCCGGGCTCCAGAAGGTCAGCTTGATTTAGTCGGGACCCGACGGGTAGAGTGACCGCCTCCTAGGAGGCACGCGTATGTTGAGGCTCGGTCTTGAGGATCGGCCGGAATTTCTCGCCGGTGACCATACCAAACTGCGAGAACTCCTCCACCCCGCCAAGCATGACCTCAAACTGGGCTACAGCTTGGCGTACGGCACGCTCGGTCCACAGCAACGCAGCAAGTGGCATCGATTGACGTCGTCGGAGGTCTACTACTTTATTGCCGGCTCGGGAGAGTTTCTCATCGACAATGATTCCAGTTTCATTGCCGCTGGCTCCGTCGTCTACGTCCCGCCGGGTGCCAAGCAAAGCGTGGTCAATACGGCTTCGGAGGACCTCCAGTTCCTCTGTCTGGTTGATCCGGCTTGGCGGATCGAGGACGAGGAGGTGCTCGAGTGACGACGAAAAGGGCACGGTACACTGTATCCGATGACGTAGGGAGCGGGAGATGAAGGCAAAGATTGCCGTGCTGGCGGGTGACGGGGTCGGACGCGAGGTTGTGCCCGAAGCGGTGAAAGTTCTCAGGGCAGTGGGCGAGAAGTTCGGGCATACGTTTGCGTTCTCTTCGGCCGATGTCGGGGGGCAAGCGATCGACAAGATCGGCGTGCCGCTGCCACAGGAGACGCTGACAATTGCCAAACAAAGCGATGCCGTGTTGCTTGGCGCGGTCGGGGGACCGAAGTGGGAAGGACTGGACTACAGCTTGCGTCCGGAGCGTGCCTTGCTGGGGCTTCGTGAACATCTTGGGCTGTATGCCAACCTCCGTCCGGCGAAACTCTATAGTGCCCTCGCCGATGCCTCCACCCTGAAACGAGAGGTCATCGACGGCATCGACATGTTGGTCATACGTGAGCTGATCGGAGGTATTTACTTCGGAAAACCCAAGGGTATCGAGAAAACCGCCACCGGAGAGCGGGGGGTCAATACGGAGGTGTACACGACCGAGGAGATTCGGCGCATCGCGAAGGTCGCGTTCGAGGCCGCCCGCAAGCGACGGAAGAAGGTCATGTCGGTAGACAAAGCGAACGTGCTCGAGTCCTCCGAACTTTGGCGTCGCGTGGTGACGGACGTTCAGCAAGGTTATCCTGACGTCGAACTGAGCCATATCTATGTCGACAACTGCGCGATGCAGTTGGTGCGTCAGCCCCGGCAGTTCGATGTGTTGCTGTGCAATAACATGTTCGGGGACATTCTGAGCGATGAGGCCGCCATGCTGACCGGCTCGATCGGTATGCTCCCGTCGGCCAGCCTTGGGGCGCAGGTCGGACTATTCGAGCCGATTCACGGAAGTGCGCCCGATATTGCCGGGAAGGGAGTCGCCAATCCGATCGCCACGATCGCATCCGTTGGAATGATGCTGTCGTATAGTTTTCAGCTGGAGAAGGAAGCCGCGGCGATCGAGACAGCCATCGTTCGAACGCTGGATTTGGGCATCCGCACGAAAGATATCGTGGCGCCGGGTGGACGCGCCGTTGGGACGGTCGAGATGGGCGACGCGATCGTCCGTAACCTCATGGCCTCGTAGCGGGGACACCGTGACCTCTTCGGTGCTTCAGTCCGGCTTCATCCTCACGGTCGCAGGAACCGGCGAGCCCGATTATGCCGGCGATGGCGGCGTCGCTACCGCGGCTTGTCTCAACGAGCCGAAAGGGGTCGCCCTCGATCGAGCCGGGCATCTGTACATTGTCGACTCGGAGAACCACCTCATTCGAAAGGTAGAGGCAGAAACGGGACGGATCTCGACCGTCGCCGGAGTGCCACGCAGCGGAAGTAACGGCCCGCACGCCGAACCACAGGGCGCATCGTCGCACGGTGCGCCGGCGGAGGATGATCCGTTCGGTGAGCCTACGGAACACAAGCCGGACCGGTATGCTCAGGTTTCGGACGTGACCGGGACGGTCCGTTTCGTGACCGGAAAAATTGCAAAGGGACAGTTTCAGTTTCATGGCGATGGAGGCCCCGCGACCAAGGCGGCGCTCAATTTTCCATCCGCCGTCGTCGTGGCCAGCGATGGGACGCTCTACATCGCCGACACGATGAACCATCGGGTGCGTCGTGTCGATGGACGGACCGGTGAGATCAGCACGCTGGCGGGCACGGGGTCTCCCCGTTTCTCCGGCGATGGTGGGCCCGCACGGGCTGCGGCATTGAACGAGCCGAATGCCCTGGCACTCGATGACGCTCGCGGCTGTCTGTACATTGCCGATCAGAGCAACAATCGCGTACGCCGTGTGGATCTTGCCTCTGCCGTGATCTCGACCGTTGTGGGAACCGGGGAGGCCCTCTACAATGGGGACGGGCAACCCGCGGTGGAAGCCACAGTGGCTGGGCCCAGCGGTCTTGCCTGCGGGCCGGCCGGCACGCTCTATATTGCCGATACCTTCAACGGACGAATCCGGGCGGTGGATCCGACCAGCGGTCTGATTCGCACGGTGACGGGGGATGGGAGTCAATATCAGTATCAGGGGCTCCCAAATGAGTGGTCGACCAGCGTGTCCCGCCCTTACGCGATTGCACTTGATGAGGCCGGTCATCTCTACCTGACCGACTCGGATAGCCATCTGGTCCGACGGTGGGACTGTCGAAGGAAAATCGTCACGCGGATTGCGGGAACCGGGCGGGCGCAGTATGGTGGAGATGGCGCGGTGGCGCTTGAAGCGAGTCTCAGTTATCCCTTTGGGGTCGCCGTGGATGGACGAGGAAATCTCTATATCGCCGATACGTTCAACCATCGCATTCGCAAAGTGATGGCCTAATCGGGGGTGGAGCGAGTCATGCTCAAGAAGAAGCCCGCCTATGTGGTGGCCGTGGTGGGGGCCACGGGTGCGGTGGGTACGGAAATGATCGAGGTATTGGAAGAGCGATCGTTTCCCGTGGGTCGATTGGTGCCGCTGGCCTCCAGCCGCTCGGCGGGTGGGGCTGTAGGCTTCAGGGGCGCTGACGTGCCAATCGAGGTTTTGAACAGGGGCTCGTTCGACGGGGTCGACATCGTCCTGTTTTCAGCCGGTAGCGATATCAGCAAAGAATATGCCCCGGTCGCGGTCCGGCAAGGTGCCGTGGTAATCGACAACAGCGCCGCCTGGCGGATGGACCCGGGTGTGCCCTTAGTGGTTCCCGAAGTCAACCCGCACGATGCGCTCGCGCATCGCGGCATTATCGCCAACCCGAATTGTTCGACGATCCAAATGGTCGTGGCGTTAAAGCCCCTGCACGACGCCGCCACGATTACTCGCATCGTGGTCACGACGTTTCAGTCCGTGTCAGGGACCGGCAAGGAGGCCATGGATGAGCTGTTGGCCGAATGTAAAGCGATTTTGAGTTTCAAGGAGGCGGAACCGAACGTCTATCCCTATCAGATTGCCTTCAACTGCCTGCCGCACATCGATGATTTCGTGCCGACGGGGTACACGAAGGAAGAAATGAAGATGGTGCATGAAACCCGGAAAATCATGGGCGATCCATCCATACGGTTGACGGCCACGACGGTGCGTGTGCCCGTGTATGTCGGTCATAGCGAGTCGGTCAACGTGGAAACGTCAAAGAAATTGACCGCCAATGAGGCGCGTGCGGTCCTCGCGGAGGCGCCGGGAGTGAGGGTCTACGACGATCCGGCACACAAGCTCTATCCCATGCCGATCGATGTCGCTGGGAAAGATGATGTGTACGTCGGACGGATTCGTGAGGACGAGTCAATTCCCAATGGACTGAATCTGTGGGTGGTGGCCGATAACCTGCGCAAAGGCGCGGCCCTCAACGCCGTGCAGATTGCCGAGCTCCTGATCGCCAGAGCATGAGACCATGGATGGGTTCGGCGGAATCGGCCGGTTGCTGATTCTGGCCGGCGCAGTGCTGGCCTGCATCGGCGCGCTGCTGCTGGTAGCCGGCAGGGGTGGGGCTGGAGATGATGGACTATCCGATTGGTTCGGATGGCTCGGGCGGCTCCCGGGCGATATCTCCATCAAGCGAGACCATTACTCGTTTTATTTTCCGTTCACAACGAGCATCGTCATCAGTCTCGTGCTCAGTCTGTTGTGGTACTTCATGAACTTCCTCGGAAAGCGATGACGCGCTTCCTACTCGCCGGTCTCTTGCTGGTCTCCATTGCCTCTACCGGCGGACAAGCGACCTGGGCCGGCGCCAGCGTACCCACGATCAGGGTGATGGTCGCGCAGAATGTCGCCCAAATCGAGATTCAAGGGGACGGTCGACTTGCGGTGAAGACATTGGAAGGGCAATCCTTGGACGTTCCGTCGCCGGTTGTCCTGACGGTCACCCCCCGCGGCGTCATGCTGGGAAAAAGCAAGGTGGTGGTGAGCGAGCGACTGACCATCGAGGCATCGCCCGGTCCGATCCTCGTCTCGACGGTGGTCGGCAATGGGGGAACGGGGGCGGCTCCTGCCACGGCCACATTTACTCGGTGGCAGGTGCGGGGTGGAGTGCACGTCTGGCAGCGTGATAAGGGACTTCTAGTGGTGAACGAGGTCGACGTCGAGGACTATGTGATGGGCGTCGTTCCGGGCGAGGTAAACGCCGGATGGCATCCGGAGGTGTTGAAAGCCCAAGCCGTGGCCGCCCGCACGTATGCCCTGTATCAACGCACGCTCAGCACTGGACGTGAATATGACGTGGTGGCGGGCGTGCAGGATCAGGTGTATCAAGGAACACGTGGGGTCGACGAGCGGGTGGCCAAGGCCGTGCAGGCAACGAAGGGCGCCGTGGTCAGCCATCATGGGCGCCCGATCTATGCGGCTTTTTCCTCGACTGCTGCTGGGCCAACAGAGGATGCGCTGAACGTCTGGTCTAAAGACCTGCCGTATTTGCGGGGTGTGGATTGCCCGTTTGATTCCGGTTCGCCCTATTATCGTTGGCGCGTCAGCGTGCCGTTCGATCGGCTCGAACAGAGCCTGAGGCAATCGGGGGTCTCGGTCGGGACGATCGCGAGCCTGACACCGTTTGCTTATAGTCGCGCCGGTCGCGTGACGCGCCTGCGCATTCTGCACTCCGGCGGAGAGCTGATTCTCCGTGGTGAAGACCTGCGAAAAGTCGTGGGTTACTCGACGCTCCCGAGTACTCGTTTCGAGGTTGAAGCGGCAGCCCAGGACCTCATCTTCAGGGGCTTTGGATCTGGGCATGGGGTCGGGATGTGCCAATGGGGCGCTAAGCAACTGGCCGAACTCGGTTATTCGTTCCGAACAATCCTTGCGTACTACTATCCAGGCACGGACCTTCGATCCATCGCAGAAGTCGACCTCTCGCCGCCTCCCCCCGCTTGATGCGACTGTCCGATTTCGACTTTCCCTTCGATCCCTCCCTCGTCGCCCTGCACCCGTTTGAGCCTCGAGATCAGGCGCGATTGCTGATCCTTCGGCGAGACACAGGCAAGATCCGGCACGGCCGTATCGCGGATCTGCCTGCGTTGCTGGGCCGAGGCGATCTCTTGGTTGCCAACGACACCAAGGTACTTCCGGCCCGTCTGATGGCGCGACGAGTCGACACCGGGAAGCAGGTCGAAGTCTTGCTTGTCCGCCCCCTGGACGACACAGCATGGGAAATCATGGCGAAGGGGCGCTTCCGTGTGGGGCAACGGCTCGAATTCGCCCCGGACGCGATCGCGACTATTCTGAGACGTGACCAGACCGGCACGGTCATCCGTATCGACTCCATGCGGACGTTCCGGGAGATCATGGACGAACGCGGACGTATGCCGCTTCCCCCGTACATCAAACGGGCACCGATGCCGGAGGATCGCCACTGGTATCAGACAACCTTCGCAAGGGAGGACGGTGCGATCGCCGCTCCGACAGCAGGTCTGCATCTGACCGAGAGGCTGCGCACGCGGTTAAGCGAGCACGGCATCGAATGGGCCACCATCACATTGCACGTCGGCCCGGGCACCTTCAAACCGGTCACCACCTCCCGAATCGAGGAGCATCGAATGGAAGCCGAGCGATGCATTCTGTCAGAGGCAACGGCCCTCGTGGTGAATCGCGCCCGGGAGCGACACGGCCGCGTTGTCGCCATCGGCACGACCGCCGTGCGCACGTTGGAATCCTCGATCCGTGAGGACGGCCGGATTGGCGCCTACTCAGGAGAGACGGCCCTCTTTATCACCCCGGGGTACAGGTTTCGCGTGATTAATGCCCTGTTGACCAATTTCCACCTTCCCAAAAGTACCTTGCTCATGCTTGTCTCGGCCTTTGCCGGCGTCGAACGCGTTCGCGAAGCGTACCGGGTCGCCGTACAGGAGCGATACCGCTTTTACAGCTATGGCGATGCCATGTTGATACTCTAAACCGACGCAGGCCTTTGTCGGAGCTGCAGCATAGGGAACGACGCGGTGGGATCGGATCCGACGGTGTCCTACAGCAGATCTTTGCGGATCTTTACCGGGATAGTTGTGCGGAGTTCTTCGGCATAGGCCGCGAGCGCTCGCTGCTGCTTTTGCGCGAGGAAGTCACGGATCACCGTGTTGGACTGAGTTTTGGCCCCGTCACCTCCCTGCGTTTGACGAGCCGCCAGGGACTCGGCTTCGGCCAATTCCGATGGTGTCAGTGCCACCGAATCTCGGACCATCAGCCGGGCCTTGTTGGCTAGAATCTCCGATGCATGAGAGGCTTCAAACGCCCCGGGACTCAGGCGATTGGCAGCAAGTATCCGGCGATACAATTCGGGGTCGAATTGGCCGTCCCGCTGAAACTCAGTCCGACGGACGATGGATTCGCGCAGATCCTCATCGGAGACGGTCAGACCCATGTCGCGGGCAACGAGCGTCCAGATGCGCATCTCGACCAGGTTGTCGATGACCATCTGCTTGATGGTCTCTTCTTTGATCTCGCCCTGGACGTTGTCGCGATAGAATCGGTAAGCGTTCTCATAGCCGCGCCGGAATTCGTCCTGCCCGATACGAAGCTCGCCGACGGTCGCAATGGCGTCAGAGGACTGTTCGCCGAATCCCCACCACCCCATCGTAATGATAAAGGCGGCGGCCAGGACGACCATGATGGTCTTGAGGACCCAAGGATGATAGTGGCTGACGTCACGCAGTAATTTGATCATGCCGCCTCCGGGCAAGAATAACAATAACAGAGGGCATTGTACTTGGACCGCCAGGGCAGGGCAAGACGATCCGTCCTTGGATGATCCGCGGCGATCCACGGATGTACAAGTTTGTTTGTGGTGGCTTAGGGGATTTGTTATACTGCCGGTGAGTTGCAAGTGCACGGCGTTCTTGAGGACGATCGGGGGAGGGACTCTGCATATTTTGGGGTCTATCCTAAGGCCCATGTTCTGAATCGTGCGCTTGCCAGGTGCGTGGACCTGCTGATCGCTGCGGCGGTTGACCAGGCGGTACCTCCAGTCGGTTTCTTGGCAGGTCTCACCTATCTGTTAGCCGCGGACGGTTTGTCGCAGGGAAGGAGCCTGGGCAAACGTCTGGTGGGGCTCCGGACGTGGAGCCTGAAGCGACGTGAGGCTGCCTCATTTTCAGAATCCATTATTCGAAATCTCCCATTCGCGGTACTCTTTTTACTCTTCCAGATCCCGTATGCCGGATGGCTGCTGGCATTGAGCGTTGCGGGATTTGAGGGGCTCTTGGTAATTGGCAACGAGCGCGGGCTGCGATTGGGCGATGAACTGGCGCACACCCAGGTATTGGACGGAGACCGACTCGATGCCCCCGGCGGGGACTAGGTGCTCGGCGGTCGCACGGTACTACTCCGGAGGTTGAGAAGGGAGCGCGACGGTGGGACTCGGAAGCGATTTGCTCGGGTGGTTTTCGAACGATTTGGCGATCGACCTGGGGACGGCAACCACGCTGGTCTATGTGCGCGGCCGCGGTATCGTCCTTAACGAACCATCGGTGGTGGCCGTGGAGAAAAAGACCGAGAAGGTGCTGGCGGTCGGCGCCGACGCCAAGAAAATGCTTGGCCGCACGCCGGGCAATATCACGGCGGTGCGTCCTATGAAGGAGGGCGTGATTGCGGATTTTGAAATGGCCGAGAGTATGCTCCGTCATTTCATTCAAAAGGCGCACAATCGTAGCGCATTCGTCCGCCCGCGGATCATCATCGGGGTGCCCTCACGAATTACGCAAGTAGAGCAACGCGCCGTGCGTGACTCGGCTGAACTGGCCGGCGCACGGGAGGTCTACCTGATCGAAGAACCCGTTGCGGCCGCCATCGGGGCCGGTCTGCCGATCACGGAACCGTCTGGCAATATGGTGGTCGACATTGGTGGCGGGACGACGGACATTGCGGTCATTTCGTTGGGCGGCATCGTGTACAGCGAATCGGTCAAGGTCGCGGGTGATCGCATGGACGAAGCCGTCATGAATTACATCAAGAAGAAGTACAATCTGCTTGTCGGCGAGCACATGGCCGAGCGAGTCAAGGTCGAGATTGGCTCGGCCTATCCATTCGAGGAACGGAAGACGATGATGATCAAGGGCAGGGATTTGATCTCCGGAATCCCTCGCACGCTGGTGGTGGACGATGCGGAGATTCGTGAGGCGTTACAGGAACCGATCGGGACCATTGTCAACGCCATCAAGGTGGCGCTCGAAAACACGCCACCCGAACTGGCCGGGGACATCATCGATCGAGGTATTGTGCTGACGGGTGGCGGCTCGCTGCTGAAGGGAATGGACACGCGATTGCGCGAGGAGACAAACCTTCCCATTATTACGGTGGACGATCCTCTCACTTCGGTCGTGTTGGGCGTCGGCAAGATTTTGGACGAACTCGACCTGCTGCGCAAAGTCTCGGTGATGTCTCAGTACAGCAGTACCCGGTAATCCGGTTCCATCCGGTGTGCGGATGGCCATCGCGCGTTTGACATACGGCTCCCGACGATTCGTTCTGGGGCTGGTTGCGTTGCTCCTGCTCCTGCTGCTTCTTCTCCCGGCACAGACACAAGGACTCCTGCTCCAATTCGGCGGTCCGGTCGGCCAGGTCATCGCATGGCCGATCGAGGCGCTCGCGGGGATTACCGGTTCGGCGCGCGAACTCTGGGATGGGTACGTCGCGCTGCAGAATGTCCACGAGGACAATCGTCGGCTCCAACGCGAGGCGGATCTGTTGAGGGAGGAAAACAACCGGTTGCGCGAGCATGCCGTCACGGCACAGCGGTTGGCCGCCTTGCTGCAGTTCAAAGAGCAGCAATCCTTTCACAGTCTGCCAGCGCGGGTGATCGGCAAGGATGCGACGAACTGGTATCAGGCCGTCCTACTCGACAAAGGGGAATCCGACGGCGTGCAGCCCGAGATGGGCGTGATCACTCCATCCGGCGCCGTCGGCCGCATCGTCAAGACGACCCTCTCCACGTCCGTCGTTCTCCTGCTGACTGATCCGAACAACGCGGTGGCCGGATTGGTGCAGCGCACGCGCGACGAAGGGATCGTTGAAGGCACGGCTCGACGCGGGATCCGAATCAAACACATTCCCCTTCTCTCGACCGTCGAAGATGGCGATTGGATTGTCACGTCGGGCCTCGTGGGAGGGTTCCCTCGCGGCCTGCCCATCGGTACCGTCACGAAGATCGAAATGGAAGAAGGGGAACTGTTCAAAGTGGCGGAGGTGGAACCGGCCGTCGATTTCTCTAAATTGGAGGAAGTGTTGATCATTACCGTGCTGCCAGACGCACCGGTTGCTGATGCGTTCCACTTATCGTCCCAAAAAGCTTCCACGGAGTCACCATGAAATCCTGGTTGTACGCGGCCTTGATCTTGTTCGCGGTCCCGCTGCAAACGACTGTATTGGCCAATCTGAGTCTTCGCAATGTGGAACCAGACTTGGTTTTGGTGGCCGTCGTATTGATTGGCCTGCTGGGTGGCGGCCTTGAAGGTGCCCTGATGGGCGTCGCGATGGGATTTGTGCAGGATTTGTTCTCCGCAGGGATAGCCTTCCCCAACCTCGTGACCAAGGGGGCCATGGGCATCGCCGCAGGGCTCATCGGCCAGCAAGTGGTGCGGGTCACTCCCCTCGTGGTCTTGGTAAGCGGCCTCTTCTTATCGGCCGGCAGCGGCATGGCCTTCCTTTCGCTGGCCCGAGGGCGAGCGCTTTGGGATGCCGTGCTTGCGGTGCCGACGTTGGTGTTGCCGCAGGCCATTCTCGATGGCATGCTTGCGGCCGCGGCATTCTGGGCGATGACGACCGTGCTGCCGGTGATGGGCGGGCCCGTGATTCCCGTTCGACGGCTCGGTCGATTATAGGTCTCGACATGGACCGGCTTCGGCAACACATGCCTCAGCGATGCCAAGCGGGCGGCGGCGCGTGCACGACATGAAACGATGAGTTACGGGGTTTCCGACGCGGAGTTAGGGGAAGTTCAGCGGCGACTCGCCATTCTTCGGCTTGGATTGTTGTTGGTCGTGGCCCTCCTGGGAGTCCGTCTCTGGTATCTCCAAGTACGTGATGGTCCCTACTACCGAGATCTTTCGGAAAATAACCGCATGCGCGGAGTCTTGCTCGAGCCGGCACGCGGACTGATCTACGATCGCCATGGAGTTCTCATGGCCAACAACGTACCTTCGTTCTCACTGTATGTATCTATGGAGGACGTCAAGGATCGTCCAGCCTTGGTCGCGAAACTAAACGGACTCCTCGGATTGGATCCGGAGTTGATCGAAAAGAAGCTCTCGGTGAGAGCTCCGCGTCAATTGCCGAGAAAGATTAAGGATCGCCTGACGCTTCGCGAGGCGACGCTGATCGAGTCGCACCGATTGGATTTGCCCGGGGTGATGATCGAGGTCGAGTCGCAGCGCAATTACATCCACGGTCAGGTGGCCGGGCATCTAATCGGGTATGTCGGGGAAATTTCGGCCGAACAACTCGAGCGGTCCGATGCCGAAGAACTGCACCAGGGGAGCCTGGTCGGGCAGTACGGAGTGGAGAAGACGTTCGATCGTGTCTTGCGGGGAGCCGCCGGCCAGAAACGAGTCGAAGTCGACGCCCTGGGTCATGCCAAACGGACCACTGTCATTGAAAAGCCGCGGGCCGGGAACGATCTGTATCTGACGATTGACGTCCGCCTCCAACGACTGGCGGAAGACTTGTTGGGCGAGGAGTCCGGGGCGATCGTGGCCCTGGATCCGACGAATGGAGAGGTGCTCGCGCTGGCCAGCCGGCCCGCGTTCGATCCGAACATGATGTCGCGTGAATTGACCGGCAAACAGTGGGAGGAAATAGTGCAGAACGAACGACGGCCACTGACTAATCGTGCCTTGCAAGGCCAGTATCCTCCGGGTTCTACCTTCAAGATCGTCATGGCCGCCGCGGCGTTGGAAACACACACGGTGACCCCGTCCACCCCCATCCATTGCTCCGGAGGGTACCTGTTTGGGAGACGTTTGTATCGAGATTGGAAGGCGGGGGGCCACGGATATGTCGATCTGGACGAAGCCTTGGTGCATTCCTGCGACGTGTACTTCTATACCGTGGGTCAACGTTTGGGGATCGAGACCATCGCGTCGTTTGCAAAGATGTTCGGGTTGGGACGCGAAACGGGGATCGAATTGCCGTCCGAGCGCACCGGCATCGTCCCTTCGCCGGCCTGGAAAGAGCGTGTGCGGAGAGAGCAGTGGTATCCTGGTGAGACGATTTCCGTTTCCATTGGGCAGGGCTATGTGACGGTCACGCCGTTACAGATGGCGTCGCTGATCGGGACAGTGGCAAATAATGGGGTCGCGTATCGCCCGCACCTGCTCCGAGCGGTTATGGACCGGACGACAGGTCACTTACAGGATGTTCCGACCGTGCCACGGGAGACACTCGCGGTGAAACCGGACACCTTGAAGGCGATTCAAAAGGGCTTAGCTGGTGTCGTGTCTCGCGGCACGGCTGCGCGATCGCAGTCCACGGTCGTGTCGATTGCAGGAAAGACCGGGACGGCCCAAACGGCGGCATTGCGGACTGGTCCGGAGAAAGACATCCCGAAGAAGTTCCGGGACCATGCCTGGTTCGTCGCCTATGCGCCGGTGGAGTCGCCGAAGATCGCCGTGGCCGTGTTGGCCGAACACATGGGGCACGGCGGCTCGGCTGCCGCGCCTCTCGCCAAGTCCGTGATCGAAGCCTACTACACACTGAGCCCGAAAACGCCGATCGTGGCAGTAGGGACGTTACCGCCTCCCCCGCCGCTCCCGTCGGGGTCTGCGGAGGCTCCTCTATGATCGATCGTGTGCTGGACGAGCGTCGACTAGACGGCTTCGACGTCCAATTCATTGCCATCGTGGCCGCGATCCTCGGATTAGGTGTTCTGTCGATCTACAGCGTGACATATACCCAGTCCGGGAGCCTGCCGTTCTACGCGAAACAGCTCATCTGGATTGGGTTAGGGTGCGCCGCGTTCGTCACCACGTGGATGGTCGACTACCACAAAATCGCGAGGCTCTCGTACGTGCTGTACGCGATCATCCTGATTTTGCTGGTCGTCGTCCTGATAACAGGCAAGACCAGCCGGGGCGCGCAACGATGGATTCCGATCGGACCATTTGCCTTCCAGCCGTCGGAATTCGCCAAGCTGGTGTTGATCCTGGTCTTGGCCACCTATTATGCTGCGGCGCCACGCACGGGGTGGATGCAACGTGTGTTGATCCCGGGGGCGATTATGTTGCCGGGGTTGCTCCTTATTTTGAAGCAGCCCGACCTCGGGAGCGGACTCAGCTTCCTTGCGGTGTATGCCGCCATGCTGCTCGTCGTGGGCATGCGCTCGAAAGCCATCGGAATAATATTCCTGTTTTCACTCATGTTGTTTCCCTTCGTGTGGGAGATTACCTGGACGTCGTTGCACGATTATCAGCGCCAACGCGTGCTCACGTTCGTCGATCCGAATTACGATCCGGCCGGAAAGGGCTACCACGCGCTCCAGTCTCGGATCGCCATCGGGTCAGGTGAGTTATTGGGGAAAGGGCTATACGGTGGCACCCAGAGCCAATTGAAGTTTCTTCCGGAGGGGCACACGGATTTCGTCTTTGCGGTCTTCGCCGAGGAATGGGGATTTGCCGGGGTGATGCTGCTCTTGATCTTGTTCGTCATTCTGATCACGCTCTCCGTCGAAGTGGCTCTCCGGGCCAAGGATCTCCTGGGGTCACTGCTGGCGGCTGGGGTCGTGGCCATGCTGTGCTTTTGCGCGGTCGTCAACATTGGGATGACGGCTGGCATGTTCCCAATCGTCGGTATTCCCCTTCCTCTCATGAGCTATGGTGGCAGTGCAACGGTCATGACCCTGGCGTCGTTAGGGCTTCTATTAAACGTGAAGCGACGACGGCTTTCATTGTTTTACTGATGTGCCGGCCGGCCTGCAGCCGCCTCGGCTCACCGAGATGGCGCGGCAGTGATATTGGGCGATCGAGTGTAGGCAGTTGAACCGTGTCGACGGCGAAGAGGCTGGAGCATGCGCTGGGCTCGTCTGTGTCATGACAGTCGTGCGATCCCACGTACGGTTACCGAGCGTCCGTCGAGACAGATGAGGAGTGTGATGCATGGGAGTGGAGATAGCCATCAATGTCGCCCGCGAGGAAACCCGTGTTGCGGTGATCGACAACGGGATTGTCACGGATTTATTCAGCGATCGAGCCAAACACAAGGATTTTGTCGGTAACATCTACAAGGGACGCGTCGCCAAAGTCCTGCCCGGAATGCAGGCCGCGTTCGTGGATCTGGGCCTCGACAAATCGGCGTTCATGCATGCTTCCGATGTCTGCACCGAGGAGGCGCCTGCAGAGACCCTGTTCGAGAGCGACGACGACGATCAAGGGCCTGAGCTCCCCAAGCCGAAGCGCCAAGGCGTCAAGCCCATCGAACAGCTGCTTTCCGAGGGGCAGGAAATCGTCGTGCAGATTTCCAAGGGACCGATTGGGACAAAGGGCCCGCGCGTGACTGGCTATGTCTCCCTCCCGGGGCGCTATTTAGTGTTCATGCCGGGCGTCGATCACATTGGTGTCTCGCGTCGGATCTCGAAGGACGAGGAGCGTGCACGGCTTAAAGACATCATGCGCCAACTGCGCAAGCCGGGCTATGGCTACATCGTTCGGACGGTTAGTGAAGGAGTCCGCGAAGAAGATTTGCGGGCCGACGTCGACTTTTTGCACGTCCTCTGGCAAGACATTCTGGCGAAGCGGGAACGCCCGGACGTACCGGTCTTGCTGCATTCCGATCTGTCGCTCAGCTTTCGTGTGGTGCGGGATATGTTTTCCCGCAAGGTCGACCGCTTGTGGATCGACTCACGCTCCGAATTCGAAGCCATCCGAGACTTCGTCAATCGATTTCTTCCGGAGCTTGTGTCCCGCATCCACCTCTACGAAAAGCCGGAGCCGCTGTTCAGCCACCTTGGTGTCGAACAAGAAATTTCCCGGGCGCTCAGCCGGAAGGTCTGGCTGAAGTCTGGCGGCCACATCGTGATCGACCACACCGAGGCCATGACGGTCATTGACGTCAATACGGGGCGATTTGTGGGCAAGCGCGATCAGGAAGAAACCATTCTGCGAAACAATCTCGAGGCGGCGAAAGAGATCGCCTATCAGGTGAAGCTACGCGGGATCGGCGGCATCATCATTGTCGACTTCATCGACATGGAGCGGGAACGCAATCGAGACAAAGTGTACCATGCGCTTGTGGACGCCATGGCGGCGGATAAAGCCAGGACACGGATCTCTCGGATTTCCGATCTCGGCCTGATCGAAATTTCTCGCGAACGGGTTCGTGAGGACATTCTGCGGGCCATGTCCGAGCCCTGCCATTACTGCGAAGGGCGAGGATATACCAAGTCCCCCACTACCGTGGCGTACGACATCTTCAGGGAACTTCGACGCCTGGGGCGAGGACAGGAAGCCAAGCAGATCGTGGTGGGCGCACATCCCGGAGTTGCCGCCGTGCTACAGGACGAAGAGCGCCATGGACTGGAAGAATTGGAGCGGTACGCTGGCGCCAAGATCATTGTCGCAGGCGATCCCTCCCTTCATATCGAGCAATACGACATTGCCCTGCTCTAGCGGCACTGCACCCAACAGGGCGCACCGTCTCACGATAAGCGAGCAACGATCTGGGCCGGGGCGTTTGTGAACGAACTTGATCTGCGGGCATGGCTCACGCTCCGCTCGGTCGACGGCGTTGGATCCGCGACCATCTGGACGTTGGTCCAGGCTTGGGGTTCACCGACAGCAGTGCTGTCGGCCTCGATCGCCGACTTGCGCGATCGCGGATGCAGCCCGGCGCTGGCGGATGCGATACGCCGTCCGCTGGAGACGGTTCGGCAAAAGCAGATCGACCGAGAAGTCAAGGTTCTCTCCCGCCGCGGGGTGTCGATTCTGTCATGCTTGGATGCCGCCTATCCCGCCGCTTTGCGGAGCCTTCCCGACCCACCGACTCTGCTCTATTGTATGGGACAATGGCATCCGGATGACGCATGTGCCATCGCAGTCGTTGGATCGCGTCGAGCCACACCTGCCGGTCGGGCCTTCACGGAACGGTTAAGCCAGGAGTTGGCTCAAGCAGGCTGGACGGTTGTGAGCGGGCTGGCGAGAGGCATCGACGGGGCCGCGCATCGCGGGGCTCTTGCGGCGGGGGGGCGTACGATCGCCGTCTTGGGGTGCGGAATCGACCGAACCTATCCACCCGAACACGCGGCACTTCGTCGTGAGATAGAGGCGCGCGGTGTTGTTGTTTCTGAATTCTCGCTTGGGGCGGCGCCGCATAGTTATCACTTTCCTCAGCGCAATCGGATCATCAGTGGGCTGTCTCGAGGCGTGGTCGTGACGGAGGCGACGTTGGAATCCGGATCGCTGATTACCGCACGGTTGGCCGCTGATCAGGGACGAGAGGTCTTTGCCGTGCCGGGGTCCATTCGTGACGACACAAGCCGAGGTCCACACAAGCTTCTAAGAGACGGCGCAAAGCTCGTGGAGAGAGCGGAGGACATTATTCTCGAGTTGTGGCCTCAACTGGAGGAATCGGCGCGGCAACGGCTAACCGCTCGTGCTGCCGCTGGGGGGACGGAGCCCGCACCGAGAACACAAACACTCAATTCAGAAGAGGCGGAAATTCTTGGTGCATTGGGAGTTGATCCGTTGCACATCGACGTGTTGGCGGAGCGAACTCACTTGCCGGCGTCCTCGCTGGCGGCGACGCTGCTGACACTGGAACTGAGAGGACTGGTCCGGCAGTTGCCGGGGCAATTGTATCTTCGGCTGTAGGTCGTGGTATGGTACTGAGAGCCGACGTTTACCGGTATTGCTTGCAACAAATGGGAGTCGTAGGGTAGAAAGCAAGCAAGGCGTAAGGTTTGCGAGCGATCTCGAAAGGTCGAACGATATCAATGGCCAAGTCTCTCATCATAGTCGAGTCACCGGCGAAGGCGCGTACCATTACGAAGTATCTGGGACGCGGCTATACCGTCATGGCGTCGGTCGGCCACGTCAAGGACCTGCCGCCCAGCAAGCTCGGCGTCGATATCGAGCACGAGTTTCAGCCACAGTATGTCACGATCAAAGGCAAGTCCAAGGTTCTGTCGGATATCAAGAAGAAGGCGCAGGAGGTGGACAAGGTGTACCTGGCGCCGGACCCCGATCGAGAAGGAGAAGCCATCGCCTGGCACATCGCTCAGGAATTGAACGGCAAATCCAAGAAAAAGAGCGACAACAAAGTCTTCCGGGTCCTGTTCAACGAAATTACGGAGTCTGCGATCAAGCGTGCTCTTCAGTCGCCCGGGCAAATTGATATGAAATTGGTAAATGCCCAGCAGGCCCGTCGCGTGTTGGATCGGATCGTCGGGTATCAGGGGAGCCAGCTCCTGTGGAAAAAGGTTCGCCGCGGATTAAGCATGGGGCGCGTACAATCGGTCGCGGTCAAGATGATTTGTGAGCGGGAGGCGGAGCGGGAAGCCTTTCGATCCGAAGAATACTGGTCCATCACCGCCGTGCTGCAGGGGCGCACGCCTCCGCAGTTTGAGGCTAAGCTGCATTCCATGAACGGGCAGGAGGCCGTGATTGGAAACGCGGCCGATGCCGAACGGATCGTGCAGGACCTCCAGCATAAATCGTTCGTCGTGCATGCAATCGAGCGCAAGGAGCGAAAACGCAATCCGGTGGCGCCATTCATCACGAGCCGCCTGCAGCAGGAGGCGGCTCGTAAGCTTCGGTTTACGCCGAAGAAGACGATGACCTTGGCCCAGCACCTGTATGAGGGCGTAGAAATCGGCGTGGAGGGTCCAGTCGGCCTGATCACCTACATGCGCACCGATTCGACCAGGATTTCGCAGGAGGCTACGGAAGCGGCACGAGACCTCATCCGAGAGCGGTTCGGTCCGGAGTATCTGCCGTCGTCTCCGAACGTCTACAAAACGCAAAAGGCCGCGCAGGAGGCGCACGAGGCGATCCGTCCAACATCCGTCGCGCGTGATCCTGAATCCGTCCGGCAATACTTAGAGCCGGACTCCTATCAGCTGTACAAGTTGATCTGGAATCGATTTGTCGCCTCGCAGATGACACCCGCGATCCTGGATGTCACCCGGGTCGACAGCAAGCCGGTAGGAACCAAAGACGACTACATTTTCCGGACGACCGGAACGATCGTCAAATTTCCAGGTCACACGGCCGTCTACCTGGAGGGCAAAGACAACGAATCCCAGGATTCCGCCCCGAAGACTACTGAAGAGTCCGAAGACGCGAGCGAGCGCCAACTGCCGAGTCTGGAGGAAGGTGAGTCGCTTCGCCTTATCGAGCAGGAAGCCGCCCCTCACGGGCTTGCTTCCAAGCAGCACTTCACGCAGCCTCCTCCGCGTTATAACGAAGCACTCTTGATTCGGGAACTCGAAGAGAAAGGTATCGGCCGCCCATCCACCTATGCGACGATTATCTCCACGATCCAGGACCGCAAGTACGTCGAGAAGATCGAGGGCCGTTTCGTGCCGACGGAAACGGGACGTACCGTGAACGACTTTCTCGTGAAGGGCTTTCCCGAACTTTTGAACCTCGATTTCACTTCACAGATGGAGCAGGAACTGGACGAGGTTGAGGAGGGAAACAAAGAATGGGTGGCGGCCGTTCGCGATTTCTACAATCCCTTCACTCGGGATATGGCGGTGGCCGAGACGATTCCCGGGCCGAAGGACATTGTGGAGCCACCGACGAACCTACCCTGTGACCGATGCGGACGCATGATGATCATCAAGTGGGGACGAAACGGGAAGTTTCTGGCCTGCCCAGGCTACAATGAGGATCCCCCTTGCAAGAATACCCAGAATTTCGAGCGACTCCCCGATGGCACAGTCAAGGTCGTCCCCAAAGAGGAAATCACCACTGATGAGAAGTGCGAGAAGTGCGGCAGCCCGATGGTCATCAAGACCGGACGATTTGGCAAGTTTCTCGCCTGTTCCGCCTATCCCGCATGCAAGACCACCCGCGCGCTGTCGGTAGGGGTTAAGTGTCCCTCCCCGGGATGCGATGGCGACCTGGTGCAGAAAAGGACTCGCAAGGGACGGGTATTTTACGCGTGTTCCCGGTACCCCACGTGCGAATATGCGCTGTGGGATCGTCCCGTCAAAAAACCCTGCCCGAGTTGCAGTGCGCCCTTTCTCGTTGAAAAGGTCAGCAAGCAGGCCACAACGGTCCGTTGCGTGAATGCCCATTGCGGATACAAGGAAGCCAGTTAGCCGGTCCATTCCGAACCTTTCCGCTCATCGTATCTCTCCTCCAATTACCGGTGGTTTCTGCTGCAATGACGTCGCGTTCCTGCCATCGACGAATACTGCTCGTACCGTGATCTTGAGAACAATTTTCAGTGTTAGAGTGTTCTACCTAGAAGGTGGTTGACCTGTCTTGAGAAAGTAGAGATAATGAATCGCAACGCCGATTGTCTGTTTTGATCGAAGGAGGCCGACGACTATGAAAGCCAAAGAAGGGGTGATCAATCTCCTCAACAAGATCTTGACCGCCGACTTGACCGCCATTAATCAATATTTCGTGCATGCGAAGATGTGTGACAACTGGGGGTATGAGCGACTCCATCATAAGGTGCGTGAGCGCAGCATAGACGAGATGAAGGACGCCGACGAGCTCATCGGCCATATCCTCTATCTTGAGGGGGTGCCCAATGTTCAACGCATGAACACGGTTCACGTTGGTGAGACGGTTCCCGAGCAGCTGAAGGCGGACCTCAAGGCCGAGCAGGAGATGTTGGCACTGTTGAGCGAGGGGGTGGTGCACTGCGCCAAGGTTGGTGATTTCACGACGCGACATATGCTGGAGGATATGGCGAAGGATGTCGACGAGCACATCGACTGGATCGAAACGCAACAGGAGACCATCGAACAGGTGGGGCTTGAAAATTACCTGGCCGAACAGATCAAGAAGGACAGCTAATTGCATTCAAGCGGGCAAATAATTCACCAAGCATAGGATTGAAATGAGATGAAAGCCAAAGAGGGAGTTGTCGAGCGGCTCAATAAGGTCTTGATGGCGGAATTGACGGCGGTTCACCAATATCTTCTGCACGCCGCCAACTGCAAAAATTGGGGCTATGAAGCACTACACGAGCACTTCAGCCATTTGGCGCAGGAAGAAGTCGGTCACGCCTCTGGTCTGATGGATCATATCCTGTATCTAAACGGCACTCCGGACGTACAGCGCCTCGATGAGGTGGCCGGAGGCAAAACGGTGGAGGAATTGCTTAAGGCCGACCTAAAATTTGAAGTCGAAGACCTGGAGCTCTTGCGGGAGTGTGTCGCCCACTGTGCCAAAGTCGGCGACTTCACGTCACGCCATTTGCTGGAGCACATGCTGATCGATACGGAAGAGCACATCGATTGGTTCGAAACGCAGCTCCGGGCGGTCAAACAGGTGGGCCTCGACAATTATCTCAGCGAGCAGATCAAGAAGTGAGCATTCTGCAAGATAGTTAGGGGTAAGTTTTTTGTGCAGTAGGCGAACATGTCGCGCGTGGGTCGTATAGCACGCTCCCTGAATCCCTTGGCGTAGCCTTCTCACCGGATAGCCCTCACGGTTTCGGCTAGATCACCACACGACCGTAGAACTATCCACGGTCGTGTGGCTCATTTCGCGGTCAAAGTCCGCAGGTAATCACTGATAGTCCTCATTGAGAGACCGTAGAAACGCGGCGAGTTGCGAAACGTCCCCGGGTGTCAGCGCGATGCCTTGGAGTTGGGGCGCCCCGTTGCGCAAGGTGGCGGCGCGGGCCTGATCCGACGTGCCGCGGTAGAAGCCGAGCACTGCCTCGAGCGTGTCGAACTGTCCGGTGTGCATGTAGGGAGCAGAGTGGCCGAGATCTCGAAGTCCCGGCGTCTTGAAGCGTGCGACCGCGCGATCCAGCAGAGTCGAATCCATTACCGGACAAGGGGTCACGTTATCGCACAGGAGTGCGCGCAGCTTGTTCTGTGGACCAGGTATGTCGGGGTTAGCGAAGGTGTTCCACACGCCGAGATCCGTATGGCCCGGAGTGCCAGCGGAAGGGATGGCTCGAAAGGGCTCCATAGCCGAGGGATGTGCTTCGGTCGCGGGCAGGTATTGATCATAATCGGAATTGCGGGCCGCGAGACCAGGGATGGCCAGCCCCGCAAATTGGCCCGCGCCGTGAATGTCATCATATTCCTTCTGGGCCGTCCCGGTGTTGTGAACATTAAAGTCCGTAAAGTTCGGCGCCATATGACACGCGATGCAATTGCCGATCTTTCCAGCAGCGAGTTCGCCTGGGGTCGGCGGGACCATAGACGGCTCCTCGAAGAAGGTTTTGAACCCCGCCAGTTCATCCGTACCGAAGACGAAGGGTTGCGTATGAAATTGGAATTGTCCGTCGGGTCGGTTCGGATTGAATGACACGAATTGAAGGCCTCCAGCAGTTTCACGTGCAACCACGAGCTGCAAGAGACGCCGGCTGTATTCCAAGTCAGTCTCGTTCGGATCTGGTTGCTGCGGCAGATTATTGACCTCGAGAAAGACGTCGAAGGGCGAACGGATCGGGATCCCGGCCTCGTCGGTTTGCGAAAACAGCAGCCCGTTGACATACGCGGCGACAACTTTGACAACGGCATCAAAGACCTCCTGATCTGTCGCAGAAAGCACCTGAGCACGAAACTCAGGAGGAAGCCGAAACTCATCCGGGATGTCAGGATTCGCTCCAGTAAACAGCTTCCGGTAGGGGAGCCCGTCCAAGTCCTGGGCCAAATCACCGCTCCCATCGTCGTTGCGGACGACGTACGCAACGTGTGCAATCGCCTGCGCGCGTTCACCTGGGAGCCATCCGAAGTTCCGTCCCGTGAACGTGGCAGCCACGAGGTCTTCCATGGAGTTGAACTCTCCATCGAAGTGAAACAACACGCCACCGGGACGGTCGAGCGTGGAATTGACGAGAGGCGGGGAATTGCGCGGTGCATGTGTTTTCCCATCCGCTCGCGCGGGGATGGGGCTGCGCCGGGCTAAATCGGTATACGTCCGCATGCCGCCTCCGGGCGCGCCGAGGACGTCATCGACCATGTGACAGGCTCGGCAGCTCATCGACAGCCCCTGGAACGGACCGGGAGCAATTGGTGTGCCTGGAGCCATGGTTTCGACCGAGTCCACCACCGGGTCTGCGACCTTTGCGTTGTTGACGTCACCTCCTGCGGCCAGGAAGGTACTGAACGACTGAGCGAATCTGGATTCGAGAAAAAGACGTTCACCAACGGCTTCTTGGGCGGCTGGTGTACCTGTCTGCTGGACCGTTGGCGGGGACTCTGTCCCCCCTGAACAGCTGGCCGCCAAGGCAAGGACAGTAATGAAACGTAGAATATGAAAAGGGGATGCGAGGACCTGCTCTTTGACCGTTCGAGCACCCATGACGAACCTTCCTTTGTTGAAATTAAAAATACAAGTTCGGCGCCTCTTGTGCTGACTATGGCGGCGTAGGGGCAGGGGGTCTGCGGAGTGCAGACGCCCTGCCCGGCGAGACAGAGTGGGCACAACCCTGCCTCGCATGAAACGGAACTACACGGGACGGGTCACATCACTCCATCGATCTGATCGACACACAAAACCATTGACGCGCAAGACTCGACCAAATCAGGGTCGAGCTGCGTTCCCCCAACCACACGCAAAAGGCCTATCGCCGCTGGGACGTCGGCTGTCGCGCCCTGATGGGCGGCCGGAAAGAGAAAGGCGTCGAAGGTGTCAGCCACGGCGAGAATTCTCGCGCCCTGTGGAATGAAAGAGCCCCGGAGTCCATACGGATATCCGCAGCCGTCCCAACGCTCGTGATGGTGTGCGATCCAAAGCGCTGGACGACGTAGAAAGGAAATAGACTGCAACAACTCGGCGCCGGCTCGCGGGTGACTTTGGTACAGAGCGAGTTCACGGGGTGAAAGTTGATGGGACTCACTCAGCAGAGCAGCGGGAAGCGTCAAGAGACCGATGTCGTGAAGAAGGCCTGCCAAGGTGAGGTCGAATAACTCGTCCGGAGACAGTCCTGCTACCGATCCAATGTGATGCGACAGATCGGCTGTCCGTCGTCCATGACCGAGTTGCCGTGGTGACATCGACTCGATCAGCAACACGAGCTTGCGGAGGGACTGAAGGATCGCCGCCCGATGAGCTCCGGCCATGGGTTCGCCGAAATCCAGCGCCGTGAGTTCATTCAGGATGTATCGAAGATTACCGTTGGTACAGTTGTCCACTGTGCGAATGGCCATCAGTTGCCTCTTTCGAGCCCAGTCGAAACAAAAAAGCCCAAGATCATCATCGTGATCCTGGGCTCTGGGTGAAAAACCGCTGGCCTCTCGTGCAGACGATTCTGTTGGGGATGCGCGCTGGCTAGGTCGCTCCCTTCCCTGCCAAAAACGGTTCCTTCAAGATCCACATCTCATAGAGTGGGATGGCGAAGAGACCAATGAAACTGATGAACATCAGCATGTCCCCGGCCAGCATCGTGAGCGCAAAGACAGGGGACACGTAGGTGATCAACCAGGGAGAGACCAGATCCAAAACAACTCCCACAAATGAGCCATAGGTCAACCCGGTTTTTATTCGATGGCTGGTCCCGGTCAGGTAGAGCACATGCACGAGAATCATGAAGACCACCGGCATCGTGAATAAATGAAAGTGCGTGATCTCGGCCAACTCTCGAAACGACATGGGTTCGCCGAACGTTCGGTCGTTTCCTCGGTAATGATCCGCCACCCCTTGTAGTGACAAGCTGGTCATGCTGTGCGCCCAGAAGAAGGAAAATAAAAACCCCGCCAACATCAGCAGCAAGAACAGCGTATACAACAGTCGAATATGACGATCGGTATCGCGGAGACGAAACTTCGCATTGAAGTTGCGCATAGTGAGTCGCGGGATCAGAACCCGAACAAGGACTCCAAAAAGCCCTTGTCTCTCTGTTGCGCCGCGATCTGGTCGCTCCCGATCCCCTGGGGCTTCAAATAGAATTCATCGATCAAAACCAGAACTCGTTTGACTCCGGCGCTCATGGAGCGGACCGACATGGTGGCCCCGCTGATATTGATGATATCTTTATTGATGCGAATGGGATCAAATACCGTCTTTCCCTCGTATTGGACATTGAACCGCTTCGTCCGCACTTCACTGCCGCGTGCTTCGCGGAATACCAATAATTCAACCGCCAAGCATTCGCCTTGTGCATCGGCCGCGACCATGTAGGTCATCGGCTTATGCTTCCCGATGGTATTTTGGATCACGGCGTAACCGTCGATCCGATTGCCAGTCTGCGCAATGAAGATTTCGAATCCTTGCTCGGGGAATTTCCAGCCGATCCGCTCTTCAATCTGGTGCTTCTGCTCAGGGTTGAGCCGAATGGTTTCGGTTCGAATGCGATCGGAGTTCTTAAAGATGAGATGGAGCGCATCCTCCTCAGTCAGGTATACCTCCGCGTGCATCATTTCCTGTTCCGTCAAATATCGCCTGAGCTCGGTGTCCCAAATTCGCTCGGCCCGAGCATCCGGAGGCACAGAACTCGCGAACATGAACATAATTCCACAGAGACCAATGGCGATGGTTAGGTAACGGAACATCCGTGATCCCTCAGCTTTGTTTTGATTCGGCCGAGCGCTTCGGCCGTAGCCTCCTCGGAAGGGTCGATCGGCCACCATTTGGTGGCCTGTTGACTGACGCCTCCACGGGCGTGCCAGCGTTGGCGATTTTCTAAGACACTGATCGAAGACGTGTCTCCCAGTTGCCTGACTGCCACCGTCATCCTGGCCCGCTCATAATTACCAAAGCCCTCGCGGCTGAAAACTCCAAATGAGCGATCTGCGGCGGGCACTTCCAACCAAGCCGTCTCGATACGACCGCTGATCTTGTCTTGGGACGTGATGGAGTACCCTTTCATGGCCTCGACCGTGGATTCCCATGCGGTATCATAAGGACAGACGACATATTGCTCGCGGGAGCCGCTCAAGGAGGCGCAGCCGGCAACAGCGAACATCAAGACGACAAGTACCCAATGCTGCATTCTCATGTGTCGCTTAAACAGGATAGCCGGAGTAGTTCCAGGCAGAGGAGGAGCCACTCCGGCCTCCCGACTTCCGTTTAAAAATAAGTGGCAGCGGATATCACGAGTGCTTGGTCGTGAATCTGCTGCCCCGTATTAGGATTAAACGACTTCGGCAAATACTGATAGCTGATTTTAAAGACGGCATCCTCGATCGGACGGTAATTGAGTCCGAAAGAAATCTGCTCCAGATTGCCTTCGCTTTCTCCCCGATTATCCATATTGAGATTGACACGATCGTAGCGGATGACCGCCGTAAACGTGGATCCCTCTCCAAACCGCTTGGGCGACCAATTGGCCAGGAACTTCGGCATGAAATGATAGTTGCCTTGGATGTAAAAGCCCGCCATGCGCTGAGGTGGGGCTGCGTTCGGATTCAACGTGTTCACGCCGGTGAGGAGCGTGCCAGGCGCGGCGCCGAAGGTATTCCCAGTAATCGCACGGGAATTACCGCGTGCATAGGCCCATGCGGCTTCCCCGATCAGTTCGAACGGACCGCGTTGGAAAGTCCAATCCACGGCCATGATGCTGAGGGGGTTGTAGCTGGTCGCTGATCCGTTCCCGAAGTAGCCTGAACCGCCCACTTCTGCGCCCAGCCAGGGGCTGAACGCGAGACGTCCCGAAACGGCTTTTCCATTATTGATGTCCAGGCCGTCATCAGAGGGACATTTGCGCTGGCGCGAATTCCGTGTGCCGCTTTCCTCATTCATACGAGGACTGCCGTCCGTGTTGAATCCGCACGGGCCGGTGGTCACGTAGAATTCATAGTCCAGTTTACTGGTGCGCCCTGGGTAGAATGTCCCATAGAAACCCGCACCAGTTTCCGCCATGGTGGTTGGAATGACAAACCGGTCGACGAGCGGCCGATCGGTCAAGTCATTCAGCGGCGAATCGTGCAAGAGGTTGAATTTGCCGATCGGTATCAGGACGATTCCGGCTCGAATGTTGAACGGCTCGTTCACCAGGTAGTCAATCATGGCGAACTCAAGCCCGATTTCGGCTCCCTGCGTTGCATCTTCTCGGATACCATGTTCGATCTCGAGCTCAGAGGCAAACTTCACGTGCTCGGTGATGTCCGCATAGATGAAGGGCACAAACCGTTGTTGATCGAACCCGTTGGTCGTGCCGTTCCCAAAGCCGCCCGTCTCAAGAACCGCGTTCTTCTGGGTACGATACTGGATGTCTGCGTATCCGCCCACGACGGCCTTCGGAGCCGAGACGAAGGGCTTGGCATATACGAGACGTCCTGAACCAGTGGATCCGAAAGAGAGGTGTGCCTTTTCTTCGCCGGGACGCTCCACTGCGATCTCCGTCATTGGGCCGGTCGCTTTAGGATATTGCTCGGCCGCTGCATCCGGTTCACCAGGCTGCATCGGCCCTTCTCGACGCTGACGCTCTTGCAATCGTTTCTCCACGGCCTCGTCTACCATCTTTCGTATTTCTTCGGGGGTCATCTCTTCCGCCAACGCCGGCATGACCGGCAGGCTAGCGATCACCAGGGTCCCGAGGATTGACCGAATCCTCATGATCTGCCTCCGCTAAGCAAGAAAGTTATTGGTCTGACTCGGGACTCGCTGGTCTCTGGTCTGCTTCGTTTTGACAACGAGCGTGATCGTTGTGTGACCAAACCTCCTTTCTGAATACGGTTAGTAGACTAATTTGTTCCGGACGACCATCCTTCGATCGCGCTGAAGGGGATAATCACGATGCGCTTGCATCGTTTGCATTTCAATTCGAGCCCGGTTGAGCAAATTTTTGCGATCAACTGACCGCATTCGCAGCGGGTTTCACTCGGCTGGGACACGGTCTGTTGCGTAATGGTTTGATTCATGATCGGTTCTGAAATTGAGAACGATTATTAATATCTCGCATGTCGCAGAAATGTCAAGTAGAAGATTTCCAGTCGACTTGATAGAAAACAAATTGAGAGTCAGCGCTCCCCCTATGTCTGGACAAGCGTTTGAATGTCCTGATTAAATGGCTACATGTTGGGGGGGGAACGGTGGAGTTTGAGGTGGAGTCTGTTTGGGCTTGTGGTGCTCCAGTTCCTCTCTCTTGTCTCCTGTGCGTCCAGCGTTGGCATGAGCCCCGACGACTCTGGCGGTCCGAATACAGGCGAGTCTCTCGTGGCGGCTCGAGTCATTACGGTCCTGCTCGAGCGTCCCGGGCGCATGTACGATCCATCACTTATTTTCTTTGAACTGCAACATGAGGCGACTGGCGAACGCTTTCGTGTCGATGTTGAGAATGCCGACAAGGTCGTGGTTTTTCAGGTTCCCCCCGGTTCTTATCAAGTGACCCGTGTGCAGATCGGGGAAGGGCCGTTTCGGTCGATGGCGAACCTCGCACTTGAATTTCAGGTGGAAGGAGGGCGGCCTGTCTATTTGGGCACGTGGCGCATTGGCGTGGAGAGTCCACGATCAGATCGGAAGGTGTTGATCTCGACCGTCAATGGGTCGCCGGAACAAGACAAGGATCTGGGCGTTGTTATGACCGAATATCCCGAGGTGACGGCGCAGGATTTCCGAGTCGCGGCGTTGACTCCCCCCGAGACTGAAGCTCGTCTATACGAAGTCATGCCGTATCCACGATATCAACCGTATTTCCGCAGGCATTGGTAGGGTGGTGTCCATGCTGATACGGCGCATGGGCGTCTGGGCCATCGCCGCCCTGAGTCTTGTGCAGGTCGGTGCGCTGGATGGGTGTCGCAGCGAACGATCCTTGTTTCGTCCGTCGTCCCACGCGCTCGTCAAACGGGCCCAAATGCACATGGGCACGCTGGTCACGCTGACGGTCGTGGCGCCCACGCATGCGATTGCTCAGGAAGCCGTTGCCGAAGGGTTCACAGAGATTCGCCGGCTGGAGGCTTTGTGGAGCGCGTGGATTCCAACCAGCGAAATATCTCAAGTCAACGCATCGGCTGGTCGCGCTCCCGTTTCCGTCAGCGAGGAAACGATGATACTTTTGAGACGATCGATGGAGGTCTTCCAGGTTACGGAAGGCGGTTTCAATATCGCCCTCGGGCCCGTCGTCGATGCATGGGGGATCAGTCGTGAGCCACGAGTGCCAGGGGCACAGGAGCTGGATCGGCTCCGGTCGCTGATCGAGCTTTCGAGTATGCAATTGGATCCCAAGGCAGGCACCGTGTATCTCCCGGAGCCAGGCATGCGGATCGATATTGGTGGAATCGGAAAGGGCTACGCAGCGGATCTGACGGCAGCGGTGCTCCGCAATCGCGGCGCGACGGCCGGCGTCGTGGCGTTGGCGGGCGATATCAAGACATTCGGAGACCTTCCCGATGAGGCGGGGTTTTCATTCGCAATACAGCATCCGAGAAAGTCAGGAGCGGTGCTGGCCAGACTGAATTTGAAAGATGACGCCGTGTCGACCGCGGGAGACTACGAGCGTTTTTTCGAGCAGGATGGTGTCGTGTACCACCACATCTTGGACCCGAACACGTTGCGTCCTGCGCGAGGATGTCAGAGCGTGACGATCGTGGCGAAAGAGGGTGTATGGGCAGATGGACTCGATACCGGCATTTTCGTTCTTGGGCCCGAGCGCGGAATGGCGCTAATCGAGTCACTCCCAGATGTCGAAGGTGTGATCGTTGATGCGGAGGGGCGTGTGTCGATCTCGAGCGGTCTCCAGGGACGCGTCCAGTTGGAACCGTGACTCGATTATGAGCGTTTCTTCAGCGAATATCGGATGGGAACTTGCAGGGAAATGCGCTCCTTGCCTAGCGGGCGTTCGAGCTTGAGTGGAGAGAGCCGTTGCAACAGCGCAACGGCTTCCTCGTCGAGAATCGGATAACCCGATGACTTGACGATGGTCAGATCTTCGATGGTGCCGTTGTTCGTGACCACTAGTTTCACCACAACCTTGCCCTGCCAATCCTTCAGTCGGGCTTCCGCCGGGTAGCGAATCGTTTCCGATATTCTTCCCATGAGACCTTGTGCCAGCCACGAGTAGTCGACTTTCTCAGGTGCCGGAGAGGAGGTCGGGGCAGATGCCGGTGAGGACGGCGGTGAAAGGCTCGCAACCTGAGGAGGAGGCGAGGGTGCTGGTGCTGTTTCGACGGGAGGCGTCGATTCCGACAACGAAGAGGGCTGTTCTGGCATGATGGGCGATTCCGTATTCGTCGGTTCCAGACTGGGAGCGTTGTTGGTTGAATTCGCCTGCGTCGGCTCAACCGATTGGTCGTCTGGGGTTGTGGCCGATGGTCCCATAAATTCATCATGCAAAGTGGGTGAAGCGAGAGGTGGTGGCACCTCGGTAGCCGTCGACGGTTCCGTCACGGCCTGTCGTGAGGCCTGCAATTCCGCCAATGGGGTGTTCGGAGCAGCCTTCGGTGTGGTCGATGCGGAAGGGAGGTCGCTGGCATCCGGTATGGACGTGGACATCTCCAGCGACGCCGGAGGGGCAACTTCGCTTGGGGCTTCCGGAGGAGCGACTCGGGCCACAAGCGGGGTCGGGTTGGGTTCAGTTCGGGCACCTGCCGTGGCTGGATCGGTCAGCGGGGTGGGCCGCAGTTCGACCGGAGGTCTTGCAGCCTCAGCGCCCGCGAGTGGCTGGGGTGTGGGAGGTTGATGTTCAAAAGGTGGAACATTGGTTTCTGTCTGGGTCACGGACTGTAGGGGCTGTGAAGAGGATGCCTCTCGGTAATGACGAGCAGTAGGCTCCGAAGCATCCGGAGGCGGACTTGCGTGATGAGGAACGCTGTCACCAATCTTGGACGAGTCTGGAGTTCGAGGTGCAGCCGAATCTGGAGAATGCACGACCGCGACCTCCCATCGGAAGGGCTCTGGCTGAGGGGCCAGGCGCAGGGATGTCACAAAGAGAACCGACAACCCCACCAGAACACCGTGTAGAGCGCATGACAGGAGCCAGCCTTGAAGTCGGCCGTACGCATACACTGGCGTGTGGGCCGACGGTGAAATCACGATCGCACCACCTCCAGGCTGACCTGGTGAAACCCCAGTCCTCGCACTTCGTCGACCACTCCAACGAACCGTTCTAATCGCGTCACACGATCCGCTCTCACGAGGACTGACGAATCGCGTGAGTGAGGGGTCAACCCTGTCTTTAAACCTTCGGTCGTCACCGGATGATCGTTGAGGTATAGGTCGCCCTCTGCGGTCAACGTGATGACCAGCGGGACGTCCCGGCGGTCGCCTGCTTCCTTTGCTTTGGCGAGGTCAACGGGGATTTGCCCGGTCGTGATAAAGGTGGCGGTGGTCATGACGATGACCAATAGCACCAGCATCACATCCACCAAGGGGATGACATTGATCTGGTTCAGTTCACGATCCATGTTGCACCCGATGCAAGGTGAGCAGCTCTGCGACCCGACGGCGGAGCACGTTGTTCATGACGACACAGGGGATCGCCACCAGGAGGCCCACAGCCGTGGCTTTCAGAGCGAGGCTGAGTCCGATCATAATGGTACTCACGGCCATCTGGCCCGAGGTACCCATCGTATGGAAAGTCAGCATAATCCCGAGCACGGTTCCCAGAAGTCCGATATAGGGGGCATTGGCAGCGACGGTTCCGATCACAACCAGGCGCTTCGTAAGCTCGACCTCGAACACCTGCTGATTGGGAAACGATCGCGGATCCACCCGACGGTAGAACAACCACCGCTCGACGGCGACGGCGACCGACCAGAGACTCAGTAGCAGCAGCAGGCCAATGATCCCGTAATCAACGGCTTCTTTAAGTAGATCCATGCGGAACTCCCGGTCCAGGACAATAGGGCCAACCCATACCGATAGCTGAACCTGGAAAGACCTGTCAACCTTCGGGCGGAGGGGACGGAAACCGGTGCGGTTTGGCTGGCTCCTGTTCCGGAGTGGGGCGGGTCGGAACCGCCCCCGGCTGTGTCTCCAACCGCGCATCTGGGAATACGACTGTGTGAGAGACGAAGGTTGACAGTGTCACCTTAGCGCCGATCGGGTAGACGGCCGTCGAGGCCTCGCTGCTGTGAACGACGCGGCCGGACCGTAACCGAATGCGGTAGAGGTTCTCGGAACCCCTGAATTGACGCGCCAAGATCGTGGCATCTCCCGCCCCAGCCGAGGAGATACACACGTCGTCAGGACGGATCATGACGACCACGGAGGTGCCGGCGGGGATGGATTTCTGATGGACGAATTCGCCCAGTTCGGTGACGACCTTGTCGTGTTGGGCCACGCCTGGAATGAAATCGGCCTGGCCCACGAAATCAGCTACGAAGGGAGTGGCGGGCAGGTGATAGATCATCTCGGGCGTATCGAGCTGCTCCAAGCGGCCGTGATTTAAGACGGCGATACGGTCGGCGATGGCGAAGGCCTCATCGTGATCGTGCGTCACGAGAACCGTCGTGGTATTGGTCCGCTTCAGGAGACTGTGCAGTTCCTGCCGCATATGCGTGGCCATGTCGGGATCGAGATTGCTGAACGGTTCGTCCAGCAGCAGGATCACGGGATTGTGCGCGAGCGCACGGGCAAGAGCCACGCGTTGCTGCTGCCCACCCGAAAGCTCATGCGGGTAACGCCGTTCCATCCCCGTGAGACCGGTGAGGGCCAGCATGGCGGTAATGCGTGCATTCCGCTGTGGTTCGGCCATGCCTCGCAGACCGAACCCGATGTTCTCGGCGACCCGAAGATGGGGAAACAGCGCATACTCCTGGAAAACCATCCCGACACTCCGTTGCTCGGTGGGCACTTGAGTATCCGTCGATGACACAAGGCGGCCGCCTAACCGAATGTCGCCCGTCGTTACCGGCTCAAAGCCGGCAATGGCCCGGAGGACGGTCGTCTTCCCACAGCCTGACGGGCCCAGCAGGCAGACGATTTCCCCGGATCGCACGGCGAGGGAAATGTCTTGGACGGCAGGGCGAAGTGGGTCGTAGGCGCAGCTCACCTGTCGAAGCTCGAGAACCACGGGCGTATCCAATCGCACGCGTCCCGAACCTGGCTCATGCAACACGTCCGCGCCGCCGACTGCGGAATGTTTGCTCCCGGTGCGCGAAGACCCGTCCGACTTCATGTCGCGATCTCCGTATTCTTCCAATCTCTGGCTACCAGCAGCGCCAGCGCAGGGAGACTCAGCACTACGATCAATAAGGCCGGTGCCGCTGCCGACGTGTACAGTTCTTCACTTGCTTCCAACCAGACGCGCACGGCCAGCGTGTCGAACCCGACAGGTCGCAGGAGCAGAGTCGCCGGGAGTTCCTTCATGCATTGCAGAAACATCAGGGTCCATGCGCTCACGAACCCATTCCAAATCAAGGGAATGGTCACGCGGCGCAGGGCCCCCCCAATGTTGCACCCCAATGTGCGCGCCGCTTCCTCGACGTTCGGGGTGACCTGTTGAATCGCGGGCTCAAGCGACTGGAGCCCGACGGGCAGATAATGCACCACATACGCCAAAATCAACAAGTACACCGTGCCGTACACGCCGGGGACCACAGCGATGGCCAACACAAGCAGGGCCAGCGCTGCGACCGGACCAGGCAGCACGTAGCCGGCATACGTCGCGTGCAGGCACACGTGGTTCAGCCATGTCGGCTGTCGAGTTGCCAGGTAGGCGACGGGAATGCCCAATAGGACCGCCGACGAGGCCGCCATACCCGACAACAGGATGGTGTTCCAGGTGAACTCGATGAATCGGTGATCGAGGAGGCCTTCCTGGAAGGCATCCGTGCTCCACCACATCAAGAGGCCGGCTGGGATGCCGAACGAGAGGAGAAACGTCGATGCCGTGATCACCAGCGCGCCCATTCGTCCCGCCAGGGAGAGAGGTTGAGGCGTGGGCCGTCGAAACCGTCCACCCGTTTGGTAGAAACGGCTGCGGTTCCTGAACCAGCGCTCGCTGGCGAAGAACACGATGGCAAACACGACGAGCAATACGCTTAGGACACTAGCCGCGGCATAATCATAACGTCCGGTCATCTGCTGGTACACCGCGTAAGTGAGTGTCTGATAGCGCAAGAGTGAGACGGCACCGAAGTCAGACACCACGTACAAGACGACCAGCGAAACCCCGGCAAAAATGGACGGGCGAAGCAGAGGCAGCGTGACCCGGAGAAACGTCTGCCAGGGGCGAATCCCGCAGGAGCGCGCCACTTCCTCGAACGAGACGTTCATGCTTAATAACGCGGTTCGTGTCAGCAGATACACGAAGGGAAACGTGTCCAATGCCATGACCACCGTGACGCCCCAGAACGATTGAGGTGCAAAGATATGGGTCCCTGGTCCGGCGATGGCTTGCCAAAACCGATCGACCGGCCCGTGCGTTCCGAGCAAGTAGGAGTACACGTACGCCAGGACATACGTGGGCATTGCCAGCGGCAGCACGAGCGCCCATTCCCAGATCCGGCGGCCCGGGAAATCCAGTCGAGTCACCAGCCAAGCGAGCGACACGCCCAAAGCGAACGTCAGCAGCCCAACGCTGCATGCCAGCGAAAAGGTGTTCCACAGCAGCTCGGGAAGGCGGGTTCGCCACAGGCGGCCCCAGATGGCCGTGTCCGCGGTGAGGGCCCGATACATGACGTAGAGGAGGGGGAGGGAAAGGAGTCCGGCGATACCCACCACGAGCACTTGCATGGGCGAGAGCGCATGGTGGCGAAGTACCGAGGCGGTCATGGGCGGCAACGCGTCGTCAGCGGAGGCCAGCGTCTTCGATGAGCATCATCGTGGGCTCACGTAGTTCGGCCAACCTGGCGAGCGGAACGAGCGCGGCTCGAAAGGAGTCGCGTGGTGGCAGGGCAGGATCAGCCTGGACTTCGGGGTGTAGCGGATACTCCTTGTTAAGCTCGGCAAACATTTTCTGCCCGGCCTGGGCCACAAGAAATTCCACGAGAAGTTTGGCGCTGTCGAGGTGCGCGGTGCCTTTGAGCACGCCGATGCCGGCCACGTTCATGATGGCGCCCATACCGCCCTCCTGCTGGTCTGGCATCAGCGCGGCGATGGGAGCGTTTGGGTCTTGGGCCAGTTGTCGGTACACATAATAGTGGTTCACGATGCCTACTCCGACCTCGCCTTTCGACACGGCATCCACGATTTGCGAGCTCTTTCCGTATACGCGGTTGCCGGCATTGTTTTTCAACCCCTTCAAGAACGCGGTCGTGCGGTCATGTCCCTGTGCGGCCTTGATGACCGATATGCCGGCCTGGAGATATTCGCTTCCCGCGTTGGGGATCGCAATCTTCCCTTTCCATTTGGGATTGGCCAGATCGAGCAACGAGGTGATCTCCTCGGGTTTGACCTGCTTGGTGTTGTACACGACGATCCAAAATCGACCCGACAGTCCGATCCAACTGTTGTCGGCCGCACGGAACTGCGACGGGATCGCCCGGTCGACTTCACGCAGATTCATCGGGCGAAACAATCCCAGTTCGCGCGCACGCTCAAGGCTTCCGGCGTCATTGGTGATCAGCACGTCGGCAGGCGTCCGGTCGCCTTCCACCTGCAGGCGATTGACGAGCTCGGTGGTCCCGGAGGATAGCAATTCCACCTGAATTCCCGTTTTGGTCTGGAAGGCGTCGAGGACAGGCTTGATCAACCGCTCGGCTCGCCCCGAATAGACCACGAGCGTGTCGGCCGCCTCCGACGGCACGACGGAGAGTAGCAACGTCATGAACCCCAGAAAGAGCACGGTCCAATATGTCGAGCGACGGGGGGTGTAGCCGTCTTGAGCTGGAACATGTTGAAATTGAAACATCATCTCAATACGACACCAAAAAAAAGCGCCCCTCAATTCCGGCACTTGGAGCAGAGGCCATACAACTCCAATTTGTGGGTTGTGATCGTAAAGCCGTGTTTCGATGCGACTTCATCCTGAAGCCGTTCAATATCCTCGTTCTCGAACTCGACAATCCGATTGCATCCTGTGCAGATCAAATGATCGTGATGCCCCTTATGCGAGACGTTGTCGTACTGGGTTTGCGATCCAAAGTGACGGGCTTGCGCCAAACCCACGTCGCAAAACAGATTGAGGGTACGATAGATCGTGGCCAAACCCAAGTGTGGATCCTTACGAGCTAACTCGTGATACATCTGCTCGGCCGTGATGTGTTCCTTTTTCAGAAACTCGACCAAGATCAGTTCGCGTTGGCGGGTGAGCTTGAGATTGTTCTTAGCCAGATGGCTGCGAAGCGCGTCCATCTCCTTGGGGGATTTCACTGCATGGGTCTTGCCCGGCATAGCAATGCTCATTAAAGAACGAAATGCCGATTCTGGTCAAGTGGGTTCTACGGTGGCTTGAGTCGCTCGACTCGAAGCAAAGGGTGCATGCGTGGAAATGGGGTGTGTAGCGCGTTGACCGTCTGCAAACCCGCTCGCTATAGTGCACGGCCATGCGTGACTTAAAGGGAGGACCATGCGTCAAGCACATCACATGACCATTGATCGGGCACTGTTGCTGTACATTTTGCATCTGATGGAGCCCCATGGGCTGTTGAACGACGTGAGACTGCAGCAGTTGGCCTTTCTTTGTGAATTGCAACTGTTCAGCAAGGGATACCGGACGTTGCATTTCGAGTTTTTCCGATTTGCCTATGGAGCGTTCAGCAAGGACTTGGACAACGACCTGCTCTCACTGAGACGCAAGGACAAGATCGAAAATTTTTCCGTCACCGAGCAGGTGGTGGAGGACGTCATCCCGTTGGTGACGGGCGGAGGCGGCGGGCACGATGCCAATCAAAAGAGCTTGGAGATTATCCAGGCCGTCGTAGGCACCTATGGGCCGCAGGATACGACCGAGATCACAAAATCCGTCGAGGCCGTGGAGTTGACGACTCCAGAGAAGCCCGACTTCAAGATACCCATACGAGACATTGTGTTTCACACCACGATGCTGGTGCCGCATCGGATCGAGGTGAAGGAAGAATTCACTTTCTCTTCTCAGGAATTGGCCAAGCTGAACAAGCTCATGGGCTACTAATCAGAGGAAGGTCCGAATCGCCTCCGATTTATCCTTGCATCGCACTCTCCAACCGGTACAGCTCCGCGTACTTCCCCTCGACATAGGTCAGCCACGGATCCGGGCTCAGTGGTCCGCCTGTGACTCGTTCAACGAGTTTGTCCGCCGTGAACATCCGACCCCAGTGGTGAATTTTCTGATGCAGCCACTGGCGGAGCACCATGAGCCGGCCGGCCTCGATTTCTGCCTCCAAGCCGGACAGTTCTAGCCTCGCCTGATTGTAAAATTGGACGGAATAGAGATTGCCGAGCGTATAGGTCGGGAAATAGCCGAACGATCCCATGGACCAATGGATGTCCTGAAGGACGCCATCGGCATCTCGCTCGGGCACGACATGAAGGTAGGCGCGCATCTTCTCCCGCCAGAGCTCGGGCAAGTCCTCAACGCGTGTGCGCCCTTCGATCAGATCCTGTTCGATCTCGAAGCGCAACATAATGTGCAGATTGTAGGTCAATTCGTCGGCCTCGACGCGGATCAGCGAGGGCTGCACGCGGTTGATCGCGGCATAAAACTGTTCCATGCTCACCGCCTTGAGCTGGTCGGGAAACGTCTGCTGTATGAGCGGGAAGAAGCAGCGCCAGAACGATTTCCCACGACCGACACAATTCTCCCATAGACGCGATTGACTCTCGTGAATTCCCAGGGAAATTGAATCGCCCAGGGGTGTGCCGTAGTGCTGCGAGTTCAGGCCCTGATCGTAGAGCCCGTGTCCGCCCTCATGGATACAACTGAAGAGGCACGAGGGGAGGTCTTGTTCGAAGACCCGCGTGGTCACTCGTACGTCGGTAGGATGAAATGACGTCGTAAATGGGTGCGCCGAGACGTCCAGGCGCCCATGCTCGAAGTTGTAGCCCATCGCGGTCAGTACGAGTCGGCCGAACTCCAACTGGCGCGAGGCGTCGTACGCGGCGTGCAGACATGTGTCGTCGATCGCAACGGAGCTCCCCAGGACCCGTTGGAGCAGGGGGACTAATCGGGACTTGAGTTGAGCGAAAAGGGGCGACAATTGTTCCACGGTCGATCCTGGTTCATAGAGGTCGAGCAGGGCATCATACGGCGATCTCGCATAGCCGAGGTAGTCGGCCTCTTCACGTTTCAGGCTCAAAATCGTCTTGAGATTGGGAAGAAAGCGTTTGAACTCGTTTTTCGAGCGGGCTTCCACCCAGATCTGCTGCGCAAGGGAGCATTCCCGACCCGTCCGGATGACGAACTCTGAAGGTAGCTTCTTGGCTCGATTATAGTCCCGCCAAACTTCGCGAAGCAGCGCGCGCGCCGATTCGTCCCAGGCATCGCCGGGGCGCTCCAGCGGCGTGCCGGATGGAAGGTCGAGCCATTGTCCCAACAATTGTTCCGTTTCCGGGGCGACCAGGCGGTCATGGGCGAGTCCTTGTAGTGTGGCGATTTGGTCCGCGCGGGCCGCCCCGCCCCCGGCCGGCATGTACGTTTCCATGTCCCAAGACAGCAACGACGAGGCGCTATTGATGTGCTGTATATCACGCAACCGCGCGATGAGGGGTTTCAGTGTCGTGAGTGTTGCCACAAACGGCCTCCTTCGGCATGATACGGACGCAAGTCAGGATCGGACTCATCCTAGACAAGGCCGAAGGCGTTTTCAATTCGGCGAAATGGCATTGCCAGAACAGAAACAAGGAGTAGCAGGATGGAAGATTTTATTGTTCCCGAGATCGAAGACTATGCCGAACGGCATTCCATACCCGAGTCGGCGGTTTGCCGCGAGTTGCGGGACGAAACAGAACGGACGATGGAGTTAGCCCGCATGCTGGTGGGACCCTACGAAGCGGCGTTCCTCAAGATGATGGTCCTTCTCGTTCGGGCTCGGCGCGTGTTAGAGATCGGTATGTTCACGGGGTACAGCGCACTGTCGATGGCCGAAATGCTGCCGGACGATGGCGAGTTGGTCACCTGCGAATTGGATCTCGAGCCCATTGCGGTTGCCCGCCGGCATTTTGCCAAGAGTCCACACGGCCGGAAGATTGAGATCAAGCCGGGACCCGCTCTGGACACCCTGCGGGATCTCCGTGGACCGTTCGACGTGGTGTTCATCGACGCGGACAAACAGAATTATCTCAACTACTATCGGCGTGCACTGGAGCTTGTGGCGGCGACGGGTGTGATTCTCATCGATAACGTGCTGTGGGCGGGTGAGGTCCTCAAGCCATCCCCGTCCGATGAGCGTGCGGCCGCCATTCAAGAGCTGAATCGGACGGTAGCCGCGGATCCACGGGTCCGCACGGTACTGGCTCCCATTCGGGACGGCGTGTTGATTGTCGCTCCAGTCGGAAAAACTCCTTGACGGTCCTGGTGGCTGATTGTTATGCCCACTCCTGATGGGTGCTCCCACTGCCGCGTTTGCCTATGCCGCCCTGACCCTAGCGGCCGTTGTATGGGGTGGCTCAATCGTCGGACAAAAATACGCGCTCGGCTCGTTTTCGGCCGTCGAGGTGTCAGTTCTGAGGGGACTCGGCGCCCTTGCCATCTTGGTCCCGCTCTGGTGGATGCAAGAAAGGAAGGCGGTTCCACTGAGTCGGCGCGATCTTGCTGTACTGGTCCTGCTCGGTCTGGCCGTCCTTGGTAACCACCTGTTGACGTTGCTCGGCTTGCGGTATATTGGGGCGGCCCGCGCCGGCGTCATCATTGGTTCGAGCCCCGTCATCACGGCCTTACTATCGTCGCTCCTCATTCGGGATGTCCCTTTCAGTAAGGTGGCGGCAGGGTGCGGATTGTCCTTCGCCGGCGTGGCGTTGGTCTCTGGGGGGGGGAGTAGCCAAGACGGCGATAATCCCTGGCTGGGTGGGGCTCTAGTCCTGCTGGGGTTGATCAGTTGGGCACTTTATACAATCGGCAGCGGATCGATCATGCACCGTCTGTCGGCGCTGACCGTGAATTGGACGACGCTCCTCATCTCCATCGTGTTCCAAATCCCATTGCTGTGGACCGATCGACAGGAGCTGGAGAGCGGTTTCTCGGCCGTGCCGGCTGGCGGTTGGCTGGCCCTCGTATATTTGATCGTCTTCGCCACAGCCCTCGGGCAACAGGCGTGGCTCTACGGCGTGCAAGGCGTCGGACCCTCGCGTGCCGGTGTATTTGTCAACTTGATTCCGGTGTCCGCACTGCTGCTGTCAGCCGCGGTATTGGGAGAAGTGATCGGCGTCAAGGAAATGGCGGGTATTGTATTGATCCTGGCCGGCGTGTGGCTCGTCGGCTATCAAACGAAAGAAGACGAGCGGTAGGGTTCTACCTACAGGTAACACATCACGTAAAAAATATTTTCACGGCAGGAATGCTTTTGATGCGCTAATGCTGGTCGATTTTCAATCGGCTGCTATACTTTCCTGTAGCACTTCACCCGATTGGAATCCTCATGCGCAGGCTCAGCGGTCTCGTTGTCTCCACGGTCGCGGTGTTCGGATCGCTCGCACCGCTGCCAGGTTCATCTGCTGGAATTTCTCGGCCCAAATTTGAGAACGAGCGCGAGGGTCGCCTTTCCGGTGTCGCGCGTGGGTATGCATGCGACAAGGGCCCTCTGGCGGGCAAGGGGTTCGCCTCTCGCAAGGCGCTCCTTATGGCATTGCGTCAGGTGGTGTCCTCCAGACCCGTCGGCACGAATCCGGGAGGGTCACCCGTACGGAAGCTTGGCAAGATCAAAGCCCTGTCGCGGTAGGCCGCTGGGCCTCCGTATGGTCGCATCCGCCGTTCTGCAATGCGCTCGTGCGTTGCGACAGATCCTGTCCTCCGAAGTGCCCTTCCAAAAAGTCCCCCGCTTGCACCGCTGACCGGTAATCGCGCATGATGGCCCCCGAATACACTTGCGGGGCTTCACATGATCGAGCAGCGGATCGACGAACTCACACGCGCCAACCAGGCCTTCTACGACGCTTTCGAAAGTCTGGATATCGGCAAGATGGATACCGTGTGGGCGCATCAGGAGTATGTCACGTGCATTCACCCGGGTTGGGCTCTTCGCGAAGGTTGGCCGGCCGTTCGAGATTCCTGGGTGCTGATCTTCAACCACACGTTCACGATGAAATTTCGCCTCAGCGAAGTCTTCGTCCAGGTTGCCGGTGACATGGGCTGGGTGATCTGTACAGAGAATCTCACCACCGAGCAGGACGGCAGCACCATCGAAACGCGTGTGCTAGCGACCAACCTGTACGAGCGGGTGGGAGATGAATGGTTGATGATTCATCATCATGGAAGCCCAGTGATGGGCGGAGGCTGAAGGTACGGCAGGGTGAAATGCCTTACTGCGCTGGGTGGCCGTTGCAAGGTTTCGGATAGCGTTCGGCATAAACAAGTGGCCTGAGGGTGACCTTGAGGAAAAGACCAGGAATCCGCGCAGCCATTGTCTATGATTTCAACGGAACCTTAGCTCGCGGCAATATACAGGAGCATGGGTTTCTTCCCGACGTTGGGGTTAGCAAGGAAAGGTTCTGGAAGGATGTCCGTCGTGCGGCCAAGAAGTATGATGCAGATGAAATCTTGGTGTACATGTTCAAAATGATCGAGTGGGCCAAGAAGAAGCAAAAGCCGGTAACCAAAAAGGATTTGAGTGGGCATGGTGAGAAGATACCTTTCTTTAATGGCGTGGAGGATTGGTTCAAGCGAATAGACAAGTTTGCGAGGGAGAAGGGGCTCACTCTAGAGCACTATGTCGTTTCGTCCGCCAACCATGAGATCATCAATGGATGTCCGCTGTTCAAGAAGTTCAAAAAGGTATTTGCATCTTCTTTTATTTACGACTCAAAGGGGCGAGCAGTTTGGCCGGGCATTGCTATCAACTACACAACGAAGACTCAATTTCTATTCCGAATAAACAAGGGGGTCAACAATTGCTGGGACAATGAACCGGTAAACCGTTTTCGTCCCATGGACAAACGGCGGATACCGTTTACACGAATGATTTTTATCGGAGACGGGGAGACCGACATCCCCTCGATGAAGATGGTTCGGGTACAGGGTGGACACTCTATTGCCGTGTTCGATCCAAAAGAATTCCCAAAGCCGAATTTTCAGAAGAAGGTCTATCGGCTCATCGAGGAGGATCGCGTTCACTTCGTTGCGCCGGCCGACTACACCCAAGGCAGCCAACTAGATCTGACTGTCAAGGGCATCATTGGTCGGGTTGCTCCAGATCACGGCTCTCCGAAGAAACGAAATGCCAACAAAGTTGGGTAATCGAATATTGTAGCTGGCATTCCCTTAATCTCATAAGTTCCTACGGGATGCTGCTGGCGAGAAGCATCAATTTTTTAATCTGCAATCGATACCATGCAAGCTGAAACATACACGCCCGGGTATTCGCGCGTCGCCGTGGAATACATGTTGCAGCGATCCATCGAATCGCATGGACAATTTTTCTGTCCCTATCTTGTTCCTGGTGTGTCTGTCCTGGATTGTGGATGCGGGCCAGGTTCCATCACGTTGGGAATCGGGGCGCTCGTTGCACCCGGCCGAGTCGTTGGAATCGATGCTGAGCTTTCTCAGGCGAGAGAGGCTTCCACAGCAGCGATACAAGGCAATGCCGCCAATGTCAAATTCTGTGCGGCTGGTGTCTACTCGCTGCCGTTCACGGACGCGGGTTTTGACCGTGTGTTCAGCCATGCCCTGTTCGAGCACCTCGCCGATCCACTCCGCGCTCTGCGGGAGCTGTTCCGAGTCTTGACGCCGGGTGGAATCATCGGGGTCTGCACTCCCGACTGGGGTGGACGCATTGTGTCCCCGCCGTCCGAACCGATGGAACAGGCCATCCGCACGGTGAATAGGGTGCAAACACAAAACGGCGGAGATGTGCAGGTGGGGCGCAAGCTGTCGCGCTACTTGTCAGCCGCCGGGTTTGTGGGTGTGCAGCCATCCGCGAGATACGAGTGTTATCCATCGGCGGACATTTTCGGTGAATTGCTCGCATCGGTGCTGGAACGTGCTGGGGAGGACGGCGCGGCCAAGACCGTTCGCGAGTGGAACGAAGCCGAGGGAGGCATGTTTGCCATGGCGTGGGTTTCCTGTGTGGGCCGCAAGCCAGACCAAGCCTGAGCACAACGGCGCCAATCGAACAGCCCTACAAAATCCAGCCGCGATGATTCGCCGTGAGGGATCGTCACGCGAGGCCCCCACGGCTGGAACCGTGTTACCGCGTATACGCCGGCGCGTTGCCGGGCTTCCATTTGATGCTACAGCCGACGCTCGGTTGCTGCGACGTGTCGACTTGCCGGCTGGCTAGGACGGCCTCGATGGCGGTCCGGAGATCGCGGCCCGTGACCGGCTTGCCGTTGCCGGGCCGGCTATCATCGAGCTGCCCACGATAGACCAGGCGATGCTCGGCGTCGAAGAGATAGAAATCGGGTGTGCACGCCGCCTTGTAGGCTTTGGCCACTTCCTGGCTTTCGTCGAAACAGAAGGGGAATGACCAATTCAGCCGTAAGGCGAGTTCCTTGAGTCGATCGGGCGCATCGTCCCTATAGCTCGCGGGGTCGTTGCTGCTGATGGCGATGATGCCGAGCTTCCTGCTTGCATAATCTCTGCCGATTCTGCCGACCTCCTCCTCCACGTGCTTCACATAGGGACAGTGCCGGCAGAGAAACATGACCAGGAGCGCAGTCTTTCCATGGAATGAATCCAGCGAATAGGTCTGGCCGCCGACTACGTCACGAAGCGAAAACGCGGGAGCCGATGTGCCGAGCGGAAGCATGACCGATTCAACTGCCATGAGACCTCCATGCGGTAATGAGCAGAATATCGGAAGGGAGCCACGATTGTTTCGTCCACTGTATCAGTCCCGTGGAAAGCGACTCAAGGGCGAGGCTGGTACCTGCACCTAGGACTTCGTGGAGTGGTGTGCGGTCAGTCGCCGGCGGGCGCTGCCCTGGACGATGAGAAATTCATAGAGTCGGCATTCCAGGTCACCATTAAAGAGAGGGGTGCGTTTGGTTGGGGCCAAGCCGATGAGTTTGGGAACACGTGCATCCGCCGAGAGCACATACACGCGCCACCCGGCGAACCGCTGCTTGAGCCAGTGTCCGAGTTTTGGATAGAAGGTCTCCAATTCTTCCGGACGACTCAGCCGCACGCCGTAGGGTGGGTTCATCACGATCACGCCCTCGGTGGCCGGAGCTTCCAGATTGAACAAGTCTTGCTGCATAAAGCGAATGTCACGAGCTACGCCGGCTCGCTGGGCAGCCTGATACGCGACGTTCATGGCGGATGCGTCGAGGTCCGACGCGTACATGGTCGCTGAAGCGAGGGCCAGTTGTTCGGCTCCGGCAGCATTCCGCTGCCGTTCCCATAAGGTTCGATCGTGCATCAGTAGGTGCTCGAATCCGAAGTGGCGGAAGAGGCCTGGCGCGATCCGCCTCGCCATCAGTGCGGCTTCGATGGGCACCGTTCCGCTCCCGCACATGGGGTCGAGGAGCACGGTTGTCGGTACCCAACCCGAAAGATGCAGAATCCCTGCAGCAAGATTTTCTCGTAACGGCGCTTTGAGGGTCTCACCGCGATAGCCACGCTTGAACAACGGCTCGCCCGACGTGTCCACATAAAAGGTCACGGTCTGCGGATCGAGAAACGCATCGAGACGGACGTGAGGGCGTGCGGTGTCGACGGTCGGGCGCCGGTGTCGAAGGGACCGGAACTTATCACACACCGCGTCCTTAATTCGAAGGGTCAGAAAGTCAAGGCTCGGAAGCGGACAACGACGCGCGCTGACCTTCACCTTAAAGGTGGTCGTGGGTGTAAACCAGTCGGGCCAGGGGAGGGCAAATGCCGCCCGGTAGACATCAGCTTCCGACCGATAGGAACATTCTCCGACCTGCCAGAGCACCCGGCTGGCGATCCGGCCGTGAAGGTTGGCCCGATACATGGATGCCCACGAGTCTTGGAAGCCGACGCCGCCTTCCGTTGGAGTCGTGTCTGTGACGCCGAGCGTTCGCAATTCGGAGTCCAGCACGTCTTCCAAGCCGCGCGGACAAGGGGCGAAGAAGCGGAACGTGCTGCACGCGTCTCTGCTCGGGTCTAACGACCGGGGTCGCTGTCGATGATTCCGGGGGATACGGAACACCCGCCGCGAATTCGGCTGGTCCTGTGGAAGGTGGCAAGGGGGCATATCGAAGGCTCCTCTCGACGCGCAACGGCGGAACTTCGGGATCACGAGCATAAGCCGAGATCCCTGACACTGCCAAGCGAGATTTGCTGCGCGCCAATAGGCTGGGTCGTCTCATTGCCGGCCGACGTGCCTGATTCGAAGGATATGGGCAGGGAGAACAGCCGAGTGAACGGGGCCGAACAGTCGCGCGTTTCAGCGTCGCGATGCGCGGAAGACGTCGAGTTGACCGTTCGTGTCCGCCGGGACGAGATCCGATGCAAAGGAATCGAAGGATACAACCGTGCCGTTGCCGCTGATAACGGCGTCGGCGCTGGCGCCGCCGGTCGCTTGAGTACCGCCGCTCGTGACTGACTGCCGGGTGGTTCGACCGGTGGTCCGGTCATGAGCGAAGACGTCTCTGACACCGTTGGTATCGTCAGCGACGAGATTGGTGGCCGAGCTTTCAAAGACCACCACACTCCCGTCGCTGCTCAGTCCGCCGTTACGCATCGCGCTTGGCCCGAGTACTTGTGCCCCATCGCTATCCACGGACGCTCGGATTGTTGCCCCGCCGATAAGGTCACGCAAGAAAATGTCATCTGCGCCATTGGTATCGCCGGTCACCAGATTCGTGGCGCTGGATCGGAATGCCACGATGCTGCCGTCTCCGCTGATCGATGGACTATCGCTCGCTCCGCCAATCGCTTGGCCGCCGGTGCTGGTCACCGAGACACGGGTGGTGGCACCGCTGAGACGGTCGTGTACAAAGACGTCGTATTCGTTGTTGGTATCGTCGCCGACCAGATCGTTCATCGCCGAGGCGAAGGCCACAAATTGGCCGTCGGCACTCAATGACGGGTTCGTGCTTCCTGCCGGGCCGGTGCCTTGTGTGCCGCCCGTCGAGACCGACACGCGCGAGGTAATATTCGCGACGCGGTCCCGGATGAAAATATCGGGGAGATTGTTGGTATCACCCAGGACAAGGTTGGAAGCACCCGAGACATACGCGACATGCTGTCCGTCCGCGCTGACGGCCGGACCGAAGCTGGCGACGCCGGTGGCCTGGTTGCCGCTATTATCGACCGACATGCGTGTGGTTTCGCCGCTCGTCCGGTCGTGGAGAAAGATATCCGTGACGGTATTCGTATCCGCATCGACCAGGTTGGTCGCGTCGGACTCAAAGGCGACATAACGACCGTCGGCACTCATGGAGGGATTGCGGCTTCCCCCGCCTGTCGCTTCCGATCCAGCGCTGGAGACCGAGACGCGGGTGGTCTGGCCGGTCGCGCTATCGTACACGAACACGTCGGTCGTGCCATTCCCATCGGCGGGAACCAGATTGGCCGCGTCGGAGGCGAAGGCTATATATCGTCCGTCGGCGCTTGCCGCGGGCACACCGCTGGGTCCTCCGACGGCTTCCGTCCCGCCCGTCGCGACCGACACCCGGGTGGTGAACGGAACCGGTGCTCCGGAGTCATCGTGTCCACAGGCGACCGGCAGCGTGGCCACGAGGACAGCCACGGAACATACGGAGCCGAACGAGGCGAGCGAGAAGGAGTGACGGTGCGGTCGGGGGTGCGTCGTGGTCGGGGAAGATGCCACGAGTCGGTCGCGAGATACGTTCGTTACTTTTTGGGCTGGCCCGCGACGGCGGGCTCTTCGACCTTGACGGTTTTCTTCCATTCCTCGACGACGCCATCGCGTTCCGGCATCGTCATGCCGGCGTACTTCATAAACATCTGCATGCCGCGTTTGCGTCGCCAAGTAAGATAATCCATGAAATGGTGCCGACAGACGTGCCCGGTACCTGCCGGGGCATACACGGATTGACGGCAATATTGGATGATGCAGCTCTCGGCCATACAGGAGTCCTCCGACGTATGAGTATGCCCAATGGGCGACGATCTTTGCAACCTCTGGCTTGACCTCGTCCTTACCGTCCTGATAAGGGCTGCTTGTGAGCCCCTTCCTCTCGCGTTCGGATGATCGGCCCGCGTGAGTGAAATAGGAGTCTCGACGTATGCATCTAATATTCTACCGATTCCTCCTTCCTATAGGACATGGGCGCGAGGAAGTCCGGTCAGGAAAGCGCTCGCTGTGCGGGTATGGGTGCGTATTGGCCATACTGCTCGGGGCGGCCTGCTCTTCGACCCCAAGGCCGGACCTTCCGGAAAATAGTCCGTTTCGAGATGTCGACGAACCGTCAGCTCCGGCGCTACAACAGGGTGTTGCCAGTGGGGATGTCACCCATCGATCGGCCGTGATTTGGGCACGGACGGAAGGTCCTGCCCTCCTGCAAGTAGAGTGGTGGCCCGCCTCGATGACGGAGGATGGTCAAGCGCGTACGACGACGACGGTGGAACATCGGTCTCCCATCCGACCGACTCTCGAACAGGATGATTTCACACTGAAGATGACAATCGAGGGCTTGCAGTCAAACACTGAGTATCGCTTCCGCGTATGGACGGCCCCCATGATGGCGCCTCACGAGTTCCCTCAGGTGGCGGCTGCAGGGGGTGAGGGACATTTCCACACTGCCCCGTTGCCGGACGAACATCGGGAAGTGTCCTTTATCTGGAGTGGTGATTTGGGTGGCCAGAGCCGTTGCCGGCAGGGCCCGCGGGGCTATCCGATCCTCGATCGAATTCGTGCCATGCGACCCCAGTTCCTGTTGTTCCTGGGTGATCTGGTGTACGCGGACGAGCCCTGCGACGTCCCCCCTAACGAACCGGGAAGCGATTATCGTGCGACCACCCTCGACGAGTTTCGCGGGAAGCACCGCTATCAGCGGGAGGCAAGATCACTCCAGGACTTGCTGGCGGACGTGCCGGTCTGGGCCATGTGGGACGATCACGAGGTGAGGAACAATTTTTCGGGGCCGACCGATCCGCAGATGCCTGCGGGACGGCAGGCCTTGCTCGACTATTGGCCTATCGGGACTTCGGCCACGGATCCGACGCGACTGTACCGCTCCCTGCGCTATGGGGCCGATCTGGAAGTGTTTATCCTGGACACGCGTCAATACCGTAGTCCGAACCCTGAACGGGATGGACCGGGAAAGACCATGTTAGGCCAGGCACAGCTGTCCTGGCTCATTGAGCGTCTGACACGGTCTACGGCGACGTGGAAAGTCGTCGCCACGACGGTTCCCCTCGCCAATAGTCGAAAATCGTCACGTGCCGGTATACCCGGCAACGATTCATGGGCTCGAGCCGATGACGGAACCGGATTCGAGACCGAATTGGCGGCCATTCTTCAAGCATGTCGAGCCCGCGGAGTTCAGAATCTGATCTGGCTGGCGGCAGACGTACATTACGTGCAAGGAACGGCGTTCGATCCGGACGATGATGGCGTGGTGGACTTTCATGAGTTCATTGCGGGTCCGCTATCGGCGTATTATGGGAGGCCGGTCACGCCACCTCCCACGTTTCGTCCGACCGTTCTGTTCTCGGGAACCGATCTGTCCAACTTCGGGGTGGTCACTGTCAGCAGTCAGGCTTTTCGGGTCGATATTGTTGACGCCGACGGCATAGTCCGATACAGCCATCGTATCCCAGCTCGGTCGTTGCAAAGGTAAAGGCCGTTGGTGGCCCTCCTCCTATGACGGGCTGACGTCGCCAAGCGCGTGGCTGCTACCGCTTGCATTCCGGCTTCCCTACCGGGTACGGTAACCCTCCGTCTCTTGTTGCGAGAGCTGGCCGACGAGCTTCCCGCAAGCATGCCAAACCTTCCCGTTCCTGGCTGGACGAAAGGGGTACGCTGTTGGAGTTTGTCGTGCCGTGGAGCGGCCGTCGTTCCCGTGGGCTCTGTCAAAATCCGGAACGGGCGTTGTTGCCACTTCGGCACGCTGTATCTTGCCTTGAATAGTGCGGAAGTGAGAATTTCCCAGTGTGGGCCGGCTCCATGGGACGGTGGGCGCGAGGCACTTGAGCCCAGGTTTGATTCTAGAATCGCGAATGGCGAAGAAAGGGGAACAGTCACATGGCAGGGTTGTTAACGGCGAACGAGATTTTTGAGCGGGCAAGGGATGCGGCGGCGGCGGCCACCGGACCGGACGAGAAGGCGCTTCAGATTGACTACAACTCGCTGAAAGACAATATTCAGGCTGCTCTGGGTGATCGTAAGGTGGCCCACCTGCATGTCAACCGGTATGTGCCGGAGGGCTACGAGGATCAAGGGCGATTCAACATGCTGGTGCTGACCGCCGGTGGGGTCGTCTTCGATATGGTCATCGGCGACACCTATTTTCGGTACGATTTGGTCTCAGTCAGCGAACTGGACAAAGTTCAGGTCATCGACGCGGTCTGGAACAATCGAGAAAAGCGACGCGAAGATCCCTTCTTAAGCCTCCGCCTGATGCATGGAGAGGAAGCGCACTTGTTGTTGGCGCTGGACCCGGAGGAGCGGAAGAGCGTCCTCGCTTTTGCAGATGCGGTCAAGGCGGCGAGGAATCCGGAGCGGTCGCCTCGTTAAGCTCGTCGATAAAACGGCAGGGCATGAACGGTCGCCGCGATACGGCGGCCGTCCTGTTCGATCTGCAAGGTCGTATCGGGTGTACTGAAGTCGCGGAGGGGGTACCCCAACGCGATCACCTTCCCCACTTGCGGTGATGTCACGGCGCTGCTCACCCATCCAACTTCCCGTTCACCGCTGAATAATTTTGCACCGGTCCTGGGCAGTGTGGCTTCTGCCAGCACCAGTCCCACGAGGTGGCGCCGCACGCTGCCGTAGGTGTCCATTCTCGCGACCACCTCCTGGCCCGGATAGCAACCCTTACTGAGACTGAAAGCTTTAGTCTCGAGATTGGCCTCTGGAGGCACAATAGCCTCGTTGAGGTCCGGTCCGGCTAGGGGAAGGCCGGCCTCGATCCTGAGTGCCTCCCGAGCGGCTCCGCCGAAAGGACGAATCCCCAGCGAGGCGCCAACGGTCATGAGGTGTTCCCATACCGCCGCCAGATTGTCTGAAGGCGTCAGAATCTCGATATCACACTCGCCGGTTTCCTCGGTTCGAAGGAAGTAGCTGGGGGCGCCTGCCGCCTCGCCCTCCGTCAGAGACGGGACCTTGGTGGACGCGAGGTCCGCATGGCATGCGGATTTCACCAACTCAGCGGCCTTGGGCCCGCTGAGCAGCAAGATTCCCCAGCTCTCTGAGAGATTCTCCATCTTGGCCTTCGTGCCGTACATGAGAAACTTCTTGAGCGTCTGCAGGGTTGTGTCGCCGATCTCTCCGACATCTTCGATCAGCACGGCGTCGTTCATGAGGTACGCGCGGAAGTACGTCAACATCTTGCCCTTATGCGAGAGCAGGCTGGAGTAGAGACCTTGTCCCGGTTTCAAGGGCAGCAAGTCGTTACTGAGGATGCTCTGCAGCCACTTGACGCGATCCTCACCGGAAACGCGGAGCCTCCCCCGATGCGATAGATCGGCGAGACCGACTGCGGTGCGGACGGCTCGGTGTTCCTCCGCAACGTCGCCGTAGTGCAGCGGCACGGACCATCCCCCGAGGTCCTGCATGACGGCACCGAGCTTGACATGATGGTCGTTGAGACGGGACTGTTTCATCGCTAATTCAAAGCCTTCTGGTGAAAGATCACAGATACTGATCAACCGGGCGACAGGATTTCTTCGACCAGCTCTTTGGTTCGCGCCGAGAATTCATTGCGCGAGACGATTTTCGAGACGCCCAACGCTTTGGCCCGTTGCCAGGTGTCGACCTCTTCATGATTGGCGAACACGAGGATCGGGGTCTTGGCCAATGCCGCGTCCGCTTTCAGCATCCCCAACGCTTTGAACGGGTCCAGATTCATGTCGTTCATGTTCATGACGACCGCACTGGGTCTGGTCGATATGGCCTTCGTGGAAAAATCCTCTTGCGTCCGAGCCCGTTCGAGTTTGTATCCGTGGGGCAACAGCGCGTCGCGCAATTTCGTGTAAAAGAAAATGTCGTTGACGGCGACGAGAATCGTTTTATCGGGCATGAGTCGGCTCAATTCATGCTGCTGATGAGGCGTCCCAGCGAGCGTTTGGCAAGCGCGTAGTTCGGGTTGAGCGCCAGCGCCTGCTTATAACACTCAATCGCTTTTTCCCATTCGGATTTCTTTTCGTACACCCGTCCCAAATTCAGATGCGGAAACGCGGGGCTCTCATAACGTTTGGCGCGCATCGCCTGTTCGAACCAGGGGATCGCCTCGTCGTATTGGCCCTTTTCGATCAGATACGCGCCAATGTCGTTATAGGGGTTGCCGAACTCGGGATCCTGTACGATGGCATGGTGACACTCCTCGATCGCGTCGTCCAGCCGTCCCATAAAGCTGTAGGTCCAGCCAAGAAACGTATACCCTTCGGCCGTGGGATGCGTCTTGATCGACTCTTGATAGAGCCGGGCGGCTTCCTCCAACTCTCCCTTCATCTGTAGCTCGTAGGCCTTTTGGAAGAGCAGCCACGCTTCGCGCTTGTCTTCCTCTCGGCCTTCGCCCTGCTCTAGAAAATCTTTGATTTCCATATCAACACCAAGCCCCGTGACGTCCGGGTCGGCTGAGATTCCCCCCGACCAGTTAGCGGTTCCAATGATACGGCCGGGCCACTTGCATCATGCCAATACGCACGGCTGGATGCTACTCTTGTTTGAGTTTCTTTTTGATCAACTCCGCCCCGTATCGGCCGGAGAGGAGCATCGAGCCGAAGGCCGGCCCCATGCGCGGGGTCCCGTGTACTGCCGAGACGGCAAGCCCGATCACGAAACAATTCGGATAGACCTCGCCGGTGCCCTCCATCACGTCCTCTTCCGATCGGGCAACCCACATGGCTCCGTTCCCCGGCACGGCCTTGTAGAGATTGCGCTTGTGCAGCAGGTCGACCACGATGGCATCGTGCCCCGTCGCATCGACCACGATCTTACTTTCCAGTGCAATCGGGTCGACGTGAATGATGTCATGCCCGGCCATCTCGGCCGTGGTGTTGTTGACCACGACGCCTTCAAGCACGCCGTCCCGTCGCAGAATCAAATCCACGACCTTGGTCAGATTGAGCACTTTGGCCCCGGCCCGATAGGCCGCGGTGATCAGGGCGCCTGTGGCATGCGGGGGATCGACGATGAACATGCCCTCGCATTCCTTGACCTTCTTGCACGGCACACCGATCTCTTCCAGGATTTCATTGGCGGGCGCACAGATCGTGGCCTTGTTCATCAAGTAGCCCCCGTGCCAAAAACCGCCGCCGAGCGCGAGCGACTGTTCGACGATCAGCGTCCGAAATCCCATGGCGGCGAGGTCGTGCGCGCAGAGGAGTCCCGAAGGGCCGGCGCCCACGATGATGATATCGCTCTCGATGAGCTGGTCGAACTCTTTATAGTACTCCCTGGCGATCTGCCTGGTGATGTCTCGTTCCTGCAATGGCGCTGGCCGTGGTTTGCCCATGACCGTCCTCCTCGCGAATACTGGCGGCCTCTACTTCCTATCGATAGATTTCAGAGCCAGACTGCCGAAACTCTTCCGCTTTTTCCTTCATGCCGACATCGAGGGCAATCTCGGCCTCCACCTGTTTTTGTGCGGCATAGTCCCGCACGTCCTGCGTGATTTTCATCGAGCAGAAATGGGGGCCGCACATACTGCAAAAATGGGCCACCTTGGCCGCATTGTCGGGCAGGGTCGCGTCGTGGAATGCGCGTGCCGTGTCGGGATCCAGTGAGAGATTGAACTGATCCTCCCAACGGAACTCAAACCGCGCCTTGGACATGGCGTTGTCACGCGCTTGTGCGCCCGGATGCCCTTTCGCCAGGTCCGCGGCATGCGCAGCGATCTTATACGTGACGACGCCGGTCTTGACGTCCTCCTTCGTTGGAAGGCCTAGGTGTTCCTTGGGGGTTACGTAACACAGCATGGCGCAACCGTACCAGCCGATCATCGCGGCGCCGATACCGCTGGTGATGTGATCGTAGCCGGGCGCGATGTCCGTCGTGAGTGGTCCCAGCGTATAGAACGGCGCCTCGTCGCACTCTTTCAGCTGTTTCTCCATGTTGTCCTGAATGAGGTGCATAGGGACGTGCCCCGGGCCCTCGATCATGACCTGGACGTCGTGGCGCCAGGCGATCTTGGTCAACTCTCCCAGCGTTTCCAATTCGGCAAACTGTGCGGCGTCATTCGCGTCGGCGATGGAGCCGGGGCGAAGGCCGTCACCGAGGCTGAAGGATACGTCGTAGGCTTTCATGATCTCGCAGATTTCCTCGAAGTGGGTGTAGGCGAAATTCTCCCGGTGGTGGGCGAGACACCACTTGGCGTGTATGGCCCCCCCGCGAGAGACGATCCCGGTCATCCGGCCGGCGGTCAGCGGAACATAGCGTAACAACACGCCCGCGTGGATCGTGAAATAGTCCACCCCCTGTTCGGCCTGTTCGATCAAGGTGTCGCGATAGATGTCCCAGGTCAGCTCCTCGGCCTTGCCGCCGACTTTCTCGAGCGCTTGATAGATCGGGACCGTCCCAATGGGGACCGGCGAGTTCCGAATGATCCACTCGCGGGTCTCATGTATGTTCTTCCCCGTGGACAGATCCATCACCGTATCGGCGCCCCAACGGATCGACCAGATCATCTTTTCGACCTCCTCATCAATCGACGAGGCGATGGCCGAGTTGCCGATATTCGAATTGATCTTCACGAGAAAGTTCCGACCGATGATCATCGGTTCGCTTTCCGGGTGATTGATGTTGGCGGGGATGATCGCTCGGCCTCGTGCGACCTCATCGCGGACGAACTCCGGCGTGATTTCTCGGGGGATTTTAGCGCCCCACGCCTGACCCGGATGCTCAGAAACGCCGCCTCCCGGTGTGCCTCCGCGGTCGTGTCCGTTCCCCTGAGCATGCAGCATTTCACGGCGCTGGTTCTCGCGAATGGCGATAAACTCCATTTCCGGCGTCACCATGCCCTTGCGGGCATAGTGCAACTGCGTCACGTTGGCGCCGGACTTGGCACGTAATGGTCGCCGCAGGTGCGGAAACCGGAGTTCGCTCAATTTCGGATCCTGCGCGCGCGCACGGCCGTAGTCCGAGGTCAGGTCGGACAGTTCCGTGACGTCGTCGCGCTCGAACACCCATCCACGCCGCAGCGGCGCCAGACCCTTTCGAATATCGATCGATTCGCTCGGATCAGTATAGGGGCCAGACGTATCGTAGACCGTGATCGGGCTGTTGGGAACCGCCGTTTGGGTGCCAAGCGTTCGGGTCGGTGAGAGGGTGATCTCACGCATCGGCACTTTCACGCCGGGTGTTCGTCCGGCCACAAACACTTTTCGGGAGGACGGAAACGGCTGCGTGGTGAGAGCCGAAGTCTTGCCATTCGGGATCCCGTTCGTGTCGGCACCGTTGTGGGACGGATGGAGCAATGGTGTACTCATGGTGGAGTGGATCCTCCTCTATGAGAATGAATGGGAAACGAGTGCGACGGCCGAGGCCGCGTTGTCGTCAGTGGATGGCTAAACACAAAAAAAGCCGCGCCAGGATCGGGGCGGCTTCACTCATGGAAGATTTGAGGCCTACCGCTTCCCTACGCTGGCATTATCCAGGTCAGGTTCCAAGGGTCGTCCGAGGAATCGGACTCTCAGCCAAAGGGCTCCCCTAGCTGTAACTATGTCACCGGTATCGTACACCTCGAGTTTTTCCACTGTCAACCGCTTGACTGCTGACCGGGCGGTACTCTGGGTGCGGATCGATGCGGTCCTCTATCGTGCCGGACACCTAGACCTACGACACGCATAGAGAGGCCTAGAGACTTGAAATGAACGTCCATGAGACCTATCTCAATCATATAGTTCTTCGAGGGTCGTTGATTGTTGACGGACCGTGACGTAGAATTCCTAATACTTTCATGGGAATCGAGGTATCGATGGCCATTTCTCTTCCAGTGCTGCAAGCCGAACCGACGACCACGGATCGTGGCCGCGTGGGGTTCTATCCGATCCAGGACTATCGGGGTTTATCGACGACCGAACTTGCCGATCGAATCTCGGCCGCCCGTCGAACGCTGGGAGAGAGGGTGTTGATCCTGGGACACAACTATCAGCGCGACGAGGTCATCGAGCATGCGGATCTCCGCGGCGACTCCCTTCTACTGGCGAAGTATGCGCAGCAATATGCAGATCGTCCCTATGTCGTCTTCTGCGGAGTGCATTTCATGGCGGAGACGGCGGATGTGCTCAGTCGCTCGAGTCAAACAGTCATACTCCCCGATCTGGCCGCTGGCTGTTCAATGGCCGACATGGCCGCCATCGAACAGGTGGAGGAATGTTGGGAAGCGCTCGGACGGGTGGTGCCGGTCGAAGAGGCGGTCATGCCGGTGGTGTACGTGAATTCCGCCGCCATTCTCAAAGCGTTTTGCGGTGAGCATGGCGGGCTGACCTGCACCTCGTCCAATGCGAAAACGATTATGGAATGGTCGTGGGCCCGCCGCGAAAAAATTCTCTTCTTCCCGGATGAGCATTTGGGACGGAACACCGCCAACAAGATGGGGTTGCCTGCCGACCAGATGATCGTGTGGGATCCATCATTGCCGAACGGGGGGAATTCGCCGGAGGCGATCCGTCAGGCCAGCCTGATCCTCTGGAAAGGGCATTGTAGCGTTCATCAGATGTTCCAGCCCGCGCACGTGGATTATTTTCGACGGCAATACCCTGATGGCACCGTTGTCGTGCACCCCGAGTGCCACGAGAACGTGGTGAACAAGGCCGACCTCGTTGGGTCGACCGAATACATTATTCGGACGGTCTCCGCGGCATCTCCCGGCACGACGTGGGCGGTGGGCACCGAGTTGAATTTGGTCAATCGTCTGAAACGTGAATTGACGGACAAACAGGTGTTCTTCCTCTCTTCGACCGTGTGCCAATGTGCGACGATGTATCGTATCGACGCGCCACACCTGTGCTGGGCGCTCGACAACCTCGTCGACGGGCATGTCGTCAATCGTATCGTGGTGCCGGACGATGAGAAGCAGTGGGCCAAGGTGGCCCTTGATCGCATGATGGCTCTCAGCTAGCCGTCGGCGTCTGCTCAACGTGCCTGCCCAACCCACCTGATCTCACAATTTCCGCCCTCCGCCTGCGGCCGACCGATGCTGGTTCCCGGCTCCAGATTTCGGTATAGTTGCCCTCTTATGCGCTCACGTTCGTGAAGAACAGCAGAGAATCTCGCATGGACTACAAGGCCACGCTCAATCTGCCTCGGACGGACTTTCCGATGAAGGCGAATCTGCCGCAACGGGAGCCCGAGTTGCTTGCCTGGTGGGATCAGCATCAGCTCTATGCCAAGATCCAGGAATCCGGGAAGGGGCGTCCGCTGTACGTCCTGCACGACGGGCCGCCCTATGCCAACGGGCGCATCCATATCGGACACGCGCTCAACAAGATTCTGAAAGACATTATCGTCAAATCCAAAACCATGGCCGGGTTTCTGGTTCCCTACGTACCCGGGTGGGATTGTCATGGTCTGCCCATCGAGCATCAGGTGATGAAGGAACTGGGCAGTCAGAAGCAGTCGCTGGATATACTCGGGATTCGCCAGTTGTGTCGCCACTATGCCGAAAAGTTCGTCGGTGTTCAGCGGGAGGAGTTTCGCCGGTTAGGTGTCTTGGGCGATTGGGCGCATCCGTACCTGACGATGACGCCTGACTATGAGGCCGCGATCGTCAGGGAGTTCGGAAAGTTCGTCGAGCGTGGTGGCGTGTACAAGGGACTGAAGCCGGTCTTGTGGTGCACGTCGGACCGGACGGCTCTGGCCGAGGCCGAGGTCGAATACGACGACCATACCTCGCCATCGATCTATGTCAAATTTCCGCTTGTCACTCCACCCAAGGTGTTGGCCGAGTCCTCGCAACTCGGGTTCTCCTTTCCGGCCGATGTGGCGACCGTCTCGGTTGTGATTTGGACGACGACGCCATGGACTCTACCGGCAAACCAAGCCGTCTGCCTGCACCCCGACTTTGACTACGCATTCGTGCAGGTCGGCAGCGAAGTGTTCATCATCGCGAAGGAAATGGTGGCGAATGTCGCCAAAGCGTGCAAGCTGGCGGATCCGGTGATCCTCGGCAGTCGAAAAGGGAAGGAGGGTTTTGCCGGTCTTGAAACGCAACGGCCATTGGGACCGGGATTGTCTCCGATCCTATTGGGCGATTTTGTGACCCTCGATCAGGGGACGGGATGCGTGCACATCGCCCCCGGCCACGGCATGGAAGACTACGTGCTGGTCATGCAACACAATGCATCGGCTTCGCCAGGTGAAAAGCTGGAAGTGTTGGCACCTGTCGACGATGCGGGGTGTTTTACGCCGGTGGTGGCTGAGTTCGCGGGGCAGCACGTCTTCAAGGCAAATCCCGCCATCGTCGAGAAACTTAGTGTCACCGGCCGATTGCTGGGCCACGCCGCTCTGAGCCATTCCTACCCGCACTGCTGGCGCTGTAAGAATCCGGTCATTTTTCGGGCGACCGAGCAGTGGTTCGTTTCAATGGAAACGAACGCCTTGCGCCAGGAAGCACTGGGCGAAATCCAGCGAGTGCGATGGATACCTCCCTGGGGGCAGGATCGCATCGAAGGCATGATCGGCAATCGTCCGGACTGGTGCCTGTCAAGGCAACGTGGATGGGGAGTGCCCATCGTCGGGTTCACCTGCGCGGGGTGCAAAGCGCTTTTAGTCACGCCGACCATCATCGATCACGTCGCGGAGCAGGTGGCGGAGCGTGGAACGGACGTCTGGTTCCAAAAAACGGCAGAGGAGTTGCTCCCGGCCGGAACGGTCTGCGGTGCGTGCGGCGGCAGCCAATTTCACAAGGAGAAAGACATCCTGGATGTCTGGTTTGAGTCGGGGGTCAGCTTTGCCGCCGTGTTGAAACCCCATAAGTGGTGGCCTGCGGATTTGTACCTCGAAGGTTCCGATCAGCATCGGGGGTGGTTTCACAGTGCGCTGCTCGCAGGCGTGACCACAGACCGCCGAGCGCCATACAAGTCCGTGTTAACTCATGGATTCGTCGTGGACGGAGCGGGGAAGAAAATGTCGAAGTCTGCGGGCAACGTCGTCGCGCCGCAGGACGTCATCAAGCAGTCCGGAGCGGAGATTCTCCGCCTCTGGGTCTCGGCGCAGGACTACCGGGAGGACGTTCGGATCTCACCGGAAATTCTCGGTCAGCTGGTGGAGGCCTATCGCAAGATCCGTAATACGTGCCGGTTTCTCTTGAGTAACTTGTACGATTTTGATCCGCGGCGCGATCGGATCGCCCTCGATCAGTTGCCGGAGTTGGATCGATGGGCCCTGTTGCGCGTGAACGAGCTGATCCCACGCGTACGGCAGGCCTATGAGGACTTCGAGTTTCATGCGATCTTTCATCTCCTGAACAATATCTGTTCGGTCGATTTGAGTTCCGTCTATCTCGACATTCTCAAGGACCGGCTCTATACGTGTCGCACGGATTCTCCACTGCGTCGCGGATCGCAGACGGTCTTGTATGATGTATTGGTCGTCCTGACCAAACTGATGGCCCCGATCTTGAGTTTCACAGCCGAGGAGATTTGGCGCATGTTACCGAAGACGGGCCCCTTGGATGAAGGTGAGTGGAGCGTGCATCTCTCGCGCTTTCCCGAACCCGTGCCGGCATGGACTGACACCGCTCTCGGAGAGCGCTGGGAAAAGCTGCTCGAGATACGGACGGCCGTGCAATCGGCGATGGAGGAGAGGCGGCGAGAAAAAGTGATCGGTTCTTCTTTGGAGGCACACGTTGTGATCGAGGCCAATCCAGAGCAGTATCAGTTCTTGAGCGCATATGTGCCCGATCTCCCGGGCCTTTTCATTGTATCGACAGTGGAGCTTCGTCGATCATCGGCGCTGCGTATCAACCAGGGAGTGGGCTTTTCGGCGGGGATGCACTGTACAGTTCAAAAATCAGCAGAGCGTAAATGCGAGCGATGCTGGAACTATCGCACATCGGTCGGATCCGAGCCGGCACATCCCACATTGTGCGACCGTTGTATCGAGGCCATTCGGTGACGGCCGCTCCGATGCGCTACTTTCTCCTGTCGCTGGTCACCGGGGCCGTCGTGCTAGTGGATCAAGTGACGAAACTGGAGATCATGCAGACCATGCATCTGCATGAATCCATTCCGGTCGTCGAGAATCTATTCAGTCTGACCTACATTCGCAATCCGGGGGCGGCGTTCGGGCTGTTGGCCGGAAGCAGTTCCGCGTTTCGACTCATCTTTTTTGCCGTGACGTCTCTGTTCGCGTTAGGCCTGCTGGGGACGATTCTGATGCGGATGCCCGAGTCCGATTGGATCGGGCAGTACAGCATCGCGGGCATTCTCGGCGGGGCGATCGGGAACCTGCTCGATCGCGTCCGTTACGGCGAAGTCATCGACTTCCTTGACTTCTACGTCAAGGACTACCACTGGCCTGCGTTCAACGTTGCCGATGCCGCCATCACCGTGGGCGTCTTCTTCCTAATCCTGCACTACATGCTGGAAAAAAAGGAGTCGGAACCGGCCGTACAGGGGCAGTCCCAGCATCTCTAACCTCTCCGTATCGTGACCGGCCCGGCGGTAGGGTGCGGGATTAGATGCCAAGCTCCACATGTCACCCGCCTCGCCCGCGAAGTCCGCGGTAATGGTCGGTGCGGAAGAACGCCAGGGGCTCCGTGTGATGGGACTTGCACCGCGCGCCGCGCTGAACCAACGAGGGTGACGGCAGCTAGCCGCAAGATGTGTGTGTCGATCCTTGCTCCTCCCATCGAAGTGGATCGGCTCCATCTCGTCCCGCATCTGCGCGTCGATCACCTGCACCGAATCGGAGGGATTGAAGTCATGGGAACTCGCGGCGCCCAGCGAACGAGACGGGCGCTAGGTCGCAACGAAGAGCACGACAATGCCGACGAGGATCCGATAGTAGGCGAAAGCTCGTAGGGTATGTCGTTTCACGAAGCTGAGAAAGAGCGCGATGACCGCCCAGGCAGTAAAAAAGGACACGATCGTCCCCAGACCGAGCGCGGCCAGGTCGGCCTGCGACATGGTCTCGTGCGACTTGAGCAGCTGATAGACGGTGGCGGCGATCAGGGTCGGGAGCGCCAGGAAAAATGAGTACTCCGTCGCCACCTTCCGATCCATTCCCGCCAAGAGTCCCCCGACGATGGTCGCTCCGGATCGCGAAATCCCCGGGATAAGAGAGGCGCACTGGGCGACACCTACCCACAAAGCGGTCATCGGACTTACCCGATCGAGCTCCTTGATGGCGGGCGGTCGCCTCATGGCTTCCACAGCCAGCAGGATGACGCCGCCGACGATCAAAGAGAGCGCCACGGTCGGCGGATTGAACAGTTGTGCCTTGATCCATCCATGCGCGACGAGACCGACCACGGCCGCCGGCAGAAAGGCGACACCGACGCCGGCCAGGAACCACAGGTTAGGATGCAGACCGAAGGACCGCATGAGGATCGAGGTCCAGGGGGGGGATGGATGGGTTGTCGCGAGGCGTACGAAGTCCCGCTGCTCACGAAGCGCCCCGTTGACGAGCTGCTTGATTTTGTCCCACTCGTACACGATGACCGCCAGGATGGCGCCGAATTGGATGGAAATTTCCACACTCGAGGCCACGTCGCCCGTGAATCCCAGCGCATGGCCGACCAGGATGAGATGACCCGTCGAGGAGACGGGGAGATATTCCGTCAGACCCTCGACGATGCCCAGAATGATCGCAAGCTGCGGCCCCCACTCGTTCACGCGGCGTCCTTTGTCGGTGTGATGAAAGACTCTTCAGAGGCTGGACAAGTCGTGGTAGCATCATCACAGAGGTCATGAACGGCGTCAAGCATGAGTACCCTTTTGGGAGATCGGGTACCCAGCTGGATCCTGCACGATCCGGCAATTAAATTGACAAAGCGAGGGCTATGCACTACACCATGTCAGAGAGTGACCCTCGCGAGCTGACGACCCAACTTCCCGCACGATCGAGTGGAGTGAAAGGAGACTGTACATGAAGTCCTACGCAGCTTTGTGTGGAATGCTGACGGCGGCATTGCTGGCCGGCGGCTGTGTCAGTACCGGAAAATACAACGAAGCGATGGCTGATGCTGAGGCCGCGAAGGCGGAGCTGGAACGGGCACGCGCGCAGAAGAGCGCCCTGGAGCAACAGGTGAAAACGATGAAAGAGCTGAACGTCAAGTTCAGCAACGAGGCTCAGACCGCGCGCGATGAATTGTCCCGGATCGAGCACGGTCGTGAGAAGGAGCGCTCCAGCCTGGAAGTGAAGTCCAAGGAGCTGGAGCAGAAAGTGACGCAGTTGACCGCTCAGCAACGGAGTCTTCGACACGACTATGAGGATGTCAAGCGCCATAACGATACGCTCAAATCGTTGGTGGCGCGATATCAGAAGGAATTGAAGGACCGGCCATTATCGGGAGGAATGGCCGGGGCGTCCGCTGCGCCATCAGCCCCCGCACCGCTGGCGCTTCCCGGAGCCACGGCCCCAAAGAGTATGGCTCCTTCCAGCCCGGCCGCCAAAATCAAGCCGGGCATGACGCCCACGATGGCGCCCTCCGGCGCACCACTGTTGAACCTCAACAAAGCATCGGCCGGTGAATTGATCGAGCAGTTGGGAGTCACCAAAGAGGTGGCTGATAAGATTGTGGAGAATCGGCCCTATCGGCTCAAAGGGGAATTGGTGGCGAAGAATCTCGTGCCGAAGGACACCTACGACATGATTAAGGATCGCGTCACCGTCTCTCCATAGTCGTTCGAAAAACAGTCGTACCATGAGAAAGGGGCCGTTTGCCGTCACGCAAACGGCCCCTTTGTGCTTTGTCAGCACGGGTAGGTGGCTCCCATAGGTGGCTCCTGATACAATGCCACCACGAGGCTGCTGCTATGCGTCGCCGCACCATCTGGACCGTCGGGGGGCTCATCGTTGGAGTGACAGTGTTGGGGTACGTCTTTTTATCGGGCGACCCGCAACCCCTCTTCAAATATCGAACGGCCTCGGTGGAGCGCGGGCCGGTGGTCTCCATCGTCACGGCTACGGGGACGGTCAATCCCGTGGTGGCGGTGCAGGTGGGGAGCCAGGTGTCCGGCTACATCAAGAACCTCAGCGCCGATTTCAATTCCGTCGTGACAAAGGGCCAGGTGATCGCGCAGATCGACCCAGCGCCGTTCCAGGCCCGTCGCGAGCAGGCCTGGAGCAATTTGCTGATGGCGCGAGCCGCAGTCGAGAAAGCCCGCGTGGACTTGGCGCAGAAAAGACGCGAGCTCGTTCGCATGAAGCGCTTGCTAGGCCAGCAATTTGTCTCGCAAAACGACGTTGATTTGGCCTTGACCAACCAGGAAAATGCCGAAGCGCAACTGCAGCTGACCCAGGCGCAGGTCAAGCAGGCGGAAGCCACACTAAGTGCAGCGGAGCTCGACCTGAAGTATACGACGATCCGTTCTCCTGTCGATGGGGTGGTCATCGCCAGAAATGTGGAGGTTGGACAGACGGTGGCGGCCAGTTTCGCGACGCCAAATTTTTTCCTCATCGCGCTGGATTTAACGCAGATGCAGGTCGACACCAATGTCAGCGAAGCCGACATCGGCGGAATTGCCGAGGGAGGGGAGGCGAGCTTCACCGTCGATGCCTACCCGAATCAACTGTTTCACGGCAAAATCCAGCAGGTGCGGAATGCCCCCCTGGCGGTACAAAATGTTGTGACGTACAACGTCGTGGTTGGCGTACAAAATGACGATCTCCGCCTCAAACCTGGGATGACGGCCAATGTCTCGATTGTCGTCGCGCACCGGGATCAGGCTCTGCGGGTCCCAAACGCTGCGCTTCGATTCGTTCCTCCGCCGACGGCGCTCGGTGGTAACGGTCGAGCTGACGCCGCCGCTCCGAAAATGGGACTCGCGTCTTCGGATGCCGAGCAAGGGGCAGGTTCCGTCAAGACGATCTGGCGGCTTGGTGCGGGTGATATTCCGGAGCCGGTCACGGTTCGGTCTGGCATCTCCGACGGCACGGTCACGGAGATTTCCACGAGCGACCTCCAAGAAGGTGATCGGGTCATTGTCGGGTTGGACTCCCGTGGTGCCAGACCATCGAGATCGTCCTTGCCTCCTGGCTTTGGCGGAGGGCAGCGACGCAGCCGCGACCGCGGCATGTAGGTCCCGACCTTTGTTCATGACCGAACTCATCGTCTGCGAAGACCTCTGGAAGATCTACCGGGTCGGCGACGTTCAGGTACACGCGCTCCGCGGCGTCAACCTGACGATCCGGGAAGGCGAGTTCATTGCGATCCTTGGCGCGTCCGGTTCCGGCAAGTCCACCCTCATGTACATTCTCGGCTGTTTGGACAAACCGTCGCGTGGGGCGTATCGGTTGAACGGACGTGATATCGGCTCGGCTAGCGCCAATGAACTCGCGGACGTACGCAATCAAGAAATCGGATTCGTGTTCCAGAGTTTCAACCTGATCCCTCGTACGAGCGCGCTCGAGAACGCGCAGTTACCGCTCTTCTATCGCGGCCTTTCCATTCGGGAACAGAAGCAGCGTGCCGCGGCGGCCCTAGCCAGGGTGGGGCTCCGAGGGCGCGAGCATCACACGCCGACGCAATTGTCTGGTGGACAGCAGCAGCGTGTCGCCATCGCTCGTGCGTTGGTCACCGAGCCGTCCATCGTATTGGCCGACGAGCCCACCGGCAACCTGGATACGGAGTCGAGCCGTGAAATCATGGGTATTCTGGAGACCTTGAATCGGCAGGATGGGATGACCGTTATCGTCGTCACGCACGAAGCCGATATCGCCGCGTATGCCTCGCGCCAGTTGGTCGTGAAAGACGGCGAAATTGTCAGTGATCGAGTAACGACAGGCGATCCTCCGCATCCGGTGTTTCCGTCCTAATGTACGCGTATCTCATTCTCACTCTGACGACGGCGTTGCGCATTCTGGCACGCAATCGATTGCGTGCCGGCTTGACGATGCTCGGCATCATCATCGGCGTCGGCGCCGTCATCGCGATGGTGGGCATTGGTCAAGGAGCACGAAATGCGATCCATGCGCAGATCGCCAGCATGGGCACCAACGTCATTATTATTCTTCCCGGCGCCACGACGGTTGGCGGCGTGCGGGGAGGGCAGGGGGGGGCCATAACCCTGACCGTGGCCGATGCGCTGGATATGAAAAAGCGAGTGCCGCAGCTCACGGAGACCGGATGGGCGAAGCGCGACGTCATGCAGATTGTCTATGGTAACAAGAACTGGAATGGTCCGGTGACGGGCATCTCTCCGTCGTATCTGAGAATACGAGACTGGTATTTCACCAGCGGAGGGCCGTTCACGCATGTCGACTTAGAGACGGCGTCTCGAGTGGCACTGATCGGAGAAACCGTCGTAGAAAATCTGTTCGATCCGGGCGAGGAGCCGGTCGGCGCCACCATTCGGCTCAAAAATGTGCCGTTCAAGATCGTGGGTGTCCTCGCACCAAAAGGGCAGTCTGCGGGTGGCTCGGATCAGGACGACGTGATTTTTATCCCGTTTACCACGGCCGAACGAAAAGTACTGGGCACTTCCTTTCTCGGTTCGGTCGGAGCGCTCTTCGCGTCGACGGCACGGGAGGACGATCTGCCTGAAGCCGTGGAATACATTCGGGAAGTCCTACGAAGCCGGCATCGGCTATCGGGCGACCAGCCCGACGACTTTACGATACGCACCCAGGTCGATATCGGGCAGATGCGTGAAGGCGTGACGGCGACGATCACAAACATGCTCTTTGCCGTCGCGTCAATTTCGTTGCTCGTGGGGGGTATCGGTATCATGAATATCTTGCTTGTGTCGGTGACGGAACGCACCCGGGAAATCGGCGTACGGATGGCCGTTGGCGCAAAGCGACGGCATATCTTGTTGCAGTTCCTGATCGAAGCCATGACGCTGAGTCTGTGTGGAGGGGTCGTCGGGATCGTCCTCGGTGTGACCGTCTCACGTCTCACCACGACCCTGGCAGGATGGCCGACGGTGATCTCGGGACAAGCGATCCTCCTCGCGTTTGTCTTCTCCCTTGCCATCGGTCTATTCTTTGGTTTGTACCCGGCCAACAAGGCGTCACAACTCAATCCCATAGAGGCGCTCCGATACGAGTAAGGAGAGCGGTCTGGGAATCCACCGCCCTGCGGCTGGTTCCGGTGTGCGCGGCACACGGTGACGCTACGATCAGTGCTTCCGGTGGGAATCGCGACAGGATGTATCGAAGCCGTGGTAGGCGAGCGTGACTTAGGAAGGCTGCGCACACAAGCAGAGGGAAACGTCGATGCGGGGATTTTCGGGGTCCTGCCGTTTGTAGAGGTGGATTTCCACGACCCGATTGTCGTTCAATCCCAATCCGTCGCAGAGGGCATCCTGAGCGATCTTCAAGCCGCCATCGACATCCCGCCGCAGGGCAGATGCAAAGAAAAATGTGATCGTCAGCGAGAGTGGCGATGCCCGCAACCTGGCAAGGAACTCCGCTCGATGCGGCGCCGTCGAGAGCGTCATCATCAGGAGGTGGCCGACCTCGGCCTTATAGGCCCGTCCTCGTGCCGTCATCACGCGCCTCCCCTGGACCGTGGCGTATTGGTGATTGATGCTGGGAGGAACTGGAAGGGCAAGGGTCAGCCGATCCGGATCGACCCGAGCCGGGGGCGACGTGGCGGTCCGCGAAGCGGATATGAGCAGACGATCCCGAACGCGAAGTTCAAGTGGCCGGCCGTTCCGTCGCCCGGTCGCAACGGGGAACAACAGCGGCTGGGGTTTTATGTGCGAAGACGGCTGGCGCGGCGCTCGATACGAAATCAGGCGAACGGCCTGAGGCTGTGCGGGGCCTTTGCGTCTCACCGGGATGCGTGGATGAACGAGCTACAGCAGATTGAGGATCTTGCCAATATTCTGTTCGTAGTGGTCTTCCGACTTGCTGACATAGCGCCGCCACTCCGACGGATTCCAGACCTCAAGCCGGTGGTACATGCCGACAAGAATGATTTCCTGATCCTCGTCCAAAGGGATCAATTTCCGGAGTCTGCCGGGAATGAGAACGCGGCCCGCCTTGTCGATTTCGGACGTGCCGGCCTCGGACACGACGAAGTGCATGAACAGCCGACTCTGGTCGTCATCCAGCTTGGTCTTCAGGCGATCCAGCACCTTTTCCCATTCGCTATTGGTATAGATCCATAGCGATTGCTCCGGACCCTTGAGGAAGACGACGCTTTGATTCGTGGCCTCGACCTGGTCACGGACTGTCGGAGGGACGATGAAACGCCCCTTTTCGTCGACCTTACAGAGATACTCGCCGGCGAACAGCATGAGCGGCCTCCTCTGGACGTCCGTCTATGATCGTCAGGCGACTGAGCCAGGTGTACGACATGGGGGTGAGTCCGTGGTGCGACTCGATGGAAAGGCCCATGTTGAAACGGAACAGGAAAGTTACCCGCTGATCGTATGGAGAATCACCCATATTGTCAAGTGCTTGGCGTGATTCGGCGGAGAAGGCGGAGGGAGAGACCGGTTCGTGTCAAGGTGAGGACTAATCAGAAAGTGTACGAGCCAGGGTGACGACTGTGATGTCCCCGCTGCCGGCTCTTCGCAGCGCCTTAGCGCATTCATTGACGGTCGTCCCTGTCGTGAGGACGTCGTCGATCAGCAAAATCCGTCGACCCTGAAGCGCTTCTGCTGCGTGGACGGTGAAGGAGCGGCGCAAGTTGAGCAGGCGGGCCTGTCGAGGTAGCGAAGTTTGCGGAGTCCCGCCTGAGCGCCGTTGCAGATGGCCATAGTCCATCGGCGTGTGCAGCACTCTGGCGGCCGCCTGGGCGAGGCGGAGCGATTGATTGTATTCTCGATCTCGGAGACGATCGGGTGCCAGTGGAACGGGAATGACAAGGTCGACCTCCACGTCCCGTGGCAGCGCGTGTACGAAGAGACACTCTAAGGTCTCCCCGATGGCCAGATTTTTGCGGTACTTGAACGCGTGAATGGCCTCGCGGAGAGGGGGTTCGTACGCATAGAGGGAGAACGCCCGCCGATAAGCGGGTTTGACCATGCGGCAGGGACCGCAAATGTGGGTCGGACTATAGAGCAGCGCAATCGCTGAGGCAAACGGGCGTCCACAGCGCAAACAAGCTGGACCGGACAGCGGTTTGATCGCCTCCCAGCATGAATCGCAAAAAAACGGTGTCTGGTTGTCGGAGAGCAGGGCCTGGCAGCCAACGCACGTCCCAGGTAAGACCGTATAGGAGAGGCGGCGCATGAGGATTCGCAAATGGTCGAGCGTTCCTAGGCTTCGCATTCGATGATCCTGATCGGACAGAATGGCCAAACCTGCAGGTGATGCGAGTGCCCACCTCTGTCGCATCACCACGAGTTGTTGCATACCGGGAGATGTGTTATAGCAGGCCGCCGCCATGACGAGTGTGCCCGACATGGTCGTGTTGCGGCGCGTGGGCAAGGTGTATCACCGTGGGACTGTCCCTGTCCAGGCGCTCCGCGATGTCGACTTTGCTGCGAGGCCAGGCGAATTTGTCGCGCTCCTCGGTCCAAGCGGTTGTGGAAAGAGCACCCTGCTGAACCTGGTCGGTGGGCTGGATCATCCGACCGGTGGAGAGATCTTGCTCGATGGTGCATCGACGACGGGCTGGACGTCGGGAGACTGGACGTACGCTCGTCGTACGATGATCGGAATTGTGTTTCAGGCCTTCCACTTGCTCCCGGCACTGACGGCGGCTGAAAATATCGGGCTCCCGTTGATGCTCCGCGGAGACTCGGCAGGGGAGATCGACCGCTGCGTCTCGGCACAGCTGGCAATGGTCGGGCTCGAGCCACGTGCCGCCCATCGTCCCAGCGAGTTGTCGGGGGGTGAGCAACAACGTATCGCCATCGCCCGCGCGCTCGTACACCGGCCGAGGTTGCTCCTTGCGGACGAACCCACGGGTAATCTGGATTCCCACACGGCCGCGGAGATCATCGCGCTGCTCAAGCGCTTGCCCAAGCAGGTGGGGTGCACTATCATGCTGGCGACACACAGCCGTGCGGCGGCTGACCAGGCCGACCGTCGGTGCGTGATGAAGGACGGGCAACTTGTCGAAGAATAGGGATTCGGCTCAGTGACTGAATCGGCTGCGGGCGTAGACGTGGCCACGACGATCTGTGGCGTTCGATTTCCCAGTTTCTTCATGAACGCCTCGGGCGCCCTCTGCGTCACACGGGCGGAATTGGATGCCTTGGGCGCGTCGCGCTCGGGCGCGATCGTCACAAAATCGATGACCGTCGAAGCGCGCTCGGGCAATCCCGAACCTCGTTATTACGGGTTTCCGTCCGGATCGATCAATTCCATGGGGCTCCCGAACCTGGGCTATCGAGTCTACGCGGAGATCATCCCGCAACTGCGCAGTCATGGTAAGCCGGTAATTGCGAGCGTGGCGGGTCTGTGCGAGGATGATTTCGTCGCCATTGCCAAAACGATCAATGCGAGTGGGCCTGACCTGATCGAGGTCAACTTGTCGTGCCCGAACATTCCGGGCAAGCCGCAGATTGGATACGATGCCGATGCCTCCGAACGACTCCTCAAGCGGGTCCGACCGCTGATTACGGTGCCCATGGGGGTCAAGCTCCCTCCCTATTTTGATCCTGCCCACCATCAACAGATGGCCACGATTTTGGAGCGGGTCGGGGCCGATTTTTTAACGCTGATCAATTCGGTCGGCAATGCATTGGTCGTCGACCCCGAGGAGGAGGCGGTGGTTATCAAGCCCAAAGGTGGGTTTGGTGGATTGGGGGGTGCCATCATCAAGCCGGTCGCCCTCGCCAATGTACGTGCCTTCTGGAGCCTGCTTGGGGGGCGTTTGCCAATCATCGGTGCCGGCGGTGTCATACACGGAAGTGATGCCTTCGAACACGCGCTGTGCGGGGCATCGGCCGTGCAAATCGGGACGGTGCTCGTGGAAGAAGGGACCGGGGTGTTTGCCCGTCTGGAGAAGGAACTCATCGGGGTGCTGAGTCGAAAGGGCTATGCCTCAGTTGAGACGTGTCGTGGACGTCTCAAAGAACTCTAACCGTCCCGCACCTCCGACCCGTGATTACAGCGGGGGTCATCCGCACGCCGTCAGCAGAGCTTCGTTCGATCTCAGCCTACCAGAAAATTCTTTGGCAGGTGCTTGTACATCAGGGCTTGCCGCAGGAGTTGAGCGACATTGCGGACTCCGAGCCGCCGCATCAAATTGAAGCGATGCACTTCCACCGTTCGGACGCTGATCTTGAGACGGTGTGCCGTTTCGCGATTCGTAAGGCCCTGTGCGACGCAACGAAGTATTTCACGCTGTCGCGGCGTCAGTGATGGTGGCCCTGAAGGTCGAACTCTGGCGGGCCGACGTGCGGGTTTCTTCTTTTTTTGTATGCGTTTCCGTGCCATAGTTGTTCCTCGTACCAGACTTGTTTTCAGCCTAACATAGCGGCCACGCTGTGTAAACCTCCTGCTGGTAGAATTCCGCACGGAAGTCCACGATCTCTACACGGTACAATCTCGTGGTGGTGGCACTACTTACCTGTCTCGAGTTCCGATGGTGAGCCTGTTGTCTATGAAACCGGTGATCCGAGCGATGGGTTTGTTGGCCGGCACCCAGGCCATCGCGCATCCCGTGCGAACGGCTCTGACCTTTCTTGGAGTCGCACTGGGGGTTGCGGCACCGGTGGCCATCGAACTCGCCAACCGGGAGGTGTTGCACTCCTTTCAACGGACGGTCGTCGAAGTCGCGGGCGCGGCCACGTTGGAGATTGCGGCGAACGAGGAAGGATTGAACGAAGACGCCATTCGCGTCGTCCGCGCACATCCGGACGTCATCTTCGCGCTGCCCATCCTCTCTCGAACGGCGCGGGATATGGCGTCACGGGAGGTGGTCACGGTATTGGGGACCGATCTCATGCAGGCAGCGGACGCGAAGCCAATCGATTGGGGGGAGAGCGACGCGCGGACGTTTCAATCTGTCTCCCAAGACGACGCCGTCTTGCTCGGTCGCCGACTGGCGAATGAATGGGGTGTTGGGGAGGGGGGACTACGGCGGCTGGCGCTTGGGTCTCGTGTGCTCACCGTGAAGATCGGCGGCGTGGTGCAGGCGACATCGGGATTCGAATCGGTGTGGGAACGTATGGTGATCATGGATATTGCCGCGGCCCAGGAGTGGTTCGAGTCCGTCGGCCGTCTCGATCGTATCGATGTGGTGACGAATCCCCATGCGGACGTCCGCGCCGTTCAACGCCAGCTCGAGTCTCAACTTCCGTACGGGACGATCGTTCGACGCCCGGTTCAGCGAGGTGAACAAGTCGAGGCGATGGTCGCTGCCTTTCGTATCAACCTGTTGATGCTCAGTGCAGTGGGCCTGCTGGTTGGGGGATTCTTAGTCTACAACACGCTGTCGTTTTCGGTCGCGCAACGTCGTCGCGATATCGGCATCCTGCGCGCGATCGGACTCTCTACGAGGGGAGTCGCCGCGGTGTTCCTGTGCGAAGGGCTCGGGTATGGGGTTATCGGAGGTGCGACGGGCAGCGCCCTTGGGATTCTGTTGTCCCACTCGTTGATGGGAGTCGTCGAGCGAAACATTTCCGATCTCTACATCTCCATGAGCGAAGTGCCGGCCCTCTGGCCGACGCTTTCCCAAGTGGCGCCGGTCGTCTCGGCGGGGATGCTCGGTGGGGTTGCGCTGTCATTACTCGGTGCCTGGAACCCCAGCCGAGAGGCGAGTCGCACGCACATTGTGGCGGCACTGGCGCCTGGAGGATACGAACTGGCGAGGATCCCTCGATTGAGGCGATGGTGGTGGAGCGGTATCGGGCTTATCGGATGTGCGGTCGTGCTCGCGTGCTTGCCCCCACGCGGGGCGGTGCCCGTCTTCGGATATCTGTCGGTGCTCTGCTTACTCCTCGGTCTCAGTGCATTGGCGCCCGCGCTCATTGGTTGGTTGGAAACCGCTCGGCAGTGGAGCCGATCCCACCGTCCGGATCGGGACGCGGCCGTGTCTCTTGCCGGGCTTGCTGCGGCCGCGGCCGGCCGCGCCCCCCACCGCAACGGGGTAACGATGTCGAGTTTGCTGGTCGGGTTGGCCATTACCGTAGGGGTGGTTGTCATGATCGGTAGTTTTCGGCATACCGTCGAGGTGTGGATCGATCAGACCGTGGTGGCAGATTTCATCGTGACCCCTACGGGATGGTTGAAGACCGGGGAAGAACCGCATGGCGGGCGAACGCTCCCTCGCCGGTGGGCCGATCGACTGGCCGATCTTGCCGGCGTGGCCGGAGTCGATACCTACCGCTCCCTGAACATCGAATTGGCCGGTCGGCCCCGTACATTGGTGGCGCGCGATCTTGGTCTTCATGCCGAGCACAGCCGGTATCTCTTTCTTGAGGGCGACTCATGGCAGGTCCTTCGACGCACGGTGGATGATCGCGGGGTCGTAATTTCGGAAATTCTCGCCGATGCAACGAGGCTTACGGTTGGGCAGGAGCTGATCCTGGCCACGCCGGCCGGTCCGCGGCCCTTCCGAGTGCAGGGGATCTTTCTGGACTACGCCACGGACGGAGGGAAGGTGGTGATGGACCGCAGCGTGTTCCGTGAGTATTGGGGAGACGATCGTGCCACTGTGATCCCCGTCTATGCGGCACAAGGGACAGATTTGGGTCGCCTGGAGCGCGATATTCGGACCCGCTTACAAGAAGAAGTCAATGGGGTGGATGGATTTGCCGTGCTGCCGAACGCGGAGCTTCGACGCGAGATACTTGCGATCTTCGATCGAACGTTCGGTCTGACGTACGTGCTCGAAGCCATGGCGGTGATGATCGCGATGTTCGGGATCGTCAATACCCTACTAACGGCGGCGCTGGAGCGACGGCGCGAACTTGCGACGCTTCAGGCGTTGGGGGCAAGCCAGGCGCAGGTCACGGGGCTCCTGGTCTGGGAAGCCGCGTACGTGGGCGCGCTAGGTGGCACGTTGGGGGCCCTGGGTGGCGTCGGTCTGGCGGCCGTGCTCGTCTGGGTTATCAACAAGCAGTCGTTCGGATGGACCATTCCTTTGGCCGTGCCCCCCGGGGTATTGGTGGTGGCGTTTCTCTGTGCGGTGGGATTGGCGTGTGCGGCGGCCTACTGGCCCGCCCGGTGGATTGCACGGCAACCGGTCTTGGACGGTCTTCGGTATGAGTAGAGATGGGAAGACCACGCGCGGTCTTCCCATGAAGGCGATCTACGGCGTCTTTGAGATCCTTCCCGAGGTGCCGCGAGCGAAGCCTTCGGCACTGTGAGGATCCTAGCAGACCGGCGCCGCTGCGGATTGAGACTGCACTTCGATTTCGAATCCGAGGTCTTCGACCATCTTCCAGACGTCCGGCGCGGGCTGGCCCGGAGTCGTCAGGTACCCGTTGACGAAAACAGAATCGGCCGGATACAGCGCGAGCGGTTGCAGCCAGCGGAGGTTGTGTTCCCGCCCGCCGGCCACGCGCAGTTCTGTGCGAGGGTGCAAGAATCGGAACATGCACAATATCTTCAAGCAGCGGGTCGGCGTCAGTTCATGGCATTGCTCGAGCGGCGTACCACTCGCTGGATGGAGCGTGTTCAGCGGAATGGAATCCGGCTTGAGTTCCCGTAAACCAAAGCTCAAGTCGACCAAATCCTGGTCTCGCTCACCCATCCCCACGATCCCTCCGGAGCAGATCTCCAATCCCGCAGACCTGGCGGCCTGAATCGTTGTCACGCGATCTTGATACGAGTGGGTCGTGCAAATCGACGGGTGGTAGGATTCGCTCGTATTCAAATTATGGTTGATACGATCCACTCCGGAGGCCTTGAGCCGTCGGGCCTGATCCTGGTCCAGTAGCCCAAGGGAACAACAAATCTGTATGGGATAGGCTTTCTTGATCTCGCTGACGGCCGCGGCGATGTCGGTGATCTCGCGGTCCAGTGGTGCCCGCCCGCTGATCACGATGCAGTATCGTTGCGCTTTGGAATCCGCGGCCCGTCGAGCGCCCTCGAACATAGCCTGCAGAGGGAGCAGCCCGTATCGGTCGATCGGTGCCGTTGACACCGATGACTGCGAACAATAGTGACAGTCCTCCTGGCAGGCGCCGCTTTTCGCGTTCAAGAGCATCTGGAGGCGCACCTTGCGCCCAAAATAACGCCGGCGCACTTGAAAGGCTGCGTCCAGGAGTTGAAGGAGATCGTCGTCGGTAGCAGATAAGATACTGAGGGCCTCGTCGCGTGTCAGGGCCTCATCGCGCAAGGCTTTATCGGCAAACGTTTGATACGAACTCACGGGACCTCGTCTGGGTGCGTAATGATAATGATACGGGACGGGCTTTACCAGGGGACGAGCCTACACCGTTTCAAATGGTGATGCAACACCTTGATAGGACGGCCGCGGCGCGGGATTCAGTGCCTGACGGTCGGCCGACTGGGCGGCTGCGCCAGGGATAGGGAGCGCGACATAGGTATTCCACCGGCGGCATTCCCGGCAGCGCCCGGACCACTCGGTGGCTTCGGCGCGGCAATGCTGGCAACGATATGGGACGACGACCCGCTTACGGAAACCGAGCGCCTTCTTCAGTTCGAGGACGGCCTCTTCCATATTGTGCTTACGCAACTGCAGGTTAGCCATGATCTTGTGGTAGTCGGCCAATTGATCGTGTGGGCCTTCCAATCCGCTCAATAGATCATACGCTTCGTCCACCATCTCCAACCGATAATAGAGCTTTCCCAAGTAAAATCGTAGCACGGAATTCTGTGGATCCCGCTGGATGGCCTCTTGGTAGATCCGGATGATTTCGCTGGGTTCTCCGAGTTCGAGATGGAGTTCCTCGAGCCGGTGCAGGAGTATGACATTCTTGGTTTTGGCAAACACCCGCTCCAGGATGTCGACGGCGTTCTTGGTCTTGCCCTCGTGCAACAAAATCTCTCCCAGGCCGATATACGCGGGGAGGAATCCGCGATCTCGCTTGATGGCACCCCTGAAAAAGCGGCGTGCCTTGTCGGGACTGCCTCGCTCCAGTAATTGTCGGCCGACCTCGTAGAGGCATCCGACCAGTAGGTCGGCCTGGGCTTGGCCATCGGGGCCGGGCAGGTTGGCCTTGACGAGCCGGTACTGGATGTCCAATGCATCCGCCCACTTTTCAAGGCGAATGAGCAAATCACGCCGACGGATCTGTGCAGTCAGGTGGTCCGAATCGATTCGAAGAATGTCTTGCAGCGCCTGGAGCGCGTCCTCATATCGCTTGGCATTCTCAAGATCGGTGGCAAGCTCCAACAGAACCTCGATGTCACGAGGCTCCACACGATTGGCCGTCTGATGGAGGCGGATCGCCTCGACGAAATTGTGCTCAGCCCGGTAGAGATTGCCGAGCCAAATCAGCGTATCCACACGATTGGGGTCGATCGTCAGGGCTTTCTGGAAGATCACCTTGGCATCGCCCAGGCGCTTCGATAGAAATGCGTGCGTACCTTCCTGGTGTAAGGACGTCACTTTCTCCTGCCGTCGCTGTTGGCGAGTGCTTTTCCACGTGCCGATCAAGTGAGTGGTTTCACGGATCCCGACCATGACGGTCACGATGAGTGCACCCACGGCCATGGACACGAGAATCAGGGTGACAGGACTGAGGTCATACGTATCGGTAGGACTCGTCCGGATCGTGATGGTGCCGGGATTCAGTTCGCGAAAGTATCCATAGAACAGAATCCCGACGGTCGCCAGGAAGATTGTCAGGAGCAGTCGGAGCATAATTCACGCCTACCGCCCGGCTCGGGAAGCACGTGACTTGGTGCTGCCAGCGCGGGCCTTCACGGGTGCAGCGGATGCGCCCGCCGGCAGGCGTACGCGCGTGGCGTCGGCCCACAGCTTTTCCAAACCATAATGGTCGCGGACCGCTTGGTGGAAAATATGAACGACGACGTCGCCGAAGTCCATGACAATCCACTTTGCGGTGGGTCCACCCTCCGTCCCGAGCGGGGGAAGATGTTGCGTGGACAGAGTTTCGTCGATGCTGTCCGCGATGGCCCGAACCTGGCGTTCGGATTCACCGGAGCACAGGACAAAATAGTCGGCAATCGACGTCAGCTTGGCGACGTGCAACACCAGAACATCGACGGCCTTCTTGTCGAGAGATGCCCTGGCGATCGCGAGCGCTTTAGCCTTCGAGTCGAGTGGGATTGGTACGCTCCTGATAGAGACCCGCGCGGATTATATAGCGTTCGACGGGGGGCGGCAAGAGACCCTCCACAGCGAGCCCCTGCCCAATGCGTGTCCGAATCATCGAGGCCGAGACTGGACAAGGGGTGATCGTCAGCAGATGCAGCGACCGGCCGGACGGCAAAGGCAGCGAGAGCTGATCAATGCCGCCCGAATCCAATGCCTGCAGACGTGACAGGTCGAGCGGGCTCAGGATGGTGAGTGTTGAAAGAGACTCGAATCGCGTCCCCGGCCTAGACACCACCACGAAGTCACAGGTCCGCAACAAGTCATCCGGTTGCCGCCAGGATTCGAAGTCGAGGAACGCGTCGAGGCCGATACAAAAAAAAAGCTCCGTGTCTGCTTCGAGATCCTTTCGTAGTGCGGTCAGCGTGTCAATGGAATAGGATCGGCCTGGGCGGCGGATTTCGATGTCGGAGAGGTCAAAGCCCGGCACGTCTTCTATGGCGAGTCGCACCATGGCCAAGCGATGCTCGGCGGACGCCAGATGACCGTCCGCCTTATGAGGCGGGTCGCCCGTCGGGATGAAGAGGATCTCATCAAGGGCGAGACGGGCCCGGATTTCACGGGCCAACACGAGATGGCAGCGATGAATTGGGTTGAATGTTCCGCCGAGAATGCCGAGCTTGCGTTGGCTGGATGTCGGCCGGCCGGGTGGCGAGGGAGTCACGCGCGCATCCTACCGTAGAATCACCAGATTGTCCCGATGGATGACTTCCTCGTACTCGGGTTGCCCGAGCGAATTCCGAATATCCGCGGTCTTCATCCCTTTGATTCGCGTGAGAACCACGGCCGAATAATTGACCAAGCCTTTGGCAATCTCACGACCCTGCGCGTTCCGGCATGCCACGGCGTCTCCGGCCTCGAAGTCGCCCTCTACCGTGAGGATTCCAGAGGCGAGCAAGCTTTTCCCTCTTGCGACCAGGGCTTCGACGGCACCGGGATCGAGCACGACGGAACCTCGAGGTCGAAGGGTGAAGGCAATCCAGTGCTTGCGGCTGGAGAGCCGTTGAGAGTGGGGGTGAAAGAAGCTGCCTCCGTCTGCACCCCCCAGGATCCGCCCGAGGAGTCCTTCCGTCTGCCCGTTCAAAAGGAGCGTGGACACGCCGTACTCGGCGACCTTCTTTGCCGCGCGCACTTTCGTCATCATGCCGCCGGTCCCTTCAAACGTCGAAGAGTCGCCGGCCAAGCGCTGAATCTCCTCGGTGACTTCGGAGATTTCCGGGATCAGGCTCGCGTCCGGGTGGCGCCGCGGATCGGCTGTGAAGAGTCCGTCGACGTCCGACAAGATCACCAAGAGATCGGCATCGACCAAATGAGCAACCTGGCCGGCCAGCGTATCGTTGTCTCCAAATCGAATCTCATCCACCGCAACCGTGTCGTTCTCATTGATGATCGGGACCACCCCGAATGAGAGCAGTGTCGTCAGCGTATGCCGGGCGTTGAGAAACCGGCGCCGGTCGGCAAGATCCTGATGCGTCAGCAGGATCTGGGCCACGTGCTGCCCCGATCGTTCGAAGGCCTGTTCGTAGGCCCACATCAATCGGCTTTGCCCCACCGCGGCAGCGGCCTGCTTCACGGGCAGGTTCTTGGGATAGCTATTCAGTCCCAGCTTCTTGAGTCCCGAAACGATCGCCCCGGAGGTGACCAGCAACAGGTCCTTGCCGTGTTGCTTGACGGCCGAGAGCTCCGAGCAAATGCGCTCCAGGCGTTCGTTGCGAAGGCCATGATCGCGTGACGCGATGAGGCTGCTCCCCACCTTGACGACCACACGTTTCGCTTGGGTCAGGAGTTGCTGGCGCATGGGACTTGCCGGAGGCGCTTGATTTGGGCGGCAAGGAAACGGACGAGGTCGTCGAGTCCCTCTCGGGTCGCCGCCGAAATGCCAAGAGCCCGTATCCGCCTCTTCTTGCAGTAGGTTTGCAACGCAGACAGCCGGGTCCCGTCGCCTTTCAGGTCCAGCTTGGTGGCGACCACCGCAAAGGGGCGCTTTCTCAACGACGCATCGTAGGCGACCAGTTCGTGCCGGAGTATCTCAAAGGCGGTCACGGGGTCTTCCGGGGCCCACTCGGAAATATCGATGACATAGAGGAGCACGGAAGTCCGCTCGATGTGTCGAAGAAACTGCTGGCCGAGACCCTTCCCCTCGTGTGCTCCTTCGATCAGGCCGGGGATGTCGGCCACCACAAAGGATCGATCGTCACCCGCGCGCACCACCCCAAGATTGGGCACGAGCGTCGTAAATGGGTAGTCGGCAATCTTGGGGCGGGCAGCCGAAATCGCCGCGATCAGCGTCGACTTCCCGGCGTTCGGCAGCCCGATGAGGCCCACGTCCGCCAATAATTTCAGTTTCAACCGTAAGCGGCGCTCGTCTGCGGATCGTCCAGGCTCGCAGCGGGTCGGAGTTTGGTTGGTAGAAGTCGCAAAGTGCGAGTTCCCCCGCCCGCCTTGGCCTCCGGAGACTGCCACAAAGGCCTGGTTGTCTTCGGTGAGGTCCGCGAGGATGTCCCCGGTCTCGTCGTCCAAGACCGATGTACCGACGGGGACGACGACGATGACGTCGGCCGCGGTCTTGCCGTGCTTATTCCGGCCCTGGCCTGGATCGCCGGGCTTAGCCTCGTAGTGTTGCTGATAGCGAAGGTCGAGGAGGGTGCTCAGTCGATACGAAGCACGGAGAATGACTGACCCGCCGTTTCCACCGTCCCCCCCGTCGGGCCCGCCGCGGGGAACGAATTTTTCTCGGCGGAAGCTGCACGCTCCGTCTCCCCCTTTGCCTGCCTTGACGGTGATGTGGGCCTCATCCACAAACATGGATGCTGTTCCGAGATTGGAGCACGACCTCGAAAGGGCTGCGCTCGGCACACCCCTTCGGGTGGCGGATTGAAACAGAATGCGACCAAAATTGTCTAGCGGTCCGCCCGGATCGATCTGAAGGAGGGACCTGACGACGTCTACGAGGTGGTGGGAAGGATACTGACCTTTTGCCGGTCGCGCCCGCTTTCGAACTTGACCACACCGGACACCTTCGCAAAGAGGGTGTGATCCCTGCCGATTCCGACATTGAATCCAGGGAAAAATTTCGTTCCCCGCTGGCGGACAATGATGCTGCCTGCCGTCACCGTCTGCCCACCATACGCCTTCACGCCAAGATACTGGGGATTGCTATCGCGTCCATTTCGTGAGGAACCGCCGCCTTTGTTTGTTGCCATTCTTTAACCCCTTGCCCCGTTAGCGTGCTTCAATGCCGGTTATGCGGATCTGCGTAAAGGCCTGGCGATGGCCGCGCGTGCGGCGATAATTCTTGCGACGCTTCTTCTTGAACACCATGATCGAGCGGGATCGGCCCTGGCGGACGATTTCGCCGGTCACGCGCGCCTTCTGAACCGTCGGTTGTCCCACCGCAAAACCCTGATCGCTATGGATCAGGTTGACGTCCGTCAGCTCGACCGAGGCACCGACTTCTCCGGGCAGTCGTTCAACTTGAAGAATTTGACCGGCTTCCACTCGGTACTGTTTTCCACCTGTCGTTACGATAGCGTACATATCGGTTAGATCCTTCAAAAGGGAGACCGACTCATGTACCATGTTCACTAGAGGCCTGTCAATTGAAGCCCGATCGTTGCACGTCCCTGCGTGGGGGGCCGGTCAACGGACCTTTCGTTGACAGGCGATTGACCCCCGTTATACAACCTCGCTTCCCGGCACATCCGGTGCCTGCCATTAGAGGAGAGTCTCCATGCAGCCCAGCGAGAAAATCTGGATGGACGGCAAACTGGTCGATTGGCAGGACGCGCAGATCCACGTTCTGACCCATTCCCTGCATTACGGCTTGGCGGCGTTCGAGGGGATTCGCTGTTATCAAGGGAAGTCCGGGTCCGCCATTTTTCGCCTGCCGGAACACGTCGATCGGCTATTCGAATCTGCGCACATTGCGGTGATGGCCATTCCGTTCGACAAGAAACAGATTACAGAGGCCATCGTTGAAACGGTGCGGGCCAATCGCTTGGAGAGTTGCTACATTCGTCCATTGGTCTTCATCGGCTACGGCGCCATGGGTGTGTATCCCGGCGACAATCCGATTCGCGTCGCCATTGCGGCATGGAAGTGGGGCACCTATCTGGGCGAGGAAGCGTTGGCGAAGGGTATGCGGGCGTGTGTGTCCTCGTTCACACGTCATCATGTCAACGTGTCGATGACGCGAGGCAAGATCTCGGGGTACTACGTCAACTCCATTCTCGCCAAGCGCGAAGCGAAAGCCAATGGCTACGACGAAGCCGTGCTGCTTGATCCCGACGGGTACGTGGCGGAGGGCACGGGTGAAAATGTGTTCATCGTTCGTCGGGGGCGGTTGATCACCACGCCGCTGACGTCGATTCTCGAAGGGATCACCCGCAACACGATCATGGAGTTGGCGCGCGAGCGCAATATCCCGGTAGTTGAAGAGCGGTTCACTCGCGATGCCATGTACGTGGCCGAGGAAATGTTCGTCACCGGCACGGCCGCCGAACTGACGCCCGTCCGAGAAGTCGATGGTCGGACAATCGGCGCCGGTAAGCCGGGCCCCATTACGACGTCACTGCAGCAAGCGTTCTTTTCGGTCGTGCGCGGTGAGGACCGGTCCCACGTTTCGTGGCTCACCCCTGTCTAGCCGGGTCTCCGAAAAGCGGACTCACCTCATTTCACCGTTGTCGACGCCTCTCAGCAGCGGCAGGCGGCACGCCTCGCCGCCGTACTCGTTGTACTGCGGCCTGAGAACTCCGGGATACCTGTCCAGGGGGGAACAAGCGGGGATTGCTTCGCCCGATTTATTTACCGGCCGGGGCCGGGTCGGCGGCTTTCGGCGCGCTCTCAGCGGGCTTGTTCTCTGCGGGCGGTGTCGCGGCAGGCGCAGTCGAACTCGAGTCTTTCTTGTTGAAATCGATCACGGTCGAAGACATGGCCCGTTCTTTAGCCAGAATTGCAAGACTCAGCGAGGTCACCATGAAGACCGAGGCGAAGACGATCGTCAGTTTGCTCAGGAAGTTGGCCGGCCCCCGGCTGCCGAAGACGGTCTGACTCGAACCGCCGAACGCGGCACCGATCTCAGCGCCCTTGCCGGCTTGCAGCAGAATGGCGCCGATCATGAAAAGGCATGTGATGATGTGGATGATGACCATGAACGTGTACATTGTCGAGAATTCCTCTAGCTGGTGGCTTCGGCGATCGCGGCGATTGTAGCAAAGGCCGCCGGATCGAGACAAGCGCCACCCACTAATGCGCCGTTCACCTCCGGTGAAGCAAGGAAGGTTCCGGCGTTCTTGGCGTTCACGCTCCCTCCGTAGAGAATCCGGATGTTGTGTCCCACGGATGTTTTCCACTGCGAGGTCATGACGGTTCGGATATGGCGATGCACGAGGGCCGCCTGGTCCACTGACGCCGCCTCGCCGGTGCCGATCGCCCACACCGGTTCGTACGCGATGGTCACGAAATCCAGTTGATCCGCAGACAGGTGCCCAAGCCCTCCCAGGATCTGACGAGACACGACACGCTCCGTCTCATGGCGGAGCCGTTCGTCTTTCGTTTCGCCGACGCAGACGATCGGACGTAGTCCGTGTCGCAGGAGCGCGGTAATTTTCTTCGCCACCGCCGCATCCGTTTCGCCCAAGAGTTGCCGTCGTTCCGAATGACCGACAATGACATACTGGCAGTGCAGGTCGGCGAGCATGGGCGCGGAGACCTCTCCCGTGAATGCCCCGTGGTCCTCCCAAAAGACGTTCTGGGCGCCGAGTGAGACGTGAGGAGTCTGAGGCCCCAAGGTTCCGGCGACGGCCGGAAGGGCGGTAAAGGGTGGTGCAAGGATGATGTCGACGCGGGAGGTTTTGGGGAGTTGTTCGAAAAATTGTCGGACCAACATGACGGCCTCCGTGGCCGTCTTGTTCATCTTCCAATTGCCGGCGATGAGAAATCGTCGCATGAGGAAGGCCCGGTCGATCGAGCGCGGTTCGGTCCGTGGCCGACTAATCGGTTCGTTCGGGGAGGGCGGTGAGGCCGGGCAGTTGTTTGCCCTCGAGCAATTCAAGGGCCGCGCCGCCGCCCGTGGAAATGAAGGACATGCTGTCGGTCTCGCCCGCTCGGAGCACCGCCAACGCCGTGTCGCCTCCGCCGACGATCGTCAGCGCATAGGCGTTAGCGACGGAGTGAGCCATCGCCAACGTACCGCGTGCGAAGGCGTCGACTTCAAAGACACCCATCGGTCCGTTCCACAAAATGGTTTTCGCGTTTTGCACGGCCTCGCTGAACAGCTTGACTGAGGCCGGGCCGATGTCGAGGGCGTACCAGCCGTTCGGTATTTCTTGAATCGGTACAATTTTTGTTTCCGCCCCGGGCTCGCGTCCGGCGGCCACCACGCAATCGACGGGTAGATAGAACTTCACGCCGCGCGAGAAGGCATGCTCTTGAATGCCGCGGGCAAAGTCCAACATGTCGTTTTCGACCAGGGAGTTACCGATCTCATAGCCCATGGCCTTGATGAACGTAAAGGCCATGCCCCCGCCGATGATCACTTTGTCTACGCGTTTCCCGAGATTTTCGATCACGCCGATTTTGCCGGATACCTTGGCGCCGCCAAGGATCGCCACAAACGGACGCACGGGGCTCTCCACGGCGCCTTCCAGGTATTCGATTTCTTTCTTGAGCAGATAACCGGCGGCCGATGTTGTGATGAATTTCGTAATGCCGACGATCGACGCATGCGCCCGGTGGGCCGCCCCGAAGGCATCGTTGATGAACACGTCGCCCAAGGAGGCCAATGCCTGAGCAAATTGCTCGTCGTTCTTCTCTTCGCCCGGGTGAAAACGAAGGTTCTCCAGAAGGAGCACGTCGCCCGGTTTCATTTTCGCGACCAGGGCTTCAACGCCGGGGCCGATACAGTCGGGTGCGAAGACGACCTCTTTGCCCAGCAGACGCTGGAGTCGTTTCGCGACGGGCGCCAAACTGAACCGTGGATCCGGTTTGCCCTTGGGGCGGCCGAGGTGAGAGCAGAGAATGACCTTGGCGCCTTCGTCGACCGCGCGATTGATGGTGGGCAGTGTACCGCGGATGCGGGTATCGTCCGTGATCTGGAGCGCATCATCCAGCGGGACGTTAAAGTCCGTACGGATAATCACACGTTGGCCCTTTAGACTGATGTCGTCAATGGTTTGTTTATGTAGGTTCATGACGCTCCATTGCGTGGGAGGCTAACAAAGTCCGGCCAGCATAGTACTCCGTCACTCATAGGTTCAGCGTTCGCCTCGTTCGATTCGGCTTGCTCGAAGCTCTACGAAGACGTGGCGCTTTGCTTCGGGTCTCCCCTCATGACACGTTCGATTTCACACCGGCCTCGTGATTCGAGGATAGGTCCCTGAGGGCCAGGTCGGCTCGCTCGATCCAGCGACGAGCAACGCCCTTAGCCTTTGGATGCCATCAACTTGATCAGGTCCCGAACCCGGCACGAGTAGCCCCATTCGTTGTCGTACCACGCAATGACCTTGACCATACGCCCCTCGATGACCGTCGTGAGTCCCGCATCCAGCGTGGCGGAATGAGCATCTCCTTTTTGGTCGACCGAGACGATGGGCATGTCACAGTACTCGAGGACACCCTTCAATGGCCCGTCGGCCGCCTTTCGAAACGCGGCATTGACCGACGCGACGTCACAGTCCTTCTCGGTCTCGATGGACAGGTCGACCAGCGAAACGTTGGGGGTCGGTACCCGAATGGCCATGCCGTCGAGCTTTCCCTTGAGTTGCGGCAAGACGAGATGAAGTGCCTTGGCGGCCCCCGTGCTGGTTGGGATCATGGACATGGCGGCGGCTCGCGCCCGACGCAGGTCTTTGTGCGGCAGATCGAGCAGTTGCTGGTCGTTCGTATAGGAGTGGATGGTGGTCATGACGCCGTGCTTGATGCCGAAGGCATCCAGCAACACCTTTGCCACCGGGGCCAAGCAGTTGGTTGTGCAGGAGGCATTCGAGACAATGGCATGTTTGGCTGGATCGTAACTCTGGTCGTTCACGCCCATCACAATGGTGGCGTCGGGGTCCTTGGCCGGAGCGGAGATCACGACGCGCTTGGCTCCCGCAGCCAGGTGACGCCCTGCCCCTTCACGGTCTGTGAACCGACCGGTGGATTCGATTACAAAGTCCACGCCGAGATCTTTCCAGGGCAATTCCTTCGGGTCTTTTTTCGCCAACACCTTGATGGCTTTGCCGCCGACGATAATGGCGTCTTCCTGGTGGGTGACGGGCACCGGCAGGCGCCCATGGATGGAGTCGAATTCCAGCAGGTACGCGAGCGTCTTGGCGTCCGTGAGGTCGTTGATCGCGACGAATTCAAAAGACGGATCGTTCAAACAGGCGCGCAGCACGTTACGACCGATACGGCCAAAGCCATTGATCCCCACGCGAATAGCCATGATGCAGAACTCCTGTGAAATTCGTGAATAATATCAGAGCGCTTGGTTTGATTTGGGATGGTACTGGTGAGTGACGGGCGAGTCAAGTCGTCCGATGGTAGGGGCAGTGAACGGATGCGGGCAGCCATGATGGATAAACGAGGCGAAGGCGACACGAGGTTTTTGCTAGGATGGGCCTGCCATGACTGAGTCCAGGCACAATCACGAGGAGGGCCTCTCGTCTTTCGGGGACGAGACCTACCATGCTCTTGAATGGGACCGTGTGCTGGACACCTTGGCTCTCGGCGCCCAGTCCGCACCTGGCGCGATACGGTGTCGCGCGCTGACCCTTGAGGACACCCTCGAGGGGGCCGCGGCACGTCTCACCGAAACCAGCGAGATGCTGGTGCTTAGGTCGAGCACAGACCCATTTCCCTCGATGCGGATACCCGATCTCGATGACGTGCTCGTGCGCGCGTCGAAAGGTGGCGCTCTGGACGCGCTCGAACTGCGGGACATCGCCGGATTCCTGCGCGTTGCAGAGGACGTCGCGCGGTATGGTCTTCGGCATCAAGCCGAGGCCCCCTCCGTCGCCGCGATCACGGCCGACCTGCCGGCTCCCCGCAACCTGTCAGAATTGAGGGCCGATATCGAATGGGTGGTGGATGCCGACGGGACGATCAAGGATTCGGCGTCCCCGGAACTGCGGCGCCTGACCCAGCAGGTCCATGACCTCAAGCAGGCGATGCGGCGTCGCCTCGAAAGCATTCTCCAGTCACATCGCTATGAGGATGTTCTCCAAGAACGGTACTTTGCCCAGCGCGAAGGCCGGTACGTGGTCCCGATCAAGACGGAAAAGCGCGGCGTCATTCCCGGCATTGTACACGACATATCGGCAAGCGGCGCGACGGTGTTTTTGGAGCCTCGGGAGTTGGTCGAACTGAACAACGGAATCAAGGTCGGAGAGCTGGCGGTTGAGCGGGAAGTGCGCCGGATTCTCCAGGAATTGAGCATACAGGTCGGCGCTCAAGCGGAAACCTTGCGAGAGGCGCAAGCGGTGCTGGTGCGATTGGATGTGATCCAGGCCAAGGCGGCGCTCGCTGTGCCGCTCCACGCCGGGCCGGTGCACCTGAATGACTGCGGACGAATTCGCTTGCGCAACGCACGGCACCCGCTGTTGGCGCTGTCTCGTCCCGACGAGGTGGTGGCCAACGACGTTGTCCTCGACGACGAGACTCAGGTGATGGTGATTTCCGGTGCCAACACCGGTGGGAAGACCGTCACCCTCAAATTGGTCGGTTTGTTCGCGTTGATGGTTCGGGCCGGCCTTCTGGTGCCATGCGAGGCGGGGTCGGAGATGGCCTTGTTTCCCTCGATCTACGCGGACATTGGGGATGCTCAGGATTTGGCCAAGGACCTGTCGAGTTTTTCTTCCCATGTCATGTGCATGATCCGGCTGTTGGACGCGGTGTCCGCAAGGTCGGCGGTGTCGAGACCGGAGGTGGGCCGCTGGCTGGTTTTGCTGGATGAGCCGATGACATCGACCGACCCGGCTGAAGGCGCCGCCTTGGCACAGGCGCTGCTCGCTCGATTGGCCGATTTGCGGGTCAAGGCGATCGTGACGACTCACTATACGGAGCTGAAGGTGCTGGCTCAGGCGTCGCAGGGGTTCGTCAATGCGAGCGTCGAGTTCGACGTCACACGCTTGGCGCCGACCTACCGGCTGATCATCGGGATCCCAGGAGGATCGTCGGCCATCGAAATTGCCGGCAGGCTCGGCTTGGACGAATCGTTGCTGGAGGCCGCCCGTGATCGTTTGAAGACGGACGAACTGGCGCTGGAGCAGCTGCTCAGCGACGTGCAAAGCAAACAACGGCGTGTGACCGAGGACTTGTTGCGCGCAGAGTCGGTGCGCCGAGAGGCAGAGGCGGCCGCGCGGGAGGCACTGGAAATTACGGCGCGGGTGCGCGACTCGGAGGCGGCCGACCGGCGACACGCCAAAAAGAGAATCAGCGAGGAACTCCAGCGTGCCAGAGCGGCGATCCAAGGTGTGATCGACGAACTGAAGACACAGCGGACTGTCGAAAAGGCCAAGGCAGCCAAGGCGAAGTTAGCGAGCGTGGAGACGGATGTCTCCCACATGGCACCGCCACAGGGCGGTCCACCCGTGGAGTCCTTGGGAGTCGGCGACCAGGTGGAGGTCAAGGCGCTCGGCGTTCGTGGCGTCCTCCTCGAAGCTGCGGCGACCAAGGCGCGTGTCCGCATCCGTGTCGGCAGCGCCGAAATGTCTGTGCCCGTCGGCGACTTGCTCGGGCTGGCCCGACAATCGGGCACCGCGTCATCGACGGAGCGGCCTCAGGGTTCCGCTGTTCGGTCAGGTTGGAATAGGGGCGGGTTGGCTGAACCGGAGGTGGTGGTGGACGTGCGGGGACGGGCGGCGGACGATGCCCTGGACCAGGTCGTGGCCCAGCTGGATTCCGCTGCATTGGGAGGCGCGCCGTATTTGCGTATCATCCACGGCCATGGGACCGGGAAGCTGCGTGCGGTTCTGAGGGACTACCTCAAGGCCTCTCCTTACGTATCCGGTTTCCGTCCCGGTGATCGAAGCGAAGGAGGCGACGGCGTGACCATCGTCGAGCTTACGCGGTGAGACCCTCCCGCTGCACAATGGTCGCGTCCCGCGACGATCCGTTCGTTTGATCCGAACCGTCCAGGCCCCCAGCACGCTCGGTGGCAGGGAAATACAACGTGCAGGTAGTCGCGACGCCTTCTTGACTCGTCACATGGAGCGTCCCGCCGTTGTCTTCGACGAGGCGTTTCACGTTCGTCAGGCCCAGCCCCGTCCCGTATTCCTTCGTGGTAAAGAACGGCTCAAAAATTCGCCGGAGAGCGGCCTCGGAAATGCCGCAGCCCGTATCGGCCACGATCAGCTCGACGGCCCCGCTGGCCGCTCGTTTCGTGGTCACGGTGATACGGCCTCCTTTCGGCATGGCTTCGCGCGCGTTGATCAGCAGATTCACCACGGCTTCTTTCACCTGTAACGGGTCGACATGGATCGCCGGTAGATCCTGCGCGAAGACGGTATCCACCAGGATCGATTCGTGTCCACCCTGTGCCGCCCATTGATTAAGGGCGTCTTGCATCAGGGTGTGGGGGGCGACTGGAACCGGCTCCGGAGGTTTCTGGCGGGCGTACCGTAAGAAGTCATTGATACGGTGCGTCAGACGATCCACTTCTTCGATGACGTAACGGGCCACCTCCTCCTTCACCTGGTCGTCGCGGTTCCGATCCAACATGAGCTGGGCCGAACTCCGGATGACGCCCAACGGATTGCGGAGGTCGTGCGCCAGGGCAGCCAAGAGCTGCCCCACCGAGGCCAGTCGTTCGCGACGAATCAGTTGTTCCTGCTGTGTTTGAATCGTGGCCAGGCTGGACTCGAGCGCGGCGCGCATCGTGCGGAACGTGTTCGCCAGATCCTGAATTTCATCGCGTGAGCCGGTCGGCGAGACCTCGGGAAGCGGTTCCGGTTCGACGCTCGCAGGCGACGTCGTTACACGGCGGAAACGTCGGCGCAGCTCCTCCGTTTGCCGGCGCAGCGCGACGATCGGGGCGACAAACCGGTCGCTCACCAGATAGCCGACGGCCGCCAGGCCGATGACGAGCGTCAAGCCTATCGCGCCGACCGTCGTCAGGAGCGAATAAATCGGGGCATACGTCTCATCGGCTTCCTGACGCACGAACGAATACCAATCCGTACCACCCAAACTGCGAGGGGTCAGATCGTGCGCGAACCGGACCGGAGCGGCTCCGACGATGGTATGGTAGCCGCCGTGCGCGTCGTCGTCGGCCACGAACCAGGACGCCTGTTCTGAAGAGAATTGATTCAGCAGGGCCTGGTGAATCAGGTGGCTCGTCGGCGGGAGGACGGGGCAGATGAGCGGGGTTCCGTCCGTATCTACCAACATGCCATGTCCCGTCCTGCCGACCTTGATCGTGAGAATGGTCTTCATCAGCGCATCGCGGCGGATGAGCAACCCCACGACCCCGAGCGGCTCGCTTCCGTCACGACTCCAAAGCGGGACGGCGACGTCAAATACATATTCATTCGTATCGGGCGTCAGCCGGAACGAGCTAACATAGGCCCGTCCGTGTCCCTGGATCGCTTCTTGCCACCAGGGCTCCTGACTATAGTTGTCCGGCCCCACGGCAGCCTGGCTCGTCGCCACGGCGAGGCCATCGCGATCCGCCACCACCACACGCAAGTAGTCGGGGGACCTCGCCGCCCATGATCTAAGAAACGCGTTCGCCGTCTGGTCCTGCGCGCGGGGACTTGAGAGCGTCTGCCGTCCCTGCGTGTCCTCTACGCGCCGAACGAGCATGGGCACGAAGGCCAAGCGCTCGGCCTGATCGATTTCGGCATCGACGGCGGTGGCTAAGCGAAGGGCGGCCGATCGGGCGATTTCTTGAAATCCGCTGCCGATGGATCGCTTCAAGCTGTTTGTACTAGACCAGTAGGTGACGGCGAGGGCGATCACGCCAGGGACGATGCCGACCAGCAGGAGCGCGACGAGAAACTTCTGTTGAAGGCCGGCCGGTCGCATGTGTGCCTCACTCGGTGGACTGTCGTTCCTGCAGTCCGAATTTAGCCATGCGATAGCGCAACGTGTTGCGCGTCATCATGAGCAATCGCGCCGCCTCCGAAATATTCCACTGGCTCTGGTCGAGTGCCTCTTGCAACAGTCGCTTTTCGAGCTCTTCCGCCGACAATCCCAACGACAACAAGGAAAGAGAGGGCTCGGCACGCTGGGAGTCGGTCTCGTGCGGACGGGATGAGGCGCTGAACGTGGCCGGCAGGTCTGCCGGGCCGATCACGTCCGAGCGACAGGTAATCGTGAGCCACTCCACAAGGTTGTGCAGTTCCCGCACGTTGCCCGGCCATGTGTGCCGGGTGAGGAGGGCGAGTGCTTCGGGAGAGAGATGCTGGGGCTTGGTGCCGCGTTCCTGCCGAGCCCGCTCAAGGAAGGCCTGGAACAGTTCCGGAATATCCTCCGGGCGATCGCGTAACGGAGGAATGGTCAATTGGCAGACATTCAGGCGGTAGAAAAGGTCCTCGCGGAATCGCCCGGCCTTGATCAAGTCGGGCAGCGATTGATTGGTGGCTCCAATGATTCGGATGTCGACCGGCACACTGCGTATGCTTCCCAAGGGTTCGACTTGGTGGGTTTCCAGCACACGGAGCAGCTTGACCTGGGCTGCGAGGCTCAGTTCGCCGATCTCGTCGAGAAAGAGCGTGCCGCGATCCGCTAATTGAAAGCGGCCCGGCTTCGCCTTCTTGGCGTCGGTAAATGCGCCTTTCTCGTAGCCGAACAGTTCTGATTCGAGCAGATGTTCGGGGATGCCCGCGCAGTTCACCGAGACGAGCGGACCGTGTTTCCGTGGACTGGATCGGTGAATGGCGCGCGCGAACAACTCTTTCCCTGTCCCGCTCTCGCCGGTGATCAGCACCGTCGCGTCCGTCTGGGCGATGTCTGCGGCGAGCGTTTTGAGCCGGTCCATGTCCGGTGAGATGCTGATGATACGGTCGAACCCGAAGGCGTGGTCGAGGGTGGCGCGCAGAGCCTGGTGATCCTGAGAGAGTCGCCTCAGTTCGAGGGCGCGCGACACCACGATTCTGAGTTCGTCGTTGTCGACGGGCTTGGAAATATAGTGATACGCGCCTTTCTGCATGGCCTCGACGGCGGATTTGACCGTCCCATAGCCGGTCACGATCAGGACGGGGACGGCAGGGCAGGCTGACTTTGCGGCCTCGAGCACGTGCATGCCGCCGACCTCGCCGCCCAATTGGAGGTCGGTGATGATGAGATCGGGTGTGGCGCCGTCCGTCAGACTCCGCAGTGCTTCGTCGCCGTTCTTGGCAAAATGCAGGTCGTAGCCGTCCGACGAGAGGATGAGGTCGAAGAGCCGGCGCATGCGCTCTTCGTCTTCGACGATGAGAATTCGGGGAGGACGCATGGATCGTGCTCCGACAGGGCCACGCCACGCGCGAGGAAGTGTGACGTGCCCGACCCCGTTACGCGACCTTCCAAAAAAACACGGCCGCGATTCGCTTCGACATCAATTCGTGCGACCACCCAAAATAGGCCGTCGCGGAATGCACCAAATCTGATTTATAGAAGAGCAGGCGATTGTAGACATAGGGCACTTCCAGCTCTTCCTCCCACATGCTGAGATCCATCTCTTGGAAGCCGGGGATCTGGCTCAGGCTCTCGTATTGGGTCGGACAGGTGTTCCCGTCGAGTGTACCGTCCGGCAGCCGGAGCCGATAGAACGAGGTTCCGGCGTGTTTCGTAGGCGGACAGGGATGGAGATAGAGCACCGCCGCATAGTCGCACAGCTTGCTGGAATCGACATGGGGGCGTGCGACGGCTTCGCCGCCTCCGACCAACTGCACAAAGTTGTGGCCGGAGCTGGCCCCGGAGGGGTCGGCTTGGGCACGCAGCCCCCGGACACCCGTGTGTCGGATCACGCACTGCTCGACCACGGACAATTCCGACGGAAGCAAGGCATCAGGGGCGCGCATGCCTGGCCACGGTTCCGGTCTCCAGGGTGCACCCATGATCCACGTGGACTTGTTGAAACACCGCTCGGTGACGCTAAGCGGGTCGGATAATATATTGTCCTGTACCCAGTAGTCTTTGCCGAGTTCGGGTTTGCGATAGGGGAGGATGCCTCGATGCATATGGATGGTCTCGCGAGAAGGATGAATCAATCGCGTTCATCATACGCCGCTCGTTGGCCAGTGGTCTACCGGGGGTCGGTCAACTCTGCCGCGGATGCGGAACGAGCCGATTCGTTGGCCTGCGCCATCCTGAGGTTGCGCTGCCATCCCTGATGTTTGGCCCGCCGAACAGGACTGTCTATGGTGCGGCTACGGAATTCCGACTCGGTCCAAGTGAGCAGTTGGTCCAGCGACGGCTGAAGAGCCCAGGCAAAGGGAGCGAAGACGGGACGCGAGGTGGCCGACGCTTGGGTGTTGTAGGGGCAGACGTCCAGGCAATCGTCGCACCCAAAAATATGGTTGCCTGTCCGGTGGGCGAGCGTGTCGGGGATGTCATCGGTCCGATGTTCGATGGTCAGATAGGAGATGCAGCGGCCTGCGTCCACCACGTAGGGCTCCACGATGGCTCCCGTCGGACAGGCCTTGATACAGATCGAGCAGCTTCCGCAGAGATCCGTCCCTGGTATATCGGGATCGAGGTCGAGGGTGGTCAGAATGGTGCCCAGAACCAGCCACGAACCATGCTGTGGCGAGACCAGGTTGGAGTGCTTCCCGATCCAGCCCAGACCAGCTTGTTCCGCCCACGCCTTCTCCATCACAGGTCCCGTGTCGACGTACCACCGGTGACGGTGGCCTGGCGCCAGTATATTGAGACGCTCGGACAATGCCGCCAAGCGCTCCCCAAGCACCAGATGGTAATCGCGCCCCCACGCGTAGCGTGCCACGCGCCCCATCCCGTGACGCTCCTCCGCCCGGTGGCCGGTATCGTAATTCATGCCGACCATGATGACGGAGCGGCAGCCGTCCAACACCCGGCGCGGATCGCTTCGCCGATCGGGATCACGCCCCATCCAGGTCATGGTCGCGTGATAGCCGCGCGCAAGCCAGGAGCGCAGTCGTTCGTGGAGATGGGGAAGAAGGCGGCTGGAGGGTTCCTGGTCGGATGAGGATCGGGGCGCGACCGAGGCGACCCCCACGGCATCGAAGCCGAGAGCGAGAGCTTCGTCTTTAATGGTCGAGGTAGACGGCATGACCGAGCGGTTGAGACCGGGGAATCGCACGCTGCCCGGGCACGCAGAGGTTCGCGCTTGGTAGTACGCCTAACCAGGCGTACAGTCGAGCTTGACGGCAAAGGAGGCTGAGCACTGCTCCGTCGTGCATTTGGTGCAGGTGCCTACCACCCGAGTTTTCCAGTCCGTCTTCTTGGGGTCGAACTGGCAGGTCGTCTTGCCGCCTTTCGAAATCGTGGTCCAGGGCTTCTTGGTGCCGGGGAAGTTGGCAATGACGCAGCCTTGCACCAGCGGTACTTCGCACTGTTGACCCGGTTCGCCCTTCTGCATCATGAAGCTGCAGGAGCGTTCGGTCGTCACGTGCACGTCCTCGGGTGCCTGGGCTCGGGCGTTCACAAGCAACAAGAGGGTTCCCAAACAGGCACATAGACTGGCGGCGACACAGCCTGACAGCATGGTTCGTCGTCTCATGAGCCGCATCCTATCATAGACGCCCGCCTTGCGGGCAACCGCATTGCAGCGTAAAATTCCCCGACGATGTGCGGCTTTAGGCCCTCCCTTGATGGCGATCGGAGGCAGTCCTGACGCCGACGTACTGAATCGTGTGATCCAGAGGAGAAGACATGCTCGCGACGCGCGTTCGCCAAAAAGAAGGCATCTTCTATTTCATCGCGTACAAGGCCGACGCCCTATTGGACAAGGTGAAATTCACAAGCCGCTACTACTTCGAAGGAGAGGAGATCGCCGAGAGCCGCATCTCCGAGCACGACGAAGTGGCGAAATTCATCTCGGGCATCGAGCGGAGCGAAAAAGGATTTCAACGCCTCCTCAACCGGCAGAAGATCAAGCAGATCGTCAATTTCTATGAAACAGTCGTGGGGCAGCCCATGATTCCGGGCACCGTCCTGCTCTTTACCGACGAAACGCTGCGGTTCCAAAAGATGGACGGCCAGGAATCCATCGGCTTTCTCAGCGAGCCGAAAGGCAAGTATCTCGTGATCGACGGGCAGCACCGCCTGGCCGGTCTGCACTTTTTCCGGGAGAAGCACGGGGAGCAGATCGATCAGGTGGAAGTGCCCTGTGTCCTGTTCGACGGACGGAGCGGGGACTTTGCCACCGAGATGTTCGTGGTCATCAACTCGACCCATACACGCATCAACCGCTCGCATCTGGTCGACCTCTACGAGAAAGTTTCGTGGGAAAGTCCGGAAAAGAAGTTCACGGCCAAGGTCGTGAACATGCTCTATGAGGAAGGCGATTCGCCCCTACAGTACAAGATCAACCGGCTGGGCGGGCGCAGTAAACAGGAAAAGTGGATCCTGCAATCGGAGATCTTCAACGAGCTGCTGAAGGTCGTCACCGCCCACAAGCGGTGGATGGAATCGCATTTGGACATGAAGCCGCACAAGTGCTACGCGCTCGTGCGCGATTATCTCAAGGGTGTCAAAGAGGTGATGCACGAGAGCTGGGGGCAGAACGAGCGCTACATGTTCACCCGCGACGTCACGCTCAAGGCATTGATGCGTGTGTTGGACGACATTATCGTCGACCGCAAGCTGTTCAGCGAGTGGGAAGAGCAGCAATCGCACAAGCCGTTCGCGGCCCTCCTTCAACCCTGGGCGAAAATGACCAAAGAATTCCGCTCAGACGGCTTTTACGAACGCTTCCCGGCGAAGGGGCAATTGGAACGCGTGCGGAAGATTCATCAACGGCTGCTCGATCCGCTCATGAAACTCGGCTGATAAGCGGTATGTTGAGGAGCGCCCGAAGGGCTGTTCGACTTTGTGTTCTGCTCCTCAGTCTCCTGACTTCGGCTGCAGGTGCGGCAGATGGCCCGCCGACTGAAACCCCTCTTGAAGCTCACACAGATCCGGACGGCGGCGTGCGCGCACACGCGGTGCTGACACTCCCCGCTTCAGCGTCAATCGTGGAGCAAGTCCTGACCGACTACGAACACTGGCCGAAGCTCTTCGAAACGAAGATGCGGATGGTGAAGGTCGAGCGGTTAGAGGACCGGACCATCACCGAGCTGTACGTGGCCCACGCGATCCTGCCGAGCGAGCGCCGATTGGTGGGAGAGAATCGAATACTACCCGGAGGAGGGCTCTCCACGAAAATGATTGGCGGGGACTTCCGCCGCTATGAGCGGACCTGGAAGCTTTGGCCTATCGATCCGACCCACACCCGCGCCGAGTTCGACCTGCTCGTGGAAGTCGAAACCTTCGCACCCGATTGGCTGGTCGCCATGGAAGTCAAACGCGAGTTGGCCGCGCACTTCAGAATTCTCAAAGCCACGCTTCGAAATCAGCCTATGACACCTTAGCAAACAGTGAACCGTTAAATGCAAAGCTAAGAGCAAATTATGAACTTTAAAAGCAACTTATTACGCTAAGGAGGATAGTGTTGGATCCGAGGTTATGGGCGATCCTCATCGGTGCCCTTACTGGCGCGATCGGGTACTGGATCACAACTTTTTGGATGCAACCACTCCTGCGGTATCAGTCTATTCGCAATCAGATTCTCATTGATTTCATATACTATGCACAAGTCGTAAATGCCAACGGTTTAAATGAAGAAATGCAGCAGTTGTATCGAGAACGAATTCTGGCAAATAGGAAGACATCGGCTCAGCTCTTTGCGGCTGCGCTTAATCTACCTAGATGGTATTTGTGGTACCTTCAGCGTCGGGGGATAAACCCTGCGATCGCAGCTTCTCATCTAATCGCATATTCCAACACCACTGAGTACGGTCTAGCTCATCAAATGGAACAATCAATTAGAAAATATCTGGGGCTTCCGACCAAAGACTGACTGCGTCCGCGTCGGGTCGGACCGGAACAAAGGGGTTCAGCCGCGTTAAACCTTCACAGCAGAGCATCGGACGATGCGAAGCGCTACCAATGTCGAGCTGTGCAGCTTGCGATAGAGGAGGCGAAGCAATGAAAGACAGCGCCAAGTATGTGAAGATCGTGGAATGGTCCGAGGAGGAGCACTGTTACGTGGGAGCGCTCCGGGTTGATCTATGGAGGATGTCACGGTAGTGATGAAAAGGCCGTGTTATACGAACTCTGTCAGATCATTGAGGAAGCAGTCGACCTCTGCCGGAAAGACGGAAAACCGTTACCTCCCGCGACATCGGGGAAAGACTTCGCGACCAAGATGCAGCATGTCGCATAACTAGTGAACGGGCCCCCAAGTCCACAGGGGAAATTTTAGAGCGTCTGGCGCCTTTGTTAACTTCCTCGATTCGACTCGCACAGGTGCGGAGTTCGACTTGCTCGTCGACACGTTCGCGTCTGGCTGGCCGATGACGATGGAAGTGAAACGGGAGATGGAAGCGCACCTCAGAATTCTCAACGCAAAGCTCACACCGTGACCACATGGCGCCTTAGCATGCAGTGCGCTGGGGTATGCCATTAAGAAGTCATCCCCAGTTTCCGCCTCCACCCAGGCATGGATGCCTCCAACTGTGTGGGCGGAGGGATCGATACGTCGCTTCATATAAAAACCAAAATGGTTGCAATTGACCTGGACAACGCACGCTCTTATGCTGCTCCGCTATAATGCGCGAAGTTCCCACCGCTCCACGGGAAAACGTATGTGTCCATTGAGCCGTAGTTGTCGTATTGTGGCCGTGCTGCTCTGCCTCGTCCCCTCGGTCCTTTGGGCCCAAGCCGAGCTGGACTATCAGATGCGCGCGAGCGCCGATTACGGCGAGTATTACGAGGGCCGCCAGCCGAAGTTAGTTGCCGGAGAAGACATTCAGCTGATCTCTGTGCTGGTGGATCATCAGGAACCCGCGCCTCAGCTTCCGGACCAGCTTCGTGTGAAGTTCTACTTGCCACGGCCCGAGACGGTCTACCTCACAGTCCGGGAGCGGAGCTACAAGTGGTACTACTGGCTGAAGAAGGTGAAGTGGCAGGCCAAGGCGACGAGCGAATTTGTCTGGCCCACGGACCTGGTCCTCAGGCGCCTGGATCGGAACATGAACATGTACAATTTGGGCGTCGTCGTCAGAGTCAACCGATCGACGCCTGGTCGAACGGAGGAAGTCGCGCCCGCCATCCTCTACCATACGGAGCCGCCGAAGCGAATCGAGGGCTACCTGTTCACCATGAAAACCAATAGGGATGCGCGCATGTTTTGCAAGGTTATACAAGGGGAGCAGGGGGAGCCGGTCGACACGCAGGTTTTTCAGTACCTCCCAGGCAGGCAACCGTTTACCGTGCGGTGGGATGCGGCCGATGCTCCGATGGGCAACTATACGCTCGTCTGCCAAGGCTATTTTCTGAATAACAACGACCCGGTCCAACAGACCATCCGTTTTTACCACAAGCCGACAATCAAGTAGGTTAGTCAGCAGTTCTGCATGAGCGACATCTTCGTCAGCTATGCGAATCAAGACCGCCCGTGGGTGCAGCGCTTCGCCATGGCGTTGGCCCAACAGAAGTGGTCGATCTGGTGGGACCGGGAAATCCCGACCGGGCAGCCGTTCGACGAGGTGATCCAGCGTGAGTTGTATGCGGCCAAGTGCGTCATCGTCGTGTGGTCGCAGTACTCCGTGGCCTCCGATTGGGTCAAGGGCGAGGCGGACAAGGCGAAGAAGCGGAAGGTTCTGCTTCCTGTCTGCATCGACGGCACCGATGCGCCGCTCGGATTCGACCGTCTCCAAACCCAATTCCTGAAAGACTGGGAGCCGGGCCGACCGCACGTCGGGTTCGAGCGGCTGCTCAGGGACATCGACGGTGTGCTCGGCGGGAAGACCGCTGAGGAAGGGCCGCCGGCGGTCCCCCGGCGGAATCGGCTTCATCCGCTCTGGATCCTGATCGCTCCGACCGTATTGGCTGTGGCCGTGGTCGTGGTGCTCATGAATTGGCCGGTGTCGACCGCGATTCAGCTGGAACTGACGACGGAACGCGTCGAGTTTCGCGTGGAGACCACGGCCTCCGGCATGGCACCGGTGCTGGCCGCGCTCGATGTCCGTTCGGTCGCGATCGAGAAGTTCGACACCATCGCCTTCCAACCGGAGACAGTCCAGGTTGCGGACCTCTCTCTCTACGATCTGAAGAAGAACGAGTTGCCGGCCTCTGCCTGGACCGACGTTCCCGCCCAGGGGTCACGCGTGGTATTGACCGCCGCGGCCAATGACATACTGTACCACCCTCGCGTCACAGTCGCAGGGCCCGAGAAGGACGATCGGGCGGCGCTGCATCTGGACGCGCTCGGCATCGCAGCAGGGAGTCGGGTCGCCGTGACAACCCGCGGAGAGCAGAGTGCAGGCGTCATACTCGAAATCGCAGTTCCCGAGACGGTATTGGTCCATCCCCAACGAACCTTTACGCTCATCGCCGACCACGTAGACGTGGATGGTCTCGGGGAGGCGCCGCACTTGGAAGGCAATGAGTTGACATTGAGAATCGCGCTGCCCGAAACCCACCGGGAAATCGAAGTGGATCGGCAAGGCGAGGCGCTCGTTGTGATTCCAACCTTTCCCGCTGGTTCCCGTGACCCGTTCATCTTCAATGAGATCACGGTCGCGCAACTGGATTTTTCACGTGAAGCGGATCGGCCGGCTCAGGCGGAGCGGCTTGGAGATCGAGTCAGCGCGCTGACAGGAGAAGGCGAGATCACCTTTCCCGGGTATCCGCACCTCGGCAAACGAAGCCTCAGCCAGAAAGACGCCATAGGCTTGGAAGGGGTCGAGCAGTTCACGATACAGGAGTTGAGATTGCAGGACAATGGCAAAGCGCTGCACCTGGTCGGCAGGGGTCGAGCAAAAGAGATTCGCACGAAAAGCGGAGGGATTCCCATCGAGTACCACCTCACGGCGTTCGACAAGCTGAAACAAAGCCCCGCCGTCATGACCTTATTGGCCTTTGTCGGATGGCTCGTCCCGACCCTGGTCGGTGTCTACAGGGAACTGGCGGGCAGACGATGAAGGTGCTCCTGATGGTGTCTCTCGTCTTCCTCGCTGCTCTCAGTGTGCCTGCCCCGCTCTCAGCCCGGGACATCCAGCAACTCCAGGCCGGCGTGGTGAAGATTACGGCCGTCCCGCCCAGGGGCCAGCCGAGGACCGGGACGGGCTTCATCGTCCGCCTGGAAGAAGACTTGGCCTATATCATCACATCGGCGCACGTCGTCACCGGCGATGTTGCCCCCCGGGTAGAGTTCTTCACCAAAAGAAATGTCGGCGTCGCGGCGGAGGTGGTCAATGTCGAGGGCAGCGACCCGCTGCGCGGGCTTGCCCTTCTGCTGGTGACAGGCACGGTGCCCAAGGGCGTAGCCGCCTTGCCCCTGGCATCGGGGAGACAGGTGTCGGTCGGAGAGGAGATCCTCGTCATCGGGTTTCCGAGTGGCGCCGGACCGTGGAATATCACCCGGGGTAACATCGGGTCCCGACAAGGACGCGATCTGTACTTTTCACCTCCGGTCGATGAGGGCAATTCGGGTGGGCCGATCATCCAGAACGGCAAAGTCGTGGGCCTGGTCGCGGGCGGCGGTCTCACCATTGGGCAGGGCGTGCTCTCCACGAGCCTGCAGAGCTACCTCGACGGCTTTGACGTGAATCCCCAAGCGCGCATACCAGAGACGGTCACCGCCCTGCCATCGCCGCTGAGCCGGCCGCCGGAGCCTCCTGCGGCGCAGCCGGCCGGCGAGATCGTGGGGAACGATGGTGCCCCAATGGTGCTGGTGCCTGCTGGGGAGTTCTGGATGGGCTCGCCGGAGGCACAGGGAGATGACGATGAACGCCCCCGGCATCGCGTGTATCTGAATTCTTTTTATATCGACAAGTACGAGACGAGCGTCTCGCGGTATGCCAAGTTCATGCAAGCGGCCGGTCGTAAGGCGCCCACGTACTGGGATCAGGTCAAGCTGGAGGAGCATGGCAATCTGCCGGTCGTTGGTGTGGACTGGTCCGATGCGGAGGTGTATTGTCGCTGGGCGGGCAAGCGCCTGCCGGCGGAGGCGGAGTGGGAGAAGGCCGCGCGTGGTACGGATGGCCGGACCTATCCCTGGGGGAACGAAGAGCCGACGTCGGCGCGTGCCAACTTTGGGAGAGATTTTCTTTCCGTCAAAAATCCTTATGAGGAGCGCCTCGCTCCCGTGGATAGCCTTGAAGCGGGACGAAGCCCTTACGGCGTGCATCATCTGGCGGGCAATGTCTGGGAGTGGGTAGCCGACTGGTATGCCAACGATTATTATCGGCACAGCCTGAGAGAAATCCGAAGGGGCCTTTTAACGGGCAATACCGCGTCCTTCGCGGCGGGTCCTGGCTCAATGCTCCCTGGGGCGTGCGTTCGGCGCTCCGCGACAGGGACGGTCCGGCGCGCTCCGGACCGTCTCTATCGGGTTCCGGTGTGCCCAGGACGCGTCACAGTGATGTTTGTTCTCTAACCCTGTTCACTGTTCGCTCTTGAGGCGTCTGCTCCCAATGCAATTGCCTATAACCCACCTGAAGTTACCCTTCCCTTATCGAATTGTGCTATCCGCGGTCAGCGTCATGCTCACCGCGATTATGTCTTCGAACTGCATTAGATCCGGATCGACAGGGGACACAACCGTCTTATCACCATCAGCCTCAAGTCTCCAACCTGGAGAATCAGTCGCGCCAGAGTTCCAGAACATCGTACAATTTCAGGCTGGCGCCGTGAAGATCACGGCATCGCCGCTCCATGGCCAACCTCGAGTGGGAACCGGCTTCATTGTACGAGTCGAAGACGACCGGGTATACATCGTCACCTCCGCGGAAGTCGTGACCGGCGACCCTGCTCCGCAGGTGGAATTCTATACGAATAGAAATGTCGGCGTGCCTGCTCAACTAATTGATGTCGAGGGTAGTGATCTTTTGCGGGGTCTGGCGCTGTTGGTTGTAAGTGGAACAGAGCAGGTGTCGGCAGATTTAGCCGCACTGCCGCTAGCCTCCTCAAAGGAGCTATCAGTCGGAGCGGAAATGAGGGTGATCGGGTTTTCAAACAGTACGCGTTCCTGGATCGTAACAAAAGGGATGATCAAAGCACGCTCGGGACGAGAGTTGCATTTTTCTCCACCAGTGGGTCCAGGACATTCAGGTGGGCCCGTTGTGCAGAATCACAAGGTTGTGGGGCTAGTCACAGGCCTTGAAGTAGACGATCGTCTCACTACTGAGCACGCTGTCATCGCGGCCGGCATTAAATTCTACGTCGAGGGCTTTGGTGTTAGCCCGCGGCCACGTCAAGCAGCCAAAGTGAAAGTACCCTCGCCGCCCCCTCCCGTAGTCCCGGTTCCCCTTGTGGCTCCGGTAGTCCCAGCGCCTGCTTCAGCTACGGAAATCCACGAGGTGAAGAGCAAAGACGGCGCGCCGATGGTGCTGGTGCCGACGGGGGAGTTCTGGATGGGATCACCAGAGGGCCAAGGGGATGACGACGAGCATCCTCGGCACAAGGTCTTTCTAGACGCCTTCTATATCGACAAGTACGAGACGAGCGTCTCACGGTACGCCAAGTTCATGGAAGCGACCGGCCAGCAGTCGCTGCCGGGATACTGGGATCATCTCCGTTTAGAGAAGCGAGGCAACCTACCCGTCGTCGGGGTGGATTGGCACCACGCCGAGGCATATTGCCGGTGGGTGGGAAAGCGATTGCCAACGGAAGCGGAGTGGGAAAAGACCGCGCGCGGGACAGACGGCCGGACCTACCCGTGGGGCAATGAGGAACCGACTCCAACAAGGGCCAACTTCGGGAGGAAGTCTATAAAAAACGTCTACGACGAAGGCCTTCGTTCCGTGGACAGCCTTGAAGCCGGACGGAGCCGCTACGGCGTGCATCATCTGGCGGGTAATGTCTGGGAGTGGGTGGCCGACTGGTATGAAAGAGGTTACTATCGGCACAGCCCAGAGCGAAACCCGAGGGGTCCTTCGGGCGGACAATACCGAGTCCTTCGCGGTGGGTCCTGGGACAGTGAACCCGGGCTCGTACGGTCGGTCAACCGCAACAGGGATGGATCAATGAACCGGGGCGACAATGTCGGCTTCCGGTGTGCCCTGGACGTACCCCGGTAGTCAGACAGCGATTGACCGCCTCGTGAACAGAAACGCTTCTTCGCCTCCATTTCAAGCACTGAAAATGGATCGGATTCAGTTCGACACGGACAATCGACGATGAAATGGAAGCGCTTGCTGTTGATCGCGGGGAGTTTAGTCCAGTCTCTTCTTTCGCCAACCGTCGTGCCGGCGCAGGACATCCAACGGCTGCAAGCCGGCGTGGTCAAGATCGTCGCGAGGCCGCCGGGCGAGCAGCCACGAACTGGGACCGGATTTATCGTCCGGCTCCAAGAGGGCTCGGTTTACATCATCACGTCCGCGCATGTAGTGGGGAATGACCCCCAGCCGCGCCTCGAGTTCTTCACTCGGCGCAATGTCGCGGTGCCGGCTGATCGGGTGCGTGACGTCGAAGAGAGCGACCCGCTGCGCGGCCTCGCCTTGGTGATGGTCGGTGGGGACAAGGTCCCCGAAGGCGTGACGGCACTTCCGCTCGCGCCCGCCACCGAGATCACAGTCGGCGAGGATACGCTGGTGATTGGCTTTCCGGCTGGGGCCGGTCCCTGGAACGTGACGAAGGGGACGATTAGCTCTCGCCAGGGACGGAATCTCTATTTCTCACCGCCTGTGAACGAAGGCAACTCCGGCGGTCCGATCATTCAGAAGGGCAAGGTGGTGGGACTCGTCGCCGGGGGTGGGGGCGCAATTGCGCAGGGTGTGCTGGCGGCGAGCATCCAGAGCTACCTGGAAGGCTTCGACCTCGCAGAGATAATCGGCAAAGACGGCGCGCCGATGGTGCTGGTGCCGGCGGGAGAGTTCTGGATGGGCTCACTAGAGGTTCAAGGGGACAAGAACGAACATCCGCGCCATCGCGTTCATCTCGATGCGTTCTACATCGACAAATATGAGATCAGTGTCTTCCGGTATCATAAATTCGTGCAGGCCACTAGCGCGTTGCCCGGCTACTGGGGCCACGTCAATCTAGCCAATCATGGTAATCTGCCGGTCGTCGGGGTGGACTGGTTCAATGCGGAAGCGTATTGTCGGTGGGCTGGCAAGCGGCTGTCGACCGAGGCGGAGTGGGAGAAGGCGGCGCGCGGAACCGATGGCCGGACCTACCCGTGGGGCAATGAGGAACCGACTCCAACAAGAGCCATCTTCGGCAGGAAGTCTATTAGAAACGTCTACGACGAAGCCCTTCGTTCGGTGGACAGCCTTGAAGCCGGACGGAGTCCCTATGGTGCGTATCACCTGGCGGGCAATGTGTGGGAATGGGTAGCCGACTGGTATGCCAAGGACTATTATCGCCAAAGCCCGGGCAGAAATCCGACGGGGCCGTCAAACGGGCTGTACCGGGTCCTTCGCGGCGGGTCCTGGCGTAATGACCCGAGGCACCTGCGTTCGGCGCTCCGCACCATGAACGAACCTTCGGATTGGGCCGACAGTATCGGCTTCCGGTGTGCGCAGGACGACCCGGAGTAGCCTCTACCCTCTGATACTTTTTACTGTTGGCGTTTGAGGCTCTTCTTCTATGGCAATGAATGACTATTTGCCCGAGGTGGTCATCAAGGCCTATGAGATCCTCCGCTGGCTGATCGAGCACGTCGGCAAGTTCCCCCGCTCGCATCGCTTCGTCCTGGGGGATCGGACCGAAAGCCGGATGCTGACCGTGTTGGAGGAGCTGGTCCGGGCCAGCTACGCCCGGGAGAACGGCGTGCAAGCTCTGACGGTACAGCCACTAGGGGACAGAGAATTCAAGGGCGCATGAAGCTTCTACTCCTGGTCGCGATAGCCCTGGTCGAAACTGTCATTTCACCCGTCTCCCTTGGAGCTCAGGACATACAGCAACTCCAGGCCGGCGTCGTGAAGGTTACGACGAGACGTATTGAAGAAGGAACTCGAACCGGGACGGGTTTCATCGTCCGCCTGGAAGAAGACCTGGCCTATATCATTACGTCGGCACACGTCGTGACCGGTGATCCGGCCCCGCGGGTGGAGTTCTTCACTAAGAGAAATGTCAGCCTCGCAGCGGAGGTGGTCAATGTCGAGGGTAGTGATCTGTTGCGCGGGTTGGCTTTGCTGCTGGTAACAGGCAAAGTGCCCAAGGGCGTAGCGGCTTTGCCTCTGGCATCGGGCAGGCAGGTGTCGGTCGGAGAGGAGGTCCTCGTGATCGGGTTTCCGGGTGGCGCCGGACCGTGGAATATCACCCGGGGCAACATCGGGTCCCGACAAGGACGCGACCTGTACTTTTCGCCTCAGGTCGACGAGGGCAACAACTCGGGTGGGCCGATCATTCAGAACGGCAAAGTCGTGGGCCTAGTCGCTGGCGGCGGTCTCACCATTGGGCAGGGCGTTCGATCGACAAGCATCCAGAGCTACCTCGAAGGGTTCGACGTGGTGCCGCAGGCGCGCCAGCCGAAAACCGCCGAGGCGCCACCACCGCCGAGTCGCTCGCCGGAGCCTCCCGCGGGGAAGCCGGCCAACGAGATCGTGGGGAAAGATGGTGCCCCGATGGTGCCGGTGCCGGCGGGCGGGTTTTGGATGGGCTCGTCAGATGGAGAAGGGGATGACGACGAGCATCCCCGCCATTTTGTGTATCTCGCTGCCTTCTACATCGACAAGTATGAGGTAACGGTCTCGCAGTATGCCGAATTCATGCAGACGACCAGCGGGCAGGCCCCGAAGTACTGGGACCAGATCAACCTAGATAAGCATGGCAATTTCCCGATCGTCGGGGTCGACTGGCGCGATGCTGAAGCCTACTGTCAATGGGCCGGCAAGCACCTGCCGACCGAGGCGGAGTGGGAAAAGGCGGCACGGGGAACGGACGAACGGACGTACCCCTGGGGGAATGAAGAACCGACTCCGACAAGGGCCAACTATAATAAAGGATTCCATCCCCAGAATGTCTATGATGAGATGCTTGCACCCGTGGACACCTACGAAGTCGGGTAGAGCCCGTACGGTGCGCACCATATGGCGGGCAATGTGTGGGAATGGGTAGCCGACTGGTACGGTAAAGATTATTATAGCGCGCAAAGCGCGGACTGGGATCCGAAAAGGCCATCAAAAGGGCAATACCGCGTCCTTCGCGGCGGGTCCTGGAGCCTCGAACCAAGAGGCCTGCGCTCAGCGCTCCGAAGCAGGATCGATCTGATGGAGCGGCATGACTATATAGGTTTCCGGTGTGCCGAAGACCCTGAAATCGGAATTCTTCTCCGAAGGTATCAGACGACACCCCCCCGGCGTGGTCTGCAAGGCGTACGACCTTCTTCGCTGGCTCATCGAGCACGTCGACAAGTTCCCCCGGTCACATCGTTTCCTCCTGGGGGGACCGGATCGAAAGCCGGAGGCTGACCGTGCAGGAAGAGCTGGTCCGGGCCAGCTATGCCCGCGAGAAACGTGCTCTTACGCTCTCCCTCTTGCACAATTTTTGACAAACAGATTAATTTTGTCCTGTTGCTCCAGGGGGTCACTTTCATATTCAGCAAACTCCAACCCCTGAAGATCTGAGGGAATCTCGGCGTTGCCTTTTCGCAGCAATAGAACACGACGCCGTCCGAGCTTACCCCAGAACCATCCGGTTTCTACCCAGACGTTTTGTCGTGCACGCTGCAACGTACCCTCTGAACTGGACAGGTACCCAACGTCATCCGGCGTGACAAGCGCAATCGCGGCGTTAACCTGCTCCGCAAGGTTCTCGAATTTCTCGGGCAGCGTGAGTCCAGCAGCAAATTCCTCCTTCATGACCACCGGTTCGGGGAGACGAAGATCCTTTTCGAGATATGCTTTCAAACGGGTCCAATCAGGACTATGTCCGTGCACTAAGAGGATCTGCGGGGAGAGATGAAGCAGACCAATGACCTTCTGTAATTGATGAGGAGACCATGGTGAACGCAACTCGCCGAGTTCGCCCTGTGATGGCATAGTGGTGTGAGGCCAACAATTTCTGGATGAAGCGAAAAAATCGATCAACTGCTCGCCGGCCCCCCCAAATGATCCGATAGGCACGACCCGCTTCCCGCTCACCGCGGCCGCCAGGCCTGCTTGGTATGATAAATCTGCACCGCCAACGATGATTGCACGGTCGGCGTCTTTTACCTGAAAGAGCTTGGCGACTGACCACTGCGAAGCCGGGGCCCGGTATTCTGTAAAGATGTCGTACCTGCGTCGCCACTCTTCAAAAACCATTTCCCTATCCCTAGGCCTTACAATGGCAATGGGCTTCACATCAAATTGGGATGGCGACTGCTCAAAAACACTAATGACTCCCTCCACGGCATGAAAATCAGCTGTCCTTCCCGATTCGCTCCCTACAACGATCTGATGGCCGGCCTGTGTGATGGTCCGAGCAAGGTCGCGGCACGCCTCAGCGAAGTGCTCCTGATCTCGTAATTTTGGCCTGTCCTCTTTCTTATTTCTCGCCCCTGGTTTCCAACTCCCGATCAAGGCAATTCGCATATACCCTCCGTGCCTGCCTTTTAGCACCGACGTTTAGTTACATGTGACGATCGGATGGGCCTAAATCAATGGCTGCGCAAACTGCCGCGCTTCTTGCCCTCATACACGAAGCGTCCTCGACCTCCTTGACTTTCAGGTCGGATGTGATGAATCCATTGCAGCGAAGGAGCTTCACAGGTCTCGTTGTCGCCAACTCTATTTCGGCGTAGGTCAACTCGAATGGAGTGCCGGTATCAAGGGATGCGCAGCCTGCGCGGCGCAATGCTACACTGAGTAGCATCGGCAGTCCAGAAGTCGGTCGGGACCCGTCAAAGCGCTGTGCCCGAAACACGGGATCGGGAGCTTTTCGGAAAACTAAAAAGGGCCCACGTTAACAGTCTCTTGCCTTGCATGGAACCTCCGTTCTGGTCTTTGCATTGTGGTGTGTGCATTCACACGTGATGGCCGGCCAGAGCGCGAAGTGCGTTGAGACGTCGGACGTGAATTCCTATGCAACGCCACATTCACATGAAGAGCCTATGAGCGCATTTCTTCTAATTCACGGCGGTTCTCATGAAGCGTGGTGCTGGGATGGTGCGATGCGGGAACTGAGTCGCCTAGGACATGAAGCCGATGCGCTCCATCTGCCGGAGGAGGGCAATAAGGCCACACCGCGCACCAAAACCACGTTTATGTAGAAAAATGGGTCAAGCCTAGCACCCCAACACCGACTAAGAACGGCCCTTTGGGCTAAGTTTCCCGTGTCTGAATGCGTTTCGAACAGGCAAGCGATATCGGCTTGGGTTGGCTTACTGCGCAGGGCGTCGGATAGGAAGTTTGTGATCGGTCACGATAATAACCGCGCGCTTCCAGGTGTCGACAGCTTCTGCTCGGAAGAGTGATTCAATCCGTCGACTGAGGGCTGTTTGCCCAGGGGCACGCAAGCGGATGAGCAACAGTCCGCAATGGGTGCCCGGCATGAATTTTCGAATGTCGGAAAAGTCGAGATCTTGCGTGATGAGGAACCGGTTGGCCGCTTGAGCGGCATTCCAAACATTACATCGGGCTTTCCGCTGAATCCCCCCTGGGGCACCGTATCCACATCATGTCCTAACGCAGTTAGAATCGGGACCAGGTGGGTAGGGACGTTTTTATCCAGTTTCACTCTCATGCAATACGAGGTAATGTGGGGAGCGGTAAGTCCTCCTCTGCGGAGGCTGCCGCGAAGGCAATCACCGCACGCACGGCCTGCTCGGTCAGTGTGGGGAAATCGGCCAAGATCTCGTTTATGGTAGCCCCTTCGGCGAGACTAGCGAGCACAGTTCGTATAGTCACACGTGAGCCTTTGACGATCGGCTCCCCGCCACAGATGTTCGGATCACGGACGATATGATCGGCATAGTTCATCGTTCGGCCCCTGACTTAGATCCCAAAAAGCTAAAATAGACTCGCCGACAACCCGGTCGGTCCGGTCCGCCAGTTTTAGAGAGCCCGGCCTATTCATTGCGGCGTCATCTTACCATGGGGGCGCCGCAGTGGTCACCGATATACAGTCGGATGAGGTACGCATAGCTTCTATGCAGTCACAGGCGCCACGCCAAGAAGGGAACTGGTTAAATAATGTGCTTGGGAGTCATTTCTGGACACGGTATGGCTGTATGAGCGGATTTCTCCTGATTCATGGCGGATCGCATGGAGTATGGTGTTGCCTTAATCAGCGCGCGGACGACGCAGCTACGTCTATGACAGCGGGCTTCCCCTTGACCAGTCGCAAGCAGCGTGACTGCGCCTCTGTCGGCAAGGGGTACTGGGCCACTCGAATTTTAGGCGAACAACCTCTATGGTCAAGCTCACACGACCGCTGGTTTCCACAAGTTGACTTGGTATATGTTCTGGGCCAGCGGTTTCTGAAACAGGGCTTGATGGTGAGGAGGAGGCGTACGGTGAACATGAGATTGCTGATCCTGTGGCTGGCACTGGGACTGCTCGCTGCCGGAGGCTGCGCGAAGCTGATGGCGATGTACGAGGATAAGAGCTACGAGATCAAGGTACGCACGAACTTCGACCAGTCCGTCGACTTTTCTTCGTTTCATACCTTTGCCCATTCGGGGATGACGGACAGAGGGCGACAGATCGCGGCCACTGACAACAAGTCGCCCTTGAGGACGAGGGTCAAGGAAATCGTCAACAAGCAACTCGTCGCCAAGGAACTTCGGCAAGTCGGCTTAGAAGACCGCCCAGACCTGCTGGTCCACCTGTTATTCGGCGTGAATGAAGCCAACAAGTACAAGGAAGCCACCCTGGTCGTAAATCTGGCTGAATCGTCTCAAAAAAGGCGGGTGTGGCAGGCCGTGATTATCGAAACGGTGGGAGAGAGCTTGGAGAAGAACTTTGAAATGGTCGACAAGGGAGTCGCCAAGGCATTCAAAGACTATCCCCAGGCCAAATGAGGGGATCGGATAGCACAAAACATCCTAGATTGACGGCCTCGATCTGAGAGATCGATTTGCGTATTTTCGGGGTGCTCGCTTAAGTAGCCCATGAGCGCGTTCCTTTTGATTCACGGCGGTTCGCATGGGGCATGGTGCTGGGAAGGTGTGATCCGGGAACTGAATCGCCTGGGACATGAAGCCCATGCGCTCGATCTGCCCGGAGGGGGCGCCGACTTCACTCCACGCCCGAGTGTGACGTTCAAATCCTCTGTTGCGGCGGTAAACGCCTTCGTAGAGAGCGAGGACCTCCACGATGTTGTTCTTGTCGGTCATTCGCTTGCCGGTATCTTCTTGCCTGAGATCGTGTCGGCACATCGAGACAGAGTACGGGAGGTGGTGTTCGTTGCGGCCTATGTCCTCGAACAAGGAGAGCGAGCGATCGATCTGGTTGCTCCTGACCGGGTTCCCGAATACTACCGCCTTGCAGAGACATCTCCCGAGCATTCATTGATGCTCGACTTTCAGACCGCGCACCATCGGTTTTTCAGTGACCTGAGCGATGAGGAAGCCCGTGCTGCCTATGCGAAGTTGACTCCTCAACCACTTGCTCCCTACCTTGAACCTGCTCGACATGGAGCCCGTTCCATCGGGTCCATTTCACGCTATATCCTCTGTCGAAACGATCACAATCTCCCCTATGACGTGTGCCGCAGATTCGCCGAAAGACTCGGCGGCGCGGTTCAGGAGATCGATGCCGGGCATGATGCGATGCTCTCCCAACCAACTGGACTGGCCGCCCTCCTGGCCAACGGCATTGCCAAGAGTTGATTCGCACATATCACCGGCGCAGAATGAGGCGGTCCACGACAGAATTGTTCTAGCGTGCGCATTGTGAGGGTGGGGGGAGTAACCATGGCAAAAGGCAGCCTGATGCTGCAGATCGGAGTCGAACAATTGCTGTCTTCGGCGGTCTCGTCCGCGCCGGAAATCTGGGCGGTCGCGGTGGATTCGCTGGACGGCGATCGCACGACAGTCCGCGAGATCGCCACAGAAAAGAGCCACCAGTTCTACGGGTGGGCTGATGAGGGACACGAGTTCGGCGAGCTGCACTTCACACAGAATGCGGCCACGGATCTGTGGCTCGCGTTTGCGGAACTTCGCCGCCCTCCGGCGATTCTGCATGCTCCATCGCATGTGTCGTCCCCGCCAATCGACGGCGCGCGGGTCGTCGTGCTGCGCGTCCGCGATTTCGGCTACTCCTTTAGCCCGCCGGCCAAGTTTGTCTTGGGGCGGCGCGTTGGATCCCATGCCTATCTCGATGAAGAGCTGCCGGTGTAGCCACTGCCGGCCTGACTAGGGAGCACGGAATGGACATTGTCATCGCCGGCGAAGGCGAAGTGATCATTCGCTATATCGATTCCAAGGGAGGGACCTTGCTTCAGGAAAAGCTGGTCGTCTCCGGCTCGCCCACCGTCGAAGGGCGGCGGGTCATCGATTTGTCGATCCAGACCAAGTACGGTCTCGTCCCGGTGGCGCCGGTGCTGGTGAGACAGAGCAATCCCACGCTGCGCGTCACGTTCGACGGGGAGACCCCCTCACGGTTCACACAGCAACGATGCCGGGAGATCGGTTGCCCGACAAAAGTTGTGAAAGCGGCGGCGAGCGGGCGTGTCGCACCTCCGGCCCCAGCGCATGACTCGGTGCAACTCCGAGATGACGCTACCTTCGCCAAACACATACAGGCCGTCGCCCGCGGCAAGGTCTCCAGAAGCTAGCCCGACCCGTCGCCTGGAGGTCCGATGCCATCCCGGCGTCACTCGGCCGCAACCATTACTTTGATGCCGTTCCAGCCGTGAAAGAGCATGTATCATTCCTGCACTTGCAGCACCCCGGCTTGCTCCGGGTCCGATGGTCACAGGGTCTGTTGTGCGGTGGTGTTCTGCTCATGGCAGGAGTTTGCGAAGGCATAGTCGAGCCTGCCTTTGCGGCACCGCGGCAGGAATCGGCGGACGTGGCAGCGCTCTCTACAACCATGGATTCGGAGCACCATCAGCACTCTGTGGATGCTATGGACTCAATGACACCCCACGTCCAGCATAGCGGTCCTCATATGAGATGGACCACCTTACGACCGGCCCATGCCGACGACCGTCGGCGCGCCGAACAGATTGTCCAGACCCTTCGTGACACGCTATCGAAATACCAGGACTACCAGGTCGCTCTCCGCGATGGGTTTGTGCCGCTGCACCCTGAACGAAAAGCGGTCCATTATCATTTTGCGAACAAGCAACACAGAAAGTCGGCCAGGCGGCATTTTGACCCGGCGGTTCCCACCGCGCTCTTATACAAGAAAGCCGGAGAGGGCTATGAGCTGGAAGGGGCCATGTTTACGGCTCCGCGAGGTCTCACTGAGGATGAGCTGAATGAACGAGTCCCCTTGAGCGTCGCGCAGTGGCATGCCCACGTCAATCTCTGCTTCCCATCGGATGGGAAGATTATCCGCTGGAACCGGAGGCAGTTTGGGTTCAAAGGGGCCATCGACACGGAGTCAGCGTGTCAGCAGGCGAATGGACGGTTTGTTCCGCAACTCGGCGGGTGGATGATGCATGTCTATCCTTTCAAGGCCACTCCTTCAGAAATCTGGACGCACTAAGATCGTATTGCTGCTGGTTGCACGAATAGTAAGAAATCTGGGTGGGTATATGGGAGGCCGTCGCTTTCGGTGGCAGGAAGGTGACTCCAGCCGGTGGGCCCCGTCGAGGCCCTGCTTGGTGAGGGTGCCTCTATCGAGAGCGATTTCCACATTGCGGGTGTTGTCGAGACACGGTTGCTAGAATCAACTCACCTGATAGTCAGGATGGTAAATCGAATAGACCCGCACATATTTGAATTTGTCATTCTGACTGACTTCGTAGAAGGCCGCCATCATGAGCCGGAATGACGTTCCCGCCTTGTGCCGCACCCCGACCCATTCAAGATCTTTCTTGCAGACAAAATCGATCGGTGCCTCTGAGGCCAGCGTCGTGGGCGACGTCACAAAGTGAGTATGCTCGCGAATAGTCTCGTGCATGATTTCCGATACACTCTTCCAGAAGGCGACCGCCTTGTCCTTTCCTGAATTCTTGACCGCGCTCGGGACGTACTCGAAGGTTGCGTCAGGCTCATACCACTTCTCGAAGAATGCGGCGAACCCCATTCCCGTGCCAGAGCAGCCTTCGTTAAAGTCTCGGATATACTTCCGGTATTGTTCTTCCGTGATCACGCGGATTGCTCCTCAGCTTCATTTTGTAGCCCACGGTCAGCATTTGATCGAATGACTGCGACGGCGATTGTCGGTAACCCGTTCGCGTCAAGTCTAGCGGACTCCCCTGTGCTGACACCCGTCGATGGACACGCACTCACCGGCGACCCACCTTGCTCGGGAAGAGACGAGGAAGACCGCGACGTCGGCGACCTCCTCCGGAGTACCAAAGCGATGAGCGGGGATGGAGTCGAGCGTCCTCTCAAACAAGTCGGGCATCTCGCGGTGGATCGACTCCCAAATACCTCCAGGAAAGAGTATGGACCCGGGAGCAATGGCGTTCACCCGGATACCCTGAGGCCCGAGGTTGAGCGCGAGTTTTTTCGCATACGCAATCAGCCCCGCCTTAACAGTCGTGTACCCATAGTCCGGCGTCGGAAACGCTTCCAACCCGGATATGGACGAGACAAAGAGAATCGAACCACGTCCCGCCTCGACCATCCACGGCACCACCTGGTCGCATGCATGTGCCGCGGCCATGAGGTCGACCTTTACGCCCGCTTCCCAATCATCCACGCGCGGGCCCATCGCGAGCGCCGACGCGTTATGAACGAGCACATCGACGCCACCCAGCGACGTTCGTGCATCGTCCAGAAACTTCTTCAGTGCCACCGGTTCGCCCGCATCGCAGACGGCGCTATAAATCTTCGTGCCCTTCTGGCGGAGGGACGCTTCCGTTTCGAGAAGTGATGAGTTGCTGCGAGCACAAATGGCCACATCGGCCCCTTCGGCTGCCAGACCCAAGGCGATCGCGCGTCCGATGCCGCGGCTCCCACCGATGAGGACGCACTTACGGCCTTCAAGTTCGAGGTCCATTGCTCCCTCCATGAGTCGCACCGGCTCCCACCCGCTTGCTCATTCGGCAGGCCGCGCCACACCCGATTGCGCCCTCGGGCCTCATCCCAAGTGATAGCTGTGCACCAATCCACTCCTCATCCAAGGGTGATTGACGTCTTGCCGCCGAAGCAGCGTATCCTGATCGACCCTCATAACCCCAGCAAGGGGATGATTTCACGGAGGAAGAGCCTGGCCAATTCTCGATGCCCCGCGTCGTTGGGGTGAAATCCATCGAGGTCAAAGATCAGAGCGTCACGGACCGGTTCGGCAAACAGATCGACGAGTTCAGCGCCGACCGAATCCACTTCCGCTTCAATGGCCTTATTGAATGCCTTGACGCGATCCAGGGTCACAGACGGGTCCGGCGTTGCCTTGTACCGCGGGACCTGTGTGAGATCGGGCAAATTGGCGACAACGATCTTCTTCGAAATCGATTCCCTAACCATGGTGAGAAGCGCACGAAGGTCTTGTTGGAAAATCTTCGGATCATCCCCTTTGATGAGGTCGTTGGCTCCGGTCCAGAGCGTGACCAGATTGGCCTTTGTGCCCAATTGCTTGGCCACCCGCGCTTGCTCTTTGATCAGGTCGATCCGAGCACCCGGGACGCCGAGGTTGATCAGGTAGACTCCGGGTTGCCGTCGCGACAACTCACGGTTGATGAGGTACACGTAGCCCTCGGTCAACGGCAATGCCCCGACACCGGTCGCATCGCTCGCTCCCAGTGCGAGATGGACGAACTCGACCTTGCGTTCCTTCGGGCCGCTGCTACAGCTCACCATTGCAGCCGTGCAGAGTATCAGCACAAATAGGCGTCCCAATTGTATCAGTCTCATGCGTCTCTCCTTTCGTGGCGCGTGGAGATGAGTGTGTTATTTGAGGCTGACGACCGGTCGGCTCCACTCGGTCCCTCTGGAAGAGCCGAGCAGACTCGATTGAGAACGCGAACGGCCATTGCGGTTGAAACGTGGCCCTTCGCAGCCAACGCACCACGGGGCAGGCTACTGACCGACCGCCGGCAGTGTCAACCCATCACGTGATTGACTCGTCATGCCAGCCGGCAAGCAGAGGTTTCGGAAACGCTGACGACCATATTGCGATGAGGTTCCGAGATCGAGTCGGCTAAACCGTTCGCGACTTCGGGAAGGTCAATTCCGTCAGCATGGCGCCGTCCAGGCCTTGTTTGGTGAGTGCGCCGATATCCAGACCACGTTCGACCTTGCGGATCTGGTCGAGGCTCGTCTTGGTGCTCGGGTGCGGCGGGACGAACAGGCTACAGCAGTCCTGATCAGGCTCGATGGACGTTTCGAAGCTGCCCAACCGCTTGGCTTCATAGGTGATCTCGATCTTGTCCATGCCGATCAGCGGCCGGAGGACCGGCAGGCTCGTGGCCTCTTGCACGACGCTGAGATTTTCGGGCGTCTGCGAGGCCACTTGTCCCAGGCTATCGCCGGTGACCAAGGCCCAGCACCGCTCACGATGTGCCAATTCCTCCGCGATCCGCAGCATCATCCGTCGATAGAGTACGACCCGCAAGGCCGTCGGCGCGCCCAGGACAATCTGGCGTTGAATGTCTCCGAACGAGATCAGGTACAGGCGGGAATCGAGTTGGTACGAGGTGAGGAGTTGCGCCAGTTCGCGGACCTTCTCCTCGGACGCGCGGCTGACGTAGGGCCGCCCATGAAAATGGATGAAGACCGCCCGGCAGCCACGCTTCATCATCCGGTACGCGGCGACCGGGGAATCGATTCCCCCTGAAAGCAAGCACGCCACCGTGCCACTCACACCCAGCGGCAGTCCGCCCGGTCCTGGTACCCGCTCGACCGCGACGAAGGCTTCTCTGGGGACGAGTTCAACATGAACCGTCAGCGTTGGGGTTTTGAGACTCACCCGCTTTCCCGTGAGCTCACACAGGTGTGCGCCGATTTGTCGTTCAATCTCCACCGACGTCCACGGGAATCGTTTGTCGGCCCGCTTGGCATTGACGCGAAAGGTGTCGAAGTTGCGGCCTTCCACGAGGCGAGCCGCCGCAGTTTTCATCGGCGTCATATCGGGACGAGCCACGTCCATCGGAACTGACTCGGCCAGCACGAAATGCGTACAGCCAACGACTCGCGCGACTCGCTCCTTGGCCTGTGGCCATGGTGTGGCGTCGGTCAGTTCGATACGGATGCGCCCATTGAGTGCTTGAACCTGTCGAATTTTCAGATCGGTGAGGACCCAGCGGAGATGCTCGACCAAGCGCTTCTCAAACAGTGGCCGATTGCGTCCCTTGAGCGCCAATTCATGGTAGTGGACGATGATGCAACGCATCAGACTTCGTTACTCGTCATGTGTCATTGATCAATCGCGTACCGCTACTCGCGTTTCATCCGGCCTGCGTGGCTTCCCTGTTGGCGAGTGACGATTGACGACTGACGGGCTCAGTTGGCATCGAGATAGCGTTCGGCATCGATGGCGGCCATGCAGCCCGATCCTGCCGCCGTCACAGCCTGCCGGTATCGCGAGTCTTGGACGTCTCCCGCGGCAAAGACGCCAGGGATGCTGGCGGCTGTCCCCGAGACGGTGAGCACGTAGCCGTGGGCATCCATCGAAAGCTGTCCCTTGAAGAGTTCCGTATTCGGCTTGTGGCCAATGGCCACGAAGACTCCCGCGCAGGCCCGTTCGCTTCTCTTTCCCGTCACGACGTCCCTGACTAGCACGCCGGAGACCACCGTGTCGCCCACAATGGCCTCGACGACCGAATTCCACACGAACTTGATCTTCTTGTTCTGGCGGGCTCGGTCTTGCAGGATTTTTGAGGCTCGCAAGGCATCACGGCGGTGGATGACTGTCACCACGGCCGCAAATTTGGTCAGAAAAATCGCTTCTTCTATCGCGCTGTCGCCCCCTCCAACCACGATGAGTTCCTTGCCGCGGAAAAAGAACCCGTCGCAGGTGGCACAGGTGGATACACCGTGCCCTGTCAGGGTCTGCTCGCCCGGAACGCCCAAGTGGATCGGAGAGGCGCCGGTGGCGATGATCAACGCACGTGTTTCGATGGTGGCGCCGCCGCCGTCCACTCGCAGGAGAAACGGTCGCCGTTGGAGGTCCACGGCGGTCACATCACCGGTGAGAAACTTGGTGCCGAACCGTTCGGCTTGGGCCCGCATCTCTTTCATGAGGTCGGGTCCCATGATTGGTTTCGCGAAGCCCGGATAGTTCTCCACCTCGGTGGTGGTGGTCAGCTGGCCGCCGCCCTGCCACCCTTCGATCAGGAGCGGGGAAAGATTCGCGCGGGCGGCGTAGATGGCGGCGGTGAGACCCGCCGGGCCCGATCCGATGATGACAACACTGTACATAGGCCCTCAACCTTACCATACCCCGCGCGCCGCCTGCACGGCGCGAGGGGTCAGGTCAGTACGTAGACTGTCTCCGCCCGATCGTTGGTTATCGACTCTTTCCGATCGTTTCCTGAAGAAGCCCCTTCCATTCGTCTCGCGTCACGGCCGGCATGGTCGTGATCTGAATATGTCCGATCGATGCGTTCAGCACGGCCGCCTTCATGGCAGTCTTGTTGTCAGGGTATTCCCAGATGGCGACGACGTCATACTCGCCAAGGCAATAGTAGGCTTGGACCAGCTTTCCCCCCAAGCGCTGTGCGTTCTGCATGACCGCATCGGAGCGTTCGATGCCCTTCTCCTTCATCGTGCGAAGCCCGTCCGTCGTGAATTTCACCAGGCTGACGTAGGTTGGCATGGAGCACCTCCTTGTGAAAAGGGCGTGGGATGTGGATGGTAGGGCAAATCCTACGAGCCCCACCGGCCTTGGTCAATGGAGATCGATGACGCATGACTGTATTGCACGGTATGGGGAATTGGTTATGCGAGCGCGCGGAGGTCGGAGAAAATCGATCTGACGCGGAAACGTAGCGCTCGGCGACGGCAGGCTCCGTCCAGAACGTAATCGGCGAGTGCGCGCTTCCTGGACAGCGGCATTTGGCTACGGATGCGGCGGAGTGCTTCGGCCCGCGACAGGCCGTTGCGGTCCAATAACCGAGCGATTTGGGTCTTTTGATCAGCTGTGACTACGATGATCTTGTCCATGCGGGTATGTGCGCCCGCCTCGATGAGGACCGGCGCATCATAGATCACGACGGCCCGTGGAGTTTGTCGCGCAATCTCACGAGCAAGTCGGGCCTGTTCACGCGCAACCCGCGGATGAATGATGCGCCCAAGTCTCCGCAGCTTGCGCGGATGACCGAACACCAGATCCCCCAGCGCCGCTCGGTTGAGGGTCCCGTCGGGATGAAGAATCCGCCGGCCGAACACCTTCACCACTTCGCGCCAAGCCGGTTTTCCGGGCTCCACAACCCGGCGCGCGAGCAGGTCGGCGTCGATCACATAGGCTCCGCAGGCTTGAAACATGCGAGCGGCCGTCGTTTTCCCTGTCGCCACGCCCCCCGTCAGGCCGACCACAATCATGCGGCGAGAATACCATCGGGCTGACCCGCCCACAATGGACCGGCCGCGTTGACTTCTGAGTAGCGGAGCCTGTAAGACCCATGGGCTATGTCGACATCCTTGTGGGCAATCCAGCTCCTCCTGTCCACGTTGCTCATCCAGGTGGGACCGTCTCAGGCGGATGAGGGGTCGTCGAACGCGACGGGACCGCGGACTATTCATGTGGCCCTCGATGGCAGCGGAGAGTTTCGCTCCATTCAGGAGGCCCTGGACGTGGCGGGCAAAGGAGACACCGTCTTCGTGAAGGCCGGCGAATACCCGGAAGACGTCACCATTCACAGTAAGGAGCGGGTCAAGCTGATCGGCGAGGGAGTCGATCGTGTGGTTCTTCTCGGACGGGATCGGGTCGGGGTGCTGCACGTCGGCAAGTGGCCATATGGCGCGACGGATATCGAAATCAGCAATATGACAATCAACGAGCACGGCGGCCATGCCGTCGGCATGTTCAACGGTCGCGGTATTGTGCTCCGCAACCTCAAGGTCAAGGGGATGCTCTTCGCACAGCAAGTTCAGGATGTCCGGGTGGAAGAATGCGATATCGGTGGAAGCGAGACGACCGGCGTGCAATTTGCCAATTCTCAGGGAGCGGTGGTCGGCAATGTCATCCACCACAGCGACCACGGAGTCAATGTGGCCGGGAATAGCGTCGTGCGCATTGAGCGTAATCTCATCACCCGCCAACTGTTCGATGCCGTGGTGGTCATGGACGACGGCCAGGCCCTGGTCGCGAACAACACGCTGGTTAAGAACGGCGGCGGCGCGGCATTCCTGGCGCGCTCTCACAGTGAGGTGCGGGGAAACATCCTCAGCGGTAATGCGGTTGGCTTTACCGTTGCGCCCACGGCAACGGTAGAATTCTCGCATAATGCCTTGTCGGCCATCCGTGTGCCGTACCAGCGGCCAGGAAATCCCCCCACTGCGGCCCCGGACTTGGCTGCCGGGTCAGACATCGTCTTGGACCCCGGATTTTTTAACCCAAACGCGGACGATTTTCGCCTTCGCACAGACAGTCCGCTCTTGAATATCGGTGGGCTTCCCTTCCTCGGTGCGCTCGGCCCGGTCTCTTCGAACACACCACGTTAGCGAGTGTTTCCAGAGTTCTTTATAAAACAACCTCTTATCCGTCCCTCTCACGCGAATTCGATCGTGTGCTATGCTTAATCATACGCCAAGCAGGTTTACTCCATCAGGCGTAGGACTTGCAGCGTTTTGGCGTAGGGGAGCCAGTAGACAATGGCGAGCTACCGGGCAGATTTTGAAAAAGGGCGCGGGGCTAATGTCCCGTCGCTCGATGATATTGAAGCCGGGAAGCTGGTGGGAGCAATTGTGCCGATGTCTGAAAAGGCACAAAATCAGCTTCGGGATAGTATCGAGGTCATCGATTATCTGTTAAACCAAGACAGCGTCACCTTCAGCTGACCTCCCTGCGCCTCCTCTCAAAATCTTAGCATTTCAACAGTATTTCAATAACTTAGTTCCTGGATCGCACAGTCTCTCAAGATCAGCCTCTGCCAGTGTACGGCCCTGCTGTAGGACCTCCCCTTCCAAATTGACCATGTATCAGTGTTTCCTTATGAGGTGTGAGCGTGAAGTTGTCGGAACTCGAAGAACAAGTCATGGTATTGGTAGCTGCTGGGCCCATGGATATCGATAACTTGCTGTCACGATTCCCCCGTGCACAGTGGAGCCATGTCATCGTAGCTGTGGACGCACTGAGTCGGCGCAGTGTGGTCTCTCTGCATAAAGCGTCAGGCCGGTCCTACATGGTGGCACGAGGCTCCCAGGTGTCATCACACGAAGCACGCTGACCTGCATCCGATGCCCGTTTTCGACCCCTGATTCCCCGAGAGACGCTCGCCGCAGTGCTCCATGACCTCCCGTGGAATGCCGATACAAAAGAGCATACAGTAGCAGCTTCCATCTGCAGGAGGCTCAGAGGTGTCTGCCATGCCACGACCAAAGGAATCCAGCCCCTCCCCATCAGTACTTCCGGGAGCAGAAGAGCAGCGGCTTCAGGAAGACGCTCGGCGAGAGAAACATTGGAAGCGGTGGGGGCCCTATCTGAGTGAGCGGGCCTGGGGCACCGTCCGTGAAGACTATAGTTCTCACGGGACCGCGTGGGAGGATTTTCCCCACGAACAGGCCCGGTCCCGCGCCTATCGATGGAACGAGGATGGCTTGGCCGGCCTTTCCGATCGTCATCAATGGATTTGTTTCGCGCTCGCGCTCTGGAATGGACGCGATCCCATTCTAAAGGAGCGGCTCTTCGGGCTGACCGGGAATCAAGGCAATCACGGCGAGGACGTGAAGGAGTGCTATTTCTATCTCGACTCGACGCCAACCCACTCCTATATGAAGTATCTCTATAAGTACCCGCATGCCGAGTACCCTTACGGTCGTCTCGTCGAGGAGAACCGCCGCCGTGGGCGCGGCGATCCTGAATGTGAACTCATCGATACGGGGGTCTTTGCGGAGAATCGGTATTTCGATGTCTTTGTCGAATATGCCAAAGCCACTCCGGAGGACATCTTCATTTTTATTGACGTGGTCAATCACGGCCCGAACCAGGCGGAATTGACCGTGCTGCCGACCCTGTGGTTTCGCAACACCTGGTCGTGGGGTCTGGATGTTCGCCGGCCACGTCTGCGCAAGGGCGATCCGACCGGAAGCTGGAGCGCAATCCAATTGACCCACGATTACTACGGGTACCGTTGCCTGTTATGCGACGAGCAACCCGATCTGTTGTTCACCGAAAACGAATCCAATACCCGCACCCTCTGGGGTGACCCGGATGGCCCCCTGTATGCCAAGGATGGCATCAACGACTATGTCGTGCATGGGAACAAAACGGCAGTGAATCCCGATCGATTCGGTTCGAAGGCCGCCGCTCACTATGTGCTGACGTTAGGGCCCGGTGAGCGGCATGGTTTGCGGCTCAGGCTGACCGATCAAACGGACCATTCTTCCGTGACACGCGAGAGTTTCGACGCCATGATCGCCACCCGCCGGAATGAAGCCGACGAGTTCTTCGCGGGGTTGGCGCCTGCGGGCGTATCTGCGGATACCAAACAGGTCCAGCGCCAAGCTTTTGCGGGGTTACTGTGGAGCAAGCAATTCTATCATTACGAGGTCGCGAGATGGCTGAAGGGTGACCCCGCCGGCCCCACGCCGCCTTCCGGCCGACTGAAAGGTCGGAACTCGGACTGGCAACATCTCTACAATGCGGATGTCATCTCGATGCCGGACAAGTGGGAGTATCCGTGGTATGCCGCTTGGGACCTGGCGTTTCACTGTATCCCCCTCGCGCTGGTCGATCCCAAGTTTGCCAAGGATCAGCTCGTTCTCATGCTGCGCGAGTGGTACATGCACCCAAACGGGCAAATTCCTGCCTACGAATGGGCGCTTGGGGACGTGAACCCCCCGGTGCACGCCTGGGCGGCCTGGCGCGTGTACAAGATCGACAAGAAACGATCCGGCAGCGGCGATCGAGTCTTTCTGGAACGGATCTTTCACAAACTGCTGCTGAACTTTACCTGGTGGGTCAACCGCAAGGATGCCGACGGCAAGAATATTTTTCAAGGCGGGTTCCTCGGGCTGGACAACATAGGCGTGTTTGACCGAAGCGCTCCATTGCCGACCGGGGGACAGATTGAGCAGTCCGACGCAACCAGTTGGATGGGCATGTATTGCCTGAATATGCTCACGATCGCACTGGAATTGGCGAGCGAAAATCGCGCGTACGAGGACGTGGCGAGCAAGTTCTTCGAGCACTTCGTCTACATCTGTCGTGCTATGAACAACATCGGCGGAGAAAAAATCGAATTGTGGAATAAGGAGGACGGATTCTTTTACGATGCCTTGCATCTTCCTGACGGTCGAGTATTTCCCTTGAAGGTCCGTTCGATGGTGGGCTTGATTCCGTTGTTTGCCGTGGAGACGCTCGATTCGGAGCTGATCGATCGCCTGCCACGCTTCAAACACCGCATGCAATGGTTCATCGAAAATCGTCCTGATTTCGCCGATCACGTGGAGACGCAGTCCGAGGATGGCGAGGTGCGGCGCTTCCTCTCCTTGGTGAATCGTCGACGGCTCAAACGTGTCCTGCGGTACATGCTCGACGAAAAGGAGTTTCTGTCTCCGTACGGGATCCGGGCCCTCTCACAATATCACCGTGATCATCCCTACCGACTTTCGGTCATGGGTATGGACTATCGGGTGGATTACGAGCCAGCTGAGTCGAGTACGGGTTTGTTCGGAGGGAACTCGAATTGGCGTGGTCCGATCTGGTTCCCGGTCAACTACCTGTTGATCGAATCGCTGCAAAAATTTCACTATTTTCTTGGTGACGGCTACAAAGTGGAATGCCCGACCGGATCGGGACAGCACCTCCATCTGTGGGAGGTGGCGGCCGAGGTGTCGCGTCGCTTGGTCCGCATTTTTCTTCGAGACGGACAGGGGCGTCGGCCGGTCTACGGCAGAACGGAACGATTTCAGGAGGATCCCCACTGGCGGGACCTCGTGCTTTTCTATGAATACTTCCATGGCGACAATGGAGCGGGAATCGGAGCCGGTCATCAGACGGGATGGACGGGTCTTGTGGCCAAACTCATCCAGCAGAGCGGGGAGTAACATGGCGCGCGTGCGGCGACCATGAAGTCCGGCCCACGGCATCGGGAGAAGGCGGAACCGAGGGATGAGCCAATTTGCATCGCCCCTACCGAATGTCGCGGCTTGGCGCGGGCCTTGGACTACGAGTGGCTTGAGACGAATGGACGGGGAGGCTTCGCATCCGGGACTGTGGCCGGAGCCAACACGCGCCGCTATCATGCATTACTGCTCGTGGCACGGCGCCCTCCCGTGGATCGAGTCGTCCTGGTCAACCAGGTAGAAGATTGGGTAACGGTGGGGGATGCCCGGACTTCACTCGCCACCAACCTGTACTCAGGCGCCGTTCATCCCGAAGGCTATCGTGCTTGCGAAGGATTCGTTCTCGATCCGTGGCCGATCTGGTCCTTTGAGGTCTGCGGTGTTCGATTGCTCCGGGAGATCCTGTGTGTGCGCGGCCGAGATCTGGTGATTGTCCGTTGGCGACGTGTCGACACCCTACCTGTGCCGGTGATGCTGTCGGTCAGGCCGAAACTGTCCGGGCGCGACTACCATAGCCTGCATCGTGAAAATCAGACGCTGCAGCCGGACGCCGAGACGGCGCCAGGTCGCGTAACCTGGCATCCCTATCACGACATTCCGCCGGTTCGAGCGCACCACAACGGACGTTATCGTCACCAGGACGAGTGGTTTCGCTGCATCCAGCTTCCTGCCGAACAGTCTCGTGGCCTCGATGGCGAGGAGGACTGGTGGTCTCCGGGAGAGTTCACGTGGACGCTATCGTCTGGTAATTCTGCGATCCTGGTGTTCACGACCGAGGATGAGCCGGTCGATGCGATTCGGTGGATCGATGAAGAGCGTGCTCGACGATCTCGCCTGGAATCATCCGCGCCCGGGATGGACCGGCTTGCGCGTCGACTTTGGACCGCTGCAGAGACGTACATTTCACAGAGGGGGGAGCAGCAAACGGTTCTCGCCGGCTATCCTTGGTTTACCGACTGGGGACGGGATACCTTTATCTCCTTACCGGGACTGTGTCTCGTTGCCGGCCGACATGATGTGGCACGCCAGATCATCCGCACCTTCGCTTCGCACGTGTCAGAGGGGATGATCCCGAATCGCTTCCCGGATCAGGGTGAGAAGCCGGACTACAACACAATTGACGCCTCTCTGTGGTTTGTCCATACGGTGGGTCGCTATCTGGACCTCAGCAGTGACGATGAATTTCTATATAATGTCGCGTGGCCTGCCGTAAAGCAGATCATTGATGGGTATCGTCGTGGGACCCGTTATGGGATTCGTCTAGACCAGGATGGATTGATTACGGGTGGTGAGCTTGGGGTCCAATTAACTTGGATGGACGCTAAGGTCGGCGATTGGGTGGTCACGCCGCGGCATGGCAAGCCCGTTGAGGTCCAGGCGCTGTGGACTCGGTCGCTCGAGGTTGCGGAAGCATTAGCACGTCGGTTCGGTGACCCCACCGAAGCAGAGCGTTATCGAGCCGACCGGTTGCGCGCGCGTCTAGCCTTCCAGGCCAGATTCTGGTACCAGGAGGGCGGCTATCTCTATGATGTCGTTGATGGGCCTCAAGGAAACGATTCCACGCTCCGCCCCAATCAACTCTACGCCATCTCCCTCGCCAGAGGGTTGCTGACCTTCGAACAAGCTCACCAGGTACTCGAAATCGTGCGTGCGAAACTCCTGACGCCCGTCGGCTTACGCACGTTGTCACCAGACCATCCAGACTATCGTGGCATCTATCAAGGTGGGGCGTGGGAGCGGGATGGTGCCTATCACCAAGGGACCGTCTGGCCTTTTCTACTTGGGGCTTTTGTTACAGCTTGGATTAAGACGTATGGGGCGAGCCGTGAGGTCCAGCTGGAAGCAAGGAAGTTTCTCGAGGGTCTTGACGCACACCTCGAACAGGCTGGGCTAGGGCAAGTGTCGGAGATTTTCGATGCCGAACCGCCGCATACCGCGAAAGGATGCATCGCACAAGCGTGGTCGGTGGCGGAGCCGTTACGCGTCCTGCTGGAAGATCTCATCGATGTTTCCGAGCCGTTCTCCTCCTCCGATTCTCACAATCACGCCTAGCGGAACAACCCTCAGGGCCGCCGGCGCGCAGTCGAATGCGAGGTCTCCTCCCGCTAGTCATTGGTCCAGGTACCCTGGACGTCTCTCGTGCGCGAAGTGGAATTCGAATAGGCGACGACCCTTGCCGTAGCCTCTTTCACTACAGTTTTCTTCTCTCAGCAAAATTCTCAATTGAGCTTCCTAGGCCGCTGTGATAGGTGAATGTCTTGCCTGAGTAGATTTCAAGTGCGCGTATGGGCTTCGTAGGTTTCGCATTGGAGTGGCGGTCGATGAATAGCTTGTGGAGTGCGATCGGACTTGGGGTGCTGCTCGTGATCCAGTTGGGAGGATGTCAATCGACTCCACCTCCGGCAGGCCCGTCGGTATCGGATCACGCGTCGTTTGATCGCTTGTGGAAAGCGTATACGCGATGCGTGAGCAGCTCCGACCTCGAAGCGGCTCGTCAACAGGCTGCCCTTCTTCATCACGCGGCCTACCGCGATCAGGGCCGCACGTTTCTCCCTAGCACGCTTGATCAGTATGTGCAGGCACCGCCCGCTCGCCTTGCCGCGGATCCCCGCGAGCTCGCAATGGCTTGCCGTAATCATGTCGACCATATTGAAAGTGTGCAAGCCAGCCGTTAGGCTGTCCATTCCGCTTTCCACTTCTTCCCAACAATTTGATTCTTCCCATGCATGGGGGATTCAGCCGACGATTTCGCGGTGACCGCGTCGGCCTGGCAAAACTGATCAGGGAGCCGTGACCGACGCGTTGCTGTTGCGACACTCGGCCGTATCGGTAGAGGAGGCCTTGGCTCTGAACGGTCGCCAATGTGCTGCCTGTCTGTTTGCCTTAATATCGACCGCGAATCCCGATGATCGGGTGCTGCCTCCTCGGGACCATCCGGTCTACGTGCCTACGCAGTCATGATCATCTTACCTGACAAGGAATGGGAGTAATGGAGAGGTTCTTACAGGTAAGCTTGATTGAGGGCTGAAAAAGGGACGGCCTGCCGAAACCACGCTTCGGCAGGCCGTCAGTTCGTTCGGAGGATCGTCGTGAACGAAAATCCTACGGCTCGGCTCAGTGATCGCCGTGCTTCATCGCCGCCGCTGCTTGCTTGGCGCTCTTGTATGACTTGGCCTTTTTGGCCTTGGCCTGACCTTTCATTTTCTTCTTCTCCGCCTTCAGGTCATTCCTCTTTCCTTTGGCGTCAGCCTTCATCTTTTCTTTCTTGCTCTTGAACTCCTTCTTGGTTTCGGCGCGCTCCTCCTTCATCTCCTGCTGGGCCTGCTCATGTTCGGCTCTCATCTCTCCCTGCATTTCGCTGGACATGGACCCGATGTCGCTCCGCATTTCCGCCGCCGTAGTGGCGGCTTCATCCGCAAACACGAACGACCCCGTACCAAACGCGAACGCCACGGCGATTGCCGGGACTACGAAGAAACGCATGGGACTCCTCCTCCAGTTAGGGTGTGCCGAGATGGCAGGCGCCGGGATCCGACGCCACTCTACAGGTATCCCGGGTCGGCGGGTTTGACAATCGATTTCTCAATTCTCGACCAGGAACAGTCCCCGAGCCATAACTGAGATTCGCTTGACGCGACAAGGCTGGTGAACGCCTGCGGTTCCGACACCGCACCTGCGCCAGGTCTGCAGGCCAGTGTGAGTCGTTTCCTGCGGAAATTGGGGGGAAGGGCTCCTGCAACTGCGGACGGAGCAGTGCAGGCTCATGAGGCATGATGTCGTGTCGACGGGACTTAGATTCGGTAATGGACTGGACTAGGCGGACCGTACCTGCCCTGTCACCGTAGAGCAGTCAAACACACGGATCGGTGCATGCGTGTCATCGTGAAAGCCGAACGTCATCGAGGTGCACAAGATGAATACGCTTATGGTCTGCGGATTTACTGAGGCCGGCCTATATTCCAGGCCTCCGGCGAATGCGTCGAGCAACCCCGAACGCCTCCTTACGGATTGAAGAACACCGTGGGCCCCGCTGCGGCTCGGAGTACATCGCCTCCGTCAACCAGCGGTCCAGATAGTCGGGTGATGTCTGAGCTTAAAAGAGAGACACTGTAGAGTTCGAACATTTGGTACTGATCTTGGTCGCCGACATAGATGAGCCCGAATCCGTCGGTCGACCAGGTGAACGCCGAGATATTTCCTCCCGGTGTCAGTTGCGGCGTCATCCGCTGGGCAGCTGCAGGGCTCGCCAGAGCGACAGTAAAAAGTTCTGTGACGTCATCGCTCAGGGCATCGGCGAGGTAGGCAAGGTGAGATCCGTCAGGGGACCAGGAAAAGGATGAAACATTGCCTCCGAACACCAAGGGTGCGGAATATGGCAAATTGTTCCATGCGCCTCCGGCAAAGGTGCTGACGAACAATTCGTCGACCCCGTCAGTTAGTTTATCGGCAATATAAGCGATTCTCGAACTGTCCGGTGACCAGTGAAACTTCTCTGAGACGCCTCCATCGGGAGGCAGGAGGTTGGATACGTTCAAATTTTGGCCTCCTGTTGCCGGAGCCGTGAACAGTTCCGAGAGGTTCCCCGCGATCGTCGTAGCTCGATATGCAAGGAGAGCGCTGTTGGGAGCCCATGAGAAGTTGAGCACGTCAGCGTATGCCGGAAGTGCATTAGACACTTTCAGGATGTCCGACCCCGATGCCAGAACCGTAAACAACTCAACGATGCCATCTACCTCCTTGTCGGCACGAAATGCCACTCGACTGCTGTCAGGCGCCCATTCGAACGCTTCCACGCTCCCGCCCTGCACAAGAAGCCCGGACGCATTCGTATTTCCTGCTCCGGTAGGTTGCACCACAAACAATTCGGAGGGACTCGTCAGCACGTTGGTAGAGGCCAGGTACGCAATGTATGAGCCATTCGGGGACCAGGCAAAGGACCCGACGCTTCCTCCAGAGCCGAGCGGTGCTGAGATCTTGACGTTGGCCTGTCCATCCGAGAACACTGCAAAGAGTTCGAAAACTTCATCGGTGCTGGAGTCTGCTCGATACACCAACCTCGTACTGTCTGGTGACCAGGCAAATTGCCAGACGTCTCCATCTGAAGGCATGGAGCCGGAGACCTTGATCGGCGTCCCGCCGCTCGCGGGAGCCACATAAAGCTCAAATACTCCCTTCTGGTCCTTGTCGGCTCGGAACGCCACTTTCGATCGATCTGGCGACCAGAGAAACGTGCTGACGTTACCGCCGCCGGCGAGCACACCAGACAGCTTTGCGCGGCTGGCCCCGAAAGCATCGGCGACATAGAGTTCGCTCGTTTCGTCCTGTTCCTTATCGGCAATAAAGACAACGCTCGGGTTACTGACGGTTGTGTTTCCCGGATTCGTCCCTCCATTGGCCCCTGGAACGGCCCCACTCCCAGAGCCGACGCTTGTGCCGCTCGAGTTGCCGGTACCACTGGTACAACCTGCCAGCTGTACTCCCACGACCATCAGGCACACCGTGAATGGTATGACCCAAAGGGTTTGTAAGTGAGTAGTGTCGAGCGATCTGGGCAGTTCTCGCTGCAGCATTGCGTATAGGCCTCCTGTGCTCTCTATTGCCGCACGCCCTGACTCCGAATATCGTATAACGGTTAAAATACGTAACATCCATGGCGATGCGACCGTACCACTGAAGGAGGCGATTTTGACACCATACGTATGGGAGGGAGGTTCCCATTTCGTGCTGGATGGGAAGTGCCATGGTCTGAACATCTGACGAAATAGAAGTCAGGAGAGCGAGTATGATTGTTCGCAGGATAGGGCTTGCGTTGCGCTGCGGCCATGCGGATCAGGAAATCGGAAGGACAGAGGCTCGCGGCGGCATAGTTCTGCTCATGAGCACAGTGACTTCTTGCTCCGTAGCTGTCCCCCATCTTACTGGGGGTAGGGTCGGGAATGTCTCCAAGCCGTATCGAATTCGATACAATTGTATCGAAAACTGCAATGACGTGACCACAGGCTATGAGTTGTGCACACGCTCGCCGAAGTCGACCGCGAGAAAGAGAGATTCAATGGCGCGCGGTTGCTCGTGGCGATATGATTGTCCATGTCTGTATGGAACCTTACGCACAATGGTATGAACCTTGCTGCAATCAAGTTTCGTATGGAGTGTGCCGATCAGATCTGAAGGGGTCGATGGCACGTATCGAAATCGTCACTGATCACGTCTAACGGAGGTGCTCATGGGACCGGACCGGATGGATGGTACGACCACTGAACACAAGAACCATGGTGAGGAGCCTGCTTCTGGTCGAGCGCCACGAGCTTTGACCTATGACGAAGGGAAGGCTGCAGAAGCGGCCTTCCAGGGACTCCCGTTTAATCCTGAATGGTCGGATACGGCTCGTAAGGTGTACGACGGAATTGTGCTTGCAATGGGCGAGCGCCAGTTGGCCGCAATGGGAGAATCCGATCTGGAGAAGGAATACGCCTTGGGGCAATAAGGGCCGTAGCGGCCTCGATGTGCATTTGGAGCTCGTGCCCCAAGCCCGCTTGCCGGGGGGCGGAGGACAGACTCATTGTCTGCTGCCATCCCAGATATTGGCCGACCACGCCAATTCTCACATCATCGGCAGCTTGTCCGGCCTCGCCCTGGCGAGGCGACTCTCCCCAATCAATTATTTCTCGTCGCGATTCCTATACCTCATCGAAGACGGGGCAAACGTCTCGCCATGCGACGCGCGCATGCAGCTGTCCCACGCTAAAATCCTGCCGTCTGGGGGCAAACTGCAATTTCTTGCCCATGAAGGGCCATAACGGGCCTTGCCATCTCACCGCGGTACGTAAATAGTCAGCAACTGCGACGCGACATCCGGGGCTGGTATATTTCGAATTTCCCCCTATAGAGGCATGGCCCCGCCCCTTTGATGTGTAGCCACACCGCGGTTTGCCAGGTAGCTTCATTCTAATTGATCCCAGGGATTGGAAGTAGAACTGAGGAGTGAGGAGGAGCTGCATGAGCTCTGTTTCGACCCAACCGGCGTCCCCTGTTCAACTCATCACCATCGGCTCGGACAAAGCCCATGGGCCTGCTACGTCCTGCCACGTTCCAGGCTCTGTCGTCAGGCCGACCTCTAAACGACAAAAATACCGCATGACTGCCTTGGGGCTGGTTCATGTCTACATCGCCGTCCATCTGCTTTCGTGGCACATCTTCGGTATCGAGATTTGGGGTAAAACGGCCATGATGGGAGTGCCCTCCTTGGCCAAGGGGACCATCAACGCGGCGGCGATCATGGTGTTGTTGATCTTGGGGTCCATCCTCGTATTCGGCCGAGGGTTTTGCGGTTGGGTTTGTCACATGCGTGGAGCGATTGAGTTTGCAGATTGGATCTTGAAGAAACTCAAGATCAAGCGGTACTTGCGCTTGAGCGAGAAAAACTTACTGATCAACACCGAACACCGCTGGCTGTTTCGAATTGGCGCTCTTTTCGTACTACTCTTACCGGTTATCATTCTGATCCACAATGTGGGGTTTGCACCCAAGATGGATGTGATGTCTCCGCCCCCATTGGCTGACCTGCCGGGCTACAAGAACAAGGCGTTTGCAGAGAGCGCGCCATTCAACATTTCGATCCAGCCCACCTGGCACGATGCCATTCTGGCGTTCGGGTTGGCGGTTTTTATCCAGTTCACGATGAGCATCGTATTGAACTTACGCTATGGCCACGGTGCCTTTTGTCGAATTCTATGCCCGTATGCTCCGATGATGACGCCACTGATGAATATTTCGCCGGTCCAATCCAAGATTACGAGGGTGGCGCAATGCGTCGGCTGCCGTGACTGCAGTAACGCCTGTCCGCAGGGCATCGATGTCAGCCGAGAAATCTTTCATTTCGATGGGAAGGTGATCAATCGAGAGTGCATCAAGTGTTATCACTGTATTGATGCGTGCGATGATGGGGTCTTGAAAGACACCGCGGCTCCCGCCGTGCCCCAGGTGAAACTGTTGAAGCCGTATGAAAAGAGGCCATGGCAGCAAGAAGTCGTGCGCAAGGACGGGCTCCTCACGAATGCACACCACATGCAGCTGTTCGAGCCGCTGGGACCTATCGCCGATTTCCTGTCGATCATTGTGGCATTGATCGGTGGAGGCATGACATCACGATTCGGGGGGTTCTGGTTCTATCCGGGGGCGATTCTTACATTCATTGCATTCCGGGAAGGCGTACTATACGCAAAGCGGACTAGAGACCGATTTGCAGCTTCGGCGGCAAGACCAGAATTGGGATGAGGGTAGGGAGGCCTGCGGAAAAAAGCAGTATGGAGCCGCAAGGGAGGGAGCTATGAACACGACAAGAGTGCAAGACTACACGCATCTCGTGAAGGAATTCATCGGGTGTTTGAGTGAACGAAAATCGACCTGGCTGGCACCGTTGGTCTTCACAATCCTGCTGCTAGGAGCGTTAGGATTCTTCTTGGAGGGAAGTGTTTTGGCTCCTGCGATCTATTCCATCTTCTGATCGTCTACTTCCAAGCCACGCCGCCGGCCGTGTGGTGCCGGCGGCATTCAGAAACTGATCGCATACTGATACTCGGCTGTCAATCGCAGAGTCTCTGACAAGCACCCCGCCACCGCGGCATTCGCGGACCCAGTGTAATGGGCACCAGGGGCAAATTCTTCGAACGCGTTAGCCTGAATCAAGCAGGGTACGGCGTCCCAAAATTCTTGCCCCGCTTGGGTGAGGAGGTGGGCACCTGGTGGGGCGGTTGCTACAGCAGAGAAAGCCGCTGACCGAAGCTCACCCTGATAGGGCAGATGCAGCAGGATTGGGAGTCCGCCATCCCGTAGAACCTCTTGAATGAACGTCTGGAGTGTCGCGCGAGTGAGGCTGACGAGCGCATCATCGGATAGGTCGGTTTTGAGCGCCTCAACCGGGGGACGCAGAGAGGCAACAAAGCGAAAGAGGTAGGATGACTCCAGTAGCCCCCATGGGCCACCACGTGGCCACTCCATACGCGCGTAAAAGCGGTCTTCCTCCAGATAGGGCAGGAAGCGGAGGTCAGAGACCGAGAAAATCTCTGCTGGGGAGGGCACCGGGCCATTGATCGTTTGCAATGTCGAAGCCTCCACGCGCGGCCGAGGCCGTGCGAATGGAAATTGGATGCCGGTTGGTGAAATAAGGAAATTATATACGTTCTGCATGCGAAGGAGTTGTCGAGAGGTTATCCCCATGATGACGAAGTTGGGTTTCCAGGAACGAATATCCCGTCGATACTTGAGGAGTGCCTGATAGGCGCTATAGCCGGGTACGCCGAAGTTCAATACCTGCACACGCGGATCGAGTCGCTCCTGGAGAAGATGGGGAAGTGATGCCTCGCACGGAACCTCGCTCCCAAACGTCATGCTATCGCCCAAGAGTGCAATTCGGATTTCGGGAGCGGTCGTTGTGGGTCCGGTCAACCGCGTGCTCGGGTCGCTAAAGGACGTGCCGACTGCCGGACTACGGAGGCCCTCCGCGCTCGTACGATAAAGTCCGTCTCCGGCCTCTCGATTCGGGGCTAGGTTCCAACCTAACTCTGGATCTGCCACCACGTAAGCACTTTCGCTCGCCATGTGGGCGATGACCTCACGGTGACGCGCTGATACGTCGGACCACATTCGTGGGAAGAGCAAGGTATTGGCAAATCGTGGGCCTTCGACAGTGCGATGCGCCATTAGGCGGATGACTAGTTCTCCACTGGCGCTCACGAGGAGGATCGTGAAGAGGTTGACCGCAACCGTAAGTGCGTATTGTCGTCGGACAAGAGAGGTAGCTCGTTGGAACGACGCCCACACACAACGGGCGGATACGAGGAGGACGAAACAAGCGCCTACACAGGCCCATCCTGGAACGCTGGTAGCAAATGCTGCAACGGTCCCTTTGGACTCCAAGCGAAACAGGCTTAGCACCAGCAGTGCCACGGCCACTTCCCCTGTAATGAGGCAGCTCGGTAGCATCCGGAATAACCTGGGTATGACTCTATCCGAGGGCGGAACGGTGGCAAAGGCAAATCCGCAAAGGATCGTGTGGCAACGGCCGGCGTCATACTCGCGCGCGCTGGCCTGATCAGGGAGGTCGGACGGCCGGAGGCGGATTTCAGCCGCTCCATGGTCCAGCATGTATCAGTGCCGTCCTGTGGTGTGGAGTACCGGGCGAAGGTTAGCAGGCGTGACCAGCGGTCGAGACGTCGAATAGATCTATGTGCGTTCCAACGCAACGAGCTTTCGCTTACGCCCTATCCCCCAGCGATACCCGGCAAGATGTCCGCCCATACGAACAGCGCGGTGGCAAGGGATGGCAAGCGCTACGCGGTTTGTTGCGCAGGCTCGCGCGACGGCCCGGGCGGCCTTGGGGTGTCCGATCGACCGTGCGATCTCTTGATAGGATTGAGTCCGCCCTCGCGGAATGCGTTGAAGCGCCTTCCAGATCTTCCACTGGAACGCTGTGCCCTGAACGTCGAGTGGCAACGTCGTCAGCGACTGCTCTCCGGCTAGGCTCTGCCGAAAGGCTCGTAGGTAGTGAGATAAGCCCGATTGGTCTTGGCGAAGCACGGCATGGGGAAAGTCACGTCTGAGTGAGGCACGGAGTTGAGACACGGTACTGCCGAGATTCGCAGCGGCAATTCCGCGACTGGTAACGGCGATCAGAAGATGCCCGACCGCAATCCGCCCCGTCGCATATCGAAGCGTCATACCCTTTCCACCAGAGCGATATGTGCGTGGCAGCATGCCGAGTTCTCCATCTGTGCGATCATAAAGCCGGCTACTAGATCCAAATCCGCAGTCATAGAGGGCCCGCGTAATGGTATAGCCGCGTTTGAGGAGCAACTTGAACCGTTCTGCTCGCGCTGCTCGCTGGTACGCGGACGGAGACAGGCCGACGGATCGCGTGAACATACGCTGGATGTGATACGGGCTCAGGTTCACCTCTTTCGCGAGCGTTGCAAGGGACACCCGTTCAGACGAATGGCTATGCAGGTATTGGCGGATTTGATCAATCCGCTGAGCGATACGGGTGTGATCGTGGGACCTGGGCCAACAGCGTCGGCATTCGCGGAACCCTGCTAATTCGGCTTGCTCTGGGGTCTCGAAAAACCGCACGCGATCATGGGCGGGACGGCGAGCCGGACATGAAGGTCGGCAATAGATTCGAGTAGACGTCACGGCGTAGACAAAGACATGGTCGAACCTGCGATTGCGAGACAAGACGGCCTTCCATGCCGTGCGGGATGAAATGGGGACGGGGTGCGTGGTTGCAGAGATCACGCGGAATCATACTCTCACCTGAGCGCGAGGAACTATCCGAATCTTGCGGCCAAAATGACTTTTTCTGTGCTCCAAGCGCGGAGGGCTGTCTCCAAAACGTGCGCCGTCGGTCGAACCGAAGGATGGGAAAGGTCGTCGACGATATTGTGAACAGAATCGAAACCCCAATTAATCGTGAGGGATTTAAGCGGAGGTCGATTTCATGCGGCCTTGGCGCGAATTACCTGTCAGCAATCACGCGCTGGTTGCCTTGGCGTGGAGCGGTCTCCGATAAGCCAGGGTGAGATATGAAGTCGAGCGACCTAGGAGAGAACCTCACTCATGCATATTGGCAGACATTGTGAGTGTCCAGGCGCAGTACCCGGTAACTAGTTTTAGAAAATGCGCCGACAAGTCCATCGCCCAAACCCACAACTGTGGCTCGTACGTCGTCACTAGCGGAATCAGAGTCCCTATCGAAATGCAGATACGAGCCTTCCACCTGGATACCCGGGGTCGGGCTGATCAGCAGATCTCACATAATCACCCGGAGAACTCAGCAAGCCGACCTATGGGTCGGTCGTGCATTGCTGTTCGCCGCATGCATGATGGGGCCTTAAATTGCGCTAATGGTAGGAACGCGCGACAGCGTCCTCCGCTATTGTCGCTTCCTGTGTGTATCGTTCCGCACGCAAGAGTGCTTGAGTGGTGATGGATAGACCGCAGGTCGCGCAGGTGAGGAAGGCGCCATTGTGCTGGAGAGTTTGCTGGCGGCAGCATGGACAGATCGAAAGGCCGCGTTTGGGCACACGCATCCTGAACCTCCGGGCTTGGGGTGAGGGGGCTTCGCCGCGTCCGCGAAGTGAAGGCAAGCAGGCATGTCACCTGAGTCAACGTGAGAGGAAGCCGAACGGACTACAACTGCAAATAAGGCGGGAATAAATTGGAATCGGATTTTACACTCTTCGTTCGGATTGTCAAGCTGAAGCATGACGTGAATAGGTAGCTCTATCGGTTTGTCGCACGTCAATGGCCTAATCGTTATGAACGGAAGCGCTTGGGGTAACTATGGCTCCAAGCCGCTCGATAAGTCGTTCGGCCAATGTGGTGAATATGATCTCTAAACGTTGCTGAAAAGGTTATCGCCCGAGGCTAATTGGCTGTTGTGGAAATCCGTTGCGCGTAGGGGAAAACGGTTCTGTCCGTATTAGAGCCGGATGTCAAAAGATTGAGCCCTTCGTCACGGATTGGCCGCATGGAGCAGAGACGTCCACAAAAGGAGATAGCCTGGCTGTGATCGCGCAGATTGCCGTCGCGGGGTATGTGTGCGGTGTGCCAGGAGTGCTGACTCCGACCTAATCGCATTTTGTTGGAACGCGCCCGCCTTCTCCTTAGTCCTGATACCGGCCAAAGCGTGACCGCGTGGCCCGCTGTAAAGGCGAACGCCGCTTCGTAAGGTCCCAGCATCTCACTATCCGGCTTATCCGTAAAGCATCCTATCGTGGCATTCCTTGGATCGTGGGAAGGAATGCGAAGGTACGTTCAAGACTGCGCCGACAATGATTTACATGAGATCAAGCGTGCGGCGCCACCGATCCATCCGGGAGAACAACCGTTTCCCGGGCGGAACTGGTCCTATGTAATCCGAACTAGGGAAGCGTGCCCGACAAAGGTCATAAAAAAAAGTGATCACTGGGGGAGTCAGTTGACAGACATACTCGGCCTGTCCTGGAGTTCGGTAACCAAACTATATGCGGCGTGACGCGAAAACATCCAGCCCAACCCTCCAGGAGTATATGAGTGGGAGAGTCGTTCTCCACAGCGATTTAACTGCCCGTTTTGTTATGCCCAGGGGGAGCGCCTGTTGCGGTTAGGACTCGATGACCGGGTGGAATGGCGTGGTGTTGAGCACGGACCGAGCTTGCCCGTTTCGCGTGAAGGAAGTCGCCCGCGTATGCAGCTAGCAATCGATCACGAGGTCCGGATGGTACGAAGCTTGGCTCCCGAGATCCCGATTCGGAGCGTGGCAGGCAAGCCCAATACGCGTTCTGCGATTCGAGTCATTGCGGCTGCGATGGATGAGGATTCGACCCGCGGGCGCCTCCCGCGCCACGATGTGTATCGGGCACTTTGGCAATGCAAAGAGGATATTTCCAATCCAATCGTGCTGGCCGCAGTTGCCGTGACGCACGGCTTTACGAACCTGACTCCTACTTCAAATGGGAATGACGCCGTCAGGGCATGGCAACAGGAGTGGGAAGAGTTGGGCGTGAACAGCCTGCCGGCTCTCGTCCGTCAAGACGGCGAGGTTATGATTGGCTTGGTTTTAGAAAAGCAGCTTCGGGATTTTATCGAAGGCTATCTGGCAGTCGGGACGCGTGGCTAGAGGGTAATGTAGGAACAAGGAGACACAATGATAATCTTCAACAGGGTGATCCTAGGGTTACTTGGATTATCGCTGCTCGCCGCATGTGCCGAAACGAGGATGTCCGACAGACCGTCTTTATACAAGCGTCTCGTCGGTAAGGACGCGATCACGGGGGTGGTCGATAGATTTGTATCCAATGTCGCGGTTGACGATCACATCAACAGCTACTTTAGGAGTACCGATATCCCTCAACTGAAGCGACACCTGGTGGATCAGGTGTGTGAGGCGGCGGGAGGGCCCTGTATCTATACGGGGCGGAGCATGAAAGCGACGCATGCAGGGATGGGGGTGACCGATGCGGATTTCAACGCATTGGTCCAAGACCTGATAGCTGCGCTGGACTTCTACAAGGTCGGGCAGGTGGAGCAGGACGAGCTGTTGAGCGTCTTGGGTGACATGCAGAGTGACATTGTCGAACGATAGAAGAAGCGATGGAGCCTTGGCTGGTCTCCATCCGGGCGCGACCGGTGTGCGATTGCCGTCGTTCTTACGGAATCAGAGATAGTTTTCCCGTGGGCGAGCATTGGGCCGTCAGGTGGATTGGGACAGTTCCGGTGCAGGTCAGATCGGGACTTATTCCCTCCACCGGTGAGTCTTGCATTGTTTCCGTCTGATTGAGTCTGGTCGCTGCCTCGTGTGCCAGGCGTACCAGCCGGATACGTCGTTCCTCTCTCTCCAATTGTTTACGAAGAGCGGGCTTGAGTTTGACTGCCCGTGCGAAGTCTGTTTTTGCTTGCCGATCCTTCCTCAAAGCCAAATATGCCAGTCCTCGTCCTAGATAGGAGGGTGCGTGCTTAGGGGCAAGCTTGAGTGCGGCGGAGTACTCCGACACAGCTAACTGGTATTCTTGAAGTCTGGCCGCAGTTTCTGCGTATTGCCGATGAATCATCGGATTCTTCGGCGCCAAATGCGCAGCTTTGGCGAAGTCGTCTGCTGCGGCACGCAGGTGACGGTCGCCTCCTTCATCCCGCGCCAGTGCCAAATGATAGCCAGCTCGACGGAGGTATGCCTTGGTATGTCTGGGGTCCAGGGCAATCGCTTTGGATGCGGTTGCAATGCCCTGCTGGGGAGTCACCACGCTAGGGTGTCGAGCCGTACCTGCGAGGCAGATATCAACCTGGAGCAGCAGCACCAGGATTGTTCCGGTGGCTCTCTTCCACACTGCCGAGGGTGAATGGTCACGAAACCCGCGTTGAAAATCGGACATGGACATACCCCTGTACTCTCGCGGGCATGCAAGAAGCGAGCAGACGCAACATTCGCACAACCCCCTGTATTGTCTTGAGGTCCGGTAGCGACGAGATTGCGACAAAGGGACGCCGGCGCACCTTCGTGCACCGGCAAGGACCAAACTTTGCGTCGTCGTCCGTTGCGAGCCAGACTCCCCTCCATGGAAATCAGTTCGTGAATGACCAGAACTCAAGTCATCGAATCGGTCGCTTTGCGTTGAACGTCTATGGTACGTACTGACGGACTAGGAGTGCGAAAATTCCGACATGGATTTCTTGAAGCGATACCGCGTGCTTAAGGTCGTGGTGGCGATTTCTCTCTCCTTGACGTCCCCAACACCATCCGTGGCTCTCTCCACGGGAGTCCACTTTTTTGTTTCTCCTTCCGGAAATGACGAATATCCGGGAACGGACGAACGACCCTTTCGCACAATCGCTCGAGCCCAGGCTGCAGTGCGTCCCCTAACGGAGGATTTGACAGACGTTACGGTGTATCTCCGTGCGGGCGTGTATGCAATCACGGAATCCATTCGATTTGACCATCGGGATTCGGGACTAAACGGCCATCAGGTAATCTACAGGGCGTTTCCGGGCGAGGAGGTCGTGATCAGCGGCGGGCAGAAGGCGTCCGGGTGGGTTCTTGACGACCACGGTGTCTATCGTGCTCCCGCTGGGGGACGGCGATTTCGTCAACTCTATGTGAATGGCGCGCGCGCGATCCGTGCCCGCCATCCCAACGGTCCCGGGTTTGCACGGCTGACAAGATGGGAGGAGGAGACGCGACGGATTGTTGTGCCCCGAGATTTGATCGGACCGTGGGCACGATTCGGGACCGCCGAAATGGTCATCTTGAAACAATGGACGCAGAACAATCTGCGCATCAAGTCCGTCGACGAGCAGGGACTGGAAGCCTATGTCGTGCCGATGGAGCCGGATCGGTCCAAGGCGTTCATCGGGCATGCATTTCTCCGCTTTGAATCTCAGAGCATCTATTTCGAGAATGCCCTCGAGTTTCTCGACGAGCCTGGAGAGTGGTATTTAAGGGAGGCGACGGACGAGGTATTCTATCGGCCCCGTGCTGGCGAGGACCTAGCCGATGCCACCGTTGTCGTGCCCCTGTTGGAACACTTGGTCGAAGTGCGTGGATCGCCTGCGGATCCGATTCACGATTTCGCCATGATTGGGCTTGTGTTTGAATATTCTGGATGGACACAACCCAATCAGGAGGGATTCGTGACGAGCCAGGCGGATGCAATCTATGCGGAGACGACGCCCATGGCTGGACGCGTTCCCGCAGCGGTACATGTCGAACACGCGGAACGTGTGAGGATCGAAGGGAATCTGTTTCGTCGGTTAGGTGGAACGGCGCTGACGCTCCACACTGGCATCAACGAGGTTCAGGTCATTGGTAACCGAATCGAAGACGTATCTGGCAGTGGGATTGTCCTCGACGGATTGTTGGAGGCGCGTCCGCTCGACCCGCGGCTCCCGTGTCGCCGCAATCTCATTGCCAACAATCTGGTCGAACGAATTGGCCTGGACTATCGGTCGAGCGTGGGAATCCTGGTGGGCTATACGTCCGACTCGACGATCGAACATAATGAAGTCCATGATGCGCCATACACCGGAATCAGTGTCGGCTGGGGGTGGACCGATGCGCGTACCGTGCTCGCCAGGAATCAAATACGTTTCAACCATATCTATACGGTCATGACCGAGATGGCGGACGGGGCAGGCATCTATACGCTCTCGCACCAGCCCGGTACCGTGATCCATGGCAACTACATCCACGACATCGCTCGGTCTCCCTGGGCGGGCCCTGCTCCTATCCCGGGCATTTACCTTGATGAAGGAACAAGCGCGATCACCATTTCGGACAATGTGTTGGAGCGTGTCCCAATGGGCCTGTTCTTTCATCGTGCGTCGCACAATGTCGTGGTGAATACTCCCGGTACCTACGAGGAGCGATGGGAGGCCGAAGACAATGTGATCCAAGCAACCCCCGGCTATGATGCTGAGAGTATCAAGACTCGTGCCGGTTTGCAGCCCGACTACGCGCGACTCCGCCGGCAGCCATAAATCATACGTCGGCGCAGCCGATACCCGGCAGAAGGAAGGAAGGTTGCGAGTTCTGTCACATCAGCAGTTCAGCGACGCCGTAGATTCGGATCGAACCGCCGCCCTGGGACAATTCACCACGCACGATGCTCATTGCAAATCCACCGAATACCCATCCGGCGATGGACTTGCGCTCCGATGTAGAGACCGTCAACGTCGAGCGTCCCTGTGCTCCTATCCAACTGATCTCCCAAGACGTCGGCCATCGATACAGGCCGAAAGCGAAGTCGTGATCCAATACACGGATACGGAGATCCTGTAAATCTTCCGTTTGTCCATCGAGAACAGAAAAGCCTACAAGTTTGCCGACGAATGGGGCGAGCATTTTGCTTTGCTGACTATGGAGATAGACATCCCCGTCACCGTCAGCCAACAGGTAGAGTCCTTGAAAATCCTTCTACAGACCCCAATACCTGCGCGTAAGACGATTGAACTCGGGGATGACCAAGTACTCGTATATCACGCGACCGAGGATGGTTCGACCCTTCCAGGTCAGGCTGGCAGGGACCGATCCCATCCAAGTCAGCGCTCCGTCATGCCTGTGCCGGGTGCGTTCGCGCAGTGGTTCGATTGCCAAGGTCAGTCGATTGTGGGGGCTCGTAATGATGAGGCCGGTCGACGGGGCGCCCTCGAACTGAAGATTCTCCGAATTAGGAATACGATCCAATACGTGGTCTCGATTTGGATACGGACCGCTCCCCGCGATCTCGATCCACCCCTCATGCTCGTCATGCAGGACTGCAAAATGCTCGGCTTGATAGGCGTCGCCATCGCGGCCTCTGTTGTTGTCTAACGCGAACGCAACTCGGCCATGCGTGTCTGCCCCGACAAATGAGAAATAGTCGGAGACGTAAATCAGCCGGGATTCGGGATCAGGGTCGGAACCAGCGCATGCTGGTGGGAGCAGCCCGAGGAGAGCCCATGCCATGAAGCTTGTGCCGTAAGCAAGAGCTTTGACCACGTTGGATCAATCACGGTTTTTGAAGGTGAGTTCGGCGACGGCTGACTTATCGAGGTCCCCTTTGCCGACCTCGACGAGACGCCGGTATTGACCGAGGGTTGCTTCCGCTAGCGGTAGCCGCAGCCCGACGGATCCGGCCAGCGTCACGGCGATGCCCGAGTCTTTCGCGGCATGGGCTGCGGAAAAGTAGCATTCATGCGCGCGTTGTTGCATATCCTCGCCGTCGGTTTCAAGCACTCGAGAGTTCGCGCCCGTACGCGAAAAGATATCTCGTAACATGGTCAGGTCCAGTCCCAACGCCGCACCGAGCCCCAGGCCTTCCGCCAGCGCCGCAGTGTTGCAGTTCATCACCATGTTGACGAGGGCCTTCACTGTAGCAGCTTGACCGGCCTCTCCGACGTACCGGACGGTAGAGCTCAAGGAACTTAATAGCGATCCGATCCGGTCAAACACCTCCCGTCGACCGGCGCACATCAGGAACAGGGTGCCCTCCCGGGCTTGAGGAATACTGCTTGCCATGCAAGCCTCGAGCGTGTGTCCGCCTGCCTGCTCGACCAGTGCCTGAACCTCCACGTGAACGACGGGAGAGAGGGTCGCGCAGTTGACAAAGGTGCGTCCCCTCGCGTGGATTAGCAGGCTGTCTTGACTATCCGACGAGAAGATCCTTCTCATAGCCTGGTCGTCTGTGACCACCGTGAACACGATATCCGCCAGTTCCGCGACCCGGGCGGGGGTAGCGGATGCTGCGCAACCGAGCTCTCGCGCGAGGCTCACGGCCCGTGTATGGTCCATATCACTAACGGCCACGAGCTGATATCCCTCGTCCTTAAGTCGACGAGCCATATTGGCGCCCATCCGACCGACTCCCACAAAGCCGATTCGAAAGGTAGGTATCGTCATGCTGCGAATCTCCTCTTCCATCGGTTTCACATTCCGGCGCAGTGTAACATAATGATTCCCGGGCGAGGACCGGGGGATAACCGGAGGGGGTTATGACGAGAACCATCGTCGGCTATCATCTCGACGAGCAAGGTGATTGGGTCGCCGATCTCGAGTGCGGCCATGGACAGCACGTGCGTCACCAGCCGCCGATGACGAGCCGGCCCTGGGTGTTGACCGAGGCAGGGCGAGCGCGGTACCTCGGAACCACGCTCAATTGCAAGAAATGCGATGAGGAGACCGTTCCTTCCACGTAGGGCAGCCGGTGCCCCCACGGCGGGGCGATATCCACCCCAGGGGCTCAACCCCTTCGCAACCGATCTCATTACCAGAAATTGCTTGAGTCAAGTCCTGGCCATGCTACGCTTCACGCAGCAGGGTCTGCCTGCGGGAAAGGGAATGGCGCCCATGACCACAGCAACGATGTCGACTCCGGCTGCCCGGACAGAAGGTCGGGAGGAGTTTCTGGGATCTCATGATCGATACGTGGCGCGCACGGCACTCATACTGACGCTCTACGCCATGCTGTTTTTTGTTTTGGCGTTTTTGAGCCCGTACGTCGTCCCGGCGTTGACCCTCCTTACCGACGGGTCGTTGGCTGATCAGAAGGCAGCTGCCGACCAGCTCCTGTTTTTGAACGAGACGGTCGGGACGGCTATACCGGTCTTCTTCTTCGGCTCCTTGCTCTTCGGCCTTCTTCTCACCAAACGAGTCGCTGGTCCCCTCGCGCACCTGCAACGGTGCGCGAAAGAGTGGGGAGACGGATATGTGGCCCAGCGTGTGAATTTCCTGCCAGCTGACCGGCTCGATGGTCTTGGCGCCGCCACCAATCATGCTTGGGCGCAAGTCGAGCAGGCATTGAGGAGTATTCACCAGCAGAACCAGGACATCCGTCGGATTGCGGATTCGTTGGCGGTGACGCTTGCAAGTCAGCCGGTGGGCTCGCCGGAGATTGTGGAACGACTGCGCCAAATGGCGGACGCATCGTCCGCGATCCGGACCTCCTTGCAGCCGTTTCACCTTATCCAAAGACGGGGAAGTTGAACGGGAGCCTTCGACGATCAATGATGCATGCCGACCAAGACGGCTCGCAGCGAGGGTTCACCCTCATTGAACTCTTGACGGTCGTGTGTGTGATTGCCATCTTGGTCGGACTGGGAACCGGTTTCTATAGTCGTTCCATCGCACGTGCCCGTGCCGTTGAAGGAGAAGTCGCTGTGCGAGAAGTCGACCGACTCGAAGCGGTCTACTATGCCGGTCATCAGCTGTATACGGATGATCTCAGCGTGCTGGGTCTCTCCCTCTCCGGCTCTATTAAATATTACTCCGTGCAGGTCGTACTTGGAGCCGACGACAGTGCATTGAGTTATGTCGTGCTCGCCACTCCCGAAGGCAGCGGCAGTGTCAATGGGTGGGTGCTGCGAAAGTATCGCACTGGAGGCACCATCGTGAGCCAGCCGACAGGCCGAGACTTGAACGTTGGAGGATCGGTCAGCATCGCCCTGGAGAGTGAGTTGTTTCCCTCCGGCGCAGCTCCATCCGGTTCGAAGGTGGTCCGAAGGCAGAATGGACCAGGCCTTGCAGCGCCCGCAAGCGGCAACGGGACCAACTGAGGTTTGTCCATACCAAACGGACTTCTGCCTCCGTGGAGGTCTGGATCCGGTACCCTTACGCTGACCTTGCGAGATTCCCATTCAACCAGGAGAGCAGCTTAGGCGACGGTTGTGACTAAGCCTGCCGTCTGCGTCCTCAATCCGAGTCCAGGCTCGTTCCAGGGGAGGAGCCTCGGCCCCTCGTATTGATACCCACCAGTGACCGGATCGGATGCCAACAGGAGCGGGGTGTCCAGATCCAGGACCTCGAACCCCCCAAGGCCAAGCGCTAATCCGAAGGAACATCCCATGGCGATTCTGGTTTCGATCATCCCTCCGATCATGAGGTGCAGGCCGGCGGTGCGAGCGGCAATGGCGATGTCCATGGCGGCCATGACCCCAGTTTTGGTGATTTTGATGTTGATGAAATCCGCGGCCTGATAATGGATCATGGTATGGAGGTCGTCGAGGGTCCGCACTGACTCGTCCGCAGCGACCGGGACGCGCCACCCGTGCCGCAATGCCGCCATGCCGTCCACGTCTTCCCTCGGGAGGGGCTGCTCCAGGAGAAGAATGTGGCCCCCGCAACTCCGAAGTCCTTCTATGATGGCGACCGCTTCGGCTCGCGTATAGCCTTGATTGGCATCGACAATGAAAGAGACGCCCTCGCAGGCCCGGTGCACGGCTTCCAGTCGTCGAATATCCTCATCCACATCGTGTCCCACCTTCATCTTGAACTGTCGGAACCCCTGAGCGTACCAGTGCCGTGCCAAGGTCATGGTTCGTGCCGCATCGGCGATGGGGATGGTGATGTCGGTCTCATGTGGACGCAGGTTTGCTCCACCCCATAGACTCCACAGCGGGATGCCCGCGGAGCGGGACAGGGCATCCAGAACGGCGGTTTCTAACCCGCAGCGGACGGCAGGGTAGGCGGGCGCTTGCTCGGTCATCTCCTGGGACAGTGTCCGATATTGGAGCGATGACCGTCCCAGCAGGGATTTCGCCAATGTCTCGGCAGTGACCAGACAGGTATCCCTTGTTTCGCCGCCGACTTCCGGAAATGGAGCCATTTCACCATAGCCTTCCGTTCCATCGGCCAGTGTGACCCGCACGAGTGCATTTTGCGCAAGCACCCGGCTTCCCGTCGCGACCACGAACGGGTCGGTAATCGGGACATCGATGGGCCACAGTTCCACCTTCTGGATTCGATGGGAATGCTCCGGCATGGGGCCCTCGCATCTCGGTCTCGCACCGGACGAACAATGCGCGGGAGCCTACATACCTGGATAATGCCCTCCGCGCAAGGGGAATACACGCTAGGAGTGTCGGAGTTCCAAACGGCGAAGAAGGCCGTCCAGGTCTAGAGGGCGCTCGGCGGCCCTTTGGGGCACCTGAATCAGAGAAAGCAAATTGACGGCCCCTGTGTCAGTGGTGTAGCTTTTGGCCAAATCTCGCTCTCCAGTAGGAATGGGGCAGGTGGCGGTCATGACGTGGAATCGCGTCCTTATTTTCCGCCACCGAGTCGCGTGTTCTTTTGCCATCGGAGCATGATGACGAAAGCTAAGGTCATCACCCTCGGTCTACTCGCCCTTTTCGTCCTTGCTCTTCTGTGCGCACAACGCTCGACGAGAGCAGTCGCGACGGTCTCTAGTGGGGCCACGGAGTCGGTCGCCAAGTTGGCCTTATCTTTGGAGAACGGCAAATTGGTTCTGCGCGGAGCCGTGCCGGATACCACACTGAAGCAGCAATTGGTTGCCAAGGCCTATCAAGTGTTCGGGGCCGGCAGTGTCGTCAATTATCTCACGGTGGAGCCGGACATCCGATCCGAAGAGTGGCTCCCGAAGACGAACGATATCATGACTCGCCTCAAGACCTGGGGAAACGGTGCCGTAACGCTCGAAGGTACGACAGCCATTGTCACGGGCGAGGCCAAATCAGACGCAGAGCGAACCAAACGATACGACGAGTTGGCCGCTGTGCTGGGCTCCTCAGCCAAGATCGACAGCCAGATTCATGTGAAATCCAGTTCGCCGACGGGGGGAAGAGCGACGCCGTCAAATTCCACTTCCTCTGTAGTGGATAAGATTCACGAAGTCATGGCAGGCAAATCGATCGACTTTGAAATCGGCAGCGCGGCGCTGGCGCCGAAAGGCATGAAGCTGTTGGACGTGCTGGTGCCCATCATCCAAAGTGACAAGAGTCTTCGATTGGAAATCGGTGGTCACACCGACAATTATGGAGATCCGAGGTTCAATCAGATGGTGAGCCAGGCTCGGGCAGTCGCGGTGGCGCAGTATCTCATCAGCAAGGGGGTCGATTCGCGTCGACTTACCTCCAAAGGGTACGGCGATACCAAGCCCATTGCGAGCAATAAGACTCGGGCCGGGCGACAGCAAAACCGTCGCGTCACCTTCCAAGCGTTGTAGGGAAACTGCAGGAGAGTCCTCCATCATGGGTCCGGTCATTCAGGAATTTCTGCTCTGTTTACTTCCGGCGGCAGCTATTGGGTCCGTCGTCGGCTGGATGCTCAAGCAAATGTCGATGGAGGAGCAGGAAGTCGGCATTACCCGCTTCGAATTGGAGGTCAAACTGACCGCCGCGGAGCGGAAGCTACTATCGTTGCAGAGGGAGCTCGAAATTGCGCAGCAGTCCATGCAGGACAAGACCAGCGAAGCGTCCATTGCGGCGGAGGAACTCGGGCAGATGCGTAGCCAGCTGGCCGATCGCGACGAGCTTGTCAGAGGGTTGCGGACGCGACTCTCGTCCTTTGAATCGCTGCCTGTCAAACTCGCGACGCATGAAGCTACCATTGCGGATCTTCGTGCCCGACTCGTTGCGTTGGAGGAATTGCCAGAGATCCTGAAGGAGCGAGAATCCGAAGTGGCGCTGTTGCGCGCGCAGCTCGGCGACATGGTGCCCAAGGCGCATGGTGAGAAGGAGCGGAGCGAGTTGCGAGAGCGGATCACCTCGCTCGAGGCTCAATTGGCCGAAGCCAAATCGGTGGCCGAGCAGGAAGAGACGTGGGCGCGTCAGGTACTGGGCGAGCGGGATGGCACCATCCAACACTTGCATGACGAACTCGCACGGCTGCAGCGAACAATCGGCGAAGTGACGGCGTTGAAAGCCAACTTGTTCGATCGCGAAGGGACGATTCTCCAGCTCCGCCAGGAATTGGATCAGGTGCAGGCGATGGTGGCGGAGCGTGATGCGCTGCAGGAACGGATACGCGCGCAGCAAGCGGATATGGCGCGAGTCAACGGGCTCTTGGCCGATGCCGAGCATCGCGCGGAAGCGCTCCGCGAGGAGATCGCCGTTCAGGAGGCGACGATCGGGCAATTGGAAGAGGTGCGGGCTGCCAAGGCGCAGGTCGAGGCGCGACTGGTACATCGAGAGGAACAGCTTGAGCGCCTCAAGTCGAAAATCAAGGAAAGCGAAAAGGGGAATAACTCGACGAAATCCCCCGTAAAACCCAAGCGGAGCAAGGATACGGCCGGCCTGTTCGACGCAGAGCTGGCACCGGCCATGCCCAAGTGGGGTGCCGACGCGCCGGATGCTCAGCATCAGGATGATCTAAAAAAGATTACCGGGGTCGGCCCGACCCTCGAGCGGCTGCTGCATAAGCAGGGGATTTTCTATTTCCGTCAAATCGCGTCTTGGACCAAGGACGACATCCAGGTCATCGACCGCAAGCTCGATACGTTCAAGGGCCGCATTGTGCGCGACAACTGGATCAAAGGAGCGAAGGACGAGCACTACCGCAAATACGGCGAGCGTCTCTGAGTCTCGCTCATCTGCCGTCACTCCGTCGGTTCCACCATCGCATCGCGGCCGTCTCCGCTTGCCCAGATTCATCCCATCCGTATCACTCCTCTGGTAACGAGAGACGATCTCAATATCGCTCAAGTCAGGGGTGAGAGGGCGCTTCGAAAACGCCCCTCTGCCGACGAGGGGTGAGATGGACCAGCCTTGCCATGATGCGTTGAAGTCCCCCTTGTTGTCTTGAGTCCTCGGATTGACTGATTGTCTCCGAGAGAACACTGGATCGGCGATCAGCAGGCTGCTGTCTAGCCTACTGGCCTCAGCCCCGCCATGGCAAAGGCCGGCAGCCCTCATCCGTTGCAGCCATTTGAAGAAGGCGGAGTGGCGGGGGCAAACGGGTTGAAAGTTTACCCCCGCTCGGAGCCTGAGGTTCTAGTTCAGCGGAGGGACGACGCCGGCAAAGGTGAGCAGGTCCGTAATTCGGAAATCGCCGGGAGTCGCGGAGGGTAGCACCGGTGTCCAAGTCGGTTGTACGGCCAGGAAAGAGGTTTCGTCGGCACGCAGGAGCTCAATGAACACCTCTCCCACGATACGGCTCCCGACGGGGCCCAAACGAAGACCATCCTCCATCAACTCCGCCTCTTTCAGCGTGTAGTACCACAGCGGTGTGCTGCGATCGAACCCATACGGGGCGAGATCGGCCAGTTGAGCCGGGGTCAGCGCGGTCACCCCCATCACGTTGGCAATGGCCTGCCCCGATGGAATTCCAAAATTCACGCTGCGCATAATATTACGCGAGGCCAGCGACTGGACCCCGTCGGTCGGCAGGCCCGGCGCAGGGCCGCGCGAGCCGGGCAGGAGGAACAGGGGGCTCGATAGTTTGGCGTCGATTTTCTTGTTCGGGCGCACATTACCGTCGTGGAAATCAAAAAATGTCTGCCAATCTACGAAACGGCGCGGGGCGCGCTTACCCCCTCGAAGGTCATTGGGGTCCGTGGCGTTGGGGTCAATCGAATCATCAAAGATGAACGCAAAGAATGGTGAGCCGCCATCCGGCCCGAAATTGAGCCGGTAGCTCGGACGGACTTGTGAGTGTCCGAAGCGGTAGGCTGAGACGGTAAACTCGACCGGGATCATCGGGTCTTTGTTTTTGTTACGAAAGATCGATGAACCGGAACGCTGACCGAGAATATAGAATTTCGGACCATTCTGGAGGAGGTCATCGACCCGTTCCTGTCCGATGGTCAATGGAAGAAACTCATGCAAGACGATCCACTGATAGTGCCAGCGCACCATGCGCCTCGCGTCCTCGAACAACTGATCTGGAGAGCGACTGCTGTTGGCAGGATCCGCCCGCAGGTGGTCGATCACTGCATTATGGAACCGGAGCATGGCCAGATGGAATTGCGAGATGAGAACGTTTTCGTCGTTTCGACTGTCGCCGATGATCGCATTGTTTTGCGCGTCCCGGGGAAGGTCGAAGCGAGGTGCCCCCTTTCGTGAGACGCTTTCAGCGCCCGGAAGGCTGTCCACTCGGAATTTAATCTCCCCAGAACTCTGATCGTAGAGATCCGGCGACTTCTTCGGGCCGTCCCCGTACACGCTGTCCAGATCGAACGCGGCGGTGCGGAAATTGGTCGTCTTGCGAGGATCGCTCTGCTCCGACAACTGTGATTTCAGATCGAGCGTCAGATCGTGATCCAGGAACTGGCCGATAAACGTCACGCCTGCCGTCATGTTCGGATTATCGGGATTATTGGGGCTGAACACAGCCGGATCGAGAATGGACTGAATCGGATCGGTCAAGAGATCTTTCGCGTCGACCGGACCATCTTTCTCTCCAAGCTTGCTGGCTTGGGTTTTGATGTCGTCCGAATACGCAGCAAAGGGAGGTAGGCCGGAAAACATGCGGCTGAACGATTCGTCCTGTCCTGGCGGAGAGGTCGGGCGAATAACGTGGACCGTGTCTTTCCCAGCAGCCCACGACGAGTGGACCCCACCGAGGAGACTACATGCAAGTACGGTCACGAGACTACCGCAAGTGGCGCAGGAATACCGTGGAGACATGGGATCCTCCTTTAGATCGCCTAGACTGGATGTGGAATGGCACGCAGTGGGCATTCGAAAGAGCAACACGCGTGCCGCATCGAAACGCAGGGCGCTATGCACCTTGACTGGTGAAATGACAGGAGTTTGCAATAGACCCTGTCTGGGCGTGCCTGCACCTGTCGCGTCTCGATCGTGTCCGGAATGTGTACATTTGTAGGTCTTCTACTACGCATACCCTAGGGGATCGCTGCTTTTGCCACCGATGGGGAATCGTGTGTCTCGAGATGGACGGACCACACCGAGCCTCGAACGTGTGGCAGGTTCCAGCCGAATCACCGTGACGCGGGGGGCGGATCGATCTGGAAGTGGTTCCCACAGGAGGCCGTTGACTCCTACCAGCCGTTCCCATTTAATCTGCCGCACAAACAGGTAGAACCGTGCAGCGTTTCATCGGGATGGTCGGGATGAAGACACTCCTGAAGTGTATGGGTATGGCAGTTCTCGCCATCGCCGCGCTTGCGGCCGCTTTGTACGCGTATTGGCCGTCCCTGGTATCACGCTTGATCGTCCCGATGTTGGCCGATCTCGGCATGGAGCACGTTGTGTTCGACGTCGGGCGTCCTGAGCAATTGGGAATGGACATCGCGTTACTGACGTTTCAAGCCGTAGCCGGCAATGAGCGGATGACGGTCACGATCGAGGATGCCCGGTTCGCGTACGAGCTAGCCGGCTTGCGGGAGGGGCGGATCGATCGCCTGGATCTGCCTCGGGTCTCAGTCCTGTTGACACCGGAACCAACCACGTCTGCTGTTGTGGCCGAATCCTCGGTGTCCGCTTCGACCTCACTCACCGAGCTACTGAAACCGATTCCCGTCCTGCCGGTCCGCGAGGTGCGCGTGGGCCGTCTCAACGTGCGTCGTGAGGGAGGGAACGGGCGCGTACATGAAGGAATCGTCAGCGGATCGCTCTTGGTGATCGATGGACGCCTGCGTGGGACGCTGGACGTGCAGGAGCGTGGAGGCCGAGCCTATCGAATCGACCTCGACGCGGCCCATGTCGGTGATGTCGCTCTGAGTTTGGAGTCGCTGGTGTCACCGCCTCGGCCGATTCTCGTCGTGCGCTCTCACATTGAACCGAAGGCCGATGCGATGCGCGTCGCCGGTAGCCTCCAAGCGGATCTACACGAATTGGCTCCGTTATTGGCGCTCGTGATTCCCTTGGAAGGCGACTTCGCGCAGGTGTCGGGAAAAATGTGGCTCGACTGGTCTGGATCGGCATCGCCATCGATTCCGGTCGAACGGGTGCTATTGGACGCGCGCACACAACTGAACGGTACGCTTCGTTTCGACCCACGCCTTCCGCAATGGCGTGGGCTGGCGACGGCGATTGAGGCCAAGGTGGACGGAGAGTTTCGCTGGGATGGCCGCCGCCTCCGCTGGACTGTCGATAGAGAGGCGCAAGTCCGTGCCTCAGTACGGCCATCGGATATCCGGCTGCCCGAATGGGTGTTCCCCCCATCGGGCGGTGACGGCCGATCCGTGCTGACGGTGGCACTTTCTGCGCCAGCGGAAGGAACGGTCGATACGGAGCGTGTTCCGATCGCGCTCACGGCGCGAGGCTCGATCAAGGCCGGATACGGAACCGCATCGGATCCTTCACAGATCGAGTTATCTGACGCGACGATCTCCTGGGAGAGCGCCGAAGGACTCACGGGGGAAGGCACGCTGCGCGTCCGGGGGCGAGTCGGGACTGCAGCCCGCGCGATGCTCCCTGCGAAGAATGGGGAGTGGAAAGTTGCGGCGGACGTTGCACTCGATCCACGTCAGATCCGGCTCCGCTTGCACCCCTCCTCGACCTGTACGTTGTCCGATGTTGCGATGGAGAACGTGAAGATCCCCAAGGTGACTCTGTCCGTTCGGCGACCCGTGCAGTGGACCGGCCAGATCGACAGCAACGGAGGCGCAGTAACAGGAGGAGAATTTTCCGTCGTGATGCCGTACGTTCAAGTGGGCGATCAGGAGATTCAGGTTGATACCGTGGCCGTGATCCCGCGGAAGGTGGAGCGTCAGCAGGAGGGTTGGGTCGGGAGTGGCATACTCCGCGTGGTGGGTGTGGCCCCGATCCATTCGGTCTGGCAGGTACCGAAGACAGATTGGTCGGTAACGCTCAACGCCGCGCCCTCGAAAGGAACGGTGCAGTTCGAAGGTGGCACACAAGACCGGAGGGTCGTGGTGACCGGGATCGTCGCACACCAGCCAGACAACGGAGCCGGGGAGGGACGGGTCGAATTGAAGCCGGTTCGATTCGATCCTGCCGCCAAGAAACTCAGTGACTTGGTGGTGCCATGGACCTTCCCGTTTGACGCGAACCGAGGTTCAGTTTCGGCTGTTGGGCATGTGACCTGGGGCAGGGCGGAAGGGACCGGGGATGTGATGCCACGGCTGCGTTCTGGAGCGCTCACCGTCAGACTTGACGGAGTAGCCGGACGCATAAGGGCATATCCGTTTGGCGGGCTGAGCACGTCAGCTACAGTGACGCTGACGTCCCCCAGCCAATGGTCCATGCCAGAGCCCGCCGATCTCCGGATCGATACGGTTCAGACGGGGGTCAATGTGTCGAACGTGGCTGCGCGGATTCAAATCGGCTGGGATGATGGGCTGGTTCCCTCGAGGGTCGACCTGCGTAATGTCTCATTGCACATTCTCGGCGGACGAGCGACGAGCGAAGGGCTTCGTTACGAATTGGCTGGAGAGACGCATGCCTTCACGGTTCGATTGGAGCAACTGAGCATGCAAGAAATTCTGAGCCTTGAACAACAAAAGGGGTTGGAAGGCACAGGTGTGATCGACGGACTGCTACCGCTCACCTTGGGCAAATCCGACGTGACCGTGACCAATGGCGTCATAGAGGCTCGACCGCCTGGCGGGGTCATTCGATACCGCCCTTCTTCCGGCTCTGCGGAAGCGTTGACGGGGTCCAGCTCGCAAATGAACATGGTTTTGCAACCGCTTTCCAATTTTCATTACAATATCCTGAAATCCACGGCACAGTATGGCTCGGACGGCACGTTGAAGCTGGAAACCAGATTAGAAGGGAGGAATCCCGACTGGCAACAGGGGCGGCCCGTCCACTTCAATTTGAACGTGGAGGAGAATATTCCGGCGCTCATGAGGAGCTTGGAAATCGTGCAGGGCATCGAGAAATCGATTGAAAAGCAATTCGATCATTCGGAGGGCCGGTAGGAGGCGCCAGCTATGAGGACATGTCACCGGAAGGGGGCAGCCGTGCGGACCAGACGAATAATCCGAGGGTGCGCGGTCATCTGCGTGCTGGCTCTGGCAGGGGCAATAGCCTGCACGCCGAAGGTGGAGGTGACCCCATCGGATAAGCCGATCACGATCAATCTGAATGTGAAAATCGATCACGAGATTCGGGTGAAGGTGGACAAGGAGCTGGATAAGGTGCTGTCGGAGAACAGTGGCCTTTTTTGAGTAGAAAGAGATCAAGGAGGGCATGCCGATGCGTGTGTGGGATCGAACTTGGCGCTGGGTCATCGTCGCACTTCTGTTGCTCGGGGCGGCCCCTGCGTGGGCGCTGTCTCTGGATGAGGCGAAGGCCAGGGGATTAGTCGGAGAAAAGCCGGATGGGTACCTGGGGGTCGTGAGCGGGGGCGGGGACGTGCAGGCGCTGGCCAACGATATCAATCAGAAGCGGCGTCAAGCTTACCAGGATATTGCCAATCGTAATAAAACCAAACTGCAAGACGTCGAAACTCTGGCTGGCCAAAAGGCGATCGAGAACACCAAAGGCGGCTTGATGATCCAATCCCCATCCGGACAGTGGATAAAGAAGTAGGGCCCTGCCGCCGGCTATGCGCGCAGAACGCCGCTGGCGGCGTCCACCTTCCTCAAGCAAGCGGATCGAGATATGATGATGCGATTCCGAATGGGTCAACCGTAACGGTCGTTCTGCCAGGGAAGGGCAGTGTTGGAGTAGCCGCGTACCTCCCAAAAACCCTTCTCATCGCGATCCGAGAAGGTGATGTCCTTTACCCATTTGGCTCCCTTCCACGCGTAGCGCTTGGGGACAATCACACGGACCGGCCCTCCGTGCTCACGGGTGAGGGGTTTCCCGCTCCATGCCCGGCAAAGTAAGACGTCGTCATCGTCGCACACTTCGAGCGGGAGATTCGTCGTATAGTCGTCGTAGGATTTGAATAACACGAACTTCGCCATGCTCAAGGGTTTGACGACAGCCAGCAGATGCTTGAAGCTGACGCCTTCCCATTCATTGTCGAAACGGCTCCAACTGGTCACGCAATGAAAATCCGAGACGTCCTTGAATTGAGGCTGAGCCAGGAAATCTTTCCACGTCCAGCTTAAGGGATTCGCCACACACCCTGTGACGGTCAGCCGCCATTCATCGAGACTGATCTCCGGTTTGTGACCAAGGTCGAGCACCGGCCAGGTCTCCACCAGATGCTGGCCGGGTGGAAGGCGTTCATCTCCCTCGTAAAAAACCTCCCGTTCCTCACCCCCGCGGCGGGCTCGAGCCCACTGCTCTTTCGCCTTGGTCAGTCGTTGATTGGAGTCCATGTGCAGTCCCTCCGGTCCCTCGGTCATGGCCCAGCTATCTTACATGGTATGGCATGACGGCGCCCGTGCCCCATCGCAACCTTGCGCCGTGCAGCGGCCTGTCGACTGATGCATCATGCCATACTCCACCGGTCCATTCGACCCCATAAGCCGAGCCACGTCGGAATGTTGCTGGAACCTCTCATCAAGATGCGAATCATCCAGGTCTATCAGCCCTGCGGTAGCTTCTGGTTTAGCGCGGTCTGCGGCGCCGGGGCTGATGGCAGCACTCTGATGATAGGCATACAGGTCCCCGGCTTCGGTCGGTAGAGCAACCTGTGCGACCTGTGTACTTGTTAACGCCACGTACATGGCCTTCTGACAGTGTTGTTACACCACAAGGGTATGGTTTGTTCATGGTCAGCAGGCTTTCTGGCCGGCGCCCCCGTCAGGTGTGCCATCGTATGCCGATGGATAATCGCCGACACAGGGTTGTCAAAACGTTAGGAGGCGACCGATGCATGTTCATGCGGTAACGGCGCTCTCTCCAGAAACGGTTCGAGCGAGGTTTGAATCGCTCGGCACGTATCAATCAGCCTTATTTGATCTGTCCGTGCCGCTGCGATATGCACCGAATCGGACGCCCCCGAAGGTTTTTGTGTCCGACAGGGTCTTGACGCACGCGGCTGCGGCGGAGGTGTCCGTCTCACGGCATTCGCTCGGTGCCGAGGTCATCTTGCGTCTCATGTGGGGACCTCTGCCGGCTCCGTTCCCGCGGGCGGTTGTTGGGATTGCCATCCTTTTTACTCTCCTGATTCTCATATTCTCCGATCGGACCCCCGGGGATTGGTTCCTTGCCGTTCTGCTCGTCGTTCCATCGATTGTTGTCCTGCACCAACAGCAGAGGGGCGAGCGCCAACTCCAGCAGCACCTGAGCAGTGTCCTCAATGGGGCGACGTTTCTACCGGCCTCTCATGAGCCATTCGTGCGATTCGCTCGGCACCAGACGAAGCCACTCTCGGTCTTCAACGCGGATGCAGTCGAGGACGGCAGATCGTAGTCCGGGATGCCAATCGCCTTGTTTCCGAACGGGGGCGTCCCAGCCAGAATTTCGCTTCGCTGTCAGCACGACTCCGGGCCCAAGTCGAAAATATTTTGCCCGCGGCAACAGTACGCTTCGATGGCCGTGGCCGCCGTCGCCGTCCTTATCTTGTTCATCACAATATGATTTCCATTGTTGAGAGAAGATGAACATGAGCATATCCGACATAGACGCAGGGATGGTCGGCGAAAAAACAAGGAAGATGGGCGCAATCGCTACGACGGGGGCAAGCCTGCGGTTGCCGCGATGTCCGATCTGTGGAGAAGCTGCCCATCGGAGCTTACGGCGGGGTTGCTCGGATTATTTACGCCGGCTCATGGGGGCGCATCCCTGGCGATGTAAACGGTGCCGACACCGATTCTACCTGAAGCGACGCCAATGAGGAGATGACCCGCACGTCCCGCCCGGCCAGGCACCATTGGACCTGGTGGCGGGAATCGGTCGAGTGTCTCTAGCACCGATAACAGCGTAGCGCGCCGGGCACGAGATTCAGGTCATCCATTAGGAAGGTGCAGAGGCGATCGGCAATTTCATTGCGAACGCGCCGGAATTCATCCAAGCGGGTAGCAGGCGGCGCGGCGGCGGGATCATCGAAGGACCAATGCAGCAGCGTGTGGCGCCCCGGAAGAACCGGACAACTCTCCTTCGCTCGGTCGCACACCGTAATGACGTAGTCAAACGGTCGCCCCATGAACTCCTGTACATGTTTGGAGCGCTGCCCTTGCCAGTCGACCCCAATTTCGCGAAGCACGTCCACCGTCAAAGGGTTGAGTCCAGCCGGATGAGTGCCGGCGCTTGCGGTTTCGAAATCCTTGCCAGCGATGAGCGGCAAGAGCGCTTCCGCCATCTGGCTGCGTGCGGAGTTGCCGGTACAGAGAAAGAGGATGCGGTGGGACATACAGTGCCTCTCTTGCTACACGCTACGCTGATCCCGCTTCTGAAGGAAACCACTGCTTCGTTCGATTGCAAACGTGGCAGACCGATAGCATCACAGGAACTTCCACCAGGACTCCCACGACCGTGGCTAGTGCGGCGCCTGATTCTGGGCCGAACAACGCAATGGCAGTCGCGACGGCTAGTTCGAAGAAATTGCTGGCACCGATCAAGGCCCCCGGTGCGGCAATCGCATAGCGAATTCGGAATGCGTGCATGAGTCCATACGTGAGGGACGCGTTGAGATAGACTTGCAGTACGATCGGCGTGGCGATGAGCGCCACGTGCCAGGGCTTTCCGAGAATGTTGTCCGCTTGAAATGCAAAGATCAGGACAAGCGTGAGAAGCAGGGCCGAGATGGTCACCGGGGCGAAATGAGGCAGAAATGTTTGCTCAAACCAGATCGGACCGTGCCGCCGGATGAGCCACATGCGAAGGACTGTGCCGGTGGCGAGCGGGATCACGATGAAGAACAAGACCGAATACCAGAGCACGGCGTAGGGGACGACCAGAGACGAAGTACTGCTGACCAGGAGTCCGATGATCGGTGCGAAGAGTCCCAGCATGAGCAGGTCGTTCACTGAGACCTGGACGAGTGTATAGGCGGGATCGCCGTCGGTCAGATAGCTCCAGACGAACACCATCGCAGTACAGGGGGCGGCGGCCAGAATGATGCAGCCCGCGATATACTGCTCGGCTTCGCTGGGCGAAACCCATGCGGCAAACAGGTAACGGAAGAACCCCCAGGCGAAGAATGCCATGGAGAAAGGCTTCACCACCCAGTTGACGAACAAAGTAATCAGCAGACCTCCAGGACGATGGCCAACGTTCCGGATCGCGGTGAAATCGACTTTCATCATCATCGGTATGATCATGAGCCAGATGAGAACTGCGATCGGCAGGTTGATGTGGCTCCCTTCGCCGAATTCCAGACTCCGTAGTGTGCTCACGAGGGTTGGAAAGGTTCGGCCGACAAGCACCCCGACGAGAATACATGCACCTACCCAGATGCTAAGGTATCTCTCGAACGGATTGAGCCGTCGTGTGGTCTGGGCGGGCAGTGAGACAGAAAGTGTGGCATCCATACTCTAGTCCTCTCAGCGTGACGCGCAACTCCTGGATGCGGAATATGCGGCTTTCGGCTTCACCGCTTGAACAAAACCGCTGATGATCCTCCCGTCGATCTCTTTCGCGACAGCGTGACTGTCGAGCCCGGCGCCTATGAGGAACTCCTTGGCGTCATCAGCCGTGTAGATACGGGTCGGCTCTAAGCTTCCCGCATCAAAGCCGGCTGCCTTGAGTTTCTCCAGGTACTCGGTTTCTTCCAGCGCTCCAGCCACACAGCCCGCCCACAGTTGTACGTTGTGCCGGATCTCCTTTGGCATCGCGCCGCGAATCACAATGTCCGAGATGGCCAAGCGACCGCCTGGTTTTAGGACGCGGAAAGCCTCTTTCAGTACCTGATCCTTATCGGGCGAGAGGTTAACCACGCAGTTCGAGATGATGAGGTCCACGGAATTATCCGGCAGGGGGATGGCCTCGATGTCGCCCTTGAGAAATTCGACATTCGTAACGCCGGCCTTACGTTGGTTTTCCCGGGCCAATGCCAGCATCTCGTCGGTCATGTCTAGGCCGTATACTTTGCCCCTTGGCCCCACCCGTCGCGCAGCCAGCAGCACGTCGATACCTCCCCCCGACCCTAGGTCCAGAACGGTTGCGCCCGTTTGGATCGTGACCAACATGGTCGGATTGCCACAGCCAAACGAGGCACGAACCGCGTCATCCGGTAAGCCGATGGTTTGCTCCGCGTGATACAAATTGGCTGTGATTGGGTCCAGCGCATCGCCTACGAGTGAACTGGCGGAGCCGCAGCATGTGGCCGTCCCGTTATTCGCCTGGCGAGCGGCCTGACCATATTCGCTTCGAACAAACGCTTTAATGTCCTCCCATGCCTTCGGTTGCGTTTTCATGGCCCACCTCTTATATCAAGAGATATTGATGCTTAAGAGCAAAAAAAATCTACTCGCACGCGATCGAAGAACGATCCGCCGCTGGGTTGTCCTTCAACTCCGTCACTAGTTCTTCCAGTTCTTTCAATCCCTCGCAATTGAGCGAATAGTACATCCAACGACCCTCACGTCGATCCTGCAAAAGGCCAGCATCCTTGAGAACCTTGAGATGGAACGACAGCCGCGATTGTGACGCCTTCATTGTCTCCATGAGTTCGCAGACACACTGTTCACCCATCTTCAGACGCTCAAGCACCGCAAGCCGTGTCTCATCGGACAGCGCATGAAACAATTGAACAGCCTTCTCGCGAGATGATGCATGTGACAGCATGGAAATCTTTTATATCAAGAGATATTGATAAGTCAAGGAGACACATGTAGCCGACTCTGTGGACAATATGGAGTTGGCATACTGGTGGATGGACAGCAACCGTGTCAGCGAGGCTCAGCCCTCACCCTCGTCCGAAAGTACACGTCGAACTGCTCACCCGAACCATCTTGGATGACACTGTAGCCATCGTCCGTACCAGGTACGATGATATAGCTGCCGTCTTTTCAGGTCGTCGATTGAATTTACACCAATCTATCCGTCGTCTGACGTGAGGGAAATACTCCGCCTAGAAGCTGATCAGCCTGACAGGAACTGAAACAGTCGCGCCTCGCTCCGCGGAGCCGCGATGAGCACCATGACCTCTCGGTCTTGTAAATCCTCTCCACGTTTGCGAAGGAGACTATTGATGCCCAAGCTCATATCGGCGAAGTACTCGATTGGCGAACAGGTTTCAGCCTTCGCGGCGGCAGCCGAGACCTTATTAAGCATGGTCGCCATGCAGGAGTCGTTGACCGAAGACGAATGCGCGCTGGTGAGGTATTACCTTGAACGCATTACTGACGACGTCCTGAAAAGGAAGTCGGGTTAAGACGTAGAGAGGATGATAGATCGTCTTGGAATGTCGAAAAGGAGTCACGCCATGACAAACTCAGTGCTCCCCCAGTATTCGTTCCTCTGTGCAGCGTGCTATCCGACAGTGGCCGGGCAAGATCCCACTGATCACTCATATGAGCCATTCAGCGGACCGTGTGACCGATGCGGCAAAGTAGATTTCACCTTGGTTCTCTGGAACAAGGATTTCATCCGAAGATACGTGAATGGCTAACGCCCGTCACGAGGATCGAGAGCCTGGCGCCACATGAATAGAAGATCGCGGCGCAGTTCGGCGTACGGGTGACGCGCCTCCCGATATGTCCGCAAAGCCGACGAGTCAATAGTTACTTGTGGATCGTTGAGCAGAGGAGACCGTGATGACCAGTCCAGCGCCCTCAAACCAATATGTTCTTTGTAGGGGATGCTACCGGAAGCTGGCCGGGGAGGACACCGGTGAGAAGGGACCTGAACCTCTCATCGGAGTGTGCGACCGCTGCGGAAAAAGTGATGCCGCCGTGATTCCTTGGAGCAGAGATTCCACACCGTCCAGGAGCAGCTAATGGAACGGTCGGAAGGAAGTATGGAGCGGGAAGAAGCGGTGCAACGAACTTCCTGCACGTGACAGACTCGTTCAAGGGTTAGTCAGGTTGTGATGCGAGTGCTGATGAGCGCATAAGCTCTTGGAGAAGCCGTTCTGCTTCCGGCTTATATTGACGCTCCCAGGTGTAGCGGTAGTGGGGATGCTGGGCATGAATGACGCGTTCCAACTGCTGCCGTGCCTCCTCAAGCCGACCCTGTTTCCGATACAGTTTCGCCACCAGAATGCGAGCGTGGGTGTACCTGCCATCCGATGCAATGGCTCGTTCGAGGTAGGACTGCGCCTTGGTCTCGTCGCCACCGAGAAACCAGGGCAATTCGATGAGCAGACCTCCAAGCATTTGGAGCGCTTGCGCGTGCGTGGGATCGAGTGCGATGGCCTGTTCCGCGCATCGCCGGACTTCCTTAACCGCAAACGCGGCATTGGCCATGCCTCGAAGGCGCTCCGCACTGCCCAGATTGACGGCATGAAAGAAATGTGCGTCCGCATTCCTTTCATCCAATTCAATCGCCTTTTGGGCGGCCTTCGCACCGGCCTCGTATGCCTCGAGGCGTTTCGCCTTGTCCGTCACAAGGTCATCGCCAACGTCAAAGTACGTTTCTGACAACTGAACGAGCAGGGATGGTGAGAGGGGATCACTGCGCACTTGAGCTTCGAGTGACAACAGCTGAGTCCGAAGCGATTGTGGATAATCGACCGGCATGTCATTCCGCTGGGCGGACGCTACGATCGGTAGCGCGAGACTGCCGATGATGAACAGGCACGAGAGGGATCCGACGAAGGGTGCCGACCTCACAATGCGCCTTCCTCCTGTTGGTCTGGAGGCGACGGATGATGAACATTCATGAACCCACCGATGACCTGCGCGGCACTCGTTGGATTGGTATACAGCGCAAAGTGATTACCTTCCATCATATGCACACGTATCGAGGGTCGCGTCCGCACGATGTCCTGCACGTTCCGATAGGGGACGACGCGATCATGGCGGCCAGCCAGACAGAGAACAGGCCGTGGACAGGTGCGAAGTTGCTCACGAGCGTCCACGGCCAGTACGGCCCTGATCCGGCCCGCCACCATTCGGGTGTTGACCCGTCTCCACGTCTCGCATTTGTCGCGCCACAACTCACAGCCCGATCGTTGAGTAAGCCAGAGTGGAAGACGTCTGCCCGCGCGTATGGCCCAAATCATCGGCGTGACCGCGGCAAATCGGAGACGAACGTACTGCGGGCGTGGAGGACGTAGAAAGGTTGAGACCAGTATCACACCCTGCACGCTTTCCGGTTGAGCGGCCGCAAGCATCAGAGCCAGCGGGCCGGAAAAAGACCACCCAAGTACGTGGTATTGCGAGATTCCTTTCAACGCCTTGCTGACGACGGACAAAAGGCGTGGGTAGTCGGCTGGGGCGGTGGCCGGAAAACACACGACGTGCGGGTGGATCCAGGGAGGAAGGGCTCTCAACAGAGGCCTGAAAAAGACCTCGGTTCCGTCGAGACCGGGCAAGAGGACGAGGGTCAAGGGTAGTGCCATGAGGGACCGGATCGTCGGTGCGTGCGTCCATTCTGGTAAGCCACATCCCTGTGGTCAAGCGATGGAACTCCGGGTAACGCATTTTTGATCGAACATTGAGGCTTGTCATGATCGAGGTCTGTTGACGGCTCTTCGCAACGTCTTCTCCCGCCTTGATCGGTCCTGTGATGCAGTCAAAGTGTGTGCTTTTCGCAACGTCCCACCCGGATAGTTCACACGAACTTAGGACTAATACTGCCAAAGTTGAAACATAGCGACGGTAGATTTACGCCGTGACACTGATGAAACTCATGCATCGCACTGGAGACAATGTGGGTGAATAAACAATCTGGCCCTCCACCCCTATCCTTTAGGACCGTCTGGATTTCCGATATACATCTCGGCTTCCGCGGCTGCAGCGCCGATCATCTGCTGGATTTTCTGCACTCCGTGCGCTGCGACGTTCTCTACCTTGTCGGCGACATTATCGATGTGTGGGAGATGCGGAAGCGCCTCTTTTGGCCCCAGTCGCATAACAACGTGGTGCGGACTATTTTGGGAAAGGCCAAACATGGAACCCGAGTCGTCTATGTGCCGGGCAACCACGACGAGGTCCTGAGAGACTTCCACGACATGACGTTTGGCAACGTGCATATCGTGGAGGACGTCATCCATACGAATGCCGATGGCCGCCGGCTGCTTGTCACACACGGAGATAAGTTCGATAGCGTGGTCCGCTGTTCCAAGGCCGTCGCGATGTTGGGCAGTCGCTTGTACGACTCGCTCCTCAAGGTGAATACCGTCGTCCATGGCGTGCGGCGACGGTTGAAATTGCCCTACTGGTCGCTTGCGGGATACCTGAAACATAAGGTCAAGAACGCGGTCCAATTCATCAGTAATTTCGAAGCGGCCGTCTCGTTCGAGGCGGCGCGGCTGAATGTCGACGGGGTCGTGTGCGGGCATATCCACCGTCCGGAAATCGCACGGCTCAATAACATCATCTATTGCAATTGCGGTGACTGGGTGGAGAGTTGCAGTGCGTTGGTGGAGCATCATGACGGCAGCCTCGAACTGCTTCGGTGGGCCGATACCATGTCGAGTTTGAAATGGGCGCGATTCGACGACTTGAAGGACTTAACCCTGTTTCCGGATGAAGCGCTTGTCAGCTGAGAGTGTAGACGCTGATCGATGCTCATCCGTATGACCTACAGGAGGGATTGATGCTGGGTGATGTCGTGGACAAGTGGAATCGTTGCGCCGCGGACCTGGCGCTCGAGCACTGTGGTGTAGATGCGACCGATCTTATGGTGGTGCTGATCCTTGCCGCTCTTGCCATAGGCGGGCTGGTTGCGCTCAGCCGGTTGCCACGGGTCTTGGCCTTGTTGCAGGCACGCTCGTTCACTCCTGCGCTCTCCAGATTGTTGTCGAGGTGGGTCAAATCGAACGACTATTCTGAACGGGAATTTTTCCAGGCCGATGGCGCCGACCAGGATGTCGCGGCTGCGCGCGCCGTTGCGCTTGATCGGCTGAGCCATCATTTTCGGTCGGAACATGGGCGATCCGCCGAATGGGGACGCGCGATTCGAGAGAGCTTTTCTGATTTGCGTTTTACCGACACCGGCCGGGTGCCGTTTCCCTTTGCTCGGGTCATGCGGGAGCGATTCGATCTGTGCTCGGTCGTGACCGCCTCGGAAGGCCCGTATCTACGTGATCTCGACGGTCACAAGGAGATGGACGTCACCGGCTCCTACGGGGTCAATGTGGCGGGCTACGACCGATACAAGGAATGGATTCAGAAGGGGTGGGATCGAGTGAAAGATCTCGGCCCCGTCCTTGGCCCCCTTCATCCGATTGTGTCCGACAACATTGCCATGCTGAAGTCTGTCTCGAAACTGGACGAGGTGTCGTTCCATATGAGCGGGACCGAAGCGGTCATGGCGGCCATTCGTCTGGTGCGCTTCAATACCAAGAAGAAAGTGATCGTCTGCTTTGCGGGGGCCTACCACGGCTGGTGGGACGGTGTTCAGCCCGGCCTTGGCAGCGAGCGAGACATCAATGACTGTGTGACCCTGAAGGACGTCACGCTCGCGTCGCTCGACGCAATCCGTCACATGAAAGACAAGATTGCAGGCGTCATCGTCAATCCTATCCAGTCCTTTCATCCGAACTCGCCTCCGCCCAGCGATGCGATCTTGCTGACCAGTGAGGTCCGGAAAACCGAAGAACCTCACACACGATATGGACTCTGGCTGCGTCGTCTCCGGGAGGTGTGCACGGAGTGTGACATTCCCTTGATCTTCGATGAAGTGTACTCCGGTTTCCGCCTCGCCCCCGGGGGAGCCCAGGAGTTCTTCGGTGTGCACGCCGACCTGGTTGTGTACGGCAAGACGATCGGAGGCGGCCTTCCCGTTGGAGTCTGTTGCGGAAGGAAAGACTTGATGCGCCGATTCGATCCGGAACGGCCCATGCGGCTGGCGTACGTCATTGGAACCTTTTCAGCACATCCGCTGGTCATGGGGGCGATGAATGAGTTCCTCCGGTGGGTGTGCCGTCCACAGGCCTATCAGCTCTATGAGGAGTCAAACCATCGCTGTACGGCATGGGCGGGCTCGGTCAACCGGGTGATGGCGGATCGTAAGCTGCCAATCCGCGTCGTCAACATCGCCACCGTATGGACGATTCTGTTCCAACAACCGGGTCGGTACAACTGGTTGCTGCAGTACTACCTACGAGCAGAGGGCGTCGTGTTGAGTTGGGTCGGAACAGGTCGGTGCCTCAGCAATATGAGCTTTACCGATCAACACTACGCGGAACTAACAGACCGGGTACTTCGGGCGGCCACGCGCATGCATCAGGACAAATGGTGGCTGGATGGCCTCGAACAGCCGGAACGGAGGAGGGCGATGAAGACACGTCTGGTATGGGAAATGCTCGGCAGCCTCGTGCGAATTCCGCGTCCCATGCAAACCTTCTACTCAGAAGTCATGCGTCGCAAGCATGACGATCATGTCGCGTCGCACAGTCATCCGTTGAATCAACTGTTCCACCTCCTCAGTTCGAGCGTCTTCATCTACTGCTACGTGCTGATTTTTACCGACCTGACGACCGCCGTGTCGGCCGGGCTCGCGGCGCTGTTGGTTCGACAGCTTGGGCATGCGCTCATCGAGCCGCCATGTCACGATAAGGAAGAACTGCTGTTGGGATTCACTACGCCGAGCAAAACGGCGATCGTCTCCGCCTACGTCCTGATCGCGATCGCCAATGTATTGGTGGCGAGCAGTTGGTCCTTGGCAGCGCTGGCGGACCGCATCCCAGCTGTGGCTCAGCAATGGTTCGGGCTGACGGTCGTCGTGGTACTGGGCCGGGTGGCCTATCTGACCTGGTTACACGACATTCGAACCTCGATGATCTGGTTCATCAAACTCATCACGGATCCGTTTACCGATATCGTGGCCTATCTGCCGCGCACAGTCGACGCCTGGAAGGCGTTCTTGCCCCCCTACGCCGGGAGCCACAAGCAGGGATGACCCTCTGGAGCCTGCTGGTCGCTGCCGGTGCGCTGAGTCTCGAGCGGGTCTGCTATGCGTGGGTCTGGCACAATCCCAACGCGTTCCGTCACTGGTGTGCTCACCCAGTGGTGGCGTCGATGGGTGAGCCGGTGGATGTGCTGCGCAATTTGTTCGTGGGTTTCAAGACCCTTCAGTTGGCCGTGTTCGTATGGTGGTGCTACCTCCATGGCGACGGCGACCTTCGGCCTCCGGGAGTGGATGGATTTTGGATCGGCGTGGGAGGGGTTCTGATCGCCCTTGGGCAGCTGCTGAACCTCGGCGTGTTCGTCCAGTTAGGGAAGATCGGGGTGTTTTACGGCAATAAATTCGGCTATCACGTGCCCTGGTGCCAGAAATTCCCCTTCACCGTGTTCCGCCATCCCCAATATGTCGGTGCCGTGCTGTCCGTGTGGGGATTTTTTGTGTCGACGCGATTTCCTCACGACGACTGGTTCGTCTTGCCGATCTTGCAGACCGGATACTATCTGGCCGGGGCGTACCTTGAGCAGTAAGATGCGGTTCCATCGAGCGCGTAGCACGGAGAGGCACGCATGAGAATCGCGATCGTGACCGATGCCTGGCATCCGCAAGTCAACGGCGTGGTCCGAACGCTCGGCCACACGGGGAACCACCTGGCAGAGCTTGGCCATGACGTGCAGTTTATTAGCCCGCACGGTTTTCGCACCTGTCCGTGTCCGACCTATCCCTCGATCCGACTCGCGATCATGCCACGGGGAGGGGTGAGGCGCGCGCTCATGACGTTTCGTCCTGAGGCCGTCCATATCGCCACTGAGGGTCCCCTCGGTCACGCGGCCCAGGCGGTGTGCGGCAATCTCTCCATTCCGTTCACCACGTCGTACCACACGCAGTTTCCAGAGTACGTTCGGGCGCGATTTCCCATCCCGGTCGAGTGGTCGTACGCCTACCTGCGTAGATATCACAGCCGGGCGAGACGGACCATGGTCGCCACACCCTCCATGCTAGCCCTTCTCGAGGGGAGGGGATTCAAGAATCTCGAAATATGGGCGCGAGGTGTGGATGCCTCGCTGTTTCAACCGGGCCCAAAATCGTACTTGCCGGGACCGCGTCCCATCGCCTTGTACATGGGCCGGGTCGCGGTGGAGAAGAACATTGAAGCCTTTCTCACGCTCGATCTGCCTGGGTCGAAATATGTCGTCGGGGACGGTCCGGACTTGGACCACCTACGGGATCGTTATCCCGCCGTGCATTTTGTAGGCCAGAAACTGGGGCAGGATCTCGCCTCGCATGTGGCGGCTGCGGACGTGTTTGTCTTTCCAAGCTTGACGGACACATTCGGGCTGGTGCTGCTCGAAGCCATGGCCTGCGGCGTGCCGGTGGCAGCGTTTCCGGTGACCGGACCAATCGATGTCGTCCAGAATGGCAAAACAGGGGTCCTGGATCACGATCTGAAGCAAGCCGTCCTTGGCGCTCTCAGGCTCAACCCGCGAGATTGTGTCGCGTATGCCCACCAACATTCTTGGAGAAGCTGGACAGAACGGTTTTGCTCACTCCTTACACCCTTCGACGATCTCCTATGGTGTTGAGATAGAAAAGATGGCCGTCGCGGGTGGGAACCGTCGATGTGTCCGATGCAGGTGCTACACTCGACCAGCGAACGAAGGGTGCCGTTGCCCTACGATATTTCGATCCGGACAAATACGTCCATTGTTGACCTTCCGATTCTGGTGAATTCTGTAGACCGACCGGATTTCAACACCCAGCTCTCCTGTTGCTAGAGCAGCTACCGCATCCGGGGCACCAATCCCGCATTGTTGACAATATGACCAGATGTGACTATATTATGACCATGAAAGGCGTACGAGTGGCTGACCTGAAAAGCAAGCTCAGCGAGCACCTTCGTAAGGTGCGGGCAGGAAAGACCGTCACGGTGCTGGACCGAAGTACCCCGATTGCCCGGATTGTCCCCTATGAAGAGCAGGTCTCAACGCTCACCGTGCGAAGTCCCTTGGCCAGCTCTCCCTCGCTGAAAGACATTCGCCTGCCCCCACCCCTGAAATTGCGCCGCAATGTTGATGTGGTGGCGGTACTGCTCGAAGAACGACAAGGCGAACGGTGATCGCCTACCTCGATTCCTCCACGATCCTGCGTATCGTCCTCGGACAAGCGAATGCCCTGCCGGAGTGGCGGTCACTGTCTCATGGGGTGGCGTCGGCATTGGCGGAGGTGGAGTGTCTGCGGACACTGGATCGATTGCGGCTGGCTGCGGCATTGCCGGATTCAGAAATAGCCGTCAGGCGAGAAGCGGTGTTCAGATTCTTAGAGGCTGTCGAAATCGTCGAATTGACAAGACCCGTTCTTGCAAGGGCCGCCCAGCCTATGCCGACTGCCCTCGGAACGCTCGATGCGATACATCTGTCCACCGCGCTGTTATGGAAAGATCGAAGCGGGGCCGATCTGATGATGGCGACGCATGATGAGGCCTTAGCGACTGCATCGAGGGCGAGCGGACTCCGCGTAATCGGCGTGTAGTCCGCCCCACCCTTCTCAATAAGAGCGCCGTTATCTGGCATACGTGGCAAGTCGTTTACTCCTCAATTCATATACTTGTCGATGAACGGTAGAATTGTTTCGGGATGGCGGCCGAAATGGTTATACCCGTCCCGGAACCGTTTCTTAGTGTTCTTGATCCAGAACAGTTCTTTCTCCTTGCTGCCAAGGAGGTCAAAGGTCTTCTGTCCGTCCTCAGGATTTCTCGTCCATTCGTCTTCCAGCACTTGCACCATCAACACCGGCATCTTCACGCTGGCGGCCCATAGATGCGGCGTCATTTCGGCGGCCACAAACGCGCCCATCTTGAGTAGTTCCAAATCGATCAATTCCTGGTACTGTCTCACGCCTTGTAATTCCGAAAAGGCATCGTAGATCGCCGCCATGGAGACGACCATGGGGCTCACCATGCAGCGCACGTTCTCGAACAGGTCCGGACGGCGGTGAATGGCATGATATTGCGAGTTGCCGCCCATGCATTGGCTGTAGAGGGCGACCTTCATCTTCGAGAGCTTCGGATGGCCGTCCACATACTTCTTCACCCCAACACAGTCACGCCACTCCCATTGCCCGATCCCACTCAACCCGCCGTTGGCGGCGCTGCTGTTGCCGTGATTCCGGATGTCGTAGGTGAGCACGTTGTAGCCGGCATCGGTCAGATGCTTGTACTGGATGACGAAGTCGATCTCGACCGCGTCATACATGCTCCAGGGTTCACCCAGATGCCCGGGAAAGCCGGCGCGGCACATGGGGAGCGCGTGATTGAAGATGACCAGCTTATTGCTATCGCCGCCCTTGGCCGGGATGTACCAGGCTTCCAGCGGAGTGCCGTCGTCGGAGGGGATGACGAGATCCTTCCATCCGGTCATGCCGTAGTCGTGCGGTGTTTTGTGGATCACACTGCGCAAGGGGCGGACGATGTTGGCCAACCCTTTCACTTTTTCATAATCTTGGGGCGAAATGGTCTTGCGCTGCTCCATCGCCTTCTGCATTCTCTCCTTGGAGATTCTGCTCATCATGTCACCTCATAGGATGGTTGCGTCTCAATCACAGTACCTGTTCCAAGCTCAATACGAAAGCCCTCTCCATTCGGCCGAGGGATAGCCGCGTGTTCGGCGCACCTCCCATGCCCGACATCGGGCGACTGCGTCGAGCCGCCGCTCGCGAGCCTGTAAAAGCAGCAGGGCGGGCGAAATAATCGGAGTATTTTGTGCTCGTGAATTCCTCAGGTCTATGTAGGCCTACCGCCGCTTCGCAAACAGCCTTTCTCTTGCCACATCATTGACTAGCCACATTGTTCGCCGTAGTCTGCCGTCCAACGACTGTGGAGAAATGCGTAGGAGCCCAGGCGACCACTGATCTGGAGTAGCACCTTGCTCTTGATACTCCGGTCTTATTAAAGGACTAAAACTGAACGATGTTACGCGAACGAAGCCGAGGCCGTATGCGATGGTTGCCGGAAATCGAAGGTGTGATCCAGGCTGGAACAGAGGATTGGGTAGGGACAGCCAAGAAAGCGACGTTGCCCGAAGCGATCAGAAAAAGTAGCTTGTCCCGGTTATCTTCGTCTCAATGAAAACAACAATCGTCTACATCGTTTTTACACTCATTGCCGCGAATGGCTGTCAGAGCCTGAAGAATGAAGAGGGGCTACCATCTGTACGTCCTCAGCCGGCAGAGCACCGCAGCGCTTCAGTTCGGCCACGATGCACAACGGCAGAAGATCAGCCCTCCTGTTTTTATCATGAGGCGTTGACTCCGAATCAGAACACACGATTGATTGTTTTCGCACATGGCCTGTTTTCCGATCTGGCGAACACATGGGGTGATCTCAAGACACAGAAATCATGGCCTGCGTTTTTGCGGGAAGATGAGCGGTTCGAACTCTTTGATATTTATTTGATGGGCTATCCATCAGCATGTTTCAGCGAGGGACAGAATATCCATGAGACCGCGAAAAACGAACTGTCCAGGCTAGAGGCTTATGGTGTCTTCGACCAGTATAGCGAGATATATATCATAGCCCATAGTATGGGCGGTCTCGTGGTTAAGAGTCTGCTGACCGACTTAAATCATCCTGATGAGGAGGATATCGCGAAATTACGCAAGGTAAAGGCGGTTGTTTTTCTGGGCACTCCTTCTCAAGGAGTTGGACTAGCAAATGTGGGCAGGCGGTTTTGCACAAACCCACAGATACCCGACATGACCCCTACGCATTTGAACACGTGGCTGTCATCACTAGACGATTCTTGGAATGTGCTGATGGACGATAGGAAACAGCATATATTCCCACGAGCCTTCTGCGCATTTGAAACCAAAGGCAAATACAACGTGGACTTGGTTGTTCCTAGGGAGGCATCAAATGCTCGTTGCGACGGTAGGCTTCAGGGATTAGCCGTTAACCATTCGGATCTTTCGGTTCCCCAGAGCAAATACCACCATCCCTATGTATGGACGATGAACAGAATTGCGGAAACGGCTAAGGGCATAAGCCCTCTAGCAAAATCTGATTCTGCGGATGAAGATAGTGATATAGTCTTAGCCATCGAATGTGATCTGAAACCTTTGCCAAAAAAGCTGCCTATCGATCGTGAAGTAAGCCTCCTTTTCTTTTGGCAAAGAGCACCCGGCGTTCCTCCTCAAAATTTCCAATCAGCGGGATCTCCTGGCGACAAGAATCATTGGCAGGAATATAACTCCAATTCCGGACATGTATGTCAAATAACGAACTATGGCGCTGCCACAGTATCTAACGTAAAGATTATTTTTGGATTGCGCTTTAAAGGCGTCTTTCTGCAGGGCCCCAATGCCTATGAGCCTGGCCCCACCAAATTCATTGATGAATGGCCCTGCACAATTCGTAAGATCGATCCAGGAGCTAGTGAAAGGTTTGTCTTCTATATGAAACAAACAACCCATGATTTTTTGGAAGTGTCGATGCCCGAATTTGTTGAATTGCGTCGCTTCCCAGAATCAAAGACACGAAGAGTGCCGCTATTGCGCCACGAAGATCAGAACACTGTTCAATTTATATTTCCAACGCCATGGCCCCCGCGAGAAACCCCTCCACCTGTGCCGAGGAAATAGCAACGTGGACGTCTCGGTTGGCAACGCCGATTTAGGAGGGGACCCACGTCACCGCCAGAAGGGTCGGGAGTCGCTTCTAAGGCGAGGAGTGTGGAGGGGTAGGGGATGCACACTGAGGCTCAATGCCGCCTGACTGCGATTGACGTGTGACGATGGAGAGAGTCTTCGCTCCAGCGATCGGGTGGGCACGCTCAGCGATCCGACGAGCAAACTCCCGAGAGGTCCGACATGACATCTTACTCTGCCTTCCGCTTCAGCACGCTGCTCGCGCTTGGCCCTCACGTTGCCGGCGCTGATTCCCTCATTGCCTTGAGACCAAAAGCCGCTCCTGGAGTCCCCCAGTTTGCTGAGAGGGTCTTCACTCTCTTTATCGGTGTGGGGTGTTTGCGATAGGTTTGGGGTATTTCTTCAATTCTTCACCAGTAACCCCCTGCACGAGATCTGTTGGTGATGATAAGCGTAAGTAACTCATCCTGCCAAAGTGGGTGTTCTTGTCAAATGTGAGGCCTGCCATCACCGAATCACCTTTGATTCTGCCCAAGGTTGTTCGGGCTTCGTCGTGCGATCTTGCATGAACCTCAAAGATATTTGTTTTCGCCCGTTCAGGAGTCATGAGATGTTCAAACAACTGTCGTCGTGGACTGCCTTGAGCCACGGGCCACACCACGGGAATCAACACGTGGAGTTTGTCCCACTCTTGTGGGCCTAATTCTTCTTTCCATTGGCCCAGTGCGCGCAACCCCGCCTGTATTTGCAAATGTACGGCGGCTTTCATGGCCTCCTCAACGTACGGGATCATGCGATGCGCAAACGCGCTGTACGATGTGGCATCGCCAGAACCATTGGCAATACAGTCCTGTAAGTAGTGACTCACCATATCTAGCATCGTTAGGGCTCTAATCTTTGTGGCTTCACGCATATCACTGCGTTGCAGGCGGTCTTGGATCGTTTCAACATGTTGTCGATACTCGATCAACGGTTCTTCCCATCCCTCTGGTCGATGGCCCACGTTGTCGAAGTAGGGGGAGATTAAAACAAAGACTCCCATCGGGAGGTGCGCGAGAATTTTTTCCATCTCATACATGACTGACGTCGGCGTGACTGTTTCGACAGGACGGTCTCGTCGGTAGAGGTAATAGGTACTGCCGACCCCTTCTTTTCCTGATTCATAATCACTGGCAATGATCACAGGGTAAATATTGTGGCCGACGTTGCGGATGAAATTTTGGTAATTGTTTTTCCTGAACCAATCCATGTCGCGCATGGCTTCATAGGTTTGTTTTCCGAATTGAGCGGCATTCGCCTCCGAATCAGCAGGGTCGGCTCTTTCTCCATCGACCGTGGGCCGTACACCTTTATAATCAATGTACTCCACTTTCTTACCACCCGCGTACGATACACTTTGAAGCAAGAACTGTTGATACTCCTTGTCCTTGTCGAGTTCGAGGAGGGCTTTAAAATATGCTTGATCGCCCTGCGGATACACCTCGTTCGATTGAGCGAGGGCCGGCAAAGGGAACAAGAACGTTTGAACCAACAAGCCGGTCGCCAAACTTAAAGGCAATAAGAACGCAGAGCACGAATGATTGATGGTGAGCGAGTGATGTTGCTTTACAAAGTCTTGCACGATAGTGGCTCCCTAATCAGAAAGAATGAGCAGGAATTTCAGTGCGATTGTCGCATCTATTGTTGGGGAAACACTTCTAGGCAGTCAATGGACCGTTTTCAGCGTGACGTCGAGGGGTGGTTGGAGAGCGGCACTAGATCAGAACGATACACGTTCGTATACCGCCAAGGAATACTCGTGAGCCTTCGCCGTCTGTCCTCACTTTTCGAGGCGCACCGCGAGGACGTACCCACCGCCACCGGGCACATCGAGTGGCTGATCGTAGGGTTTGAATCCGTCGCGGGCGATTTGCAGCCGATGCTGCCCTTCCAGCAGGTTCACGACAAACGTGAAGTCCGATTGTTGCTTGACTTCATGGCCGTCGATGAACACCTGCGCATCAACCGGATCGACGACGAGCTGAATGTGGCCCGCCTTGGGACCTGTGTAGGGTTGAGTTCCGAACGGTTGTGAACCGTACGGGGACCCATACCCGCCATACGGATATCCGCCATACCCGTAGGGTGTCGGCGTGCCATAGTAACCTGGTACCGGCACAGGGATTGGAACGGGTACAAGTACGTTACCCTGCGGCGAACGAGGGATGAGGCCAGGCGGCCCCGAGAATTGGCTCGGGGAGGGAGGCTGTTCCGAACCTCCTTGTACCACGGGCAGATCGCCTTGAGAGGCCCCGGCCACACCACTGTTGGCTACGCCGATGGCCAATATGACCGAGAAGACAAGAACTGATACTGCGACCATTTGACCGTTCCGACTCTTGCTCAACCCAGCATCATCGTCACAGCCTGCAGCCCGATTTTTCATGTCTTCATCCCTCCTGCCTCCATCCCTCCTGCATGTTGCCCGTTACGTTGCGCGTGCCAATGCGACCCCATCGAGATCCACACGATCGAGGGCTTCACGCAGGACCTCAGCGGGAACGCCTTGACCGCGCACGGTGACGCCGGCGTGGCTGTTGACCATGACTGACAGTTTCCCGGACCGGTCGGCTCGATCGTACTCTTCCCACGCCTTATGGCCTCGATACGTAAGGGTGCGCTCATAGCCGTGCTCCGTTTCCCTGTCGATCACGGCCCCCGAGGCCGCCCAGGAAAATGCAGCGAGGCCCACCATGCCGAGGTTCCCGCCGAAATCGACGACTTCAATTTCGATGCGGCTGTGATCGGGGCCCGTGTAAATGGCCTTGGCTTGGCTGTGGTCGATCCCCATCATGGCTTCGCGCCCGCCGGTTGCCGATGAACGCTCCATGCCTGGGACCGATTCGGGAAGCAGGGCTTTGAGCACGCGAAAATCGGCGGCCGCCACGGACTTCTCGTCCCCCGAACTTTTGCCCATGGCCTGCAACATGGCCCCAACGGCTTGGGCTGCCTGCTGGATATCCTGTTCGGACTGGGAGGCGGAACGCGACGGCGTTCCATTCTGTTCCGACTGATCGCTGGCGCGACGTCCGGACGCCGACGGTTCGGTGGTGTCCGCCATGTCTCGCCCCGCCTGCTCCAGCTTCTTCGTGAAGGACTCGAGTTGTTGGAGCGCCTCAGTTGCGGCCGGATCGGCGCTCACATCGACGGTGGGTGCATGCAGTGCCGAAGTGAAGAACATGAATACGCCGGCGACGGGGATCATCAGGAGAATGCTGAGCACGACGACGCCCGCGGTATAGCCGAACGAACGATCCGGCGATGACTTCATCAACACGGGCAGACCCGTGTATAGCAGGTACAGTGAGTACAATCCCGCCAGCAAGCCGAAGATCGACAAGCTTGGGAACAGCGAGAAGATGCCGCCGACCCAGGCGGCCGTGCAGGCATAGGCAGCCACTTTGAGCGCCTGCATGGGATCACTCAATCCGCCAAATCTCGGCGCGAGCCAATTGATGATCCGTGAGAGCACATACAACATCACGAGACTGAGGCCATAGGTCACGACGGCAGTCGTCACGCCTTGCATCACTGGTGTGCGAATGCGACCGACGAAGGGAATTTCAATCCCGAAAACGGACATGCCGATGAGCGATGCAATTGGGCCGATGGCCGCAAGGATCATGACGTAGCTGGTGTACAGCTCTTGCGTGGTGGGACGCTCGGAGTCGATGACGGGCCATTCTGCCTTGGGGTTGAGGAGAAGACTCTTCGCGCGCTCGACGAGGTTCATGGGCAGCTCCCTTCAGAGCATGGTGAGGTGACGAAACGCAGCGTGGGGAAGCTTACTCCTCCGTTCCGTCTTCGAGCAAGGATGCCGACAGGGTGCGTATGCTGGGCGAGCCGATCTCCCTCCCCGTGTCTCTCCCTTGCGCTTGGTGAAAACTATCTAACACGATGATAATAGAAGGGTTTATATATGCAGACTTGCGTAAGCAGGGCTGCAGGAACAAGGCCTTGGTACGGTCGACTTCCCTGCACAGTCGCCGCGCCAGTGCCTCGTTCTCGTTCGCGGTGAAGGCGTTGTCCGCTTGGCGTGTCTGTCGTCGTGTAAGAATGAATCCGCAGTGGCGACGGAGTCAGTGAGTCCATGGCATCCGCCAACCGGACCAACCCCGGCCAAGGGAATCTCACCACGTTGACAGGTGAAGGGAGAGTGAACATGATACGGGAGCACGCCATGACCCAACCCTCAGCTACGAGTTCCGCACCGACCTCATCGGTGACTCCGGGAAAACTGATCGTGGTGGCCGCCTTGGCGGTGGGCATCGGCGTGTTTTCCTATTTTGATCTTGGCCGCTTTCTTTCCCTCAATGAGCTCAAAGCCAACCGCGACCAGTTGTTGGCCTTTACGGAGGCCAATTTCGTCCTGGCCGCTGCACTCTTTGTCGGTGCGTATGCGGCCGTGGTCGGCCTGTCCTTACCCGGGGCGACGATCATGACCTTGGCCGGCGGATTCCTGTTCGGCAGCCTGTTCGGTACGGTGCTGGTCAATCTTGGGGCGACGACCGGTGCAACGGTGGCGTTCCTGGCTGCGCGGTATCTGCTCAAAGATTGGGTTGAGCAGAAATTCGGCGCGAAGCTCGGGTCGATCCAAGAGGGATTTGCCAAAAACGCCTTTAGTTACCTGATGACTCTCCGGCTGATTCCCTTGTTTCCGTTTTTTCTGGTGAACATGGTCTCGGGTCTCACGCGGGTGAACGTGGGCACGTACGTTGCCGCCACGGCCTTGGGCATCATCCCGGGGAGCTTCGTCTATGCGTATGCCGGGCGACAACTCGGTACGATCAATTCGTTGAAGGAAATTGCCTCTCCTAGCGTATTGCTCGCCTTCAGCCTTCTGGGGGCACTGGCATTGGCGCCGATCATCTACCGGAAGGTGACCTCCGGCAAATCGTCCTCCTGACAGCTGGCAGATCATGACACGATGCTCGCGTCCGGGGTTGCCATTGACACCACTCGATTGAGAGGGACACCATGCAGCCAGCCGTGACGACCCCTTCCGCAGAGACCCCACATGATGTGGTGACCGTTCACCCAATGGACGAGCACAACACGAGACTCGTCCAGAACGTGCACCCGCCCGATTGGGTGAATCCGCAAACCGCGGGCACGTACAACATCGTGGTGGTCGGAGCTGGAACTGCCGGTCTCGTCACGGCGGTGATCGCCGCCGGTCTTGGGGCTCGAGTGGCGCTGGTCGAGCAGCACCTCATGGGCGGCGACTGTTTGAACGTCGGTTGTGTGCCTTCGAAGGGGATCATTCGTGCCGCGCGGGCATGGGCCGATGTGAAGCGGGCACAGGAGTTCGGCCTGCATATTCCGCCCGGGGTGAAGTACGACTTTGGGGCCGCGATGGCCCGCATGCGAAGACTGCGGGCGAAAATCAGTCACACCGATTCGGCGCATCGGTATACGAATCTGGGCGTGGACGTGTACATCGGTCGTGCTCGATTCGTTGGGGCCGATTCCGTGATGGTCGAAGGGCCCGCGGGGAATCGGACGCTCCGGTACGTGAAGGCGGCGGTCTGTACGGGGGCACGGCCCGCAGCACCGCCCATTCCGGGACTTCACGAAGCCGGCTATCTCACCAATGAAACGATTTTTACGCTGACGGAATTGCCTCCGCGTATCGGCGTCATCGGCGCCGGACCGATTGGATGCGAACTCGCCCAGTCCTTTGCGCGATTCGGCAGTGAAGTCTTCTTGGTCGAGGCCATGCATGGCATCATGCCGAACGAGGACCGGGATGCGGCCGGGATCGTGGAACAAGCCATGTTCCGCGACGGGGTCACGCTTCTCTGCTGTGGGAAGGAGTTGAAGATTCAGCAGACCAACAGCGGAAAGCGTATGACGGTCGACTCTCATGGGAAGAGCTACGACGTCACGGTGGATGAAATTCTGGTCGGCGTCGGACGAACTCCTAATGTCGAAGGATTGGGTCTGGAACAGGTCGGCGTGGAATGCGACCAAACAGGGGTGAAAGTGAACGAGCGGTTGCAAACGACCAACTCGCGTATTTTCGCCGCCGGAGACATCTGCTCCAAATACAAGTTCACCCATGCCGCCGACGCCATGGCGCAGATCGTCATCCAGAACGCGCTGTTTCCGCATCCGTTCGGTTTGGGCTATGCGAGCACGGAATCGCTGATCATGCCCTGGGCTACCTTTACCGAGCCTGAAATCGCCCATGTCGGACTGTACGAAGCCGATGCCAAGAAGAAGGGCATTGAGGTGGAAACCTATACGTTCAAGCTGGACGAGGTGGATCGCGCGATTCTCGACGGCGAGGACGAGGGGTTCGCGCGGGTGCACATTCAGAAAGGCACCGACAAAATTGTGGGGGCAACGGTTGTCGCGGCCCACGCGGGCGACGTGATCAGCGAATTCTCGGTGTTGATGAAAGCGGGAGCGGGAGCCAAGACGCTGGCGAGCACGATCCACCCCTATCCGACGCAGGCCGAGGTCAGCAAGAAGGTCATCAATCTTTGGCGCAAGGCGCACTTCACACCGCGCACGAAGGGAATTCTGACCAAGCTGTTCGCGTGGCTGCGGAGGTGATGACGGGATGCGATGGATGGTCGCAGGACTGATCGCTGGGCTTGGTATCTGGGCCGCGGTCGTCCAGGCGGATTCAGCGGGTATGTTGGAGGTAGGAAAGTTCTCGGCGGCGTCGACGGGGACGGCGTTGCCGAGTGGGTGGAAGCCGCTGACGTTCAAGAAGGTACCCAAACAGACTCGTTACGAAGTCGTCCAGGATGGAGGTACTCCCGTCGTCAAAGCCGTGGCGGACGCGTCGGCCAGCGGTCTTATCAAAGAAAGTCGGATCGATCCCAAGGAATATCCGATCGTGCAGTGGCGATGGAAAGTCGTCAATGTGTTGCAGAACGGCGATGTGACGACGAAGAGCGGCGACGACTATCCGGCGCGCCTGTACATCACGTTCGAATACGATCCGGACCGTGCCAGCTTGTTCGAGGCCGCCAAATTCAAGGCGGCGAAGGCCATTTTTGGGTCGAATGTCCCCTTTCGCGCGCTCAATTACATTTGGGAAAGTAAGGCGCCCAAGGGCAGCATCATCCCGAACCCGTACACGGATTGGACGATGATGGTGGTGGTGGAGAGCGGCACCGGCGAGCTTAACCGGTGGATTGTCGAGGAGCGCAACATCTACGAAGACTTCAAAACGGCCTTCAACGAAGAACCTCTCAAGATCTCTGGTGTGGCGGTGATGACGGATACGGACAACACGCAGGAGTCCGCCACGGCCTATTACGGCGACATCGTCTTCAAGAAAGCCCCGTAAGAACGTCCTGCCCTCTGAACCCCCACATTCGGCGCTTGGTCTGGCGTGTGGGTGCGGTGAATGAGGCGATCCAATTCATTGCCGCCTGGTTCGGCACCCCGATCACGCCGACTGGCGCACCACCAAGCGTGCGACCGTGTGCGCGGGAAATTTGCCAAATCGTGTCTATCCCCGTAGAGTACGGCTCCTGAAGTTTCCGGGCTTAAGGCCTCCGTCTCCATTCGCATGCGAGGTGGTCATGGATCAGCGCCAACTGGATCAACTCAGCATCAATACGATTCGGACCTTGGCGATGGATGCCGTCCAACAGGCGAATTCCGGGCATCCCGGCACTCCAATGGCCATGGCGCCTGTGGTGTATTGTCTCTGGCAGCGCTTTCTCCGTTTCGATCCGCACGATCCAATCTGGCCGAATCGTGATCGTTTTGTGCTCTCCATGGGGCACGCGTCGATGTTGCTCTATTCGCTGCTGCACCTCGCCGGCGTCAAGGCCGTCAATCCAAAGTACGAAACTCTTGGACAACTCTCGGTGACGCTGGACGACATCAAGCGGTTCCGGCAGTTGGACAGCAAATGTCCGGGCCACCCGGAATATCGTTGGACGTCCGGCGTCGAAACGACAAGTGGTCCGCTGGGCCAGGGTGTCGCCACGAGCGTCGGGATGGCCCTGGCGGGCCGGTGGATGGCGGCCCATTTCAACCGGCCGGACTTTATGATGTTCGATTACAACGTCTACGCCTTGTGCGGCGACGGGTGCATGATGGAAGGAGTGTCGGGAGAAGCGGCCTCTCTTGCCGGGCACCTGAAGCTCTCCAATCTGTGTTGGGTCTACGACAACAACAAGATCACCATCGAGGGGCATACCGAGTGGGCCTTCAGTGAGGACGTCGCGACGCGGTTTATGGCCTACGGATGGAATGTGACGCGAGTGGGCGACGCGAACGACCTCGAGATGCTGAGTCGAGCCTTCAATACGTTCAAGCTGACGACGGATCGCCCGACGTTGATCATCGTGGACAGCCATATCGCCTATGGATCGCCGAACAAGCAGGACACGCATGCGGCGCATGGGGAGCCGCTGGGAGTGGAGGAAATCCGCTTGACGAAGCGAAACTACGGCTGGCCCGAGGAGGCTCAGTTTCTGGTCCCCGACGAGGTGCGCGACTGTTTTGTTCGTGGCATCGGCGCACGCGGACGGGAGGAGCGTTCACAGTGGATGGCGCGGTTCGACCGGTACAAGTCCACGTATCCCGAGCTGGCCGATCATCTCTACCGCATGCAGCATCGCCAGGTGCCGAAGGGATGGGATGGAGCGCTACCCGTGTTTCCTGCCGATGCCAAAGGGGTGGCGGGCCGTGACGCCTCGGGGAAAGTTCTCAACGCGATAGCACAACGCGTTCCGTGGCTCATTGGCGGATCGGCGGATCTGGCGCCGTCGACGAAAACTCGCCTCACGTTCGACGGAGCGGGCGACCTGACTGCGACGAACCCCGCTGGGCGTAATCTCCATTTCGGCGTGCGGGAGCATGCGATGGGTGCCGTACTGAACGGCCTGTCCCTCTCGAAGGTGCGTCCCTACGGCTCTGGATTTTTGATCTTCAGCGACTACGCCAGGCCGGCAATCCGTTTGGCTGCGCTGATGGAACTCCCTGTCGTCCATATTTTCACCCACGATTCGATCGGAGTCGGCGAAGACGGACCGACACACCAGCCGATCGAGCAACTCGCCTCGCTCCGCGCGGTCCCCGGACTGATCGTGCTCCGGCCGTGCGACGCCAACGAAGTCGTCGAGGCGTGGCGGGTGATCATGGAGCTCCACCATGAGCCAGTGGCGTTAATTCTCACCCGGCAGGCGCTGCCGACGCTGGACCGGACTAAATTTGGTAGTGCGCAGGGCTTGGCCAAGGGTGGATACGTGCTGGCTGATTCGTCGAAGAAAGCGCCGGAGGTGCTGCTGATCGCGAGCGGCAGCGAAGTCGCGTTGTGCGTGGCGGCTCACGAGCAACTCCATGCCCAAGGCATCGCCTCGCGGGTGGTGAGCATGCCCTCATGGGAATTGTTCGAGCACCAGGATCGGGCGTATCGCGATCAGGTGCTTCCGCCGGCGGTCCGCGCGCGCGTGTCGGTGGAGCAGGCGGCGACGTTTGGGTGGTCTCGGTATGTCGGGCTGACTGGGACACAGATCGGCATGAAGACGTTTGGGGCATCCGCTCCGCTGAAAGAACTCCAGAAAAAGTTCGGATTTACGGCCGATCGCATTGTCGAGGCAGCCAAGTCCCAACTGGCCGCCACTCGATCCTGACATGGGTGATAGGCGGTGTAAGGATCAGACATTCGGAACGACCGCTTATTACTGGGTTCGCTTGGAGAGGCACGGAACCTGGATAGAGAGGAGATCCGGCATGAATCGGGTATTGAAGGCGGTCGTGTGCTGTGGGGTGTTGGCTGGGGTCCTCTCGTGGAACCAGGCGGTGGCTACCGTCGGCATGAAGGCGCCGGAGATTCCGAACGACACCTGGCTCAACAGTCCTCCGCTTCGCTTGTCCGACTTGCACGGAAGCGTCGTGATGGTCGAGTTCTGGACGTTCGGGTGCTACAACTGCCGTAATGTCGAGCCCTACGTGAAGGCATGGCACGAACGGTACGCGAAGAACGGTTTGACCATTATCGGCATCCATTCGCCGGAGTTTTCCTACGAGCACGACCTCGAACAGGTGAGGCGGTACATGTCCGAACACGACATTCGTTATGCCGTCTCGATTGACAATGACTTTGCCGCATGGAATCGCTATGGTAACCGGTATTGGCCGGCGATGTACCTTATAGACAAGAAGGGAGTGATCCGTGCCGTTCGGGTCGGCGAGGGTGGTTACGCCGAAACGGAACGGCTGATTCAACAATTGCTCGCAGAACCCTCATAGGGACGATGTAGGTTATTCGGTGCCCACGGCCCTCCTCTACGATCGGCTCCAATTCGCTTTCACGGCGACGTTTCACTACCTGTTCCCCCAACTCACCATGGGGCTCGCCCTGCTCCTGTTGTATTTCAGAACCAAAGCGCTTCGTAGCGGCCGTGCGCACGATCGGGAGGTGGCGCGGTTCTGGACGAAGCTCTTCGCCCTGAGCTTCGCGTTCGGAGTCGTGACGGGGATCCCGCTCGAGTTTCAATTCGGAACGAATTGGGCGAGGTTTTCCACGTTTGCGGGAGGGGTGATTGGACAAACCCTCGCCATGGAAGGACTGTTTGCCTTTTTCCTCGAGTCGTCGTTTCTCGGCATCCTCTTGTTCGGTGAACGACGGTTCAGCGAACGACTGTTGTGGTTCGCTTCGTTGGCCCTGTTCCTCGGCTCATGGCTCTCCGCCTATTTCATCCTTGCCACCAATGCGTGGATGCAGCATCCCGTCGCGTACACCGTGGGCGTAGACGGTAAGCTGCACACCGACAGTCTCGTCGGCCTGCTCACCAACCCCTACCTCTTCTGGCAGTTTGCCCACAATATGACGGCCGCGGTCGTGACGGGCTCCTTCACCGTCGCGGCGGTTGGGGCGTACTATCTTCTGGCAGGTACGCAGATTGAGTACGGCAAGACGTTCCTTCGGACCGGTGTCATCGTGGGGGCCCTTGCCGCAGTCCTGATGCTCTTCCCAACCGGGCATGAGAACGCCAGACAAGTGTTCGAATATCAGCCGGTCAAGGGTGCGGCGATGGAGGGGCTCTTCAAGACCGAACGAGGCGCAGGCATGCTGTTGGTCGGCCAGCCCAACATGGAGACGATGACGATCGACAACCCGATTCAAGTGCCGGAGGCGTTGAGTTTTCTCCTATACGACGAGCTGTACGCGACGGTGAGAGGACTGGAGGAATTTCCTCGCGACGAGTGGCCCGACAACATTCCACTCTTGTACTACTCCTATCACATCATGGCGACGTTAGGGACGCTCTTTGTTGGAGTAATGGGTCTTGCGCTGCTGCTCTTGTGGCGCGGTCTTTTGTTCGGCCAGCCATGGATGTTGTGGTGTGTGATGCTCGCTGCCCCGTTTCCCTGGATTGCCAACACTGCAGGGTGGATGACGGCTGAATTGGGCCGGCAGCCGTGGCTGGTCCATGGTCTGCTGCGCACCGCCGACGGCGCGTCACCCTTGGTTCATTCAGGAAACGCGCTGTTTACCTTGCTGGGATTCATAGGGATTTACGTAGCCATGGGATTGCTCTTCCTCTTCCTGGTCGGAGAGACGATTTGGCACGGGCCGAGTCCAGAGTCCGACGCCGGGAGCCGGAGCCGCCGTGATCCGGCTCCGGACGCGGTGACTTGACGATGGAAGTACTGTGGCTCGTCATCGTGGTCGGGATGCTGGTCGGATACGTCGTCCTGGACGGTTTCGACTTCGGCGTCGGCGTGCTCTATCTCCTGGTCGCGCGGAGCGAGGACGAGCGCCGGACGACACTCGCGTCGATCGGGCCGATTTGGTCCGGCAATGAAGTGTGGCTCATCGCTTCCGGGGGGTTGCTCTTTTTTGCTTTTCCTCGCGCGTACGCCGCAGGATTCAGCGGGTTTTACCTCGCACTGATCATCGTCTTATGGTTGTTCATCCTGCGGGGGCTTGCGCTGGAACTGCGATCCCACATGGCGCATCCGATTTGGACCGGGTTCTGGGACGGGGGGTTTGCAGCGGCGAGCGGACTGCTCTCCATTGTCTTCGGTGCCGCCCTCGGGAACCTGATCCGAGGCGTACCGCTTGATTCCACTGGCTATTTCTTTACTGCTCTCTGGACCGATTTCACCCCCGGTCCGGAACCGGGCATTCTCGATTGGTACACGGTGTTGGTCGCGCTGACCACGACAGCCCTCCTCGCGCTCCACGGGGCGTATTTTTTGGTCATGAAGACTGTGGGTGAGCTGGCCTTGCGGTCGCGCAGGATGGCAACAAGGTGCGAATGGATGACGGTCCCACTGTTCGCCATCACCGCTGTGGTCACACCGTGGGTGCAACCGGTGATTTCTGAAGCATTTGCGGCCCGTCCGACCGGCCTGTTCTTCCCGGCATCGGCGGTCTTTGCCTTGGCGGGAGCCCTGTGGGCGCACAGCCGGGGGCGAGAAGTCGTCGCCTTTGCTTGTTCCTCGGTGACCTTGATTTCCATTCTTGCCAGCGCAGCCTGGGGACTGTTTCCCAATCTTCTGATCTCCAGTGGGAATCCCGCACACAGCCTGACGATTTACAATGCCGCGGCTTCCCCGCATGGGCTCTCCATCGGACTCGGCTGGTTTACTCTCGGTATTGCGCTCGTCGTCGCGTATTCGCTGTTTGTTCATCGTCTTTTTTGGGGCAAAGTCGAAAGCCGGCCGGTCAACGGACCGTATTGACGTGAGTCCGGAATACGGAGCCAACGGCGGGTGAGGAGAGGTGTCCGTGAAACGGCATCGTAGAGTCGCAGCGGCCGTCGTCTCGCGAAGGCATTTCTTGCGTTGGTCGGCGGGACTGGGGGTAACGGCTCTCGCCACAGGTCCCACGCGTGCCGTCGCCGGCGTACTGGATCGGCTTTTCCACGGACAACCGGTAAGGTCCACGGCACCGCTTACACCGAACGAAGAGTTTTATCTGACTTCTTATCGAAGTCCTCCGAATATCCGGATGAAAGACTGGGGCCTGACGGTCAATGGGCTCGTGGCACGTCCTCTCACGCTGACCTATGAAGAGGTGCTGGCCCGGCCATCGGTGTCTGCCATTGTGACTTTGGAGTGCATCGGCAACTCGGTGGCAGGGGAGTATATCGGAACGGCGAAGTGGGGGGGCTTTTCCCTTCGGGGATTGCTGGAAGAAGCCGGTGCGTCTTCGAGCGCTGTCGACGTTGTCTTTCATGCCGCCGATGGCTATTCCGATAGTATTCCATTCGCCCGCGCCATGGTGGGGGACGTGCTCGTGGTCAACCGGATGAACGAGGCGATCTTACCGCTCGCGCACGGATTTCCGGTGCGGATGATTGTGCCTGGGCACTACGGTATGAAGAGCGTGCAATGGCTCACCCGGATCCAAGTGGTCGAGCGTGATTACAAGGGATATTATCAGCAAAAAGGGTGGACCGACGACGCAACGGTGAAGACGACCTCTTGGATCGAGTCGCCTATTCATGGGAGCCGTCTACGTGGTGAGCATCATCGCATCCAAGGCGTGGCTTTTGCCGGGAATCGTGGCGTTCAACGAGTCGAGGTGAGTTTCGACGAGGGCCTGAGTTGGGGGCCGGCTACACTCGCGCCGCCCCTTGGTCCAGCCGCATGGGTATTCTGGCATTTCGACTGGGCCGTGACCCAGGAAGGGTCGGCAACCATACTCGTGCGCGCGATCGATGGACAAGGGCGGGTACAGAGCGATGAAGAGGAGGGGCCGGCACCCGCGGGGACTACGGGACTGCATGCGGTCAGTGTAAAGGTGGTGTGAATGAGTGCGTTGTAGGCAGGGTGATGGAAGACGGTTCGAGCTTAACGCTCGAGGTGATGATGAGGAAGGGGTCATCGCTGCAGATATGAGAAGGGCCGGCTCCCAGTGGGGAGGCCGGCCCTTCGACTCAGGCAGAGAAGAGCACAGACCAGCGGTTACTGAATCGAGTTCGCGTGATGGCCTGCGGTGATCTCGGCCCGGACCGAGTCGCCGGCCTTCTTCGAGCCACGGAGCTTTTTGGTCTGCTTGCTCACGTACACTTGGACTTCGTTCCCTTCGTAATCCTCCACGGTGTACACATCGCCTTGGATGTTCTTCACCTTGCCCTCGAGCATCCGGTAGGCGGGTCCGGGCTTGGTGTCCAGTTTGGGTTTCTTGGCTTTCTCGCCGGCCAAGGCGACCGAGTCCATCGCGAATGCGGCAAGAATAGCGGCGATGGCGGCAAGTTTGGCAATCTTCATGGTGATTCCTCCTTCGTGCTGGAGCTGGCTTGCGCCCCATTACGTAGTTGAGATATCCGGTTCTGGCCGCGGGATCACGCAAAGCCTGTGCCCATGCAGATCACGCCGGTAACGCCATGAAATCAACTGGTTAGGGAGTACGCGCATGTCGAGCCCGCATGGACAGCAGCGGCCCTGTCAAAAAAATGGCGGGTTTCGTCCAAATCTGCCCGAACGTGGAGAGGCAAGGACGCGCGGGTTTCGAGCCCTTGGCTCCTATCCGCTCATCGGGGGGCTCACGCTGGTGCTCCTCGTATTGGCTGGCGCCTGCACAAGCGTTCCAAGAACCTTTCATCCAGAACCGGCGCTTCCCCCATCCACATTTACCCATGCCGCCTGGGATCGTGCGTTGCGCGCGCACGTCGTCAACGGCCAGGTGGACTATCCGGCGATGGCCAAGGATAAGTCGTTTGCCGGGTATCTCGCCGCCCTGGATCATGTGGACCCGCAGGCCTTCCCCAGCCGTGAAGAAAGGTTGGCCTTTTGGATCAATGCGTACAATGCGCTGGCCGTGAAGAGTATCATTGATGGCTATTCGCCCGAGTCCTTGTGGGGTAAATATCGGTTCTTCATTGCACATGACCACGCGGTGGGGGGGACCGAACTCAACCTGTATGATCTGGAACATGAAATCCTGATCCCGTTGTTCAATGAGCCGCGTATCCATTTTGCCATCGTATGCGCATCGCGGTCGTGTCCCAAGTTGCAGCCCTGGGCCTATGATCCCGACAAGCTGGACGGGCAGCTCGATCAGGCCGCGCGCATGTTTATCAACGATCCGTCGCGCAATCGATTCGACCGAGAGAAGCGGGTGGCGCGTCTTTCGATGATCTTCAATTGGTTCGTGCAGGATTTCATTGCGGAGGCAGGGTCGCTGATTTACTACGTCAAACAGTTTCTCGAGGATCAAGAGTTGGTGACGGATCTGGAACTGCGTCCCTACCGTATTGAATATCTGGAATACGACTGGAGCTTGAACGGCATCCCGCTGCAGGACGACTAAGCATGTTGATCCAATCGGATGAGCGCCAACCGATCGCTCGGTTACTGTCGTTTTTGGAGTACGGGGAACGACTGGCCCACGAGACGGCTACGGCACAGGCCGTCTTCGTGCAAGACGCGGGACCACGTCGATTTTTGTTGGCTCAATCACGTCAAGAGTCGATGCATGCCTGGGTATTTCGAGGTGCCATTGCGTGGTTGTGTCCTCGGCATCTGGGGGGCAATCCGTTTCTGCCTGCGCTGGAACAGTACTGCCTCCTGGTGCGCGACGCGCTGGCGCGGAAGGATTTCGCGGAGACGTTGCTTGCCGAACAGATAATCCTGGAGGGGTTGGGGGAGGCGATTTTGTCTCGAATCGACGCAGGCTTGACCAAGCGCAATGCGCCGTTCGGGCGCTTGCGGCGAGTGCTGCTTCATCAGGAAGAGGCGCACCATGCGTTCGGCTGCCGGCAACTGGAGCGGTTAGTCGCGGAGGGGCGCGTGAGCCGCGATCGCCTGCGCGCACGCGCGCCGGAGTATCTCGGCCTCACCGAAGCGATGGTGACGACACTCTCGGATGTCTTTGCCTCGATCCGGGAGGACGCCGGAGCCTGGGCGTCGGATGTGCCGCGGTTCATGCCGGATTGGTTGACGGTGCCGATGTGATCTCCGTGGTCATTCCGGTCTGGAACGAGGAAAAGGCGCTGCCAGGAACACTGCGTGCTCTGTTCGATCAACAAGGGGACTACGAAGTGATCGCCGTGGATGGGGGCAGTACCGACCGCACGACTGCCGTTCTGACCGAATTTGAGTTCTACCCCGACTCACTCGCGTCCCCTCACCCCCCACGTCGGCTGCTGACGGCCCCCAAGGGACGGGCATCGCAAATGAACGCTGGCGCCAAGGCAGCCACCGGAGAGTGGTTGCTGTTTCTGCATGCCGATACCGTGCTGCCGGAGCGGGCGTTGGCCCGTGTAAATGAACTTGAGCGTGACCAGTCCGTTCAGGCCGGGGGGTTTCTGCACCGCTTTACCGGCAACGATTGGCGGCTCAAGTTGATTTCATATCTCGACAATTATCGCTGCGCCCGGAGCAGGATCATATATGGAGATCAGGCACTGTTCGTTCGGCGAAACCTGTTCGAGCAGTTGGGCGGATTTCCGGTTCGCCCGTTCCTGGAGGATGTGAGTTTCTGCGAACAGCTCATTCGGGTGACGCGGCCTCTCCTCCTCTCCCCTCCAGTCGTCACCGATGCGCGGAAGTTCGTGCGGATGGGAATCTGGCGCAGTTTCCTTCGTGTACTCTGCATCATTCTCCACGTGGAATTTCGCCTGCCCTATCTGCCACGTGTGTTCTTTCAAGACATTCGATAGCCTGCGGGCGCCTTGGCTTGACTCGTTCTGTCAGTCCTGGCAGCTCAAGCTGGAAGGGTGGCTTGGACCGTGATCGTGGCGGCCGCGATGATCGTCCCAGGCAATGAATCGTGCCGCCCTCGGGGACCCCAGGCGATTGGACGGAGCTATGGTGCGAAGGAAAGGGCCTCTTTGCGCCCCTGACGGAGGCGGTGTACCGGATCGGCTCTGGCGAGCCGACCCGGTACGGGGTTCCGCGGCGAGCATAGCAGTGTAGTGTACATCCCACCGCGAGGCGAGGTCGGGACCGGACCGAGCCACATGTTCCCGGTGTCGGCTCGATGCGAGCCATATGTGACCGTGGGCGTGGTCGCGCATCCTTCCTACACGCTGTCACGCAAGGGATGTGCCTCACCTCCGATTCCGCACCGACGTGGACCGCTCGGATAACATTGGAGAAATACACGCGCGCCGATCAGTGCTCGTGTCCCCGATGGGAGAAGTGTAGGGACAGTCGAACACAAGCTCGTTGAAAGCCGGAGCCGTAAGGGGAACTCGCTTGCGGTGCATCCGGGAGCGGGCTCCCAGACCCTGTCGCACTATTACCTATTTTGACCACAGGCGGGAAGGTTGATGGTCGTGACCTGACACGGTGCGTCACCTGATCCATACTGATACAATCGGCACATGGATCTCATTACCACCCATCCTCAAGCCGATTTCGATGGACTTGCGTCCATGGTCGCGGCGCGGAAATTGTATCCAGATGCCACGCTTGTTTTGGCCGGCGGGGCTCAGCACTCGGTGACCCAGTTTCTTCAAGACCATGACCTCAATATCTCCCGGTTACACGACGTAGAATTGAGGCGTGTGACCCGGGTCGTTCTCGTTGACATGCAGGAACCCCTCCGCTTGGACCCCTTGCGATCTCTCTGGTCACGTCCGAACGTCGTCGTACACGTTTATGATCATCACATCGATCATGCGGAGGAGCCGATGCCCACGGACGGGCCGGTGATCGAGCGTCGTCTGATCGACCGGGTTGGCGCCACCACGACGTTACTGTATGAACAATTGACGGCTCGGGGGGTGATGCTGACCCCGTCTGAAGCGACGGTGTTGGCGATCGGTATTCATGAAGAAACGGGATCGCTGACCTACGGATCGACGACCCCTCGGGACGTCGAAGCTGTGGCCGCGCTGCTGCGGGCCAAGGCGGACCTCGCGTTGGTGGCCGCAGTCCTACGCAAAGCGGTCGTACCTGAGCAAGTCGCGCTCTTGAACGATCTGCTTGGAGCGGCCGATACCCATTATGTCGAAGGCCGCAAGGTGCTCGTCACGAGCAGCCCCGCAGAACACTATCGCGGAGATCTCGCCGCGGTGGTCGCCATGATGATGCACGTCGAAGGCATCGATGCGGTCCTGGCAGCCTGTGCGATGGATCACAAGATTGAAATCGTGGGACGGAGCCGGCATCCGGACGTCGATGTGTCGTGGATTGCGCGCGAGTTTGGAGGAGGGGGACATGCCGCCGCTGCCGCTGCGACGGTCAAGGGCCTCACGCTGATCGAGGCAAGGGAACGCCTGACTCACTTGCTGCTGGAACGCTATCGCCCCACGTTGTTGGCCAAGGATGTCATGACGCGCCCGGTTAAAACGGTGGCAGAGGACCGATCGATCGAAGATGCGGGTCGGGTGATGACGACCGCCGGGGTGAATGTCCTTCCGGTCGTCGATAGGCGAGGACGCTATCGCGGGCTGATCTCTCGCGAGACCGTTCAGAAGGCGAGCTTCCATGGTCTTCAGCACTCACGGGTGGCTGAATTCATGCGCACGGATCAGTTCACCGCGCCTCCCGAGACCTCGTTCCAGGAGGTGGAGCGCCGTATGATCGAGGGACATCAGCGGCTGGTGCCGCTGCTCGTCGGTGCGAAAGTAGTCGGGGTGATCACGAGGACGGATTTGTTGCGAACCCTTCACGACGACGTGCTTCGCAGCGCACGGTCCCGACTGCATCACGGAATAAGTCCTGACGCAGCTCCTCCGGCGCACCAGCGGGACATGAGAGGCATTTTGCACGAGCGTCTGCCGGCCCGCGCAATCGCGGTCTTGCAGGCCGCGGGTGAACTGGGAGACCGGCGAGGCGTGCAGCTCTATCTTGTGGGCGGGGTCGTGCGCGATCTGCTGCTTGGACTGCCCAATACGGACTTGGATATCGTCGTCGAGGGAGACGGGGTGGAGCTTGCCAAAGCCTTTGCGGTGGAACAGAACGCGCAGGTCACCGTCCACGCGCGATTTGGTACGGCGCGGCTCACCCTGCCGGATGGTCTCAAGCTCGACATCGCCACCGCGCGGACGGAGTACTATGAGCACCCCACTGCCCTTCCCACCGTGGAACACGCGTCTATCAAACGGGATCTCTACCGGCGGGATTTCACGATCAACACGCTCGCCCTTCGACTGAATACCTCCGTCTTTGGCAGGCTGCTGGATTTTTATGGCGCGGAGCGGGATCTGAAAGACCGCAAAATTCGTGTCCTGCACAGCCTGAGTTTCGTCGAAGATCCCACGCGGGTATTTCGTGCCGTGCGTTTCGCTGTACGCTTCGGGTTCGAGCTTGGTCGCGAAACGAGAGCCTTGATCGTCGGCGCCGTGCGTATGGACTTGGTGTCCCGGCTCTCGCCTCATCGGCTGACCGACGAACTTCGATTGCTGCTCTCCGAGCGGGAACCCCGAGCCGGTTTGGCGCTATTGGCAGAGCTTGAAGTGCTCCGTAGCCTGCATCCGGCGTGTACGTGGTCAGCCAGATTACAGGGCCTGCTGCGGGGTGTGGAAGACGTCGTGGCATGGTATCGGTTGCTGTACCTGGATCGCCGGATGGAGTCATGGCTGGTCTATCTCTCGGCGTTGCTTGAAGTTCTGTCTGACAAAGCGGCCTCGGGGGTGCTCGCTCGGCTGGAGTTGTCCGAGCGGGAGACGGGTGTCCTCCGTATGGCCCGGTTTTCGAGTCACCGGTTGCTCCGTCGCCTTATGGGGCGTACCGGTCCTGCCCCCTCTCAGGTCGTGCAAGTGCTGAACGGTATCGAGGATGAGGCGCTGCTGTTTCTCATGGCGAGCGCGAAGTCGGAGAAGCTCAAGCGGCATGTCTCAGCCTATCTTACCGACTATCGAAAGATTCGCCCGCTATTGACAGGGAACGACCTCAAAAGCTTGGGCGTGCCGACGGGGCCATCCTTTACAAGGATATTGACGGCATTGCGGGGCGCTCGATTGGATGGACAGGCAGTCACCGTTGAGGACGAACGGCGGCTGGTCCAGCATTTGATTGCGGGAAATCGGGCAAAAGCAGGGCCCGACTGACCGAGTCAGCGTAACCGTGCCGTCCCGCGGCGCACGGCCAGCCGACCGTCGCTTTCCAGTTTTCCGAAGAGATCGCTCAGTGCCCCCTGTAGCGCCCGATTGACCAACGCGTGAGGTTCCCGGCTTTCGGTGCTTGGAACCGATCCCGGCGCCTTTCCGAATCCTCGATAGTCGCCCAGGAGCCGACCCGACCCGTCTTCGAGCAGTGTGGCCTCGGCACGCGCAACGTACACCGGCTCAAAATCCAATTCCACGCTTGGGTCGACATAAATCGTGACCCGCAGTCGGAGATCGACATCGGCCTGCTCTTCAGTGACCACGCGTTCGAACGTCCGTCGGCCCGAGACGTACTCTGCGATAAACCGCTCCCAGAGTCCGGCGTCCCCAGTCAGAGTGTCAAGTTCGCTGGTGACTCTGTTCTGGAGATTGGGATCGGCCTGCATCGTCGCGCCAGGCTCGACGGCGTAGGCCCCCATTTCAGTCAGATGGACCTTGGCCGTCTGCGGCAGCGTCGTGGTCGTTGGGACGACCGGCATGGTCGTGACTGGGGCGTGGGCGCAACCAGCCCAGAGGGGGACACACACGAGGGCCATCAACCCGGTCCGCCGGATCGCGTGGCGCGTAGACGTTGGGGGCATCATGGCGGCCTCTTCACTGGTTGAAGTGAGTTGAGAGCGATCGCCTATCCAGCTTACCGAGGTGGCCGGCCACTGTGCAACGTGGATGGGTGCGAGATTAGGAAGCCGCTTGTTTGAGAGAGGCGTCGTCCGGATCGCGGAGCGCGTCGTCCTGTGTGACCGGAAGATTGACATAGAAAGTCGTACCACTGTCAATGGTGCTGGTCACTTCGATATAGCCACGATGCTCCCGGACGATTTGGTGCACGATGGTCAGTCCGAGGCCCGTCCCCTCTCGCTCGATGCTGTCGTGTTTTGTCGTGTAAAACGGATCGAAAATGTGCTCCAAATTTTGCGGAGCAATTCCGTCGCCTGTGTCGGATACCTCGATTTGCACCCACTGGGAACCGGTCGACTTCGTCAGGAGATGTGTCTTCACGGTGAGGTGTCCGCCCCGCTCGGTCATGGCGTCCAGCGCGTTGATGAATAGGTTCAACAGCACCTGCTTGATTTGCTGGCGGTCGAGCGTCACGTAGGGGAGCCCGGAAGCCAATTCCCGCGTCAGCCGCACGCCTTTCGACGTGGCTTTGATCTCGATGAAATACAAGCAAGAATTCACGACTTCGTTCAAATCTTGCTCCGTCAGCTGCGGCTCCATGTATCGCGCATAGTCCAAAATTTCCTGCACGAGACGCTCGATGCGATTCACGTCCTCCGCAACGACTTGACTGAACTGCTCGACGAACTCCCGATCGTCTCGCCGGTCCGGGACCAACTGCACGAACGTCTTAATCGACGTCAGAGGATTCCGCACTTCATGGGCAAATCCTCCCGCAATGGTTTCTAACGAGCGGAGGCGATCGGTGCGCCTCATCAGCGCTTGGGACCGTTTCAGATCCTCGTACAGGAGAGCATTGTCGAGCGCAATGGCGGCGTGTTGTCCGAGTGTCGTCAGGAGGCTCAGGTCGTCAATGGAAAAAATGGCTTGGTCGTGACGCGGGCCCAGGTTGAAGAATCCGACGAGGCGCTCCTTGTTGATGAGCGGAATACAGACGTCCACGTCCAGCGGTTTCATGGCTTCGACGACCCCCGGGAAATGGGCGGCGGCTTTGTCTTCGAGCTCTTCTCGGATCAACGGCGTGCGAAAATGATTCAGCGTGGCGGAGAGCGGATCCTGGAGTTTGATCGTGGGCGGCAGTGCCGGCAAGTCCGGTTCACGTTGAGCCGCGGCGAGGGCGAATTCATGTTTTTCCCCGTCCAGCACGTACAGAGACGCGGTCGTGATGTTCATCGTGGTGGTCAGCGTGTGCACGATTTCTTTGGTGAGCGAATGCAGGTCCAGGATGGCGACGAGAGACTTGGAGAACTGCACGATCGTATCGTACGCGTCGTAGCGGTCGCGCAAGAGGCGCTGTCCGACCAAGTGCTCGATCGTCTGCGGCAGGTTGGCCAGCGATCCGGAGAAGGCGATGAAAATTCCCAACAGGATACCGGCGAGCACGAAGTGCCAGCTGAGGGTGAAGACCCGAATGGTCACCACGATCGCCGTATACGCGACGAGCATGCTGAACATTTGTGTGTACAGCATGCGATGGCTGGACCAGCCTGGAACCGTGACCTCCACGAGTTGGTGGCGGATAATGGCGTAGGCAACGAGAGTGAGCCAGAGTCCCGCGATCAGCGTGCCGGTCGGGTAGAACTCGTACCCGTAGCTCTGCAGAAAGTCGACCGAGGCGGACAATCCGACGCAAAAGGTCCAAAACGAGTATTTCAGCCGAGGGGTCTCATTGGTCCCGTACTGGCGATTGATCCGATAGGCCTTGAAGAGATGCGCCAGCCCGATCGAGGTCGTGGTGAAGAAGTACACCAGGAACAGCGGGTGCAACAGGCCGGCTTTGCCGTAGTAGCCCCATGCAAAATGATACGGGCCGGTGATGAGCAGCGGAGTAGGAAGGATCAACAGGAAGGCGATGCTGACCAAGTACGGGATCCGGACGTGCCGAGTGCTGTCGGGGTGTCCGACGAGTCGCATGGCGAAGTGAAAGAAGGCCGCGGGGATGAAGACGATGCCGGCGTACACCGCCTTGCACCAGAACAACGCCTCCTGGGCAGTGGGTGCCGAATAGATCATGAACGCACCGATCAGCCACAGACACACCGCTGCGCAATAGAGAGAGAACGTTCGATTGGTGGCTGAGCGAGGATTGCTGGTGATCACCAGCACGCTGCACACCGCCACCAGGACACCGGCGATCAACGGGGGCGCCGTGGCCACGGTCGCCCGTGTGCTCAGGAGCGTTCCGAACGCGGCGGTGACCGTAATCGCACCGACAACGATCACGTAGGCCAGACTCTTGTTGAGCATGACGCTGATGTCCATGAGGCGATACCGGATGATCGCGTAGGACATGATGATCGGGTAGAGTGGCACCGTGAAGTTGAGCAGTGGGTAGAGGTCTACACCGAATACGGGGAGAAACGCCGTGCCGCCGCCCGAGAAGCCGAGCGCTGTCGCCAGGAAGAAGTATTTCAATTGGTCCTTCTTCAGCCCGGTGGCGTGACGGTACGCACCGTACATTTCGTAGTGTCCGTAGAGAATGACGGAGAAGAAGAACAGGACGAAGTACGGGTAGAGGATGGACGGAGGCGAATCGTAGTAAAACGAGTCGAAGACGAACCGAAGGTCCTTGATAAACCAATCCGTGAACAGATTGGCGAGGAGAAAGCCGAGTCCACACGCATAGGTCAAGAGGATCAGCCGCGTACGACGTATATTCAAAAAGACAAAAATGAAATGCAGGAACAGGACGGGAATGAAAATGACGCCGACGTGGCTGATTTTCCACCAGGTCAGTGCGATAGTCGGATCGAGCGTCGATGCGATCCGGTAGGCACCAAACCCCCAGACCGCCACGGCGAGCGCAAACAGCGCCCAAAGCCGGTTCGGACGCCGCTCCGGTGCCTTCGCATAGACCACAAGTGCGAGCACACTGCTTGTAATGCCGGTCAGCAGGCCTGAGAGGGCAAAAAGATTCATTCAGTGGAATCAATCGGCAGGTTAGGACAACCCTGCCGTGAAGAGCACGAATCACCGACGTTCGGGGGCGGAACGTCGGGCGGACTATCCGGCGTGTGTTGTTCCACACCGCGCGGATTACTTGCGGGCCAGTATATGCTACCTGGTGCTGCGGGGGAAGCGAGATTTGCCGAAGCGTCGAAAGAACCGGCCCGCACTCCAGCGAAACGGGTTAGCGCCCCGGCGCGCGACTTTTCAATGGATTGAGTACGGACAATGGGGGAGTGGTCTCGGGAGACGGCTTCCGCCCGTATTTCTTGTGTGCATTGGCAAAGGTGCCGTTTGCCACCCGTGCGCAAATACCGATCTCGCCGGCAAGGGTTGCGGCGGCGACGATTTCCGAAAATTTCTTGGCTTTCCCGGTGCCATGACACCCCAGCAGTTGGAGGCACTCCCGTTGTGTGGCTAGATTGGTTCCTCCGCCGACCGTCCCAACCAGCAGGCTAGGTAACTTCAGACTGACGTAGAGCCCTCGATCCTCGGTCAGTTCAAAGTTCGTGACGCTGACGTAGGAGTCGACGATGCACGCGATGTCCTGTCCACAGGCCGTGAACATGGCCGCGAGCATGTTCGCGGTATGGCCGTTGATGCCCACCATGCCCACATGGGCCGTGCAGAGACGCACGGCGTGATAGAAGTCGACGATTGCCTCGGGAGTGATGTGGAAGGCCCGCTTAATGAGCGGGGCCGGAATTGTGACTTCGGCAATGACGGTTTTCCCATATCCCGCGATGAAATTATGCGCCGTGACCTTCTTGATAGAGGAGAAATTCGGCTGCAGATAAAAGCGCTTCGGCTTCGACACTCTTACGATGAACTTACAGGCTTCCTCCGTCGCGAAGGTCACCATATTGATGCCCATGGCATCGCCGGTGGAGTACACGAATTTGACCACGACGTTTTTGTCGAAGATGTGCGGCTCTAGCGCGACCAATTCTCCGTGGCGGGTAGCAGTTTCGGCGTATTGCTTGATCTGGACGAAATTTGACTGGACCCACTGCGAGAAGCGGTGAGCGGAGCGGACGGAGTCGAATACGAACAATGGAGAAATGTGCAAATGGTCGGTCAGCAATGCAGTCTGCGCGCCGCCGGCCAGCGACATGAGGAGCATGCTCTCGCTGCATGTGTAGACCAGGGCCCCTTCGGTGGTGGCCATCGGAACGTAGAAATTCCCGCGGGCGAATTGGCCGTTGATCCGAAGCGGCCCTGCGACCCCGAGTGGGATTTGCGCGGAGCCGATGAAATGCTCGACGTTCCCACGCAGATTCTCGGGGCTTTCAGTGTAGACGCCGATATGATGCAGCGGGGCGTTGCATTTCTGGGACAGCCAGTCACGGCGGATCTTTGCCGCGGTAGAGGAATAGCTTGTGCGTTTCAGCTTGGGGAGTAGATCGCGTGCAGTCAGTTTATCTCCCTCTTCGTCCGCCAATGCGGTCTGATGGCTTTCAGAGTCGTCACGCAGCGGCTGTATGGTAATCGATGCCGCCTCCCCCGCCAGTGTGTCGTGAGCCACATACAAATGAAAAAACGACCGTTGCTGGGTTTCCTCGCTCAGATGAAGTTCTTGAATGGCGGAGGCGAGGATTTGACGCTCCCAGGCCCTCACGGCGATGAATCGAATTCCGACTGCGAAGCGGCGGCAGTCGTGATCGCTCATTGGCAGGCAATACGCCACCATCCCCGCGAGATTGAGGTGGCAGACATCTCCAAAGGTGCAGCGCAACTCCAGCGGGCTTCCGGGACGGAGTCCGGTTTCCATAATGACCCGGAGACCCCCGGAACTCAGGTTGTCGGTTCGGCCAGATAGGTTGGCTTCGCCGGTATGCACCAGAAGAGGAATGTGCACGACCTGACGACTGGCATGACGAATTGGAGGAGAGGCAGCCGGCGCGGGAGTGACCGAGTGGCTGAGGTCGGTGCTCCCGTCTCCTTGTTGTTCCGGCACACCGTTCCGCGGATCGGAAGGCGGTCGGCCCCACTGCTGCATCAGCTTACTCCTCGGGAGCAACGGAGAGCTGTGAGTTGCACATGGAGACGCGACGCATCCTACGAAAATGGCGTCCGGCTCCGTAAAAGACAGGGGATTATCTGAAGAATCACCTAATTTGTCAACGTCATGGAAATGGTCCTAATAGACGGACCCGAGAGGTGATTTCTGGAGCGCAGAAGGTCCTAGTCCAATTTGCTTGGGGACGAATGCTCTTAGGGCGGTCTGAGCCCGTTCAGTCCTGGCTGTGTTGGAGCAATGCGGACAATTCTCGCGGCAGCAACAGCGTGATACAGGTAGGGGTATTCGGCCCTTCGTGGAAGGCGGCGAGCAGCAGTTGCGGTTGTGGCACCGCTTCAGGGGGAAAGGTCAAGAGAGCCGGGAAATCGATCACCGATCGCGTGATCGGGCCCGCCATGAGACGCAGTCGAAGCGCCATCAGGATATCCCGCAATCGCCCCTCGCGGGCGGTTTCGGGAATGCTGTCGGATGCGGTGACGACGGTATCCCAGAGCGGTCTCGTCATGCCCACTACGTAGGGTACTCCCATGCTCTTGGCGAAGGGAGTGATTTCGATCAATCCGCCAGCTTCGATCGCCTGCTCACGACTGACCTCAACGTCGTGCTCGTCTTGATCGGTGACCTGAGGTTCGGCGGCTCGGGACGGATCGTGTGAGGCGTCCATCGTCGGGAGATCGGTCTTCGTCGGTGGAACGGCGTCTTCCGCATGCAGAGTCGTTTTCACCGTTGGTGACTTGTCCTCTGCACCGATCGCTAGCGGGGCGTCCTCAGTTGGGTCTACTCCGCGCGCCCGCAGGATGCCATCATAGACGGCTCTAGCCGATTGCGACCACCGCGGGCTAAAAGGCCGACCGGAAAAGGCAGCCTCGGCCGCCAGTCGTTCATCAAAGCTCAGTTCTCTTGAGTGCGTGCTCATACTATTAATGAATAGCGCGACTTGCCCTAATGTCAAGCATCGTGCGGCACCAAACCCGATCGCTCCTTATAAGTGCTTCATGTACCAGGAGAAAGGTCATGCTTTTTTCTTGGCGTCGAAAGAGCCGCTAACAGCGTTTCTCTGAGGGCGGCCATCAATCGGGGAGAGGGTGGCCCTTCGTTTCGGGAGCCATCGGCAACGCGAGGAGTCCAACTATATACACGAGTCCAACGGTGGTCGCGGCCAGGGCCACGTCGCCCATGGCGGCGACAAGCGAGCCGGTCAGAAATGGACCGGCTGACGCCAGGATGCGACCCGCATTGAAACAAACGCCTGCTCCGGTCGCTCGCAGGCGCGTCGGGAACAGTTCGGGGAGGTAAATGGGAAAGCCGCTGAAGATGCCGTTGTTGAAGAATCCCAATACAGGGAGAAAGACAACGAGGTGCATATAGGATTGAGAAGAGAGGAAGGTGATCGGAAGCATGATCAGACTTCCCACGCACATGAGCCCAAAAATTGGACGTCGTCCCCATCGATCGGCGAGCGGACCGAAGCTCAAATACCCAATCACGGCGCCGGCATTCAGCGCCATGATGGCATAGCTGACATACGGAGCGATGTCGCGCTTGCTCAGGCCCGCCATGTCCGGGAACGTATGAATGAGCATGGGAGTCCACGTGGTCGTGCCCCAGAGTCCGAAGACGGCGACGAACGCCAGGATCGATCCGGCCAGGGTCGCCCGGCGAAATGGAGGGGCAAGGAGTTCGCTGAGGGCGGACAGCGACGATGAAGCGGGATGCAAGTCCTCTCTGGCGCGACTCCTATGCCACCGCTCCGGCTCTTTGACCACCAAACGAACCAACAGGGCCACGAGTGCCGGAAGCACGCCGACGGCGAACAGCCACCGCCAGCCGAGTTCTTTTAAAAGCAAATTGAACAGCGCTGCTAGGAAGAAACCTGCTGCCCAGGCAGATTGGAGAATCCCAGCCGCCTTGGCTCGCTTGTCCTCCGGCCATACTTCGGCCACCAGCGCGGCTCCTGCCGCCCATTCCCCTCCGATTCCGAGGGCGGTCAAGAAACGGTAGATGGCCAGATGCCACCAGTCCTGAGAGAACGCCGCAAGCCCCGTGAATCCCGCATACACGAGAATCGTGACGATGAGAGTTTTGGTACGACCATAACGGTCGGCCACAATTCCGAACGCGATGCCGCCGATTGCCCAGCCGATGAGAAAGATGGAAAAAATCACTCCGCCGTACCATCCGATCTGTTCCTCGTGAGTCGGTGTGCCGGTCGCGCTGGGCAAGAGTTCGTCCAGCGCCGGATGCAGGACGATGGCGTAAATCGTGGCATCCATCGCGTCGAACACCCAGCCAAGCCACGCGACGAAGAGGACCAGCCATTGATAGGGTGTAATGGAATGCCACCAAGACATGCGGGCGTCTGTCGATTACGGATGACATGGGCAGGCTAGTGGCACGTTCAATGGTTGTCAAGCACGGGATTCCGGCAGACCACGTTTGCCCGTGTTGAAAACGCGGTGCTATAGTGCTGAATCAATGTCGCGCCAAAATTATTACGAGATCCTTGGAGTCCGGCGCGACGCGTCGGACGACGAGATTAAAAAGGCCTACCGCAAGCTCGTCTTTCAGTATCATCCCGATCGCAACCCGGACAGCAAAGATGCGGAAAACAAAATCAGGGAGATCAATGCGGCCTACGCGATTATCGGTGATCCGGACGCACGACGGTCCTACGAACGTTTGCGCTGGGGTGATGAGGTGCGTGACGAGGGGCCGGATGCGGAGACGGTTCTCGAGACCATGTGCGAGAAGTTGGAAGACGAAGGCCGGAAGGAACTGTTCGCGCTCCTTATGACTCAGGCGGCCCGTATCAAACAGGAACTGGCATTGCTTCGCGAGCGTGTCGTGGCTGAGCAGGGCTATGATTCATTCCGGGAGGACCTGGTGCTGGCGCGGGGTTTGGAAGTCCTCAAGGAATTGGTCTCACTAGACATGGAATCGCGGAAAACGCGGCTTCTGGAAGTTGCCGTGCAGATGATGCGATCGCAACGGGTGATCGGGCAGCACGATGACCGGCAAGCCGCCGAATTACTGGAACGGTTCGAACGTCGCTATACAAAGGGGCGCCTCCATGGATTTGCCGCGGCGCTGGAGTTGTTTTATGAGCGGCGATGACGTGCAGAAGTAGCCGTGAGTCGTTCGTATGCCAGGCATGGGCCAGGGCCCGGCATTCCGTACCTCTGTTCCACCGCGCTAGCGCTCGGCCAGCGCGCCACTGACAACTCGTCCTCGTTGTATCACGGCTAGAAGCCGGGCCCGGTCTCGTACGTAGGCCACCTTCTTTGACGGATCGCCGTCGATCACCAGCAGATCTGCCTCTTTGCCGGGTTCGACGGAGCCGATCACGTCGGCCAGTCCGATGAGATCCGCCGCTTTGGTAGTGGCGGAGACAATGGCCTCCATCGGGCTCATGCCGAGCGCGACCATCCTCTCCAACTCCTGCGCATTTTCTCCGTGTACATTGAAGGGGGTCCCGGCATCCGTGCCCATGGCGATAGGTAGTTGGCGGCGATGGGCCTCGCGGAAGCTGACCTGATGTCGTTTGGTCATGGCCTTGGCCTTGTCGAGCGCGCTCTCGGGGATGCCGCAGCCTCGCCGGCAGGCCGCCGTGGTGGCAAGCGCGGAAAGGGTCGGGACCATGTAGACGCCATGCCGGCCCATGAGGGTTGCGGATTCGTCGTCCATCAAGGTGGCATGTTCAATGGAATGCACCCCGGCCCGGACGGCATTCTTGATTCCCGTCGCCCCGTGGGCATGGGCGGCTACTTTGCGTCCCGCACGGCCGGCCTCGTCCACGGCTGCAGCGAGCTCGTCATCCGTTAACTGGGCTTGATCGGGCGATGTGCCCGGCGTGAGCACACCACCTGAGGCAATGACCTTGATGACCTCTGCACCAGCCGCAATCTGCGCACGTACGACTTCCCGCGCCTGGTCGGGTCCCTCGATCTCGCGTCCGATGAACCGCGCATGGCCGCCGATCATGCAAATCGCCAGGCCGGCTCCCACAATGCGTGGACCACGCGTCAGGCCCTTTTCGATCGCGCGCTTCAACGAGAAGATGGAATGATCTCGTGCGCCGACGTCGCGGACGGTCGTGAATCCCGCATCGATGGTCTGTCGCGCCATCTGGCTGGCTTTCAACAACGTCTCGGATGGGGTTTCTCTCTCCAAGGCGTCGACAACATCCGGTTCCGCTCCGAGACAGAGATGCACATGGCAGTCGATCAGCCCCGGGAGCACGGTTAACCCGCCCACGTCCAGGTCGGTGTAGCCACGGGGTACCGTCGTAATCCGGCTTGGACCGACGGCGCGGATCCGTGAACCATCGATCAGGATGGTCTGACGTTCGAGTCGACCGCCGCGTCCATCAAGGACACGAACCCGCCGCAACGCGAATTTGGTAGGTTCGCCCACGACTCAGTCTTCCACTGGAATCGTGATGATGATGCCGCCCATGACGTCGTCCAGCTTGTAGTCGCGCCGAGGGCTGTTGGGGTGCTTGTTGTGGCAATCGACGCAGCTGCTCGAGATCGCCCGATCCGGGTAGATGGCCTGAAACCAGCGACCCTTGCTGGTTTTCAAAAACCCCGTCACGGGTCGTTCCGGATTGAGCAAGACTGCTTGGAGCCCTTTCCGTTCGAAATCGGACGTTGGACTATTCCACACGTACAGCGGTGTCAAGCTGGCGAGGCGGATCGTCACTTGCAGGTTCTTTTGAGCCACCAAGCGGCCGGATTCCATGAGAAACTGCGCCGGGAGCGGCAGTCCCTTTTCCTCCCGCCAGTGTTCGACCGCCTCGACGATGTTTTGGTCGTGCATCTTGTTCACCACGTTCTCGGTATAATTGATCCGATTGGCTTCGACCACGGCATGAATATATTCCGCCGTTTTCTCCGGTGACACTCGTGGTTCGGGTTCGGACATTCGATCGGCCACCAGCATCACCGCGACGGTGCCGATGGCACCCAACAACACTCCGATCGCAAGGCCTCCTAACACGTCTCTCATGGTGTGCTCCGCTCCGAATGGATGGTTGGACCCTCGTCCAGCACGGATGCGGCGGCCGCGAGAGCCGCACCCGGAGCCGGACAGCGCCAGCCTCGGCGCAACCAAATGAGTTCCAAGGCCTGTAACAGGGACAGAACGTTGGAGGCAGTTGATGATTCACCCATCAATCCGATTCGCCAAACTGATCCTTGCAGCGGGCCCAGTCCACCGCCGATTTCGATGCCGTGGCTGCGGAGTAATTCCGCACGGACTTGTTGATCGTCTATTCCCGTCGGCAGGGTGAGGCAGTGGAGCATCGGCAAGCGCTCGTTCTCGAGCGGCAAGGGCGTCAGCCCCAGTGTCGCCATGCCGGCCACCAGCGCTCGGCCGTGTCTGCGGTGACGAGCGAATCGGTTTTCAAGGCCTTCCTCGAGCACTAATCGTAACGCCTCGCGTAGGGCGTAGATCATGGAAATGGGTGCCGTGTGATGGTAGCGCCGCGTCGACTCATCCCAATAGTCGGCGAGGAGCGAGAAGTCGAGGTACCAACTCGGACAGGGAACACGGCGCCGTCGCATGGCGGCGAGTGCGCGCGGGCTGAGCGTCACGGGCGCGAGCCCGGGGGGACAGCTCAAGCATTTTTGGGTGGCGCTGTAACAGGCGTCGATATGCCAGGCATCTACCTGTACCGGAATGCCCCCCAGCGAGGTGACAGCATCCACAACGAACAAGGTGTCGGTCTCGTGGCAGAGGCGTCCGATCTCGGACAGAGACTGACACGCGCCGGTGGAGGTTTCGGCGTGGACGATCGCCACCAACTTCACCGGCCCGGACCGACGCACGGTGGATCGAATGGTCTCGACATCAATGGTCCGTCCCCACGGGGCCTCCACTCGAATGACCTTGGCCCCGCCCCGCTCGGCGATCGTGGCCAGGCGTGAGCCGAAGACGCCGTTCACGCCGACGACTGCGGTATCTCCCGGCTCCAGGAGGTTGACCATCACACCTTCCATACCGGCCGATCCGGTGCCGGACAGGGCCATCGTAAACGAGTTCGTCGTCCCGAAAATCTGCCGAAGGGCGGCCTGAGTTTCGTCCAAGAGCTGGAGGAACTCTGGATCGAGATGGCCGATGAGCGGCGCCGAGAGGGCATGGAGGACGCGGGGGTGCACCAGGCTGGGGCCAGGCCCCAATAGCAATCGGGGAGATGGGAAGAACTCCCTCTGGAGGAGGGACGCGCTCTTGTCTTCCGGGCCACTCATACGATATCCCACCAAGATGAGAAGGACGCAAGCCTGTTGTGCGGCACCATCGGTATCATGATATCCGCCCGCAGTATAGCGGAGACGGGTGACGACCGTCACGCGGGCTCGACGGTGGCCAGCCGGCGATGTCCGCTGATATACTAATTTGATTGTGACAATGGACTCGTTGACGACCCTCGCCTCCACCACTTCCCTGTCAGGTCCAGACCCCAAGCCAAAGGGCGTACCCTGGCAATACGATCCTGGATTTTCTCGCGTGGTCACTGTCCTCGCGGCGGGGGTGTTTTGTGCCTGTGCGGGCTGGGTTTCATTCCTCCTCTGGACGAGCGAGGGGCTGGATCGCATTGCGCTTCCCGAGCGGGCGCTCAGCTTGATGGTTGGGCGGACGATGGATGTGGAAGAAGCCGTCAAACAGGCACCGGACTGGGAGTACACTCTCTATCAGTGGTTGTCCAGCGGCAGCGCTTCCGAGCGCGCAGAGGCGATTGCCTGGTACGAAGAGCTTGCGGATCGAACCGTCGATCCCACGGTGCACGTACAGTTGGCTATCCTTCGGGCCGAAGCCGGCCAGTTGGAGAAAGTCGAGCGTCAGGCGATGGCCTGGGCCATGCGAGCGCCACCATACCCCACCTTCGCCAAGGCCCTCCAGGGCGCGTATTTCCAGGCGCCGATCGATCCCGATACCGCGATGCACCTGCAGGCGGAAATCGCCGATTTGTTACCGGCCGGTTGGTTCTACGATCGCCTCGCGATCCGTCTCGCGGAAGGCAGCCACGATACGTCGCTCCTCGCCTCCCTTGAGATGGCCGCGCACAAACGGGCCGGGCGGCTCTTCACGTGGTTCCGTTGGTTTTCATTTATGGAACTTGGAACGGTCCTGCTCGGGACCGGGATCTTGCTCTATGCCTGGCGCCGTCGTGACCCTGGATTTCTGCGCTACGGAGCAGCGACCCAACCTCCAGTATGGCCGGGGGGAATCGGGGCCCGTGTGCTGTTGAGAGGCGGAGCAATAGGGGCGGTATTGTTGCTCACGCTGACCTGGTACGGACTCGATCATCCCTTGCTTCGAATGGTCGCCATTCCGGTGACTAACCTACCCCTGCTGGTGCTTGCGCAGCGTCATTTGCTGGAGCCGGCCGGGCTGGGCTTCCGAGACGGGTTCGGATTGCGGCCGTTACCCGGTCGACGCGCTCGGATTTTCCTCGCCGTCCCCGCGCTGGTTGCGGCTGGACTGGTCGGAGAATGGCTGGTTGGACGGATTGCCGAACCTCTCAGTTTGTCGAGCCATTGGACCGAGTGGTTCGATGGCGACCTCGTCTGGGCGCCAGGTCCGGTGTTGGCTCTGAGTCTGGTCGAGTACATCGTGTTCGCTCCGATCTTCGAAGAATTGGCCTTTCGTGGATTATTGTTCGGCGTACTGCGGCGCCGATATGCGTTCGGACCCGCGGCGGTCTGCAGTGCCGGCATTTTCTCCCTCGCACATGGATATGGGGTACTGGGGTTTATGGGTGTCTTCTGGAGCGGCTTAGTGTGGGCCTGGGGATATGAAAAAACCGGCAGCCTCCTTCCTGGCATCATCGCACACGGCATTAATAATCTTCTGGTGTGCCTCTCCGTCATTGCCCTCCTCAGAAGTTGATCAAGAGGGCGTTCACGGCCAGGTCCGGTTGCGCCCATGACTTCAATCAGGAGAAGGCGGGCGGGCCTCGATCTCCTCCAGTGCGGCATACAGATCCGGGAAGGCAAGATCCTTCTGCAGTTCGCTTCGAAGTTTGCTTGTCTTGACGCGCTTTCCCGATCCAAGCTCTCTTTGCGGAGCCGAGGAATGGATGTCCCATCGCTCGCTGGCAGTTTGGCAGACCGATGCCCACGTACGCGGCGTGCCGTCGCTGACGTTATAGACCGCCCCCGCCCGTCCGAGTTCAAGGGCAGCCAGGCAGATGGTGGCTAAGTCTTCCACGTGAATCAGGTTCACGTACTTCCGAGAGGCGGTCACCCGCCTTTGCCTGATCCACTCCAAGGGATTCCGTCCCGGACCGTAGATGCCGGCCACTCGCAGGACGATGGCGTTGCACTGGGCTCGCAGCCATTCTTCGCCTTGCACACGGGGTCGTGTCAGATCGAGGGGGGCTCCTTCGTCGATCCAGGGAGGTGGATAGGCATCGTGTGTTTCCAAGTCGTACGCGCTGGTGCTACCGAGGACGACGAGTCGTCGTGAGCTAAGTCCCGCCGTCCGGGCAAAGGCCGCGACCTGTTCGAGTGGTTCAGCAGGAAAGCACCACAACACATCCGCTTCGGCTGGGATGGCCGTCCATGTTCCAGTCTGTTGGATGTCGAAGTGGAGTCGGTCTTGCGAGTCGGCATAGAGAAGATGGTGCTCGGGCGTTCGGCTTGTGACAATGATGCGAGTTTTGGAGCCTCGTTTCATCCCATAGAGTGTGCGTGCGGTATAGCCGCCACCAAGGATCACGAGCAAGCGAGAAGAAGGGAGGACAGGCTCCATATAAATGAGGTCAGTGTAGGTACCGGCAGACCATAGTGTATCTAATTCGTCACAAGATGTATCTCTCCGGCCTTACCGGCTAGGGCGTACGTGGCAATGCGCTACAGAGCAGGCCCAGGAAGCAACAGATGAATAACTTCGGCAAGTGAATAACTTAGCAATCTGTGAGCGGGCCGAGCGGAAATGTAAAGGTTTCCGGTATGGACCTTGCGATTACCCATCAGCAAGGATATAACTTTCGCCCCCGGGTATCGATGACTACCAGCAACCTTGATGTGGACCTCCCGGCAGTAAGTGGAGGTGATAGAAAGGTGGAACGAATTGCGAAGACGGGTGCCAGCGTGCTTCCGCCGCGATGTCCGATCTGTGGCGAGACTGCGCATCGGAGCCTTCGGCGTGGGTGCTCAGATTATCTGCATCGGCTCATGGGAACGCATCCGTGGCGATGTAACCGGTGTCGGCATCGATTCTATCTGAAGCGGCGCCAATGACGCGCCATGGTGCTCTGCAAAGCAACTAAGATTGCCAGGTGATGGGGGGACGTACTCGTGTTCGAAACCGTTGACAAAGAGACCGCACAGACAAAGGCCTTGGGTGCTTGGGCGCTCCCCATGTCGAATCCGGAGACGGAGGGCGCGGCAAGGGCGGTGCCGGTCCGTTGTCCAAAATGCGGCGAGCTTTCGACCAGTTGCGTTCGACTTCGTTGGCCGGACCTATTTCGACGTCTCGTCGGATCCCACCCCTGGCGTTGCCCGTCCTGCTCCTTGCGATTCTATCTGAAGCGGCGCCACTAGCGCCTTCTCAAGATCCTGCCTCCCTATTCTCGGACCTGATGACCCGGTTGAGTCCGACGATCATCCTAACGAGATGTGGTGCATACTTGCCCTCATCGACCATGTGCGCGCATGGATGATCTCACCGTGAACGGTTGGCGAGATGATGTGGCCCGTCTACAGCGGACCGGCATCGTTTGATAACCAGTAGTCACGATCACGCCGTAGCACAGGTCGATGGCGCGTGGTAGCATACCATCGCCATGCCGCTCACCTCCTTTCACCCTCTGATCGCCGAATGGTTCCGAACGAAGGTTGGACGGCCGACCGACGTCCAGGCTCAGGCATGGCCGGCCATTCGATCCGGGACCGATACGCTCATCGCCGCCCCCACCGGCTCGGGCAAGACCTTCGCCGCCTTCCTTACCTGTATCGACCAACTGTTGACTCAGGCAATCGGCTGTCAATTGGAGGATCGTACGCAGGTTCTCTACGTCTCCCCTCTCAAGGCCCTCAGCAATGACATTCACAAGAACCTCCAGCAGCCGCTCACCGAGATCGGGGAGGCTGCACTGGCCGCCGGGGTCTTGATGCCCGAACTGCGCGTGGTCGTGCGGACCGGCGATACTCCCATGCTCGATCGGCAGCGTATGCTGCGACGGCCGCCGCATATCCTGGTGACCACGCCGGAATCGCTCTTTATCTTGCTGACCGCCGACAAGAGTCGGGCGCTGTTGAAAACCGTCCGCACCGTCATTGTCGACGAGATCCACGCGGTCGCTTCGAGCAAACGAGGGTCGCATCTCGCATTGTCGCTCGAGCGGTTGGACGCATTGGCGGAGGTCAAGCCGGTGCGCATCGGGCTGTCGGCGACGCAGAGACCCATCCACACGATCGCGCGGTTTCTGGTGGGGGCGCGACCGGATCCGCGTATCATCGACGTCGGGCACCGGCGGGACATGGACTTGGCGGTCGAAGCGCCGAAGGATGAGCTCAGCGCGGTGGCGACCAACGCGATATGGGGGGAACTCTACGACCGCCTCGCCCATCTCGTTCGGACGCATCGATCGACCCTGGTGTTCGTGAATACCCGGCGTCTGGCCGAGCGGGTCGCGCATCATTTGGAGGAGCGTTTGGGTGATCTCGGGTCCGACGCCGTTGCAGCCCATCATGGCAGTCTCTCGCGCCAGATCCGGCTGTCGGCGGAAACGCGGTTGAAGAGCGGGAGGACCCGCGTGGTGGTCGCCACCGCCTCACTCGAATTGGGTATCGACGTCGGAACAGTCGACTTGGTGTGTCAGATTGGGTCGCCACGCGCGATCGCCACCTGTTTGCAACGTGTGGGACGCGCAGGGCACTGGGTTAGGGCCACCCCCAAGGGCCGGCTCTTCGCGACCACGCGGGATGAATTGCTGGAGTGTGCTGCGCTGGTGCGGGCCATTCGGACCGGTGCTCTAGACGAAATTCAGGTGCTTTCCGAGCCGTTGGACATTCTGGCGCAGCAAGTCGTCGCTGCGGCCGCCACCCAACCATGGAAGGAAGACGACGTCTACGCGATGGTCCGACAGGCCTATCCGTACCGTCGGCTGGCCAGGGCCGACTTCGATGCCGTCGTCCGCATGGTGTCCGACGGAATCGCGACGTCGCGAGGTCGTGGACAGGCGTATGTCCATCACGACCGCATCAATCGACGGTTGCGGGGGCGCCGTGGAGCCCGTCTGGCTGCCATCACCTCAGGCGGGGCGATCCCGGACACGGCCAACTACGTGGTGGTGGCGGAGCCGGCGGGGACCGTCGTGGGCTCGGTCGACGAGGATTTCGCCGTCGAGAGCCTCGCCGGCGATATCATGCTGTTGGGGAACACGTCCTGGCGCATCAAAGGGGTGGAGACGGGGACCGTTCGAGTGGAGGATGCACAGGGTGCGCCACCGAACATTCCGTTTTGGAGGGGGGAGGCGCCGGCTCGTACGGCCGAACTGTCCGCCGAAGTGGCCGCACTACGCCAAGAGATATTCGTACGCGCCTCTTCCAAGCCGTCTCAGCATGCAGCCCGCAGCTCGCAGCACTCAGTAATTGAGTGGTTGCATCAAGAGTGCGGTCTCGACGCACGCGGAGCGCAGCAGGCCGTAGAGTTCGTCTTGGCGGGGCACTCGGTGCTCGGCGCGGTCCCGACGCAGGACACGATCGTCGCGGAACGATTTTTCGATGAAAGCGGTGGTATGCAGCTGGTGATCCACGCGCCGTTCGGGGGGCGGATCAACAAGGCTTGGGGGTTGGCCTTGCGGAAGCGTTTTTGCGTCACGTTCGACTTCGAATTGCAGGCAGCGGCAACGGACGAGGGCATCGTGATTTCGTTGGGCGAAAAGCACAGCTTCCCGCTCGCCACGATCTTTCAATTCCTCCACTCCGAGTCGGTGCGCGAGGTGGTCACGCATGCCGTGCTTGCGGCGCCGATGTTCACCACGCGGTGGCGCTGGAACGCCTCGCGCGCCCTCGCGCTGCTGCGCTTCGCCAGAGGCAAAAAAGTTCCGCCGCAAATTCAGCGCATGAGAGCGGAGGATCTGCTGGGGGCGGTATTCCCTGATGCCATTGCCTGCCAAGACAATTTTCACGGAGAGCGGGTCGAACGTCGGATTCCCGATCATCCGCTCGTGACCGAAACCATGCGCGATTGTCTTTCGGAAGCGATGGATGTGGATGGACTGGTTGACGTCCTCCGCCGTATCGAAGCGGGAACCCTCCGCTGCGTGGCAGTCGAGACGCCGATTCCGTCGGTGTTTTCACACGGGATCCTCAATGCGAGCCCCTACGCCTTTCTCGACGACGCCCCACTGGAAGAACGCAGGGCGCGGGCGGTGCAAATGCGTAGGAGCCTGCCCGCCGAATTGACCGCGCAATTCGGCGCACTGGATCCGGCGGCCATCGCCGAAGTAGCCGATGAATCGTGGCCTGTTGTGCGAGACGCGGATGAGTTGCACGATGCACTGCTGACCCTCGTGTGGCTGCCTGAGGAAGAGGCCAAGCAATGGGCTCTCTATCTTCCCGCTCTGATGGAGGCAGGCCGCGTCACGCCGGTCGAGCTTCCTTTTTCACCTCTTGCCGTTCGCCGGGAAACGGGATGGGTGGCAACGGAACAGGTACCGCTTGTCCAGGCGATGTTCTTACAGGAAGACGAGGCGGCCACCGACCAGGTGATTCATGGATGGATGGAGAGTATTGGCCCGACGACGGCTCAGGAATTGGGACTGCGACTCGCCATCCGTGCCGAAGCTGTGATGGACGCGCTTCTTCGCCTCGAGACTAAGGGGCAGGTCCTACGCGGAGTATTCCGCCCTTCTGCATCTCAGACCTCAGCACGTGGCACTCAGAACTCAGCACTTCATGAGGAGTGGTGCCACCGGCGTCTGCTCGCTCGCATCCATCGGTTGACGATCGGCGCTCTCCGAAGAGAGGTCGAACCCGTCACGGCCGCCGACTTCATGCGGTTTTTGTTCCAGTGGCAGCATGTGGCGCCGGGGTCTCGCCTGCATGGGGAGTCGGGCCTCTTCGAGGTGGTCGCCCAACTGGCTGGGTACGAAGCCGCCGCCTCGGCGTGGGAGCCGCATCTCCTTCGAACTCGAGTCGAAAAGTACGAGTTCGGCCTGTTAGATCGCTTGTGTTTGAGCGGGTCGGTGAGCTGGGGACGGCTCAGCCCACGCCAAAATGGCCAGGCTCCGAGCGGTTCTGCTGGGAAACGCGTGCTCCCAACGAGCTCCGCTCCGATCAGTCTGTTCCCCCGAGACCAAGCGGGGTGGCTCCTCGAAGCCGTCCATGCTGACGATCAGTTTTCAGGTCCGACGTTGTCACCGGCCGCCCAGGAGGTGCAGCGCGCGCTCTCAGCGCGAGGGGCCTGCTTTTTTGCAGACGTGGTCGCGGCGACGGGTCGACTGAAGACCGAAGTAGAGGATGCGCTGTGGGAGCTGGTGGCTGCGGGTGTGGTGACCGCCGACGGTTTCGACAATTTGCGGGCACTCATGGACCCGCATCGACGCCGAGCCGAGGGCCGCGAGCGGCTGCGTCGACCTCGGCATGCCGCAGGCCGGTGGGCGCTGCTTCGGCCGGCGACTTCTCCGTCAGCCTCGACGATCGAGGCATCGCAGGTCGTGGAATCTGTCGCGCGTCAACTCTTGAAGCGGTATGGCGTCGTCTTTCGCGACGTGCTCCGACGGGAGTCGTTGGTCGTGTCGTGGCGCGATCTGCTGGTGCAGTACAGGCGCATGGAGTTGCAGGGAGAGGTGCGCGGCGGGCGTTTCGTGGCAGGATTCACGGGCGAGCAGTTTGCCTTGGCCGAAGCCGTTGAAACCTTGCGCATCATTCGCAAGACCTCGGGGCATCATGCCGCCCATGCCGAGGTGCGGTTGTCGGCGGCCGACCCACTCAATCTCACCGGAGCGATTCTGCCGGGGGCCAGAGTACCAGCCGTTGCGTCCCATGTGATTATCTTCCGAAACGGACTCCCCGTGGCCATGCAGGAAGGCATTTCCGATCTGGCTGTTCCGTCCGCCCGCCTGAATGAACCGGCCCTGTTCACTGGCTGACAATCCAGAGAAAGCGTGCGTGCGTTCAAGAGTGAGTGTAACTCCAGCGAGCGGTGACTCAGCGCCCCTGCCGGGCGAGTGCCGCCGTCAGTACACCGGCAAGGCCAGCACCGGGCACGGACCCTGGCGCAGCACTTGTTCCGTCGTGCTGCCGTGGATCATGTCGGCCCAAGACGTATGACCCTCGGTGGCCATCACAATGAGATCAGGCTTGAGTTCCGTGCTGAGATCGAGAATTGTCTCCAGGACGTTGCCCCGTGAACGGGTCGCTTGCCAAGTCCATCCTGGATAGTCCGGCGGTTGTATGGCCGGACTGAGATGGATGTCGTCGACGTGGATCAGGTGGATATCCAGGGACGCACAGCCAAGCAGGCGGCCGAGGCGATCGATCGTGTCGGCCGCCACCTGGGTGGTGTCGGTGCGGGCCGCGGGAAGCAAGATGCGACGAAGACGGAGGGAGCCATCGCTGGCCGAAATGAACCCTTCCTGTTCCGCCGGTACGAACAGGGCGGGGGTATGAGCCGCGCGGGCAATCGGCTCGCCGACCGAGCGATGCAGCCACCGTGCGATGCCTTCCCGTCGATGACAGGCCAAGACGATCAGGTCTGCCGGATTCGACGTCACGTGATGGACGATTGCCTGGGCTGGTCGTGACGCGGCCCCACGGACTTTTCGCACGTACAGACCGAGATCTTGGACCTTTTCCTTCGGGCTGTCCTCCGGCAGCAGCCCCCAACGGGACAAGAGCGGACGCACGCGGGGAAAGTCCTCGAAGTCGGTGGCGGTCGCCTTCGGATCGATATGCAGCAGCGTGAGGTGCGAGCGGCAGACCAGGGCCAGCTTGACGGCATGATGGAAGGCCGATTGGCTCCAGTCGGAGAAGTCGGTCGGGTGCACCACATGCCGGTGCGTGAGGTGAAATCCATGCGCGGTGGAGCTCATTCAACGACCCGGCTCGGGCGGTGCCGTCAGGGCCGTCCGTCCGGCGGCAGCGATCGCGCCGAGGTGGTCATGAGGTCCGTAAAGATCGCCAGATTTGGTCCCGGGCTATCCAGGAGGGCCAGGTGCTGCTGCGCCTTCTGCCTGAACGTCTCGCGCCGAGAATAGGGCACAGCCAGGAGGGACTCGAAGGCGCTCAGGTATTCGCCGTCTGATTGGGCGATATTCTGCTGCAAGTTGGCCCAATTGGCCGCCACGAAGACCTCCGTTCTCATGTCCTCCCGAACCAGGCCGTCCTCGGTCAACCAGGCATGTCCGGAGGTGGACGACAGAAAATTACTCACCACATCGCTCGTAGAATCCAGCGTGGCCTTGATCGTACAACCGGTCCCGAGACAGGGGAAGAATAGGAGGGACAGTACGATCATGTGAAGAGCACGGTGCCGCTTCATAGAACAACTCCTTCCGGTGAATGTGATGGGCGCATATTGCGCCTGGTCGATTCAGGGGTCAACTGTCGGGTAGGGGTTCGATCTAGCGTTCAGCACCGTCTCGGGCGAACCCAGTAGAACAGTTCGAGACTATCGTTTCCGACGCGGGGCGGAAACGGCAGGAGGGGGCGCGGGAACATAGAAGAATGTGCGGTTGAATGTGGTTGGACAGGTCAGGACCATATACACGGGTGCCATCTCGGTGGATGTTCGGAGACCGACCTTCCGGTTGTTGTTTGCCCAGCGCGAAAATACGGAATCCTGGATTGGTGCCCCGCTTCTATGGCCGTGTGATCCGTCGTGGTTCATTTGTCCCTCGATACTGTGAGCTGCCTGTCGCTGTTTGGCCTGACTCCAAACGGTATGATGTTAGGTATACCACCGGAAGTAAACTCTGTCCTAAGGCAATGGGAGGGAGACCCGCCCCCCCGTAGCAGGGACAGGGGGGGAGCGCCTCGAAACCAAAGGTCGGCATGGATTCACCACGAGCAGCCTAAAGTTGCCGCCCCGACACGGACAGCCGTCACCATTACCGCCAAAGTCGTTGATACCATTTCAAATCGTCGGGGGCCGGTCCGTCGAGTTTCATGGAAACTCTGATGGCTTGGATATCCCACCCGGTGAGGTTGGCCAGGGTTTGCGCCTCCCGTTCATAGCGTGTGCGGAGGTGCTTCCGGTAGGCCGTTACAGCCGGGCAGTCATCCGTGCCCGTCCAAGGATGCCGGAGGATATATCGAGCTTGAAAGTTCGACCGGTCGGATGTTTCCTGAAACATCAGATCCTCGGGAAAATGCGCGGCGTCATACCGCACGTGCAGCCTGGTCAGAAAGACGCGTCGTGCCTGGCTGAGAATGCCTTGCCCTCTGTGCCCGTCTTCGTCCTGCCAAAACACTCCGAGGCCACGTAGCTCTTCAGCGGAAAGAGGATTCGCCGCACAGGGATCGCACCAGTTCATATCCCAGGCATATTCCAGGAACACGCCCCGCTGGCGTTCGCGCTTCACCTGTTGCGCGAACATGTCGCGGTAGAAATCGCCGAACTGTTCCTTCACGTAGACGGGAATCTCCTGTGCGTCCGGCAACCGGATCGTTCGGTAGTTGGTGGTCTCCACCCGACCTTGCCGGGTGAGAACGTAAATGAACAATTCCTGCGCGCCGTCGGCATTCACCGTGCCCAAACGAATGGGGAGCATGAACTTCCTCGATTCGAAGGCAATCTGCAGCGGCCGCAGGTGGGTGGCCCCGAGCTTTGCCTGCTCCGCGAGGTTCACTTTTGCGACAAAGAACTTCATGCCTTGCCTCACGTAGCTGTGGAGCACGGCGGAGGCACCCTGGGGGATCCGGTATCCGTTTTCGGTCAGCCACGTCTCAAGTCCCGCGCTTTCCTGGGCCGAGAGGATCAGGATATCGTACTCACCGACCGTATAGCGCGCCTCAACCGTGACGCCCAGGGCACGGGCGCGTTCAGGAGCCGACGCCGAAGCCGGTAACCGATCTTCAAGCGCTCGCATACCCTTGAGCGACTCCATCTCGTAGCGCGTGCAGGGATTCGGGTCGAAATACTCGACCAAACGTGGAGCCGAATAGTCGGCCAGATGTTTCAGCGCGGCAGCATCGCCCACGTGGATCTGATCTTTCTCGATAAGCGTGGGGACGGGCACGACCATCGCAAACTCTTGTACGTCGCCGCGGAAATCGTTCGCCATCGTGATCACGGTTTTGTTGTCGTGACGGGCGATGGCCACTTCGGAAGCTTTGTTGAACAGGCTGGTATCGGCCTTTGCCACGTAGAACCCGCAAAAGGCCGAGACCTGGGAACTCCACGCAAAGAGGATGAGGACAAGGACGCCGAAGGGCAGAGACCGTTTCATGGAAACCTCCTTTGTCATGAGTGGGATGCGTGCCGCGTACAGCGCAGCCATCGGCACCGGCGGCAGAGTGGGCGATGGAACCCTAAACCAGGAATAGCGAATTCCCGGTAGCAATCGATCAATGAGTGGGACGAATGGGGCCAGCGTGACCAGCGACCAGAGTAGGGCGCTCGGACGATACAGAGAGAACTGGATGGCATAAGCGCTGAGGGCCACGAATGCCCCATGGACCAGTCGGCCGGTCCGTGAATCAGGCGTTGTCTTGGGATCCGAGGTCATGAAGAAGGCAAACAGGAGCAACGCGCCTGTTTCGAGTTGGTGGAGGGGAATCGTGAGCGGATCGCCCAGCCACAGGGCTCGCCCGAGCAGGATGAGGCTATACGTGGCGAGAAAGGCGAGGCTCGTATCGCTGCGTGTCGCACGCGCGACCACCATCGTCCCGAGGCAGGCCATCAGAAAGCCCACGATGGCTTCTCGCCCCCATTGCCCCGCGGAAACCCAGCCCAGTTCGGTGGCGACCATGATCGTCAACGCGAGCGCCGTGGGATTGAAGACATGCTTGCCGTTCCACCGGATGACAAACTTACTGACTATCGCAACAAACGCCGCCAGCGCGGCGACGGTGAGATCATTGGTTCTGAGCAACAGACACAGCGACAGTGATGAAATCAGGGCGCTCTTGGGATCGAATGACGGGAGGTTCGCTATGCGCGTGCCGGCGTACTGCGTCAGCAGCGCGGCGCCGATCGTGACGGCAATTTGCAGGATTGTAACGTCGAACCGCAGCCGAAGTAGGCCGTAGGTCAATAATATACTCAGGCTCGCGATCTGAAGTAGGCGAGGGTCGGAGCACTGCAGTGTGGTTTTCAGCCTGCTGAGCGTCATGCGGCACCTCGTGAGTTCGCCCCTCTCGGGTTCTACTCACGATATGCCGCTGGGCCTGAAATCCTTTCAGACCAAAATGCTTGAAATGGCCGCCATTGTTGTTGGCGCATCCATAACGTACTCAACGTATTGAAAAACATACGGCTCGCTAGGTGGTTTCATTGACGGGAACAGATTATGACCAGACGGTTTCCTCCTCGTGCTCCGATTTGTGGTTGCTTGTTTACATCCGTGAAGCCTCGGCATCGGTTTGCACCGGATTCCCCTTATAAAAACGGGACACCAGGTTCAAACGCACTTGCGACTCTACTGCACCTTCTGGCGTACCATTCTGCCGCGGAAGTCCTCCGTGAGGTGATGCATCAGTGAGGGCACCATTTCCTTGCGGGGATTGCCGTCGTTCAACGAGGCATTCACGCCACGCTTGGTCGACACACTGACGGCGCCCACTTGCCGCTTCGCCCAGGCAGAGCCGCTCCACACACTTGCGCCCGACTTGGTTTCCATCAGCTTGGAGGAGATGTCGCCTCTCACTTCGGTGCGTACACCGCCCTGAAGCTTTGTGATGTCTGCGACGCGGATATCGGTCTTTGGTTCGGAATAGACGAGGTAGCCGATAAACACGGCGTTGACGTGATACTTCTTGCCGATCTTCGTCAATGCCTCCGCGTCCAACTGACTGGCCCCCACGGATTCCAGCACCGCCAGGCGGTTGCCCAGTTCGAGGAGGGGCGTGCCGGGCACGGCACCCTGGATCTGCTCCTGGAATTGCTGTGTGGCGTAGGTGCTCATAGCGTGGTCAGAATTCGAATCGAATGTGACAACGCCGATCGTGCCGTAGGACTTCAGATCCATGCGTGGCGGCACAGGGACAACGACCGTCTTGGAGCATCCCCACTGGGCGACCAGAAGTAGCAGCATGGCACATGCAGCATATCGTGGCATCGGCATGTCCTCCTTCTCTGTGACGGCACCGGAGCAGGTATAGTAAGTATAGCTGAGGCTGCGGAGGCGTATGGTGTTACAGCGGGACAGTGCTCACTTGGGCTTTGGACCTGCCCCCCTAGCTGCCCCGACGAGGCAGCCTAGAAACTAGAGATCCGTCACCTTCCAAGCGAGTTCATGTCAAAATAGTCTCAAGAACCTGACCGGTGGTCGGGGTCATTGAACATGGGGCCGTCCCGGCCGAGCGTCCGAATGAGGTGAAGGAGAACGGATGATGACGAAGGGAAATGCGAACGTGAAGCCGAGCCGCTCAGCCATTTCAGCAGAAGCCGTCAGTGCCATCGGGCGTGGGGATCTCGTTCACGCTATCAGGCTCACGCGTGAACAAACCGGCCTAGGACTGAAAGAGGCTAAAGAGCTTGTCGAGACACACGGCCGAGATGACACACACCCGAACACGTCGGGAGGGTCGAGTTCCGTTGTGGCGACGGAGGCGGTCGTCGCACTACAGAAGGGCAAGCTGATTGACGCGGTCAAGGCGTTCCGGGAGAGGAACGGCGGGGGCTTGAAGGATGCGAAAGAAGCGGTAGAACGATACCTTGACGAACATCCGCTGACGAAACGGCAGTTCCGTGAAGCCGCCTTACGTGATCGAAGACGAATTGGTATGATCATCCTGGCCTTGCTCGTCGCTTTGGCTCTGGGCTATGTACTGGCGACCGGACAGCCAGGCTGATGGGTGCGGGAAAGCGCCGCTGATTCTCGAAAGGTTTTTGGAGGCGTGTTCGACGTGCATGCATTCAGGGGGAGCGACCGTACCCTAACCATTTTCGGTCTCGTGACCACACTGAGACGCGAGGCCGGTTCGCAGTCATCCACATGAGAGTTCCGACCATGCCGGCCTGGCTCGTCCCCGCATTAAAGGCCGTCCTTCCGCACGTGGGCACCATCCTGTCCGCCGCGGCGCCCGTTCTCACCAAGAGGAGGACCGACTCGTCTGCCAGCCAGGCGTCGACGTTGCAACAGCAGATCGACGAATTACAGGCCGCCACACTCCAACACGATGCACAGATCAAGGAGATGGCCGGGCAAATCCGCACGACGCTCGAAGCACTGGAGCACGGCGAGGCTCTGGCAGAGCGCCGGTATCGCCGAATTTTAGCTGTGAGTCTTGCATCGGCGGTGGTGGCGACCGTGTCGATGGGGCTGGTCCTCACCCTCCTGCTCCGATGAAGGCTCCTTCGATATGGATATCTGCTGGGAAGAGGCCGTGCGGCGAGGCGACGGCGATGTCGTGCAGGATCTTATCGCTCGCGGAATCGACCTCGATGCGCGCGACCGCCACGGGCAATCGGGGTTGATGCTGGCCGCCCATGCAGGCCATTTAGGGGTTGTCCAGATTTTGATCGATGGTGGCGCGGATCTGAACATGACGGCCAAGGACGGGTTGAGCGCGTTGATGCTGGCGGTGGTTGCCGGGCATCAAGAAATCGCGCGGGCGCTGGTTCGGGCAGGCGCGGATGTGACGCTACGAGGCACGGGGGCACCAGGGTTTGCCGGCAAAACGGCCGCAGACTTGGCCACGGCTCGGGGGTGGCGCGAAGTGGTGAAAGGAAAGATGGACTTCAAGGCGGAGGGAAAATAGGTGTTCGCCGCGCTACGCCATGCACCATCATGGATAATGCGGGCTAGTCGACCTCTTGGAGTTTAAGGTAGTTGGTTCCGCCAGGGTAGCCAATGCTCGTCCCCGAGAGGATCACGACCCGCTCGCCGGTCTTGACGAGTCCTTCCCCTTTGACACGGCGAACGGCCTCATCCACCCGGGTATCCGTCTGATCGATGGGCATCATCGTGCGGGGAATCACACCCCAGTAGAGCGCCATTTGCCTCCTGACGAACTCGTGTGGCGTGAATGCGATGATCGGAGCAGCCGGACGCTGCTTCGAAATCAACTGAGCCGTCCGCCCCAGTTCGCTGAAGGCCACGATGGCACGGGCTCGGATCGAAGACACGGCGTAGAAGGCCGCGGTGCAAATGGCCTCTGGAATTGACTCGTTGTCTCGCTCGGGCTCTTGTCGCGACTTGGTCTCCGTTTCAGCCCCCGTTTCCGCGGCTCGGATAATGCGATCCATGACTTTGACCGACGCGTATGCGTGGGCACCCACCGCCGTCTCTGCGGACAGCATGACGGCATCGGTTCCATCCAAGACGGCGTTGGCGACGTCGGATGCCTCCGCTCTGGTCGGCCGTGGTTGCTGGATCATCGATTCGAGCATCTGCGTGGCGGTGATGACCAGACGGCGCCGGCGGTTGGCTTCCGCGATGATCCGTTTCTGCAACATCGGCACGAACTCGGGACCCATTTCGACCCCCAAATCTCCTCGGGCGATCATCACGCCGTCGGCCGCGTCGAGAATGGCGTCCAGGGCCGTCAGCGCTTCGGCGCGTTCGATTTTTGCGATGATGGGTTGGTGCCCTCCGCAGGCTTCCACCACGCGGCGCGCCATCCGGATGTCGTCCGGGCCTCGGACAAACGAGAGCGCGATGTAGTCGACCTGATGCGAGACGCCGAACCGGATATCATCCCGATCCTTATCAGTGAGCGCGGGGGCGCTGACGTCCGTGCCCGGGAGGTTGATTCCCTTATGCGATCCGATCCATCCTCCCGTTTCGACGAGGCAGTCAACGGCTCCCTCTCCGATTCTATCCGCTACCAGTTCGACGGAGCCATCGTTGATCAAGATTCGAGCGCCGGGACGGAGGTCCCGAGTCAGCGACTGATAGGCCACGGGGATCTCGATCACTTCGGAGTGGCCACGTGTGCCTGGATCGAGTGTTCGATCGGTGGTGGCGCCGGTCGGTCGCAGGCGGACGGTTTGGCCAGCCGTCACGTCGACGCCTGCCTCGGGTAACTCCCCTACGCGAAGACGCGGGCCCTGCAAGTCTTGGATGATCGCGACGGTGGTGCCTCGCCGGTCCGCGGCCTCCCGAATTGCCGAGATAGCGGCGGCATGGGAGTCATGAGTGCTGTGCGAGAAATTCAATCGGGCGGCATCCATGCCGGCCCCGATCAGGCGATCGAGCATCTCCAACGAATCACTGGCTGGGCCGATAGTAGAAACAATCTTGGCTTTTCGCATGCGCTCGTACACTCTTGACAAGACAATAGCAGCGGCCCACAGTTGCGTCGAGCAATTCCTTTAGACTTTTCGGACGCGAGGGACCATGCAGCCTACCACAAACGCCCTGCATTTCGTGACTGTCGAAGGTCTCCTGGCCTATGGAGAACGTTTCGCGACCGCCTCGGCTCGAGAACCGGGCATGCCGACGATGCCGCCGGCGTCAACGAACCGGGCCGGTCGCACGCCGGCTGCGATGGACGCGATCCGGCTCTTCGTCGATCGTGCAGGCCAGGGGTTCGACGATGCGGAAGCCTATCGGGGAGCCAGGCGCGCCGTCATCGACGACGCCTGCGCCGGAGACGAATTGGTCTTCTTTGCCGCCTGGAACCGACTGTTGGCCGAGGGGGCGCTGGCACCGCTGCTCCGCGCGCCGATCCGCACGATTGTGAAGCCAACCACGCGCCGACCGGTGGCGATCGTGCCGCGCGCGCAACTCACGCCGCAACTGGCCGAAGGACGCATTGTCTTGGATCTGGGCGACGAGCGTTTTTGGCTCTTGCCGCGGGATCTTGCCGACCGCACGCTGTTCTTTACCATGCGCCACGGTATCTCCCGCGTGGAGAGTAAGACTCACCGAGTCGGGCGACGATTGGCCAATCAATTGGATTCGGAACGAGGCGTTCAGCGTGCGGATTCCGTCGGTGCCGCGCTCGCACGCATGGTCGGTGTGGTGGGGCAACAATTGGATTTTCTCCACCTCTCCAATTACCTGGACCCGCAGACGTTCCTCCATTACATCAGTCGAAGCCCCAATACGCGGCAGCTGTACGAACGCGTGATTGCTGCCTTGGTACAGTCCCCCGCCTCCTCGATCGAACCGGCCTGGGAAGCGGCGCTGGAGTCGTCGGATTTCGGCTGGCTCACGGGAGTGGAGAAAAGCATCGAGGCGGAGGAACTCGCCACCGCGTTCGGCGTGGACGTCAAAACAGCCAAGCGTTTGATCAAGGATCCTCTGTATTGTTATCCGGGCGGCAACTCCTTCTTCGATCTCTACGTCGATGTCATCGACGGCCTGCACAAGCTGGGGGCCGCACGCAGCGGCAAAGTGGCGTGCCTCTACACCCATAGTTCGACGCTTCGGGCGCTCATGATTTACTTGGACCCGAGGCCTTTCCACGAAGCCTTCACCGAATTCAGCGACTACAAGGAAAGTCAGGACAACGTCGTCTTGCTCACCTATGAACATGGGCGTTTGTCGGGGTATTCCACCGCGGTCGGACTGTCGGAACGGGAACGAACGGTGCGGGAGAGCTGGCTGAGCACCGAGCAGGTCCGGAAGGACCGGGTAGCCCTACGACCGCGACAAATCAAGCGCATTATCGCATTGGTGTCCGGGGGTGATTTCGCCGGGGCCGGTGCGGCGCTGAAGGAACTGCGCGTGACAGGGAATCGGTTCGGCCTGGACATTCATTTCGTCCGCCATGGATTTCTCGGCCTCGCGAACAATTGGATCGAAGTCGTCACGGAGGAGGATACGCGTGGACTGAGCAGCCACGCGAGCAGCCCCATTGGCAGCAGTCGATTCGAAGATTTCAAAGACGAAGCCGTTCAGCGGGCGGCGATGCGGCATCTGGAGCCGTTTATGCAGGACGCCGCGCTGGTCGTGTTGGGGGGAGACGGCAGCCTTCGCGGCGCGCGCGCCATCTTTGAGGCGTTCGGCGTCCAGGTGGTCGGCATCCCCGGCACCATCGACAATAACATCCAGGGCACGACCTCCCTTGGCTTCCACTCCGCCATCGCGTTGGCCAATCAATCCATCGAGTCTCTCAAGGCGACGAGTGCCGCGATGGGAAGCGTGTTCTTCGTCGAGGTGATGGGGGCGGGCTCCGGCCACCTTGCGCTGGCGTGCGCGTACCAGGCGAGAGCGGAAGGTTTGCTGGTCAACGAGCATCCGGATCCGGATGCCTACATCGACGAGATCATCCTGGGTACGCTGAAGCGAACACTCGGGGTTCCGAATAAGAGCCACTTGTTTGTCGTCGCCGAACGGACGCCGCACCGGCATCATCCCGAGGGGGGCGTCCACGGTCTCGTCGACTATGTCGCCTCGGCCATCGCACAATGGCCGCAACGCCAGCGCCGGCCGAATCAGTACGCTCTGACACAGGCCACGAAAGCGACGATCCTCGGGCACACGCTCCGCGGAGCTCCGCCGACACCGGAGGATAAATCGATCGCACAGCATCTGGCCTATGAGGCCGTCATCCGATTGGTCCGGCGTCCCGAGGACGCCGTCGGCTGCATGTTGGCGTATCGCGAGCCCGGAGCGATCGATGCCATTCCGCTCCATGCCGTGGCGCCCAAACAGTTCGATTGGGAGGTGTTCGCCCGCATGCATGGCACGGAACTCTAGCGTTGCCGGTTAGCGCGGCGCAAACGGACCGTCGGCGACGTGCAATCATCATGCGATCGCTCGCGCGAGTACCATGAGTGACCAGGTACCTCCACGGATCTATTGCATTCCTGCGACTGACGCTCCCATCGTGGCCGTGTTCCGACGCGGGCCGACCAACTGGGCTCATGTCGGGCGGTGGGACGTCGCCAATCTGCGGTATGAGCCGGGAGCGTGGCTCACGGGGCGACTGTTCCCTCGGCGAAGCGATGTGTCCCCGGACGGGAAATTTCTGTGCTATTTCGCCCACAAGCCCGACGCGACGTGGGAGTTGGGCGATGCGTATGTGTCAGTCTCCAAACTGCCGTGGCTGACGGCCTTACACGCGTTCGGCACCTGCGGGACCTGGACGCGCGGATATTTCTTCACGAACGATGCGGGCAAACCGGACGACGGTATGCCGGAACTGCCGATTCCATATCAGCTTCGGGCCATCCAGGCGGTGCAGTTTGAAACGGAACGGCGTCGTGGATGGGAAGAAGCGCCGGACTGCCCTCCGCGGGATCCACGAGATGCGTGGGACGAGCGGCGCAACGCCCGCATGCAGAAGCGGCAACCGGGCGGCTCTGGGCTGCTCTGCGTGGAAAGTGTGGGGCTCGCAGGAGGAGAATTCGGTGCCCAACAGGCGATCGATGGTCTGTTTGTGCGGTATTCGCTCGAAGCCGATGGCCATCTGACGGTCCGGGATGAATGGCAATGGGCAGACTGGGACCGGCAAGGGCGCCTGCTCGCCGCGACTCGAAGCGGGAAGCTCCAAGTATTGAATTTAGAGACGGATCCCGCAACCGTCGTATTCGAAGAGGACTTGTCGGGACTCCGACCGACGCCTGTCCCCCCACCCGATTGGGCCAATACCTGGTGATCGCCTTATGGTCGACAAAGTCCGTTAGGGAGCGGCCGGGAGCCGGTAGAGGATCGCGGGTTTCTGGGGATCCGCGGCGTCAGCCACGTAGGTAGTCTGGACCGGTTTGGGGCCGGAGAATGTTTCCGCCACCTGCTCCATCTTTAGAGATTGGTCACCGAATCCTTTGACCCAGGTTGAAATGAGTGCCTCCAACTCTCTGGATGAGGATGCCGCCTGATCCGTGGTTGTGGCCAGCGTCAGAGCCTTGTCGAGTTCAGGAACCGGCTCCTTGCTGAAGACCACATAGCTAGGACGAATGGCCTGCTCCCGCGCATCGGCCAGAAGGATGACCTCGTAAGGGCGGTCCGGTCGCGCGGGCGCCGGCGTCGTCCCCTGACTGCCAGCCGGTGACACAACCGTCCATCCTCCGCTTGCATCTCCCATGATCACGTATAGGTACCCCGGTTGGTTGACTTCGACGGTGAGTCGGGGGATCGCAAAACCCTGGCTCAACGGCCCCGTCTGCCTTCCCTTCATCGCGGGTTGCTTGTGGTGAAACCGCAATGCCAGCGGGTACCCGCTTTGATTCCGCGTAGCGTCGGTTTTCCGATCGTCAATCGTGGTCGTGTTCTCTGCAGCATCGGACTCCTGGTTCTTGGAGAGTGCCCCTAGGATCTGATGTCGCTCGAGTGACCCGGGTTGAACGTCGTTGGCACGACCGGTGGAGGGCGTTTCGTCGGCCGAGGCCCCTCGAACGTCGAGCGCTCCCGCAAATAGCGTGCGGGCGTTCCCGACGACGGGACGCTCGAGATTATCGACAAACGGAAGAGGCTGTGTTGGCTGTTCGGCCGCTTGGACCGACGAGCGGGTAGCAGCTACGACCGATTCGGGTTCCATCTCGAGGCTCGGTTCGGGTTCAGGAACCGCCTCCGGTTCTGGTGTGGAAGGCAAATCCGTCTCGGCCTTCTGCTCGACCTCTGGTGTGACTTCAGGCGTGAGGGAGTCCTCCGGAACCTCCGGGACGGATGCCGAAGTATCGCCGGTCATGGCTGGAACTTCCGAAGCGCCTGTGCGCGATTCGGTTGGTTCGTCTGGTTGGCCCTTGGCGCCTTTTGCGGGTACGCGCGGGAGCACAACCGGAGGCAGTTGTGCGGGCGCGGGCGGGACCGCCTCGGTGGACTCCAGGTCGGCTTCATCCGGTTGCTGATCTTCCTCAAGCGAGTCCGCCGGCTCAGAACGGTCCTTCTCCGCGACGACGGCTGTGCGCTCGCGGGCAGGGCGCGCTGGTGGCGACGACTGGGACGCAGCCGAAGGCGCTGACGCGGCCTTTTCCCCCTTGGGGCTGACGGCAGGGGGGCGGGGTGGCACGTCGTCGGTCTTCACGGATGCAGGACCGGACGGCTTCTCCGACCGGTTGCCGCTCACATCCTGAGGGCGGCCCGATTGCGGAGGGGTCGATTTGGCGCCTAATTTTGACCTGACCGTCGGTTCCTTGATGATTTGAGATAGCGGCCGTGCGGACTCTTCCGTGCGCTTGATGTTTTGGCTCTCTTCCCACAACTGGAGCCCCAGCACAGTCGCCAGCGCCAACACGGCAAGGCTTCCCACGACGGTGAGTGTTTCGGGACGGACGACCCAACCAAACCAGCGTCCTACCCATGCGGTCCGTTCCTGGCCGGGTGGGTCTTTTAATTTATCGAGCAGGCGTCGCCTGACGGCGGGATCGTCGAGGAGCTCCCGCAGCGCCTGCTCGTCGGCCAAAAGATCGAATAGGCGCTGATTGACCATGGCCGCTCGGTAGAGTGCCTGGTGCTCGGCCTCCGTGAGGGTGTTGGTGGCAAAGCCGCCGAGCAGATGTTCGAGATCCAATTCAGTCATGGTTGCGATCCGTCCAGCCGCCTCCCATCAATTCGAGGAGTTCCTTCCGGCAGCGATGGTCCCACGTATAAATGGTATTGATCGATGCCTGGCGCATCAAGATCTGAATTTGCGGAAACGACTTACCTTCCAGTTTCATACGAAACAGCTCCCGGCACCGTGATCCCAGTTGCAGTATCGCGGCGGCCAACCGTTCCTCCATTTGTTTGCGGCTTGCGAGGCTATAGGGGTCGTCCCGTGGGTCGGACAAGGTGGCCTCCTCGACCGGGACCTGGTGCTGCTCTCCCCGCCGGCGGGCTTTGCGCTGCGCGTCGACCATCTTGAAACGAACGATTTGAAAGGCGAGGGGAACCAGGTCCCCCAGGGTTCCCACCTCCGGATATTTCTCATGGAGCAGCAACAGGACGTCCTGTACGAGGTCCTGGGCATTGTCCCGTCCTATTCGTGATGTCGCGAAGGCAAGAATCCGTTCGCGTAGTGCCGTGAGTATCTGGTCGCGTGTCATCGGAGCCGTGGCGGAACGCGGCCCCTCATTGTACTCGGTGCCGGGGCATTTCAGGAAGGGAGGGACCAGGGCAACAGCGTCTCGATCGACCGGAACTTCACGCCGAGGATGCGGCAGAGCGCATACTGTCGATCGAATCGATTTGTGATAGCGATCAGGTCCCGCAGATCAGTGAGACCCATGCGACCCCAGCCGGCGACATGAAGGACCGGCAAGGGATAGTCCGTCCCGAAGAGTAATCGGTCGTGCAGTTCCGGGTGTCGCCGGAGATGGAGCAGCATGCGCATGCGATTGAGCAGCGTCAGCGCGGAGATATCCGCATAGAAGTTGGGGAAGCGGGCCGCGAAATCTTGAAACGTCGGAAGGAATTTTTCATACAGCATGAGACCGTAGCTGCAAGCATGGGCCGCAATCACCGTGACGCCTTGCTCGAGTGGGACCCGCAGCCGATCCGGGTCGCCGACGGATTGATCTTTTCCGATCAGGCTGAACTCATAGCCGACATGGCTCAAGAGCGGCAACTTCCGCCGGGCCAACGTCCGATAGAACGGGATATAGGCTTTGTTCGCGGGATCGAACTGCTGCGCATTGGGCAGCACTTTCACGAGGACCGCGCCGGCGTCGGCGCAACGATGCAGCTCCTCGACGGCGTCGCGGCGCTGCGGATTGATGGAGACACCGGCCAGAAACGCATCCGGGTAGCGACGGGTGGCGTCGAGTACATAGCGATTGCTCACCAGAAAATCCGTTTGCGACCGATCGAGCTGCCCGTCAGAGCCGTAGACGCCGTCCATACCGAGGAGGACCGCCTGCCTGACGCGTTGCGAGCCACGCAGCTCCGCCAGGAGGTCGTCCAGGTATTTTTGGTTGGCACGGCTGGGATCGCTCTGCGGGAGCCGGTGCTTCCACAGGAGAAAGCGAAACAGGAGACTCTTGAGCATTTTGGCGGAAATGAAACAGCCGTTGTCCCCCTCCGGCAGGGCCGCGAGGTGGACGTGGCAGTCAATCATTCGGGCCTTGTCCGATTCCGCGTCGTACCGTCCGGCCTGTCGATCATCGTTCATGCAGATGGTCGTCCCTGCGCAGGGCCCCGCTGCATGGCTTCGGTCGCGAATCGCTTGAGTTCGCGCAGATCGAGCTTGCCCGTTCCAAGCAGGGGCAACTGCTCAACCTTGAACCATGCGTCTTTGCGGGGCAGAAACAGATTCGAGAGACCGGAGGCGGCGGCCCTTTCGAGAATCTCCGAGATCCGCGCAGGGTCCAGTGTGTGGAGGACCGCCAGCTGTTCACCCTTTTTTTCGTCCGGCACGCCGGTGACGGCCAAGATCATGGTTTCGGCGCCCGCCGCTTCGTGCAACACCTCTTCGACGCGGCCGTGCGGAACCATTTCGCCTCCGATCTTGGAAAAGCGCGAAAGGCGGTCGGTGATAAAGAGAAATCCGTCCTCGTCAACGTAGGCCACGTCTCCGGTCACGTACCAGCCGTCGCGCACGACCTTCGCGGTGAGTTCCGGTTGCCCGAGGTACCCTTGCATGACGTTCGCGCCCTTCACGAGCAGCATCCCGGCGGTCCCTGTCGGGAGCGGCGCGAAGGTGTCGGGGTCGACGATTCGCACTGAGATGCCGGGGAGAGGTTGCCCGACGGAGCCGCGCCGCGAGGCCGGTTGGTAAAAGCCCGCCGCCCGGAAGTCCGGACAGTTGACCGACACGACCGGCGCGCATTCCGTCGTGCCGTAGCCTTCCATCGGGCGTATGCCGAATCGGTCCTGAAAGGCCTGGGCGAGCCGCTCCGAGAGTTTTTCCGCTCCTGTCAATACGACTCGGAGCGAGCCGAATTGCTCAGGGGTGCAGCGCCGCAGATAGAGCTGCAAGAACGTCGGTGTGGCGATACAGACAGTCAGACGATAGCGGTGGGTCATCTCGCCCACGGCCACGACGTCCAATGGAGAGGGAAGATAGACGACGCCGGTGCCGTGAATCATCGCCAGCCAGAGGGGCAGCATATAGCCAAACGAATGAAAGAAGGGAAGAATGCCCAGCAGCCGATCCTTGGCGTCCACGTGAAAGATTTGAAGCGCGGCTTGAATATTCGAGTCGATGTTGAAGTGCGACAGCATGACGCCCTTGGGCTGCCCCGTGCTGCCGCTGCTGAATATGATGGTCGCGATATCGTCCATGGTAGGCGGCTTCGTCGCGCCGCAGGCCCGTTCCAGGACCGAGAGCGGCGCAAACAGGCCGAGCGCCATGGCGGCCAATCGCTCCTTTGTTCCGATTGCCTTGACCAGGTCGTCCAACCAGAGAACCGTCACGTTGGACGGGAGTTCCAGTTTGGCTTTGTCGACGAACAGCCTGCTCGTCACGATGGTCTGGAGCGCGGCTTGGGTAACGACGCCTTCAAGTCCGGCTCGCCCGACGGTGTAGTTGAGATTCACGGTTGTATGGCCGGTGAGCGTCGAGGCAAGATTGAGAAGCGCGCCGCCGACGCTGGGCGGCAGCAGCAGCCCAATATTGCGCTGGCCCTTCCAGTGTGGTCGAAACAGGCGAGCGAGCGCCACCGCTCCGGTGATCGCTTGCCAGCTGGATACGTGCGGTCTGGTCACGTCGGCCATGGCAAATCGGAACGGGTGTCGCCGCATGGCGCGAATGGCGGATCGATGCAAAGGCGAACGATCGTTCTTGCGTAGCCGCCAGGCCTGCTCGCTCAACTCTTGGATCGCCTGCCTGAGGTCGGATGCGGAACTCTCCGGGGGTAATGGTGGTCCGAACGAGATGGTGATCGGATAGGGGATGCGCTCCGGCCATTTTGCCAGGAAGCGGCCGCCGACGAAACTGAAGATGCTGCCCCAAATACGATCGAGATGGACGGGCACAATCGGTGTCGTCCGTCCCTTGATGATCCGCTCGAAGCCTCGACGGAACGGCAACAAGCCTCCCGTTCTCGTAATCTGGCCCTCGGGGAATATGCAGACCACTTCTCCACGATCCAGGCAGTGGCCTGCTGCCCGAAGCGCTTGCAAGATGACGCGAGGGCCGCCGGCGGAGGCAATGGGGATCGCCCCCGATAACGTCATGAACGGACGCAGGAGCGGGACGTCGAAATAGCGCGAGTCCACGAGGAATCGAATAGGGCGGTCGAGGCAGGTGATGAGGAGCACCGCGTCCAAAAACGAGACGTGGTTTGGGACGAGTAATGCCCCTCCCTCCGCCGGTACGTGCTCCTGGCCGAGCACGCGTATGCGGTAGAGCGTTTGCGTCGCCAACAGCAGGAGGGCTCGAACGAACGATTCCGGTAGGAGCCAGAGAGCGCAGACGGCTCCGACGACCGCGCCGAGACCGGCCACCACGAAGATGTCCGCCGCACGCAGGCCGAGCTGTCCCAACAGGCCGGCTCCCACGGAACCAGCCAGGACACCCGAAAACACAGCCGTGTTTTGGAGCGCAATGACAGCTCCTCGGCGATCCTTCGGCGCGCGCCACTGAACCAACGCGTTGACGGGCACGACGAACAATCCGCTGGAGAGGCCCAGGACGGTCAACAGGATCATGGTGGCGAGAAATCCCGGCGACCATAGGCCGATTGCCAAGAGGATGATCGCCATGCCGATGACGCCGAACGGAATCAATCCAACTTCGATCTTCGAGGAGGAGAGTTTCCCAGCCAAAAAGGCTCCGATGCCGATCCCTGCTGCCAGCACGGTCATGGGAATGCCCGCGAGCGCATCTGAAAGTGCCAGCGCGCCTTTCGCATAGATCAAGATGTCCTGCCCGACGAGGCTGGCCAGCGTCCAGAAAAAGATATTGCCCATGATCGCCAGCCGCAGCACGCGGTCGTCGGTCAGTGCCGACCAAGCGCCTCGCAATGTGACCCCGAGCCCACCTTCGGCGCGCGCGGGTGGCACCTCGGGGATTGTCCAGGCCCACCCACAGCCGATACCGGCTACGAGGAGGAGCATCGCACCGGCCATCCACGGATGCGGGTCGGTGAAGTCCAACAGGATTCCGGCGACCGCCGTTCCGGAAATAATGGCCATAAAACTCCATAATTCCAGGAGACCATTCCCCGCTGATAATCGTTCGTGCGGCAGCAATTCCGGCAGGATGCCGTATTTCGCCGGGCTGAAAAACGCGCTGTGCACGCCCATGAGTCCGAGCACAATCAGTGGGAGCAGGGACGCCGATGGATCGAGCCAGAGGGACACCGTGCCTGCCGCCATCAGGGCGATCTCCAACACCTTCATGCTCATGATCACGGTCCGTTTGCTGATGCGATCGGCGAGGACGCCGGCGACGATGGAGCACAACATGAGCGGGAGGGTGAACACGACGAAGGCTTTCGTCGTTTGTGCCTGCGAGGCCATCTCGAACCCAGGGTCGCTCCGAGTCAGCTCGAGCGACACCTGCCGAATGGCCAGCAGGGCGACGATCAGCTTCCAGGCATTGTCGTTGAACGCACCGCAGAACTGAGCGACAAGAAGGCCGCGCAAGGGGTGCCGAGGGGATGCGGATGATGGGACGGTCATCGAGCCGGCACTATTGAGCCCTATTTCTTCGAGATGATCAAGACCGTCAACCAGATGGGCGCTGTGACGACGCCGAGGACGACTGCCGTGATGACTGGGTACGTCACGACCGCCACGGGGACTTCCCAGAAGCGGTGCGCGCAGGATCGGCGCTTTTCAGCGGTCCACGAATCCGAGAACGGGGCAAATAGGGACACGCAGGTACCCGACTCCGGCTCGACGTGGTAGGGCCTGAGATCCCAGTCCTTCCCGGATTTTTTCGCTTTGCCCACTACGGTGACCTTCCCGCTCGTACAGAACACTCGCACCACATCCTCTCGGGGGTACCCTTTGGCGAGCGAGGGTTCCGCGCAGGTCACGTCGAGAATCGTGCCGTCCTGTTCCACCCGTAGGATCTTGCCTTCACGGGTCTCGTAATACCGCCCCTGCGAGTCTTCATCAAAGTAGGTTCGTGGAGGCAGATCGGTCGCGCAACCGGAAAGACCGAAGACCAGAGCAACCAAACCGGAAAGGAAGCGCTTCACGTGTTCCTCCATAGTCGTTTTCTCTCAGATGGAGTACCGATCGCATCTTGAACGAGGTTCGAGCAAAGATCAAACGGAACCGTCGATTCAGGCCGTTCGGCGTGCGCGGACTGCCGACAGATCCGTAGAAGCACAGCACGGACGAGATGCGTCGACACGGTGCTCGCGACCCTCGCGTTCACCGATCGGATCTACCGTCACGTCCTGTCATCGTCAACAGGACGACATCGGAGTACAGTGCTTGCGTACACCCTTCCTTTGCGTCTCAACGAAAACAGCAGTTGATCTGATCTGGCCGATGACTAGGTCCGATGGGACCTTCATCCAAAAGGATGGGTTCCCTTGGACAAATGTTCGTGATACCTTTCCGCAGTTTTTTTCCGCACGGTCGGATTCGTACAGCCTGATCGTCCTGTGATCCGGAACAACACGAAAGGGTTTACCCTATGCGAACACCTCGATCGTATTCGCTGGCGGCGTTACGGGTCGTCGTTGTGATTGGCGCATTGCTCGCCGGATGTAGCGGCGGGGGCGACAGCGCTCCGGGTTCCGATACGGGAGGAACGACCCCTCCGCCGGGTGGATCTTCGCCCACTCCGACGGGGCCCACAGGCAACATCATTTTCGGACGAACCACAGCGGGGAACGACGACCTGTTCTTGATCAAATCCGATGGCACCGGTGCCGTGACCCTGGCTGCCGATGCCGCCGCAAGGGAAACATTCAGCCAACTGTCGGGCAGCCGGGTAATTTACCAGAAGGGACCGGCCGGTTTTTCGCCCCGTGACATTTGGGGCGTCAATGTCGACGGATCCGGTGCCGGTGCGTTGGTTAATCAACCGGCCGACGAACAGGCTCGGGCGGTCGTCAACAATGTAGTGGTCTACGAATCCTCCGCCAGCCTCGGATCACAGCGAGACCTCGCCACGGTGGGTCTTGATGGCAGCAATCCCACCCCGATTCCGAGCAATCCGGTCGATGACGAATACTACGTGGGAACCGCCTCCGGTCGAATTCTCTACGAGCAGCGGACAGGGGCCCAAACGGATCTCTTCAGCGTGTTACCCAATGGTACCGGAACGCAGCCTCTCGGGGTGGGGCCCGATGAAGAATTCTTCGTCGGGACCATAGGCTCTCAGGTGTTGTTCACGAGACGGACCGATCCGAGCTCGCCGTTCGATCTCTTTGTGATCAATGCGGACGGGACGGGGGGGGCGACGCCGCTGGGGCAGACTGCAAATAGCGAAGTCTTCGCAGCCGTCGTCGGCGGTCGAGTCGTGTTCCAGCGCTGTCTACCCATGGGTGGGCAGTGTGACCTGTATAGCATTAACCCCAATGGAACCGGTGAGACCCCGCTGGCTACCTCCGCCGATAACGAATTCTTCGACGGGGCGGTTGGAACGCGCGTGCTCTACACGGTCGACGTGGGCGGGCAAACTGACTTGTATAGTGTGGACGTCACGGGCGGAGCACCGGCTCCACTCGCCACGAGCAACAGCAACATTTACAACGAATATAGCGAGGGTTTCGTCGGTAACCGCGTCATCTTTCGGCAGGAAGTCGGAGGCCAAGCCGACCTCTACAGCATCAATGCGGATGGGGCCGGTGGGGCGGTCGCGCTCGCGACGGCTCCCGAGCGGGAAAGCTTCGTGGGTGCGATCGGGGACCGGGCGATTTTTGAGCGCTTGTCGAGCGGCAGCTTTTCCAGTCCGAGCGATATCTATAGCCGCCTGGCAGACGGAAGTGCGCCCCAGGTGCCGCTGGCGATCACGGCCGACGATGAAGAGTACCAGGGGGCGGCAGCGGGTCGTGCCATATTCGAACGTAGGACCGGAACGGGACCGCGCGATCTGTTCAGCATCGCGCCCGACGGAAGCGGGCCGGCCATTCCACTCGGGCAGACGGCAAACGACGAGTTTTTCATCACGAGCTTCTAAGTCTCGACGTTCCGCGATCGTGTCACCATGGTGTGCCGCTCGGATCTCATGATGCGGGCGGCGGCTCGGCCGTGGGCAATCCTTCCAGTGCCATGATCCGGAGCGCGTTGGTCGTGGGGCAGGGGCCTGGTCGAAGTCGATAGTCGAACGTCAGGCGACCATCCTCGATCTCTTCCTCGAAATGCACGTTCGTCAGTTGCGGAATGTGTGCGTCCAACTCCGCCAACTCCAAGTCATGCGTCGTGACCAGCCCCAGGGCCGTCGTGGCGCTGAGCGCGCTCACGTAGGCGCGGCTTCCGATGAGTCGTTCTCGGTTGTTCGTGCCGCGAAAAATTTCATCGATGAGAAACAACACGGGTGGCGCATTGCGAAGTTCCGCTGCCTTGAGCAACGCCTTGAGACGCTTTACCTCGGCATAAAAGTGCGACAGTCCTTCCTCAATCGAGTCCGTCACGCGGAGGCACCCGTGGAGCCTGGCCCAGGTCCACTCGAATCGCTCGGCACATACCGGGGCGCCGGCCTGCGCGAGACAGACATTGATCCCCACTGTTCGGAGGAATGTACTCTTCCCTGACATGTTCGATCCGGTGACGAGGAGGATGCGTCCAGCCCCCTCTAAGTGCAGGTCGTTCAGCACCCGCGAGCTGTGTGGAATGAGCGGGTGCCCCATTCGTTCGCCGACGATGGATCCGCCGGATTCGGCCGGGCGATCCGAGTCAGCTGGGCGAGGCCACGCAAAATCTGGGTGAAGCCACGCAAAGGCGCCCAATGAGCTGGCGGCCTCAACCTCCGCCAGGATCTCCAACCAGAGGGGGAACTGCGTGTGAATTTCGGCATGAAGCCGTTGCAGGCGCCAAGTGAAATACAGGTCCCAGGGGCCGGGGAGGTTCACCAGTACGTGAACCACAGGATTGGCTCGCACACTGAGGCCGGCTACGACCGAGGCGGCATGCCTGATGCGACGGGACGGGCGAGTCGTGGCGTGCAGCAAGGGAGCACACAGCGTACGGAGGGATGCGGGCATGGAAGGCGCACGGCGTTCCAGGTACGCGAGGACGGCGCCAAGCGTGTCCAGTTCACCTTGCAGCGACAGTGCGAGTTCGAACGAATGGGCGCTTCGATCCATGAGGAGAAAGACGAACGCGTAGAGGCCGAACGACAGCATCCAATAGTCTGCGTCGAGCCACCCCGACAGTCGGGCTGCGAGGAGCACGACGGTCGCAAGAGCGAGAGCGGTCTCGATGAGGAGCAGCGGAACGAGCGTCGGCCAGCCTGCGGGCGACAGCAGCACGGCTCTCAAGCGGTCCCCGTTGATCTCCTGTTCGCCCGCCAGCATCCCTTCCACGACGAGCCGATCGCGGAATACCGGAAGTCGTGCCAGTTCGCGGGCCAGCATTTGACGCCGTTCCCATCGCAGCCGGTCGGCCGGTTGTTCGAGAAGCCATGACGACAGCCGGGCGCGCCCATTCGTGGAAACCGTGGTATCCAACAATCGCTGAAGCGAGTGAGATCCGACGATGTCCAGATCCGCGGCGTAGGGATGATCCGGCGGAGGGGAAGAGAAACGAGTCGGCAGAAGGGGCCAGTTCAATTGCACCCGCGCAAGGTGCGTGCGTTTGATACCTTGCCACACCTTCCACCGATGCATCCGACGTTCGAGCCTGTTATGATAACCGGCGACGACGGTGAATACGATCAGGAAGACCGCGACGACGGTGTTCCCGAGGGTGTACCAGCCGAGCTTGAAACTGAGGACTGCAATCAGCGCGCTGACCACGAACAGCGCCAATCGCGCCCGAGAGAACCGCAGACTGAGTCGTTGCCCCGCCGACACACGGCGGTCGGCCCATGCGATGAGGCGAACGAGCGTTCGCTCGGGACAGGGCCCAGTGGGCGTAGAGGATCCCATGCAGTGGTTGAGACATTACTGATTTCGATCGAAGGGCGTCAATGGCCACCGGTGGGGACACGTGGGCGGCAGCCGGAGACGAGGATGCGGCGAAGACGCTGACTGATGCCCGCGAGTGGATCGAGGTCAGTGTCCAGGTCTCCGAGTCCTCGCTCGATGCGGGAGAGTTGCTGGGGGCGTTGCAGGTCGCCGCTGTCACGGGCGGGTGGCAGGACGGGCAACGGATTCGGCTGTATTGGCCGAGGGAAGCGTGGACGACGGACATGGCGGCGCACGTGCGCGATACGCTGGTGGCGCTTGGCTGTGAGGCCGCCACGTCGACGCTGACCGTCTCGACGATGCCGGCCGAAGACTGGAATGCGGTCTGGGCGAGAAGCGTGAAACCGATTCGGATCGGGCGCCTTGTGGTGCGTCCGCCCTGGGACGTACCTCCGACCGAGCCGGGTCTCATCGACTTGGTCATCGAACCGAAACTGGCATTTGGAACCGGCCATCATGCCACCACGCAAATGCTGGTCGAGTGGTTGAGCGAGTCGATCACGGGAGGAGAATCCGTGCTCGACGTCGGTGCCGGTACCGGTATCCTGGCCATGGTTGCCCTGCGCTTGGGCGCGATCTATGCCGAGGCATGGGAGCTGGATCCGCAGGTCGTGGACTACGCCCGGGGCTATGCCCGCGACAATGGCTTCGGCGATGAGCTTCGTATCCGTCAAGGATCGCCCTCCGCGGGACACGGGAGACTTCGTGCCCAGTGGGATCTTGTGCTCGCGAATCTGGATCGCGGCGGACTCACCGAGATGGCCGAGGAACTCGGCCGGCTCGGACAGGACGGGGCCGTGGTGCTGGTGTCCGGGCTTCTGACCGAGCAAGTCGTGGAGATGGAACCGGTGTTTGCGCAACAGGGACTCTACGTCACGGCCAGGCGCGATCGCGACGGCTGGGTGGCGCTTCGCTTGCAGAGGGCGCCCTCATGTGAAGGCGACTGAACGGTGGATGGGTCGTGACAGGCAGGAACGCCCGACTGTTTCAAATTAGTGTGTCGGACGGGGGTGTCCCTAAACGGCCTGTCGCGGAGGCACGAGTTGTCAGGGAAGGCATCGAGGGTGACCGGCAGCGTCATCGGTCGATTCACGGCGGACCGGATCGCGCCGTCTGCCTCTTTTCATTGGAACGGCTCGATGCGCTGCGCGACGAAGGACATTCGATCCACCCGGGATCAGCCGGTGAAAATCTGACGCTGGCGGGGCTTGAGTGGGCCATCGTCAAACCGGGCGATCGCCTGGAGATCGGCGAACGTGTGGAGTTGGAGATCACGAGCTATACGACTCCCTGCCGGTACAATGCCCGTTGGTTTGCGGACGGCGATTTCCATCGGATGTCCCAGAAGCGACACCCCGGCTGGAGCCGACTTTATGCGAAGGTGGTTCAGGAAGGGGTGGTCCGACAGGGGGATCCGGTGCGACACCGAGTCGGTCAACCGTACGAAGAGGAACGCCACTCATGATGGCGCGGGTTCTGGAAGCCGAGTTGATGGACGACCCGGAGCAAGCGGCTGCGTACGCACGCGCTGATTTTGCAGAAGAAAATCAGGGCTTCGTCGACCGCTTCAGAGAATACTTTCCCGATATCGTCGATGGACATCTCGTGGACCTCGGCTGCGGTCCAGCGGATATTCCGCTGCGGATGCTACGAGCGTTGCCGGCCTGCCGCATGACCGCGATCGATGCGTCGGGCGCGATGATTGCACTCGCTCGAGAAGCCGTCACCGCGGCGGGTCTGGATGCGCAGATCACGCTTCGGTGTGAACGCATGCAGGGGCTCGCGCTGGGTGCGCCGGCCGACGCCCTGATTTCCAACAGCCTTGTCCATCATGTGCCGAATCCCTTGCAGTTTTGGCACGCCGTCCGACGCCTTGTGAAGCCGGGTGGAGCTGTGTTCGTCATGGATCTCTTGCGTCCGGAATCAGAGGATGCGGCCCGCGAGATCGTCGAACGTTATGCGGCCGAGGAGTCGCCGATCTTACGCCGAGATTTTTTCAATTCTCTTCGGGCGGCGTTAACTGAGGACGAGGTGGCCGCGCAGTTGGCGCAGATGAATCTCTCCCGTTTGTTGATCGACGTGATCGACGATCGACACTGGGTGGTGAGCGGCCATGTGGTGTAACCGTGTTTGGCTGGCCTCGCTGGTCGCTATGGCCCTCTGGTTGTCGTACGGAGAACCAGGCCGCGCGCAACTCCAGGAACTACGCAAATCCCTCCGCGAGGCCGAGGAGGCCCGGGCGCCGGCACCGATGGTGGCGGTTCCTGCGGGGAGCTTCGTGATGGGACGGGACGGACGGGAGGCCTTGGAAGACGAGCGGCCCGGTCACGAGGTCTGGCTCGATGCGTTCGAGATCGACCAGCACGAAGTCACGACCGCTCAGTACGCGGCGTTTCTGCATGAGACGGCCCAGCCTCCTCCCGTTTTGTGGGAGACCGTAGATTTGACCCGTCACGGCGCGAAGCCGGTCGTGGGTGTGTCCTGGGAGGACGCGAGCCTATTTTGTGCGTGGGCGGGAAAGCAGCTTCCGAGCGAGGCGCAATGGGAGAAGGCCGCACGCGGCACCGATGGTCGTCGCTACCCGTGGGGAAACAGTGCGCCGACGAGCAAGCGGGCGAATTTCGCCTTGGGTGCCAGATTTTCGTACGATCTCGTCTTGTTTCCGGTGGGACGTTTTCCTTCCGGGGCGAGTCCCTATGGCGCCCAGGACATGGCCGGCAGCGTCTGGGAGTGGGTTCGGGATTGGTATGATGGGGCGTACTATGCGACGAGTCCGTCTCGCAACCCAACCGGACCCGAAGGAGGACAGTTCAAGGTCTTACGCGGTGGGTCCTGGTCGGACCTGCCCAAGTATCTCCTCGCCTATAGCCGATTCAAGCTTCCTCCAAGCACCCGAAACAGTTTCACCGGATTTCGCTGCGCGAAACCTGTCTCCTCGACTCCCTAGCGCGAATCTGATCGTACCGCCTGTGCTTGGGACCAGTGTACGTGACAGGGATTGGTGCCGGAGGAACTCAGTCGGCGCGAGAAACGGTCCCGATCGACTGAAACCCGGTGGGGACTTGGGTGGGATCTTGTCGACAGAATACGGATCAATACAGGCTCTTGCTCACTTCAGGGGAAAGCTGGCTCTCGTTGCCCGAATAATCGTAGGCACTGGCAGAGAAGAAATACGTGAGACCGTGCGGTAAATTCGAGATGGTGGTTTGGGTGGTATTCCCCACGACGAATGGCGAGCCTGGGTAGTCGTACGTCCCCGACCGAGTTCCCATGTAGATCTTGTAGCCGGCCAGATCAGGCTCGCGATTCGGACTCCATGTTAATCTGATGCTGCCCATCGATACTCCGGCCGGTGGCGGCGAGGCCGGGGGTGGGGCAGAGATGAGCGGCACTGGGTCGCTGGGGGAGGGGGTGGTCCCGCCTGGTCCCGGGCTCGCCGGCGGGGTCGTGAGATTCAAGGACGGGCCGAGGGTGGGAAATTTGGAAAGCAGATTATTGAATCCACGGCTCGTGGGAGTCTGGGTTGGTCCGGATCTTTCCGCTGCAGCTGCAGGACTCGGCGCGGCGAGGACGGACGTTGCTCCACTCGAATTCGTTGTGGGTGACGGTACTCCCGGCTGGGTGACCGACCCGACTGCGGGACCTCGAGGGAGAATCAGGGCATGGCCGTCCGGTCCTCCGGGTGGCTTCGAGGGGTTCCCTTCTGATAGTAAGACGGAATCGGACGTTTCGTCGTGGCCCGATGGTAGCTCGGACACGGGCGATGGAGTCGTAGCCTCGATCTTCCGTGGAGCGGGACTCGATGGTTTGACCTGAGTGGTCGACGGACTTGGATCGATGGACTGCTGCCCGCGTGATGGCGGGGAGGTCTGCGGGCTGAGCTTGGGCTGTTGAATAAGGCTATGACGCGGTGTGGGCTCGCTGGAGATCGTAGGGGGCGGCGCAACCGGGTCTTGAGCGTGAATCGCGGATACCGAACCGGTTGCGACGAGGAGTCCGATCACCGGAAGCGCGGCGAGTCGCCGCTTCATTGTCTGCTGTTGAGTGTGGGCCATGTCCCTTTCCATCGCTGGAGGTCAGCGTCGCGCTAACGTGTGGACTCAGTGTAGTCGAAGAGGGAGCGCCCGCAAAAACATATGTGCTTTCATGCGCCACACAGGATCTTGTGGCGATCGTGCCGTCGGTGAGGTTAGGTCAGGTGGGTCGCAATCCAGTCGGTGATGAGGCCGGTCATCGTATGGAAATGCTCGGCCTTGGAAAATCCGTGGTCAGCTCCCGACATGATTTCCAGACGGGCAGGTGCCCGCAAGGCTTCGCGCAGTCGTCGGGCCTGATGCAACGGGACCAATTCGTCTTCATCGCCCTGTACGATGAGCGTCGGGCAGGTGATCCGCGCCGCTGCCTCGTATCCGTTGTGACGGAGGCAATCCTCATAAAAGCCGTAGCGTAAGGGAATCCTGGCTGACCCACCCGTGACGTCAGGAATCGTGTGAGTTCGCTTCCATTCCGCCATGCCGCTTGAACCGAACTCCAGATGTAACACCTCGGGGAAGTCGGGAACCGGACACTTCAGGGCCACGCAGCGGAGACCTGGCGTCCGGCCGGCGACCAGAATCGCAACGAGACCACCGAAGCTTGACCCGACCAGCCCGATCTCTCGGAAGCCTTGCGAGGTTGCCCATCCCAGGGCCGCTTCGGCTTGTCCAACCGCCGTGCTGACGGTGATGGCCTCGAATGGACCGTCGCTTTCTCCTTGGCCGAAGAAATCGAAACGAAGCGAGGCAATGTTCCGTTCGGCCAACAGTCGCGTCAACGCCTTATTCGTGGAGCTGTTCTTGTTGGAGAGAAAGCCGTGGCACAGTACGGCTAATTTTGAAGAGGTACCGGAGGGCGTCGATAAGACGCCGGCAATTCGGTGACCGGCGGTATCGACGAGGGTCACCGATCGCTCCATGGTCACCGGGATGCTCTCGGATGGCGGTCGCGGTCCTGGCGTCTGTCCATCCAACGGCCAACGTTCATGACTCGGCGTTCCTGACGTCCGGCCGCGTGCCCCAGACCATACCGACCTTGGCGGCGAACACGACGAAGCTGATCAGTAAGAGGGCCAAGCTGATCCACATGCTGGTTTGGACCGGAGGGGAACCCAACGGATACTGCCATGTCAGAGCCGCCACGGCTGCCAACCCCATGGTACCTAACGAGAGCGTCGCCAACTGGGGCGCATGCCAGCGCACGATCTTGGAGTGCAGTCGCGTCGCGTATGCTTGACGTTTCTTGTGGCTGGCGAGGCGTTCTTGCGCGAGCAACTCCGGGAGCCACGCCGTGAGGCCCCCGAAGGTGAGGTGCAGGAGCATCCCAACGAACATCATATGGGTGTATGCAACCAAGTGCAGACTGCCGAACGGAAAAGGGCGTGGGTCGACCCATGCATTCAGATCCACGAGCACGCCGAGCGCAGTCGTGAGCAGCAGAAAGAGCGTGCCGAGCAATAGGTGATCGGCACTGGGGGGTCGGGTCGGTGCGGCAAGCCAGGAGCGAAACAGATTGAATCCGATGGCGATGATCGCGCACAGGAGCACCACGCCGGCGCAGAGCTGAACAGGGATGTGGGCGACGCCGACTCCGACCAGTAGCCCGCTGATACCGAGCAACAGCCCAGTACTGCCGAGTTGTGTCAGTCGAGCGCTCCAGATCTCGATCCGTAAAGTCGCGGTCAAGAGCGACTGGAGTACGCCAACCGAAACGACCGTGAGAAAACCAAGAATCGTCAGGTGGACGTGTGCCAGGCGGGTATGAATGATCCACTCAGGAGGAACAAGACCCAGGCTGTACAACAGTCCAAACAGGCTGCCTGCCACAAACGCGGTTCCTAAAAACGCGCAGGACCACGTTGTCCACGCCGTCCCCAGCCGGCCGTGTTTGGAAAGTCCATAGACCTCCCCACAGAGCGGGAACAGCGGTCCGATGGCCACTAAGCCAGCGATGCCGGCAGCCGCGTAATGATGGAACCAAAGCCCAATGAGCATGGCGACGGTGCCGACGTTCAGAGCCAGGTAGCGGCCCGGTTGGCTCGTCGCCCCCGAAAGGCCGAGCCCATGCCGGAACGCCATCAGGGCGCCCGCCAGCATCTGCAGCACGCCGCCGATCAGGGTGCCGTGCGCATGCACGACGCGCAGGGTCGACGGGAGTGGAAGGCTGCGCACGGTGCCGACATAGAGCGCCATGCCGGTCACGGCCATGACGAGCAGCCAGGCCAACCCAGTGAGCAGGAATGTCACGGCGCCGCAACGTGGCAGTTTCATGTGGCCGTGTCGCCGGCGAGAAAGTAGAAGTGATTCGTGGGGCCTCTCCCGTGCCCGATCGCCAGACTGTGACGGATCGCTTCCGTGACATACGTCTTGGCGGCCTGAACCGCATCGGGCATGGGTTTGCCGCGAGCCAGTTGAGCGGCAATGGCGGATGCATAGGTGCAGCCCGTTCCGTGCGTATGGGGCGTGTCGATGAACTCCCCCTTGAATACGGTGAAGAAGCGTCCGTCGTAGAGGAGATCCGTCCCCTGCTCCGCCAGCAAATGCCCTCCTTTGATCAGCACGTATCGGCATCCAAGTTGTGCGAGCTTCTTGGCAGCCTGTCGCGCGTCCGCAAGGGTACGAATCGAAACCTCGGACAGTTCCTGCGCTTCGTGTACATTGGGTGTAATGAGCTCGGCCAGCGGAAACAATTCATTGACGAGCGTGGTCTTGGCCTCCATCTGCAGTAAGGAATGCCCACTCTTTGAGATCATGACCGGATCCACCACGAGGTGAGGAATGCGTTGGGCATGCAGCCGCTTGGCGACGGTGGAGACGATGGAGTTGGAGGAGAGCATGCCGGTCTTCACCGCAGAGACGTCGAAGTCGTCGAAGATAGCGTCGATTTGGGCTGCGATAATCGACGTGGGAAGGTCGAAGACCTGCGTGACTTCCTCCGTATTTTGCGCGGTAATCGAGGTGATGACCGACATCGCAAAGACTCCGTTGGCGGACAAGGATTTCAAGTCCGCTTGAATGCCGGCCCCACCACCGGAGTCCGATCCTGCGATTGTGAGCACCTGTTTCAAGACAGCCATGACCACCCCATGACATTACGTACCATTCTGTGCGGCTCCATTATACAAACCTGTGCCATCCTGTCCAGCGGGATGCAGCGTCCCGCCGCGATTCATGTCGATGGCGTAAATAAGCACATCGCTCTGTGCACGGAGAGCATGCGTGCCGCACCAGCGGAGCGGCGGAGGCCGGGCTGTCCAGAGGCGGGGGAATAGACATCACTGTGGGTCGGCCACTTCCAGCTTGGCGATGGTATTGCCTCGGTGGGCGATGCGGACCTGCAGGCCTTCTCGGATCACGCCGCCTTGGCTGGCCGGGCGATTGTATCCGCCGGTCGAAAGAAAGTCCGAATAGTGGAACCGCGTCCCGTCGACCGCAAAGGCCTCGAACCCATGACCATCATGCATTTCGAACGTGTAGTTATCGACCCGTCCTTCGGTGATCTGGATCTCGTGCGTGGCCAGCGCCTGCATAGTGGAGAAATGCGTGGCCAGAGTCCAGAGTAACCACGCCGTCCAGAGACCGGAGAAGAGCAGGAACAGCCTGCCGAGCCACGTCCATGTATAGGATTCGCGGGACTCACGAGAGAAGACGAGTACCGCACCGATCAGAATCCCGGCCGCCGCCAGGATGAGCAATTGCCAGGGGTAGGCCTCCCAGGTCATCTCAAAGACGGTACGATACTCCATGATGGCGCTCAAAATCCTTCAGCGGACTAGTACTGTAACAGAAAACGTCCCGCTGCCGAACAGCCACGAACACGATCGACCACACGAGTGTCACCGTTCAATTTTGATGGAAGAAGTATTTAAGACTGACGTTGGGATAGATCGCCTCGATGTCGTTCTGGCCAGCGACCGTGAACATCACGCCCGTGGCTCCGACCAATTTTCTGCCCGATACATCGCGAAAGAAGGTGTACTCGAGGCCGGGCTGAATTCCGATGAGTGAAAAGGTCTGAGGCGTCGTATTGGTCGGATGACCGTCCAGTCGGAAAGGAAGTTGGTGCAGCGTCGTCAATTCAACCAGATAGCCGAAGCCTGTGCGCTCGTCCAGCACGTGCTCCAGCGACAGGTGGGTCTCGACCAAATCGCCTCCGTATACGGTCTGGTTCTGGCCCGGAATCATACTGGATGCCGGGAGATTGTATGAGTAGAACACGTTGCCGGTGATCCGGAACGGGCGGAGGTTTTTTCGAAACAGAATTCCCTGCGTAAACGCGGCTGAGCCAAATCGGCTCGATGGCACGCGAGAAAGCGGCGTGAAGCCACCGGGAATGTCCGGCGTGCCCAGCCAGCGATTTGTCGGCAACGAAACTCGACTATAGAGCCCGATCGACGGTCTCCAGGAGGCAGGGTTCTGTACGATCGGTCGATATTTCAGAACGAGACTCGTCGTTCCGATACCGGCTCCCGAGGTTCGCCCGTCGGGATCCGTATTGGTTGAACGCCAGTAAATGCCCGACACCCCAAGTCCGACCATCACGTCGCGCGTCAATCCGTAGTAGAGGATCGCGGCTGGTGCCACGGCATCCGGGTTGAAAGGGGACGCCGTGCTTTTTGACGAGACGTTATTTTCGAACGCTCCGCTTCCGATTTGGCCTTGAACGTAAGCCCGAACGAACCAATGGCCCTGCCTTGCTACGTCGGCAGAACTGGCATAGATCGTGCCATGCGTCGGTGGATTCCAGCTCTGTCGGTATCGTTCCATTTCCTCCTTAGTGGGCACCCAGTCGATGGCGGCGACCGGTTGCACTAGGGCCAAGGCGATCACTGCACAGCCGATGAGATTCAGGATGGTGGGCATGGCCGGCATCCGCGGAGTGAGAACGGATCTGAGCGTCGTCGAGAACTCAATCCGCTAAGTCCCGATATGAGAAGGATAGTATAGCCAGTTCGATGGTCAACACGAGGTAGTGGAGGACAGTCTCCGGCACACAGCTGAAGAGATGCCCAAGTCCAAGAATGCGAAAGCTCTCCAACGTGGTAGAGCCCAGCACCCATTGAATTCCGTTCATGCCCCACCCCTCGGAGAGAAAGAACAGGATCGGAATGACCCCAATGAGAAACGTCAGTCGCCAGGTATTCCCCTTCGACAACCTCCAGGCGTCCATGAGGGTTGCCTCGCGGTCTGTGGCGATCGAGGGTAAGACGAGACTGAGACGTCCGACAAGATAGGCATAGGGAATCAACGCAGTCGCCAGGACGACCACGAAGAGGTCGGTGTGGTCGAAGAGGCGCTGAATCTCGGTGCCGGATGCGCCTGCTACAAAGAGACCCACGAGCGCACCGATGGTTCCGCCGACGAGGCCCATGGCCGCGTATCCGACGAGATTTACGAGGAGGAACCAGCCGAAGTACCGTCGTTCTCTTTTGCCGAAGTGGGGCAGCCATGCTGTTGTCGCGCGGCTTTCACCCAGGAGAATCGACCGATGCCATGGAACAGCCGCCAACGTGACAATCAGTAGATCCGGCAGGAACGTCACGACGCTGATCAGAGTTTTCGTGGTATCAGAGATCGAACCGGTCAGTACCTGTTGTTCAATCACACAGGCGAGCGATGCCATGACAACCGGAATCAGCAGGAGTTTCGGGAGTTCGTATCGATGGGCCCAAGGGTAGGCGAAGGCCAATCGTAGAATGCTCGAGATCGAAAGTTGTTTTTGTTCGAGCGTCGGCTGCTCCTGTCGTTCATGGGAGTCTGAGGATGGTGTATCCATATCCAAATGATGGTCGTGAAGCTGGCCTTCCATAGCGCAGACCAGAGCGCATGACAAGGCCCTCTTGTACGACATGGTGATTGGCAGAGCCTTGCGTCACGTCGGAGCCTTGAGTTGCTAATGGCACTAGAGATCAACTTGGATTGGGCGTCCGGGTGCTACACAATGCGTCGCCCAATTGGCGCATGGCTGATGGGGCGGGTGCGGCCGTCGAGGGAGCGGCTTTCCTGTCTTCTTTCATCACTCTTTACCGCGGGTCGGTGTTAGATCGAGGCAGGGCGCCGGGGTTCTTAGCGTAATCGAAGCGTCAGCGGTTATACGTCGGGGTCGGAATCTGCCGTCCCCTCATAGGGTGGCACCTGCTGTCCGAAGCGATGTTCAACGAGCGAACATCGCGAGTTCAGGTGCCAAGGTCATCCTGGCCCCGAGGGCGCCGATGCTTCGGGAGTTGGGCGGAAGAACCTCGGTGCCCTGCCTCGCCCCTACACCGGCCATTTCTCTTCCGTCCACGCCATTTCCCAGAACATCCACTCGTAGCGCGAACTGATGACGAACGCCTCCTCCATGCGCCGTCGTTCCTCCCGGCCGGCGGATTTCGCCCACAGGTCGACTCTTCCGCGCATCCACCGCTGGACGTCGGCAAACTCGGGCGACGCATAGAGCATGAGCCAGTCGCGGTAGGGATGCGTCGGCTTCGGAGGACCGTGCCGGAGGAGATGTTGGCCCACCGCGCAATAGATCCAGGCGCAGGGGAGGGCGACGACTGTAATCTCGCACGCCGACCCGGCAGCCGCCACGGCGAGCATGTGGCGGGTATAGGCAAAATTCGTGGGAGCCATCGGGACGGAAGACATCGCTGTCTTCGACAGACTCCACTGCTTGCCATAGCTCTCGTGCAAGCTCCGCTCAACCACAATCGTTTCCTCGGCGAGTTGGTTGAGGCGCAAGGCCGACTCAGAATCGGGTGCCCGTACCGCGCCTGCGGCAAACACGCGCGCGAGCTCGCTGAGAAAGCGGGCATCCTGCAGAATGTAGTACTTGAATTTCTTGGCCGGGAGCGTGCCCTTGCCGAGCCCCACCACGAACGGATGTCGCAATTGTGCCTCCCAGATTGGCTCTGCAAGCTTTCTTAGATGCTCCGAAAACAACATCGGTCCGCTCCCTCCTGTCCTCCCCTCTCACTCCTTATGTCCCCGCGGCTCATGCCTTCGGAGCCCAGGGTCTCGGCAGGCGATTCAGGCCGTCCAGCGCTGCGACGGGATAGCACTCCGCGAGGGTGGGATAGTTGAACACGGTGTCCACAAAGTATTCGAGCGTGCCGCCGAGCGCCATCACCGTCTGGCCGATATGGATCAGTTCGGTGGCTCCGTCTCCGATGGCATGCACGCCGAGGATGTGGCGCGTTTTGGGGTCGAAGAGCAACTTCAACATGCCGGTATCGTCTCCGATGAGCTGGCCGCGGGCGATCTCCCGATATCGTGCCATGCCGACCGCATACGGCACGCCAGCCTGGGTCAGGTCGTCTTCATTCTTGCCGACCATGGAAATCTCCGGGATGGAATAGATGCCGTAGGGCAACTGATGAGAATCGCTTCGGGATGGCACCTGAAAGGCATGGCAGGCCGCCAGTCGGCCCTGCTGCATGGACGTGGAGGCAAGCGCGGGAAATCCGATGACGTCACCGGCGGCATAGATGTGCGGGATGGCCGTCTGAAACTGTGCGTTCACGGTCAGCCGGCCCCGCTCGTCGGGCGTCAGTCCGATGGCCGGCAGATTCAGTTCTTGCGTCGCGCCGACGCGGCCGACCGAGTACAAGACGGTCGTCGCCGAAATCTCCTTACCGCTCTTCAGCCCGACGACGAGGTTGTCGTCGTCGATCTTCTCGATCGCCACGACGTCCTCGCGCAGGCGCAAGATTACCCCGATGTTGCGCATATGATATTGCAAGGCTTCGATGATTTCCGTGTCGACGAACTCAAGCAGTCGAGGCCGGCGTTCGATCAGCGTCACATGAATGCCTAGTGTCGCCAACATCGAGGCATACTCGGTGCCGATGACACCACCGCCGATGATCGTGATCGACTTGGGGATCTGGCGAAGCGTGAGCAGTCCGTCGGTATCGATGACTCGTGTGTCATCGAACGGAATGTGGCCGGGACGGGCCGGCATCGTGCCGACGGCGATGACGATGAAGTCGGCGGTGTGCTCGACGGTATCGTCCGAATTGTGAATGCGCAGGCGATGTGGATCGAGGAAGGTCGCGGTGCCCGTGAGCATTTCCACGCGGTTGCGTGCCATCTGATTTCGGATGACCTCGATCTCGCGCGAGATGACGTGATTGGCGCGGAAGATCAAGTCGTCGATCGTGATGTCCTGTTTGACCCGGTAGCTCTGGCCGTAGAGACCGCGCTGATGAAACCCGGAGAGGTACAGCACCGCCTCTCGGAGGGATTTGCTCGGGATGGTTCCGGTGTTGAGGCAGACGCCGCCCACCACGTCCCGGCGTTCGATGAGGCCGACCGATTTGCCGAGTTTGGCTGCTTGGATAGCGGCCTTTTGACCGGCAGGGCCGCTCCCGACGACTAAGAGATCGTAGTGCGCCATTGTCCCCCTACTTCGACCGCCGAGCCCGTTGTCCGAGGCACACATTTGGCCTCGGTGTCATCCAGTCCTCTGCCTGTGTCGGACTCACTCGAGGATCCCCGCGGCGGACCGTGACCCCCGCGAGCCCGCGACGAGGTCTACGCGAGACATGAGAGGCGGAAAGCTCACGTCTGGTGGGGTACCAGACGGCGTTGGTGGTGCTCCGACCGTCTGCCCGGTGTGGCCGTGATTTCTCGCTGCTCACCCGGCGGTGATCAATTTGCGCGCGACTCGGAACGCTTCGTCCAGGTCGGGTAGCTGTGCCAGTTCCGGCGTGAGTTGGAGATGGCGGACGGTATTCTCCGGATCGACGACCAAAACGGCGCGAGTCAGGATGTGGGGGCCTTTAAGAAACAGCCCGGTGCTTTTCCCGAACTCCGCGTCTCGGTAGTCGGAGAGAAACGTGACGTTGTTAATTTTCGCTTCCTCGGCGAAGCGTTTCTGCGCGAACGGCGTGTCGATGCTGACGGTAATCAATTCGATCATCCGATCGAGCCCGTTGTTCTTCTCGCTCAGATAGTGTGTTTGCTGTTCGCACACTTTCGTGTCCAAGGACGGAACCACGCTGATAATGCGGACTTTGCCTTTCCCGGCCGTTCCCGTGATTGGAACGAGTTCCAGGTCCGTTTTGGTGACGTTGACCGGGTGGAGCTTCTCCCCAACCTTCACGCCAGGACCGGACAAGGGGAGGGGTGACCCCTTGAGTGTCACGGTGTTCCCGTCGCCGGCCGTCGCGCTGGTTTGGGCGATCGAATAGTCTTTGTACATGAATGCGGATTCGGCTGATTTGCCCATTCCGGCGCAGCCGCTTTGGCCGAGCAGACAGGCGGCCGCGACCGCGGCGCGTAGTGATACGACGTTGGTGAGATGCCACGAAGTCATAGGTGCGTCTCCTTTTCTGCCCAAGACTTTACCACGCCGGAGACCCTTGTGCATTACGGGCGGTCCAGAAATTCAAGAATCGACCGATTGACCACGTCCGGTTGCTCCCACATCGGAATGTGCCCGGCGTTCGGAACGGCGACGAATTCGGCGTAGGGAAGGCTTGCGGCAAATTCACGTCCCACGGTCAGAGGAAAGACCCGATCTTCCTCTCCCCAGAGCACGAGGGTGCGCTGACGCACCTGAGAAAGACGAGGTGCATAGTCTGATTCCCAGATGGGAACGGTCCTGCCGATCGCGAGCACGGGCCCGATATAGTTGGTCGCTCGGCGATTCCGGCGGGAGCGATCCAATACCGCCGGGGTGAGCTGGCTGTGGTCGAAGACGATCTCCTTCAACACGCGGTCCGTGGCGGATGAGCCGACGAACCAGCTGCCTACGCGAACAAGCCAGGCGGGCATGGACGATTCGAGCGCGCGCCGGACAAGCGGGCTCTCCAATTTTCCCTTCACATCGGCTGGGAGTCCGCTGATGAGCACCAGCCGGTCGACCCGTTCAGGAGCGGTCAACGCCATCCCGATGGCGACCCCGGCTCCCATGGAATTGCCGACGAGGGTCGCACGCTCGATCCGAAGCGCGTCCATGAAGGCGCGGAAGAAATGCAGCACTTCCTCGGGACGATACTCGAGAGCGGGCTTATCGGAAAATCCGGATCCCAGCAGGTCGAGCGTGACGACCCGAAAACCGCGGGCGAGCGCGGTCGATTGGTACTCCCATTGCCACATCGAGCCGCCGAAGCCATGAATGAGGATCAAGGGCGAACCACTGCCTTCATCGAGATACGCGAGGCGGTGGCCATCAATCTGCACGCTGTGGAGAGCGACGCGGTGAATGCCATCGAACCAGACGGGTCGCTCGACGGTGGTGCAGGCGGCCAGCAGCATGAGCATGGCGCAGGATAAGAGGATACAGGCGACGAACGACGGGCCGGCTGAGGAAACGTCTTGTGTCTCGCGTGTCCGATCCCTCAACCTGAACCTCGACCGCAGCCTGCGTGGGACTATTCGAGCTGGATCAACGTTTCGTCGATTTTGACGTTTTCGCCTTCCGACACCAGCACCGCGCTCACGCGACCATCGATGGGTGCGGGCACTCGGCTCTCCATTTTCATGGCCTCGATGATCAGAAGCGGATCGCCGGTCTTGACGGTGTCACCCACAGCGACGAGGACCTTCACCACGCGGCCAGGCATGGGTGGGGCGACGTCGCCGGGCTTGAGCGGACGCGGACGACCACCCTTTTTGCTCACGTCACTATCCTCGGCCTCCGGAACGCCTGCCAGCACTTCCTGAATCGGTTCGAGCGTCACTTCCTCCAGCTTGTCATTGACGCGAATGTAGTAGGGACGCTTGCCGTCGACCTTCCGGCCGGAGCCGGAGACATGGATGTGGTAGGTTTCACCGTGCACACTCACGTAAAACTCCGCCGGTGCCAAGTGAAGGTCGGTGGCGGCGGCGGGACCCTTCTCCTCCCGCGGCCGCAGTTCCTCCGGCTTGAGTTGGCCGCTGGCACGTTCCTCGAAAAAATCCCTCGCGATGGCCGGGAATAACACGAACGAGAGCTGGTCTTCCAGGGTCGTCGCGGTCTCCGGAAAATCATCCTGCAGTTTTTCGAACTCCGGCTCGAGACGATCCGCCGGGCGACCTCGGATCGGTTCTTCGTCCCCGATGGCCTTGGCCTGAACCTCCCGGTCGACCGGCCCAGGAGCCTTGCCGTACAGCCCAAGAAAGTAGTTCTTCGTCTCATTGGTAATGACCTGGTAACGTTCACCGGTCAGCACGTTCAGCGTGGCTTGCGTGCCCACGATTTGGCTCGAGGGTGTCACGAGCGGTGGATAGCCCATTTCCTTTCGCACGCGAGGGACCTCTTCGAGCACTTCCTTCATGCGATCCAGTGCGTTTTGTTCGGTCAACTGAGCCGCGAGATTCGAGAGCATACCGCCGGGGATCTGCGATGTGAGAATCTCCGCATCGACTCCGGTGAAGTCACTTTCGAACTGTGAGTATTTTCGGCGCACCGTCCGGAAGTGTTCGGTGATCGGTTCGAGCCGGCGCAGATCCAACCCGGTGTCGTAGGGCGTGCCCCGCAGGGCCGCCACGAGCGTCTCGGTCGGCGGATGCGACGTCCCGCCGCTAAGCGGGGAGATTGCGGTGTCCAGCATGTCCAAGCCGGCCACGATTGCCATCAATGAAGCCATGGACGCCATCCCGGAGGTGTAGTGCGTGTGCAAATGGATAGGCACCTTGACCGCCAATTTCAGACGCCGCACGAGCTTGTAGGCCTCCAGCGGGGCCAGCAGTCCGGCCATATCCTTGATGCACAGCGTATCGGTGCCCATGTCCTCGAAGCGCTTCGCGAGATCGACGAAACGGTCGAGGCTATGCACCGGGCTGACGGTGTAACAAATGGCCGCTTCGGCATGCTTGCCGTTCGCCTTGACCTCCTCGACGGCACGTTGCACGTTCCGCACGTCGTTCAGCGCGTCGAAGATGCGAAAGACGTCGATGCCATTGGCGCCCGAGCGCTCGATGAATTTCTCCAGCACGTCGTCGGCATAGTGGCGATAGCCCACGATATTCTGACCCCGCAGCAGCATTTGGAGCCGCGTGTTGGGCATGGCCTCGCGCAACGCGCGGAGTCGCTCCCAGGGGTCTTCCTTCAAAAATCGCAGGCACGTATCGTAGGTCGCGCCGCCCCAGACCTCGAGGGACCAGTAGCCGACTGAGTCCAACTTCTGGGCGATGGGCAGCATGTCCTCCGTGCGCATGCGCGTGGCCAAGAGCGATTGGTGACCGTCGCGGAGGGCGACGTCCGTGAGTTGAAGGGTTCTGCCGGGGGCCGGTTGGAGACGAATCCCTGCGGCGTCCTCGTGCTCGAGTTTGACCTGCCGGACGGTCGCGCGGGTTGAGGACTTGCCGCGTGTGGGCTTGGACGCGCGCGCCGCCCTCCTCGACGGACGCGCGGGTGATTTCTTCTTCGCGGATCGTGCCATGGGTCGTGAATCCTCAGAAACGGGTTACAGGCCTTCGTAGGCAGCAATGGCTGCGGATATGGCCACCGCCAAATCCTCTGGCGGCATGGTCTCGTCGTACTCGAGCAGTTCGGGATGTCGATCGATGTAGGTCGTATCGAAATGGCCCGCCCTGAAGTCCGGGTCTTTCATGATCGCTTGCATGTACGGGATGGTCGTTTTCACCCCACGCAACACGAATTCTTCGAGTGAGCGATGCATGCGGCTCACGGTTTCTTCCCAGGTCCGTCCGCGCACGGTCAACTTGGCCAGCAGCGCGTCATAGTAAGGAGGAATCGCATAGCCGGGATACACGGCTCCGTCGATTCGAACGCCGATTCCGCCGGGGGAGAGATAGGCTGACACGGTACCCGTGCAGGGTCGGAAGTTATTTTTTGGATCCTCGGCGTTGATGCGGCATTGAATGGCGTACGCGATGAAATTGACATCTTCCTGTCGTTCGGCCAGCGGCAGCCCGGCGGCGCTGGTGATTTGCGCCCGGACAATGTCGATCGCCGTGATCTGCTCCGTGACCGTGTGCTCCACCTGAATGCGAGGGTTCATTTCAATGAAATAGTACTGGCCGTCCTGGGCCAGGAGAAATTCGACGGTGCCGGCGTTGTCATAGGACACGCCACGGGCGATCTTAATGGCGGCCTCACCCATTTCCGCCCGAAGTTCGGGTGTCAAGACAAGCGACGGGGCAATCTCGATCAACTTTTGATGCCGCCGTTGGATGGAGCAATCCCGCTCGCCGACGTGGATCATGTTGCCGTGGCGATCGGCGAGAATCTGAAATTCGATATGGTGGGGCCGCTCGATGTATTTTTCGATGAAGACGCTGCCGTCGCCGAATGAGGCCAGCGCCTCCCGGGAACAAATTTCCATGTTTTCACGCAGTTCCTCATCCGAATAGACGACCCGGAGGCCCCTGCCGCCGCCGCCTGCGCTGGCCTTGATAATGACCGGGTACCCGGCCTTCTTGGCGAACGAGAGTCCGTCTTCCACCCGCGTCACGCCGCCCTCGGTTCCGGGGACCACCGGGACGCCGACCTTCATGGCGAGTTCCCGCGCCTTGACCTTGTTTCCCATGAGGTGGATCGCCTGCGGGGAGGGACCGATAAAGGTGATCCTATTGGCCTGACAGAGGTGAGCGAATTCGGCGTTCTCCGAAAGAAACCCGTAGCCGGGGTGAATGGCATCGGCGCCGATGCGTTTGGCCAGGGCGACGATTTGAGGCCCGTCGAGGAAGCCTTTCACAGGGCCCGGTCCCACCAGGTAGGCTTCGTCGGCTTTTTTCACGTAGATAGGGCTCGAGTCGACTTCGGCGTAGATCGCCACGGTACGAATGTTCAGTTCGCGACAGGCGCGAATGATCCGCATGGCGATTTCGCCTCGATTGGCAACAAGAATTTTCTGGAACATGGCAGGTCCGGCTCAAGTCGAGGTCTCGGTCGTTCCCCTTATCTTCCGCGGGCTTGTCGGAAAAATTCCGGCTAAGGTAACACACCACCTGGTGGAAGTCGAGAACTGCGGAGGGTATCAGACCGTGCTGAGGAATGGGAAAAGAGGCGGTGTGGGTGCAGCGTGGAATCGGTGTCGCCGCACCCATCTCGCGATGATGGACGGATCAGTGCGGGAGGACCAACACCCCCTTTGATTGTGCGCTTCCGCCGCCGGCGACAACCACGACGAACGTCATCCCGTTCTTGATTTCAGGGACCGTCGCCTCGATGGTGGTATCGTTGACGAGGGTGTAGGTTACGGCGGTCTTGGAAGCCGCACTGAACGAGACTCCGTGGAAACATTCCTTCGTCCCGAAGTTTTCACCCTTAATGGTCACCTTGTCCCCGGGCTTCACTTCGTCGGGTTGCACAGTGATGACACGAGGGCGCTTGTTGCGGTCGCAGACCGGGTCCTTTTGTACCTTTTCTTCGTCATATCCCTTGATGGATTCGGTGTCGAAGAGGGTAAATCCGGCTCCTTCGGTCATTTGGCCCTGGTCGGCCGCCCGGGAATACGATGCGAGAGGGGACAGGAGGCAGAGCACTGCGATGCCGATCATAGGGACAGTCGCGCGAGGCATAACGTCCTCCTTCATGGCTGAGCTGAATGCGGAACAGGTACGTAAAATTCGTCGATGATCTTTTGCCCTGCTGGAGAATAACAGAACTCCTCAAAAGCTGCGACCACCGGAGACCGCTCTTTTGCGGTCAAGAGGAGCACCGGCCGACGGAGCTTATAGCGGCCATCCTTCACAGTAGGCTCCTCGGGTTCGACCTTGTCCACTGAGAGGAGTCGGATCGCGACCCCGGACCGGACCGCCGCCAGCGCATGGGCGAGCGAGATGTAGGCGACCGCCGACTTCGGAGGAAGCGTTCCCACGACCGTTTTGACCACTTTGTCATCCTTGGCGAGCACGGTGGCGGAAGCGGCCATTTTCCCGCTGATGCCCAGCTCCGACTCGAACGCGTCCCGCACATTCTCGCTCCGGGGTCGATCGATGATCAGAATAGCGGTGTCCGGGCCCCCAAGGTCAGACCAATAGGCATGCTTGCCACTGAAGATGTTGGCAATTTGTTGCGCAGTCAGGTCCTTGACGTTGTTGGACAGATGGACCACGATTCCGATCCCGTCCCATGCGATCTGTGCGGGGCTCAGGTCCGAGTCGTACGCCCCCGTCACCGCCACCTGAGCTTCCCCCGTCCTGACCAATTCTGGGGGGTTCGTGGTCTTGTCCCAGAGAAGATCGACGTAGGTGCCGGGCCATTGCTTCTCGAAGGCTCGGGCCAAGGCCTCCATCATGGGGAGTTCCGGGCCGTTTCCCGCGATCGCCAACGGCCCGCGAACGGCACCACCGGCATACGACGTCGTCGGCAGGTGCCAGCCAACGGAAGAGACGGTCAAGGCAAAGAGCACGAGCAGCCACCGTACTGTGGCGGCCGGAGCACGATGGGATAGACGGGCGGGCGGGCAGCGGCTGCGAAGCAGAATGCGGTTCACCGGGCTCACACGCGTGGCTAGGTTCAGGAATTAGATCCGGAGGACGACCCCCCATCGGATTCGAAGGTCATGTTGGGGGGGGGTGTGTTGCGCTTCCCGGTCAGAGAAGGCAACTTCGAAAACTTGTGGTTGCGCTCGTTCAGCATGTCGTACGCTTTCATTTCGGCGAAGCCGGGTTTGTGGGTGCCGACGATCTTTGAGGCGAAGTTCGACATGAGACGAGTCGCAGTTTTTGCTTTGCATTTCGGACAGGACGTATCTTCGGGTCTGGCGTACGTCGGTTGGATCAACTCGAAAACTTCCTGACAGCTTTCGCACCGGTACTCATACGTCGGCATGGTGAGCCCCCGTTGTTGGCTTCCGGATTAAATCACGCCGCTCGACCGCGCTGCTATCGGCAGAAGGTCCGGCGAGATACCTTGACCGCTTCCTGAAAATTGCATTATTGTAGCAGCTTTGCAGTCAATTCGACTAGGGGGTTGGGGTGCGACTTGAACATCGTGAAGAGGAGAGGACACCATGCCGGTATTGATTCGACGGTACAAGGCCAGCGGCGGGTTCATGCAGGAGGAGCGCATCGACGAGGAGGACCGCATCGAGCGGTATATGCGCTTATTTGACAAGGACGATGTCAAGAAGCTCAACACAGGCGTCAAGGTGTTCATTGAAAAGGACGAGTGGCAGTTACTGCCCTAGACCCGCCCGCCGGGCTCTCGTACATACACGTGATTTATTGGATTCACATCGCACGATCGATCGACCGCACCACACTCCATCGGGAACGCTGTTCCGAAGTGCCTTCGGTTCCGACCAAATCGGATTTCTGGGAGGGAGGTTGGTTTGACTATCCCGACAAGGAGCGGGCCCTCTTGGCGATGGAACAGGCCGGCACAACGGATACCCGCCGCTGCGCCCTCTGCAAGCCGTAACTCGCCGTTATCCCGTGCCGGACCAGGCGTCGCTTCTCCGTGATTCCACGACTGGCATTGCTTGCCACTACGCTGGTGTGGGGGGCGACCTTTCCGGCGACCAAAGCGGCGCTTGGGCAGATCCCGCCGTTGTCGTTCCTCTTCCTGCGATTTGGTCTTGGGGCCGTGGTGGCCATAGCGGCCGCGAGGCTGTGCGGATATCGCCTCGAGTGTAACTGGGTGGTGTTTCGCATGAGCCTGATCGCGACGGGGTGGTTGTGGCTCGCCTACGTCTGTCAAACCATTGGATTGGAGTATACGACCGCCTCGAACTCCGCCTTTATTACGGTGCTCTACGTGGTCTTCGTTCCCATTATTCTCCTACGATTCGGAGCGACCACGTGGACGGCGATCGCGTTGGCTGTGCTAGGACTCTGGCTCCTGGTGCGACCGTCAGCGTCGATGAACGTCGGAGATCTGCTCAATCTTGCGTGTGCCGCCGCCTTTGCCGGCCATATTGCCTGCCTGGAGCGATACACGAGAGTGGGGCAATCGGTGTCGCTCTTGTTGTGGCAGATGATCTTGACCACGGTCGCTATGGGGGCCGCCTCGATCTGGGAACGCCCTCCCGCTCAGGCGTTCGAGCCAACCCCTGTGCTGTTGGTGAGTCTCACGGTGACGGGCGTGCTGGCGACGGGCGCGTTCGCCGTCCAGATGTGGGTGCAGCGCATCGTGCCGGCCCAGCAGGTGGCGTTGATCTTTGCATTGGAACCGGCCTGTGCGGCCTGGCTGGCCTGGACGTTTCTTGACGAGTCCTTGGATGCGCGGGGGTGGATTGGGAGTGCTTGTATCTTTGCGGCGACGTTGGTCGGGACGCTCAGTCGTGGGGAAGCGCACGGCGAGCCGACCCGCAGCCTGACGAATACGTAGAGGGAGAAGAACGATGGCGCAGAAATTCGGCAACGGGCGATGGGTGCGCGATGGTTTCTTGGACAATCGGACCCCTGGATCGGTGGTCGGTCGGCTTCACGTGGCATCCCTTGGGCCGGTGGAGGTGTGTTTGCAGGGAGATTTCAAAGATGACTTGGCTGGACGAATGATTTGCCTGCGAAACAGCGGATTCGAAGACGACGAAATGGCGGGACAGGTATTGGACGATATGGAGTCACCGCAGCTCGGTACCGTCTTTCTCATCTCCTTCGACCCACATCCCAACCTGCCGCCACATCCGTATATCGAATGGTTTTCGCAACGTAACCATCATTACCGCATCGAGTTGGCGGTCGGCGATGCCTGGATTGCAACAGCTGATGAAGAGGAACGGTTTGATCCTGAGAGTGCCGCCATTCGGGCCCGCTTGGCAGACCGCCTGCAACAATCGTCACAACCCTTCAACGGAGCCGAGTCGGACTGGGCGTAGCAAACTCGTGCGGGGCAGCGGCAGCGATCACGGCGCCGGTCCCCTCACGTTCGAGTTGGCGACTTGCTCTTCGCGGGACGGATGGAAGATCGCCGAAGCGGTTAGACGGCGACGGCTTCCTGTTGCGGACGCGAATCTCGTACGTGCAACGGGACGGGGCGGAGATCCCAGATCAACCCCGCCCACGACATGACTTTCAGGATATAGTAGGAGATGTCGACCTCCCACCAGTAGAAGCCCTGCCGTGCGGATGCGGGATAGTAGTGGTGGTTGTTGTGCCAACCTTCCCCGAAGGTGATGAGCGCCAAGGTAAAATTGTTGCGGCTGAAATCGCCGGTCTCGTATCGCCGCGATCCCCAGCGATGGGCGAGGGAATTGATCGTATACGTGCAGTGACTAACCAGCACCGTGGAGAGGAAGAAGCCGACGATCAACATCTGCATCCCGGAGGTGCCGAGCGAAGGCCACAGCGCATTGAGCCCGACGCCGAAGAAGAACGTGAACGTGCCGAGGGCGATCGGAATGACGAGATCGAACCGGTCGAGCCAGCACAGTTCCGGGTACTTCGCCAAATCGTTCACCGTTTTCAGATCGGTTGGCGCGTTCACCGGGGCCAGAAACCAGCCCATATGACTCCAGACAAAGCTGTTGGTAATCGGCGAATGGACGTCCGTCTTTTGATCCGACACACGGTGATGCTTCCGGTGATGGGCGGCCCACCACAGCGGCCCGCGTTGGACTGCCGCCGCACCGGCAAGCCCGAATAGGAATTGGCAGACACGGGACGTCTTGAAGGTCCGGTGAGAGAAATACCGATGATAGAAGCCGGTGATAGCGAACATGCGTAACGCGTAGAGGAATACACAGACGGCAACAGCCGGCCAACTCAAGCCTACCCAGAAGATACCCAGGCACATGAGGTGCATCGCGATGAACGGCACCCCCTGGATCCAGTCGACTCTGTTCGGATCCTGGTAGGGGTTGGGCTTCTTGGGCTGCCACGAGTCAAACCAATAGACGGGGATCATCATGATGGAGCGGAGGCGGTCACTGAATTGGGTCGTCATGCAGCGTCTCCCTTTGTCGACCTACAGGTGCACACACCGCCTCCTAGACTGTTCCCGGCAAGGACCCCATTCTGTGTCACTGGTGTCCAACTGTCTATTAGGGGGGCCGCGTAACGGATGGTACTCTTCAGAAAGTGTACCATGGATCGTTACGTGTAACTGTGGCTTTTATACAGGACAGCACCCCGAAGTCAATCCCCAGGGCCAATTTTTCTTACATTTCAGTCTTGTTGGAGCCGGATTGGGCCGCCGGGACCTGGGGTACATTCCTCTTGTTCATACCATATAGGATATGACATCCAGACTGAGAGGGCCAGAGGAAATGCCATACCCGCCGGCCCTTTGTGGCATCCATATGGTGCGTCATTGTACACCATTTTTAGGCGGTGAGGGTGAGGGGTGACTCGATGGACTCTAAGATGGATCATGCGTAGTCAGAGCGTCAGCGTCGTGGGCCAGCCGTGCAACATGCACGCGGGTTGCGACCGCATAGTTTGTATCGAGGAGAAGCGCCTCACACGTCGTTCCAACTGGACCGGAACACGAGCCGCGTTTGACTCCGTTGTGACGCCGTCTCTACAATGCGCGCTCACTCATGAATGATCGTTTTTTGAAAGCGTGCCGGCGCGAGCCGGTCGATTGCACCCCGGTCTGGTTCATGCGCCAAGCCGGGCGCTACATGCCGGAGTACCAAAAACTCCGGGCCAAGCATTCCATTCTCGATATCTGCAAGACCCCCGATCTCGCGGCCGAAGTGACGCTCCAACCCATCGAGCGGTTTCCGCTCGATGCCGCCATCATTTTTGCCGACATTCTGCTGCCCCTCGAAGCGATGGGCCTGCATCTTGAGTTTGCCGAAGGTGAAGGTCCGGTCATTCATAATCCGGTCCGTGATCGTACGGCGGTCGATCGACTCAAGGCGTCGGGCGGCGAAGCGCTGGGATACGTCGCGGAAGCAGTCCGCGTGGCGCGCAAGGCGCTAAACGATCGGGTGCCGCTGATAGGATTCGCCGGTGCGCCGTTCACGCTGGCGAGCTATGCGATCGAAGGCGGCGGGTCCCGCAACTACATCCTGACGAAGCAATTCATGTATCGCGAGCCGGAGGCGTGGCATCGGCTCATGGACAAATTGGCCCGTGAAGTCTGCGGGTATCTGCGCGCGCAGGTGCGTGCCGGGGCACAGGCGATTCAGGTGTTCGATAGTTGGGTCGGCTGCCTGTCCCCGAACGACTACGCGGAATATGTCCAGCCTCACGTCAGGACTATTTTCGAAGGTCTGGCGCGGGAGCACGTGCCGTTGATTCATTTCGGAACCGGCACCACGACGCTGTTGAAGCTGATGCGGGACGCAGGTGGAACGGTGATCGGCCTGGATTGGCGCATTCATCTCGACGAGGGTTGGGCCATGGTCGGCCACGACGTGGCTGTCCAGGGGAACCTCGATCCGGTGGCGTTGTTCGCCCCACTGGCCGAACTCGAGCGCCGCATCGAGGAGATTCTGCGTCGAGCCGATAATCGACCGGGGCATATCTTCAATCTTGGGCACGGTATTCTCCCGAATACACCCATGGATCAAGTGGCAGCGGCGATCGACATTGTGCATAAGCTGAGTCAGCGTTAAAAGCGTCATCCGTCGTTCGTCAATCGTCATTCAGTCGGATGGAGAGCTCTCCATGAACCATCCCACAAGCGAATGACCATTGACGATTGACGAAACACGAGGCTTCACATGCCCGGACCACACAGGCCGACCGCCGTCCTGCTCATGGCCATGGGAGGGCCGGATACACTCGAGAACGTCGAGCCGTATCTGCAGGAGGTGCGCGGCGGACGTCCGACCTCACCTGAACTCGTTCACGAGATTCGCGAGCGCTATCGGCTGACCGGAGGCAAGTCGCCCGTACTCGACATCACCCGGGAAGTGGCCCGCCGGCTCGAACAGCAGCTCAACGGTCTAGGAGATGAGTGGTATTGTGTCTCGGTTGGGCTACGGCACTGGCGTCCGTTCATCAAGGAAGCCTATGCGGAACTCATGGATGAAAGCCCCGAACGTCTCATCGCGATCTGCATGGCCCCGCAGTATTCCACGATGAGCATCGGTGCGTACATCAAGAAGGTGGAAGAGGCACGAGCAGCATGCGGCGGCGACTGTCCGATCACGTTCGTCAAGAGCTGGCATCGCCATCCGTCCTTGATTGCAGCTATCGCGCAGAACGTCCAGCGGGGGCTGGACCTCTTCCCTCCTGATCAACGCGAGACCATCCCGGTCGTTTTTACGGCGCACAGCCTGCCCGAGCGCATTCGTGAAATGGGGGATCCCTATCCCGACGAAGTACGCGGCACCATGGAGGCCGTCTGCGAGCTCATTCATCCACCGACGGCACGACTGGCCTTTCAGAGCCAGGGTCGAACGAACGAGCCCTGGATCGGCCCGTCGATCGAATCGGTCGTGGACGAGTTGGCAATGGCCGGGCATCGTAACGTGCTGGTCGCGCCAATCGGATTTCTCTGCGATCACGTCGAGGTGTCCTATGATCTCGACATAGAACTCAGACAGCGTGCGTTGAACCTCGGTCTGCGCCTGGAACGTATTCCCATGCTCAATGCTTCGCCCGCGTTGGTGGACACTCTGGCGTCCCTCGTACGCGAGCACGAAACCGTCGTCGTCCCGTCCTGATCATCCTCTGTGATCCTTGCTCCTCAGACAGTCGTGGTCGTCGGCGGGGGCATTGCGGGTTTGGCCGCAGCCTTGGAATTGTCCGAGCTGGCAAGCCAACAGCAGCGCCCGCTCACCTGTCATGTGCTCGAAGCCGGGCCGACCTGGGGCGGAAAAATCGTGACGCATCGCGTGCATGAGTGCGTCATCGAGGCCGGCCCCGATTCATTTCTGTCACAGAAACCCTGGGCGCTCGATCTGTGTCGCCGTCTGGGATTGAGCGACCAACTGATCAACACCAACGAGGCGCATCGCAAGGCGTTCGTCTATTCAGAGGGACAACTCCGCGAGCTACCCGAAGGAATGGTCGTCATTACGCCGAGCAACGTGGGGCCCTTTCTCCGTAGCGGCTTGCTCTCTTGGCCAGGTCTGATCCGGATGGGCTTGGAATACATCCTGCCCCCGAAAGAGCCGGCAGACGAAGAGTCGCTCGCGGGTTTTTTCAAACGGCGGTTTGGCCGGGAAGCCACGGCGCGGTTGATCGAACCGTTGATGGCGGGCATTTATGCCGGTGATGCGGAGCAGATGAGTCTTCAGGCTACCTTTCCTCGGTTTATGGAACTCGAACGGAAACAGGGCAGTGTGATTCGTGGGTTGCTGGCTGCCGGCAGACACGCCGCGTCAGAGCCACCGTCCGGGTATTCGCTCTTCGTCACGCTGAAAAACGGGCTGCAGGATCTTGTCGATGCCGTGGTGTCCAAGCTGGAGACGGCTGGAGTTCATCTTCGGACCGGCTGCTCGGTCGAGAGTCTGCGCGTCCGCTCCAGAGAGGTCGGACGCTGGGTGTACGACGTGACACTATCGGACAGCACCGCCTGCACAGCCGACGCTGTGGTGCTGGCCACGCCGGCGTTTGCCGCGGCGGAACTCGTGCGACCGTTGAGCCCCTCCGCCGCGGGGCTGCTGGAGCAGATTTCCTATGCCTCGACCGCCACCATCTCGCTGTTGTATCGGGAGGCCGACGTCCGCGGGGCCATCGCGGGATTTGGATTCGTGGTCCCGCGTGCCGAACATCGGTCCCTCTTGGCCGCCACCTGGACCTCTTTGAAGTGGGGTCATCGTGCGCAGGAGGGCAAGGCGTTGGTCCGTTGCTACGTCGGAGGCGTGGGGCGCGAGGCCATTCTCGCTCAGTCCGATGACACCCTCGTCACGATGGTGCGCGAGGAATTGAGGAGCCTCTCCGGACTACGGGCCGTTCCGGAATATGTGGAGGTGAACCGGTGGGAACGCGCGATGCCGCAGTATACGGTGGGGCATCTGCGCCGGCTCACGGAGATTGACACGGCACTCAGTCGGTTCCCCGGTCTGTTCCTGACCGGGTCCGCGTATCGCGGCGTCGGCATTCCCGACTGTATTCGGGACGGGCAGGAAACGGCGGCAAAGACCTTGGCGGTGCTGGCACGGCTGCCCTCGTAGTCGCCTCGCCGCTTGTGTCTCGACTTCGGGGCGGCTATAACTGACCGCTTCGACACGGTGGGCACCACTATCTTGGTGCGTGGAACAGAAGGACTTTTGATGGCAGACAAATACACGATTCTCAACGCCAGCGGCCCGTTCCGGGAGCCGCGGGAGCTCACGTTTTCGTACGATTACTCGTTTCAGCGGCCGACCTGGCCGTCGCCGTTTGCGATCCGTATCAAGGTCTCCATTCCAGAGGAACTCGATCCGCTTCGATCGACGTTGCTGGGGAATGTGCAGGGGACACCCGGTCAACAGTTGGTGGTGACCAATTTGCTGTCCCGTCGGATCGCGGACCAGAAACTCGTGTTGGCCAATGAAGCAGGGCTTTTGAACGAACGCCAAGATGTGATGATTTCATCCTTTGCCGGGTCCTTGGCTCCGCTGGCAAAAAAGCTGGAGGAGTGGTTTTCGACCGCTCATGAGGAACTTCGGGAGGAAATCCGTCTGCGCGCAAAGCTGTAGGCGGGCGCCACCGGCTGCACAAATGGTACCGTCGCATCGCCCGGAGCGACGCTCCACGCACTGGCCACGTCGAACTCCCGTCCAGCCTTCCCTTCGCTGCTCCAATGTCGCCATGCTCGTCCGCTGCACCGGACGAACATCGAGCGGTCGAGTTTCTCCGACCGGTGAGCGACAACTGACCCTGGGCGGAAGGGGAGCGAATTAGAAAATTTTTCGATAGTGTTCGGAATGCACCCCTGAGGGATCGGCGAACCCGAGCGATCCCGCATCCGGCCGACGCTCGTTGGCCAGATCGATGCGGTAGTGGCCCCGAACGTGCTCCATGGCCACCTCGAAGGGAATCACCGACCCGAGCATGGTGGTAGGCGCCTTGGCTCCGCGCGCCAATCGTGCGATGGTATCCGCGGACGCGTATTCCTTGTCGCTGAAAATAAAAATCTCCGCGTAGGCCAGCGGACCCAGTTCATGGCCTTCGGTGGTGGGCGGCAGCATCGCCTCCAATTCATGGTCCTTGCGCATCGTCCGTAGCGACTTCAGCAAGGTCACGATCTGGCTGTGGGTCGCGCCCTCGGGAACCACCAGGCTGATCGCTTTGAATTGTGGGGCGGTCGCGTGCACCTTGAAGATCACCGGCGCTGCGTCGTCGTGGTGCTCGGTCAAATCCGGCCGGCTGAGGGTGGCGTCCGGACGGTCCCTTTTATTTCCCGGGGCAAACACGAAAAAAATGACGATCCACAACCCGAAGATTACGGCGAAGATAACGACCAAGGGATGCGCGCCGGCGCGTTTTCCCTCTTCGTATTGCTCGGCGGTAGGCGCCTCTTGCGGCCCGGTGGGGGCCGACGAAGATGGCGCATCGGCGGGAGGCGGTGTCGGTTCGTGACTCATGATCCGGGTGGTCGTGGGTCGGCGGCGAGGGCTCGTTTGGCCTCTTCCCATAGGCGATCCATTTCCACCAAATCGAGCTGTTCGACGGAGGTGCCGGCGTCTCGTGCCTCCGACTCGATGTAATGAAAACGCGTCCCAAACCGCTCGGCGGCCATGCGTAGACTGTCCTCCGGATTCACCTTGAGCTTGCGGGCCAAATTGACGATAGAAAATAGCATATCTCCGATCTCGGCCGCGACGACCTCGGGGTCCGGTTGGGGGCGGTGATCCAAGGCTTGGCGCAGCTCGCGGCATTCTTCCTCCACCTTGTCGAGAACCTGCTTCACGCCATCCCGCGAATCCGGCCAGTCGAAGCCGACCCTTGCGGCCCTGGCCTGCAGTTGATAGGCACGGAGCAGGGCGGGCAACGTTTTCGGCACCCCGTCCAAGGCCGAATGAGGCTCTCCCTTGGCGGCTCGCTCCTGCTTCTTAATGGCCTCCCACCGGCCGTACACCTGCTCTGGTGTCAGGGTCGTATCGTCCGCGGGCTCCGTGTTGAACACGTGCGGATGGCGGCGGATCAGTTTCTCGGCCAGGGTATTGAGCACGTCAGTGATGGTGAAGCTGCCGGATTCCTCCGCAATCTGCGCGTGAAAGATCACTTGCAAGAGCACGTCACCCAGCTCTTCCCGCAATTTGTCCCGATCCTCGTGATCAATCGTCTCAAGGACCTCATAGGTCTCCTCGAGCAAGTAGGGCTTGAGTGACGCGTGGGTTTGCTTTCGATCCCAGGGGCAGCCTTCCGGAGCGCGAAGCTTGGCCATGATCTCCACGGCGCGTTCGAAAGGAGGCATGGAAGGAGGTGGAATGTGGGGTCCAGACGTCATAGTGGGATTTGCCGAGCTTACTCCCATACCACGGGCCCCTGCAATCGCCTGTCTTGCACGGTGAAGGTGGCTATGTTACCGTGACCGCGGGTATCCTCCGATCGTGTCCCATCAGTACGGACGTCGGCCATGAGTGCAGAATCGGGCGCAGAATCAGAGACGGGATTCGTGATCCGGGACCGACGGGGCAGCCGCCCCGACGAAGGGGACCGATCGCCTCTCGAAACCCCGACGGCTGCCGCTGCTCCGGCATCCGCCGCTCAGACGACCCCGGGCTCCGGCGACACGCACGAAGAGCATGCGCACATGCCGGTGACCTTTTCGTCCTTCGTATTTTCGATGGGCACCTCGGCGCTCATGTTGATGGGTGAGACCCTCGACCCCAAGCAAGCCCCCGTGTCCGTCAATCTGGGTCAGGCCAAGGAGATCATCGACATTCTCTCCATTCTGGAGACAAAGACCAAGGGCAATTTGACCGGGGAAGAGCAGTCGATCATGACGGAAATGCTCTATACCCTCCGCATGAAGTTTGTGGAACTCACGTCGGGGAAATCGACGGCCCCGTCGCGGTAACGAGGCGGTTCGGCCGGCGCCCGTATTCGCGAGCCCTCCTGGTCGGTAATTCGTTTGCGTCCCCATCCAACTCCGGGTACTGTGTAAGGAAGTTGCGGGCTCCAGCCCGGGCCGGGTGAAATGGCCGCGGAGAGAGCGTCCGATTCGCTGACAGCCGTCATGCCAGAATCCAACCGTGGCACTGGTTACGCAGTCCCCTCCTCGTCGTCGACGCGAGTCGTGGCGGAACCGCGGCGCCGACACTTCCGTCCGGTCTGGATCGTTCTACTGTTTCTCATCCCCTGCCTGGTCCTGACCGGCTACTACTACCGTTACGGCCTCTCGAATGAAACGATCGACGGCACGTTCGTGCCGAGCCCCAACTATGCCTTCGTCCTGCTGTTGCTCAATCTGGACCTGATCGGCCTGGTCGTTCTGACCCTGCTCCTGTCGCGCAACCTGATCAAAACATACTTCGAGCGGCGTCATCGTGTGGCCGGTTCGGGCTTCCGATCCAAATTGGTCGCCGCGTTCATCGGATTCTCCCTGATTCCGAGCCTGCTGCTCGCGTTCGTGGCGAGTCGCGTGGTGGACAAGGCGGTGGACGTCTGGTTCAGCGATCAGATCGACCACGTCATGCGCGATGCGTTCGAAGTCGCCAAGATGCACCATCTTGGGCACATCACGCTCGCGACGAACAGCGCCCGCGCCATCAGTCAGGAAATTTATCGGGAAGACTTGATGGCACCGGGGCAGCGCGACCTATTGATTGCCGCCATGGCGCGCGAGCGCGCCGATCACAATGTGGCGGGAGTCGAAGTCTATTCGTCAAAGATGGAAACGCTGACAAAGTCCCGGGCACAGGATGTGCCCGCGCAAGTGATGGACCTACCCATCGGGCAGTTGGTGCTCCAGGTCATTACCACCAAACAGGAGCTGACGTCCGTCCAGGAGGCCGAGCGCGGACGGCTCGTGCGGGCCGGGGTGCCGATCCTGTCGGGCGTCCGACAGGGCGAGATTGACGGAGTCGTGGTGGTTGATGCGTACGTCCCCGAGTCGCTGCTGGCCAAAATGGAAGGCATTGGGCAACGCTACACGGAATACAAACAGATTCGCGCGATGAAGAACCCGATCAAAGCCGGAGCCTATTTGATCGTCGCCATCGTCACCGTCATGATCCTGTTCGGGGCGACGTGGTTCGGCTTTTATGTGGCCCGGAGCATCACGGTGCCCATCCAGCGTTTGGCCCAGGCGACCGAGGCGATCGCGCAGGGCGACCTCAACGTGCATATCGAAGCCCGGGCGACCGATGAGATCGGGACGTTGGTCGAGTCCTTCAACCGCATGACCGGGGATCTGAGAACGAGCAAGGCTCAGCTGGAATCCGTCAACGCCTCCCTCCGTCAATCCAACGTCGAAATCGAGCGACGGCGGGCGTACACCCAAACCGTGGTCGACACGATCGCGGCCGGATTGGTATCCATCGACCGGCAGGGGACGATTACGACCTTCAACCCCTCGGCCGAACGGATCTTGGGCATCTGGGCCGACCGCATACAGGGCCGTCTCGCGAACGAGGCTTTCAAGGAGCTGAAGCTGGATCTGTTCCAGACGGTCTACGACCGCATGCTCGCCGACGGGCGGGATACGCTGTCGCTCGAAGGACAGCTGGAGATGCAGGGACGCTTGTTGACGATCGGGGTGAGCTGCTCGCGCATGAAAGACGAGGGAGGCCGCGACCTCGGATACGTCTTGATCTTCGAGGATCTGACCGAGCTGATCAAGGCGCAGAAGGCGTCGGCGTGGCAGGAGGTGGCGCAGCGGGTGGCGCACGAGATCAAGAATCCGCTCACGCCCATTCAATTGTCCGCTCAGCGGCTGCGGAAGAAATACTACGAGCAGGCGACGGACTTCGACCGGATTTTTGACGAAGCGACACAAACCATCGTCAACGAAGTCGGCAGTCTGAAGCACATGGTCGACGAATTCTCGAAGTTTGCGCGGCTGCCGACGCCGCAGCTGACGTTGGCCTCGCTGAACGACGTGCTGCGCGACGTCATCACGATGTATCAAAACGCACACCGCGACGTGGAGTTGCTGGTGGATCTCGATGAGGTGCTGCCCAACCTCAAGTTCGATCGCGAACAAATCAAGCGCGTGCTGGTGAATCTCTTCGACAACGGGATTCAAGCGATGAACCAGAAAGGCCGGCTTTGGGTGACGTCCCGGTACGACGGCAAGCGGCGACGGGCCATTGTGAGCGTTGCGGACGAGGGGACCGGCATTACACCCGAGGACCAGGACAAGCTCTTCGTGCCGTACTTTTCACGAAAGCGAACCGGGACCGGATTGGGGCTGGCCATCAGCCGACGCATCATTACCGATCACGAGGGACAGATCTCGGCCGCCAACAATCAGCCCAAAGGTGCCGTCTTCAGTTTTGAGCTTCCGGTCTAACTCCGGATTGCGTATAACAGGGCACGAACTGCTGTGCCGAAGCGGGTGACGAAAAACTATGCCTGAGTCCATTCTGATCGTGGACGACGAAGTCGCCATCCTCAATTCCTTGGGACAGATCCTCGAGGACGAAGGATACGAAGTGCAGGTGGCCAAGAGTGGCGCCGAAGCCCTGAAGATCGCCACGAACGATCCGCCCGATCTGACCATTCTCGATATTTGGATGCCGGAGATGGACGGCCTGGAGACGCTCAAGCGGCTGCGGGACATGTCGCCGCATGCCCAGGTCATGATGATGTCCGGGCACGGGTCGATCGAAACCGCCGTGCGGGCCATCAAGCTCGGAGCCTACGACTACATTGAGAAGCCGCTGTCGTTGGAGAACGTCACGCTGCGCGTACGGCACGCGCTCGATCAACATCGTCTCGAACGGGAAAATCTGTCGCTCCGACACAAGGTCGAGCGGCGGTTCGAACTGGTTGGTCGCTCGCCGGCGATGCAACGCCTGCGGGATCTGATCGCCACGGCGGGGCCGACAAACAGCCGTGTGTTGATCGCGGGCGAAAACGGGACCGGCAAGGAGTTGGTCGCGCGGGCGATTCACCAGCAGAGCCCCCGCGCCGGCAAACCGTTCATTGCGGTGAACTGCGCGGCGATTCCCGAAACCCTCATCGAAAGCGAGCTGTTCGGCCACGAAAAGGGCGCATTCAGCGGCGCCATGACCCAGAAACGCGGACAATTCGAGCAGGCTGACGGCGGAACGCTCTTTCTCGATGAGATCGGCGACATGAGCTTGGCGACGCAGGCGAAGGTGCTTCGAGCGCTCCAGGAACAGCAATTCAATCGCGTGGGCGGGACGCGCACGATCAAGGTCGACGTGCGCGTGTTGGCGGCGTCCAACAAGGATCTGCAGAAGGAAATCGAAGCCGGGCATTTCCGGGAAGACCTGTACTATCGGCTCAATGTGCTGCCGGTGACGGTGCCGCCCTTGCGCGGTCGCCGGGACGACGTTCCCCTGCTCGTCGAACACTTCATGACCATCCATGTCGACGAACAAGGACTCAAGCCCAAACAGGTCACGCCGGCGGCCATCGAGCAGTTGCAGCAGTACGATTGGCCGGGGAACATCCGTGAACTGCGCAATCTGATCGAGCGTCTGATGATCATGGTGTCCGGTCAGACCATCGACGAGAGCCACGTGGCCCTGGCCTTGCAGGCTCGACCGACTGTCCAGCCGGCGGCGCCGATGGCGGCGCAACCGTCGCTGGTCCTCAAGGACTACGATTCGTTGCGCGATGCCCGCAACGCATTTGAAAAGGAATATATCACCCGCAAACTCAAGGAGAACCGCTGGAACGTCTCCCGCACGGCGGACGAACTGCAGATCGAACGCAGCCACCTGCATCGGAAGATCAAGTTGCTCAGCATCGACTTACGACCGGAAAGTTGAATCGGCTGCTGAAAAAGTCTCCCAACTTCGTTCTCGGTCGTCAGTTCCCCTCAACGTATCGAGAGGCATACGCCTCGGGGTCCATCCTTCCTGCGGCCTCGTTGGGAAACTTTTTGAGCAGCCTCAAAGTCATAGGGCAAAAGGAATGATTGTCGAGATTGAAAAGCTGGTGCAGGGCGGCTACGGGCTCGCTCGGCAGGACGGGCGGACGATCTTCGTGCGTGGGGCGATCCCGGGCGAGACGGTCGAGGTGGTCATCGGCCAGACGCACAAGCACTACCAGGAAGCCGTGATGAAACGGGTGGTCGAGACATCATCGGATCGAGTCAGCGCCCCCTGTCCGGTCTACGGGGAGTGTGGCGGCTGCCAGTTGCAGCATATCGGCTACGACGCACAGCTGCGCCTGAAGCGAGAGATGTTGTTGGAAACGCTCGCCCGGGTCGGAAAGGTGGCGTTGCCGGAGATCTCGCCGATTATCCCGTCGACGCAGATCTATGGCAGCCGATCCGTCGTTCGATTCGGCGTGCTCAAGCAGGGGACCGGTTTGGCGTTGGGATTCCACCGGGAAAGCAGCCATGCACTCGTGCCCGTGACCGACTGTCTCGTGCTGCCCGATATTCTGCGGAACATCGTGACGGGGCTCAGTAAGCGACTGGCAAACGTGTCCAAGCCGCCCTGCCGTATCGAGTCGATTGAGATACGTCTGTCGAGCACGTTCGGTCAGGCCGTGCTCTCTCTCCGAAGCCAAGCCCGCTCGAAGCGCCAGGCGGAGATCTTGTTTGGACTGTGCGCCAAAATCCCCGGCGTGGTCGGCTGTATCGTCATGGGGACAGCCGCCGTGCGGAACGCTCGTTGGGTGCACGGACAGGAGTGGATCGCGGAGCGGTTGGACGACATGGTCGTGCGAATCAGCGACCAATCGTTTCTCCAGTCGAATTGGCCCGTCAATCGCGCGTTGTCCGATCTCCTGATCGAGTGGGTGGCACCCGCAGCCGGGCTTCGGGTGCTCGAACTCTATGCGGGTGTCGGCACGCTTGGGTTACCCCTGGCCAAGCGCGGGGCGTTCGTCACCTTCGTCGAAGGCAATAGGGTTGCCTTGGCCGATGCCCGTCGTGCCGCGAACGGCAACCATGTCGGCCGGTGCCGGTTCCGACCAGTTGCGGCTGAGACTTTTCTCGTGACGGCGACGCCAGGCGAATACGACGTGGTGTTGGTCGATCCACCTCGGACCGGTCTCAGGCAGGAAGTGCTCAGCGGAGTGCTGCAGCTCGAGGCGCCGCGCATCGTGTATGTGTCCTGTGATCCGGCCACCTTGGCTCGCGATGTGGCGCGTCTGGCGTCGAGCGGCTATCGTGTGACGCGCGTGCAAGCCTTCGATATGTTTCCACAAACGTCGCATCTCGAGACCGTGACCGAGCTACAGCGTTCCCCGCGTTGACCTCCGCCAGTTGCATCGGTACACTGCGCCTCCCATGACCACGTATCGGCAAGCCGGTGTGGATATCGAGGCCGGCACTGAATTCGTCCGGCGGATTACTCCATTGGTTCGCGGAACCTTCCGCCCCGAGGTATTGACCGATCTCGGGGGATTTGGAGGTCTCTTCCGGTTCGATCCCAGCCGGTTCAAGGATCCTGTACTCGTGTCCGGCACCGACGGCGTCGGCACCAAACTGAAAATCGCCTTCATGATGGATCGGCACGACACGGTTGGGATCGACCTCGTTGCGATGTCCGTCAACGACATCGTCGTGAGCGGTGCCGAGCCGTTATTTTTCTTGGACTATTTTGCGACCGGCAAGTTGTCGATCGGCACGGCCGAGAACGTGGTCCGTGGGATTGCCGAGGGATGCCGCCAAGCGGGGTGTGCGTTGATCGGCGGGGAAACAGCCGAAATGCCGTCCTTCTATCCGGACGGGGAGTACGACCTGGCGGGGTTTGCCGTGGGTGTCGTCGATCGTGACCGTATCATCGACGGGCAGTCCATCACTCCCGGCGATGCCATTATTGGCGTGTCCTCCTCGGGCCTGCACAGCAACGGCTTTTCCCTCGCGCGCCGGGCATTACTCGAGCAGGGCGGGCTCAAGATCGATACCTCCAACGCTGACTTGGGGCGGACGATCGGGGAGACGTTGCTCACGCCGACGCGGATCTATGTGAAGCAGATCCTGGCAGTGGCCGCAACGCACCAGGTCAAAGGCATCGCGCACATTACGGGAGGCGGGATTACCGAAAATCTTCCGCGTGTGTTTCCCCACGGCACGGTGGCGGTGATCCATCGTAGCGGATGGACGGTACCGCCGATCTTTCGGTTGATTGAGCGGCTGGGACACGTCGAACGCGATGAAATGTATCGGGTCTTCAATATGGGGATCGGGTTGATCCTGATAGCTCCGGCCGATCAAGTCGGCGGCCTCGTTGAGGGGTTCAACAAATTCGGCGATGCGGCCTGTGTGATTGGCGAAATCGTGGCAGGGGCGGATGGGGAGCGGAGCGTGCGGTATGTCGATTAATGGAAAGGGACGAAAGGTGCGGGTCGGGGTGTTGGCGTCGGGGCGTGGCTCAAACCTTCAGGCCATCATCGACGCCGTCGAGGCGGGCAGCCTGCACGTGCAGCTCGTGGTGGTGGTCAGTAACAAGCGAGACGCCCAGGCACTCGAGCGGGCGCGACGTCACCGCATTCTCGACGTGTTCATCGATCCAAAGCCGTTTGCGGGGCAGCCCGACAGTCGCGAGGCCTACGATCGCGCTGTGCTCGAGGTGTTGCACAAGCATGACGTCGAGTTGGTGTTGCTCACAGGCTACATGAAAATCGTCACGCCTCTGCTGATTCAGGCGTATGAACATCGAATCATGAACATTCATCCGTCGCTGTTGCCGGCGTTTCCCGGACTCGACGTACAGAAGAAGGCGCTGGAGCATGGTGTGAAATTGGCCGGCTGCACGGTGCACTTTGTGACGCCGGGGGTGGACGAAGGGCCGATTATTATCCAGGCGGCGGTGCCGGTGCTGGAGGGGGACACGCCGGAGGCGCTGGCGGCGAGGATCTTGGTCGAGGAGCATCGCATCTATCCTCGAGCTGTCCAACTCTATGCGGAAGGCCGGCTTCGGGTAGAGGGGCGTCGCGTCATGGTGGAAGGGGCCGTCGCCGGGACAACGTCCGACACGGCCGGATGGGTGAACCCATGAAGCACGAGGGAGGCCGGTCGCGGTTCGACGTTCTCGACGAAGAAGTCCGCATGGCCTGCATGCGATTGCAAGTGGAACGGACCTCCGTGCGTCTCCAAACCATGGCGATGACGCGAGAGGATGCTCAGGCACTCATCGATCAGACGCGACGGGCGGTGCTCGCGTTCTTCCCAGGAAAAAACGAGGTCTTCGACTTGGTGCTCCTGCCGCGATTCGAACGGTTGTTTCAGGAGCGGGTGTTGTTGGAGTGGGGCGTGGCCGACTCGGTCAACTGAGCAGGACTGGAGTCCGATGAGAGAACTTGTGTATAATCGTGCGGATTCGGCGAGCGTCGGCTTCCTCCCCGTCTCCTCCGCAGCATTCCAATCCTGGGCAATGAAGCTCAGGCCATCCTGCGGTTAACCAGATCGGCGCTCGCCACCAATTGACCTCGATACCGTTTCGAGGCCGGAGTGACAACAGCCTGTGATAAGGGTTAGCGAGCGTCGGTGCCGCGAACGCCGATGCCTCGAGTCGAGCTAAGGAGTACTTAGATCAATGGGCTGCATCACTGATTCGGGCTGGAGTTGCTAGGGCCTGTGGGAAGGGTTAGCGAGCGTCGGTGCCGCGAACGCCGATGCCTCGAGTCGAGCTAAGGACTAGAGAGGTGCTGGCTGCGACCTTATTCCGGCTTGAAAAGATGTTGACCTGTTCGAAGGGTTAGCGAGCGTCGGTACCCAGCACGCCGATGCCTCGGGTCGAGCAAAGGACTAGAGTGGGGGGCTAGCTCAGCTGGGAGAGCACTACGTTCGCAACGTAGGGGTCGGGGGTTCGACTCCCCTGCCCTCCACCATTCGACTCGCGGGGAATACGCTCCATGGAGCGGTTCCCCGCTCGCTCATGGCAAGCCATCCCAAGGAATCGCTATTCAAACATTACCGCGAGTCGTATGGTTCCTCGAGCCAGGTCGAGGGGCATTTTGTCGAGCAGACCTACGTCTACATTCTTTGTTGTGCCGGCAGCAGCTTCTATGTAGGGATGGCCAAAGACCTCGAAAGTCGCGTGAGGGCGCATAACAACGGTCACGGGCCTGCCTATACTCTGAGGCGGAGGCCCGTCGGTTTGGTGTACTTTGAGATCGTCGATTCTGTGAGAACTGAAACCCAGCGCGAACAACAGCTCAAGCGTTGGAGCCATGCCAAGAAGCAAGCGTTGGTTTTGGGTGACCTTCTGCAACTCAAGGCTCGGAGCACCGCAGTGGGCAAGTAGACCCAGCACTCCAATTCGCTCATCCGGCGTAGCCCTCTTTCTTGCCGGCGGCGGAGAAAACACCTCAAGAGATCCTATCTTCGCTCTCTCTGATCCGGCTGCGGCCGATCGGCAAAGCACTGCGTCTAGACCATCACTACAGAATGTTCGTGTTGGCGTCGGTGCGGTTTTGCCGGTACGCAGGCCCTTGAAAGACGGCCCAACTCGCTTGGATCATGGCACTATCCATAGGCGCGAAATAGTGCTTGACCAAACGGGGCCTTCGAGCGCTACATTCATCTATTATCGTTAAGTAAGAAGGAGGCGAGCATCATGTCACTGCTGATTACTGCCGAATGTATCAACTGTGGAGCCTGTCTGCCAGAATGTCCGAACGAGGCCATCTTCGAAACTCGTGGCGACGCGGAATCGAAGGGGAATCATGTGGGCGACGGCCAGGGAGAGGGAAACGATATCTACGTGATTACGCACGATCGTTGTACCGAATGTGTCGGCCATTTTGACGAACCTCAATGCGCAGCGGTCTGTCCAGTCGACAATTGTTGTATTTCCGATCCAGCCTATCCGGAGACGACGGGTGTCCTGCTGGAAAAGGCGAAGACACTTAACCCTGACAAGGAGATCGATCCAGCAAAGGTTTGGAGCGGCGTGCGGAACTGATTAGTTCCGTTTCAGCTTCCGCTCCACGGGTTAGGATTCTGAGAATGCCGCCGGCACAGCGTTTCTCAGATGATGGACGAAGAGAAGAACGTAGACCGATGTGTGCGTGGGCATGACCGAACCGATTAGGCATGGCTGACAAAAAACCAAAAGCCATTTCCAATGCCACTGTCATTAAGGCGTTAGCTAAGGTGTTTGCTTTCCAAGCCATCGAGATCAGCCTCTTGCGCTCCCATGCTGGTATATCTGATGCCAATTGGAAGGCGCTCAAGACCGAAGCCTTTAAGAAAACGTACGCGAAGGAGCGCTCGTTTTATGAGGATCGCTTGACGGGGGCATTCGCTTTGGAGCGCCTTTCCCAGTCCGAACGCGAGACAAGACTGCTTGAACTCTGGCTCAAACAGAGTGAGGATTTTCCCAAAGACGAACCCTGAGTCGGTGCGCTCTTTCCTGCGAGCGATGCCAGCCGTCTGAAATAGGTTCTGACACGGGCGAGCGTGGAACCCGCGCGTCAATCGGCGACGAGGCGCAGGAGCGAAGATGACGACAAAAGAGGGTAGTTCTTCTGCCCGTGCGACGCCGCCTCTGTTCATCCTGGTTCTCTTTCTGCTCGGTTCGTGTGTGCTCCCCTCATTCAATCTGACTCGAAGTCAAGGCTACGCTGCAGGCGGAGGGGAGACGAAGCTTCAGCGCACATCGACACAGTTCATCGCGGCGTTGGGTGATCCACGTGCGAACTCCGGGAACGGCGCACAATCGTGGGGCCTGTGGCCTCTGGACCCGGGTCCTCGGGGCGTCGAGCTGGACAGCTATCAACGGTTGAAGGAGGCGGGCGGCGTCGCCCCGGCTCGCTGGACATTCGACGGCACGGACTGGTGGCTGGAGGAACACGGCTTGATCATGGAGCAGCCGACCTTTCCACTCCCATCCGGCAAATATGTGGTCACGGGTGCCCGCGACGTGACGACTGTGCTGACCATTCATCCCGCCGACAGCAATGGGAACAGGCGCTGGGAGCTCGATAAAGGCGCGACGCTCTATGACGTGACGCACCTGGCCTGCCGCTCCGCGCGCTATACACCGGCAGAGGGTGGTGGTTCGTGCTCGCCGGCAAACGCGCAGAAGACTGCGTTTCCAGTTGCACCAGGAGGAGCGATGCCTCCGGTCGAGGGCTGCAGGAAGCAGGACTATGCGGTTCTCATCGTGATCGGCGTAGGTGTGGAAGACTGAACACCGGTGACGACGGATTACATGAAGCGCCTATCATCCCTCTTAACCAGACCTTATCTCAAAATTGCTACATCAACAGTGGTGGGATGGTGTTCGTGGAGCTCGGTCGGCTGGCGAGTGGTGAGCCGCGCCCGCCTCGCCCTGATGCGGTGATGTGGGGCACGCCGGCTGACGTGCTCGGATTGGCGGGTCGCCTCCGGGAGTAGGTCGGATCGGCGACCAGCAGCGGGTCTGGCCTGCTGGCCTCAGCCTCCGCCATGGCAAAGGCTGGTGGACTCATCCCTTCCAAGAAAGGAGAGGAGGGCGGGGACACACCGCTCGAAAGCTTGTCCCCGCTCGGAGTCTTCCGTCACGGTGTCAGGCTCTACACAATTATGAGATAGGTTCTAGTTATTTAGCCACGTTCCTTCCGCCAGTCCGACCAGGATCGCCGCTTTTATATTCGGATTGTCCTGTTGTCTGGCCAATTCGAGCCCCATAGTTGGTTGTCGATTTTCCTGCATGCGTCTCGGCTAGTGCGCAATAGGCCGGAGCCCTGGCATAGTCAGCGATACGCGTCTTTTCGGTGTGCAATGTGCACGACATCAACAGTTGTCTCCGTGAACCCATACACAATGTGGTACTTGCCCACGCGAAGGCGGCGCAGCGGATTCAGTTGACCCTTGAGTGGGATGCCGAGTAGGGGATCAGTCGCGATGTCACGGAGGGCTTCCTTGATCGCGTCTCGAAAGAGTGGCGCAATGGACGCGACGGCCTTCGCTGCTCGCTTCGAGAGCCTAACGTCTTTTTGCTTTTTGGCCACGGACCGGCTCGCCGAAAACTTCCTCGAAGTTTACTGACTTGCCACGGCGCAGCTGATCCAAGCCCTCGCGGATGCCCGTGAGTTCTTCGGAACTCGCCGCGACATCGAGCGTTTCCTGCCAGCTTTCCAGTTCGGCATGGCTCATCAGCACGGCGGCAGGCAGACCTTGCCGGGTGATAATAAAGCGCACCATGCGCTTGGAAGACTGATCAACAAGGTCGGGCAGATTCGCCCGCGCTTCAGAGATTGGTAAGGTCTTGGTCATGGCGCCCTCCAGGAATGTGTTGTACGAAATTATGTACATGCACGTCCATCCTTGTCAAGCGTGCTAGACAACCCTGACGTTCGGGATTCTGTGATCAACACAACACAGTAAAGATGAAAGCGAGGCCCTCGGCTAACGAGACGAGGAACGGCACCCAAGCCAGTCGAGGGATATTTGTGCCCATCGTCCTCTATCGACCGACTCGTGGAGATTTCGCTCCATGGGCGGTTCCCCGCCGTGAACGACAGTTCAAACGCGGGAGCCATGCAAGGGAGGAAGCTCTCAATGCTGAGAAATGCTACAACCAGAGCGCTGGGTGCTGATGCATTTCTCCCCTCCGGTCAGAACCGGTCGAGATGTCAATGAGAGGGTATCGTCCCAAAAATTCTTCCGTGCTCCTAAGAATCGGTCCCTTCCTACCTCAGGCTGTCACGCATACTCCCTGGTCCAATTTTCGCAGGAGACGAAGTACCCGCGAGCATTCTCGTGGGAACTGGTAATCCCATGCCGTCGTGACCACACTTGCAGGTTTAAAGTGGTTGCTGCCTCACAATAGGGAGGGCTGCCAGGAAAACATGCTGAGACCGTACCCCGGCTCCTTTCCGGTGGCGGTAGCTCTGCGTAAGGCCGCGGACAACGCTGTCATCGATGCTGCAGCCCTGGAGGCACCATGCAAGGGCACCGCCAACTACGACGACACGGTGCACCGCCTTCCGGAGTTCAGGAATCAGTTCGCTGCGTCACCCAGCGCCGCGGAATTGCCGGCAAGTTTCTCGCTGGGTTATGTGGAGAGCCAATTATGAACTCGTTACTCCCAGGTTGACGGCAAGGTTCACGTCACCATTCGCACCGATGGCCCGGCCAAAGGGGAGGCCATCGACTCACCGGTGAGCCGGTGTTGACGCAAGTACTCGCCGGCAGACTGTCGGTCGACCGTGCCATGACTGATGGGTTGATCGTTATCGATGGAAACGAGAGTGAGAAGACGGCTATTCGCCACGCGCTGAAAGCGACGTCCATGACTAGCAGAATCAGTAAGCGGTAAATCTACATCCACTTTGATCATCGTACTATGCGGGGGGATCCAATCATGAAACTGAAATACTTGATCCTATCCACTATGTTGACAATCGGTCTTGGTCAGTCTGTCATGGCAGCAGACGAAGCCAAACCCGCCACCGAGGCGGTGGCTGGTGACAGAGTTGATCTCATGCGCGGCTTCCAGGGCAAGATCGAGCTCGACGTCCGCGATTCCAAACCGGACTGGAAGCCCTTCATTCCCCCAAAGGCGCCCGAAGGAGCCCCCAATATCCTCTTCATTCTGTACGACGACACGGGCCAGGCGGCCTGGTCGCCCTACGGTGGCCGCATCAGCATGCCGACACTCGACAAACTCGCCGCCGATGGGTTGACCTACACCAATTGGCATACCACCTCTCTGTGCTCGCCGACACGCTCCACGCTGCTGACCGGCCGCACCCACTGGATCAACGGGTATGCCAATGTCGCCGAAGGTGCGGAGGGATTCCCGGGCTACAGCACCCGCTTTCCCAAAGAGGTCACGACCATTGCCGAAGTGTTGCAGGCCAATGGCTACGCTACCTTGTGGCTCGGCAAGAACCACAATGTGCCGGAAGTTGACGTGGCACCGGGCGCGTATCGCGGCGAGTGGCCGTTGCAGAAGGGGTGGGACCGCTTCTACGGCTTCCTCGGCGGCGAGACCAACCAGTGGTATCCGTTCCTGACCAAGGACAACGATTTCATCGACCCGCCGTACAAACCTGAGGATGGCTACCACCTGTCCAAGGATCTCGTTGATCAGGCAATCGAGATGCTCCGTAACAAGAACGCCTCCAACCCGTCCAGGCCCTTCTTCATGTGGTTCAATCCTGGCGCCAACCATGCGCCACACCAGGCTCCCAAGGAATGGATAGCGAAATACAAGGGCAAATTCGACGACGGTTACGACGCCTATCGCGTATGGGTAACCAAACGCATGAAAGAGAGGGGAATCATCCCCCAAAATACCGTCAACACCGCCGTCAATCCTCTTCCGAAAGACGTGGCCAACCCGTTGGATTACGTACGTCCCTGGGATTCCCTGAACGACCAGGAAAAGCAGCTCTTCAACCGCATGGCAGAGGTCTGGGCGGCCTATTCATCTTACACGGACCATCAGATCGGCCGTGTCATCGACTACCTGAAGGAGACAGGCCAGTACGAAAACACCCTCATCATCTACGCTGCGGACAACGGCACCTCCGGAGAGGGCTCGCCCAATGGTTCGGTGAACGAGAACAAGTTTTTCAATAGCTTTCCGGACAGTCTCGAAGACAACATGAAGTACATAGACAAGCTAGGCGGCCCCGACACCTACGAACACTTCCCGACCGGCTGGGCTGCGGCCTTCTCAGCGCCGTACAAATTCTTCAAGCGCTACTCAGAGTACGAGGGGGGTACCGCGGATCCGCTGGTTATCAGCTGGCCCAAAGGCATCAAGGCACGCGGCGAGCTGCGCCACCAGTACCACCATTCAACGGATATCGTGCCGACGCTGCTCGAAATCACTGGCCTCAAAATGCCTGAGTTCAATCACGGCGTGAAGCAGTACCCGGTCTACGGTGTTTCCATGGCCTACACGTTTGATGCCAAACCGGACGACCCAACGAAGAAACGTGTCCAGATCTACGAGATGTTCGGCACGCGGGGCATCTGGAAGGACGGCTGGCACGCGGCCTCCGTGCACGTACCGCTGGGCGGTAAGGGCCACTTCGACAAGGACGAATGGGAGCTCTACAACATGGCGGAGGACCGCTCGCAGTCCAACAACCTCGCCGACAAGTACCCGGACAAGCTGAAGGAGCTCAAAGACCTCTGGATGCAACAGGCGAAAGAGAACAACGTGTTGCCACTGGACGATCGCCTTGCTGTAGAAATTATAACAACCCCGCGCCCCACCGGGGAACCTCCCCGCGACACCTACAAATATTACCCGGATACGGAACCTGTACCGGAAGGCGTGGCGGTCAACGCGCGCGGTCGTTCGTACAAGATCCTTGCCAACGTCGAGATCACCGACAAGACCGAAGGCGTGATCTTCGCTATGGGCTCCCGCTTCGGCGGCCATTCGCTGTTCATCAAGGACAAGAAGCTCTACTACGTGTACAACTTCCTCGGCATCAAGCCAGAGCAGGTGTTCGAGTCCAACGTGACACTGAAACCCGGTAAATACACGCTGGGTATGGATTTCGAGAAGACAGGTAAGGGCGAGCATGGCGAGTTCCTGGGCAAGACCAAGCTCTATGTCGACGACAAGGTGGTGGCGTCCGGCAAGATGCGCACCCAGCCGGGCAAGTTCAGCTTCTCCGGTGAAGGCCTCTGCGTAGGATACGACAGCGAAGACGCGGTGAGTACGCTGTACAAGGCTCCGGGCAAGTTCACCGGCGGTAAGATCCAGGGCGTTGCGGTATCGGTCAAGGGCGAGCCCTACGTGAACATCGAAGCCGAAGCCAAGCGCATGATGATGAAGTGGTGATCTACTCCCAACCAAGGCAGAAAAGCCATCCATTCGGATCGCCTTTATGGGAGTTGGCATGACAGGTTCCGTCCCGCTTTTCGAACTAAGGCAAACCGGTTGGCGTCAACTCGCACACTAGCCGCCCCATCGCCGCGTCCGGCAATTCGGACGGGAACCTGGCGATGCGTCAGTGGGCCTGTGCAGAGTCTGGCGCGCGATGCTGCCTCTACGTGCATCATACCGACGATGAGCGGGACTCGGTCTCCGATCGCCATCGCACGTTGGGCGGCTGGATAAGCGACTCGATAAAGCCCAAGCTCAAGGCTGGACGGTTGTTGACATGAAGCACGGTTGGAAACCGGTGGTCACCTTCGTCGATTAATTCGATGGCTAGGTTGATTGTGTGGCCTCATCGATTCTCCAAGCGAAGGCTGCTTCTAACGCTCGCGTTTGTGGCATTGTGCACGACGGACGTCCTGGCTCAGCGCGCGGAGACGCCGATCGTAGGGCACTACCCTGGTGGCCACGTCGGATTGAGAGGGGGCGCGACCCCGCCTGAAGGTAGCACGGGCGCCTTCAACTTCTTCCGTTACAATCATCCCGGTGACTTGAAGAATGCCAACGGAGGCACCATCCAAAGCGTGAATAAGGACGTGTTTGTCAACATCACCGGCGCGCAATGGAGCACGAAATACAAATTCTTCGGCATGAATTATGGCGGGCTCCTAGCGGTTCCTTTCAACAACATCTACAATCGTGCTTCAGGGCAGAGCACGGAGGCCAGTGGTTTCTCACTCGGTGACGTAGTCTTCTCTCCATTGATCTTATTCGGTAAGCAGGAGAACTTCGACTATCAAGTCGGACTGGCCGTTTGGGCTCCCTCGGGTACGTTTTCCCCGGGCGCGAGCACAAACCACGGATCCGGCTTTTGGGAACTCCTGTACTCCGTCGGAGGCGTCTATTACCCCGATGGCAAACGGAATTCATTCGCCATTTCCTCCGTGGTGCGGATCGAGCAAAACTTTAAGCAACGGCACACAGACATTCATGTTGGCGACGACGTCGTCATGGATTGGGGAATCAGCGGCCCGTTGCTGGCATTTGGTGAGACATTCAAGCACGTGTTCGACATCGGGGTCTCGGGGTTCGCCACCACGCAGTTCACTCGTGAGACAGGAATGAATGCGGCCTTGAACACCAGTTTTTACCGCGTCTTCGGCGTCGGTCCCGAGATGAACTATTACATTCCCGCCTGGAACTTGAAATTTCTTTTCAGGCCGCAGTTCGAATTTGGCGCAAGAAATACGACACAAGGACATACCTACTGGCTTGCCGTGAGCTATAAGTTCGGCCATCTGTGAGGACCCGAATGATTCAACGCGTTCTGGTGTTTGGCATCGCCGCTATTGTATTCGGTCTTGCCGGGCCGATCCGTCCAGCGGATGCCGGTGTCAACGTCATGCAAAGGGGTGACAGCTACCTCGACCTTGCGATTCTCGTCGACTTACAGGCGCGTCACGTTCAAAACGAAGTCTCCAATCTCGACATCAAGGATGGAGTCTTTTTTCGGCGTCTGCGGCCCTTTCTGTATGGGGCCATGAACCGGGATTGGCAGGGCATCATCCAGATGGACTTCGGCAACGGATTTGAAGGTCAAGATGCCCAAGCGTCCATCAAGTGGGCGTATGGGGAATATCTGGGCTTTGAGTCCAATCAGCAAACGTCCCTCAAATTCGGCAGCTTCAAGCCGCCCTTTTCTCGTGAGTTTTTGACAATCGGCCCGCGGCTCCAGCAGATCGAACGCACGTCCGTGGGGATCAACTGGTACGGGACACCCGACTATATGATCGGCGTGGGGCTGAATCGTATGACGCCCAGCCGCAAGGTGGCCTATGCGTTCTCGGGCGGCTCGATGAGCATCAACCCTCGTGCCGATCGTATCTTCTTTCAAATGCCGCTCAACAATACGAGCAGCCAGAACAATTCCGGGTACTTGGTGGCGGCACGAGTCGATTACTATCCGTGGGGCGAGATGCCGTTCGATCCAAAGCCGTTAGCGTCCGAGAATGCCTATAATCGAGGCGATTTTCGACATGCCGAATATTGGCGGCTGATGGTGAGCGGCGCGCTTTATGGCTGGTGGAATAGCAACAACAACAATCTGAGCAACAATACGGGGAATCCGAACGGCAACAGCAGTCTGACGACCGACCAGGATGTTCGTAACGTCTATGGATTTGAGGCCAGCTCCGGCATTCGAGGCTACGGGTTTTCCGGCGACATTGAATACCAATATGTGCATAGCAAATTGCTGAATCAGGAATTCACCGGCGGGCTGTATGAAAGTGGACGATCCGGCCTGCACAAATTCTCGGTCAATGGCGGATACATGGTCTACAAGGACGAGTGGGAGGCCACCGCGACCTTTTCGGTGCTTGATGCCAGCAACTTTGCGAGTACGTGGACCGGCACCACGCTGGGCGTTAACTGGTTCATCCGGCACTACGACATCCGTGTTACGGCCAACTACACGTTCAACAATAACGCCAGCGGGATTACGGGGCAGTGGGAGAATGTTGCGCGAATTCAGACGCAGTTCTCCTGGTAAGCGAGTGCTCGTGAATTCCTGAGGGCTATGTACGGTCAGAAATGCCCTTGTTCTCACCACATGATTAACTCGCCTGATGGCCATAAGCTTCGCCACCTTGTCAGGCCAGTGCGCGCGGGGCAAACCTTTTAAGTCAGTCAACGTGTTCAGCGAGATGGGCAGTAATAAGGAATGGTACCCGTGCCCGTTATGTCTTGCGGCTCTTCCTGGTCGCCAGCTTGCTGGCCAGCGATCCCGTCATCAATTGGGGCACCGAGAGGATGGTCATGGCCACGATTGAAAGCGGCCACAGCGACAACGAATTTCCTGCCGACAACATGGCAACCGATTGGCCCGCAGCCATGCTCATGGCCCAGCGCCAGGGACGTTCTGGAAAGCCATACGCGATGGCAAAGATCGTCGCGCACATAACCGGGATGCCAACGGAAAAATAGATCTCGGAGTCCCAGGCTTCCTTGCGGCCCGTGGCGAAGGTGATCGCGAGACAGACCGCCAGCCCTGCCAGCGCGGAAAGGACAAAAGGAACATAGGGGGTGTGCCGATTTTCCATGGTGCGGAGGGATCGACGCGACGGCCGGTCCCATCGTTGCCGTAGCATTGCATGACATGTCCTGTCGGGCAAGCAATGGTGAAACTTCCGCCGTACTGCGGGAGGTGCGCGGCTACGCCCCCCGTGGGGCAGTCCGTCACAGATCGGTGCCTCCATCATCCGGCGACTCTGGCTGGCGCGTCATTCCGCTTGGGGAGAACTGACGGGGCAGACCTCTAGGACGTTTCCAAACTCCCATGCGAGGGACTACGATTCAACAAATGGCCTGTCTTGTGGCTGCGTCTTCCGATACAGTCTGAAGGTCAGCGAAATTTCTCGTTGGAGGTGCCATGAGTTTTGCGCAATCGATCGGCTTGTTTCTGCTTGCGGGACTGGCTGAAATTGGAGGCGGCTACCTAGTCTGGCAATGGTGGAGAAACGGTGCGCACTGGGGCATCGGCCTCATCGGGGCCGCCGCGCTCATCCTGTATGGGATCGTGCCGACCTACCAGGTGGCTCACTTTGGCCGCGTCTATGCCGCCTATGGTGGCTGGTTCATCGTCTTGTCGATTCTGTGGGGATGGAGCGTCGATCATATTGTTCCAGACTTCTACGACATCCTTGGTGGTGTAGTTTGCTTGGTTGGTGTCGGAATCATTATGTACATGCCACGGTAACCGCATTGTAGGCGAGTCGCTCGGGGCACCCACAAGGACAAATGACACGGGGGCCGAGACCATCTGCCATCCTCTCCTGTTGAAATCCGAATAGTGTCGATTTGACTCACCGCATCATTCGCCGTAATCTTCCGCCCGTATACCGACGAGAAATGCGTAGGAGCCTATGCAATCTCTGATCATGGTGTGGGACTTTCCTCATGATGGATTCGGTGGATTCGCGCACCGAGTTCAAGACACGCATACGATACTTGCACGGTTCCGGTGTCTCGCCTTTCAGAAACAGCCACTGCCCGAATCTGCATCTGAACACAGGTCATTTCGAAACGCGGTGACGTACCAGGAGGCATTCAGCCATGAGCAAGAAGTCATTCGTGGTCAGTCCAAATCATCGTAAGGCCGCACTCAATGTCATCGGCACACAAGTCACCGTCTTGGCATCAACCGACAATACGCAGGACCATCAGATTACGTTGCAGTCCGGCAGCGAGGGAACGGGTCCGCCGCCCCACAGCCACGATTGGGACGAGTCGTTCTATGTGACCAAGGGCCAGATTCAGTTCACGTGTGGCGGTGAAACGACCATGTGTCCGGCCGGCACACTCGTCCATGTTCCCGGCGGCACCGTCCATGCGTTCAGCTATGGGCCGGGTGGTGGGGAAATGTTGGAAATCACGGCGGGCCGAAGCCAGGCGATTGCGATGTTCACGGCCCTTGATCGTGAGATTCCGCCTGGGCCGCCCCCCGTGCCTACGGTGATCCGAGTGCTCGGCGAGTACGGTGTGAAGGTCGGTGTGTGATCGGGCCCGTGAATTCCTCAGGGCTATGTAGACCTCCTGTCTTCTGTGCATAGTCATCCCTCTGGCTCATGGTCGACTCACCGCATCGTTCGCCGTAGTCTGCCGCCCGTCTACAGACGGGAAATGCGTAGGAGTCCATGCGGTTTCTAATCTGGAGCGGAACCTTGCTCACGATCATCTCGGCGGCGTCCGAGGTGGATACCAAGAAAGGCGTGGATCAACAGCAGCCCTCCAACGCATCCGATCAAAAGCAATTTCACGACGTATAGCCGGGAGCGGTGCATCTACCACATGCTTGGACAGCGGTTTTATTTGAAGACGAGAGCCGAACGATTTTTCGCGAGCGAGGTCGAGGCGGTGCGTTACGGCTGCAAGAAATCGAAGGTGTGAGTTAGGCCGAAACAGAGGATAGGGAGCAACCCACAAGGTGTAGGCGGGCCCGAAGCGATCAGAGAATAGCCTGTCCTAAGTTGAAGCTTAGTGCTCCGGAGGACCATCATGGTTCGCACAATGAGGGCTGAAATTGCTCGCTTGACTGGCCATGAAAGCTCGGTGAAGCGGGAGCAGTGTGCTGTTGGAGAAGTGTCAGTTTCTGGGTACTGGGCGACTCACCGCATGAGTCTAAACCAACTCAACGAAATGCTCCTAAGTCTGGCTTATGAAACTATATCTCCTGCCTTCTTTAGCAGCTTTTTTGGCAAGGCCTCCACGGCAGGGGTAGGTCGATCGCAATTTGAGTATGGGCTTAGATATTTTGAGCAAATTGCCTTGCTAAAGTACGGCAATGTCAAGTTCGGTTTTAAAACCCTTGCGAAGAAGAATGCCAAGGAAATTAAGCAAGAGCTATGAGACTTCGATAGTATACCGGAGCAACACTACACGTCTCGGCCGCGTCCGCTACTTTCAATTAGCAACATAAATCCGAAGGAGACGTACTGCTTGGGCCATTTAACTGGCGATGTGGTTAGGGCGAGCGGTGATGTCAAGAGAATCCGGCGCATGGGTGCTATTCGAGATAAAGGACGTTCCAACCTTAATGCCTACCTGTGCAGCGATGAAATGGACATCTTGTCGCCACATCGATGCGTGACGTGGAAGATTTCTACTTTGTCGGAAGGGTAGTCCAGAGATTATTTGCCAAGCGGACGTTATCTCGCCTTAGGTTAAGGTATTTTGATCCCACACAGTCTTTCTGCGAAGATCGCATTGAAAAGGGATTGGTGGAGAGCCTAATGCTTAGACGAGCAAAGTGCACTCTCTACTGTGCCCAGACAATGGAGACGCTGGGCAAGGACTCTGAGCTTGCCGTTACGCTGGCGCAGGGTAAGCCGGTGGTTGTCTATGTCCCTAGGATTGAAGGGAACCAGGGAAAATATAAGAAGCTTTGTGATACAATCGCTGCCATTCATGCTGCTGTAAATCAATGTGAGAAAAAAGACTACTATGTCACTAAGCTCATGGACCGCCATGCTAAGGATGTTCCCGGATCTACAGAGCTTAAAACCTGGTCGTTGCAAAAACTTCAGGCCAAACTGATCGAGTTAGACCACAACAATTTTGAAAAGAAGGCCGAACAGCTACGTGATCGACATCCCTTGGGCATTCAAGTGAATCTCACTTCAGGGGTGGCAAATGGCGTCCTCGTTGTCCGCACTCTAACTGAGTGCGCTAAGGTCCTAAAAGACATTCTATTGAACCGACTACAATTTGGTATTGCTAGGGATTCTAATGGCACGCTGCGTCTCGTTGAGCAGACGACAAAATGTACCTATCGGCTGATGGTGAGTGACCCAATATTAACGAATTCCTTCTGGAATTTTTATAAACCTTGGCTCCGAGCATAGGTAAACGCTGAAAGCTCAGTTCTTGCATCGGTGAATCGATCCGATGCTGGTCATCGAATAGACGGGCTTGATTCCTTTCGCGAGTATGTCCGGCAATAGAGCATGATGCGCGGGTCCTACTGCCGTGATAAAGGGGCTCAGCATTCCGACGAGCCACCTTCTCTTCCTTCGCGCCGACCAGCGGAACAACGGGCCCCAGACCAGAACGATACACGTTCGTATCCCGCTGGATACACTTGCCGGCCTTTGCCGCTGCGCTGCTCATGAATTTCCCCTAGGTTAGCGCGGGGCCCCTCGTTTGCAAGCAAGGGTTGGTGTCTACCCGCATAACCACTCTTACCGAGAGGCCCGACATGACACCGTACTCTGCCATCCGCTTCATCACGCTGCTGGCGCTGTCCCTTGCGATGCCGGCGCTGGTTCCCTCAGACTTGGCGGCGACAGGCGCTGTACGGCCGGGAAGCGGTTACACGATCTCCTCCGCCCCGCTCGACCACACCAATCCTCAATACACCATCAATGAGTATCGCACGTACGTCGTGGCGGGGTGCGTCCCGAAGCATCTGCCGATTCACGGGCCGGTCGGCTCCGTGTGGGTGGCCTGCAACGATTTGGATTACGCGAAGGACAAGGTGGTGGAGAGCGACTTCGTCTCCTGCCTCGATATTTACCGGAACGGCGTGCTGCAGGGGCTGTTCATCAAGGAGGTGAACAACCGCACCTGGGAATCGTTCCGTTTTTCCTGCCGGGAGCTTCAGTCGGACGGGACCGTGGGTGACAAATGGGAGAAGGCCCCGTTCCTGTTCAACTACGAGAAGGAAGGGAAGCTATGGGAGACGACCGTGCCGACCGGGCGCCTCTCATACGGGATTCTGGAGGTCTACAACAAGCTGCAACTGCGGGAGAGCCTGCTGCAGGTGGCCATCGAACATGCGACGGCGGACGATATCTACGACAACGGTCAGCGGGGCAAAGACCCGGAGATTCACTTCAGCGACAAGGTGCCGAACGCGTTTGGGCTGGGCGGCTTGATCGGAATTCACCACTGGCAGTGCCCCCCGGGGATGGTGGTGACGGGGGCCGCCATCGGCCATGTGCCCAACAAGAAGGGGAAGCACACACGGCCGGTCTATCTGTTGCTGGAGTGTCGCAAGCTGCTGCACAGCTAGGGGGCCATCATGTGGAGGATGGCCCCCTCACGTGGCCGAAAGCGCGCGTGACCGGGAGTGACGTGGAACGACCACCTTATTGGGTGCCCTTCTGCTGCTCGGAAAGATAGCGGTACATCCCTTCGACATTTTCCGGAAACCACTCGGCATAGCGCGTCCACTGTTGGTATTTTGGCAGCTGCACGTGTTGCTTCGCGTCCTCCAGGCTCGCCCCCTGTCGTACTTGCTCCTGCACGGCGGCTCTGAGGGCTTGCAGGTACTCGCGAAACTGACGGACGTGTTCCTTCGTCCCGATCTTTCCGTGCCCCGGCACTAACGTGTCGAAGTCCAACGCTTCGATTTTCTTGAGCGAGTCGATCCATTCGTCCGGATAGCCGTCCGGTAACGCCCGGTAAGCGACCGTCTCCACCGGGATAAAGTCGACGGCAAAGAGCAGCCGGTCCTGCGGCAGCAAGACGACTAAACTATTATCCGAATGATTCCTGCCGGTGTAGATGAGTTCGACGTGTTTCCTGCCTAGGTCGATGGTCATCCGATCGGTGAACGTCACATCGGGGGTGGGCACCTGAGGATCCGCGGCATCAAGAATTTTCGGTCTGGCGGCCGCGTGACTGACGAAGAGCGCGGTGTCCGCGAAGACACGGCCACCCGTGATGTGATCGTTATGGTGATGACTATAGATCACATACCGGACGGGTTGATCGGTGAGGGTCTTGATCTTCGCGTTCAGCCAGGCTGCGGCATCGGAACTGATGGGATCGGTGACGATGACCCCCTCTGGCGTGACAATGAAGATGGACTGATGAAATTTATGCCGGAACAGGTACACGCTGTCGTTCAGCTTGGCGATGTCATCGTCGGCCTGCGGGCGCTGAGCAACACCCTCTTGGTTTTGAACGAGCAGGCATCCGACCAACACCAACCAGAAGCACCATTTCTGGGCACGCATAGGAACCTCCACGACGATGATGACTAGATAAACAGAAGCTATAGTCTACTGCACCCGCGGAGGGCATGCATCTCTCCGGTGCCGATGGGACAGAGAGGTGCGGTGAGCGGCGGAATAGTGGGAACTTGCAATGCCGCACAAGGAAACGGTGACACGGCGTCGAGAGTGCCGTCCAGCCACCCTCAGCCGCGATGTGATGCCGCGTCGGGTCTCGTTTATTGCGACTGCATCGGTGTGTCCACCACGTCGGCCGCAAGATCGGGGTGGCGCTGACGGAGGACGGCGAGCGCAGCCTCACGTCCGTCTTCTATCTTATAGGTGAAGGACGTTCCGAGGGTCACGCGCCGTGGGAACTCCAGAAGTAAGCGGCCCACGTACTGGGTCGCGTCGGGAGCGACGGAAAAGAGCAGCCTCAGATCGCCGCCCATCGTGGAGAACCCCTCGTGGTGAAAGGCCTTGAAAAGATAGTTCCCTGAGGGCAAGCGTGCCACAAAGAATCGCTCTTTGCCCGGCTTCACCTCCAACTCATAGCGTTTCGTGTACGGAGCCGTGCCGATGATGGGCTCGTTGATGCCGATGTGCACGATTTCAAATTCGTAGGTAAATCCGCCCGCCTTTCGACCGAACAGTTTATTGTACCAGGCCTGGGGCGGTTCCTGGTCGGCTTGGACGAGGACCGATCCGATCACCACGCCCGCATCCGGCCCAGGCGGCTCGATGCGGTCGTCTGACATGTCGAGCGACGGCGTCGTGCACCCGGCCAGCACCAGTGTCAACGAGATCCATGCAGCCCAACCGGGCTTCTTTCCGCTTCGGCAGATCATCGAGCGGGAACAGGCTACGCAAGTCGGGGAGGGCTGTCAATCAAGTCGGCATCCGTGTGCCAGTGCCGAATGGAGCGGAGGGGAGATGGCGAGAGCGGGCCGTATGGGCATCCGTGGCCGAGCCGTGAGAAGCCGGCGGACTATGCGTGTGTCAGAGAGGTACAATAGTGCGATCGGTTTCCCTTCATTGCGAGAGGTACCCCGATGCCCATTGTGATTGGCGTGCTCCTTGCCGCTGCGGTGGCAGCCTTTGCCAAGGTCACGCGGTTCGACCAGGACCGCAGCTTCTATTCTACTGTGCTCGTCATTGTTGCGTCGTACTACGTCCTCTTTGCCGTCATGGGGGATTCAACACACGCGCTTGTCCAGGAAACGATCGTTGGCCTTCTTTTCTCGGTGGCGGCCGTGTTCGGTGCGGTACGCCTTCCAGTGCTAATTGGAATCGGGCTGGTCGCACATGGCCTGTTTGATCTCATCCATCATGCCATCATTCCGAATCCCGGCGTCCCGTCCTGGTGGCCGGCGTTTTGTATGAGTTTCGATGCGGTCTTGGGACTCTGGGTGATCGGCCTGTATCGGTCCCGCCGGTACGCGCCAGCAAGAGGTCCACACTGACTGTGGGCCAAGACAACTGATGCTTGAAATGTCTTCCGCGTTTCTACGATCGGGAGTGTCGTTCTGAAGAGATCCGGTTGCCTCGCCCCTTTGGGCAGCGTACCCTAGTCGCTATGCTCGAGCTTAAAATTCCTCCCGTCGTCGTGGTGTTCGTGACGGGCACATTGATGTGGTGGATGGCGTGGCTCATGCCCGCATTCAGATTCGCCATTCCGGGGCGGGTGCCGATTGCCACGATCTGCGCGGCAGCGGGGTTTCTGGTTGCCGTGTGGGGCGTGGTGCAGTTCGGGCGGGCAGGGACGACCGTCAACCCGATGAAACCGGAGTCTTCCTCGCGCCTAGTCGTGTCTGGCATGTATGCCTTCACGCGCAATCCGATGTATCTCGGTGCGCTCATTGTCTTGTTGGCTTGGGCCGTGTACGTGTCTCACGTGGTGGCGTTTCTCTTCCTGCCTCTGTATGTCCTCTACATGAACCGGTTTCAGATACAACCCGAGGAGCGGACGCTCACGCAGCTGTTCGGCCAGGAGTTCACGGCCTATGCGTCGCGCGTGCGGCGTTGGATTTGAACTTCAGAACGTTCGCTCGTCAGTTCTCGAATCTCCCCTCGCGGTAACTGCGCGCAAAAAAATGACTCGCTAGGAAGTGGGTGTCTGGAGTGTATGCTTTTGCCGTACACCGCGCATGACGCCGCCCCTACGCCGCCCTTAGGCCAAACCCTATGTCAATTCAGGTTGTTCTGGGAGACGCCTTCCCATGTTTCTCATGGCATCGCTATTTTCCGTTCACTTATGGCTACGTAGGGAGAGAGATACTCTCGAAAATATTACAGGTTCCATCAAGGGTTACTTCCAGTGGATGGAGAAGCAACTGAAAATTATTGTGCGGGTGAGGCTCAACGCACCAAGCACATCGCTTACTCATCGGTGGATGCGGACCATGAACGACGAACCATCGGAACGGGACGGCAGAGGGTGGCGACTTATCAGGACCAAGGATTTTGGTCTCCTCTGGTGGGGCCAGGTCACCTCGCAGGTGGGTGAGGGACTGAACAAAGTCGCGTTGCTCTGGTTTGTGTACGAGCTGACCGGCTCCGCCATGCAGATCGCCGTGGTCGGCCTGTTACAGACGATTCCCCCGCTCCTCTTCGGTCCGATCATCGGGGTCTACCTCGATCGCCTTCCTAAAAAGGCCGTCATGATCTGGGTGGACCTCATACGCACCGTCATGACCTTCCTGATCCCTGCGCTGTACGCGTTGGGGATGCTGTCGATCGAAGGGCTCTACGTTCTGATCTTTCTCACTGCCATCGTCTCCACGATTTTTGGTCCGGCCCTCATGTCCGCTATCCCTTTGTTGGTCAAGAAGACGGAACTCGTGTCCGGCAACGCACTGATCCAAGGCACCAACAATATCGGGATGCTGTTGGGACCGGCCATTAGCGGGGTCTTGATCGCGCTGATTGGCGTGGAAAATGTTCTGTATGTAAATTCCGCGACGTTTTTCTTATCGGCGCTGTGCTTGATGCCGATGCATACCCATGAAGTACGAGGTGACGTCCCGATGTCATCCGGGCGGTCGTCATCCGTCCTGGGCGATCTCGCTGTGGGATTTCGATTCGTGTTCGGCGACCGCTCGATGGTTTTTACGCTGGTGATTATTTCCGCGCTGTACAATCTGGGAGCGAGCGCGTTTGTCTTCGTCCTCCCGGTGTATGCGAAGGAACTGCTGCATGCCGGGCCCGTTCAGCTTGGCTGGCTGTGGTCCGCCTTGGGCGCCGGGATGCTGGCCGCGTCATCGTGGCTGGCCTGGAGACGAAGTACTGATGTGCGGAGCCGGCTGCAGATTCTCGTCAGTGGATCGACGGTCGGCGGACTGGCCGTGTCCGCTCTGAGCATGCTGGAGTCAACGCTGATGGCCGGAGTGCTCGTGACTCTCGTGGGTGCGGGTGCGGCCGTGCTGAACCCCGTGGTGTGGTCGCTTCTGCAGGAAGTCACCCCGTCGCATTTGATCGGTCGGGTCCTCACAACCTTTAGCACGGGGTCCATGGCGTCGGCGATGATTGGCATGATGGGACTTGGATGGGTGGCAGAGACGGTCGGACCGGCGGCAAGTCTCATCGGTCTGGGACTCATCCTCCTCCTGACGGCTCAAGTGGTGATATTCTTCACTCGCCAATCCGAACGTGCGGCGGTGGTTGTGAATTAGACTGGGCCATCGGGTCCGCATCGCCGGCGAATCGTCTCCTCCCCAGTGCGTCGATCCCCACTTGGCTCTTAATCCTCGGCGAGGGATAATTGTTGTGCCGATCGGACTGGACGGCAGCGCGCAAAGCGACGGATCGCAGGTGCTTCCTGCAAGGAGTGTCGAGGCTTGCTCCAAGACCACCACATTCAATCCCCACGCACCGCCGTCCCAGAAGCCGAAGACGCGACAGCCGTGGCGTTGCGAGGTCACGAGCGGCGTTGGCTCCTGACTTCCGACTTTCGCTGGATGTGGTGGAGCCAGGTGCTCTCCCAAGTGGCCGACGGGGTAAGCCGGTTGGCTCTTCTCTGGTTCGTGTACGCGGTGACGGGATCGGCGTTGCAAACCAGCGTCATCGGTTTGCTTCAGACGCTCCCACCTATCCTGTTTGGACCGTTCATCGGAGTCTGGGTCGATCGTTTGCCGAAGAAGGCCATCCTGATCGGGAGCGACGTTGCGCGTGGTCTGTTGATCGGCGGAGTTCCTTGCTGGGTCTCAATCGAAACGTTTACGGTCGAGACGCTGTATGTGCTGGTGTTCTTGTACGGGATCGCCACCGCGATGTTCGTGCCGACCTTGTCCGCCTCGGTGCCTTCCTTGGTCAGCCGTAGTCGCTTTGTCGCCGCGAATGCGCTCCTCCAGAGTACGACCAGCATCGGGATCGTCGTCGGCCCCGCTCTGAGCGGTTTGGGCATCGCCTTCTCGGGTTCAAAGGAGGTGTTATGCGCCAACGCGCTGGTTTATCTCGGCTCCGCCGTGTGTCTGGTGCCCATCCGTCTGCCTCACCGCCGAACGGAAGGGCTGCGTGGAAGAATCGTGGTGACGGCCCTGCGCGACCTCCTCGAGGGATTTCGTTTTACATTCGTCTCACAGCGAACCATTCTGATTCTGACGCTGATGGCGTCTATTTACACGTTTGGAACGGGAGCCTTCACGACACTGTTTCCGGTATTTGCAAAGAAGATGCTCGCCTTGGGTCCGGTGGAGGTCGGCTATCTCTGGTCCTGGCTCGGCGTCGGCTTGCTGGTGGTCTCGCTGGGTCTCGTGGCTATCACGCAATGGCGCATACATCAACGTGTCCGAGTGGTGACCATTTCCGCCATGATTGGAGGAATCGCCCTCTGTGCGTTGGTCTGGACCCACGATCTCATCGCGGCCACGGTGATCGTGACGATTATCGGAATGACATTCGGTATCTGGACGCCTATCGCCTGGGGCTTGATCCAGGAATTCTCTCCAGCGCACATGATGGGGCGAGTCATGGCGATCTATGCCACCGTCGCGACCATGACCTCAATGGCCGGCATGACGTTTTTTGGGTGGCTCACAGAACGGTACAACTCGGAGTCGAGCGTGGTCGGTATCGGGTTCGTACTGTTCCTGTTGGCCCTCGCGTCTGCCTGGTTCAATCATCGGGTCGTGGATTTACCGGGAACCGCCGAAGTCACCCCGTACCCTTCCGGTGTGAGGAGGCTCACTGCATGAGCGATGCTCGGGATACCAATCGATGCGCAGGATTGCGGCAGAAATTATCGGGCGGTAGCCGGGAGCCCTTAGGAACTCGCACATCAATCATTGGGTGCTGACTTCATTGCGGCGAGCATCGCACCATACAAGTGCTCGACCGCTGCCTCCTTGCTGAGCACCGAACACTCGCCCGCTTGAAGCATAGCTGTTTCATTGGCGCTGCTCGGGTTGACCGTCAAGCCGATGATGGCAATATTCGGGTAGCTGGCTTTGATCTCCGTGGTCGCCTGAATGCCATTCTTCGTTGGCATATTGATATCCATCAGTACGACCTCGGGCTTGAAGCGGTGGACGGCCTCCACGGCTTCCTCCACATCGGAGGCCTCGCCGATAATTTCTATATTGTCCCGGTTTTCCAAGATCGCTCGTAAACCTTGACGGACCATGGTGTGGTCATCGACGATCACCACCCGGATCGTCGTATGGACCTTTCGATCCGGTGGATTGTCGGAATCGTTCGCCACGTCCGGTTGAGATGTTGTCACGGGCCATCGCTCGTCCTGGTGACGAGTATTCAAGGGAACCGTGACCCCATTCAAAGAATCACCACCAACGAACGCCAATAATCCATGATCTCGCAGGACCGGGGGGCTCAGTTCAGCCACGAGAGTCCTCGTGTACTTCAGCGCATCTGCTAAGCACTCGTCTGTGTCCGCGATCAAACGACTGCAGGTTGGGTCCGCTATGAGGTGCTTGCCTTGCCCGAGCTTCAACTTGCTCAAGACGAGGAGTTGTTGCAAGTGGTCGTGGAGTTCGATGGCCAGCCGCTGTCGTTCCTTGGTCTCGATCAGCGTCAGCTCAGTAGCCATATGCCGTAGCTGCCGTCTTTGTTGTGTGAGTTCCTCCGTCCTCCTCAGCAGTTGACTCTGCGATTGCTGCAACAAGTTGAACGCCTCTTCCCGTTCCCTCAGGGCGGCCATGAGTTTGGCATTGGCTTCTTCCAGTTCGGTAGGGCTACGGAGTGCCATCGCTTTTGGTATCAGCGGGAACAGGAGGAGCCCCGTGGAAAAGGACAGCATCGCGGTCAAGGCCTTGACCGTCCCATCCATCCAGCAATCCGGATTCCACACGGTCCAAATGCCCATCAGGTGTGTGGTTCCGCAAGCCAGAATAAAGAGACCAAACAAGACGAACATCCATCTGAAGGGAACGTCCCTCCGTTTATAGAGAAAATAAAAGAGGCCGCTCGAAATAATGTAGTAGGCGGCCATGATAAAAAAATCCGAGCCCACGTTGAGCCACAGGACGTCCGGTTGCCACAGAAAACATTGCCCGTGCGGCATGAAGGCATTGCTCGCCTGTATCATCGTGAGCCTCTTAGACCAGTTCGTAGCGAATTCGCCAGGGCACCTGCTGCGACGCGGCGACCTCGGATGGAACAGCACGGACGCCGGGTGAGGAGCGCGCGCCTGATCGGCCTCCGGGTCAACTGGCGCGCAAGTCTATGCCTGTGGCCAATCCTTCCGCAATGTCCAGAGGGGTCGTGGTGATCCTGCGGTCTGTCCGGTGCCGGACATTCATGCTCGGCTGGTACTGGCGTTACAACCATCCGATCCACGGTAGCGGCTTCTCACAGCACGAGCCCCCTGTTGGTGACGGGTACAGGCGAGACAGGTTTGCTTGAGTTACTGAACGGTGATGGATTGACCGGGCAGCGGGTCGGCCGGGTCGACGGCCTCGGCCGTTCGCCAGCCGAATCGCCGGTACACGGCGGGGATCACGAGCAGCGTGAGGGCCGTCGAGGTGATCAGACCGCCGATGACCACCGTCGCCAGGGGGCGCTGCACTTCCGCGCCCATGCTGGTAATGGTGAAGGATTGGAACGGCTCGCGCTTTGACGGTTACTCTCGAGGCAAAGTTGGGTGGAGTTTCGAGCCTTGTTGTAGCAACGGGTCCTGACGCGTGTAAGATCGCCAACAGTCTGGACTTACGCGTGAAAAGAAGGGAAGACTCCGTTCATCCTGGATCTGTTGGGTCAACTCGTCGAAGTGCTGAGCCACAGTAGCTTTTGGATCGAAAACCTTCGCGTGTATTCCTGAGCAGGATCAGGTCGCGGAGTTCTCGCTTGTCGGAATCGTAAAGCAAAATTGGCTACCCATCCCTAGCGTACTGTCAACCCAAATGCGCCCCGCATGCAACTCCACGAAATGCTTCGCGATCGCCAGGCCGAGACCAGTACCCCGTTCATGATGTGACGAGGTTTTCCCCGAGTAAAATTTCTGGAAGATATTCGGGAGTTCTTCCAATGATATTCCTCGTCCTGTATCGCTCACGCAGACTTGGACGAATCCGTCATGAACCTTCTGGATTTCGACATGCACGCCTCCATCCGCCGGAGTAAATTTGCAGGCATTATGGACAAGATTCGTGAAGACCTGCGTCAGCTTGTCCGGATCAGCAGTGACCAATACTTCTAGATCTGTCCCGGTGGCGTCCAAACGGAGCCCTTTTCCCTTCGCCACGGGCTGAAGACTCCCTACCAAGTTGTCAATGAATGGCCCAATAGCCAGGACCTCTGGTTTGAAGTGAACATTGCCGCTTTCGATGGCCGCAAGGTCAAGAAGATCAGCAACCATTCGAATAAGACGCCAGATGTTGCCTTTGATTCGGTGCAGGTAGCTGACCTGCTTATCCGTAAGGGGACCGCCTATGCCATCCAGCAGGTTGTCGACGAATCCCGTGACCGCTGTAAGGGGAGTGCGCAGGTCATGAGAAACAATGGACACAAATTCCGATTTCCGGCTGCTGAGTGCCTGAAGCTCGACGTTGGCTGATTCCAACTGCGTATACAGCTGCTGGAGCTCAGCTGCCCGAGATTGAAGTTCTTGTGCCTGTTGGCGGATGCGTAGTTGATTCCCCACTCGAGAGAGTAATTCCTCCTCATAAAATGGCTTACTGATGTAATCATCAGCTCCTGCTTCAAAGCTCTCTGAGCGAGCCTCAGTGCCAGCCCTTGCCGTCAGCATGATGAACGGGATGGTGGACACATCTGCATCTGCACGAACTGCCTTCAATAAATCATCACCGCTCATGAGGGGCATCATCATGTCAGCTACAACCAGGGCCGGTTTCAGCGCTCTGACTTTCCTCAATGCTTCTGACCCGTTGCACGCTGCGGCGACTCGATACTTATCGGATAACAGTCGCGTCAGGTAGGCGCGCATGTCGGCGCTGTCGTCGGCAACCAAGATTAGAGGGCGATTCGTGTCGGACACCGCCGGCCTATCCGATTGCAATTCCTCTATGTCGGCGTGGGTAGGCACGGGGAGATCCTCGACATCCAGCCCATCGGCTTCTGTCAAGTCTACCGAACTGGCGTCTCCACTCGGCAACGTGACGATGAAGGTCGACCCTTCGCCAACGGTACTTCGCACTGTGATTGCCCCACCGTGAAGGGTCACGATTTCCTTCGCCAAGGCGAGGCCGATGCCGCTCCCTTCATAACGTCTGGCTGTGTCCCCTTCAACCTGATAAAAGCGGTCAAAAATACGAGCAAGCTGATCCTCGGGGATTCCGATGCCGTTGTCCTGAATCTCGAAAGACACGTGTTCCGCCTGTGGGCGAAATCGAATCCAGACGTTCCCTGACACAGGATCGCTGAATTTGAATGCATTGGCGCATAGATTGTAGACGACCTTGGTCATTCGTTTTACATCGACCAGCACGGGGAGAGGGTCCGAATGGTTCTCGATAAACACCCGCTGGCGCTCCGACAATTCGAAATTCGCGGCCACGGTCGTGACCAGAGATCTGAGGTCAATACAGGCCTTCTTAAGCGTAGGCTGGGCGCCCTCGAATTTGGTTAATTCGAGCAATTCATTGATCAGAAACAGCAGTCGCGAGGTATTCCGTAATCCCGACTGAACAACCTGCTGAGACTGTTTTGTGAGCTCCGACCGCGAAAGCGTCCTGAACGCTCCCAGACTGATCGTGAGCGGCGTGCGAAGCTCGTGACTGATGTTGGCAAAGAACTCGCTCTTGAGCCGGTCCAGGTCTCGCAGCTTCTCATTCGAGACTTCCAGTTCATGCCGCGCCCGGCGCTCTGCCGCCCGGGCTTCAAATACGCGGCGTTGTACGCGTTCATACAGAGAGACGGAAAACAGACACGCGACGCTGGTCCAAATGAGAAAAAAGGAATTCGAAATTGCGGCATTGATGTCGGGTGGCGTGATTTGCCACACCAGATTGACGCCGTAGTAATAGAGGAGCGTAACTAGGTGGGCAGCCAAATGGCTCGCCCAGGAAATAGGCACGATGACTGCAGCCGCCAGGAATACGAGGTTCAAGCCATTAAAATAGGGCGAGGTGAATCCATCCAATATCACCGTCATCTGCGCGATGCACAGGTTCCCGATGAGTATCCAGGCTATGAGCGGAAGCGCTGGCCGATTGGATGCCATCCCGCGATGGAGGGCGAGTAGAACGAGAACAAATCCGATTTCAATCGTGGCCCGATACGGAAGAAGTGCGAAGACATGCTCGCGGTACAGGAGAAAATCGGCGAGGATGAAGGCCGCGTTTGCGGCAAGGCCCAGGTAGTACAACACCTTGAGGCGCTCCGACGCGAACGGGGCTCGCCATGTCGCATACGTGTCAGATGTAGCAGGTGTCGCAGCAGAGGAGGGGAGCACCAGCGGGCTGGGAACGTGCATGGCGACGTCGCCGGTCACCCCAGACTGAATGACCATAGCCGACTCCCTTCAGCCCTAGACGCAACACGGAGTCTTCAAAAAAGGGGCCCGGCCGCCGCAGGAAGCCTAGGATCATTTCCGGGGACTGTCAAGAACAGACTTCGGCTCAAATCCTAGAAGATTGCCGTTCTCTTTTCAGATAGCCGTTCTGAGGCGGTCAATGTGGTCCCCCTCATTCCAGTAAACCAGCGATACACTGCCGGAATGACGAGCAGCGTGAGGGCCGTCGAGGTGATCAGACCGCCAATGACCACCGTCGCCAGGGGGCGCTGCACTTCCGCGCCCATGCTGGTCGCGAGGGCCATGGGAACGAAGCCGAGGCTGGCGACGAGTGCGGTCATCAAGACCGGCCGCAATCGGTCCATGGCACCCGTCGTGATGGCATCATCCACCGAGAGCCCTTCGGCTTCCAATTGGCGGATGTGACTCACGAGCACCACGCCGTTCAGGACGGCAATGCCGAAGAGGGCGATGAAGCCGATGATGGCCGAAATGCTCAACGGAAGGCCACGGAGCCAGAGCGCGAGGAGTCCGCCCGAAAGCGCCAGCGGGACGTTGAGAAAGATCAGCAGGGCAGGACGCATTGCGCCGAAGATGACCGTCAGGATGCCGAGGATGAGCAGTAGGGTGATCGGCACGACGAGAGCCAGGCGTCGCGAGGCATCCTGCAAGTGTTCGAATTGACCGCCCCAGGTCAACTCATATCCGGGGGGCAGGGTGACGGCCTGGGCGACGGCTTGTTGCGCCTCGGATACAAAGGTGCCCAAATCACGTCCGCGGATATTGCACTCGATCACGATGCGCCGCTGCACGTGCTCGCGGCTCACTTGGGCGGGGCCCGAATCCACCTGAATGGTCGCAACGCGTGACAGCGGGACCAATTCTCCGTGCATGGTGGGGATGAGCAGGCGACCGAGATTCCCCGGGTCTCGCGACGTCTCTTCCGTGAGTCGGACGACGAGGTCGAACCGTCTGGGCCCTTGCACGACGGTCCCGACCACCGTGCCCACGCGGGCCGTCTGGACCAGCGCGAGCACCTCGTCGGCGGTGAGCCCATAGCGGGCGATCTCCTCCCGCTTTACGATGATACGGAGCACGGGCAACCCGGCGACTTGCTCGACTTTGACGTCGGCCGCCCCGCGCACCCGTTCGATGGCCTGCGCCACCACGTCCGCCTGGCGCTTGAGGACGTCCAAATCCGGTCCGAAGATCTTGACCGCCAAATCCGATCGGACGCCCGCGATCAATTCGTTGAAGCGCATTTCGATCGGCTGAGTAAAGCCGAGGCCGACGCCCGGGACGTCGGCCATGATGGCGTCCTTGAGTCGGCTGATTAATTCATCCCGGGTGCGCGCAGTGGTCCATTCAGCGCGCGGCTTCAGGTTCACGAAGACGTCCGACATTTCCACGCCCATGACGTCTGTGGCGACTTCCGGGCTGCCGGTTCGCGTCACGACTTGCGTGACTTCCGGGAACTGCCGCAGCACGCGCTCGATCGCCAGCGCCGTAGACACGGATTCGCCGAGCGAGACACTGGGCAGTCGCCACACTTGGACGGCCAAATCGCCCTCGTTCAATCGCGGCACGAATTCGATTCCCAAGCGGCTGCCGAGGACGAGGCTGATCGCGAACAACCCGATCGCCGCGAGCATGGGCCCGGCGGGCCGAGCCATCACCCATCGCAGGCACGGGCCGTAAAGTCGACGTGCGCCGCGGACGAGGCGAGTTTCCCGGTCCCCCGCGTGCGGCCGTGCAAACCAGAAGGAGAGGAGCGGCGTGACGGTGACCGCGAAGAGCAGGGACCCAGCGAGCGCCATGATCACCGTGGCGGCCATCGGGCGGAACATTTTGCCCTCGATACCGGTCAACGTCAGGATCGGGACATAGACTACAATAATGATGCTGACCGCAAAGGCCATCGGGCGGAGCACCTCGCGGCCGGCGGTCTCGATCGCCGCCAAGCGGTCTTCGGAGGTGCGGCTCCGGCGCTCCGCCAGGCGTCGCAGGATGTTGTCCACCATGACCACCGAGCCATCGACTAACAGGCCGAAGTCGATGGCGCCCAGGCTCATCAGATTGCCGGATAGGCCTGCCTGCATCATGCCGGTGAATGCCAGGAGCATCGACAGAGGGATGGCGGATGCGACGATCAGTCCGGCACGAAGGTCTCCCAAGAAGAGAAACAACACGGCGATGACTAACAGGCCGCCTTCCAGCAGGTTGTTCCGCACCGTCGCCATCACCTTCGCGACGAAGACGGTGCGGTCGTAGTACGGCTCAAGGGTAATGCCGGGCGGGAGCGTCCGTCGGATTTCGCTTAGCCGCTGTTTCACCTGGGTGACGACATGGTGTGCGTTTTCGCCTGCGAGCATCTGGACCATGCCGATGACGGTTTCGCCTTCTCCCATGACGGTGGCCGCCCCAATGCGGAGCGCCGAGGCCTCGGTGATCTGCGCGATGTCGGCCAGGTACACGGGGACTCCACCAGCTCCGTGCGTGACCACGATGCGGGTCAGGTCGGAGACCTGCGTGGCCAGCGCTTCGCCTCGGATCAACAGTTGTTCCCGTTGGTGCTCGATATAGCCGCCACCGGCCAGGAGATTATTGCGCTCGAGGGCGTCGAAGACCTGGCGCAGCGACAATTTCAAGGCAATGAGTTTGGCGGGGTCCACGATCACCTGAAATTGTTGAGGTTCGCCGCCCCAAATATTCACCTCGACGACACCAGGCACCGCCCGGAGCTTCATGCCGATATCCCATTCCAAGAGGGTGCGGAGCGCCATCGGGCTGTACCCGGCTCCCTTCACAGTGAACTGATAGACCTCGCCCAACCCCGTGGTCAGCGGACCCATGATCGGACGACCGTATTCCGTGGGGATCCGCTCTGAGGCGAGGGCGAGTCGTTCTGCGACGAGCTGCCGGGCCCGATAGATGTCGGTTCCATCTTCAAAAATCGCCGTGACCGCCGAGAGGCCGTAGCGTGAGACCGAGCGTAGCTCGCGCAAGGCGGGGAGACCGTTGAGCACCGCTTCGATCGGAAACGTCACGAATTGCTCGACCTCCACCGGGCCCAATGCCGGGGCGCGTGTGAGCACTTGAACCTGGACGGGTGTGAGGTCCGGCACGGCGTCGATGGTGAGGTGCACAAAGGACCACAGGCCCCCCGCCATGACCAACAAGACGGCGATGAGGGTGAAGAACCGGTACCGTAGTGAAAGGCGTAATAAACGGTCCATCAGCGTGTCAGTGTTCGGTCACGATCTGTCCCTTGAGTTGGATGTTCTTCAAGTCGAACGCTCCCTCCACCACTATTCGGTCGCCTTCGTTCAGACCTTCCAGAACCTCAACCCAGCCTCCACCTTCCCGTCCGGTCTGGACGGGGACAAAACGGTAGGCCGTATCCTGTTCACGAAAGACTCCGCGAATGCGGTCTATGGCCGTGAGAGCGGTCTCGGGAACCGCGAGCAACGGCACGCCGGGACGCGTCAGCGTGACATCGACGTATTCGTGTGGCTTCAGCTGTGCCGTAGCATTCCGGACTTCAAATCGAATCTGCACGGTGCGAGTCGTCTCGTCGGCCAGCGGCGCCACGTAGGTGAGCGGGGCGGTGACGGGTTCCCCGCCCTTCGGGATAATCGTGCCGGTTTGGCCCTCTTGGAAGTGTCGTACCTGTTCGATCGGCAGGTTGGCGAACACCCACACCTGGCTGGTGTCGACGATCTCGAACAGCTCGAGACCCGGTGAGACTCCCTGCCCTCTGACTGCATGTTGGGTCACGACCGTCCCAGCAATTGGAGACGTGAGCGTATACCGGTGCGCCTCTTCATGGCCGCCCCGTTTCAGGTCACGCAACTCTCCCTTCGACAGCCCCATGTTGAGGAGTTTCTCGCGGATGTGCTGGTAGCGCGCTTGGGTTTCGATATGCCGGCCTTTTTCCTCGATGAGCTTGCGTTCGGGCACGATATCCTCGGCCCGGAGTTTCTCCGTGCGCCGGAAATTGCGCTTGGCTACATCGGCTTGGGCGCTGGCCACGAGATAGTCTTCGATCAACTGGTCGAGCTGCAGGCTGCCGATGGACACCAGTGCCTGGCCCTCCTTGACGCGATCGCCGAGTTGCACGAAGACGCGGTCCACCTGCCCTTCGATCCGAGAGCTGACCTTGGCCGTCTGCTTGGGGTCGAGCGCCACCTCGCCGGGGGCCGTGACCGTCATCGGAACGACGTGTCGCGCGAGAGGTTCGGTTCGGAGCCGCGCTTGCACTTTTTCCGGTGGCGAGATCGTCTCCTGGCTCGACTGGTGTTCGGGAGCGGGCGCCTGCACGTGGGTCGTGGGTCCCTCGTCTTGGCAGCCAAGCGACACAACCACGCCGGCGAGTAGGACGACGGCCATCAGCGACGGAGGTCTCGTACGCGTCCCTCTCCGAGCTTCGATGTGAGTAGACGGCTTCACAGCGGGAACCCTACGACCCGCTCCAGTCGCACGAGAGCGATCGAGAGATCCGTGCGCGCCTGCGCATATTCGAGCATCGTCTGCCGGTGGACGCGTTGCGCGTCCAGCACGTCCAGCAAGCTGGCCGCTCCTTCGCGGAAACTGACCCGGGCGACGCTCAGCGTTTTCTCGGCCTGCTCCAGGAGTCCGGATTCGAAGACCCGCAGCTGGTCCTCCGCTGTGCGGACTTCCTGGGTATGCTGCACGATCGCCTGTTCCAGTTCTCGTTGAGCGTGCTCGCGTTCGGCCTCGGCACGATATTTCGTGCCCAAGGCCGTTTCGATCTCTCCCTGTCTTTGATACCAGAGCGGCAGCGGCACGCTCAGCCCCGCAATGACGGATTCGTCTCCCGCCTCCCGGTGATAACTCCCCAGCAGGCTGATGTTCGGTATCCGCGCGGCTCGTTCGAAGCGCAGGCTATGATCGGCCTGCTCGGCAAGTTTGGCTAGACGCAGGATGGTCGGATGCACGTCCATGGCTCGTGCGGTCAGCCGCTCCAATTCCAACGAGCCCGATGGAGACAAGAAGTCGCCTTGGAGCGTGAATTCCTTCCCCAATGCGCCGGCCGTGAGCGTATCCAGGCGGGTCTGCGCGACCAGAAGGGCGTGGCGTGCGCGGCTGAGATCCTTCTGAGCCTTCTGCTTTTCAACCCCTGCCTTCATGGCTTCAAACGACGTGGCTTCTCCAGCCGCCACCCGCTTCTCCACGAGACGCAAGACTTCTTGGACGGACGTGAGATTCTGTGCCGCGAGGGCTTGATCCCGCTGTGCGAACAGCAGAAAGTAAAACGCCGCTTTCGTCTCTGCCACGAGAGCGAGTCGGGCGTCTTCGAGCGCGGCGGTAGCACCGGCGACTCCCGCCTCCGCCGCTTCACGGCGGGCCTGACGGATCCCGATCCATTCCAGCGGCTGCTGAAACGTAATCGTCCGCTCAATGATGCTGACGCCGGTGCTGGGATCCCGGATGGAGCCGTGCCCGGCGCTCCCGAAGATGGACGGGTTCGGGTACGCGCTGGCGGCAATTTCTTGTCCATGACTCTGCCGCAAGGCCCCTCGGGCCGCGGCGAGCGTCGGGTTCCGCTCCATCACGACGGTCAGAATGTTCTCGAGCGAATAGGACACGGGGGCAGCCTCAGCAGCCCAGGTCATTGTCACGTTCTGTGTGAGGCCCAGAAGAACTCCGAGCAGCACCCATACAGCGGGGATCGCAGGAGTATACATGATGCGCCTCCTTCGCCACGGGGTATGGCCTCAGTCTCACAGGCCGGGACGGGCGGGCTACACCCACTCGTGACGAGATAGGACGATGATCGATGGAGTCGACGTACTACGCGAACAGAGGCGGTGGAGGTCGGGTGAACCGCTCGTGAACGAGGTGGGTCGTGGGCAGTGCGACCAAGGTACGGTCTCTCGTCCTGGCACGGGGCTCGCTGAGCAGGAGAGCAATAGGCTGAGAGACGAATGTCAGGACCGGAAGAGGTTTGACGAGCTTACGATCGCCGGAATCGTTCAGGACGGAAAATTCGAGTTCAGCATAGCCCACGGAGGACACAGGGTATTCGGATACACTTCCAACATCGTTCGGCGGAAAGGCGTACTCGGCCTTAGGGGATCGGTCCCGATCGAATTCGCCGGCCAAATCCGGGGAGAATACGGAATGCACCGCCGCGGCATGGACATGGTCCGCCCGGCCGTGATGGGGATCTGTCTCGGGATGAATGTGCATGAGGGGAATCGCAAGCATCCAGAGCGTAGTCCACGCTCGGAGGACTCGCGAGCACCATGACTCCGTGCTGACCAGCGTTCTCATAATGAGGCCCTCATAGCTAGAGGCTACCACGGGACGGAGGCGACATCAAACAAAGGGTCGTTAAGGGAGGCTCGACGTGGATATCTGCAATGGTGGAGGTTGCTCCCGCGTGCATGGCCAAGGATGAGGGCCGCGGCGCCGAGTATGGAGGTAAGCTTGCCGAGAGAGCTGGGGTAGGGAACTCAGCCAGATGAGTCTTGCCGAGATACAAGCACCCGTCGATGGACTTACGATTTTCGTCCCGAGACGAGAAATCCCGTGCCAGCGAAAAAAAATGTTCCTGAATCTCTCACCCGTTTGAGATCCGATACCCAACGCCCGGCTTCATCCGGGGTCACCACGGCAGCCGCGACCGCTCGCTCGAGGGTTCCGGCAATCAGCACTTGTTCGGTGACGTTGAAGTCGAAGATAAAGGTATGAGGTTGTATATGGATGTCCTGTAGCCCGGCCCTCTTGAACAGGGCCGGAAGGCGGCGGCCGACATGCGGGTTTGGAAAGGAGTCACACCAAAACCTGAGGATTTTTCTTGTCAGCTCGGTGTCCGAGGAATCGAGGACGTTGGTGTCGAGATCCCCCTCGAATGCGACGAGCAGTCCGTGGCTTCGTAACACGCGGACCATTTCCTCGACGGCTCGTTGCGCATCGGATGTATGAATGAGCGTGCGCTCCGTGTGACACCGGTCGAAGCTGTTCGAATCGAATGCGAGCGACGTCACGTCGCCGACCTTATACTCAATATTCGTATGCTGCCCCTTCACTCGCTGCTGAGCTTCGTCGATCATCGCGAGGCTCTTGTCAATCGCCACGACCTCCCCATGAGGCAGGACGTGTGCCGCGAAGCGCCTCGTGTCATCGCCGGTTCCGCAGCCCACTTCGAGGACTCGAAGACCGGGCTCGAGTTTGAGCAGTGCCAGCGATTTCTGTTTGGCTGTCTGGACGGAGTCGAGACCGGACGCCTCATCGAGAAATCGAATAAATCGATCAGGACTGGTTGCGTCGTCCACCTTGCCGAATCGACTCATTTCCTCTGACATAATCCACTCCCGGCATGGAGGTGTGCCGAACGTCCAGGCGGGGGAGATGAGCGATGGCCTCTTGGACGGCCTGTTCCTGCACCCGCACGGTGTCCCTGAGATGTGTGCGGGGTCGCGACTAGCGGTTTCCCCCCAGGGCACGGTCGAGGTTGTAGGCTGCGCTGATCAATGCCAAATGGGTGAAGGCCTGAGGATAGTTGCCGAGGGCCTCGCCGTGATGGCCGGTTTCTTCACCATAGAGGTGGAGATGGCTGGCATAGCCCAGCATCTGCTCGAACATCAATCGCGCGTGTTGTAGTCGGGTGGTATCGTTTCGTCCGGCCCTTGTCATGGCCTCGACCAGCCAGAAGGTGCAGATATTGAACGTCCCCTCCTCGCCGTCGACCCCATCTGACCAACGGTCCAAATTATACCGATAGACCAGACTGTTGGACATGAGCCCGCCCCGGTGGGGGAGCTGCATGATGGCATCCATGGTCTTGAGCATCCGTGGGTCGCTGGGGGACAGGAAAAAGACCAGCGGCATCATCAATGTGGATGCATCCAAAGCCTCGCTGCCATAGTGTTGAACGAACGTTTGGCGTGACGCATTCCATCCCTTTGCCATGATGTCTTCGTAAATCGTGTCGCGCACCTTGATCCACCGATCTCGCTCGGCGGGGAACGACCGCTTATCCGCGAGGCGAAGCCCGCGATCGACTGCCACCCAGCACATGAGCTTCGAATAAACGAAATGTTGTCGCCCCCCGCGCACTTCCCACACGCCTTCGTCGGGTTGGTCCCAATGGTCGCACACCCAGTTGACCAGACGTCGCAAATGCGCCCAGAGATCGTAGGAAATCGGCGAGCCGTACTTGTTGTACAGATAGACCGAATCAAGCAGTTCCCCGTAAATGTCGAGTTGGAGTTGATCGTAGGCTCCGTTGCCGATCCGCACGGGCCGTGATCCCTTGTACCCCTCGAGATGGTCCAACGTTTCTTCGGTCAGTTCGTGCCGTCCGTCGATCCCGTACATGATCTGCAATGAGCCATCCCGGCCCAACTCGTGACAGCGGGCCTCCAGCCAACGCATGAAACCGGCGGCTTCGTCGGAGAAGCCGACGCGCAGCAGTCCGTAAATGGTAAAGGCCGCATCTCGGATCCAGGTGTAGCGATAGTCCCAGTTGCGGACACCGCCGAGGGCTTCGGGAAGGCTACAGGTCGGTGCGGCGACGATGGCTCCGGTCGGTTCGAAGGTGAGGAGTTTCAATGCGAGGCACGATCGATGGACGATCTCGCGCCAGCGTCCCATGTAGGTACACCGATTCAGCCAGCGCCGCCAATATGCGACGGTGGCCTCGAAGAGATCCTCGCCATGGTGGTCGGGAAACGACGACGCCGTCATCTCCGGCGATTCGGCTTCTTGGAGGATGAAGGCGACAATTTCTCCTTCCCCCAGGGTCACGTCGGTCTCCACGCCCGAGCCGGACTGGCGGAGCGGCTCCGGAGACACCAGAGCCAGGCTTGCATTCGGTGCGTGAAACGCGGCGCCTCGCGCCGACAACACGACTCGGTGTTCATCTCGCGCATAGTTGAAGGCGGGTCGGCACTCCACGCGGAATGTCATATGACCTCGCACGACCTGAACACGTCGGACCAGTGGGAGGGGTGCTTCGGGCGAAGAGTTGGAGCGTTGAAATCCGACGGGCATGAAATCGACGACCTGACCGACCCCCGTGTTCGACAGAAATCGAGTGACCAGGATGTTCGTATCCGGCCAATAGAATTGCTTGTTCGTCACCGACGGATCGGTGGGAGCGATCTTGAATCGTCCGCCCTTCTGGTCGTCAAGAATGGCGGCGAAGACGCTTGGGGAATCGAAATGCGGCAGGCACAACCAATCGATCGATCCGTCCATTCCGACGAGCGCGGCCGACCGCATATTGCCGATCAGCCCGTAATTTTCAATTGGCTGGTAGGGCACAGCGCGCGCAGAATCGCATCTTGTCGAACTCTTTTCAAGTCGAAGATGGAACGGCGTCGCAGGCATGCCCCAAGAGGGCGCGACGGAGTGGAGGTGAGAGCTGCGAATGACTCACCGGCACGGAGCGTGCGGTCATACCACAAACCTATTCTTCGAACGTGATGTCGAGTCGCGCGATGTAGTCGTCCAGCCTTTCGATCTGTCGCGCGATACATGCACGATCGCGTCGAGCGGCGGCGGCTTCCAGGACGGCTCCGATGTCGCTGATCCCCTCGAATCCGTAGCCGCCCCCGTCGCCCTTCATACGGTGGCCGAGCGTTTGAACCAGGGCGAAATCCGCACTGTCCGATGCCTGTCGGAGCGTGGCAATGTCGCGTTGTCGGTTCGCCAAGAATTGCGGAATGAGGTCTTGGAGCGCTGGGTCGATCCGAACGGCGATCTTTCCCGACTCAGGTGCCGGCACCGTACTCACGACGAGGACTCCTGTCGATAGAGTGCCAATGCGGAAATCAGCGTGCCCTTGCGGACGGGTTTGCCGAGATGGCTCGTACAGCCCGCCTCTGTGACTTTGACCAATTCCTCCTTCAGGACGAGTGCGGTCAGGGCAATGATCGGTGTCGGGGCCTTGGATTGGCGTTGTTCCCACTCTCGGATGAGCCGCGTGGCCGTGTACCCGTCCATCACGGGCATTTGCATATCCATCAGCACCACATCAAACGGGTGGGCGGCGAAGATATCGACGGCCACCCGGCCATTCTCCGCGACCATGACCTGGTCCGGCATGTCCTTCAGATAACTCTGAATCAGGACTTGGTTGTCGGTGGAATCGTCCACTAGGAGTATCCGTAACGGTCGCACCGGTGCCGGCGAAGGCGGCGGTGCGGACTCGACAGTCGGTTGCTTGGAGCGTCCCAGCGCGATGGTGAGGGACTTATGCAAATCGGAGCGCCGAAGCGGCTTGACGACGTACCCGCCGAGCTTGAGTTCGTAAATTTTGGCGATGTCGTCAGCCCAATTTTTCGAGACCATCATGACGATGGTCGGTGCGCCGTATTCCTCACGGTGCGCGATGCGTTCCGCCGTTTCGAATCCCGACAGTTCGGGCATCTGGGAGTCCAGGAGCAGGAGATCGAACGGTTGCCCCCGGCCGTGTGCGGCTGCCAGCATCGAAAGCGCCTCGTTACCCGTTCCACATGTCGTCGCTTTGACGCCCCAGCCGGTCAGGAGTTCTCGAACCATTTCTACGTGGAAGGGGAAGTCATCCACGACAAGGGCCCGCAACCCGTTCAGGTCTCCATGCGGGGGCGGAGCGGGCTTCGGCGCGAGCGGCTGAGGAGACAAGGGAAGAGTGCACGAGAACGTACTGCCCTTCCCGAGCGTGCTGTCCACCCAGATTCGGCCGCCGATCAGTTCGACCAATCGTCGGCAAATCGACAGGCCGAGGCCGGTGCCTCCATAACGGCGGGTGATCGAGGTGTTTGCTTGGGTAAAATTCTGAAACACCGTACCCAATTTGTCTGCCGCGATCCCGATTCCGGAATCCTCCACGACGATTCGGATGGCTCCTGGTCTGGCGTCGGCCGTGTCGCGCTCGATGTGCAGCAGCACATATCCGTGGTCGGTGAATTTGATGGCGTTGCTCAAGAGATTCGTCAGGATCTGTTGCAGTCGGGTCGGGTCACCGATCAGCGCGAACGGGACGTCCGGCGCCATCCGGTAGGCCAGTTCTACGCCTTTCTCATTGGCGCGCAGTCCCATCATCTCCACGGTTTTCTCCACCACGTCTCCGAGGTCGAAGTCTATGGCTTCCAATTCGAGGCGGCCCGACTCGATTTTCGACAGATCGAGGATGTCGTTGAGGAGCGTCAACAGGGTATTGCCGGCCCGGCGAAAGATTCGCACATATTTCCGTTGCTCTTGCGAGAGGCTCGTCTCCCAGAGCAAATCGGCCATGCCGATAATGGCGTTCATGGGCGTCCGAATCTCGTGGCTCATGGCCGCCAAGAACTCGCTCTTTGCGGAATTGGCCACTTCGGCCGCGTCTTTTGCCACGCGAAGGTCCCGCTCCGCCTGTCGGCGTTGATACTCCTGGATAGTCACGGTCACGACCAGCGCGAGCGAACTGGCGAAGGACACTTCCTCGGGGGACCACACCCGAGGTTTCCCGACGTGTTCGTGGCAGAGGACGCCGATGACGCGGCCATTCAATCGAATCGGAGCGTCCAGCATCGCCCCGATCCCGTTGGGTTTCAGATAGGAATCGGACAGTTCATGCGTGCGCGAATCGCGGTGCGCGTCGGAGGCATCGATGGCGAGTTCTTCGATGTCGAGGGCGTTGAAATAGGCCGGGTAATCGGACGTCTTGATGGACGTTCCGGAGGTATGCAGCCCTTGTTTACGCTCGAAGAGGTCTTGAAGCACCATCCCGTTGCGCTCCTCGTCGTAGAGCCAAATGCCTACGCGGCGTACCCGCATGAACCAGCCGGCCGTCTCCGTAATCGCGCGAAACGCATCGTCGGGACGACCCTGGTGTACCGACGGAGTGCTCATCAGCCGGATGAGCGCTTCCTGCTGGGCCTCCAACGTTTCTCTCCGCAGCAGCTCCCGCACATGTGCCTGCTTCCGCTCCGTGATGTCGCGAGCAAAGGCCAGATAGTGGAGGCGTCCCTCGCGTGTCAGTCCGTGGACGTTGACGGTGACGGGGAACAACGTGCCGTCCTTTCGGCGAAACGAGGATTCGAATTCGTGCGGACCTTGCAGAGCGGGCGCCCAATGGACGGGCCAGAGATCGCGGGAAGAATTGCGGTCGATCTCGAACAGCTGCATCGCGAGTAGTTCGTTTCGTGCATAGCCCAACGCTCGGCAGGCCGCTTCGTTGCAGGCCACGATATGCGCCTGCTCGTCGAGCCAGAGCGCGCTCTCGTGGAGATGCTCGATCGAAACGGTGGAAAAGAGTTGCGCCGTGCGTTCGTCGTCGAGCGCGCTCGGTTTTGGGGCAGCTGGGGTTGGAGACGAAGCGGTGACGCCCGCAGGGGCATGCGGACGGTTCGGCAGGACCTCAGGTGGAATATGCTTCCGGGTAGGTCGGGTCATCGTCGTATGGGACTGCTCGGCCGTGGTGGCTCGAATCCGCGGAAGTCGGCTCCACCAAGCGGCATCCGGACGGGGAGCGGATCGAGCGGACCTATCGCACTTTGACCAGATTGCGGCCGGCTTCCTTGGCCTGGTACAGAGCTTGGTCTGCCGCCCGAATTAAATCGGTATGTTGCTTGTCGCGTGTCGGCACGAGGCAGGCGATACCGAGACTGATCGTCACGCGGAATCCGGGCCTGTGCGTGATGTCCAGGGCTTCGACCCGTCGTCGCAGCACTTCGGCCACCTGTGCGGCGCCATCGGCCGGTGTGCCGGGTAGGACGATGGCAAATTCATCGCCGCCGTAGCGTGCCACCAAGTCTCCGGGACGATTGACGGCGCCGGTCAAGGCGGCGGCCACCTGCTTCAAGCATTCGTCGCCGGCCTGATGCCCATGCGAGTCGTTGTATTCCTTGAATTTGTCGATATCGAGCATGATCAGGGACAGCGGAGTCGATTCGCGCGTGCCACGGCGCCATTCCTGGTCCAGAAACTCATCGAACTGACGGCGATTGGTAATCCCGGTGAGTCCATCGAGGCTGGAGAGACGAAGCAGCATCTGATTGGCTTCCTGCAGTTGCCGCATGACCTCGAGCAGTTCTTGTTCCCGCGAACGGCGCCGTTCGATTTCATGGATCAAGCGCAGGACGGAGCGCACACGCGTGAGCAGTTCCATCTTGTTGACGGGTTTGCCAACGTAGTCGATCGCACCGGCGGCGAAGGCTAGCTGGAGATCTACTGGATCCGTATTGACCGTCACCATGATGATGGGAATATCGCGAAGTCGCTCCACTGCTTTCAGTTGCCGGCAGGCTTCGATGCCGTTCATCTCCGGCATGATGATATCCATGAGGACCAGATCGATGTGCGAAGCGGCCGGCGGATGCCCTTCGAGGCCGAGGTGATGAAACGCCGCGGCCGCTGATTCGGCTAAAATCAGGTCGGTGTACCCCGCCGAAGTCAGAATCGACTTGAGCAGGAGGCGATCGTCCGGGGAGTCGTCGATGATGAGAATGGCCATAGGCTCGTCCGAGCGCAACACGCCCTTCTACGATGCACTACGCGAGAGCGTAGCAATTACTCAGTATAAAGGCCAGGATAAAGCCGTTTGGCACAAGGGAGGCATAGCCCATGACTAAAGGCGGCCTCGGAATGATCTTGAATATATTCCTCGATTTGCTGCCAATAGCCGTGGTCGTTCCGGATCTTCTTGCAGCCTGCGCAAATGGGAATGAGGCCCCGGAGGACCTTGACTTCGCTGAGCGCGGTGCGCAGTTCACCGTTGCGCTCCTCTAATTCCTGTTCACGGGCTTTGCGGCGGTCCATCTCCTGCTTCAGTGCCAACGCCGATCCGACACGGGCCGTCAGTTCGATCGTATTCACGGGCTTGGTAATGAAGTCCATGGCTCCTGCGGCGAAGGCTTCCTGAAGATAGGTCGTGTCCGTCTTGGCGGTGACCATGATGATAGGGATCTCGTTGAGTGGTGAGGAGGCCTTGATGGTACGGCAGGCTTCGACCCCATCGATTTCCGGCATCATGATGTCCAGCATGATCAGGTCCGGGGACATGATCGGCGGCTCTCCTCCCTCGAGGCCGAGTTGCCGAAACGCGGCTGAGGCTGAACCCAACGCCGTCACGTTGGTATGACCGGCCTTCTTTAAAACCGTCACGAGCAAGGCTTGTTGGTCGGGGGAATCGTCGACGATCAGGATGCTCACCGGAATGCCCTTTCGATCGAGGTCGTCTACAACTGCGTGCCGGGCACTTCTGTCACGTATCGACCGTGCCGGAGGATCACGCGAGTTTTGAACGGACGAGATCGCTCACCACCTTGCCATCGACGGGTCTGCCGCCGAGTTGTGCCATGGTGGCTTTCATGATCGTGCCCATGTCTTTTATGGTGGGACTCCCGGCCTGCTGGATGATCCGGTCCACCAAGGCCGCGAGTTCGTCGGCTGAAGGCGGCTTGGGCAGATAGGATTCGATAATCGTAATTTCCTGACGCTCGCGTCCGGCGAGATCCGCCCGTTGGCCCTTCTCGTACATGTCGATCGATTCGCGCCGTTGTTTGATCAGCGTCGTCATGATCCGGCTCATCTCCATGTCGTCCAGGTCTTTTTTGAGTTCGATTTCTCTTTTTTGGAAGGCTGCCTTGATCATGCGGATCACGTCCATTCGCAGCTGATCCTTCGATTTCATGGCGAGTTGAAGTTCCTGCGTCAACCGGTCCGGAAGTGACATGCCCGATCCTCCCCGTATGTTTGAAGGAGCCTGAGGATCCACGATAGCCAATCGGCGCACAACCGTCAATCTTCACGACCTTTCCCACCGTGTGGTCCGCGGAGCCATGGAGGCAGTCGGATCGGGCGAGGGTGTTGCCAGCGTTTCCTCCGGTATGATACACGCGTCAAGAGCCAGGAACGGATGCTCTTGCGTGAGGAGATGCGCGATGAACACACAGCGGCCCATGGCAATGTGGATGGCGGTCGTGGGAGGACTCATCATTGGAGGGGCAGCCGTGGTCGGTTGCTCGTCCCCCGAAGCCAAGCCGATGGCACAGCCGTCAACCCAAGACGTTCGAGGCCACGCGGACCGTGCGTTCGACCAACTGAAGCAGGAAGAAAAGGAGCGGGGCGTACCAAGCACGCCCCATCAATGAGAGGACCGCGGCGTGAGGGATCCGGTTTCGTACGCCTAGAAGGAGAATGAGATGCCGCTGTACGAGTATGTGGCCGACACCTGTCGGCGTCAACCGGCCTGTTCGAGGCGACAGGAATATATTCAGTCGATCGGGGCCCCTCCGCTCACGGCTTGCCGTGAGTGCGGAGCGCCGATTCAGCGGATCTTCTCCTCGTTTGCTGCCCGATCGGGGACGGTGGGCGTGTCCTCGCCGGATCCCACGCCCTTGAACGTGAGCGGCATTCCGGCGCCATCCGCCATGCCGAGCGGAGAGGGCGGCGGATGTGGCGGCGATCATCAGCACTGAGCGTCGGGAATGGACATTCATCCGGAAGGGAGTCATGAGTCCAATGGCCGAGCGTACGAAGGAAACGGATCCGGACAAGCTGCCACTGCTCTACGAGCGTTTTCGAGACGTCTGTCTCGTGGAGAAAGAGGTCTGGACCGAGATCTATATGCCGCGTGATGTCAAGCAGGGCGGGTTGGTCCTCACGAATGTGCAGATGCGGTACGACGTCGAAATCGACGATCGAGCCGTTGAGGACACCTTAGAGGCGAATATTCCGCTCGGACGTGCCGCTCTCGGAGCGGCCATCGAGCAATACCGCGATCACATTTCTTTTTATCGGACCGGGTAACGCGGGCCGAGGCACGCGGACGAGACCCCGCGCGAGACGTCAACCTGAACTTGTTATGATCGCAGAGCCTGCTCGATATCCTTCACGATCTGTTCGGAGCGCGGGTTCATGCGGTGAGGATAGCGGGCCACGACCTGGCCGGATCGATTGATCAAATACTTCTGAAAGTTCCATTCGACCTCACCTGGGAACGGGCTCTGTTCGGTGAGGTACTGATACAATGGGTGCTTATCCGATCCCTTCACGCTGATCTTGCTGAAGAGCGGAAACGTCAGGCTGTATTTTGTGAAACAGAAGCTCTTGATCTCTTCGTTCGTCCCCGGTTCCTGCTTGCCGAAGTTGTTCGCGGGGAACGCCAGAATCTCCAACCCTTTGTCCTGATACGTGTCGTACAGGTCCTGCAAGTCGCTGTACTGCGGGGTGTTGCCGCAGAAGCTGGCCGTGTTCACGACCAGCAAGACCTTGCCCTTGAAGCTGCTGAGTGGCCGCGGCTTGCCGTCGATATCGTCCATGGTGAAGTCATAGATACTGGTGGTTTTCGCGGTCATCAGTCGCAATCCTTTCTCGGCGGCGTGCACCCCGCCTGGCTCGAAGAGAGGTCCTGCATTCCACGCAGCCAGGGTGATCAATCCAAGGCCGAGTCCGACACATGCCTGGAAGGGTGCACGCATCTTGTCCTCCTACATTACGCGCGCAACGCTTGGAGCGCCGCGATCCGCGCCTCAATCGGTGGATGGGTGGCAAAGAGCGCCATGAAGCCGCCGGTCCGCCCGGAGATCTTCATCGTCGCCAGAGCGTCCTGGGTCGGAGCCGGCAGTTCGTTGCGGCTCACCCAGCCGTCGATCGATCGAAGGGCGCCGATCATCGAGTCCTTCCCATAGACCTTTGCTGAAAACGCATCTGCCCCGAATTCTCGATGGCGGGAGAACCAACTGATCACGATCGATGCCAAGATGCTCACCACGATCTGCAGGACGATCGACAGCATGAACCCCATGGCGGCTTGGTCCCGGTCGGCGAAGAAACGCCGCACCCACATGGCGATGAAATACACAAAGGTGTTCATCAGGCCGGCGAGGACGGTCGTCGCGAACATGTCGCCGTTGAAGACGTGTCCCATCTCATGGGCCAGCACCGCTTTCACTTCGTTTTCCCGGAGGTTGTTTAGGAGTCCGGTTGAGACCGCGACCATGGAGTTGTTTTTACTCGGGCCAGTAGCGAAGGCGTTGGGATCCGGCGATTCGTAGATCCACACCTCGGGCATGCTGATGCGGAGACGATTCGCGATTTCCTGTACCGAGCTGTAGATCAGCTGTTCCGCGTGAGTACGAGGTTGCGTAATCTGGTAACAGTCCAACATGGCGCGGGCCATCTGCTTGGAGAAGGCCAAGCTGATGAACGCCCCCCCGAACCCAAACATGAGCGCCCATACCAGTGAGGTCAGGTCGACCGATCCTCGAACGTCGATCCCAAACATCGGCAGGATGACGTTGATCACGATGGGAACCGTGATCGACAGCGTGACCATGATCAGGATATTGGCGACGAGCAGCAAACCGATTCCTTTGAGCGACTTCATCTGACGTGTCCTCCTTGAGCCCCCGCGGGCGATCCTGCGGGTTCGGCTACGTGCCCATTATAGCGCATGACATGAAGAGTTGCGGTGGTCGTTGGGCGATCAACTGTATCTCACCAATAACCTTCCTCCCAGGCCAGGTCAAGACCACCGGCTCCTAATAACTTGAGAAGATTAGGGAATTCTAAGCATGGATGATGCGTCTTGCGCGTCACACGAGTTGACCCCCCCAACCCCATCTGATAGAAGGGCCCTATGCTTCGATGTCATAAGATGCTTGGAGAGATTGGGCCGCTCGTGGTGATCCTGGCGGCATTTGTCGCCTCGGAGGCGATCGGTGCGACTCCGCCGGCCTCTGATCCATTTATCGTCGAAGTCGATTCCGACGGCGTCCAGCGAGCCACGATCCAATTGGACGACTTCTATACACCGTCTCATCTCGTCGTGCACGCCGGGAAGCCCGTTGAACTGGTGTTAGTCAGCAAGACGATGATCACGCCCCACAATTTCATTCTGAAGGAGGGAGGGTTGAGCATCGAACAGGAGGTGGGGGCGGGGGACACCGAGACGGTTCGATTCACTCCGACCGAACCGGGAACGTTCACGTTCTATTGCGACAAGCAGTTGCTCTTCTTCAAAAGTCATCGAGAAAAGGGCATGGAAGGACGTTTGGAAGTGAGACCGTGACCACACCTGCCGCGGCCGGCGAACTTCGACACCAGCTGCTCGGTAGTCTTCTTAAGCAAGTCTCGCGGTTGTTCTATACCACGCTCGCGATCGTCCCCGCCGACGTCAGGGATCAAGTCAGCCTGGGCTATCTGTTCGCCAGGGCCGCGGATACGATTGCCGATACGGCAGTGATCGATGTCCATCGCCGGCTCGAATTCCTGCTAAGGTTGCAGCACCAATTCACGTCCGAAACCCCGGATTGGAAAGAAATTGCCCTTCTTCAAAGCGCGATGATCCCCCACCAGGCTTCTCAAGCCGAAATGGTGCTCCTCCAACGCCTCGATGACTGCTTCCGGTTGTACGTCAATTTCGCGCCGATGGACCGCAAATACATCCAGTGGTTGATGGCGACGCTCCCCAAAGGCATGGCGATGGATCTGAAGGAGTTTTCGGAGGGCACGGCCGCGCAGCCGATCGCACTCAAGACGATGGAAGAACTGGACCGCTATACCTATCTGGTGGCGGGGTGCGTCGGCGAATTTTGGACCGGGCTCATGTGCGCGCACCGGCACTCGCTTGCCGGATGGGATGTGGAGAAAATGGCCGCCGTGGGCGTGCGGTTTGGGAAGGGGTTGCAGCTGACCAACATCGTCAAGGACCTGGCGCACGACCTACGACGCGGGCGCTGCTATGTTCCGGGGCCGGTGCTCCGGCAACATGGACTCGAGCCGGCGGATCTGCTGGATCCCCTGAACCGGTCGCGTGCGCAGCCGATTGTGCGCACGCTTGTCAAACTGGCGGTCGAACACTTGGATCAGGGATGGCTGTATACGATGGCCGTTCCGCGAACCGAAATCCGCCTGCGCCTGGCGTGCATGTGGCCGATTCTATCGGCGGGTGAGACGCTTCGAGTGGTCCAGGACTCACCGGATCTGCTGAACCCAGCCGTCAAGGTCAAGATTCCACGCAGCAAGGTGTACCAGATCATGGCGCTCACGACCGGTACGCTCGCCTGCGGCTATGTCGGGACGGCCTATTGGGGGCACATCCGCAAGCACATCCTTTAGCGGCGTGGTGCCTGTGCCAGGCCTTCGCTCCGCCCAGACAGCATCAAAACTCGAGGGAGATTCGGAGCCGAATTGGCTGAACGGAGCAAAGTGTTCAGAAGTTGGACAGGGCCAAAGGCAAGGCTAAGACTGAACGAGTCTCGAAGTACATTCAGAGGTGTTCCGCCGCCGCGCCCGCTCCTGCGTGCCGTTCGGCCGGGGAGTCGGAGCCTTCGTCAGCCTTTTGGCTGCGGCACCAGCAGCTTGTCGCCCTTTTTGTAGACTGCATAGATCGCCTGCGATGGACACGCATCCAGGCAAAGACGGCAGCTTTCGAGGCACCGTGACGCATCGAACTTGAACGGCGGTGTGGAGAGCCAAGCGCCGGTTGGACAGATGGGTACACACACCGATTGGTGCGTGCAGCGGTCGGGATGACGAACCAGGTGATCACGAACGAGCATCATGGGTTTGACTCCTTCGAAGAGACCTTGTGAGAAGATCTCGAACATATTCTTTTTCGGAATGCTGCTCACGTCCACTCCTTGACCAGATTCTTCAGGCGATCTTTCAACTCCGGAATCGATTCGAGATTGTTCTGGATCGCACCGAGGATCTTTTCGAGTCGGGCCGCACGGAGCGCTTCTCGATCCTTCTTCACCAGCCGGTCGTACTCGGCATACGCCGCCGCGTGCTCGCCCTCCAAGTAGGGTCGAGCTGCCTGTAGGCATTCACCCAACTCATAGGGTTCGGGCGTGTAGCTTGGCGTGACGAAGAACGACCCATCCGAGAAGACGAGCGCGATCGAGCCGGCTTTGCTCTTCAACGGGATAGCCGTCTTGAGGGTTTTCCCGGCAGCCTGCTCCCACGAGCGCAGCAGGCCGGGAAATTGCTTCATAAAGGCGACCTTTTCGGCATTCGCCTTCCATTTCTCTTCCGTGGTCATGATGCAACTAGGTTGAGAGCGGTGGCAATGTCGATGGGATTGGATGGTTCGGCATAACCAGCCGCGTCACGACTTCGCCCTTTATCACATGCCGTTCCATGATTTCCGTCGCATCGGCTGCAGTCTTGACTTGATACCAGACGCCCTCTGGATAGATGACGACGCTGGGTCCTTGGGCGCAGTGGTCCAGGCAGCCGGCTTTGTTGGCTCGTACCACGCCTTTGAGGTTCAATCGCTTGGCCTCCTGCTTGAAATGCGCGTGGAGGGCTTCAGACCCCAGCTTCGAACAACTCCCGCGAGGATCGTCTGGGCTCCGCTGATTGATACAGACAAAGATATGTCGCTTGAATCCCGGCATTGCTTTCTTCCCTACGATACTGCGGTCGTTTGAGCGTGGAGGTCGTTCAGCAGTTGGGTCACATCCGTCAGCGGCAACAAGGGGGATGGCGTGGAAGCGGCTCCCACAATGGTCGCGATCTCCCGGACGCGCAGTTGCGCGCGTTGCCGCTCCTCCGCACGTTCGAGCGCTGAGGCGTCCCCATGCTTGAGCTTGTCGAATTCCGTACGAATGTCGCGTAAGTCGCGCTGCAGATTTTTCATCATCGAACAGGGCTCGCAATACCACTTGGGACTCTGGTCAGTGGAGGGAGACAGTCGATCATAGGCACGACCGAAAAAGTCTTTCCCGAGCGAGAGTTTCATCAGTGGCCCGGTTTGGGCGCCGCATCCATCGCATGTGGTCATGGAGTCCCATCCTCTCATGCTGAACAACGACAAAATAAAAGTGTACAACAGGGCTGTTTGGGCTGTCCATCGGCTTGGCTCTCCAGTCTGTCGCAAAACAGTGTGCCCAACGGCCGGACCGTTTATAATGGATTCGAACGGTGGGGATCCAAGCGGAGGCGTCATGATCATCGGCGTACCGAAGGAAGTCAAAGATCAGGAATATCGCGTGAGCCTCACGCCGGATGGCGTCCGAACGCTCGCGGGGAGAGGGCATCGGGTCCTGGTCGAAGCTGCCGCCGGAATGGGCTCTGGATTTTCCGACGACGACTATCGGGCCGCCGGGGCGGAAGTCGGCCAATCCAAGCATGCGGTGTTCGCAGAGGCCGAAATGATCGTGAAGGTCAAGGATCCCCTGGTCGAAGAGTGTAAGCAGCTCCGACCTCGGCAGACGCTATTTACGTTTTTGCATTTGGCCTCCTTGCCGGACGTGACGAAAGCGCTCATGGATGCAAATGCGGTTGCCATTGCCTATGAAACGACGGAAGAACCGGACGGGAGCCTGCCCATGCTCAAGCCGATGAGCGAAATTGCAGGTCGCATGTCGGTGCAGATCGGTGCGCACTATCTCGAGCGTGGGCATGGAGGGGCCGGCGTGCTTCTGGGGGGCGTGCCGGGGGTGGCCCCGGCCGACGTGGTAGTGTTGGGAGCCGGGGTGGTTGGCAGCGCGGCGACGCGTATGGCCGTCGGCCTCGGTGCCCATGTGACCGTGATTAATCTGGACTTGGAGCGCCTCCGGGCCCTTGACGAGGAGTATCACGGACGGGTGGTCACTTTGGCCGCCAATCAGGCAGCCATCGATCGCGCCGTTGTGAATGCAGATCTCGTGATTGGGGCCGTGCTTGTCGCTGGGGCCAAGGCGCCCAAGCTTGTGAGTCGGGCAACCGTCGGCCGTATGAGGAGGGGGTCTGTGATCGTCGATGTGGCCGTGGATCAGGGGGGTTGCTTTGAGACAACAAAACCGACCACGCACTCCGACCCGACCTATCAAGTGGATAGTGTGATTCATTACTGTGTGTCGAACATGCCGGGCATCGTCCCGCATACCTCGACGATGGCCTTGACCAACGCCACACTGCCCTTTATCGTCCGCCTTGCTTCCGAGGGAGTCGCGGAAGCGATTCGATCGGATCGCGCACTGGCCAAGGGGGTGAACGTGATGGATGGTCGCGTAACGTGCAAGCCGGTTGCGGAATCGCATGGGCTCGCCTACCACCCCTTGACGTAATGGGCTGTTCTCCTTTAAGGAATCATTTCAGTCGGGGCGTAGCGCAGCCCGGTAGCGCACTGCGTTCGGGACGCAGGAGTCGGAGGTTCAAATCCTCTCGCCCCGACCATACCGCACTTCGTGAGACCGGCGGGCTCATCAGGCTCAGCCTCTCTTCATTGACGCCCGTCGAGAGACACCTCCAGGGATTGAGCTGTTCAGGTTCCTACCAGCGGCTCACCGGTGTAGCCCTCTTCCTTGACGCTCCCGGGACGACACCATAAATAGTTTCCCCGTTTTTCTGGTGGGATGCGGGCTCATCAGGCGCGGCCTCTCTTCATTGCGCCTGCCGAGAGAGACGTCTCCAGAGATTGAGCCGTTCAGGTTCGTGTCGGTAGGAGATCGCCCCCCAAGTCTGCAACTCTGCCGTTCCGGTCAATGACGCAACGTAAGGGGCGTGGAGCGCGACCTACAAGAGGCGCGCGGTCAAGAAACTTTTTGAATCTAAAAGGCAGACATCGTAGGTCGGATTCTCCCATTTCCTTGTGCTCTCAAGTTGTTATGATACTCTGCCAGGAGCATTGACCATGACCGATCTCGTACGGGCGCATGTGCTGGTGAGTGGACGGGTTCAAGGAGTGGCCTTCCGAGCCTTTACAAGGGAACAGGCATTGGACCGGGGATTGCGCGGGGGTGTCCGCAATCTGGAGGACGGACGCGTGGAGGCCTTTCTCCAAGGCCCTCGGGCCGATGTCATGGCCCTGATCGACACGCTGCGTGTCGGCCCCCGTCTTGCGCGAGTCGATGACGTGGCTGTCAGTTGGAGCGAGCCGATCTCCGCTGAAGCGACGTTTAGTATTTGGTACTGAAGACCGACAAGTAGATACGCACGTACGGGGATTCGTTGATGGGCTACGCCAATCGCAAGGCCAAGCGGGCGAACGAGCGCGATGAAGACGCCACGGTAGAGGACCCCGGTCCCTGGGAGGGCGAATCGGCTAAGGAGTCTCGCGGGGAAGGGCGGACAGAGGGCTTTGATACGGTCAAGACCTACCTGAAGGAAGTCCGGCGCTCAACGCTCCTGAATTTCAAGCAAGAGCAAGAGCTGGGGAAGCGGGTGATGGCGGGAGATGAACTCGCCCGCAATCAGATGATCGAGTCGAATCTCCGGCTGGTTATTAGTATCGGCAAACGGTACATGAACCGAGGGTTTCCCTTTGCCGATATCGTGGAAGAGGGCAATCTTGGCTTGATCAAGGCGGTCGAAAAATTCAACTACAAGCGAGGATTCCGTTTCAGTACCTACGCCTCGTGGTGGATTCGGCAGTACATCGAGCGGGCCATCATCAATCAAGCGAAATTGGTCCGGTTGCCGGTCCACGTCGTCGAGCGCCTCAATCGGTTCCTCGGGGACGTGGAGCGAATGGTCCATGAGCGCGGACGCGAGCCCACCGTCGACGAGATCGTGACGCGGACCAAGTTATCGAAGGATGACGTCGAAGACCTCAAGCAGTTGATCCGGACGACCTGCTCGCTCGATAGCCCGATTAACGAACGGAGCGATACCTTTCTGAAGGACGTGATCGAGGATCCGATGGCGGTCTCGCCGGCCGACAGTGCCGAAGGGGTGCAGCGGCGGGAGGAACTCATGGGCTGGGTCCGCTCCCTGCCCGAAAAAGAGCGGATTGTGGTGATCGCGAGATTTGGACTTGATGGAGGCGAGGCAAAAACGTTAGAAGAGATCGGCCGCGAGTTGGGGTTGACCCGGGAGCGGGTCCGCCAAATCGAAATGGCCGCGCTGGGTCGCATTCGTGCCGCACTGGAGCGGAGGACCTTGACGCAGGAAGATCTGCTCTAACCGTTGTCGAGCCGGTGAACTACAAAGCGCTCATCCGAGAAGTTCCCGACTTTCCCAAGCCGGGGATCCTGTTTTACGACATCACCACGCTGCTCAAGGACGCACGGGCCTTTCAAGCCGTTGTCCGCGACCTTCGCGACGAGTTTCAACCCCGATCCGTTACCAAAGTCGTTGCGATCGAATCACGGGGTTTCATTTTTGGTGGGGTCTTGGCCACAGAGTTGAACGCCGGGTTCGTGCCCGTGCGCCGTCCCGGGAAGTTGCCGGCCGACACCTTCGAGGTGCAGTACGATTTGGAATACGGATCCAACTCGCTCGCGATCCATCGCGATGCCATCAGCCCCGGAGAACGCGTGCTCATCGTCGATGATCTCCTCGCCACCGGCGGCACGGCCGAGGCAACGGTGAACTTGGTCCGGCAGTTGGGTGGCGAAGTCGCCGGGCTCGGTTTTTTGGTCGAACTGAAGTTCCTGCACGGACGCAGTCGTTTGACCGGACATCATATTTTTGCTGCGGTGGCCTATCCCTAACGGTCCTCATCCGATCGCCAACCCTGTGGCGTTGCGCGCCCACGGAGAAGGGGTTGGCCAGTCTTGTAAATCGATAGGTGCCGTGCTATAGATGCCGGACTTTTTTGCCCCCCAAGGCGCCCGTGCGCTTCGTAAGAGGACCCTATGGCATCCAAACCGCAGCCTAAGAAGAAAGCCCCCACCAAGACCAAACCCGTCATGGGTTCAAAGCCGGTGGTGGCGTCCGGGCACTCCGAAGGCGCCAAGCCGACGACGAAGCCGGTCGTCTCGGCGAAGGACGTGTCGCGGATCGCCGCGTCTCTGCAGCAGGCCGAATCGCAAGCGCGGCGACAGATTGTCCTGACCCCCGAGCAGGAACGCCGACGCGACACTCTGCATCGGATGTTGATGACCAAACGACAAGAAGTCATGAAGGAAATAGGTGGCAGTCTGGGCCAGTCGGTAGCCGAAGACCAACATCGACTCGAGGCCGCCAAGGACATCGGCGATCAGGCGATGATGGATCTTGAGCGCGAAGTCGACATCTCTCTCATGGAGATGCGCAATCGGAAGCGGCAGCTGATCGACGAGGCTATGACCCGCTTGGCCGAAGGCACCTACGGGATCTGCGCCGAGTGCGGTGTCGAGATCAGTGAGAAGCGGCTGGCGGTGGTTCCGTTTGCGAAGCTCTGCGTCGAGTGCCAGGCTCGAACGGAGTTGCTCGAGCGGATCGAAAAGGAAGAAGATCGCGATTAGCCCGCATCCAGCTCTATCCGGTATCGCCTCATTGCCGTTTCCCTTTCGACTCGTTCTGGCTGAGCGCGCCCCCCTTGTTTACGCCATTGCAACCGGTCATCCGGTGATAAGCCACGGATTCGGACCTGGCACGGCATGAGACACGATGGAATCGATCCGGGCCGTCATCCTTGCCAGCGGGGGACTGGACTCGACGGTTACAGCCGCCGTAGCCCGCCGTGATGGGTGTGCTCTTTTTTTTCTGACGGTTCGCTACGGTCAGCGGCACGGGCGGGAAGTGGACCAGGCTCGGGCGGTCGCGCAGGCTTTCGGCGTCGTCGATCATCTCATCCTCGATCTGGATTTGCGCCCGATCGGCGCCTCGTCGCTGACGACGTCGGCCGCAGTGCCGAAGGATCGTTCGGTGTCGGCGCGTGAGGATCGCATCCCGTCGACTTACGTGCCCGCGCGCAACACGATCTTTCTGTCGCTCGCCACAGCCTATGCCGAGTCGGTGGGAGCGGAACGAATCTATCTCGGTGCCAACGTTGTGGACTACTCCGGATACCCGGATTGCCGTCCTGAATTTCTCGAGGCGTTTGAGAGCGTGGTCCGCGTGGGGACGAAGGCTGGGATCGAGGGTGCCGGCCTTCGGATTTGCGCCCCACTGCTTCGGCTCACCAAGGCCGACATTGTCAGACTCGGGGCGGGTCTGGGAGTCCCATTTGAGTTGACGCACAGTTGCTACGACCCCACACCGGAGGGCCATGCCTGCGGGCACTGTGATAGTTGTCTGATTCGCCTCGAGGGCTTCCGGCTTGCAGGGCTAGCCGACCCCATCTCCTACGCAGATCGATAAGGAATGCGCATGCGTGTGTCGAACGAAGAATTCTTCATGTACCTCACTATCGCGTTGATCGTACTCGTGCCCCTCGGGGCGCGGCTCTACCGCCGATTGACGATGAAACGCACGGCCGCCATGTTGCGGGACCAGTTCGGAAAGGAAGACGGAGGCGGCCCCGGGCCGTCCGGTTCGACATGAAAGGGAAGGCGCGATGATGTGGCAGCTCCGACGATCCGTGACGGCAGGCGGCACACTTGGGATGGCGACCCTGGTCCTTTGGAGCGGGCTCCTCGTAGGGGTATCGTGTGCGAAACAGGAGTCGGCTGAAATCCCAGGCGCCTATCAGGCCGGCGCACAGCTGTTCGGTGCCAACTGTGCGCGATGCCATGGCGAGCGCGGGGTTGGCACCGATCATGGTCCGCCGCTGGTCCACAAGATTTACGAGCCGGGTCACCATCCCGATATCGCGTTTCAGCGCGCGGCCGCCAACGGTGTACGGGCACACCATTGGAAGTTTGGCGATATGCCACGTGTTGAGAGTGTCGCCCCGTCTGAAGTCGAGCAGATCATCGGGTACGTTCGCTGGTTGCAACGTGAGGCTGGTATCGAGTGAAGTGAGGCGTTCCTTCGCCCGGTCAATTTCTGAGATCGGTTTGACAGGGGGAATTTCCGATCAGTAAGCTACGTACGAGGGCATCGGCCGATGCAAGCGCCTGATGGCGCGGGTCGGTACTTATCACGCGAAAGGGAGGTCGCTATGCGCAGAGCACTGCACGCGGTTGTCGCCGTCCTCGGCGGGATGGCCCTCCTGGGTGGAGCCTCCGGCTGTGCGCTCACGGCCATCGATGCGGGCCACGAAGGAGTTCTCGTTGAAAAGCCATTCTTCTTCGGACACGGCGGTGTCGATCCCGTGCCGGTCAAAACCGGGCGGCAGTTGGTGGCGGCGACAACCGAAGTGATCGACATCGACATCCGACCGGTCCAGTACTCAGAGCATTTCGACATCATCTCCTCGGAAAATGCTCCGGTCTCTTTCGACGCCTTCATGATCGCGAACGTCATCGAAGGCCGGTCGCCCGAATTGATTAGCCGGTTCGGGCCGAGTTGGTATCTCAACAACGTCAAGGAGGCCTTCCGAACCGCCGTGCGGGAGGAAGTTCAAAAATACCCGTTGTTTCAGTTGACGACGGACCCGACCACGAGGACTAAGCTGCAGGAAGCGATCGCGCAGCAGGTGCGGGTGAATATTCTGGAAAAGCAGGCCATCCCGGTCCGGCTCAACCGTATCGTGGTCGGCAGTATTCTTCCGCCTAAGGGGGTGCTGGAGCAGACGGCGCAGACGATCATTCAGGAGCAGCGACGAATTACCATGGTGGAATTTCAGAAGGCCGAAGAGGCGCGGGAAAACGCCGAAAAACAGCGCGGCATTGCCGATCGCGCGTATCGGGAGGCGTTAGGGCTGACGGCTCCCGAATTTGTGGATCTCCGGCGCATCGAGGTCCAGAAGGAGATCGTTCAGCATTCGCCCACAGCGTTGACCGTCATCATGGGACTTGAGCGGGTTGGAATCAACGTGCCGCCCCTCGCAACCGGCCAATAAGGGCTCGATTTGCCTGAATTATTTTGGAGGGACGGAAAGGCCTTCCCACACCGACCTCGCCAGGGACCAGCCGGAGTTAGTTTGGGACCCAGACCCGATAGGACTTGGCGGCTGCGGGCTTGATGATGGTGAGTGACCCCACCTCGCCGGGAGTCATGACATCCTCGCCGGTTTCGGTTTTTCGCGCCGGGTAGCGAGATTGGGCGATGAGCCGCCCGTACGCGTCGTAGAATTCCACCATAATATTGGCTTCTTCCCTTAGAGACCCGGGGTAGGCCGTATTCAGCCAATCGAGTCGGCGTCGGGCCTGAAATTCTACGATCAACTGCCCGGCTTGATCGTCCTCGACTCGCAAGAGCTTCAATGCACGATTCTGGTCCGGGGTCGTTTGATCGGGACCGGGATCCGCCTGTAGTTGGGCAAGGAGGATACGATTCATGGCTTCTTGATCGAGTCGCCCCTTGACCGTACATGATACCGTGGTCCCTCTCTCGCTCTGCTGAACCACCTCGGCGTCCGTCACGCCCTCTTGCGAGACCGCCTCGAGCAACCTCCGGGTGAAGCCACTGTCGACCAGGGCCGCAGTGGCCTCGCGGAAGGTCACCGACCGTCCCACGGCGGCTCTCCTGGCTTCTCGGCAGGCATGGTCGGTCGCTTCGGCGACGGTTTCGGGGGGATGAAAGCTGTACCGGTAGTCGCCTGAAATGTCGATGGCGTGGGCCCACCCAGATCCTGAAAGGACGACGCTCGCGAACAGCAAGAGGCTGCCGTAGCACTTGGGATCTGTAGGGCTCATCCAGGCCTCCGCCGGGTCAAGCTCACTCGGGAGTGAGGCTCTATCATATCAACCGAACGCGGCAGGCGCCAAGTCCGGCGAACGTGTCTCGATAGCGTTGCTTGAGTAGGCCGACGAGTGTCTGTACCGTGAGAGGTGCATGCCCTTAGGCTTGAGTGATCACCAAGATGAAGTCGTGGTATTTCTTGGGTGCAGCTTGAGGATGGGGCACCGTGTCGTTCTTGACGGACACCCGGAGGACCGATTGGATCTGGGTATGGGGACCCGCTTGACACCATCACGCACAATACGGAGACTTCTAGCACGATGACTTCGTTGGACGATAGCCAGCAATTGGGCATTCTCGCTCGAAACTATGGAATTGCCGACCACTACTTCGACATTTGGGGCAAGCGCCATGAGGCGAGCCAGGATACGACGCGATCAATTCTGACGGCCATGGGAGTTCAGGTCGCCACGCGCGAAGACGTTGGGCGCTCGGTCTCGGCTCTTCACTCGCGCTATTGGGGGCGGGTCTGTGATCCGGTCTTGGTGCTTCGCGGACAGCCACGTCGGGCAAGCTGGAGCCTGCGGCTTCCCAGTTCGGAAGAGGAAGATGGACGATGGTCCATCTCATGGAGTTTAGGCAACGAGGCGGGTGCCATTCAACAGCGCGGCACTCTTGGACCCCGGTGCATCGTCCTCGACACGGCGACGGTCGAAGGCCTGCGTCACATCCGGTTGGAACTAAGTGTCTCCGACGATCTGGCCGACGGCTATTACGAATTGACCGTCCGCGCTGAGTGTGCGTCGCGTCGGCTCGAAGCCGGGTCTTTACTGGTGGTCGCTCCGTCCACCTGTTATTTACCTCCTCACTTCGAGGCTGGTCGTGGCACCTGGGGGCTCTGGACGCAGCTCTACTCGCTTCGATCGCAGCGCAATTGGGGAATCGGGGACTTCACGGATTTGACGGCGCTGATTCGCTGGGGGGCCGGACGCGTCGGTGCCGGCGCGATCGGGGTGAATCCGCTGCATGCATTGAAAAATACGCGGCCCTACCATGTCAGTCCCTATTCTCCCCAGAGCCGCACCTTCTTGAACGAGATCTATCTGGATGTGGAAGCTGTGCCTGAGTTCGGACGGTGTCGCGAAGCCCGGCGTTTGCTGGGGAGCGAAGCGTTTCGCTCGCGTCTCGAGGGCTTCCGCAAGAGCGACCGGGTCGATTACGAAGGTATCCATCGTGCGAAACTCGACGTGCTTGAATTGCTGTACCGGCAGTTCGTCTCGGACACCGCCGAGTCGGGGACACCGAGCGGTGTCAATGACAGCGGGATCAGACGGAGGGACGCGTTCATCGACTATCGGCGGGCACAAGGAGACGCGCTGGAAAAGTTTGCGGTGTTTCTCGCCTTGACCGAGCATTTTGCAGACCGGCATCCCACGCCTGTCACCTGGCGAGATTGGCCACCTGAGTACTTGCATCCGAGCAGCGCGGCCGTCGAGGAGTTCCGTCGGAGCCATGCCGACCGTGTCCAGTTTTATCAGTACGTGCAATGGCAGGCTCATGAACAATTGACGGCGGTGAAGCGCGTGACCACGGAACTGGGTATGGTCATCGGTCTCTATCACGATTTCGCTCTGGGGAGCGATCCGAGCGGGGCAGAAGGCTGGCGTCTGCAGGATGTGCTGGTTCATGGAGCCGACTGCGGTGCGCCTCCTGATCCCTTCGCTCTGCAGGGGCAGAACTGGGGCTTCCCGCCGTTTCATCCAGTGGTGTTGCGCGAGCATGCCTATCGGCCGTTTATCGCACTGCTGCGTCAAAACCTGGGGAGGGGCGGAGCGCTTCGTCTCGATCATGTGATGGGCCTGTTCCGGCTGTTCTGGATTCCCAAGGGCCGAAGCGCCGCCGATGGCGCGTATGTCGAATATCCATACAAGGATCTCTTGGGCATCCTTGCCCTGGAAAGCCAGCGAGCCCGGACCCTCGTCATCGGGGAGGACCTGGGCACAGTACCGGAATGGATTCGTGACAAGCTCGCAGAAGTGTGCGCCTTTTCCTATCGGGTGTGGTATTTTGAACGGCAGTCGGATGGAGCCTGGAAACCTCCTGATCAATATCCGGTGCATTCGTTGGCTGTTTCGACGACGCATGATCTTCCCACGCTCCCGGGGTTCTGGCAGGGTGACGATCTCCGCGTGCGTGAGCGGCTTGACCTGTTCCCCGATCGCGAAGCACGGCAACGCGCAGGGGACGAGCGTGAGGATGACAAACGGCGCATGCTGGAGGCGCTCCGGGCGTGCGGCGAATTTGTTGGGAACGGCGAGGGTTCCCACGCGCTGACGCCCGAGATCATAGACGCCGTGCACCGCTTTCTGGCCCGGACGTCGTCTTTGATGGTGCTGGCCAGTCTGGATGATTGGGTTGGCGAAGTGGCGCAGGCCAACGTCCCGGGGACCTTGGACGAGTATCCCAATTGGTCGCGCAAAACGGCCGTGCCGATCGAATCTCTCGCACACGATGAGCGATGCCTTCGCCTGGCAGAACTCATGAGACAGGAACGTGGCCGTGGCGCGGGTCCGGGATAGTATTGATGCAGTGTCCCGCCACATGCCTGGCACCTGACGCATGATGACCAATCGTAATCGCGCGGTGCTGCTTGTCGCCGCGGTCCTGTTTGTCGGCATCGTCGTATTCGAAACCTTCGTCCCGGCCAATGTGGTGGGTGCATACGGCTTCGTGCTGCCGATTCTGCTGGTCGCGTCTACACGAAATCGCCGCTTGGTCTACCTCACCCTCGTTTTCTGTATTGTGGCGACGTATATCGGCTTGATGCGACCGACGAAACCCGGGCGATTTGTGTCCGCGGTCATCAATCGGACCGTGGTGGTCTGCGTGCTCGGAGGGGTGGCCACGATGGGGGTCTTGTGGGAAGAGCGCAAAGCGCGTGAGGAGGCGGCCCGCGCCGCCCTGGCCCTACAAAGCGAACGGCTGCTGCGGGCCAATACGCAGTTGGCCGAGATCAAAGACACGTTGGCCCGCTCCGAGCGATTGGCTGCAGTTGGGCAGCTGGTGGCCTCGGTTGCGCACGAAGTGGGAACACCGCTGCATTCGATAGCCTGGCACGTGCAGGCCTTACGGGAGAGCGTGGTCGAAACAGCGGACACGAAGAAACGCCTGGATACGATCGAGTCCCAGATTAGCCGCGTGGTGAATATCATCCAGGATTTGCTGAGCGCCACGCGGCGCCGCCGCCCCAACCCTGGTTGGGTACCGGCCATCCAGTTGCTTCAACCGGTCGTCACCTTGATGGAGCCAGCCTATGCCGACAAGGGCGTGGGGTTGAGGGTGGCGTGTCGCACGGAGGGACCGCTCGTATGGGTCGATGCGGCACAGTTGCAGCAGGTGCTGGTGAATCTACTTTCCAATGCGCTCGCGGCGACTCCCACAGGCGGCGACGTCGTGGTATCGGCGGAAGAGCGGGAACTGGGGACGGAAGAGCGCGTGGAATGGCCTCGCGATGGTGGAACGACGCACGATCGTATCGCCGTCCTGACCGTTCTCGATACGGGGTGCGGGATCTCTCCGGAAAATTTACAGCGCACGGCCGAGCCTTTCTTTACGACCAAGGAGGTCGGCAAGGGAAGCGGGTTGGGCCTGTTCCTCAGTCGGGATATCGTGAAGGCTCATGGGGGCAAATTGACGATCGAAAGTGAAGTCGGGAAGGGCACGAAGGTCGTGATCGCCCTTCCAGGCGGTCGCCCCACGACAGTGTCGGGAGGCTAGCAGTATGGCGACGCGTGGGATCATCTTGGTTGTCGACGACGACGAAGTCGCCCGAGACCTGTTGGTCGAAGCATTGGAAAAGGACGGATACCACGTCGAAAGTTTCGATAACGGAACCGACGCCATCGCACGGGGCCAACGCGGGGGGGTGGATTTGGTGCTGACCGATATCCGAATGGGCAGCATCGACGGGTTTCACGTCTTGCGCGAATTTAAGCGGATGGCTCCCGAGACCCCGATTGTGCTGCTGACGGCTTTTGGGTCGCTGGAAGGGGCCGTCGAAGCCATCAATCAAGGAGCGTACGACTATCTAGCGAAGCCGTTCCGCCGGGAGGAGGTGGCGCTGGTGGTACAGCGTAGCCTCGATCATGCCCGCCTGAGGAAGGAAAACGCACAATGTCCCGACGAGCTACAAGAGCGAACGGTGCTCACGGGGTTGGTGGGCAGCAGCCCCGCGATGCTGGAAGTCTACAAGTTAGTGGCCCGCGTCGCACAGGGTAAAAGCACCGTTCTATTGGAGGGTGAGAGCGGAACCGGGAAGGAGCTGGTGGCGCGTGCCATTCACGGACACAGCGGCAGGCGGGAGCGCCCGTTCGTGCCGGTCAATTGCGGTGCGCTTCCCGATCATCTGCTTGAGTCGGAGATGTTCGGCCATGAAAAAGGGGCGTTTACCGGGGCGGTCGGTGTCAAATACGGGTTGTTCGAGACGGCCGACGGCGGCACGTTGTTTTTGGACGAGATCGGCGAACTGGGACAGGCGCTGCAAGTCAAGCTGCTCCGTGTCATGCAAGATCAGGAGATTCGACGAGTGGGCGGCACGAACTCGATGAAGGTCGACGTACGTTTGATTGCGGCGACAAATCGGGACTTGTCCGTCATGGTCAAAGAAGGGAAGTTTCGGGAGGATTTATACTATCGATTGAACGTGGTGCGGATTCGGTTGCCGTCGTTGCGCGAGCGGCGTGAGGATATTCCCATGCTGGCCGATCATTTCCTGCAAAAATACGCCCCCGTCTCCGAACAGCCGGTGAGAGGGTTTTCCGCCGAGGCTCGAGCCTGCTTGGATGCGTATCGCTGGCCTGGGAATGTGCGTGAACTGGAAAATGCCGTTGAGCGGGCTGTTTCACTGAGCCAGGGACCGGTCATCTTACCCGATGACTTGCCCGAATCGGTGCGAAGCGGCCAGTCGGCGCCACCATCCTTCGCCGCTCCGCCGCGAACGGAGGATCCGTCGGAGAGTCTACTGACCTTGGAGGAAGTCGAGCGGCGACATCTGCAGCGAGTCCTCAAGGAACTCAAGGGGAACAAGGTGAAGGCCGCGAAAATTCTCGGAATCGATCGGCGAACCCTGTACCGGATGGCCGAGCGGTTTGGTATTGATCTGGGCGAAGATGCGGATGGATCCGGAGAGAGCGCTACAAAACCCCCAGGCGGCGCTTGACGAGGCGTAGGTATCGTTCGGCTCCATTGGACAATGGAGGAGCACTGGCCACCCAGTGGTTCCAGAATGTCGCCTTACTCTCGTGGGCGACGTGAACGGCCAATTTTGACGACGTCCCGTTCAGCGCGGTAATCTGCGCGTCGGCTTGAGTTCGACCCACCCCAAACCGGACACGTAGGAGCCAATCCCACGGAGAATCGATTTCCCTTCGATGCCCGGAGCGGATCGCCGTGGCATCGTGCTGCGTGACTTCGACGTCGTAGCCCTCCTCCGTCCATACCTCCACGACGGCCTCTCGAATTTGCGACGTGGGCAGAGAGAAAATGGCTTCGGCGGACTCGATGGAGTCGGGAGACGGCGCGGCGACGCACGCGGCGAGCCCGGTCAGGAATGTCACTCCGACGAGCGTTAGATTCAGCCACGCCCGGGAGCGGCGGGCGGAGGGTTGGATGATCATGTGCTGAGTTTGTAGATCAGATGCGTTTCCGTTTGGGCCACTCCTGGAATCGAATGAATCTTCGATCGGACCAGAGACGTAAGGGCGTCCTGATCCAACACCTCGACGACGGCGAAGATGTCCGGTTTGCCCCAACATGGATCGATCGTTTTGACTTCCTTGAGCTGGGAGAGCGACTTGATAACGTCGCGGGTCTGTCCTGCCGAAACGGTGATCAGCACGTATGCTCGGTCAGCCATGCGAGGATCTCCGAAGCCAGGGGCGACAGTGCGGCCTCGGCCGATGTCTCCAGGCGGTGACAGTAGCGAAGGCGTTCTGGGATGTCAATGGACCCACGAGGCTGCAGCGCTACTTGGGATAGATAATGACCTCGAGCACCTGGGCATCGCTCACTTTAGTCAACTCCGCTTCCAGGCTCCGAGGGTTTCCGATACGTCCGTCGGGATCGTACACAAAACAGGCGATGGATTGGTGTCCGTTGGTCGGCGAAAACTCTTGCCCGTCGACGATCAGTTCTTGTGCGATTTCTCGGGCGCCATGACCGGAGCGCGTTTTCTTCGCGAGCATCACCAGTCGGTGTCGTGGGAGCACCATGGCGACGGATGGCGTGGGCGCTTGATACGGCGGCACCCATTCGTGAGTGGACACCTCTTCCAGTTCGTACCGGAGCAGTGTAAACATCAAATCCTGCACGTCCCGCTCGTCCTCCACGTCAATCGTCGGACGGTATTCACGGCGAAGGCGCAACTGTCGCACCACCGAATGAAAGCGCCCGCAGATTTTTCGAATGGTGTCCAGTGGATCGCTGGACTGCAGGATTGGCGATTCGCTGTGTGACGGTTCTGGGACGCCTGATCGGCCGCTGATCTGCGAAGGGGACTCATCTTGGGTTGCCCCAGCATGAGCGGTGACAAGTGGCCTCGGGGCCGCAGCCTGCGCTTCTACCTGAATTACAGCTTCCCGACCCTGCTCACGGGGCTCGGGGGCGATTGGCGCCTCCAGGCGTTCTGACGCTTGGGGCGACGTTGGCGAAGGGCTGGACAGCGGAGCCGAGGCCTGAGGCGGAGGACTGTCGGATGTCGCACATACCGATGGAGATGGCGGCGACGGTGGTGACTCGGGCAATTCGGACGGGGGCGGCGACGGCACAGTAATCGACGTGGGTTCAGGCGCTGGTAACGAACCTTTGCGAAGCTCCGTTGTTGCCGTCGTGGATGCCGGCACGGTCGATGCGTGGGAAGCAGGCGATGGTGCAGGCGCCTTCTCTCTTCGGCTGGCTTCCGCCACTGCCGGCGCGGGCTTGATGGACTCCTCTCTGTGGTTCTGATCCTCCGGTGGTGACGGTGGGGGAGGAGGGATTCCGAGCAGTTCGAGTTTCTTGCGCTCGAGTTGCGCGAGCAGCTCATGCAATTGCGCGATCGTGGTGACGACTTCCGCGGGAGTGGTGGCGCGCATGTGGTAGTGTTTCCACTGTTGCGACTCGGAGGCGCGGTCGCCAAACACCACCTTGGCGCACTCGCGCACGTGTAGCTCGACACGCGCACGGACGGCGTCGCGATAAGGGAAGCCCTCTTGTTTCAAGTCCTCGGCCTGCACCAGCAGTTCTTGCAATTTGGTAATACTGGTCGCTACGGCCTCCAGCGCTGAGCTGCCTTTCGAGCGCGACCGAGACGAATCTTTGGCACTGACTTTTGCCATGGGGACGATGTCGAGGGACTGCTAAGTTGTTCCTGAGAAAGTCTAGCTTAGGGACGGCAGACCGGCAAGGAACTCGACGTTTTCTACACGATCGGAACGGATGCCTCGGTGTGGCTATCCAATCCACACATCGTTATCTGTTTCCGTTAGAATGAATTGTCCGTTCTTTTCTGCCAGAAGGCGTTCCAACTGTGCTTTCCCGCCATTCCCATATCGAATGAACTCGAGGCCGAACTGACCGTCTTTGACCCATCGAACCAGGGCGACCGCCACGATGAGCGGCTTCCGATGTCTGGGAACCTTGATCTGGAGCGAGACATAGGAACCCGGCTTCATCGATGTCTTGCTGGCGACTGCACAGCCGGGTCCGGATAGGTTTAAGAGGGCCCCTTTGCCGACGGTCGAATCCCCCAGAAACTGAACGGGGAATTGTACTCCCACTCGTGGCTTTGCGCGCTGACGCATACGATCCTCCGTCGGTGCCGAACGCTGACTACTTCAGTCTCAGACAAGTGTATCAAACCGGTGGGTCGGCCATATGCACACACACGATATCAATGACTTACAATATATGGAGCTGTGCGGGGGCAAAACGGGCCAGGATTGATTGGGTGACGTGATACGACTTGCGGCACGCGTTTGCGAGTCGGTTGGCATTGTCCGGTCCGAATCCCTCGACCATCGCGGCTCTGCTGCGACATTTCAGCCTGGATTTGGTCCGGCGGTACGCCCACTTGAATCAACCACACCTGAAGGCGGCGGTGGGGATGGTGGCGGCCTATGTACGGGGGCATTCCGAACCCGGAACCGGAAAACGGGCGTTCGGTGGGAGAGGGGAGCGGTACGCCTGAATCGGCGGAAGCTGGCGTAAGTGTTGAGGGTAATTATGGTGCCCCCGACACGAATTGAACGTGCGACACGCGGTTTAGGAAACCGCTGCTCTATCCAACTGAGCTACGGGGGCATAGCGGTACGATACTGAAAGGGAGGCGGGATGTCCAGCAGCGTCTCCGGATGTGCTGACGCATGAGGGATGGCAGCGACGAGATAATGGGGTGGGGCCAAGCGCCATCGGACACCCGGCCCCGTACGACTAATTATACGGCTCAGCGATGGGTCAATTGATCCCGCTTGCAGCTTTCTTCAGCCAACATTCGCTGGCCCGGCGTTGCGTCCTTGGGAATCCGTGCCATGCAGGCTTCGAGGGAGTCTCCTTGGGTGCCAGCCGATGCCCGATCGCCACTCTTCGTCGTCGCCGTGCCCACGACACCTTGGCGCAGGGTCTCGTTGTCCCGGCAACTTTGTTCAGCCACCATCCGTGCGCCGGCGCTCGAGCCACTCGGGATCCGTGCCAGACAAGCTTTCAGTGAATCCGAGAGCGCATCGGAGGTTGTCCCAGCGGCGGTCGTCATCGATGAGCCTCCTGATGTCGGCTGCATCCCGGCCTCTTCTGTCGCGCACCCTGCCACTCCCAGCAGGCAGGCGAGGCCAATAAGCCCAGTTCCAACCAGCATCCTGTTCATAAGTGCCATTCCTCCTTAGGCGCAATGAGTGAGCATACCTGATGTGGATCCGCCCCTATATAGCGAAGTCCCCCTCGGGGCGCAAGTTACTTCGTCGGGTCCTGCGAGTCGCTGTCGTCCTCCGTAGCCGATTTGAGAAGGGATTCTTTGGACGGTATTTGAGTAAGGATGTCCGATCGAGCCCGGTAAATCCCTGTCAGACCGTGCCCTTTTGCATAGACGAGTCCATTGGCATGATTGCCCAGCACCAATCGCGCGGTTCTGCCATCTTTCCTGGTTGCTGTGAATTCCGCCGCTGGAGCGGCCAGACCATAGGGAGCTAGGGCACCCGGTTGCTTGACCTCCCGTAGCTCAGCCGGGAGATTCACCACTCGGCTGACAAAGAGGTCAGCGTCTTCCTGTTTGAGTTTGGCCATGGGCTGATCCTCAAGGACCCACTCGTCGTGTTGATTGATCAGCGTATAGTCGTGCTCACGAGTCTTCACATGCAGCATACTGATATCGAGGAGGTCCATTCCCAGTAGGCGTTTGTCTCGAAGGGTAAAGAGGTCCTTAGTCAGATCCTTGATATCGTTGGGGCTGATCCGATAGAGGGACTCGTGCCCGGGGGTTACCGCAAACGCCTCCCCGCTTGCTGGATCGGGCTGATAGAGCTTGACGACTTGATCCCGCCCAGCCGTGTGCACGGTAATGGTCGCGACCGGGTTGGTCAGTTTCTTTTCCGTCGTCGTACGTTCCGGACCGGGATCAATGATCCCGATCGCTTTTAAATCTGCGAGCCTGTAGAGAAAGGCACGCACTTCACTTTGATCCGCATTGGTTTCGATGGGTGCCCGGATCTTCCACTTCTTCGCCGGCTTCTCCGGCATCAGATAGAGCACGAGTTCTGTCGGAGGATAATGGAGACGCAACCGATCGACTTGAGCCTGATCGATCTGAAGGATTTCCTTACGCCGAAAGCTCATGACACTTTTGTTGAGAAAGTCTTTGGCGGCCAAGTCCGTGAGCAGCACGTGATGGTCCGAATCTCGCAGCACATACAGCGTTGAGGAAATCGGGCCGGTGTCCCCAATGGAGAACGTCTCGTGCTTGTTTGAATCCCCGATGGTGATGACCGCGGCGGGCTTATCCAGGCCAAACGGGGCGAGTGCGGATGCGGACTCCTCCACTGTTCGTGACACCTTGCCGAGTACCAGAGCCCTGATCATGCTCTCGACCTCTCTTCGGTCGGCCTCGGTCTTGATGGGGACCGTCATCTTCCAACCCCCATCTGAGGCTCGGTCCAATACGATGTCTCCCTGTTCCGAACGTATGGCCAGGTGCGTGACGGCCGACTCTTCCAGGGGGAGCAGTTTCGACTCTTCGGCGTCACGTCGCTCTTGGCGCTCCTGGGTAGGGAACTCGATGAAATAGAGATACGCAGCAAGCCCGAGGAGAATAGCGGCCATCAGGACTGTTGCACCGTACCGTTGCATGGGTGCTTAGAGTCGTCGCCGTCGGCGCCACACCATGATCCCGTAGAGCAGTGTCGTCAGAGGCAAGAACACCACCTGGAGCCAAAATAGGGTTAAAGCCTGTGTAGGATTGGGAATGAATGGACGAAACGCCGGTTCCTTGGGAGTGATGGAGACCAGGTCCCGTTCTTCAGCCAGCCATCCGACGACGTGCAAAAAGAGATCGGCGTTGCCAAGAACATTTGCGTACGCATTACTCACAAATGTTGAATTGCCGAGGATAACGATCGCAGGATTGGGTTGTCCCTCGGTCGGTTTTGTCTTTGGCACTACAGCCGCCGCAAGCGCCAGCGGGCCCTGAATGTCCTTGTCGGCGTTGAAACTAATGACCGTCCCCTGCATGTCGGTTTCGGCCCAACTCCTGGGCGAAGTCCGAGCAAGCGGGACGTATTCCCATTCTTTTGCGGCCTCGTCGCTGAAGGTTACGTGCTGAGATGTGGGCATGAGGACGGCCGCCGTCAAGTCCTGGGTGATCTCGTGTTCCGTAAAAGTCCGGACGAGCAGCGTACTTAAGTCTCCTTGGGCGAGACGATCTTGAAGATCGACGAGCAGCCCGGGGCCGACGGACAATCCCCACGAGGCCATCAGGTCCGTCAAGTCGGTCTCCGTCCCCGGGTCCAGCATCAACAATAGTCGTCCTCCCCGATCAACGTATTCCTTGAGTCGGGTCTTCTCTGCCGCGGTGACGCGTCGTTGCGGACCCCCCACTATCAGGGCGGCCGCCTCCTGTGGCACTCCTGTCTCCTGCAGGAGCGTGAGGGACCCGACCTCATAACCTTGCTTCGTTAGCGCCTCTTTGATGACTTCATAGCCGCCGCGTTCACGGTCGTTCACACTATGTTCACCGTGTCCGTCGAGGAAAAGGATCTTCTTCTTGGTTTGCCTGGTAACACGAATCAATCCACTCGTCAGTTCTGCCTCAGAGGGCGTCGTGACTCGGACGGTTTCGGTTCCCGATTCCAATACAGCGGTATTGAGGCGGGTAATCCCGTATTTTCGTGCTTCATCGGGACGGCGTTCCGGGTCGACGTAGGTGACCCGCACATGGTCGCTTTCGCTCCGATAACTGTCCAACAGATCGCGATAGGTGTTGAAGCCAGGGCTTCGATCCTGAGCGAACACGGTCACGCTGACGTCTTGCTTGAGGTTGCGCAGGACCTTGTGGGTTTGAGGCGCAAGGGAGAAGCTTTGTGTTTCCGATAGATCCCAACGCTGGGAGTGGCGAGCTCCAAGGAAATTGACGATGCCGAGTATGCTCACGAACAAGACCGCAAGGAGCACGCTGTTCACTCCCAGCTTGGTGCTCCGACGTGTGGAAAATGATTTCAACTCTTGAAGACGAAGCGACAGGTACACGCCCCCGCATCCAAGCGCGATGAGTTCGCAGACGGTCACGACCCAGGAGGGGACGGCAACCAGGCTGTACATGACCAGCCCGGCGGCGGCAAAGGCGAGCCCGATAATCCCGAGCACCGGAGCGGCGGTTTTTACTTCCATCGCTGCGAATCCACCACTCGATGAGCCAGAAAGAGCATAAGCGTGATGCCAGATACGAAATAGACGAGATCCTTGGTTTCGACCAGTCCTCTGACCAGCCTGTCATAGTGCTCGATAAAGGACACGTAGGCAATAAAATTGCCGGGCCCCGTATCGCCCATCAGCGTCCCGACCGCGCCTAGCAGCCAGAGGATGATTAAGAGACCGAAGCTCAGAAATGCCGCGACGATTTGATTTTCCGTGAGGCTGGATGCGAGTACGCCGGATGCCAGGAATAGGCCTCCAAGCAGTACCAGGCCGAGGTAGCCTGTGAATACCGAGTTCCAATCAAAGCTGCTGAACAGGGACATGATTAACGGGACGAAACCTGTGAGGGCCAGCAAGCCCAGATAGATCAGGAAGACGCTGAGAAATTTGCCGAGGACCATATCGTTGATGCGGATCGGGGCTGTCATCAAGAATTCGAAGGTGCGGAGTTTGCGCTCTTCTGCAAAGAGTCGCATGGTCAGCAATGGCAAACTCAGCAAGAGCACGATCGCGATACTGTAGAAGGTGGGGCGAAAGACCATGTCATTCAGGTTGACCTGGGCCATGCCGCCTTGAAGTTGCATCATGCGAACCGCTTGCATGCTGGCACTTTGCACGGCGAGGTGAGCGAGAACTCCGAAGATAAGGAGAAACACGGCGCCTACGACGTACACGACCGGGGAAACAAAGGCCGAGCGAAGTTCCTTGGCGATGATGGCTTGAATGGGGGTCATGAGTGGGAGAGCGGAGTGCCTATGTCGTTGGTCGAAGCGGCGATTGCCGAACCTTGGGCGGTCAATCCTTCTTCATGTTGCGTGAGCCGCAGAAACACGTCTTCCAGTGTCATGGTCACGGTCTTCAGTTCCAACAGTCCCCAGCCAGCGGTCACGACGAACCGGGATAACTCGTCTCTGATGTCACGTCCCAATTCGGTTTCGACCAATACGTTGTGTGTCCCGTCCGCGGCGGATACGGCCATCACGCCGTCCACGCGCTGCAACAGCTGGCGCCAATCCTCCGGAGGCGTTTTCACCGAAAGACTGAGCTTTTCGGAGCGGCGTAGGCGAGTCGAGAGTTGCTCCGGTGTGTCCTGGGCCACGATCCGTCCGCCATTGATGATGACGACACGCTGGCAAATGGCCGTGGCTTCGGGGAGGATGTGCGTGCTCAGAATGATCGTATGGGATTGGGAGAGATCCTTAATCAACTGACGGATCTCGATGATCTGCTTCGGATCCAATCCGACCGTCGGTTCGTCGAGGATGAGTACCGGCGGGTCGTGCAGGAGCGCCTGAGCAAGGCCGACTCGTTGCCGATACCCTCTTGAGAGGTTTCCAATCAATCGCGATCGAACCGGCCCGAGCGAGAGACGGTCGATGACGCGATCCATGCGTTGACTCATATCAGACCCGACCAGTCCACGGAGCCGGCCGACAAACGTCAAATATTCCTGTACGGTCAGTTCTTGATAGACCGGCGGAGTTTCAGGTAGATAGCCAATCTGTCGCTTCACCTCGTTCGCTTGCTCCAGGCAGTCGAAACCTGCCACTGTGGCAGTTCCCTCCGTTGCGGGCATATAACAGGTCAGGATGCGCATCGTCGTGGTTTTCCCCGCCCCGTTGGGACCGAGAAACGCCAGGACTTCACCCTTTTCAACGGAGAAGGAGACGTCGAAAATGGCGGTGTGCTCGCCGTAACGTTTGGTGACGTGTTGAACCTGGATCATGCGGATGGAATCAAGGCGCTGGCTACTTTCGCCGGCCGCCCCGTCGAAGATGGGTCGAGTGACTCACATTCCCGACGTTGCTCCGAGGATAATACTGAGTCGAGAAAGTCTGGTCAAGCCGAACACGGGTCCCATCTTCTCGGCGGGCTGCCGGAAAGCATGTGAGGAAACCGGGCAACACAGTGTTCCGTGAAGGCTGCGCACGGTCCGGCGCGCCTGGGTGATTCCGTCTTTACAGGAGCAGCAGGAGTCGTTATAGTTCGCTCCCATTCGACGCTCGATTCACGCCGCTCTCCGGAAGGAAACGCTGAACATGATGCGTATGGCGCTCCTCGCGGGTGTCTTACTCGTCCTCACCGGGGACCCAGCGTGGTCAGGGACGGTAGCAGAAGCGGCGGTCTCCGCCACCCATCGCGTCACAGGAAAGGTGATAGCCAGGGTGACTCAGGAGCGACCGAACACCATTGTCTTGAGTACGGGCACGGGACCGGCCGAGGTCATTGTCGGCGCGACTGTCGGCGAGGACGTTTCGATCCGGCGAGGCAAGAAGGCTGTTCGCTTGGAACAAATCCGGCTCGGTGAAACCATACAACTCACTTATGTCAAGACAAGCAGCGGACTCGTCGCCGTGAGTATTGTGGCCGAGTGAGCCGAACGCAATGCAGCATCATATTCGTTAGGGAGGCAATTGTGAACAAACCAGTCGTTGGTCTGTGTGTTGGTCTCCTGAGCATGGTCATTCTTATCGGCGGGTGTGCGTCGCAGGGAGAGGTGATCAATTTGGCGGTTCCCGCACTTCGAGATCCGGGCAATGCTCCCGTATCCAAGAACGCTGGACCGAAGGTCGGGGTAGTTCGCTTTGAAGACAAGCGATCCAACAAGGCTTGGCTTGGGACGCTGACGGGGCGGTTTGGCGGTGAGGAGCGCTTCAACGTGCGCGGGAACGATGCTGGTCAAGCGGTCGCCAACGCCCTGGCAGACTATCTGCGCAGCAAGGGATGGCAGGCTGCTGTCGTTACCGATGCCACCCAGGCTTCCAATGACGTCGCGCTGTCAGGCGAAATCCAGGATCTGAGCGTGGACGCAAAAAAGGGATTTTTTTCCACCGGGCTGACCTCGAAGTCCAAGGTGATGGTGCAAGGCAGTAATCGTGGGGACGGCAGCAAGGTTCGGATGACGTTGACCGGAACCGGAGAAAATAGTGTGTTTTGGTTCAGCCAAGATGACGCACAGGAGTTGGTGAATGACGTGTTGACCGAGAGTTTTCACAAACTCACATCGCAGACCAAGTTCGAGGGCGGAGCATTAAAGCTGAAGTAGTGCCTTAAAACGGCGCAAGGGGCGGTTTTTGACCTCCCGCATAGGTGGGTGGACGGTATTCCCTCCAGGGGGTTGGCTCTGATTGATCTCCGAGCTAGCCTGAAGAGGTTGAGTGAGTACGGACCCAACACGGAGGTCAAGCGCCATGATGCCCCGCACACATTTCATCTGGCCGCTCGCGCATCATGTATACGTGGCTATAGTCTTTCTTACCCTGAGTGGCTGTGGGCTCCTGCCAAAAGGCCATGTGGATCTAGACGTGAGTTCAAAGGATCGAGGCGTGGCTTCGTGGTATGGCGCCGACTTCCACGGCCGACTGGCTGCAGATGGTCGAGCCTTCGACATGTATGCCTTGACTGCCGCTCACCGAAGTCTTCCTTTAGGTAGCGTGGTGCGTGTCCTCAATGCCGCCAATGGCCGGTCCGTGGTCGTGCGTATTACGGACCGTGGACCCTATGCCGCAGGACGGGTGATAGATCTTTCCTATGGTGCGGCGGCACGAATTGGAATTGTGAAGCAGGGTCTGGCACCCGTCATCTTGGATGTCGTGAGCGAGGGGCACCTCCTGGCCCAGTGGAATCAAAGTAAACGCGAGCCGGAGAGTCTTTTTGTAGAGGAAGAGGCGCCGCGGACGTGGCACGTGAAGGGGGGACGTACCGCAGGGGATGGCGCCACCAACGGGCTCAAGCTCCACGATGTGTGGGGCGTGCCCCGGCAACGACGCGTTGCCGATGTCTTCGCCGCAAATCACTATGTGGACCGACGGGTTGCCGTGCTGTTGGTGACCTTATCCTAGGCGCCACTGTTGACAGCGTCCAAAACGACCCACTACACTTCAATTCATTATCTATCTTCGTACATCCTGAATAGAGAGGCGAAACTTGTATGGCCAAGCTCAGCCCTATGGAACAAGACGAAGCTCGTCTCAAGAAGAAGGTTCGGGCGCAACTCGCTGGGCACGAAAATGCGGAAGGTGATCCTGCGTTGCGGGCGCTGCGGAAGCGGCTCAGGCGTGCTCAGCGAAAGCGACGCATCCAGGCAAGTCGTGCCCTGAAAGGGAAGGGTGCAGGTGCCGAGAAAACGGGCGGGTAAGTGGTCGGCACGAGCGTGGCGACGACTCCGCTCGCGTCCCAGTGGCGGGGAAGATTCAAGAACCTGCTGGACTGTCAATGAGGAGCAGACATGAATTTAGAAGCTGATGATCAATCGCCGGACGATGAAATGCCGGAAGGCTCCAGCGATGCGTTGGCCGACCGGATTTCCGATCGGTTGACGGGAGGCGAAGAGACAGCAGAAGCTGTTGGCACGGAAGGCGATGCCATCGAAATCCTTGAAGAGGAAAAGGTCAAGGATGAGATCGAGATCCAGGTTGATCTACTCCAGGATCCCGATTGGGTGGTGCGGCGAGAGGCTGCGGTCACGCTCGGTGAAATGGCCGATGAGCGTTGCGTTGAGCCGTTGGCGAAGGCCCTGCGCGATGGTGATTGGCAGGTTAGAGAAGCGGCTGTGGACGCGCTGGCGAATGTTGGCTCGCCTGCCGTGGAAACCCTCATTCGTATGTTGCGGGTTTGGGAGGTGCGGCGGGCCGCCATTCAGGCGCTTGGCAAGATCAAGGACGAGCGTGTGCTGGATCCGCTCGTGGCGCAACTTCGTATCGATGAGTTCCGGGAAGACGCTACCACCGCTTTGACCGAGGTTGGGAGGCCAGCCGTCTCCCGGCTCCTCGCTGCTCTCAAGGATAAAGATGAGTATGTTCGAAAGCAGGCCGTGATCGTACTCGGACGGATCAAAGATCCCGAGGCGATTGATGCCCTGATTGCCCTCCTACAGGATGGAGACTGGTATATTCGACTGACGGCGGCCGCTGCATTGGAAGCTATACATGACGAACGCGGCCGAGAGGCGATCAAACCGCTGATGAAGGATCCTGATCTGGTCGTTCGAATGCGTGTGGAGCGTATTTTGGCGGCCTGGAAGAGAAAGAAGGAGGAAGTGTCCGCGTAAGCTCCGCTTTTCGGCGAACCTAGTCGGATAGCAAGTCGTCTACTTCTCGCTGCAGTGTGTCGATTCGTCCGTGGGGCAAGCGCTTCCCCATGGACAATTCTAGCCTTGCCTCCCGGACTTCCCCGACGATACTGCGCATCCTTGCCGCTCCGGCCGCGTCCCGGGTTCCCTGAATCGCTTGTTCGAGTGCATCGACAACCTCGGCCATCTCCCTGCTGGCGCTGCCGTAATTGCGGTCCATGACGTGCATTTTGGCATCGACGAGGTGACCCTTCGCATCCAGCAGCCCTTTCCTGCGACGCAGATTGTGTTCCATGCCCAGGGTGGTGTCCAGCACGTTTCGTGAGAGTTCTCGCACCTTTTCCGTCAGTGGGTGTAAGGGCAATTGCCCCGTGACGTAGCCAAGACCGAATGCCATGATGAGGAGAACCAAGAGACCCAGAAATCTCAACATGGAGCTATGAAGTCTTTCTGGTCCGTTGACCGTCGATAACCTGCATAAGACTCCCTGCGGCGGTGATCCGAACCGCAGGTTCGGAATCTTCCAGCGCGTGTATCATTGGCTCTATTGCGATTGGTCCAATGCGGCCGAGGGACCTGGCCGCAGCCAAGCGCGGTTGGGGATGCTGGTCCCGCAGGAGTTGTTCGAGGAGGCCGATGGCTGCCTTATTTCCCGGCACGCCCACGCCATGAGCGACCGCGGCGCGAACCATCGGTGCAGGATGTTTGGCCAGATCCGCAGCCATGAGCATGACATCCTGTTCGCCCGATCTCAGGAGACCCTCTATCGCACTGGCTCGTACGAGATCGTCTGCGTCGCGCTTGAGCGGTTGAAGGAGAATTCGAATATGTGCACCGCCAAGGCGTCCCAGGCTGGCGGCGCCAATGCTTCGCACCCGGGGGTCCTCATCTGCAATGGCATGCGTGAGTGCCGCGGTCCCAGCTGGATCGCCGAATTCGCCGAGCGCGCCAGCGGCGAATGCCCGCACGGCAGCGTTAGGATCGTACACCGCCTGGGTCAGAACCGTCAGAGTGTTCGGACGCTTGAGCCGTCCGAGAACCCCCAACGCGGCCATACGTATTTCGGCATCGGGAAGTGTGGCGGCACCTTTGATGTCCGTAAGCATGTCCTCTCGTCCAAGCCGGACGAGTGCTCCTGCCGCGAAAATACCCTCAGGGCCCTCGTCCGCGCGTGCGATCTGGGCCAATCGCCCTCGCACTCCATCGGCGCCCAGTATGCCCAAGGTCGAGATTGCGGCAATCCGAACGGTTGACGATGGATCATCGAGCAAGCGGATCAACCGCGATGTCTTTACGGATTTTGCATGGTGCCCCATGGCCTCGGCGGCCTTCGCGCGGACAGTGATGGAAGTGTCCAGGAGCCCGTCCTCCAAAAGGGGAACAACGGCGGGGCGTCGCACTTCTCCGAGTACACCATAGGCTGCAATGCGGACATGTTCTGACGAGTCCCGGACGTGGCTGCTGACCATGCTCCAGGCCAATTCTCGAAGAAGGGGACGATCCTCTGGCGTCCCTGCCGACACGAGTTGGCGATACAGGGGGAGTGCTTCCTCGGCTCGCCCTAAACGCACGTAGCTCATGGTGGCCAGACGAAGAAAACTTTGCGAGAGGGGCGGGCCCTTGCCGGCGAGGGTGTCGCGAGTGTCCTGGTAGAGGCGGAGAACTTGGTCATAATCACCCTGCTGAAAGGCTCGGGCCGCCAGTGTGTCGGTGTGAGATTTCTCGGTTTGCGCGCGAGCTGCGTTGAGCGAGGATGTTTCGGGGAACAGGTCACCAGGTCCAATGAGCAGCGTGACTAGGCAGAGAGCCAATGGGCCGAGGCCCCATACGGGGTGCTTTCGAAGCGTACTGCGATCGGGGGACTTGGGGGTGTGCGATGCGTACGCGTGTGGCGCAAAGCTTACCATGAGGTCGGGGATTTGGTCATGGCTGGTGCGTAAATCAGATCCATGTATTCTTTGACCATACGCCGGGCGCTGAATCGTGGTGCATTCGTTCGGATAGACTGCTTGACGATTTGGAGCCAGGCACGCGGCACACCATCCATGTCTCGTTGATAATAGAGCGGCACCACCTCCTCCTCCAGCATCCGATACAGCTCCAGGGCGTCTTGTTTGTCTTGGGTGCTGGGTTCGAGGCTGCTGTCGGTGGCCGGGATCCCCCAGCCGTTATTGCCGTCATATCCCTCCTGCCACCATCCGTCCAGTACACTCAAGTGCAGCACGCCGTTGAGAGCGGCCTTCTCACCACTGGTCCCACTGGCTTCCAGCGGGGGACGAGGTGTGTTCAGCCAGACATCGACGCCTTGCACGAGGAACTTTGCCATATGCATATCGTAGTTTTCCAGGAACGCCACGTGACCTCCCAATCGGTGGTCCTGGCAGTAGGACAAGACTTGATGGATGAATTGTCTCCCGGGCTCGTCTGCAGGGTGGGCTTTTCCGGCGAACACCAACTGAACGGGTCGCCATCGATTATGTAGCAGCGTGAGCAGGCGCTCGAGATCCTGAAACACCAACGTGGCGCGCTTGTAAGTTGCAAACCGACGAGCGAACCCGATCGTCAAGGCCTCTGGGTCGAGCATGGTGCCGCGAGCCAACACTTGAGAGGCGAGCAACGTGCCCTGAGCCCAGCCGCTGCGTGCGCGCTCTCGAATCAATGACATGAGCCGACGTTTGAGCTGCTGACGTACGGCCCAAAGCTCCTGATCCGGAATGTCCATCAGCCGTTGCCATATGGCTGAATCGTCGGCGCGGCTCATCCATTCCGGTCCAAGATATTTACTGTATAGATGGTGGAGGTCCGGAGCAATCCAAGTGGGAACATGAATCCCGTTGGTGATGCTCCGGATAGGCACAAGATCGTCCGCGAGTCCAGGCCACATGCATTGCCACATCCGACGAGTGACGCGGCCGTGCTCTCGGCTGACGCCATTCACGTGAGCGGACATTCGCATTGCGAGGGCGGTCATGTTGAAGCCGGCCTCCGGATGCTGGGGATGTTCTCCAAGGCGAAAAAAGGCAGAGCGCGTCAGGCCAAGTTGATCCCAATACCCGTTGAAGTACCGTTCCATGAGATCCAAGGGAAAGACGTCGTGTCCCGCCGGGACTGGCGTATGGGTCGTGAAGACCGTGCTGTGGCGTACGGCCTCCGTCGCATCAGCCGGAGAGAGTCCAGCGTCCCTCAATTCCCGCAGACGTTCAAGCGTGAGGAATGCCGAATGGCCCTCGTTGGCGTGCCAAACCGTAGGGGCGATGTTAAGCGCACGTAGGGCCCTGACCCCCCCGATCCCGAGCAGGATTTCTTGACAGAGCCGCATTTCCTGCCCGCCCCCATAGAGGCGAGCCGAAAGGCCGCGGTCCTCCGGCGCATTTTGGGGAACGTCGGTATCGAGCAAATATAGGGAAATACGGCCGATACCAATCTTCCAGATGGTCGCGGCCACGCGTCGTCCGGCCATTTCGACACTGATTTGGCTGGGAGCCCCGTCTGCCCCAAGGACGCGATGGATGGGGGAGTCGTTTCGGTCAAATGAGGCATACTCGGCTTCTTGCCAACCGTCGGGCGTCAGGCGCTGTCGAAAGTAGCCTTGTGGGTACATGAAGCCGAGTCCAACCAGCGGAATGCCCAGGTCGCTGGCCTCTTTGCAGTGGTCTCCTGCGAGGATGCCAAGCCCACCACTATAAATGGGAATTGAAATGTGGAAGCCGAACTCCGCAGAAAAATAACCAACCAGGAAGTTTTTGTGCCCGCTGTGGTGGCTTGCAAACCACGTGTCCTGTTTCTGGTGATACTCGTCATAGGCCTTCATGACGGCGGAATAGTGCCGGACGAATCCGGGATCTGCCGCGAGCGCCGCAAGACGCTCGGGGCTGATACGTGAGAGCACGTGAACGGGGTTATGGTGAGAATGCGACCACAAGACCGGATCCAGCGACTCGAAGAGCCTGCGCGCGTCCAATCGCCAGCTCCACCATAGATTTTGGGACAAGTCATGCAATCGAGCGATCGGCGCGGGAAGATGTTCACTTGGCATAGTGCGGTTCCAGCTCCCTCATGGTTGAACTGACAGGACGCCTGATGTTCTGGAAAGAGACGATGCGCCGCTCGACGCACTTAGAGGGACGAGATCTCGCCGACATTACGCATGCCCAGCGGCATGCCAACTCGCCCATTGTTCGGAAAACGCCACGGCGGCGTAACGTTCGCCCACGATTTTCGTGAGACGGTTCATGACGCGCGTGAGTTCCTGCAATTCGGCCGACGTCAGGTCGCGGCGGAATCGTGGGTGGAGGCCCCAACGGGTTTCCACCTGTTCCCCGGTCACGGCTGCCATGACACTCACGAGCTTGATCTCTGCGCCGGTTGCTTTCGCGGAGCCAGAGGGTGCCGGCGAGCCGGTTCCTACCGGCTGCTGCTCGTGGTGGGCGATCATGGTCGAGAGCGATTCAGTCGGTTGATCCGGGGCCTTGCCCTCGAACAATGCCTGCATCGCCGGAATCACGGCTGCCGCGCACAGCACCGCCGACGCGCTGACCTGCGCGTTTTTGGAGTCACCGAACGCGCGTGCCACACGCTCTCCGAACTGCATCAACATCTCACTTTTGTGAGTGCTCTCCTCCGTGGCCATGAACTTGTAACGCTCATAGACCTGACGGCTTTCTGCGACCGCGTTTCCGATTGTCAGCGTCAGTTCCATGGGATCTGAATTGGCAGAGAAGGCCGCGCCGAGCATTCGCTTCATGGACTCGGTTACGCGATCCTCCAACGAGTTCATGAACTCAGGCTGATCAAGGATCGGGATGTGGAGGACGGAAATGCGGTCAGCCAAATTGAAAAGGACCTTGAGAAACTCGAGATAAATCTCCCATTCCTCCGCGCGCTTGAGCTTGAGCGCGCGTTCGGGTGAGCCTTTCTTGACCATTGTCACCGACTCGCCGGCCACGGCCAGTATCAATTCAGCCAGAGGCCGAAGAATCGTATCATGAGTCGGTGTCGGGGACATCGTCATCGTACCTGCGCGGGGCATTATAACGAACTTCCCACGGGTGTCCAACCATGCGTGTGAAATTGGGCGGCTTCCATTTTGGATTCCGAGGTGCCGAGCCGCCAGCCACCAATTGCGAGTTGGTCGGCAGTGTGTTATACAGCGGACAGGTTGGACGATCCCGTAACATCTACCAGTACCCTGCATCACCTGCTGTGAGCTCCAACGTCACGCCGTATGTCCTCCGTCGTGCGCCCGACGACCTCGGTAAGCCACAACTCACACTTGACTACGCCAGCCTGCTGAATCCGCAACAACTGGCTGCGGTCACCGCTGGCGAAGGCCCGTCTCTGGTGATTGCGGGAGCAGGCAGCGGTAAGACGCGGACTTTGATTCATCGCTTGGCCTACCTGGTCGATTCTGGTGTGGATCCCGCATCCATTCTCCTGATGACCTTCACCAGGAAGGCCGCCCAAGAGATGGTCGAACGAGCAAGCCGGCTGATCGGGGCCGGAGTGGACCGAGTGTGGGGCGGCACCTTTCACTCGGTCGCAAACTCATTGCTCCGTCGATACGGGACGGCCATCGGTGTCGCCCCGCAGTTCACGATTCTGGACCGCGGTGATGCGGAGGATCTGATCAGTCTTATCCGCGGGCAGTTGGGAGTGGCGGAAAAAGAAAAGCGCTTTCCGCGCAAGGGCACGATCGCTGAGATCTTCAGTAAATGCGAAAATACCGTGCAGTCGATTGACGACGTGGTGTTGAACGAATTCTCCCATTTGGCTGATTACCTCGAGGACCTGCACAAGCTCAAGCGGGGTTACGAGGCACAGAAACGCGAACGGCAGTTACTCGATTACGACGATTTGCTTCTTCGATTGCGTGAGTTGCTGGGGGACGTCGACGGCGTGGGCCGTGCTGTGGCCGGGCAGTTTCGATATCTGCTCGTCGACGAGTATCAGGATACTAACCGGCTTCAGGCGGATCTGATCCGCCGTCTCGCTCATGGCCATCACAACGTCATGGTCGTGGGTGACGACTCACAGTCGATCTACGCGTTTCGCGGGGCCACCTTCCGCAACATCATGGATTTTCCCGCCCTGTTTCCCGGCACCATCGTCTATAAGCTTGAGGAAAATTATCGAAGCACGCAGCCTATTTTGAATTTGGCTAACGCGGTGATCCAAGAGGCGGCTGAAAAATATGCAAAGCGCCTGTTCACCCGTCAGTTGGATGGTCCGTTGCCCGTGCTCGTAGAAGCAGGAAGCGAACACTCGCAATCGCGGTTCGTCGTGCAAAAGTTGCTCGAGTTGCGCGAGGAGGGGGTTCCACTGGGCGACGTAGCAGTGTTATTTCGATCCAGCTTCCATTCCTTCGATTTGGAATTGGAATTGTCCCGTCGGAACGTGCCGTTTATCAAGCGGGGCGGAATTCGATTTATCGAGGCGGCGCATGTCAAGGATTTGTTGGCGCACCTGCGCGTCGCCCACAATCCGTTCGACGTAGTTAGCTGGAACCGGGCATTGCTTCTGGTGGAAGGTGTGGGCCCCAGGAAGGCCCAAGAGGTCATTGCCAGTGTGGTCAAAGCCGATCAACCATGGACAGCTCTACGCGGTTTCGGGGGGCGAGCCGGTGGTCGATTGAGAGAACTCGCGGACGGGTTGGAGGAGCTGGCGGCGAATGTGGAAGGGGCCACCGGCGATGTCGTCGGTCGTGCGTATGAATACTATCTGCCCATCCTCAAGGAGCACTACGACGACTACCCGAAACGCATGCGCGATTTGGAACATCTCCATACCATGGCCAGTCGGTATACGAGTCTTGGCGACTTTCTCGCGGATCTGGCTCTTGAGCCGCCGGATGGGGGTGGGGAAGCAGGGGGAGCGCAAGATCGTGATGAGGACGCACTCGTGCTCTCCACCATCCACTCTGCGAAGGGGCTTGAATGGAAGGGGGTGTTCCTCATTTGGGTGGCAGATGGCCGCTTCCCCTCGCTCTATTCGTCTGCCAACGATGAGGAGTTGGAGGAGGAGCGGCGGCTGTTCTATGTTGCAGTCACTCGTGCAAAACGACACTTGTATCTGACGTATCCGACCAACGTATACGAGCGAAATAGTGGGTTTGTGTTCTCCCGCCCATCCAGGTTTCTGGATAATCTCTCGCCCCGCCTGTGGGAGACTTGGCGCGTGACCGAGGAAGACTCTCCTGGTTGGGACGCCCGGTCGCCACAGTCCTGGTAAGCATGATCTTCATGTCTACGTTTCGTGATCATCTTGTTCCCACACGACGCCGCGTCTGGGGTTGGGTGGTCTGTGCATTCGCGGCCTTGTGGGTGATTCCCATTTTGGTTTTCCTGCCACCTGCAGCGGCAAGCGTGTCCAACGCCCATCGCACAAGCCCATGGATGCAGCTCGTTCAAGAATCGCGCGATATGGGCCTGCCAACGCGTTTTCTCGAGACGATTCCGGCCGATTTTGTGACCATCGAATTTGAGGACCTGCACACCTATGCGGCAGAGTATCATCCGGACGATCATCGCATGGTGCTGAACCGCACGCTGTCTTTTAATGTCGCCGGATCTGTGCTCCGGCCCCTGCGAACGTTGCACCATCGTGACATCGGTACCCTCTTCCACGAACTCTTTCATGCGTATATGGATTACCTGGTAACTCACCCCTCGGCCACGGCCCAATCAAGAGATCGGGAACGACTTCTGACCTTCGCGAGAGATCGTCAAGACTGCCGCTATACCCATGTGTACATTACGCCGATTGTTCAGCGTAAAGCGGCCACGGAATCACGCGAACTGAACGAACGAGAGTCCTGGGAGGCCCTCAATGAAACGTGGGGAGTCTTCGTCGGATGGGCGGTTTGGACGAAACTCGAAGCCGGAGCGGCAGAGCGCGAAGGAGCAGGTGCCAGACAAGCCTACCAAGATTGGTTCGCACGACTTCAGCAGGCCAACGAACGAGGAGAGCTGCGGGGCTACTACGAACCGGAAGATGAGGAGGAGCGAGCACTGACCAAAAAGCGATACCTTTCTCTCGCTTATCGGATCGCGCCGGACGAAGCACGTGAACTCATGGCGAGTGTCATGGAGGTTTCAAAGGAGGAGGCCACCTTGGTGGAGCAGTTGCTAGCGCAGCAGGCAGGAACATTAGTCCTTGGGCAGAATTGCAAATCCTATCCTATTGAAAATATGAAAAATAACTGATAGGGGCCTCGCATGAGGCGCCACGAGGGCAAGGGGATCCCGCCAAGCCTCACAAATTACAATGATCAAGTGGGCCCTTGACATTGTGATTTTTCATCAATACAATCGGGCGTTTCCAAATCTATCCCTCTCATACTCAGAGCAACCAATCTGCGGTGCCCGGTGACTGCATTGCAAATGGTGCAGAGGGGGGTGTCTTTGTGTTGCTGGCAGCCTGCGCTCTCGTGGGCACGATTGAGGTAATGGGTTCGTGGTCAGGTACCCAAGTGGCCAACGGGGGCAGACTGTAAATCTGCTGTCTACGGGCTTCCAAGGTTCGAATCCTTGCCTGACCACCATACCAAGCGGGCATGTTCGAATGATTGGCGGCGTGGCGTGTGATCTGCCTGCGTAGCGGGGAAATTCGTCCGAGTCGATATAAGTAGTTGATCTGGTGCGTGCGCGTTCCGGCGCGTCGTGCGATCGGAACCTCGGAAAGTGTGATTGTGGCATCGTCGGTTGGGTGATGGATTTCAGGCGGGCGTAGCTCAGTGGTAGAGTTCCAGCCTTCCAAGCTGGCTGTCGTGGGTTCAAATCCCATCGCCCGCTCCATTGTGCCGAGCGTTGGTTGTTCGCAGGGAGTTGTCGACACGGGGGGTGAACCTGACGGCAAGAAGTAAGAATGTCATAAGAATGTCGATTGAGGGGTGCGCCCGACCAGGTGAGCTGTATGGCGAGAGTTAGGCGAATCGGGTGTCAAAGCAAATGTACATTGTCCGCGTCCGTTTGGATGGACAATGTGACTCGTGTCGGAGAACTCATCCGATCTGAGTATGGCCGAACACATCTCCCCACGAACGTATTATCGTTTCGGCGTTCACGTGCTGCGGTTCACGAAAGTTGCGCCCACGTAGCTCAGTTGGTAGAGCACGTCCTTGGTAAGGACGAGGTCACGCGTTCGATCCGCGTCGTGGGCTCCACTCCGCGCATGCCGAGTCGGTAATGCGCGTCGAGAGTATGGTCGACACCTTCTCCCATGGGGGCGGGGACCGCTGGAGTTGCTGAGGCAGTCGAATTAACGAGGGAGTAAGTCATGGCGAAGGCGAAATTTGAGCGGAAGAAGCCGCACGTCAACATTGGGACGATTGGGCACGTGGACCACGGGAAGACGACGTTGACGGCGGCGTTGACGAAGATCTGCGCGGACCGCGGGATGGCGAAGTACGCGGACCACGCGGATGATCGCGCTGGCCCCGCTACCGGAAACGCGCTATGCCCGCGCCGCGGTCGGCGGCTGGCTGGCCGCGATGGTGGTCGCCGCCGGGCTTCTGCTCCTCGGGGGTCGGCGAGAGCGCCCGCTCACCCGCCGCGAGCGTCGCCAACGGTTGATGGCAATGTGCGTGCTGGCGTACATCGGGCCGCTGTTCATGGCGGATCCGCACAATGTCGACAACTGGATCCGGGCGTTCTGCCTCGATTCCGCCCGGGCGGCGATGTTCACGCCGACCGAGACCAACCAGACCGTTACCTACGCCTATGACGACAACGGAAACCTGGTCACCGAGACGGTCGACGACGGCTCTGGGCCGGAGTTGTCCAAATTGTACGCCTACGACGCCCAGAATCGCCTGATCTACGTCGACCCGTCGCCCGCCGACAGTGTGCAGACGGATATCACGACGTATGTCTACGACGCCGACGGCGCGCGGGTAATGCGGAGCAAGAACGGATCGACCACGCGTTACGTCCTCGACCGCAACACGGCCTACGCCCAGGTGCTGGAGGAATGGAACGTCGCCGCGGAGCCGTGGGTCGCGGGCGCTGACAAGCTCAATGTCCGCTACGTCTACGGCGATGACCGCATCGCCCAGCGGCGTCCGACGGCGAGCGGCGAGAAGGTCCGCTGGTATCTGCACGACGGCCAGATGTCGACGCGGCAGCTCGTCGACGAGACCGGCGTCGTCACGGATCACTACACCTACGACACCTTCGGCGGCGAGGTCGCCAAGCACGGCTCCACGACCAACGCCTTCCGCGGATTCGGCCAGCGGGTTCTACTACCTGCGGGCCCGCTGGTACGCCCCGACGCAGGGCCGCTTCCTCACCCGCGACCCGTTCGGCGGATTCACGCAGGACCCGATGTCGCTGCATAAGTACGCGTATTCGGATGGGGATCCAGTCAATATGCGTGATCCCAGTGGGGAATCACCGATTGCGACGCTTTCAATATCTGTTGCGACACTCTCAGTCCTAGTAAATGTTGGATTCACGGTGTTTAGCGGGCTACGTCACGGGCAGTCAGCAGCCTCAATTGCCTTGAACGTAGGTCAAAACCTGCTTGTCTTCGGCATTATCGCCGGGTCGTCGCTGCTTTCCGGGCTTGTAGCGACCTTAGCAACAGTGGTATTGGCGGGGCTGGCGATCTATGGGGCCATTCAGTTCATACTTGCGTGGCCCCAGATGGACACCGTAGATGTTACAATTGCATTCGTCTTATTCCTGACCTATGGCTCGTTTGGGATCGCGATCCGGCCAGCGGTCGGCCTTCCCTCCGTTTTTGAGTTACAACGGCTACCGTACTCGGCGATGCGCTCGGCACGGGTCGATATGCGTAACGCGCCGATACGACGGAGCACAAAAACAAACACCAACGGTTATCCCGTGGATTATCAGTTCTTTTGGCAGGAGATGTTCTCTCGGTACCCTCACTGGTTTAGTCCCAAGAACCGCGCAGCGGTCGATGTGCCGAGAAGTCGGATTAGGGCGCCGGAGGTAGACTCCACATGGGTACGGTACAATCCGGGGCATCGCGCCTTTATGAACGATAAACTTGTCCACCATCACGTTAATCAGGGGCCCATGGCAACCCCAATGCCGGAAAGCGTCCATCAAGCGTACTTCAGGACCATTCATACGAATGCCGGCGGGAGAAGGTAGCTGCTATGAAACCAATTGACTTTGTGACCGTCCTGGCAGACCGCCCGCTTGAAGATGTCCTCCGCTCCGCACCCCCACGGCTACGGAAGTACATGGGGCATCGTACGGGTGACGAACTCCTGGATCTCTGCGCTAATTACTACATGGGCGGAGTGGAGATTTGGATGTTGTGTTTCCTCGACGAGACCGAACAGCTCCCCAATGATGGCATAGTCGTCGCAACTCTCGACGCCAGCCTTATTGTGGTCCGCGAGCAACGACCGAGAGTCATCCTCGTACAAGGGGATTGTCCTTCGCATGTTTATTGCGCTGTGGCGGAAGATGGCTCGTCGTTTCTCGACGCTCTCAGCATCGTCGTAAAGCGAGAACTTCAGGGTGAGGCGTTCGTCGAGGCTTGTGCGCGCGCCGCACGTGTTCCGGTTAGCGAAGCCTGGAAGTTCTACGGCCACTTCACGGAGTGACGTAGGCGGGCGGGTGGTATGCTCTCGGCGTAGCCATGAGGATGCGTTGATTGCCACGAAGTACTTCTACGAACAAGGCATTCCGGCACCGTCTCTTCGTTGGGTCGCCGCATCGTGAAGTTGGCTGGGGCTTAAGCCCAGCTTTTGGATCAAAGCGCGGTCTGTGACGATGTCTCGAGCGTCGGTTGTCAAACAAGACTGTGGAGTCTGGCAATGACCAAGCGGATTTTCGGACTTCTCGTGATCGGCATGACGCTCGCGCCGGCGGCGTTTGCGACGTCGCTTCAGAATGGCGACTTTCAGGATAGCTCACCGCCGCTCGACGACTGGACGACCACCGGAAACGCCTCGCTCGCGACCGGCGCCGGGACTGTCAAGGCGCTACGCCTGCACGAGACCTGCGCCCCGGGCCTGAGCCGGGCGTTTCAAACGTTCGACATCCCCGCCAACGCGGCCACGCTGTCGTTCCGCTACCGCCTGACCTCGCCAATCACGCCGGACGACGGGAATTGCCCCGGCCTGATGGAAACCAGCGCGATCCCGCTGCCGCCGGACGCGTTCCTGGCGTTTCTGATCGACCCGAACGGCGACCGGATCATCCCGCACGACCCGAACTTCACCGAGGCCCTGCTGTACCACGAGGCCGGCTCGGCCGCGGTGGTGGACAGCGCATATGTGACAATCGAGCCGCCGGACAGCGACGGCCTGCGCCGCGTGATTCTGAACCTCAGCGGCCTGATGGGCGCGAGCGTGACCGGCGCGCGGGTCGAGTTCGGTCTGGCGTCCGCGCGGAACGACCGGATTACATCCGTCATCGTCGACGACGTGGCCGTCGGCTGCCCGGCTGGTTACTGCTGTGACGGGAACCAGCTGTATGTGCTGGACGACGGCAGCGCCTGCACGGCGGACACCTGCGACGCCATGACCGGATTGCCGGTTCACACGACAGTGAATTCGAACTGCTGTCCCGAGTGCATGACGCCGATGAACGCGGACGTGATCATCATGTTCGATCAGACGGGCAGCGTCAGTCAGCAGAACTGGGTGGACCAGAAAGCCGCCGCCCGCGCGTTCATTGTGGCGCTCTCGACATTGCCGGAGCCTCGGCCGTACATCGGGATGGGACGATTTGCGGTTGGCACGGAGGGTACGATGATCGGGGAGGACCTCACGAATGCGTATGGATTCCTGACGGGACCGTTTTCACCTGTCGCCCCCGACTTCAATGATGGGGACTTCTTCCCGCTCCCCGGCGGATCCACAGCGCTCGACCACGCGATCTTCGTCGCGCACGCCGAGTTGAACGCGAGCACGCACTCGCCGACAAAACAGTTCATCATCCTGATCACGGATGGGCATACGAACGCCAATATACACTGCGAGCCGAGTGAGTATTGCGTGTGCCCGGAGGCGCGGGCCGTGGCGATCGGCTCCAAGACCGCCGCGGAGGCGAGCGGAATCGCGATTGCGGTGATCCACTTCGTGCCCGGCAGTCAGGACTGTGATTCGAACGAAATCGCAGATACCGTCGCCTGGCTCCGCGACGAGCTGGCGAGCTCGCCGGACCTGTACTTTGAGACGGACAATACGGCCCTGGGGCTGGAGTGCGCGTTCATGAACATGCTCTCGGCCATGCACTGCGACGACGGCGACCCGACGACGACCGACATCTGCGATCAGGGCCGCTGCTACCACGGACCGGCGGAGCAGTAGACGGCATGAACCGCGGCGACCATACGCAGCGCAAGCGGGTCGCCGCATCCATTGATCGCACGCGAATTGAACGAGGCGGGAGTCACTGACTTACTTCAAAAGCCACCGGTGGGACTCGAACCCACAACCTGCGGTTTACAAAACCGCTGCGCTGCCAATTGTGCCACGGTGGCGTACCGAGATCATTGTAGGCAGTTGAGCCCCGCGGGCAAAGCGTCCGTCCGATCGAGCGCGGGCGGTGCGGCCTGCGCCGCTTCGATTCCGGCGCGGCGCTACTGGCCCAGGCCGAACCCGTGGTGCAGCGCCCGCACCGCCGTCGGGCCGTCCGATTCGGAGACGACAAAGCAGACCGACAGCTCTGATGAGCCTTGGGCGATCGCGCGGACATTCACTTGGTGGTCCGCCACTGCGGTAAACACCCTGGCGGCCACGCCCGGCGTCCCGGTCATGCCGGAGCCCACCACCGCCACCACGGCGACATCCGCGTTGACGTCGACGCGGCGGGCGGCGCCGACGCGGAGCAGCTTGGCCTGAATCGCCCCCTCGGCGCGTTCGAGCTGATCACGGGCGACGACGATCGATATCCCCGCTTCGGATACGCTTTGCGAAATGACGAGAATGTTGACATTGGCGTCCGCCAGCGCCCCGAACAAACGCGCCGCCGTGCCCGGCCGTCCGGTCATCGACGCGCCGCTGACATTCAGCAACGCCACTTTCTTCAGCAGCAGCACGCATCGGGCGACGGTGTCATCCGCCTGTCCGTCGGTGATCAACGTGCCGGGACAATCCGGATTGAATGTGCTGCGCATCCGCACCGGAATGCGATGCTCGACAGCCGGCTCCAGCGCGCGCGGGTGCATCGACTTCGCGCCGAACTGCCCCATTTCGATCGATTCCGCGAACGTGATGTGATCCAGCAGCCGCGCCTCGGGCACGGTGCGCGGATCGGCGGTCATCAGTCCATCCACATCGCTCCAGATCCACACTTCGTCCGCCTTCAACGCCGAACCGAGAATCGTGGCCGTGTAATCGCTACCCCCACGACCGAGCGTCGTCGTGACGCCGTGCTGGGTGGCCCCGAGAAACCCGGTGACGACCACCGGCGCAGCGCCATTCAGCAACGGCTCCAAACGCTCACGCACCTGATACAGCGTGAGTTCCATCAGCGGGTCGGCCTCGCCAAAGTGATCGTCAGTGACAATGCCGGCTTCGGCGCCGGTCAGCGCTTGGCCACCCAGCGCGGCCGCCATCAGCCTTGCGCTCAGTCGCTCGCCAAACGAAACAACGGCGTCTTTCGAACGAGCCGTCAACTCGCCCACGGCGCTGATGCCCAGCACCAGCGCATCCAGGCGGTCAAGCAGACCGCGAACGTCCTCTTCGCATGCGAGCTCGCGCGCGGCGCACTCATGCTTCGCGCGAATCTCGCCCAGCAGCGTGTGTGTCGCGACCCGATTGCCACAACCCGCCGCGGCCGCGAGTTCGAGCAGCAGATCCGTAACACCCCCGAGCGCAGACACGGTCGTCACCACGCGATGCTCAGCGCCGAAGCGTCTGACGAGCCCCGCGCAATGCCGAATCCGCTCGGCGTCCGCCACGGACGATCCGCCAAACTTCATCACGAGCTTCATGCCCGCTCCCCTACCGTATCCCAGATGTCCAGCGTATCGCGTAGCACCGCCGTCGCCGTCTCGACACCGCCAGCGCCCCGCCCGATCAGCGTCACTTCGCCGTTGTAGCGCAGCGTGAGCGACAAGGCGTTCAAACTGCCGCCCACATTCAGCGGGCTGTCAGCCGGCGTCTCCTGCACCGACACGCCGACGTGCTCACCGATCTCGCCGATCAGCTTCAGTCGCATGCCGCGCGCGTGGGCGGCCTCGACGCGCTCGCGCGGCAGATCGCGAATGCCCTCCACCCGCAGCTGGTCGATCGTCAGCGGTCGCCCGAGCGCGACATTCGCCAGAATCACAACTTTCGTCGCCGAGTCGACGCCATCGATGTCCGCGCTCGGATCGGTCTCCGCAAATCCAAGCCGGATCGCCTCCGTCAGGGCGCCGTCAAAATCCGCCCCTTCGTCATGCATTTTCGACAGAACGTAGTTTGTCGTCCCATTCAGGATCGCGCGGACCCGCTCGATGCGGTCGCCACGGGCCACTTCGCGCAACAGCGCCAGCATCGGCGTGCCGGCGCCCACAGTTCCGCTGAAGCGAAACTCCACGCCATTGTAGCGCGCCAGTTCCATCAGCGCCGGCGTGGCGACCGCCAGCGGCGCCTTGTTGACCGTGACGACGTGCATGCCGTGCGCGAACGCGGCCTTCATACGCTCCAGCGCGGGTCCCGGCTCGCGCATCATGCTGGGCGTCGCCTCGATCAGCAGATCGGCCTCTACGTCGCGAATCACGCGGATCGCGTCCATCCCGGGCGCGCCGTGCCCCGCCACGCCGGCGACGCTGCCGCCCCGCTTCGCCGCCAGCAGCGCCTCGCCGCCGAGGCCGCGCTCGGACACCGCCGCGCCACCGCGATCGATCACGGCCACGATCCGCGGTGACACGCCGTGCGCCTCATACAGTTCCGCGCCGCGCTCCGCGAGCAACCGCGTAAACGCCTGGGCCACGACGCCGAAGCCGGCAAGCACGATCCGCATGGCGCGTCAGACTCCCAACGCTGCGCGCAGCGCGTCCAGTCCCGGTTCGGCGATTTTCGTTTCCGGACAATCGCGCAGCACCGCGTCGGGGTCTTTCAGGCCGTGCCCGGTGCAGACGCAAACGACAGTCTCCGCGTCGACGCCGTGCCGCGCCAGATACGCGAGCGGCGCGGCGGACGCGGGCTCTACAAACAGGCCCTCTTCACTCGCCAGGCGCCGCTGGGCGGCGATGATCTCCTCATCCGTGACCAGATTCGCGTCGCCGCCCGAAGCGCGAATCGCCGCCACCGCCTTCGGCCAGTTCACTGGCGCGCCGATGCGAATCGCCGTCGCCACTGTTTCGGCTTTTTCCACGCGGCATTCGGCGTGATCGCGCAAGTAATGGACAATCGGGGCGGCGTGCTCGGCCTGCGCGCCGATCATGCGCGGCAGGCGATCAATGCGGCGCGCGCATTCCAACTCCGTGAAACCCTTCCAGATGGCGCTGATGTTGCCCGCATTGCCCATCGGCGCGATGACGACATCCGGCGCCGCCCCCAGCGTCTCCACCAGTTCGAACGCGAGCGTCTTCTGTCCCTCGAGCCGAAATGGGTTGATCGAGTTCAGCAGATAGATCGCGCCGTCGGCCTCCGAGAGCTCGCGCACGAGCTTCATCGCGTCATCAAAATCGCCGCGAATCCGCACGACTTCGGCGCCGTGCACAATCGCCTGCGCCAGTTTTCCCATAGCGATCTTGCCGTCGGGAATCAGCACGATCGCGCGCATTCCGGCGCGCGCCGCATACGCCGCCATCGAAGCGGATGTGTTACCAGTGGACGCGCAGGCGACGGCTTTGAATCCAATTCGCTGGGCCCAGGTCACGCCCACCGTCATCCCGCGATCCTTGAACGATCCAGTCGGGTTGTCGCCTTCGTTCTTGATGTAGAGGTTCCGGATGCCCAGCGCCGGACCAAGCCGATCGCAGCGATACAGACCCGTATCCCCCTCGCGCAGCGACACGCGCGGCCCGTCCGCCCCCGGCAGCATCGCCGCGTAACGCCAGACACCGCGCCCCTCGAAGCGCGGGTCGGCGAAGCGATCGGCGTCCAGTCGAATCTCCAGCAATCCGCCACACGCCGCGCAGGTGTAGCACACGGTTTCGAGCGGATAGGTCGCTTCGCATTGAATACAGCGCTGCCGCACCGCTCAATCCCCCACCGGCAGCAGCCGGGCGCCCTGTGCGGCCGCCGTGACGAATGATTCCGATCTTACGCCGCTCGCCGCGAATCCATCCCGCATCGCGGCGGCGATACCCTCCGCGTTTTCCGCGTCAGCGGTGACCGCCATCAGCGTCGGTCCTGAGCCCGCCAGGCAGACGCCAACCGCGCCCGCGCTCAGCGCGGCGTCACGCGCGGCGGCAAAGCCGGTAATCAGCGGCGCACGCGCGCGATCCACGAGCCCGTTTTGAATCGCGGCGCCAAACAGCCGCACATCATTCCGCGCCAGCGCCGCGACAATCCGCGCCGTGCCGGCGCAGCCCGCGACATGCTCGGCGATCGTCACTGTCGCCGGCACAGCCGCCCGGGACGCCTCGGTCCGCAACACCTGTTCCGGCCGCGCGAGCACGAATCGCCAGTGCTGCGGCACGGCCAGCGGCACCACAAGCGGATGCGGATCGCGCCAGCAGATCGTGAATCCGCCAAACAGCGCCGCGGCGACATTGTCCGGATGCGCCGTGCCGGCCGAGGCCCGTTCGCCTTCCGCGGCAAAGCGCGTCAACTCCTCGCGCGACAATCCCAGATCGCAGGCCGCCGCATAAGCGAACACCGCCGCCGCCGCGCTTGCCGCGCTCGAGCCCGTGCCGCTTCCCGAGCGCACGTGTTTTTCAATGTGGACGTGAATCGGATCGCGCAGTTGATGCGCCTCGCGCAGCGCCGTGATCGCCACCGTCGCCGTGTTGGTCGCGAAGTCGGCCGGGGCCGAATCGGACTGGGGGCCGCCCACCGTCAGTGTGTCCCGGTCGGCCGGCGAGACCGTCACGATGTCCGCCGCCAGATCGACCGCCAGCGCCAGCGAATCGTAGCCATGCCCGAGGTTGGCGACGGAAGTCCAGGCCGTAGCACGTGTCGGCGTCATGAGATCGAACCGCTCCACTGTCTTGTCATGGGCCACGCAACATCTGCGCTCCGCTTCGCTCCACACGCGCGAAAAGCCGCGGCGGCCCGCCTGCTGACTACATAGCGTATCGGAAATTCCACTGGCGCCGCGTTGACGGCCCGAAGCAAAACGGGGCCATGACGCGAACGCCACGGCCCCGCTTGAACTCTCCACCGGCGGCAGACAGCGTCTCCGCAGCCCGGCGCGCTCGCCTACTGCTTCACTTCTTCCAACGGAACCCGGTCGGCGAGCCGAACCTGCGTATCGTCAATTTCGAAGACGATCAGCTCGCCACATACGAACGAGCGATCGCGGCCGGCGAGTTCTTTCACGCCGTCGAAACGCTCACCCGGCAGCAGCCCTTCGCCGTCAAACGCGTCCGGATCGAGCTGGTCAGTCTCGTCATCATCAAAGCCGAAGAAGTTCGGATCGCCTTCCATATCGAAATCGAGACCATTCGGGTCGCCGAAGTCGTTTGGGTCGCCATCAAACGCCGGATCATCAAAGTCGTTCGGGTCACCCGCGTCAGGGAAGTTCGGATCGGACTGCGCGCCCTGCTCATTGAGCGGCGGCATGTCGCCGCGCGGCGACGGCTGCATGATGACCGCGCCCTCATTTACCAGCCCGATGCCGCTCAGGTCCCAGGCCTCGGCAAATTCGCCCGACTTCGCGTCAAAGTCGAACTCCGCCAGCAGGCGAATGCGGTCCGGGCAACGGTAGCGCAGCACGACTGACTTGCCCGCGAACACCAGCGCCGACTGCTCCACGCCATTCACGCGGAACTTGATGAACATGTCCGTTTCCGTCACGTTGTCGAACGCGATCAGCGTCGCCGTCTTGACGTCCACGTCTCTCAGATCGTTCGTGGGGTTGGTCACGACCTCGACGCCCGGCGGCAACAGAACATCCAGTCCGCGGCCATCCGCGCCGAGCGGCGCATCCGCCACGCGAATATCCGTGTCCTGAAGGTTGTCGATCGTGCCGTTGACGGCGTCCGCCGCGGCGCTGATCAGGCTCTGCAAATCAGCAGCGGACGGGCATCCGGCGACAGACAGGGTGGCAAGACAACTCAGCGGCAACCAATAGCGCAGGCGCATGCGACGACTCCTCGAAAAGTCAGCTCAATCGGGACCTGCCGCGGCGACAGAACCGCGAACGGCGATTGATAACGGCTGTTGGACTTGTCGGTCGGATTGAACAGCGGCTTCGATGTGAGGCGATGTTGAACTACTCGCGCAGATTCAGCCGCTTCAGCAGCGCATCGCGTCGCGGTCCATAGCGGCTTTCAAGCGTTTTCGCGTCGATTTCGCGCAATTCGAACTCGCCCATCCTGAACGAGCGCATCATGCCGCGCGCATCGCCGATAAATCGGCCCGGGCTCGGCGTTAGCGCCTCTTCGATCTGCCACGCGTAGGCGCCCGAATCCGGCGCCGCCGGCCCGAGCGGCGAGATCAGCGCCCAGGTCAATTCCCGCACGGCCGGATCGAGCGTCCGGAACGCGAGCGGATCGCCCGCCTCGATGCCGATCAGTCCCGGCGCCAGCCGCATCCACGGCAGGCTCAGATACTCCGGCCCGCACGTCATCGGCGGCAGGGTCTCCGGCTCGCCCTGGTTCTGCGAACTCTGTGTGGTCAGCAGCAGCGAGGCCCCTTCTCGCACATAGCGGTCCACCCGGCGACCCGGCGCGGTCTCATCCCCCGGCGGCGGAATCGCGGCGGTCTCCAGCTCGGTCAGTTCCGTGAGCAAATCAAACGACGCGAAGCTGTCCAGCCGGGTATACACCGATGAGCCATCCTCCTGAAAGCGGAGTGATCGCTCGCGCAGACGAATCCCCGGCTTGCCGCCCGCGCCGGCGATCCCGCGCCGCTCCCGCTCGAACTGACGCGTGAGAAAACCCACCGCCGCGCCGCTGTTGATGATCTCAAACGCGCGTACGTCGGCATCGACATCGATGCGATGCGCGAAACGCTCCAGTCGACTGAATTTCATTTCCCGGCCGCGCTGAAACGCGGCGCGCAGCGAGGCCGCGTCACGCCCCTCCAGAGGCAGGCGGATCGAACGCGCATACTGGGCGGCCTCGGCCCGAAGCGACTCCAGATCCGCCCCCGCGGCCTTGGCCGTGAAGCGCGTCGCCAGAATGACGTCGCGGCGCAGCTCGATGATGAACCAGAAGGCCCGCACTTCCCCATCAGCATTGAGGCGTTGATACTCCAGTTCGATCGCGTCGCGGGCCTGATGCTGAACCGTCTCGCGCCGCGTCTCGGCGCCTTCATCTTTCAGAACCTGGACCCCGACCTGTCGCACCCATTCGGACGTGGCGATCGCGTCGTTGTTCTTGAAAACGATCACCTCGATCGCGGCGCGCTTCGTCGCCGGCAGACCACGCAGCAACCGCAGCGAATCACCCGGCCCCGGCGTCAGGGAGCGGTCATATTCCCAGCCAGCAGGGATGTTCATCGTGAATTCAAACTCGGGGCTCTCGAAACGGATGGTGGGATATTCGGCGGCGCCCGATTGGGCCGGAGCGAACGGGCAGAGCGCGGCCAGCGCCGTGGCCAGTACTGATGTCCCAAACACCGCGCGCCGGCGGGCGCCCCGCGCGCCGGAGACCGCGTTCCAACTGCGCCCGGCTGCGCGGTTCGCGCCGGACCTGCGCCATCGATTTCTCGCCATGCTACGCGCTCCGCGACGGTCTGAGTTTCCGACGTTAGCATTGTAGGCCAATCGGCGGCGCGCCGCGGCGCTTCGCCCTCAACTTCACGGAGGCGACCATGACATTTCCCCGCACGATCGGACTCATCCTGCTCTGCGCGCTATGCGCCGGCCGCCCCGCGCTGGCCGATGGCGGTGAAACCAGCGAGGCCCGCCTGCTGGAAATGTCGCGTGAACTCGTCGCCGAGGTCGAGCGCCTCCGGGGCTGGAAGTTCAAGCGGCCCGTCACCGTCGAAGTCTATTCCGAGGCGCAGCTCCGCGAGCACCTGCTGATGATGATCCAGCGCGAATACGGCGACGGCCGGCTCGAGCGGCTCGGCGCCTATATGCGGCTGATCGGCCTGTTGCCGCCGGATGTCAATCTGCGCGAAAAGACGATGGAGCTGCTGCTCAATCAGGTCGGCGGGTTCTACGACCCGACGGATAAGAAACTGCGGCTGCTGAAGCGTGAGGGCGTCGACTATGGCGAGCTGATGAACAGCGTCCTGATCGCGCACGAACTGACGCATGCGCTCGACGATCAGCACACGCCGCTGACGGAGCTGTATCACAACGCCTCGAAGAGTGAAGACTACGGCATGGCGATCAGCGCCGTCATCGAGGGCTCCGCTACCGTGCTGATGACGCGTTATATGCTGGAGAAAATGACCAGCGGCGATTTCGAGGACGAGAAACTCGCCGAACTGATGGCGTCGGAGATGAAGCGCTCCGAGCCGTTGATGACCGCCCCGCCGTACTTTCGCACGCTCGTCGCCAACTACATGTGCGGAATGGCGTTTCTGACCAAGAACGACCCGACCGTCATGGCCGGCTGGGCGTCAGGAAATGGCCAGGGCGTCGGCGAACAGATGCTGGCCGCCACGCGCGATCCGCCGGTGTCCACCGAACAAATCCTGCACCCCGAAAAGTACTGGGAGAAGGAGAAGCGCGACGCGCCGGTCGAGTTCGATGATGGGCCGATCGTAGCCGCCCTCGAAAAACTCGGCGGCTTCGTGACACACACCGACACGCTCGGCGAGTTGCTGTGCGCCACGGTCACCACGGATGAGCAGCTCCCGTTCGACATGATGGGCGCCGGCATGCTCGCCGCCTGGACCAATCAGGCCAGTACCGGATGGGGTGGCGATCGCCTCTTCATGCTCGTGGACGGGAAGGACCGCGAGACCGCGCTCAAGGAATTCACGAATCCCCGCGTGCTTTGGATCACCGCTTGGGACACGCCGACGGATCGCGAGGAGTTCATGAAGGAATACGTGTTTCAACGCGAGTTGGCGGGCCGCCGGGAATCAACGCTGGGCGATCGCGTCGCGATCTACTCATTCGGCCTGACCCAGGTCCAGCACGATGACCTGCTCAAGACGCTGGAACGCGGCGCCTTACGCGCCAAACGGGCCGGCCGCGCTTGGCCCGTATCGGAGCGATAATCAGGCAAGGCCGCAATCCCGAACAACTTTCTCACGAATTCGGGCGACGCCGGAATACACGGCGTCGCCCGTGACATTTGAAGTCGGAGGCGCGGCGCCGCCAGACGGGCGTCGCAAGCCGGGGGTATCGTTGAGGGTCTTTGGAGGGGCCCTGCCCGGCGTTGCTGTCCCAAATTTCGGCGAGGAACCCACCCGTATGAGAGGTTTATTGACACTGACGGCGCCCTACCTGGCGCTGGCGGCGATGTCGCCCTACGCTCTGGCGGCCCCGCGCGATGTCCAGATCCGCTCCGTCGACTTCACCACCAATGTGGTCGAACTGCACAATTTTGGCGCCGGAACCGAGCCCCTCGACGGCTGGCGCTTCTGCACCCAGGACGAAGACCAGATTCTCGTCTATTCGCTCGCGACCGGCTTGAACGGGCGCTCGCTGGCCCCAGGTGGTTCGCTCTTTATCCACATGAACAACGACGCCCCGCTCAGCCCCGACGCCATCAACGCTTCGACCGTCGGCGCTTTCGCCGGGCCGGTTGACGCCGGACCCGGCGCCTATGCGATGAGCCTTTACTTCCCCCCGGTCGTTTTCTCGAATCCCGGCGCCATGGCTGACCACATCATGTGGTCTGTCGGCGGCCTCGATAACACCGTTGCGGATGAACGCGCCGACGAGGCCCGCAACGGCGGCCTTTGGGTCGACGACGCCAGGTGGATCGCGACCACCAACGTCTCCCTCCGCATCGACCTGCTCGATACAACCGGCGGCGTCCTGCACGAGCCAAACGACTACTTCGTGACGGAGCCGACCGTCGATCCGAACGGCCCCAACGATCCGAATTGTCCGCTCCCCGGTTGCTCGGCGGACCTTGACGGCGATTGCGCCGTCGGATTGCCGGATCTCGCGGGCCTGCTGGCGGCCTTTGGGCAGACGCTCGGCGACCCCGGCTATGACCCGCGGGCGGATCTCGACAACAGCGCGGCGATTGATCTGGCGGACCTGGCCGGCCTGCTCGCCCAATTCGGCGACGATTGCAACTGACCGCCGGCGCGTCGCGAAGCCGCGCCGGCTGATGACGGCCTGTGAGATACTCGCCCTCACAGGCAGTTTCCCCTTGGCCGCCGTCGAGGACGTTCCTCGACGGCGGTCTTTTTTCTTCAAGATGTCGAAGAAGTTGAGCCCGGGCGCACTCGCCCTACAATGCCGCCCGTTAGCGGCAAATTTGACCCAATCAACGAAAGAGGAAGCCATACGCCATGGAACGCACGCTGATCATTTTCAAGCCGGACACGATGCACCGCATGCTGGTCGGGCGGATTCTGTCCCGCTTCGAGGACAAGGGGCTCCGCGTCGTCGGGATGAAGCTGCAGCAGTCGCCCAAGTCGCAGGTTGAAAAACACTACGAAGTGCACAAAGCGCGCCCGTTTTATCAGGACCTGGTGAACTTCATGACCAGCGCGCCCGTGATTGTCGCCGTGCTGGAAGGCCCGAGCGCGATCGCCGTCGTCCGCAACCTGCTCGGCGCCACGAACGGCATCGAAGCCGCTCCCGGCACGATCCGCGGTGATTTCGGCCTCGACAAGCAGTTCAACCTGGTTCACGCCAGCGACGGCCCCGACACCGCCAGGGCTGAAATCGAGCTGTTCTTCAAGGCCGACGAGTTGGTGCAGTGGAAGCGCGCCGGCGACGCCTGGATCGTCAGCGCCTAGCGCCGCAACAACCACAGGAATTCGACGTTGCCGCCGTGCCCGCGCAACGGGCTGGGCGTCTCGCCGACGACGCGCCAGCCGAGGTCGCAAATGTCCTCGCGCACGAGCGACAGCGTCTCCTCAAGCTTATCGGACGCCAGCACCCCGCGCCGCAGCCAGCCCTTGTCCGCCTCATAGTGCGGCTTGATCAGCGAGATCACCGCCCCCCCGGGCTTCAGGGCCCGCTGTGCGCTGATCAGGATCAGCCGTTGCGGTGTCCAGCCGGCGTCAATCGTGACCAGACCGCATGGCTCTGGCGGCGTCCACGCCAAGGCGTTCGTTCCCTCGCACACCTCGACGCGCGGATCGGAGCGCAATCGCTCGTGCAGGACGCCGACACCGGGCTCAACCGCGAAAACACGCTGCGCGCCGTGGCGCAGCAGGCAGTCGACGAAACCCCCGGCGTGACTGCCGAGATCGGCGCAGACTTGACCGATCACGCGGATATCGAATGCCACGAGCGCGGCGGCAAGTTTGTTTCCGCCACGAGAGACGTATTCGGGTGATGAAGCGCCATCGACCATGGTGATCCGCGCGCCGCGTCCCGCTAGTCAGTCGAAATCACAATCCACTCGCCGGTCGGACGCCGCTGGAGTTCGACCGCCTGCGTGCGGGCCCGCAACCGAAACGGCTGGCCGTCAATCCGCAGCGGTGCGCTGCGCTTGTCGGATAATGGCAGTTCTTCGCGCGTAATCCGCAGCCGCTCGACATTGGTCGTGTCAATATTTAGCGCTCCGCCGGTAATCTGATAGCTCAACCGTGCGGCCCGCGCGTCATCCAGCGGTCGGACAATCTTGAGGAACGCCGGCAACTCCGCCTTCTGCGGCGGCTCGGACTCCTCCGCCTCCGGGGCCTCGGGCTCTGGCGGCGGATCCTCGACGGCCGGCTCCTCGACGACGGGCTCTTCGACAACTTCGGGTGGAATCACCGGGGCGACCTTGGGCGGCGCGCCGCTGACCGCAAAATACACCGCCACCGCGATAATCAGCACCGCCAGCGCGGCGATGAACCCGATCAGCGGATCTCGCGTGGGAGAGTCACTCATACGAATAGCATACCGGGATGCCGGGGCTTGGTTTCGCCGCGCCACCATATGAAAACGCGTCCGAGGTCCGTTCGGACCCCAGACGCGCTCATCGAGTCGTCGAAACCGCGCGGCGCGGGTTCTGCTAAGCGGGGACCATCTGGAGGCCGTTGATCACCCCCGACAGGACGAGCGACAGGATATTCTGAAGCACAATGTCGGCGATGATCGTCCCGCAGCCGCCGGCCTGCAGCAGCACGCCGCCGCTCAGAATCCCCAGCCCCAGCATCTTTGCCCGTCGAATCTTCATGCGGTTCTCCACGTGTCAGATCGTTTTGTCCGGCGCCGGCCATCTGGCGGCCGTGCCGCGTACTATAGCGGTCCCGGCGGTCGCTGACGACACGCCACGTCGGCCCACTATCCTATCGGCAGGAAACCGCGGTCGCCGTCGTCGGGCGGCCGCTTCGCCTCGATATACTCCCGACGTGGACCTCTTCGCCGAACAGAAACGCGCCGCGTTGCGGGCCGCCGAGCCGCTTGCGGCGCGGATGCGGCCGCGCACGCTTGATGAGTTTGCGGGGCAATCTCATTTACTTGCGCCAGGGCGCCTGCTGCGCCGCCAGATCGACAGCGGCCGGATCGGCAGCGCGATTTTTCACGGCCCGCCGGGGTGCGGCAAAACGACCCTGGCGCGTCTGATCGCCGCGCGGGCCGAAGCTGATTTCGTCGCGCTGCACGCGGCCGAGGCCGGTGTGCGGGATGTGCGGGCGGTGATCGAAGCCGCCCGCGAACGACTCGCGACCAGCGGACGACGCACCATCCTGTTCCTCGACGAAATTCACCGTTTCAGCAAATCACAACAGGATTCGCTATTGCGGGATGTCGAATCCGGCGTGCTGACATTGATCGGCGCCACCACCGAGAACCCGTTCTTCTCGGTGAACGCGCCGCTGATTTCGCGGAGTTCACTATTCGAATTCCAAGCCCTCACGGCGGATGAGCTCCACAACGTGCTGCGCGGCGCGCTGCGTGATGAGGCGCGTGGCCTGGGCGGCTATCACGCCATCGTGGAGGAAGCCGCGCTCACGTTTCTCGTGGATACCGCCGAGGGCGATGCGCGCCGGGCGCTCACCGCGCTGGAGATCGCGGTGCTCTCAGAGGCCAGTCACGACGCGCCGCCGCGCGTCACGCTCGAAGTCGCGCGCGAATCCGTGCAGCGCCGCATCGCATTCGACCGCGACGGCGACACGCACTACGACCTCGCGTCCGCGCTGATCAAGTCGATGCGCGGCAGCGACCCCGACGCGGCGCTGTACTGGCTGGCGCGCATGCTGGAGGGTGGCGAAGATCCGCGATTCATCGCGCGGCGCATCGCGATCTGCGCCTCGGAAGATGTCGGAAACGCCGACCCGCAGGCGCTGTCACTCGCGGCCGCGGCCGTGCAGGTGACCGAACTGGTCGGATTGCCGGAATGCGAATACGCGCTGGCCCAGGCGGCGACGTACATCGCCTGCGCGCCGAAGTCGAACGCCGTCACGCTGGCGATCGGCGCGGCCCGCGCCGACGTGCGCGACAATCCGACATTGCCGGTGCCGGCGCACCTGCGCGACGGGCACTACGGCGGCGCGCAGCAACTCGGACGATCGATCGGATACGTCTATCCGCATGACGCGCCCAGCGGGTTTGTCCTCCAGGACTACCTTGGCGCAGAGCGCGCGTACTATCACCCGACCGAACGCGGCGCGGAGAAGCGGATGCGCGCGTGGGTCGAGGAGTTGCGCCAGCGCCGCGCCGCGCGTGGCGCGGACCCATCGCGACCATCTGAGGCGGGCGGCGGATGACCAAAGCCGCGTTACGGGCGCAGATTCGGGCCACGCTGGGGGCGATGGAGCCCGTAGCACGCGACCAGGCGAGCGCCGCGGTCTTCCGGCGCGCGAGCGCTTTGCCCGAGTTCACCAACGCCACGAGCCTGATGGCCTTCCTGTCGTTGCCAGATGAGATCGATACGCGCAACCTCCTGATGGCAGCCTTCAGCGCGGGCAAACGTGTCGCCGCGCCGTGCGCCGACTGGGACGCCCGCGCAATGCGCGCCGTCGAGATGCGCTCGATCGACGATGTGCGCGAGACCGGCCCGCACGGAATCCGCGAACCCGCGAACGGCTGGCAAGGTGGAGTGATCCCGCGGGAGCGCCTGGAACTGATTCTCGTGCCGGGTCTGGCGTTTGACGAACGCGGGGCGCGCCTCGGCCGCGCGGCGGGTTTCTACGACCGGTTTCTCGCGCAGCCCGGCCTGGGCGCGACGCGCATGGCGCTCGCGTTCGACTGCCAGATCGTGGAGCGCGTGCCGACGGAACCGCACGACCAGGGCGTGGACCTGATCGTCACCGAATCGCGCGTTATTCGTCCAGCTTGACGCGTACGACGCGCGTTTCGCCGTTTGGCGCCGTGACATCAAGCCGCGCCTCGCGTCGGCCTTCGAGTCGCGTCCGCAACGTTGCAACGGTCGGCGTCGGCGCGTCATCAATCGCCGTAATCAGATCACCCACCTGAAGGGACTGCGCCTCCGACCCCTCACGCTTCACGCTCCGCACCAGCACGCCGGCGCGCTCCGCGTGCTCGCGGGCGTCAATCGCGATCGCGCGCGATTCCGGTCGCCGCGCCATGAACAGCCATAGTTCCGGCTGCATCGTGCGGGCCTGCACACCCAACGAATCGAGCGAAACGGCGTCGATCGCGTTGCGCGTGTCGACATACGCGTCAATATTGGCGGGCCGCTCTCCGATTTTGACCGGAATCTCCAAGAGCGAACCGTTGCGAATCACCTGTACATGCGCCGTGTCGCCGGGCAGCATGTTCCCGACCACCGCCAGCACCGCCGCCGTCGTCCGAACATCCGCCCCGTCGACGGAGATAATCATGTCCTCACAGCGCAATCCGGCGCGATACGCCGGCGAATCTTCGTAGACGATGTCGACCAGGACGCCCCAGTAATTGGCGCCGCCGAACAGGTCGACCGTCCGGTCGGTCACGTCCATCATGCTGATACCCAGCCAGCCGCGCTTCACGACCCCCGTCGCGCGCAGTTGCTCGCTGATGTTCATCGCCATCTTGGCCGGAATCGCCAGTCCGACGCCGGCGGAGTACCCGGTCTCGGTCGCAATCGCCGTATTGATGCCGATCACCTCGCCACGCATGTTCAACAGCGGGCCGCCTGAGTTACCCGGATTGATCGCCGCGTCGGTCTGGATGAAGTCCTGAAACGCCATCCGCCAGCCGGGGACGATGTTCGTCCGCCCCTTGGCGCTGACGATGCCGTGCGAGACGGTATGCGATAGGCCGAACGGCGCGCCGACGGCCAACACCCAGTCGCCGACTTCCATTTCGTCTGAATTGCCGAACCGCAGCGGATGCAGATCGTGCGCGCCAATCCGCAGCACCGCCAGATCGCTTTGCGAATCCACTCCGATCACCTGCGCTTCAAACTCGCGCCGGTTGTAGAGGCGAACGCGGACTTTTTCGCGGCCTTCGATGACGTGCGCGTTGGTCAGAATGCTCCCGTCCGCGTCGATCACCACCCCGCTGCCGGACGCCTGCTCGAACGACTCACGCAATTCCTGTTCACGCTCGCGAAGCGCGCGATTCTCTTCGGCCAGCTTGCGCATCTCCTCGCGGGACGGATTCGGCCCGGCCGCGGCGATTCGTTTCTCGACCTCGGCGCGTTCGCGCTGCAACTCCGCCAGGCCCGCTTCGCTCCATGAGCGGATCGACACCACGCCCGGCCGCGCGACGCGCGCCACCATGCGAAACGTATTCGCGATCTGCCCGGCCTCAGACAGCTCCTCGCCGTTGGCGGTGATCCGGCCGCGCTCCATCGCGTAGGCCACATGGGTCACGACCCGCGAAGGCAGGTCGAACGCGATCATCGCCAATGCCAGCAACGCGCCTACCAGGACCGGCAAACGCGGTGAACTGGTCCGCCGGGCCACACGCCGCGGAGCGGGCGCCTCGATTGTTGTTACGTGATCCATCTGACCTTCCATCAATCCACCGTCCCTGAAATGGCGACCCCGCGCGGCGGCGCGGCGGTCGGCCAGTGGGTTATGAGACCTGCCCGAGCCCATGCCCCGGGCGCCGGCAGGCCGCCGTCTCGAACGTCGACCTGGAATATGGTATTGTTATCGAGTCTGTTGGCGCCAAAATCTTCCCAGACGCCGGGCGGGCCGGGGGGAACCAGCGCCGGACCACACGACCTGATTTCCCGCCGCGCGAGGGAGGTGATTCGGCATGTCCGTTTCCCACGATTTTTCTACGGTTCGACTCGAAGACACGCTCGACGCCATCAGCCGCCACGTCCTGCTGGACGGGTTTGAGATGGTGCTCGACCTGCGGGCCAGCCACGGCAGTTATATGCACGATGCCCTCACGGGGCGGGATTATCTCGATTTCTACGCGTTTTTCGCCAGCATGCCGCTGACGTTCAACCACCCCCGCCTGCGCGAGCCCGATTTTCAGGCGGAATTGCTGGCGGTCGCCGGGGCAAAAGTCGCCAACGCGGACATTTACACGCATCCTTACGCCAAATTCGTCCAGGCGTTCGCCGATGTGGCCCAGCTGCCCGGCATGGACCGGTTTTTCTTCATCGACAGCGGGGCCCTGGCGGTTGAAAACGCCATGAAGGCCGCTTTTGACTGGAAGGTGCGGAAAAACCTCGCCGCCGGCCGCGGCGAGATCGGCGGGAAGATCATGCACTTCCGCCAGGCGTTCCACGGACGCACCGGCTACACGATGAGCGTCACCAACACCGACCCGACCAAGGTCAAGTACTTCCCGAAGTTCGACTGGCCGCGGATCGACAACCCGAAGCTCGATTTCACGCTGGACGAGTCGGAGCGCACGCGCGACGTGATCGCCCGCGAAGAACAGGCGATCCAGCAGATTCACGCCGCGATCGCGCAGCACGGCCACGACATCGCCGGCCTGCTGATCGAGCCGATTCAGTGCGAAGGCGGCGACAACCACTTCCGGGCCGAGTTTCTGCGCGCGTTGCGCGACATCTGCGATCAGCACGAGATGCTGTTGCTGTTTGACGAGGTACAAACCGGCGTCGGCGCGACCGGCAAGATGTGGTGCTGCGAGCATTTTGACGTGACGCCGGACGTGATCGCGTTCGGCAAGAAAATGCAGACCTGCGGCATCATGGCGGGGCCGCGCCTGAATGAAGTCGACAGCGTGTTCAAGGTGTCGTCGCGCATCAATTCGACCTGGGGCGGCAACTTGGTCGATATGGTCCGCGCCACGCGCATCCTGCGAATCATCGAAGAAGAGAACCTGATCGAACACGCCGCGACACAAGGCGAGTATCTGCTCGACGGCCTGCACCGCCTGGCCGACAAGCATCCGTCCGTGACGAACGTGCGGGGCCGTGGGTTGCTGTGCGCGGTGGATGTGCCGAACGCCGCAATGCGAGACGCGATCCGCGACGCCGCGTATGACCGTCAGATGATGATTCTGACCTGCGGCGAGCGCTCGCTGCGTTTCCGTCCGGTGCTGGACGTGTCGACCGAAGACCTGTCGCGCGGCCTGGAGATTCTGGACGACGCGATCGGCGCGGTCTCGGAATAGCGTAAGCCCCGCGATCTGCCCGAGTCCGGGGTTGACGCTTATGGGGCGGGAAGACGATCGCGCCACTCGGCGGCTTTGGCGTCGTAGCCTTTGCCCGGCTCATCCGCGTCCCAACGCTCGTACAACTCGACCAGCAGCTTGATTCCCTGGATCGACGTATCGCTGCCTTCTCCGTAGGCCGCGTCCGCCATTTTCAGATGCTCCAGCGCGAGCGGCTCGCCTTCCGGGCAACGATGCGTGCGCGCCAGCAGCCTTGCCAGCCCATAAACGCAGTTGATCGTGTTGGAATTGTTCGGCGGCAGTAGCCGACGGTCGATCTCGAGCGCCTCACGCAAGAGCGGTTCCGCGGATTCCAGGTCGTCGATCAGGAAGTACGCCGCCGCCAGGTCGAACTGCGCGTCCGCGACACTGGCGTCCGGCTCCGGCGCGCGGGCCCGGCGGATCCGCAGCACTTCGGTGAACAGCTTGATCGCCTGATCCGACTCGCGCTGCTTGCGGCGAATCGCGCCCATGCACTTCAGCGCTTCAGCCAAAGAGACATCGTCATCGCCAAACTCGGCCCGGAATCGATCCGCGGCCTGCTGATAGAGTTCGAGGGCCTTCTCGAGATCGCCCTTCCGGTCCGTGACGCGCGCCAGGTTGTAGATCGTGCGCGTTACGGCGGGATTCTCCGGGCCAAGCGTGCGTTTTCGCGATTCGAGTACGCGTTGCAGAATCTCCTCCGTTGCGGCCATATCGCCCCGCGTGAAATAGACGCCACCAAGATTCTCCAGCGTCGTGATGGTCGCCGGGTTGTCAGGGCCCAGCAAACGTTCGCGCGCCTCCAGCGTTTCAAGGTGGAGCTTCTCGGCCTCGTCGAGTCTCCCTATGGTCTTGTAGAGAACCGCGAGGTTTGCGATGCTGTTGAGCGTCTCCGGATGTTCAGGCCCAAGCAGCCGCTTCATCGTGTCCAGCGTCGTCAGGCGGAGCGCAAGCGCCTCCTCAGTCTTGCCCTGCGAAGAGAGGATCACAGCCAGGTTGTTCTGCCCCTGCAGCGTCAGGCTGTGCTCCGCGCCGACCTCCTTGATCCGGCCTTCGACCACTTCGCGCATCAGCGGCTCGGCCTCGGCATAGCGGTGCGTGTCCAAGTACAGCACCGCCAGGTTGTTTTGCGCGGTCAGAGTCTCGTAGTGCGTACCACCAAAAATTCGTCGACAGTACTCAACCGAGTTCTTCAGCAACGGCTCGGCCTCCGCGAATCGTCCCATGTCGGAGTAGATCAGGGCCAGCTGGTTCTCCGCGCGCACGGTTAATGGATGAGTTGGACCGAACACGCGGCGCCGGCGTTCCAGCACGTCCTGCGCCAGGGCCGACACCTCTTCCAGCTTGCCCGCCTCCCGCAGGACGATCACCAGATTCGCCATCGCTGTGATGGTGTTCTGGTCGTCGGGCCCCAGTTCCGCCTCGCACGCCTTGATCGCCGCTCGAATCAGGGCTTCCGCCTCGCCCCAGCGGCCCAAGCGCATCAGCACGCGCCCATAGTCCCCTTCCGCCAACAGGCGGCCTCGGTCCTCCGGCGGCGCGTTCTTCTGGTCAAAAATGGAGAGAACATCGCGCAGCAGCGCCTCCGCCTCGCGATATCGGCTTCGCTCGGTCAGCACCTGCGCCAGGTAAACGCGCGCGATCAGCGTGTCATCGGCCGACGCGCCAAGGGCGCTCGTGGCAAGTTCGACGGAACGCCGCACGTGGCGCTCCGCCTCGTCCGCCACGCCCAGCTGAAGGTAAGTCATGCCGATCGTTTGTTCGATGGAAGCCTCCACCACTGGCATCTCGGCGAACCGTGCCCGGCTGGCGTCGTCCTCCAGTCGCCGCGCCGCCGCGTCAAGCACCGTCCGCATCGATATGTCACGCACCGGCGTGTCGGTGTTCATCGGCGAAGTGGCCGCGAGCAGATCGGTATTCAGGAACTCGTTGATCGCGAGCGCGACTTCCGTTTTGCGCTTGGCCTCGACGAGCGCCTCCTCCTTCAGGTTGCGCTCGTGGCGCACCTTCACAAAACCGTAGGCCAGCGCCGCCAACGCCACGATTAGCGAGACCGACACCAGCCCCGCCGCCGCCACGCCCCCGCGATTGCGGCGGATGAACTTGCGCACGCGATACACCGCGCTCGGCGGGCCCGCGCTGACCGGTTCATTGTTCAGATAGCGCTCAATATCGACCGCGAAGCCACCGGCGGACTCGTAGCGTCGGGAGCGGTCTTTCTCGAGCGCCTTCATGATGATCCAGTCGAGGTCGCCACGCAGCGTAGTGGTCAGCTTGCGCGGCTCCAGCGAGCGCATTCGGGCAACCGTATCGAGATCAGCGCCGAGGCTCGCGAGTCGCGTGCTCGGCCGGCTGGGCTCTTCCTCGCGGATTCTGCGCTTTATCTCGTCAAGCGCGACGCCGCGCAGCGTCCGCGGATCAAACGGCGTCGTGCCGGTCAGCAGTTCGTACAGCAGCACGCCCAACGAGTAGATATCGCTGCGCGTATCAATGTCGAGGCTGGTCGGATCCGCCTGTTCCGGCGACATATAGGCGGGTGTGCCCAGGAACTGACCGAGTTCGGTGAACATTGTGTGTTCGGTCAGGCGGGCTTCGGTGGCCTTGGCGATGCCGAAGTCGATCACCTTCGGCGCGGGCGCTCCGTCAACAGTTGCCACAAGCACGTTGCTCGGCTTGATATCGCGGTGAATGACCCCCTTCTGGTGGGCATGCTGCACCGCCCCGCATACCTGTATGAACAGTCGCAGCCGATCCCGAAACAGCATGTTCCGGCCGTCGCAATACTGGGTGATGGGCGTGCCGCGCACCAGTTCCATCACGAAGAACGGGCGTCCGGTCGCGGTGGCGCCGGCGTCGAGCACTTTCGCGATGTGCGGATGGTCCATCATCGCCAGCGCCTGGCGCTCGGCCTCAAAGCGCGCGATCACCTGCCGCGTGTCCATCCCAAGCTTGATGATCTTCAGCGCTACTTCGCGCTGCACGGGCTGCGACTGTTCCGCGCGCCAGACGACGCCAAACCCGCCCTCGCCGATCTGCTCCACGAGCCTGTAGTGATCGATGACATCGCCGGGCTTCTCGGCTGAATGACCGCGATACATCGATGGCGTAGCGATCAGCGTTTCCATGTCGTCGCCAGATTGCGACGACCAAGCGCCCGGCCCTTCTTCGGCCTCCAACTGCCGCTCGACCGCGCGCCGCAGATCCGGATCCGCGCACTCCCGTCGCAGAAATGCCGACCACTCCGCGCGCGGCAGCGCGCGCACGCGGTCGATCATGCGGCGCGTCTGCGAATCGCCATCGGGTTTCACCTGGGATGGTTCCTTTTCGCCGAAGACTGACAGTCGGGTGGATTGTAGTCAGCGCGGCCCGCAAAGGGGACGGCCGAAGGGGGCGCGGTCGCGGTCTATTCCGTGATGATGTCCAGCCGCAATTGCTCCGGCCAGCCCGACAAATGTAACTCGCTCTTGCCGCTGAGCAGTTCGACGAGGCGCTGGCCGATGAACTCCTTCCGCCAGCCCGTCAGCAGCATAGGCGCCTCCGATGTGTGGCCCTCAAGGTGGTCCAGCAGATCGCGGAGCCGTTGGGCCCCGCCGACGAGTTCCTGGCTGACCTGGTCTTCGAAACAGACGAACCGCAGCACCGCCGACAGCAGATCGAGCGTGACGCGCATCGTCGGCGTTTCTTCGCGCTGTTCCGTCTGCTTCGGGCGCTGCGCCGGCGGTACCCCGCGGGCGTCCTCGACAATCTTCAGAATCTGATCCACCACGCGGCGATTCTTCGCCTGCGGAAAGCCGCGCAGCACTTCCAGGTCGGTCGCCTTCCGCGGCGCGCGGCGCGCCACCTCGACGAGCATGTCATCCCGCATCATCGCGCGCAGCGGACGATTCCGCTCCGCCGCCCATTGGTCACGCCACTCGATCAGCCGCAGCAGAATTTCGAGGCCCAGCCCGTCCAGCCGCCGCGCCCCTTTGAAACGCGCCAGCCGATCGACCGCCGGCGGGCGATAGAAATCCGTGTTCTCAAACCGCTCAAACTCCTCGACCGCCCACGCCGTGCGTCCGAGTTCCTTCAGTTTCTTGACAATCTTCGCGTAGGTCGCGGGCAGGTGCACGACATCCTCGGCCGCGTAGCGGAGCTGGTCGTCGGTCAGCGGCCGGCGCGACCAGTCGGTCAGCGTCTGCCCCTTGGTAATCCGTTTCCGCCGCGCCACGAACACAAGCCGCGACAGACTGAGCGGATAGCCATATCCGACGAAGCCCGCCGCGATCTGCACGTCAAACACATTTCGCGGCGCCTTGCCGGTCTTTCGCGTGCAGACTTCGAAGTCTTCCTTCCCGGCATGCACGATCGTGAGAATGTCCGGGTCGGTCACCAGTTCCCAGAATCCGGCCAGGTCGAGCCCCGCCAGCGGATCAAACAACGTAACCTCATCGCCAATCGCCACCTGCACGAGGCACAGATTCGCGTCATACGTGTCGTCGCGAATGAACTCCGTATCAAAGCAGAACATGCCGCGCTCGCGCACGTCGGCGCACAGCGCATCCAGGTCGGCCTGTTCCGTTACCACTTCGATCACCGATTTGGACATGTCACACACCGAACGCGGCCGAGAACGCCGCAGGCCCCCAATGGCGAATCGGCGCGGGAGGCGCCGCGCCGGGGCGCAGCGTCCGCGGCGCCGGAATCTCGCCAGTATACCGCTCACGCCGCGCGCCGACAGGGCCCGCCTGATTCCCGTTTGGAGCGGGGCCCCGCGCTCCGCTACACTCGCGAGGTTCAGTCATGCTGGAATTTGCGGGCGGCCTGTCGGTTGTTGACGTTTCCCCCCGGCGTCCCCGGCGGCCGCCCGGCGTTTTCCATACGCGCGCGATGCTGAGGCCCCACACCAGATGAGCAGGCGATTCGACGCGATTGTCCTCGGACTCGGCGCCATGGGCGCCGCCGCGCTGTGGCGCCTCGCCCGCCGCGGCGTGCACGCCATCGGCGTCGATCAGTTCGAACGGGCGCACGCGCGCGGCAGCTCACATGGCGAAGCCCGCATCTGCCGCCAGGCCTACTTTGAACATCCCGACTATGTGCCCCTGTGCCGACGCGCCTACGCCCTGTGGGACGAGCTCGAGCAGGACGCCGCGCGGTTGAATCGCCGCGACGGCGCGATGTCCCCCGGCGCCGCAATCTTCGAGCGCTGCGGGCTGCTGATGTTCGGGCCGGCCGATGCGCCGATGGTCAGCGGCGTGCGACGCGCGTGTGAAACGCACGGTCTCGCCGTCGAGGCGCTGTCCCACGAGGCGGTGCGAGCACGCTGGCCCCAGTTTGATCTCGATGACGACCTCACCTGCCTGCTCGAATCGGACGCCGGCTACCTGCGCGTCGAACCCGCGATCCGCACCATGCTCGCGGCGGCCGAGTCGCTGGGCGCGGAGGTCCGGACCGGCGCCCCGGTCCGCGACTGGTCCGCCGACGACCGGGGCGCGCGTATCACGCTCGCCCACGATGGAACCACGATCGAGGCGGATCGCCTGATCATCGCCGCCGGACCCTGGTCCGGGTCGCTGCTGCGCGGCCTTGGCCTGCCTTTCAGCGTGCTGCGCAAGGTCCAGTTATGGTTCGCCTGCGACGACACCCGCTATGCGAACTGCCCCGTCTTCGCGTATCAGTCCGAGGGCGCTTTCATGTACGGCTTCCCGATGCTGGAGCCCGGACGGATCAAACTGGCGGAGCACACCGGGCGCGAAGTCGTCGACGACCCCGGGTCCCCGGACCGCGCCCTGCGTCCCGACGATATCGAACGCGTCGCCGCTTTCGCGGCCCGGCGCCTGGCCGGCGTCTCGCCGCGCGTTGTGCGGCATTCGGTGTGCATGTACACGATGACGCCGGACGAGCATTTTGTGATCGACCGGCATCCACAGTACGATTCGGTCTCGTTCGCGGCGGGTTTCAGCGGGCATGGCTTCAAGTTCGCGCCGCTGGTCGGGTCGATTCTGGCGGATTTCGCCACAGCCGGCGCCACGGACGAGCCGATTGATTTCCTGAGGTTCTCACGGAGCGCGCTGCGATGATCGAGGCTCAACCGACATCCACCCATCCCGTCGTGTGCGGGGCCCCGGGCTGCGGCCAGGCCAACCCGCCGGGGTCGATCGTTTGTCGCAAATGCGGCGCGGATATCGTCGCCGGCCGCGGGCTGCGGGACGCGTTGATGGCGGTGGCGTTTTTCGCGCTGCTGACGCTGGCGACGTTCCTGACGGTACGGATGGTGATGCGCCACTACGACGCGAAAGTCCGGGCGCAGGCGGAAAAGGCCGGCGTGCTGGAGCAGATTGTCGACAAGCCGGAAATGCGCTACCCGGATATCCCGGGAACAACGCCCCCGCCGAAGACGCCGTAGGCTGGACTCAGCCCCGCAGAATCCGGGCCCAGCGATTCATCCATCTCGGGAGCGGGCGGACGCGCGGTGCGCCGGCTCGACACGTCATTCCGATATGGGGAATATGCAAGCACCCATACGGAAGCGCATCGCCACGACAGCCATCGCCGCCCTCACCCTCGGCGGCCTCGGCTGCGCCGTGCGCGACGATCCGCGATACAACCCCTACGCCAACCCGCGCGACGGCCCAATCGGCCCCCGCGCGCAAAAGCTCGTTGACGACGCCCAGGCCGCGCTCGACAGACTGGACCATCGCGCGGAAAATGCGCTCTACTGACCCGGACGGGAACCAACGGAACGCGACGGATGCGCGTCATCTTCACATCAGACCTGCACGGCTCCGCCACGCTGCTCGATCAGCTCGGCGAACTGCTGCGCCGCGAGACGCCGGGGCTGCTGATCCTCGGCGGTGACAATCTCGGCGACGGACCGGAAACCGGTCCGGTCGACGCGCAACTCGGCGAACTCGAATCCAAGCTGGCCCCGCGGCTCGCCGCGTGGCTGCGCCAGAATCCGCGACTGCGGATCGCCTGGATCGCCGGCAATCACGAATGGCTGCCAACGCTCAGCGCCATGGGGCGCCGTAGCGAAGCGCGCCTGCTGACGCTGGACGACGCGTGGCGCATTGGCGAGACGACGCTGCTCGGCTGCTCGTATTCGCCGCCGACGCCGTTCATGTTGAAGGACCTTGAGCGCCTCGATCGCCGCGGCGACGAGATTCCGGCGTTTGACGGACGCCGCTGGGACCCGGATCGCGCCGGGGTCGTGGCGATCACCGCCCACGACCACTTCACGACGCGGCCAAGCTTTGAGGAAGAACTCGCGCGGGCCGCGCCCAGCCCCGCCCCGTTCATCTTCGTCTGCCACGCGCCGCCGTTTGACACATCGCTCGATCGCCTGCCGAACCTGTCGCACCCCATCGGCTCAACGGCCGTGCGCGACTTCATCGTCGCGCGCCAGCCGCTGCTTTCGTTGCACGGGCATGTGCACGAATCACCGCAGGCGACCGGCGCCTGGCGCGATCAGATCGGCGCGACCACCTGCGTCAACCCCGGCCAAGGTCACGATACGCTCCACGCCGTCATGTTCGACCTGGAGCGACCGGCCGACACGCTGCGCCACACGGTGCTGGATTGAGCGCCACGCCGGGCGAGACGGAAACCAAAAACATCCTGTTGATCGGCATGCGCGGCGTCGGCAAGTCAACCGTCGCCAGCGCGTTGGCGGATTTGCTGCAATGGACGCTCGTCGACTCCGATGCGCTGATCGAGCGGCAAGCCGGCCTGTCTATTCGCGACATCTTCACCCAACATGGCGAAGCCGCGTTTCGCGCGATGGAATCGCGGATTGTCGCGGAGATTTGCGCCAACTCGCGCCAGGTCGTCAGCCTCGGCGGCGGCGCGGTTCTCAGCCCCGCCAATCGCGATACAATCCGCCGCGCCGGGGCCGTCATCTGGCTGACCGCGGCGCCGGACGTGCTGATCGAACGAATGCGGCGAGATATCGAGCGCGGCCTGGTTCGGCCGTCGCTGACCGATCGCGATTGGTCGGACGAAGTGCGCGAACTGACGAACGCCCGCGCGCCTTTATACGCCGAAATCGCGCAGATCCGCATCGACACTGACAACCTCACGCCGGCGCACATCGCGCGCGTCGCGCTGAAACAACTGGGACTGCAAGAGCCGCCGACGCATGAGTGACACGCTATCCGCCATCATCGGCGTGTTCATCCTGCTGCTCGGCTTGTGTGTCGGCAGTTTTCTCAATGTCGTGATCTACCGACTGCCGGCCGGGCTGTCGCTGCTGCGGCCGCGCTGGTCATTCTGCCCGACATGCCGCCACACGCTCGCCTGGTCTGACAATCTGCCGCTGGTCAGTTGGCTGGCGCTGCGGGCGCGCTGCCGTTACTGCCGCGCGCCGATTTCGGCACAGTATCCGCTGGTCGAAGCCGTCACGGGGCTCGCCTTTGCGCTCGTCTGGCGACTGCTGGCGCATGAACACACGCGGTTCGGCCTCGATGCCTTTTCGCTCAGCCAGGACTGGCCGCTGCTGCTGGCGTGGCTGACGCTCAGCGCAGCGATGATCGTCTGTGCCGCGACTGACATTCTGTCGTACTCGATCGACACGCGCGTCACGAACTTCACCCTGATCGCGGGACTGGCGCTGATGGCGATCTGGCCGCGACCGCTGCTCATCGTGCCGGTGGCGCATCAGCCGCTGGCGGCGGCGGCCCTGATCGGGCTGCTCGTAAGCGCGGTGATGCTCTGGCGCTTCAGCCCGGCGCAGGTGTTCGATGAAGCCACGCCGGCCCCCGCGGAAGACGGTCATTCTGACGCAAACGCCGCCAACGCCGCGCGATCGGACGCGCGCGCCCCTATGTCAACAAACGGCCCGGCGACGCTTGGCCTGGTTGTGACGACACTGATCGCGATCGGCCTGACGGTCGCGCCGATGCTGGCCCCGGCGGGCGAAAGCGGCGCAAAGAGCATGAATGCGGCGCCAGACATCACCGCGTTCGGCGCGCCGCTCGCGCTTGGCGCGCTATTCATCATCATGGTCGCCGCCGGCGGCGCGCGGCGCGACGCAGACGACGAAATTCACGCCGAGATCGAGGCTGAGCGCCCCTTCGCGCGGCGCGTTGCGCTGCGCGAGTGCCTGTGGCTGGGGCCGATCATCATCGCCGGCGCGGCCGGGTATTGGCTGACCGGTCCCGGCCCGCTCGCGGATCCGTGGGACATGTTCGCCACCTGGCCGATCGCGGGGGCCACGCCGCTCGGTGGGCTCGCATACGCCGCGCATGGCGCGATGCTGGCCGCCGCCGCCGGCTGGATCGTGCGGATTTTTTTCACGCTCGTCTTCGGCCGTGAAGCGTTCGGCGTCGGGGACATTTTCATTCTCGCCGCCGCAGGCGCGGCGATCGGCTGGGATCTGGCGTTGCTGGGGTTCCTGCTCGCGATCCCGCTGGCGCTGGCGGGCTGGATCATCGGCTTGGCGTTGAAGCAGACGGTGATGATCCCGTTTGGCCCGTGGCTGGCGATCGGCTTCCTCGCGGCGCTGTGGCTCAGCCGGCCGGCCGCGGAAATCGCGATTCGCTATCGCGATTTGTTCGTTGAGATCGCCCATGACCGCCCGCAGTCGCTATTCGGCCTTGGCGGCGTGCTGATCGTCGGCATGGCGCTCGCGATCGGCCTGTCGCGCCTGTTGCGGCGATTTGTCGAACCACGCGCATAGCGTCCGCGCAGCCGGCGTTCGAGCAGCCCCTTTTTTCTGTTGCGAATCCGGCGCCGCGCCTTATACTCGTTCGCATCCAAAGCAACCGGCGTATCTCTTTCCGGCCCGACGGCGCTTACTGAAAAACCCGAGTGGATTGCAACACGCGGCTGACGCTGCGCCCGGAGGTGGTCTGCGGGCGCTGGCGGGAGCGTGGTGGGTTTGTACCGGCTCAAGGAGTGGCGCGAATGAGTCCTTCGCTCGCATGCATCGGCGGCACGGCGGCTTACGATCTACTCCGGGAAGGCGCGCTGGTCGCGCGGCGCCTCGGCCCGCAGTCCACGCCCTTCGGCTATTCGCAGCCGATCTACTACTGCGAATCGCGGATGGGGGATTTCTACTTCCTCTCGCGGCATGGCGAACTCGGCTACGAACTCGCCCCGAGCTTTGTGAATTACCGGGCCAATATCTACGCGCTCAAGTCGCTCGATGTCCGCGCGATTGTGTCATGGAGCGAGACACGGGCGCTGTCGCACAATTACCGCATCGGCGAATATGTCGTCGTTCACGACGTGATCGACGAAACGACCTCGCGTTCCAACACGTTCTTTGAGAACCAGGGGCTCGGCCTCGTGCGGCAGTGGCCGGTCTTCTGCCCGTCGCTGCGGGCGGCGTTCGAGCGCACCTTGCGGACGGAGGAATGTGACTTCACGGATGAGGGCGTCTACATCTGCGTAGAGGGTCCGCGGCGAGAGACGCCCGCCGAAGCCCGCAAGTACACGCTGCTCGGCGCCGATCTGATCGGCCAGACGCTGGCGCCGGAAGTGTTCCTCGCCAAGGAACTGCAGATGTGCTACGCGAGTTTGTGTTATGTCGCGAGCTATGCCGAGAACGGAAGCGATTTCCGTCCCTTCGAAAACGGCCGCATTCTTGACCCGATCGTGCAACAACGCCGCGCGCGCGCCGCTGTCGAACGCCTGCCGCGATTGCTGGAGCGCATGTCTGACGTGCTGAACTCGACCCCGGCGATGTGCCGCTGCGAATCATCGATGGGACATCATGTCCAGGCCGGTCAGATCGATCTCGATTGGCGCAACTGGTTTGACGACGAGTTCCGGTCGATCGTGGATCGCACGCTGCCGTGATCCTGCGGGCGGCGTGGGTGGCGCCGGGGGACGCGCCCCCGATTCGTGACGGGTTCGTCCGCATTCGCGAAGACCGCATCGCCGAAGTTGGCGTGTTCGGCAAAGAGATCGGCGCGGGCGCCGAGGACTCCGTGCGCGATCTCGGCGCCGTCGCGCTCACGCCGGGACTGATCAACCCCCATACCCATCTGGAGCTCGGCTGCTATGCCGGGAAGCTGCCGCGTGGTCCGTTGTGGCCCTGGCTCGCCGAGTTGATTCGCGTGCGGCGACAGGGTCCGCAGATCGAGCGCGAAACCGCCGCCGCGGCCGAGTTCGCCTGGCGGTCATTACGCGCCGGCGTGACCTGCGTTGGCGATATCTCACGCCGCAATGTCGGCTGGCGGGCGCTCAAAGCCGTTCCGATCCGCAAGGTGTGTTTCGTTGAGTTGCTGACGCTGGCCGATCAGCCGCCGCGCACGCTCGCCGAGCTGCGCGCCGCCCTCGACGAAGTGCTGGAAGATGCGCTGCTGACGGCCGGCGTCTCGCCCCATGCTCCGTACACGGTACCCGCCAGCGACGCGCGGGACGCGATCATGCTCGCCAAGTCGCGCGGGAAGCCCTGGACAATTCACCTGGCAGAAACCAGCGAAGAGATCGCCTTCCTGCACGGCGACGCGAGCGGGCTGCCGCCCGGACTGACGCAGGCCCAGGGCGCCTCGGGAATGGCGCCCGCGCGAGACGGCGTTACAGCGTACCTGCGCGGTTTGCGCGCCGAAGAGCGCCTTGGATCGGGTTATCTCGCCCACTGCAACTATCTGACGGATGAAGAAGTCGAACAGATTGCCGTTGCCGGCTGCGCGGTCGTCTACTGTCCGCGGGCCCACGCATTCTACGGACATGCGGACCATCCCATCCAGCGTCTGCGGGCCGCCGGTGTAACCGTCGCCGTCGGATCAGACAGCCCGGCATGCGACAATGCCGACCTATCGCCGTGGCGCGAGTTACAGCGCCTCTGCGCGGTTCACCCGACCCTCGCCGCTGAAGACGCGACTTTGCTGCGGCTTGTCACCGCCGACGCGGCCGTCGCGCTGGGCATGGCGGACAGGATCGGCGCAATCCGACCGGGTATGCTGGCGGACCTGGCGGCGTTTCCGCTTCCCGCGCCGGCCGACCGCCCGATTCAGGCGCTGATCCGCGCCGCGCCGAGCGCGACCCGCATGTGGGTCGGCGGGCGTGAAGTGGCGCTCTAGCGACGGCGCCGCCTGAACGCCGCGACAGGAGACCGGACGTTGCTCGAAGCGCCCTCGGCAGTACTGACCCATCATTGGCTCGTGAAGCGCCGCGGCGGAGAGCGTGTACTGGAGGCGCTGTATCGCGTCGCGCCCGGACCGGTGTATACGACCGTCCATGATCCGCGCGGCTTTCGCAACTCATCGCTGGCCGGCGCCGACACGTATACGACATTTCTGCAGCACCTGCCCGGCGCGACGCGGCGCTACCCCCTGCTGCTGCCGCTGATGCCGCTCGCGGCGCGGCTGACCCGTTTGCCGGACGCCGACATCGTGCTGTGTTCCGACGCGTGTCTGGCCAAGGCGTTCACGCCCGCCGGGCGCAGCAGGCTGATCTGCTATTGCCACTCGCCGATGCGCTACGCGTGGGAGCCGGAAATCGAGGCAGTGTATCGCGCGTCGATGCCCGCCGGCGTACGCGCGCTATGGGGCGCGACGATGCGCTATGTGCGGGCGGCGGACGCGAAAGCGGCGCAGCGCGTCGACGTGTTTGTGGCGAATTCGCGACACGTGGCCAAGCGCATTGAACGCTGCTACGGGCGCGACGCGGTAGTCGTGCACCCGCCGGTTGATCTGCCGCCGCGGCCGACCGTTACGCCGCGCGAAGATTTCTATCTATGCGTCGGCCAGCATGTGCCCTACAAGCGACTCGACCTGGCGCTGGAGGTCTGTCGAAAGCGCGATGCGCCGCTGGTCGTGATCGGAGACGGCCCGGATATTCAACGGCTGGACCCGCGCCGATATCCGCGCGTCACGCTTCTCGGCTGGCAGAACGATGATACCGTGCGCGGTTATTATCGCCGCGCAAAGGCCCTGCTGTTTCCGGGAGAAGAGGACTTCGGGATTGTGCCGGTAGAGGCGATCGCCCACGGTTGCCCGGTCATCGCGTACGGCGTCGGCGGCGCGACGGAGACGGTGACAGAAGGCAAGAGCGGCGCTTTGTTCACCCCTCAGACGGAGGAGGCGTTTGGCGCGGCGCTCGATCGAGCCGCGCATACGCGTTATGACCCGGTGGAAATGTGGGAACTGGCGCAGCAGTTTTCGCACGCGCGTTTTGATCGCGAGATGCGCGGTGTTATCCAGGCGGCGCTTAAGACTTCTGCGGCTCGCTCGCTACAATCACGCGCGTCGGCCGCACCACCCGCTCATGCATCTTGAAGCCGCGTGAGACTTCGCTGATCACCGTGCCTGGCGGAACGTCGGCGCTCGGCTGCTGCAGGAGCGCCTCATGGTGCTCGGGATCGAACGGCTGCCCCACCGCCTCAATCGGGCGAACGTGGCGGCTCTGCAGCGCCTTCAGGAAGTTGTCATGCACAATCTCGATCGCCTTGGCCACAGGCGCCACTTCGTTGGCGTCACGCGCCGTATCGCGGGCCTTGTCGAGATCGTCGATGACCGTCAGCAGCGCGCGCGCAAAGTCCGCTTCCGCGTATCGCAACGCTTCCTGCTTCTCGCGGGCCACACGCTTCTGCATGTTCTGTGTTTCGGCGACGAGTCGCAGATTCTCGCTGCGCAGGCGCTCAATCTCCGCCCGCAACTCGGTGAGCGGGTCGCCGGCGTCCGTCTCGGTTCCGCCCGTGACGCCAGTTTCGTCCGGATTGGGCTGAATCGCGTCTTGGTCCGTCATGTTCATGCTCACAAATGCCCCTGAGGGATCCTAGCAGCCGGACTAGTCTTCGTCGTCTCCATCGTCGGCGCCGGTGAAGTATTCCTTCACGCGCTCGAAGAAACTCTTGGTCTGCGGCAGCACGTCGTGATTTTCGGTCGCGGCGAATTTCCGCAGCAACTCCTGCTGCTCGCTCGTCATCCGCTTCGGCACCTCGATCAGCACCTGGACGATTTCCTCACCGCGCCGGCCGCTCCGCAGGTTCGGCAAGCCCTTGTCCTTCAGCCGAAACACGTCACCGTGCTGTGTGCCCGGTGGGACCTGCAGCGGCGTGCGACCATCGAGCGTGGGGATCTCCACATTGCCGCCCAGCGCCGCCAGCGAAAACCCGATCGGAAACCGGCAAATCAGATGATCGCCATCGCGCTCGAGGAACGCGTGTGGCTTGACGCGCACGACGCAGTAAAGGTCGCCCCGCACCTTCCCTTGCTGGCTCGGCTCGCCCTCATTCTGATGTCGCAGGCGCTGCCCATCGTGAATTCCCGGCGGGACTTTGACGGTAAGCACGCGCTCGCGCCGCTGGCGACCACTGCCGCGACATTTTCGACAGGGATCGTCAATCCGCCGGCCGCGCCCGTCGCACGCCGGGCAGTCGACAATCGTCCGCGTGACGAAAAATCCGGCCGAGGCCTGGCGCTCGACCTGACCATAACCGCCGCAGGTCTCGCATGTGCGGGGCGTCGAGCCCGATTCGGCGCCGCTGCCGTCGCACGCCTCACACAGGTCGTCCCGCTCGAAACGCAGGGTCTTTTCCACGCCGGTGGCGACTTCCTGCAGCGACACTTCGATGACGGTCTGGATATCCACGCCGCGCTCGACCGCGCGGCCGCCGCGACGGCGCCCGCCGAACCCCTCGCCGAACAGGTCGCCGAAAATGCTGAAGATGTCTTCGACGCCCATGCCGGAAAAATCGTGCATGGCGGCGCCGTTCAGACCGGCGTGGCCAAAGCGGTCATAGCGCTGGCGCTTGTCAGGGTCGGACAGCACCTCGTACGCCTCGGCCGCCTCCTTGAAAATCACGACCGCGTCGGGAGACTGGTTGCGATCCGGGTGGTACTCCATCGCAATGCGACGGTATGACCGGCGAATCTCGCGCTCATCGGCCGTGCGGGACACGCCGAGGACTTCGTAGTAGTCGCGTTTGGTCGCCACCGACATCGCTCCCAATCTCCACCGGCCAACGAACCGTTCGCCGTTCAATCGCGGGAAGGAAAAGGGGCGCCGTTTGCCGCTCGGCGCCCCTTTCCACTCCGCTCGTCAGCAAAGAACGCCGATTTAGCGCGTCGCGCCTTCGATGTTCTTGTGCTTGTCTTCCTTGTACTCCGTGCAGATCACGTCGGTCGTCAGCATCAGACCCGCCACGCTGGCCGCGTTCTGCAACGCGACGCGGCACACCTTGGCCGGATCGATAATGCCGGCGTCGAACATGTCGACGTACTTGTCGTTCCGCGCGTCATAGCCGACATTCGAGCCCTTGGTCAGGATCTCGTCAATCACCACGCCGCCGTCGACGCCGCCGTTCTCCGCGATCTGACGCGTCGGGTACTCGAGCGCCTTGGCGATGATCGAGTAACCGATCGCCTCGTCGCCCTCGATCTTCTTCATCGCGTCGCGCACGGCCTTGATCGCCCGCAGGTACGCCACGCCGCCACCCGCGACCACGCCCTCTTCGGCGGCCGCCTGCGTCGCGTGGAACGCGTCATCGACGAGGTCCTTGCGCTCCTTGACTTCGATCTCGGTCGCGCCGCCGACGCGCACAATCGCGACGCCGCCGCACATCTTCGCGAGCCGCTCCTGGAGCTTCTCGCGATCGTAGTCGCTGGTCGTCTTTTCAATCTGAGCGCGAATCTGACCGAGGCGGGCGTCAATCTCCTTCTTCTTTCCGGCGCCCTCAATGATCGTCGTCGTGTCCTTGTTCACCACGATCCGCTTCGCGCGGCCGAGGTGCTCCAGCGTCAGGCTCTCGGTCTTGAAGCCCTGGTCCTCGCTGATGAACGTGCCGGCGGTCAGCGTGGCGATATCGCCCAGCATCGCCTTGCGACGATCGCCGAAGCCCGGGGCCTTGACGGCCGACACGTTCAAGGTGCCGCGGAGCTTGTTCACCACGAGGGTGGCCAGCGCTTCGCCTTCGACCTCTTCGGCGATGATCACCAGCGGTTTACCCATCTTGGCGACCTGCTCGAGCAATGGGAGCAGGTCCTTCATGGTGCTGACCTTCTTCTCGTTGATGAGGATGAGCGGCTCGTCCATGACGGCTTCCATCCGCTCGGCGTTGGTGACGAAATAGGGGGAGATGTACCCGCGGTCGAACTGCATGCCCTCGACGACGTCCAGGGAGGTAGACATCGACTTGGCTTCCTCAACGGTGATGACGCCGTCCTTGCCGACCTTCTCCATTGCCTCGGCGATCAGCTCGCCGATCGTGGGATCGCTGTTGGCCGAAATCGTCCCGATCTGGGCGATTTCCTTCTTGGTTTGACAAGGCCTGCTCAGCTTCTTCAGCTCTTCCACCACCGCTTCCACCGCCTTGTCGACACCGCGCTTGAGGTCCATTGGGTTGGCACCGGCGGTCAGGTTCTTGGCGCCTTCGCGATAGATGGCCTGGGCCAGCACGGTTGCAGTGGTCGTTCCGTCGCCTGCCACGTCGCTGGTCTTGCTCGCGACCTCGCGAACGAGCTGGGCACCCATGTTCTCATAAGGATTCTTGAGCTCGACTTCCTTCGCGACGGTGACACCGTCCTTGGTGATGGTCGGTGCGCCGAACTTCTTGTCTAAAATCGCATTGCGGCCCTTCGGTCCGAGGGTGGCCTTAACGGCGTCCGCGAGTTGATTGACCCCTTTCAAGATCGACGCGCGAGCTTGCTCGCTGTACAACAGTTGTTTCGCCATGTTCAATCTCCTTCAAATAAACTCGTCGTAGAGTAGTGGATAGGCAGTCTACTTCGTGAACTTCCCGAGAACGTCCTCTTCCTTCAGGATCAGGCAATCCTCGTCGTCGATCTTCAGCTTGGTGCCGGAATACTTGTCGAACAACACTTGATCTCCCACCTTCAGCTTTTCGACCTTGTCGCCGGTTGCGCGAATGGTCCCTCGCTGGGGCTTTTCCTTCGCGGTGTCGGGGACGTAGATCCCTCCGGTGGTTTTTTCCATTTCTTCGGTAAAGGTCACGAAGACCCGGTCGCCCAATGGTTGGAAGTTCTTGTACGCGCTGCCTGATTCCACTTTCTCCTCCTTCTTCTCCTTCGTCGCTGTAGCCATGGACCCAATCCTCCTTACTAATGGTGATCGACGACGACCTTGTGCTGGTTGATGGTGTTCAAAACCTCGGGGATTCGATTCTGTCGGTCAGACACAGAACGAACCAGCAGAAAACACGTCTGAGATAGCGCCACGCGTGGGCAAGTCAAGGGGCTCAATTTAAAAAAAATCGCACTGCGCGACTCGTATTCCCGTCGGCGTATCGTAAGTCATTGATTACGCATATATTTTATACTCTTATGCTGCGGGCGTCGGTATTCATGAATTGAGGGGAACGCTGCGAGGTGCTGAATGGGTAGCCCTACAGAGGCGTCTCTCTAGGTTCGCAGACGGTCAAAATCTCGAATGTCCTTCTTCATAAACTCACGCAGGCGCTTGATAAGACGGGCCTCGAGCTGTCTTGTGCGCTCTTTGGTGATCCTGTACTTGCCGCCGAGATCTTCCAGCGTCAGGGGGGTGTCGGAGAGCAAGCGATTGCGCAGGATATCCTCCTCCCGTTCGTCGAGCGTCTTGGCGAATTCCGCCAATTTCTTGCGAAAAAGGCTGCGCAGCTGGTCCGCGGCCAAGCGTTCGTCGATCCCGACCTCATGGGAAGGAAGTACGTCGAGTAAAGTGCCGTCCGATTCCTGGGTGAGCGGCTGGTCCAGCGACAGCTCCCAGTTGCCCAGCCGCTGATCCATCTCGATGACGTCCCGCTCTCGCACTTGAAGGCGGTCTGCCAGCAGCTTGGCGTCCGGGGTGTACCCTTCGCGCTCCAGCTTCGCTTTTTCCTTGCGCAGGTTGTAGAAGAGTTTCCGTTGGTCTTGCGTCGTGCCGATCTTGACCAGCCGGAAGTTGTTCAGGAGATAGCGCAAGATGTAAGCCCGTGCCCACCAGGCCGCGTAGGCGTAGAAGCGAACGTTCTTGGTGACGTCAAACTTTTTGATGGCCTGCATGAGGCCAACGTTGCCTTCCTGAATGAGGTCGAGCTGATCGAAGCCCGTGTGGAAATATTCCGACGCGACTGCAACCGACACACGGAGATTGGCCAGAATGAGTTTCACGGCCGCCTCGCGGTTACCCTGGGTCTGATACTCGTGAAAAAGCTGGAGCTCCTCTTCCTTGGACAGGTACGGGTATCGTCGGACCTCCGTCAGGTACTGCTGCAAGGACGTCTTGGGGACTAACGCCGTGGTTGTCGCGGATTCAACCTCAGCGCGGACGGGTTGATCCTCCGACAGCTCGGGTTGGGCTTCGGTCAACTCACTCTCGTTGGGTTCGTCCAGTTCCTGGTCTTGGTCGGACGACTCGATGGGGGTATGTTTGCGATCAGTCATGCAGACGTCGACGACCCTCTCACAAGCTGGGGTCTCCGCCGATTATAAACAGAAGCCGAAAGCGGGAGCCAGCGCGTTTCGCATGGGAAATTCGAATGTGCGCCTGGCTCCGTGCAGTTGCTGCCAAGCGGACACGTCCCCTATAGTGTATCGTTTCACGTGTCTTGGGCAGAAGGATCAACACTAGGACAGACGGAAGAAGTCGAGGGGCGAGTGCTCTCATTGACCACCATTTTGCGGAGCGGTCACTGGCCTAGCTTAGTCGCGGCGTGGCTGCATTTTGAGGTGAGCTTCATGGTCTGGCTCCTGCTAGGGGCCATGGGCGTGATGATTGCCGACGAATTTCAGCTCTCGGCAACGCAAAAAGGGGTGTTGCTTGCCACCCCGCTCTTGAGCGGTGCCCTCCTGAGAATCCCCGTTGGGCTGAGCAGCGATCGCTTTGGCGCCAAGCGCACAGGGCTCCTCGTTCTTGCCTGCGAGCTGGTCGGACTTGCTTGGGGTTGGCTGGGTGCCTCCAGTTTTGCAGAGTTACTCCTGATGGGGTTACTGCTCGGTGTGGCAGGTGCGAGTTTTGCCGTCGCCCTACCGATTGCCGGGCACGCGTATCCCCCGGCTCATCAAGGTTTTGCGCTGGGCGTCGCCGCGTCCGCCAATAGCGGCGTGGTCTTGTCCATGTGGGTTGCACCTCGCGTCGCATTGATGGGCGGATGGCACGCAGCGATGGCCTGGATGATCCTCCCGGTCGTGCTGACGGTCGCCACCTTTATGATGGCGGTTCCATCGGACACCTTGCCCAATACCCCTCCTCCTTCACGCCATCAGACGATCTGGAGGGAATTTCTGGCGGATGTGCGGCGTGAAGCCGCTCTCCCTTGGCTCTGCGCCATGTATGCCATTACGTTCGGCGGGTTTGTCGGATTCTCGAGCGCGCTGCCCATGCTTCTTCACGATCAGTATGCGGTCGATATGGTTATGGCGGGGTCGATCACGGCCATATGCGGGTTGTCGGGTGCCGTTCTCCGTCCGCTCGGAGGATACGTTGCGGATCGACTGGGGGGGCTCATGGTTCTCCCCATCGTATTGGGCGGGTTGGCGATCTTCTTGAGTTTTATTGGAGCTGTCCCGCCGCTTCCGCTCGCCGTCGGGGTCTCATGCGCGGCGATCGCGTTGATGGGATTCGGCAATGGCGTGGTGTTCAAGGTCGTGGCGGATCACTTCCCGAAGCAAATCGGAATTGGGTCAGGCGTTGTCGGAGCGGCGGGCGCAGGGGGCGGCATGTTGTTTCCCCTACTTCTGGGAAGCTTCAAGGATCTTTCCGGAACCTATGCCTTCGCCTTTTGGCTGTTTGCGGTATGCAGTTGCCTGGTCGCTTTGATGGCGATGCGGATGAGGCGGCGCTCAGAAGGCGCGCGCTGATGCAGTCCATTTTCCTCGTTGACTCCCGGGATGCAACCCTTTAAGAGAGAACCCCGAATCGAGCCCCAGTCCACCTGATCGCGACCGCGCATGGCCTCCAATTTCGACAGCATTGAAGACGCGATCCGGGACATCAAGCGAGGCCGCTTCGTCATTTTGGTCGATGACGAAGATCGCGAAAACGAAGGAGATTTGGTGATCGCTGCGGAGAAAGTCACGCCGGCGGCGATTAACTTCATGGCGACCCATGCTCGAGGATTGATTTGCTTGGCTCTCTCCCCAGACCGTGTCGAGCAGCTTCAGTTGCCCCCACAAGCCGCCGAGAATACCGCACAGTTCGGTACCGCGTTTACCGTCTCGATTGACGCGCGAAAAGGTATCACGACCGGGATCTCCGCTGCCGACCGAGCGACCACCATTCACGTTGCGATCGATCCGAAATCCAAACCGAGTGACTTGGCAAGACCGGGCCACGTGTTTCCGCTGAAAGCGGACAAGGGCGGCGTGCTCAAACGAGCCGGACAAACGGAGGGATCTGTGGACCTGGCGCGCCTCGCCGGGCTGATCTCGGCTGGGGTGATTTGCGAGATTATGAACAAGGACGGCACCATGGCACGTGTGCCGAAATTGACCAAGTTTGCCCGGCGGCATCGGCTGAAGATGGTCACGATCAAGGATCTCATTCAATATCGAATGCGCTGGGAAACGTTCGTCAGGGAAGTGGTGCGCGCCCGGATGCCGACGATGTTCGGAGAGTTCGACGCTGTGGTGTTCGAAAACGTGGTGGACGGTGCAACGCACATTGCGTTGGTCAAGGGACGCGTGGACGACGGGCAACCGACGTTGACACGGGTGCACTCCGGTTGTTTGACGGCGGACGCGCTCGGATCCCTGCGCTGCGATTGCCGCGACCAATTACATCGTGCGCTGGAGACGATTCAGACGGAAGGGCGCGGCGTGCTGCTCTATCTCAACCAAGAAGGGCGCGGGATCGGTCTCCTCAATAAGATGCGCGCGTACGCCCTGCAGGATCGGGGCAGTGATACGGTCCAGGCGAATATCAAACTCGGTTTCAAGCCGGACTTGCGCGACTATGGCGTCGGGGCGCAGATTCTCGTGAAGCTGGGTGTTCGGCAATTGCGATTGCTCACGAACAATCCTCGGAAGATCGTCGGCATCGAGGGGTATGGATTGAAGGTGGTCGAGCGCGTCCCGATCGAAATCCCGCCGCGGGCCGCCAACGTCAAGTATTTGCGCACGAAGAAATCGAAGCTGGGCCATATGTTACGGAAGGTATAAAGGCTGCGACGATGAAAACGATTGAGGGAGCGCTGGACGGCAAGGGATTGCGCTTTGGATTGGTCGTGAGTGAGTTCAACGAATTCGTCACGAGCCGGCTGCAGGCGTCCGCGCTCGATACCTTGATGAACGCCGGGGCCGATGAAGAACATATCGTGGTCGTCCGCGTGCCGGGGGCATTCGAGATTCCGTTGGTGGCCCGTCATCTGGCGCTTTCCGGGCGGTTCGACGCGGTCTTGTGCCTCGGTGCGGTGATTCGGGGCGCCACGCCGCACTTCGATTACATCGCTGCGGAAGCCAGCCGCGGGATTGCACAAGCGAGTTGGGATTCCGGTGTGCCGGTCGTCTTCGGTGTTCTGACGACGGATACGGTGGAGCAGGCCATCGAGCGGGCCGGAACGGCCGAACGCAATCGCGGGGCAGAGGCGGCGCGAACCGCCATCGAAATGGTGAATGTCATGCGCGCATTGGAAGGCCGGTCCGAGCATGCCGATGCGCCGAACGGAAGAGCCGGGAGGAGACTGAAGCCACGCCGACGCCGGGGCCGAGCATGAGCCGCACGGCGACGCGTCACCAGGCTCGAGAGCGGGCCCTGCAGTTACTCTTCCAGTGGGATATCCACGAGCAGGGCGGGGAGTGGGAGCGTGATTTTTGGGAGCAATATCCGCTTGAAGGCGAAGCGCGGTCGTTTGCCGAGCGGCTCGTCGCAGGGGTGCGTGGCCGCCGTCTCGAACTCGATGCGCTCATTGGGAAGTACGCGACGAACTGGTCGGTCGCCCGCATGCCGATCGTGGATCGCAACATCCTCCGGGCGGGCCTCTACGAGTTGCTCTGGCTGCCGGACGTACCGGCGAAAGTCAGTATCAACGAAGCTCTCGAATTGTCTCGCGCATTTGCCGACGAAGAGACCCGGGGGTTCGTCAATGGTGTTCTCGACAAGATTTTGAATTCCGAACCGGGCTGCGCGGCGAAACGTGCGGCTGCGGCTCTGGAAAACTGATCGGACTCACGGCGGAGGAATCGGGGCACTCATGATCGACCGGTACACGCGGCCCGCGATGAAAGCCGTCTGGGATCTCAAGCGAAAGTACGAGATCTGGTTGGATGTCGAGTTGGCGGCATGCGAGGCTTCCGAACGGGCGGGGCAGGTGCCGCGCGGCACGGCGGCGCGCATTCGGAAGAAGGCTCACATCGATCCGGATCGCATTGCCGAGATCGAACAGGTCACGAAACACGACGTCATTGCCTTTTTGGAATTTCTCGCCGAAACCGTCGGTCCCGACGCCCGCCACCTGCACGTGGGGCTGACGTCGTCCGACGTCGTAGACACGTCGCTTGCCGTCCAGTTGACGCAGGCGTTGGATCTCATCGTGGCCGACTTGCGGGCACTTCTGAACGTGGTCAAGCACAGAGCCCTCGAACATCGGGACGTCGTCATGGTCGGTCGATCGCACGGCATTCACGGCGAGCCGATCTCGTTCGGCTTCAAGTTTGCCATTTGGTACGAGGAACTGACCCGCCACGTGATCCGGCTGACGGCCGTACGCAAGGAGATCGCAGTCGGGAAGCTCTCTGGTGCAATGGGGACGTTCGCTCATCAGGGCCCTGCGATGGAAGAATTTGTCTGCACGAAGCTGGGGCTCATGCCCGACCCCGTTTCGAATCAAGTCGTGCAACGGGATCGACATGCGGCCTATCAGTCGGCCTTGGCTCTGCTCGCGGCCACCATCGAGAAAATCGCCACGGAGATCCGGCACCTCCAGCGGACGGAAGTGCTGGAGGCCGAGGAATTCTTCTCGGCGGGGCAAAAGGGCTCGTCCGCGATGCCGCACAAGCGGAACCCCATCATCTCTGAGAATCTTTGCGGGTTGGCGCGGCTCGTGCGGGCGAATAGTCTGGCCGCATTGGAGAATGTCGCGCTTTGGCACGAGCGGGATATCAGCCATTCTTCAGTGGAACGCGTCATCATGCCGGATAGCACGATTCTGGTCGATTACATGCTGGCCCGGATGACGGAGTTGCTCAAGAACCTGCTCGTCTACCCTGAGCGGATGATGCGCAATCTCGAACTGACCGGCGGTCTGGTCTATTCGCAGCGGCTGTTATTGGCGTTGCTCGACAAGGGCGCGCAGCGGAAAGACTCCTACGAAGCCGTTCAACGGAGCGCGATGGCCGCGTGGAAAGGCGGGCCGAGTCTCGATGAGGGGGCGGGGAAGGATCCCTTCATCTCCAGGCATCTGACTAAATCAGAAATCAAGGCCTGTTTCGATCCCAAGTATTACTTGCGGCATCTGGATCACATCTACGCGCGGGTCTTCGGCGTGCAGGCGAGAAAGCCCGAAAAAAGGAAGGCGCGGTAATCAATGGGGGTGAGTATCACGCTCGGACCGATGCTGTATGAAGGCAAGGCGAAGAAAATCTTCGCGACGGACCGACCTGACCGAGTCGTGCACCATTTCAAAGACGACGCGACGGCGTTCAACGCACAGAAACGCGGGACCATCGTCAATAAAGGTGTCATCAACAATAAGGTATCGGAGCGGCTCTTTCGTCTGCTCGAAGCCGCCGGTATCCCCACGCATTTCGTGGAACGGTTGAACGATCGGGAGATGATCACGAAGAAAGTGACCATTGTGCCCGTCGAAGTTGTCGTACGGAACGTGGTCGCCGGCTCTCTCGCCAAGCGGCTCGGATTGAAGGAAGGCGAACCGATCATGCCTCCCATTGTCGAGTGGTACTACAAGAACGATGCGTTGGGCGATCCGCTGATCGCCGACGAGCACGTGCGGCTGCTCAATCTTGCAAGTCCGAGTGAGCTCGATTGCATCAAGGACTTAGCACTGAAAGTGAATGCGATACTTGAACCATTCTTTCGCGAGCGGCGGATGATACTCGTCGACTTCAAGCTGGAGTTCGGACGGGATCGAGACACAGTGATCCTGGCGGATGAAATTTCGCCGGACACGTGCCGGTTTTGGGATCAAGCCACGAAGGAATCGATGGACAAGGATCGCTTCCGCAAAGACTTGGGGAAAGTCGAGGAGGCGTATCAGGAAGTGTTGGCGAGAGTGTGCGGGTGAGATCGCATGAAGCGAGTCCTCGAATGGTTCCTCAATTACGGTCTCGTCGCCGCCATCCTGGTCTGGGCAATCACCGTGGCCCTCATGGCCTACCAGCTGACGGATTCGCCATGGCAGTGGGCGTTTGTCGTGCTGTCGCTTGGAGGCTTGGCGACGATCGCGGGTATTTTTTGGATTCGTAAGTACATCAACAGTCTGGCCAAACCACCCGATCAGGAGACCAAATCGTGAAGGCCAAGGTGCACGTGACATTGAAGCAGGGGATTCTCGACCCTCAGGGGAAGGCGATCGAGCACGCGTTCGATTCCCTCGGGTTCACGAACGCGAGTGATGTGCGTGTGGGAAAGTACATGGAATTCCAGTTGAACGAAACAGACAAGGCCAAAGCCGAAGCCGAGCTGAAGCAGATGTGCGAGAAGCTCTTGGCCAACACCGTGATCGAAGAATATCGATACGAGCTGACCTGACTCGCTGTTGGTCCTTCGTCGAGTACCGAGTGCCTAGCACTTCGACCCTATCATGAACTTCGGCATCGTCGTCTTCCCCGGCAGTAACTGCGATCACGACTGCGAGCACGTGTTGTCCACCGTGTTGGGTCAGTCGGTTATGATGGTCTGGCACAAGGAGACCAGACTTCCCGGCCTAGATGCGGTGGTGTTGCCTGGCGGATTTTCATACGGCGATTACCTGCGAACCGGGGCGATCGCGCGCTTTTCCCCAGTGATGCAGGCAGTCAAAGAATTTGCCAGGGCCGGCGGCCTGGTCATCGGGATCTGTAACGGCTTTCAGATCCTGCTCGAAGCCGGGCTGCTACCCGGAGCCATGCTGCGGAACAGGAGCCTGAACTTCATCTGCAAGGACGTGTATGTGCGAGTGGAGAATGCGGCCACGCCGTTCACCAACCGGTGTGAGCCGGGCGACGTGTTGAAAATCCCTGTGGCTCATGCCGACGGAAATTATTACACGGATCCCGTGACGCTTGCGGGCCTTCAAGCCAACGGGCAAATCATATTTCGATACTGCGATGCCGCGGGCAAGGTGACGGCGGGCTCCAACCCGAACGGTTCGCTGGATCACATCGCCGGCATCCGCAATCCGGAAGGCAATGTGCTCGGCATGATGCCTCACCCGGAACGCTGCGCGGAGGACGTGTTGGGCAGCGAGGACGGACGAATTATCTTTCAGTCGATGTTGGGTTCGCTGAAGAAGGTTGCCGTATGAGTGCCTAACTCAAAGCAACCGTCCGTAGTGGCCACCGGGTGACCGCGGAGACGACACACCGTTCCGACACTATGACCAATGGAATGAAAGTCACCAAAGCGCTCCTCGCGCAGCACAAGCTGACGGAGGAGGAGTATCAGAAGATTCTGTCGATTCTCGGCCGTGAACCGAACTGGACCGAGTTAGGTATGTTCTCGGCCATGTGGTCGGAGCACTGTTCGTACAAATCCTCCCGCATCCATTTGAAGAAGCTGCCCACGACTGGGCCGCGAGTGGTTCAAGGTCCGGGTGAAAACGCGGGCGCGGTCGATATTGGCGACGGCCTCTGCGCCGTCTTCAAGATGGAGTCGCACAACCATCCATCGTTTATCGAGCCCTACCAGGGTGCGGCGACCGGCGTCGGGGGCATTCTCCGCGACATCTTTACGATGGGGGCGCGTCCAGTGGCGTTACTCGATTCGCTGCGATTCGGCGGGCTGGAGAACGCCAACAATCGGCATCTTGTCAGAGGTGTGGTGTCCGGCATCGCGGGCTACGGGAATTGTATGGGTGTGCCGACGGTCGGGGGAGAAGTCGTCTTTAACGACATCTATACCTTGAACCCGCTGGTCAATGTCTTCTGCCTCGGCATTGCCAAGAAGGACCGACTCTTTCTCGGCAAGGCGGCCGGGGTGGGAAACCCGGTCATCTACGTCGGATCGAAAACCGGACGGGACGGCATTCATGGCGCCACGATGGCGTCGGATTCGTTCGACGACAAGGCCCAACAAAAGCGGCCGACCGTGCAGGTGGGAGATCCGTTTGCCGAAAAGCTGTTGCTCGAGGCTTGCCTCGAAATCATGGCGGACGATCTCCTCGTGGGTATCCAAGACATGGGCGCATCCGGCCTCACCAGTTCTTCCTGTGAGATGGCCTCGCGCGAGGGGACCGGCGTCGAGCTCGAATTGGCCGATGTGCCGCGCCGGGAACCCGACATGACGCCGTACGAGATCATGCTCTCCGAGTCGCAGGAGCGCATGCTCATGGTGGCCAAGGCCGGGATGGAAGACGAGGTCGTGCGGATTTGTCGAAAGTGGGATCTGGATGTTGCGGTGATCGGACGCGTGACCAATACCGGCCATGTCGTTGTCAAAGACGGGGGCGAGGTGGTGGCCGACGTTCCGGCCAAAGCCCTTGCCGACGAAGGACCTCGATATGACCGGCCCCATGCGCCGGGGAATTACCTGGACATGTTGCAGCACGTCAACTGGGATGCGCTTCGCGACGTCTCCGATCCGACCGCGACGCTACTGAACCTGCTGGCCTCACCCACGATCGCCAGTAAACGCTGGGTGTACGAACAATACGATCATATGGTGCGCACGAATACCCTCGTGCGGCCCGGATCGGATGCGGCCGTGATCCGCGTGAAAGGAACCGACAAGGCCCTGGCGATGTCCGTCGACTGCAACAGCCGATATTGTTTACTCAACCCCTATGAAGGCGCAAAGATCGCGGTGGCCGAATGCGCCCGCAATCTGGTTTGTTCCGGCGCGGAACCGATCGGTCTGACGGATTGTCTGAATTTCGGCAATCCCGAGCGCCCGGACGTCATGTGGCAATTCGTGCTTGGAATCGAAGGCATCAAGGACGCTTGCGAGGCTTTTGGTGTGCCGGTAGTCAGCGGGAACGTCAGTTTCTACAACGAGACGAACGGGCTCTCGATCTACCCGACGCCGATGATTGGAATGGTCGGGCTCATCGAGGCGGCGGACCGCGTGATCACGCAATGGTTCAAGCAAGCCAATGACGACATTCTGCTGCTCGGCGAGACCAGAGAGGATCTTGGTGGCACCGAATACCTCCGCGTGTCGCATGCTCGTGAACAGGGCTCGCCGCCGTTGCTCAGCCTCGACCGCGAGAAGGCGCTGCAAACGTGCGTCCTGCGGCTCGCACGACAGGGCGTGCTGCAATCGGCGCACGACTGCTCCGATGGCGGGGTTGCGGTGACGCTCGCCGAGAGCTGTATTTCGTCCCCTGGGGTTCGCCTCGGGGCTGTGATACAATTACCCTATTCCACGATCAGACGAGACGCGCAGTTGTTCGGTGAAAGTCAGTCGCGCGTCGTAGTATCGGTGAAGCCGGAGCACCGCGACACGGCCCTTCAGGTTGCCCATGAGTACGGGGTGCCTGTTTCGCAGGTCGGAACGGTAGGCGGAGAGCGTCTGGCTATCCGGCTGGCCGATGGATCGGACGCCTGTCGTGTCGATATCGACATCGAGACCCTATATCAGACCTGGGCTCGGGCTCTCGAACGGAGCTTGCCCCCAGCCTAATATGAAACCCCTTCCGCTCATCACGCCGGACAAGTTTCACGACGAATGCGCCGTGTTCGGCGTCGTCAACCACCCGGAAGCCGCCAACCTCACGTATCTTGGGCTGTACGCGCTTCAGCATCGGGGTCAAGAGGCCTCCGGCATCGTCTCGTCCGACGGCAGCCATTTCTATGTGCAAAAATCGCAAGGGTTGGTGGCGGATATCTATTCGAAGGACGTGCTGGCAAAACTCCCCGGCACCATGGCCATCGGTCACAATCGATACTCGACGTCCGGCGGCAGCGATCTCAAGAATATCCAGCCCCTCACGGTCAATTTTGCGCTGGGGAACCTTGCCGTCTCGCACAACGGTAACCTGATCAACGCGCAAATGCTCCGGAACGAGCTCGAAGCGTACGGTGCCATTTTTCAATCGACGTCGGATACCGAAGTCATCATTCACCTGATCGCCCACTCGCGGGCCGATTCGCTTTTGGCACGCGTCGTCGATGCGCTGAGTCAGGTACGCGGGGCCTTTTCGGTGGTTCTGATGACTGATGACGGTTTGATCGCCGCGCGAGATCCGCATGGGTTTCGTCCGCTGTGCCTGGGTCAGTTGCGCGACAGCTGGGTAGTCGCCTCGGAAAGTTGTGCCTTCGATCTCTTAGATGCCGAGTACGTGCGCGAGATTGATCCGGGCGAACTCGTCGTGATCAACGAAAAGAAGCTGACCAGCTATCGCCCCTTTTCGACCGCGGCGCCCGCCATGTGTGTGTTCGAATATGTCTATTTTGCCAGGCCGGACAGCAATATTTTCGGTGGCGGGCCGGCAGTCTATCAGGTGCGCAAGGCGCTGGGGCGGCAGTTAGCGCAGGAGTCGTGGGTTTCGGCGGATGTCGTCGTCCCTGTTCCAGATTCCGGTGTGCCGGCCGCACTCGGGTATTCGGAGGGATCGGGTATTCCCTTCGAAGGCGGCCTGATGCGAAATCATTACGTCGGACGAACGTTCATCGAGCCCGAGCAGTCCATTCGCCACTTCGGTGTCAAGGTGAAGCTCAACGCGATTCCAGGGGTGCTGGAAGGGAAGCGCGTTGTGGTGGTAGATGATTCGATCGTGCGCGGGACGACCAGTCGAAAGATCGTCAAGATGATCCGGGCCGCCGGCGCGCGGGAGGTGCATTTGCGCCTCAGTTCACCGCCGATTCTCGCTCCATGCTTCTATGGAATTGACACGCCGACGAAAAGGGAATTGATCGGGTCCAGTCACACGGTCGAAGAAATTCGTAAGTACGTGACGGCCGACTCGCTGGCGTATCTCAGTTTGGACGGCATGCTGAAAGCCGCTCCTGGGACAGCGGAACAATATTGTAGCGCGTGCTTCACCGAACGCTATCCCATCCCCTTCACGAAGGCTGAAGAGATGCAATTGGGTCTCTTCGAGGGCCATCACTGAGCGCGCAAATCCGCCACTCGTGCGTTCATCCTTGCTTTAGTCCATCACCAGGCCCAGCTCGTTCCGCGTAAGCCAATTTCTTACCCGTCCTTCTCGACCAGACTCGCAACCACGTGGAGCCAGCTGACTCGCGTCAGCCTCCATTCTTCCGTCGAGGTCAGGCAGTGGACGAATCTACGGTCGCGCTCGCGATGGACGAAACCATGGTGCCAATATCGCAGATTGCCGCAATGCCGAGAAGAAATGCGACTGAAAAGCCTTCGGTTGGGCCTTTCAACGGGAGCAGCCACGCACAGCTCGTGGGAATCGGCGCCATGATGTTCGCTGCCTCGGTCCACCCGTTCTCATAGTCGGGATCTTTCGACTGTTCGACCGTGGCCCAGATTCCCGTTCCCAGCACTGCCGTGCCCGCAATGGTGAGCGCGATGGGACCGACGATCGTGGTGTATTTGCACTCGGACTTGTTCGATGAGTAGATGGTGAAGGCCATATTCAGGATGGCCGGGACGAATCCCACGGCCCAGTACGTCACGGTTGCCGTGTCTGCCTTCGACCAGTCGGACGTGGATTTCCCCATCACTTGGTACGGAACAGTAAACCCCTGAATCATGATTGACAGCACGATGTCCGACCACGAGAGGAAAGTGGCCAGCGGATCTTCTTCGCCTTCAGACGCCGCCGCAAGGGCATCGTTGGCGAGGTCCGCGGCGGTGTACAAGAAATAGGTAAGGCCGCCCAGAAGCCACAGTATCTCCTGGACCGGCGTGAGTTCCGAGACGGTGGGGCTCGTGGTCGGAAGCTTCTCGAGCCCCGTTCCCAACGATGGCCAGGGTATCGGTGAGGACGTAATGGTGCTGACCGAGGCGTTCGTAAAGGGCGGACTGGGGTTGGACGGGTCACTCTTGGTACCGAAGATGATTTTGTACAAAATGGTGGCGGGCACCGCAAGGATCAAGCACAGGAGGTCGAGGATGGTCAGATCGTCGCCTTGTGGATTATCGCTACTTTTGGTGATTTCTTTGTACAACCAGGAAAGAATGGGAATGTCGAGAGACTTGTTCAGTGTCGTTTGTAGGGAGGCGATGGCCGCACTGTAGAAATCCAGCAAGGCGATCAGGATGTCCTCGAGCACGTCCAACACAAAATCCACCACAATTTCGGCTGCCTGGAGGAAGGCCAGCATCGCGACATCAAAAAACTGCTTTGGGTTGCTCGTCTTGATCGACAAAAAGTTCTGAAGTTGCTGCGTCTGGGCTTGCAGTTGCGACACCTGTGCCTCGATCAAGTTGTAGAGGTTGTCGAACGGGCTCGTGTCGCCCAGAGAAGGCAAGACCGCCGCCAAGCTCGACGTGCTCGAAAAATGCTGCTGGGCCTTGGACGTGACGTAATTGCATCGCGCAGCATTGGCCTGATACGTGTCATGGTAGGTTTGGCCTTGCAGCGTGGTCGACGAACCTCCCTTTTGCCTGCTTGCGTACTGATTCCAGGTCAAGCCCTGTTCAAAAACCTGCTCCGCGTTCGTGAAGGCGCCGTTGATCTCGTTTTGTAGCGCGGCGAACTTTTCCTTGACCACGCTCACTAAGTCCTGCTCGCTGTTCTGCAGATTCGTCAGCACGGAATTGAGGTAATACTTGATCACCGTGTGGGTATTCAGGATATCGGACCAGTCGAACAATTCTCGTATGAATTTAATGATGTCCTCGACGACGTGAATGGCCTTCTTGATCCAATTGGCCAGAACTTCCAAGAAGTCAGCAATATCATCGACGGTCTTCAGGACAAACGACTTAAACGCGTTGCCGACATAGATGGCGACATTGACGACGTCGTTCTGGATGGTGTGCACGATGTTCGTGATGTCCTGCCACGCATGCTTGAAGAAGTGTGCGACATCTCCCCAAAAGTCGGAGAACGAGAAATCGCCAGCCAGGTTTGCTCCGGCCCGAATGCGGGCTTGGGCTTCCTCTTGTGTCAGCCGCCGGATGCGTGGTTGACCCTGCGCCGTGAATTCGAGTTCCCAGTTCGGCATGTCAACGTGGGTCAGGTCGAAACGGGCGGACGGTGCGGTCCGTTTCTGGAGCATCAATTGCGCGGCGCTTGTGATGGTGGTCGCGACGGTGTTGGCGTTGGGATAGCCGGGTGGCAAGATTCCGGCACTCTCCAGTGAGGCGCCGGTGACGGGCAGTGTTGGATCCTGGCCAGCCAGCCGGGCGAGAGAGCTTTTGTCGGCCGGACAGGATTGCCACTGGTTTGAGGACATGAAGTCGGGGACCTGGACACTCAACATGGGAGCGGTCAAGGTCGTGGCCTGTACGGCTATCGTCAACTTCCCCACGCTGTTGGTGACGACCTGGGCGGATTCCTGTGGACTGATATGATAGGCCAATTCGTTGGCAATGATCACGGTGGAGCGGTCGGCCTTGACGTTCATCGTCACGGAAGGGACTGGGCTGTCGTACTGATCCATGGCGACGATCTCGGTGGTGTAGGTGCTGACCGAGGCAGGCGTTTGATCGGGGGCCGTCGGACCGTCCAATTGTTGGACGAACCACGACCCATACGTCGAACTTGTCCCATCGGATACGAGTTTCTGGCTCATGTGCTGCACGACCTCGGTGAGGTCGACATCGAACACTTCCGGTCCGAGCGGCATGAGGGGAGGACAGGCGATGACTTTCAACGCGCTTCCCAGCGGAACCCAATTCTGATTGAACACCGGATTGTTTGACGAGTCGGTTCCAATTTGCCTCAACAGCCAGAGCTGTCCCGCCGCGTCGAGCGCGAACAACATGTACCGCTGCTCGCCATCAAGGCCGAGCGCGACGGATTGAACGCCCGTCGGCGCCGTGCCGGTGGCGAGTAAATCCAAGGTATTGGGCGACCCGGAGGCAAACCCTCCCACGTAGAACAGTTGGTCGTTGTTGGCGCGGACCAAAAAGGCGCTTTGTCCCTCCGCGGCCGGGAGTCCGTAGAACCGGTCGATCGTGAGTGGACCAGATGCGAGCGGGAAACTATTCCATTGTGAATTGGGTGCCCATTGAAACGTTCCGTCCACAATCGAGCCGCATCGGTAATTGATAGTGGTGCCGGACTGGGAGTCGTCCGGCTGGAGAATCGTCAACTGCGTCGAATTCAACCCGATAACGACGAGGTACGCGGGAGTCGTGGACGCGGATGTCATCGTGAAGTTGAGCTGCCACGAGTTCGTGCTCTCGTCCCGAGAGATGAGAAAAAACGTAGGCTGGCTACCCGATATGGAAATGCCATACAGGTAGTAATTGCCGTCGGGATCCCGATACATGTCGGTTTGTGTCGTTTGGCTCAGGACAGTGGGCAGCGACTGTAAAGCATTCCAGTATCCTTCCGCCGAACATTGCATCCACATGACTGCGTTGTCTGCGCTGCCGTCTGAGGACGGATAGAAGACCAGCACGTTCAGCTCACCGGATTCGTAGAAGGCCTGGAGTTTTGAGATGGGGGCCGGCAGGACTATGGGAATCGGGACTACGTTTTGGTTCCAGCCGGAGTGCGAACTCTGATCTCGCACGAAATGCAGGACACTCGTATTGTCATTGCCCACAGTGAGAAGCTCATTGATCACATCCCCGTTCACCTCATTGCTGACCACGACAAACTTATCGGTGAGGCCGCTGGCCACCGGTGGGGTCATGACTAACAAATAGTCCTCGATCAGGCTCGAACTCGCGGTAATCGCCGAAGCGGTGCGTGTCATTTCCCCCTCCGCGCATCATGTAATGGAATAGGATGAAGGCTTCTGGATGGTCCTATCAAAGAAGCACTCTCGACTAGAACTATCTCAAAATTGTATTTAGAGCCTGACACCGTGACGGAAGACTCCGAGCGGGGACAAGCTTTCGAGCGGTGTGTCCCCGCCCCCCCCTTTCCTCTCTTCTACGGGTGGAGGGGATCAGTCCGCCAGCCTTTGCCATGGCGGAGACCGCGGCCTGCAGGCCAGACCCGCTGCTGGTCGCCGATCCGACGTGCTCCTGGAGGCGACCAGCCAATCCGAGCACTTCGACCTGCGTACCCAACATCAATGCATCAGGGCAAGGCTGGCGCGGCTCACCACTCGCCAGCCGACCGAGTTTCATGAACACCATCACTGTTAGCAACTTTGAGATTGTTTCTAGTCTTTTTGACATTGGAGTAGCTGCATGTAGGGAAGCGTACTTAATGCGGCGCTAGAATTTCCAGAGTAGTCGTACGTGCCCGAATGGCCGTAGCCCCATGAATGTGTCCATGGGGCTTGCACGAGCGAGAGAACCGTGGGTGTCACACCGCCTGAAAACGAGTGCGCGTGCGTCCGGTTTTCGTTCGGGGCCAGCGCCCCGCCGCCGAAGGCGGCGGGCGCTTGACCGGCTGCAGGAAGGCCCACCAGAAACCGTCCCTGTGTTGCCGCCGGCTGGCTCCACCCTGGGTTGGGGCAGTCAAGGCCGGCCGTGAATATGAGGATCCCGCTTGGAATACTGCCCGCATTTGGTGCCGGGTTCTCTTCCTTGAGGCAGACCAGCAGTTGCACGTAGGGAACTTGAACGCTGGAAGCCGCCGTCGTGCCGTCGAATGCAAATGGGCCACGTGAAGTCGGATCGTCATTACAACAGCCGTCAACGCCTTTGATGTAGGCGTTATCAAGAAGGATGCTCGAGCTGAAACTATGAGTATGCGTCCGATTCTCACCGCTCTTCAGCGCCGTGTCGACTGTCTCCTGCGTCGTGCCGTTCGGCATCAACGGTACGACAAAACGCCCATTCATCGCGTCCGCAAGGTTCCCTGTGGGGGTCCAGCCACCGGGACATTGCGTCGCGTTAAAAAAGGCAATGGTTTGCTGGGGATACGGGTCCTGAGCGCGGACCGGTACGGGTGTCCCCATCACCACCGCGAACAGCGCGAGGGTCAGGGCGATCACTGTTCCTTGTGTAACAGAGCGAGACTGCGATGCTCCCATGTGTCACGTCCCTTCCTATTCCTTTTGGCACGCAACGAGTTGGTAAAATGGCAGATTGGAGGGTGCCTCATCCACGGTTCCAGAAACAGTAGAGGACCCCGACGCGGCGTAGGATTTGTCCTTCCCCCCCGTAATTAACGCAGCATGTTTGCTCGAGAGTTGTACCGTCGCCTGGTAACTGTGCTCATGCATAGGCGCCGTCTTGTCCTGAAGCGGAGGTCCGACTATGACGCCCACATCCGATGAATTCTGAACCGCCACGACAGCACGTCCCTGGACGTTGGTTGCGACATTCCAGCCTGAGCCGTGGTCACATGTGGTGCTCATAAAGAACGCCATCATCCCCGTGGGGGTGCCATCAGTGTCGGCTGGCTCCGCCGCGATCGCTGACGATCCGGCGCAAAACCCAAGGAGCCCGGCTATCAGAACACGTCCCGTACAGCATCGTAGTCCCTTTCGCATTCGTACAGCCCCTCCGTGACGCTGATGAGTTGGAATCGCTCGACAGGATCGAGAGATCGATGTCGAATGGCGATGCACTTATAACGAGTGCTACGTGGTAGCGCAAGGCGAAGGTGAGCGCCATCAGGTATTAGCCCAGGCCGAGCCAGTGATCTGCCTAGGAACGGAGAAAAGAAAAGGAGGTGTCCTGTCGTCAGCAGCGACTGACGAATTGCTTGACCGGTTGACACCCCTCGTCTAACACTAGTTGACGAGTTGACGCGGTCTCTTCGGGTTCCCTCACAGGGCGGACGGAAGTGCGAAAATACTGGGTGATCCTACAGGCTGGTCTCGCGGTCGCCGTGATTCGGATCCTGGTGCGCCTGTTGCCGTTGCCCCGAGTGCTGAGTTGCCTACATGCAGATGGCACTTCCAACACGCTCGACCGAGCCGCCCTCGACGATCTTGCCTATTATACGGATCGATGGTTGATCTTGTTTCCTGCCAACGCAAAGGGAAATTGTTTCCCTCGCTCGCTGACGCTGTATCGATTCGCGCGGCGGTTGGGTTTTCCCGTGCGGTTTCATTGCGGGATCCAAAAGAACGGACAGACGCTCGACGGGCATGCGTGGCTCTCGCTCGAAGGGGCCGCCTTTCTCGAGCCGACTCGGCATTGGGAAGGGTTTACGGTTACGTATTCATACCCGTGCACCGACAATACGGCCCAGGGGCCTACATCGGCTGAGCATGTGGGGGCCTCCAGCGGACGGGTCGTTTCCTGAGTCAACCATGTCGAGCCGCCGATCAACATTGACTCGCCGGCAATTCGGACTTTGGACCGCCGCAGGTGCGGTGATCGTTGGCCTGAATCGGGGATGTGGGCTGTGGCCGGATGCGGTGCAGGCCGAACATCCTGAGCTTCCTCCCGTCCGATTGTTGCAGGGCCCCTTCCAGGCACTGTCCGCCTACGAGGCGACGTTACTGGATGAAGTCACGGCTCTCTTGATCCCGACCGATCAGGATCCCGGGGCCCGCGAAGCCGGCGTGGTCGCGGTACTGGATCGGGCGCTGGCTGCACACGAGCAGCAGCGAACGATCTATCGATCGGGCTTCGCTTGGCTGGATTTCTACGCGAACGCTCTGTACGGGCAGGACAGTTTTCTCCTGCTCCCGCCAGCCGGTCGGCTCAGAATGTTGGAATTGGCGGAGTCAGGCCGGGTTGGACGACTGCACAAACTCAAAGAGTGGTGGCGGTTTGGAACGCTTGGGCACGGCGTTCGCTTCTTCGAGTTGGTGAAGGCCGACACGTTTGCGGCGTTCTATACCGCCCGACAGGGGTGGCAGGTGGCGGGTTATCATGGACCGCCGCAGTACCGCGGATTTCCAGACTATGCACGGTGTGGGTGACCGGTGTCCGGTGACGCGGTAGACGTGTGTATCATCGGATCGGGCGCCGCCGGGGCGGCCATGGCTTATGCGCTTGGCCAGGCCGGGCTCTCGGTCGTGGTCTTGGAGTCGGGTCCACGGTTCGATCCTACCCGGTATCCGATGAATGATCCCAATTGGGAGACTCGGCCGGGCGCATTCGACCCGACCCCTGCACAGCGTCACCAGTATCTCTATGGGACAGGTCCGGCCGAACCGCTCGATGGGCGCTTCGATCACCTCCATTCGTGGTCCGAGGCCGACGGGCGGTACATCACGTCCGGCAAGCGAACACCACCCCGGGTCCATCGGGTGCGTGGCGTCGGCGGCACGACGCTTCACTACCAAGGCGAGGCCCATCGCTTTTCGCCCCATGGGTTCCAGTCCCGTTCGCTGTTGGGGTACGCGGAAGATTGGCCGATTCGCTACGACAGCCTGACGCCCTACTACGATGAGATGGAGCGGCTCCTTGGGGTGGCCGGCGATCATGCGAATCCGTTCAAGGCACCCCGGGGGCCCTTTCCCAATCCTCCGCATGCGATGAGTTGTGCGAGCCGACACGTCAAGCGCGGGTTTGACCGGATGGGGTTGCACCTGCATCCAAATTCGCTGGCGATCCTTTCGCGCCCGTATGACGGACGAATGGCCTGTATCTATTGCAATGGGTGTTCGATGGGGTGCATGACGCGCGCCAAAAGCAGCGCCGATGTGGCCCTGATTCCCAAGGCAGAGGCTTCCGGACGCGTTGCGATCCGCACGGGAGTCGTCGTCCATCGCTTGTTGACCGATGCCAACGGTCTGGTTGATGGCGCGCTGTATTTCGATGATCAAAAGATGGAGCGGCGGCAAGCCGCCCGTGTTTTCGTCGTGGCCTGTGGCGCCCTCGAAACACCGAGGCTGTTGTTGAATTCGAGTTCGCCGAGGTTTCCCGATGGACTCGGCAACCGCAGCGGATTGGTGGGGCGTTATTTCATGGAGACGCTGTATCATGCGACCACCGGGCTCTTTCGCGAACCATTGCATTCGTACGAGGGACTTCAGATCGACAGCCGTGCTTGGGATTGGAATACGACCAGTTCAACGCGAGGGTTTGCCGGAGGCGTCGTCCTGGGCGTATCGGCCTCCGGGCTGCTTGGACCGCTGACCTATGCCCGGGCTGTCGCGCCGGGATGGGGGAAGCGACACAAGGATTTCATGCGAACTTACTTCGGTCATGCGATCACGGTCTTCGCCAACGGCGAACATCTGCCGCACCGGGAGAACCGCATCGATCTCGATCCCGAAAAGCGGGATGGGCACGGAGTGCCCGTCGCCCGGATTACGACCGCACTTCGTCAGAACGATCTTGAGATGTTGGCGTTCATGAAGACCCAATGCCGGGCCGTGCTGGAAGCGGCAGGAGCCGAGCGCATCATCGGGGAGGAAAGCGCCTACGACATAAGTTCGATTACGCATATGGGCGGGACCTGCCGCATGGGCGACGACCCGAGTCGGTCCGTCGTCGATCGGTCTTGTCGTTCTCATGACGTGCGCAATCTCTATGTCGTGGACAGTAGCAGCTTCGTGACACAAGGTGGCGGGGACAGCCCCTCGCTGACCATTCAAGCTCTTGCCCTACATGCGGCTGAGCACCTGATCCAATTCGTCAACGCCGGCGGGCATTCCTAGCCGGTTTCGCATTCACCACGCCATATTTGTTGCAATCCTTCTCGTCTCCTTCTCATCGCACCTGCGGAAATCCCCAGGCCTGGCATAAGAAAATCGCTGCCCATCGCGTGATATCGCGGTCTGAATCCGCGATTTACCCCCCGTTAGGGGCGGCTCTCCCCGCATGGGCGGAGTTTTCGATTCACGCGGCATTCAGTACAACGTGTCCCTATGCTTGTTCACTCCTCGCTGTGGACATCAGGGATTCAACGGAGTTGTGTGTGCCCAACGGCAACGTGGTGGTCGCATGGGAGGGACGCTCGGTGATCCTTCTCCTCGCCGACGCCACAGATCCATGGTCAACTCACGTCGAGCGGGAACTGATCCGCCGACACCAACCGGTGTCACGAGTCGACCCCCGGTCCTTGTGCGGCGGGCTGTCGTTCGACTGGAGGCTCGAAGGTTCGAGCCGTTCCTCTTTCCACTCGATCACCCCGGATCATGTACCTGTGGAGGCTCGAGCCGAACTACGAGCCGTGCTGGTGCGTATGCAGATAGGAGCCCTGGAGCTGCCGGAGGACACTTTCAACTCCGAGGATCAGGTGTATGCGCAAATGGAATGGTCGGCCGCGCTCTTCGGGTGGCTCAACGCGTTGTCGTGCCCGGTGATCAACCCTCCTGTCCCCGGAAGGTCTGGTCGGCTGTTCCCGATGCAGGCCTCGGTACAAGGGGCTTTGTTGCAGCTTGGAGTCGCGGTGCCTCCTCATGCGGTGGCGTCCACTCGCGAGACTGTACTCGAACACTATGCACAATGGAACGAGCTGGCGCGTGCGCAGTCGCTCGGCCCTGATGCGAAAGTTCACTACCTGCAGGGTGGTGACGGACATGCCGTCGTCGATGCCATGCTCGCGCACGGGCCGATACTGCTCCAAGCGGTGCCGGAGGGAAGCCCTGTGCGCGCCGTGGTGGTCGGCGAGGAAGTCATCGGCGGAACGCGGCGGACGGCGGCGCAGGACGGATGCCTACGCGAGTCGATTTGGGACGCCGCACCTCTGCCGCCATCGCTGGCGAATGTCTGCCGCCGACTCGCAGGTGTGCTTGCACTTCCATTCGTTGACATCGAGATGGTCCAGGGCCACGAGGGGCAGCTGAGTTGCCTGGGGATCAGCGAGTCACCGGCGTATGGACAATACAGCGATAGACTGCGCCACTTGATTGTGGACCGCTTAGTGAATCTCTTGGACAACACCGAGGAGAGGCGTGCGCATGATCCTTATGTTTGGCCGACTCCGCGATCCGATCACCGCCAGCCTGGCGGTGCAGCTTGCTGCCCGATCAGCTGATCTGATCCTCGTCGAACCATGCGACGCGTCGACGGCACAACGGATCCTGTGGCAGGGCGATCAGGATGGGCTCCAGGGGCGTGTCCACATCGGCGAACGCTCCGTCGAAGCTCATGCCATTCGGTCCATGTACGTGCGGCAGATCGGAAGCGGCGCGGTCCGCACGCCCGAATCAGGCGCGGATCTCGGGTCGCGCGTCCGTGCCGAAAGTTTGTGGGCACTGACAGACGCGTATCGGGGGCTTGTGGTCAATCGCCGAATGGCCAGCTGTACGAATGCCTCAAAACCATATCAACTCGACATGATTCGGCGGGAGGGATTTCGAGTGCCGCACACGATCGTAACGACCCGGCCGAATGCCGCACGCGCGTTTTGGCACGAGTTCCGAGGTGAGGTCATCTATAAGTCACTCAGCTCAGAGCGTTCGATCGTGAAGGCCATGACCCATGCAGATCTTCACAGATTGGAATTGATTTGTTCGTGTCCGGTCCAACTCCAGGAACGAATCCCCGGCGTGGACATCAGGGTGCATGTGATCGGCACGCGCATCTTTGCCACCGAAATTCGCTCTCACGCCGCGGACTACCGATATGCCGAGCTGGAAGGGGCGAGCCGGGAAATGCGCCCGATTCAGCTGCCCGATGAGGTGGCCAGCCGGTGCATGGAGCTCACGAAAACGCTGGGATTGGCCGTGGCGGGGGTCGATCTCCGGCGCACTCCGGGAGGGGAATATTGTTGCTTCGAGGTGAATCCAAGTCCGGCCTTTCTGTGGTTCGAGGACATCACGGGCCAGCGGATTGGAGCGGCCATTGCGGATTTGCTGTGCAAGGGGGCGGTCTGGAACTAAACCGATTGCAGGAGGAAAACGAGCATGACTGAGACGAAGACAGCGCCGAAAGGTCTCTTTATCCAATCCGACCTTCGCCCGGATGTGCATGCGGAGGTGGAGTCAACCGCGCTGCCCGGTGGCACCGGCGCCTCCACCGCAGAGATCGCCTCTGTAGCCAGCCATGTACTCACAGGGGCCGGCTATCCATCAGCATGCCAACGTTGGGATCCCAGTCTCTTCCTTGGCCGCGTGCTCACGCACAGTTGCGACGTGCAATTTACGGTGCTGGACGACGAAGCCGTTCTGCTCAACCTCACTAACGGTCATTACTACACGCTCAATCGTGTGGGCACGATGATCTGGGGGTCACTGGACGGTCGTCGGCCGCTCAATGACACGCTTGATCAATTATGCAAGCAGTTCGAAGTCGACCGGGGTCGGGCTCACGATGATTTGGTGGCTCTCGTCGTGCGTATGGAGCACGAAGGGTTACTTCAAGAGGAAAGGAGGTGATTCGGATGCAAAAGCAAGGGCAGAAGCAGGCGTACGCTGAGCCCGTTCTCGTGAAGCGCGAGCAGCTGCGGGATGTGACCGCAGGCAATGGCGTGAAGTACAGGGAGAAGCTGCTCGACAAGTTTAGCGATGTACCTCTGTAACTCGTGAATTCTAGAGGAGAGGGGAGCTGATGATCTTGTCGAGCTCCCTATTTCAGGCCAGAAAGGAGGTGATTGAGATGCTGAAGAAGCAAGCGTACACGGCGCCGGTGCTCGTCAAGCGCGAGCAGCTGCGCGACGTCACCGCGGGCGTGAGCGGGAAGTATCGCGAGAAGTATTTTGAATTCCCGCGCTAGACACTCGCACGAGTGAAGGTGGCCGGCGCGTACGAGCCGGTCCACCGATCCAGCTGTGGTCATCCAGGGTTACGCGCACGCGGAGGGACATATACATGTCATCCACTTTTATGATGACGGATAAAGAACTCAGATACTGCGTCCATGGGGTCGACGTCAGAATCGTGACGGATTCGCACTTGTTCATCGAACCTGCCACGACCTTGCTCCGGTACTTCCGATGGGACGCGTCACCCTCGGCACGGGAAGTCTCCCTGCACCTGATGGGACACGAGCATCGCAACCAAATTCCGATACGCGTCCCGGTCGACGCGGAACCACTCTGCAACAAGTCCGGCACGGCCGTGGGTGATGCCCTGCGTCAGAATTGGGCGTGCACGATTTCACGCGCTGGCCGAACGCTCTTCGCCGATTTTCACGAACAGGGGCTAGTGGTCATCGACTCCGAGAAGGGCGAGGCTCACGCGTTTCTGGTGCGACCGGAAGCCATGCACGCCGATATTCTCGACAGCTATGTCCATTTCATGCTGACCGAACTTCTCCGATATCACGGTCTCTTTACGATGCATGCGACCTCGTTGGAGAAGCACGGCCTGGGAGTGCTGATTCCCGGATTCAGCGGACGCGGGAAGACCACGACCTTTCTCTCCCTGCTGCGATCCGGGTATCGATATCTCTCCGACGATCATCCCATGCTGCGCGATGCCGGCGGAGAGATAGAGTTGCTGTCCTTTCCGATGAAGGTGGACGTGACCGAGCACACCATTTCGTTCTTTCCGGAGTTGCGCGAGGCAGGGGTCGGCGTCCTTCAGCCGGGGCCACGGAAACAATTCTTCTATGTCGAGGATGTGTACGCTCAGGCTGCCATCGGGAATCGATGCAAGCCGGCACTCATTCTCTTCCCTCATGTCGTCGATGCGGAACGCTCTTCTCTCGAGCGCTTGCCTAAGAGTCAGGTCATGCAGGATTTGCTGCCTCAGGGGCTCGTGGCGTACGACCGGGACCTCGCGGGGCGACAATTTCAAGTCCTCGCAAAGTTGGCGTCCCAGGTCGACTGCTACCGTCTGAACTTCGGGCGGGATGTCTTGGGGCTGCCGGCGCTTATCGACCCCTTACTAGAGGCCGCCCACACATGATTCGTCTGTTGCCACCCGCCATGAGTCGAGAGGCGCTCCTGGTCTCGCTGTGTGCCCGCACGAGTCTGGATCCCGGATGTGAAGGGCGAATTCGCCAATTGGCTCAGGGGGCGACGGACTGGGCGTGCGTCGCCGAGATCGCCAAGTGGCACGGCGTGGCACCGCTGGTATATCGGAACCTCACCCGGGTGTGTCGGGATCGGGTCCTGCCGATTGTGCTCGATGACCTGAAGCAATATTACCAGGCCTCGGCCATGCTCGGGCATTCGCTGGCCAAGGATCTCGCGCTGCTCTGTCAATCGTTTGCCGTCCGTGGCATACCCGCCGTTCCGTTCAAGGGCCTGACTTTGGCCCAGACCGCCTATGGAGACATCGCCGCACGCGAGTGTGGGGATATCGATATGATCGTGCACCGTGAAGATCTCCCTCGCGCGCGCCTCGTGCTCGAGCGCGAAGGCTACGAATGCGCGACAGACGATGCGGCTAAGGCCTCGGATCCGGACGACGCCTTCAATCTCTATATCAAACGAGCCCGCGGGGTGACGGTTGATTTACAGTGGGTCATGGCCGACGGGTCCTTTTCATTCCGTCTCGACCGCCCGCAATTTTGGCAGCGTCTTCGGACGGTGGCGATCTCCGGTACCGAGGTCAAGGCGTTGGCGCCCGAGGATTTGCTGTTGGTCCTGTGCGTTCACGGCGCAAAACACGTGTTCGAACAACTCAAATGGATCGGTGACCTAGGGGAGCTCCTGCGCCGCCATCCGAATTTTGATTGGGCCTACTTCGAACGGACTGCAAAGGAATGGTCCTGCTGGCGGATGGCTCTCGTGGGTCTGACCTTGGCGCGAACGCTCTGGGGAGCATCACTGCCTGGACGAATAGAGCGAGCCATCATGGATGACGGAGAGGTGCCGGCCCTGGCTCGACGCATGCCCAAAACCCTGCTGAGCGATCCCAGTTACGGGTTAGGCGAGGGGGAGAGGGAAGTGTTTTTCTTCGCCACCAAGGACTCGCGGTGGCATCAATGGCGGCACGGCCTTGCTCTCAGCCGAGATCGAAGCCCCAGTTTAGCCGTCGATCATCCGTGGCTGCCGGCCTGGAGGCGTCTGCAAGGGGTTCATCGGGCCATAGACCCTATGAGGGACATGCTAAAGCGGATGATCCCGTCGGCAACCATTCGACAGCGTATCACTCAATGGCTGCTTCCCGCGTCGTAATCTTTCTTCCATATGTCCCCATCCGACGACGTGACGCTGAGTGACACATCGAGACGGTCATCCAAAGGCCGGCGAGTCAACCGGCACAGTTGGCCGTCGGCTCCTCCATGCCCGCCACGATTCAGTTCGGTAACGGAGCTGGTTTCTCGTGTTGAATCCCCCCTCGCGTGAACTTATTCTCCAGTCGACGGTCGGATCGGTTGCTGCTCAAAAATAGCACGTGCTAGGATGCCTCCAGAGCTTATATCGAGTGCGCTCCTCTTTGAACAGGAGATGCTCCAAGCTCCCAGATTGACAGTGGCGCTCGCGACTACATTGAGGGAGGAGAAGCGATGAAACGACTCACAATAGCCCTATTGGCACTGGCGTTCCCGATGATCGTGACTCACGTGGCTCTGGCGGCGGGATTGTTCAAAATAGGTGAACAAGCACCGACCTTCTCTCTCCAATCTTTGGAAGGAGAGGCGATGTCATTGGACGACCTGAAGGGAAAGGTCGTGGTGCTTGGGCTCTTTCACATCTGCGAGCCGTGTCTCTTGCAGGGTACCAATCTGCAAAAGGTTCACGAAGCGGTACAAGGCAAGAACGTGATGGTTGTGGGCGTCAACTCCTCCGGGGACTCCAAAGAGGACGTGACGGAATTCCTCGCTCAGTTCCCCGTGAAGGTGACGTATCCCTACCTTCTCGATCCCAAAAAAGTGACGGATAAGCTGTACGGGGGCGGGAAATTCATTCCGAACGTGTATGTCATCGATCAGACGGGCACGATCCGTTGGCAGCGGGTGGGAAATATGGATTTGGCCGGGGCCGAAGTGATTCTCCGGGAGGTTAACCGGCTTCTGTCTTCGTCGCCATCCGGCGGGGTCTGAGCGGGCTTTATTTGCAGAGGGTGCGGAAAGGAATACATATGGATGAGGCGGAGGCAGGAAAAGCACAGTTCCTGGAGTTGGTTAAGAATTTGGATCCGGCCGTACAGGTGGTGATTCCCACGGCGGCTTCCAACAGCGTCTATCTGATCTCTTTGACGAAGGGGCCAAACCGAAGATTTATCTCATTGCCCGAAGACGATATTTTGGACCTCCCCCAGGAAGCGGATATTCAGACCAAAGTCAGGGAGCTTGTCCGGAATGCCATTTCAGGGTTGTAGCCTTACCGGCGCGTCGTTATGCTGAAACCCATACTTCCGAATATCTGGGAGTGGTCATGGTTCTCCGAGGAGAAGCAACTGAATTTCAACGGCCACCTGCTCACCGTCGGCGAGCACCGGATTCTCGTGGATCCGCCGCCGCTTTTACCGGACGAGAAGACACAGGTCAAACGTATTGGGACGATTGACTATATCGTCCTGACGAATCGGGATCATGTTCGTGAAGCTGCTGACAACCAACGTGAATTCGGCTGTCACCTCTACGTGCCGGAACTGGACGCAGCACAGATGGAGGTGAAGGCCACGCGGACATACAAAGACGGAGAGTTGTTACCGGGCGGATTGTGGTCGATTCAGCTGAGGGACCAAAAATCGCCTGGTGAGTCTGCGCTGTTTCTCCAGCAAGGTAAGGGAGTGCTCCTCGTCGGTGACGCGTTGATCGGGAAGCCGGCGGGAGCGGTGTGCATGCTACCGGCCGAAAAGTACTCTGACGCGGTCAAAGCGAAGGACGCACTTCGGCGGCTGCTGAAGTACCAATTCGAGGCGTTGCTAGTCGGTGATGGCGAGTCGATCGTCTCAGATGCCAAACCGGTTGTGGCGGCGTTTCTCGGGTCGTGAGGGTTCTTGTCCGTGCACTCGATATCGGACGATCTCAACCGACAGGGTAACGCGTATTTCGCCCAGGGCCGCTACACGGAGGCGTACACCTGTTACGTCAAGGCGCTCGAGCACGACCGCCTGTCTGGCGATCAGCGGGCCATGTCCGCCACGCTGGGGAATCTCGGGAACATTTGCGCCGTCAGCGGGCGCCGAGATCCGGCCCAGGCCTATTACATCGAGGTCCTCGAATTGCAGAAAATTCTGGGCGATGAACGCGGGATCGGAACGACGCTCGCCAATTTGGGAAACCTGCGCGCCGATGCGGGGGAGTGGGATCGTGCCCGCGCGTATTATTTGGAGGCCTTGGACATCATGAATCGCATCAATGATGAGGTGGGCAAGGCCGTGCTCTATTCCGACCTCGGTTTGGTCGCCCGTGAGACTGGCCAATTTCAGGAGGCCATGGATCACTACGAGACATCGTTGAGCCTGATGCAGCGCCTCGGTAACGCGGGTGGCGTGGCCGATGCCTGGCGAATGAAGGGGCGCACCTATCTGGTTCAGGGGCTCGTCGATGAGGCACTGGCTTGTTGTCAGACGAGCCTCGCCGTAGCGGAGCGGACGAACGATGAGTTGAGAGCCGGCGGCGCGCGCTACGTCATGGTCCAGTGCTATGAAGAGCAGGGGAATTTGCGGCACGCCGTGGCTCTTTTGGAGCGAGTGGTCGCCATGGATCAAAAATATCAGTTGCCGAAACTCGCAGAGAATACCCGACGACTGGATACGCTCCGCACCCGTCTTCGCTCATCGGGAACCATCCCACCCACTTTGGAGGAAACACATCAATGACGGGGACCGGCGCATCGTTACCGGGATGGGAGGCGGTCAGGCAGCGGCTCTGTGCGCAGGAGCCTTCGCTGTATGAGTTAGAACCCGGCGGGGCGCTCGCACTCCATCTCAATGAGGAGGGCTGGTTGCTGGAATTGACGCCGGATGGTCAATTGATCTGTCAAACCGGGATGGATATCGACGACTTGAAGGTGTTGCTCTCCGAGGGCACGTGTGAAGATCTGGGCACCGACGAAATCGCCAAGCAGGCCAAGGGGCTCATGAACCGCACGGTATCCCGGCATCGTCCGGCGCTGTTGCGCGAAGGATTCGAAGAGCGGACGGAGATGAACGAGCAGTATGTGGCTGTGACGTTTTCTCAACCGATCGATTTGCGCGACGTCGACCAACTCACGAATCGTATTCGTTGGTGCCAACGGCAGTTTGCCGGATGAGTGCGTCTCCTTCGATTCGCACTGTCTCCGCCCTTCGCGACGTCATCGGCGAGTATCGATTGCCGCGAGCGATCCTCACGGCACTCGAGTTGGATCTCTTTACCACTGTCGGAACCAAGTCATGGACCATTTCGGATCTGTCGAGCGCGATGGGCGTCAGTGCGCGAGGGCTGGACATTCTGTGTCGAGTCTTGGCCAGCGCCGGGTTGCTGGCCAAGACGAAGACGCAGTATCGAAACACTCGGCTCAGCAGGACCGAACTCAACGCCAACAGCCGAACCTTTCGGGGAGCCTACCTGGAACTCCTGCGGAATGGATGGGGTGATTGGAGCCGATTGACAGACTGTGTTCGTACCGGCACGCAGGTGGAGGACGAGCTGCCGCCGGACGACCCTGCGTACCGCCGGCAGTTCACGTGGGCCATGCACCAACGATCCATTGAGGCGGCGGTGGAAGTTGCCAGGCAAGTGCGGATCAGCGGTTCGGGAACGCTGCTCGATCTTGGCGGAGGGCCGGGAACCTACGCACTCGCATTTCTCGACCGGCATCCTCGCCTGCATGCGACGATCTGTGACCGGGCTCCTGCTCTGGACGTGGCTCGTGAAATCGCCGCGACGCGCAATGTGAGGCCGCGCCTCTCATATCTTCCGCTCAATTTCATGGAGGAGGCGGTTCCCGGTTCCTACGACATCATTTGGTACTCGAACGTGCTGCACATCTATTCGCCGGAGCAGAATCAGGCGCTCTTTCGTCGACTGCGATCATCACTTGTCCCCGGTGGCCGCCTCATCATTCAAGACGCGTTCCTTCGTGATCGACTCGGACTTCGGCCGATGGAGGCCAATCTCTTTGCCGTGACGATGCTGTTGTGTACTGAGCGGGGTAATACCTATTCGGTGGGCGACACATCACGCTGGCTTAAGGACGCGGGATTCCGACGAATCCGCACATTCAGGTTGAAGGCTGGGACCGGGGATTGGGAAGGCGGTCTGCTGGAAGCGTCGCACCCGAGATAGTACCAACCGTGCCGACTCCTGCCACCACAATTGCCAGGAAGTTCAGAAGGCCGCTTGGACCCGTGCTCAGCAGTAAGCCGGGAAGCGGTGCGTCGTGGGCCAGTCCGTAGACAAAGGTGGCGATATCAAGAGCTAGCCCTACGGTCGCGTACACGACGGCCGCCATATACGGCCAGCGATGGTTCGCCACCAGCCCACCGACAAGCACGAGTGGGATCACATAGAGGTCCAAGACCCAAAACGTCCCCTGTAACGGCTGGCCGCCAGTAGGCGGAAGGAGCCACGTGAGCATGCCGTTGTGCAAAGCCAGGGCGGCGAGTAGTGCAATCAGTGCGCTTTGGGGGGATGGCATTGTGTGATGTTACCCGTGTCCCGGGTGGTTGAGCAAGCCGACTGATGCCTAAGTATGGTAGTCGGGACTGATCTCGCCGCGAGGCGTTCGAAACTGCCCAGGTGAGCGTGTGGTAGCGATTTCCTCGCCTCGCGGTGAGTCCCGCTCGGTGCCCTCCACGCGGGGTTTCCTGTCACCGATCTCGTACTTCCCAACACGGCTACGTCTCGGTCCTCTCCCCCCCAAATTGGGCACACGAGCTACCTCGGGGGAATTTACGTCTTCCCCGGATATCCGCAAACTTGGCCCTACATTCTCGACCCTCTGCCGTCGCTCTGGACGCACTCTGAAGGGACGCACATATGGCCTATTGGCTTCTCACATTGACCATCCTGATGACGGCCGAAGGTTTCGCATGGAGCGCGCCGGCTGGGCTCGCCCCTATTTCCTTACCGCTACCTCCAACCGATTCACGATCCGATCAGCCTTCTTTCGAGCACCTCGCGGATGCAGTCATGGCCGTGGGTTTTGGGTATCAACACGGTGCCACGTCTACAATCCGAATCCGAAGCTACGATGTGCACAGCGGCGATCTTCTGTCGGAAGAGGAATTTGACTTGAATGTCATAGGCGGGGAGGGGAAAGACGGCGAGTTGGTGGGAGATCGTGTTTTTGCAGGCGCCGTCTCGCTGGGAGCCGGTGCATTGGGGGAGTTCCCGATGCGGGTGTATGATGCAAAGACCGGGCGCTACCTCTGGCAGGGCCATTTGAATTTCGTGGATATCGGAAGTGACGATCCGCGCCGGCGTATTACTGGGCCACCGAATCGGCACTCGTCGGCCAGAACCGTAAGCTTAGCGTCTCAAGAGGAGCCGGGGGAGGACATCGAATCGTTGTTTTTGATACGGGCGGTCGATTCGACCTCAGGGAAGGCCATCTGGCAGCACTCCTTTCAATCCGTTCCTCCCATGCCTGAATCCATCACGGGAAACAAGAATTATGAGGGCGGTTCCAACGCAGATACGGTGATGGATTTCGAAGTCGTGGTGCGTTCATATGAGCGCGGAAGCGGCAAGTTGGTGTGGTCCGATCGCCTGTCGACGCGGGATCGGATGGAGGAATTGGCCGAAGACGAGACGGGGGATCGGGCGCAACAACTTCCGTTGTTCCCCGTCAGAGCGCACGATGGCAAAGTCTGGGTCCGTGAGGGATGGGCGGAAGGGAACGAATCGAGGCGGCCCGTTTAACCTTTGGGTGTCCCCAGCTTGACGTTCAAGGTATCGACCCATTGGCGTTGGAACTGGTCGTAGGGCATGAACAGCTTTTCTTGAATGGCCCCTCCGATGGTCTTTCGCGCTTTGAGGGCGGAGAGAATCTCCTGAACCGCATGCATGCCGAATCGATCGATGATGTAGTGCGTGGCTGAATTCCCTTCCACATACGCAATCGTAGCCAGTCTGCCATTGAAACGTGCCCATCCGCTTTCCAAGTGGTTGAGGGGGATCAACTTGACCTCTCCGAGGTTCGCTCCCTGCAGCATCTGGTCAATATCCGGCCAGGGATCGCCAGCCAACTGCATCGCCAGTCCTTCATTCAGCCAGGTGGGGAGCGTTCCGGCTTCGCTACCCATACGTTGAGATAACAGCGCATGGACGAATTCATGCCGAAGCACGCGGGTCAACCACGTCTTGTCCGTGAGCGCGCCTTGGGTCGGAATCTGAATACGACCGAGCACCGGGTCGTATAATCCATCCGCCCAGGCCGGGCTCCCCGTGGCGCCTCGAAACGAATCTTTTGTGTGTAGGACGACGTAAATGGGCTTTGTGGGGAAGAAGTCGAGTTTCTGGCTGATGTCTCGATAGGCGTCCTCGAGAATATCGAGGACGGCCATCCACGTCATTTGATCCTCTTCCCCGTCGTATTTCACAATGAAATGGGTCGTCGCCTGAGAGGAAAATTTCTGCTCGATTGTCGCCGTGCGTTTGACTTTGGCAGTGACCGAGTCGAGATAGGACTTGAGGTTCGGGTCCTTGCTGGCGCGCTCGCTTGCCTGCTCTAAGTGCTTGGCAGCCTCCGTCAGGCGGTCGCGCTCTTGCAAGTAATCGGCCATAGCCAAGTGAGGAAACGCCTCGTCCGGCGCCATGGCGATCAACTTGGACAAAAAATCCTGAGTAAGCCTAGGATCGCGCTGTTCCCAGTAGGCGTGAGCAAGATTCATGTGGGCCGTGAGGCTGGACGCATCGAGGCCCGCAGCCGTTTGATAGGCTTTGAGAGCATGTGCGGTACCACTGACTCGTTCCTGTAGAATTCCCAAGTTGTTCCATAGTCCTGCGATATACTGACGAGCCTTTGGGTCCGCCATGGCATCAGCCGGGAGCGCCTGCAATCCACTGAGGGCGGATCCGATATTATGTTTCTCCAGTTCCTCCTGTATGGCCTTGAGCGCCTCGACGTGCCGATTGGGAGGCGGCTCTCCTGCCGGGATGATGCGCTGCAATTGTCGTTGTTCGACGAGCGTATCGGGCAGGATCGGTTGATGCTCAACATCCGGCGGCGTCGGCATCGAAGCCGCAGCCGTTTTGGCAACCGACGCGGGCTCGCTCGCCGGTTTGGTGAGGTAGGTGGGCTTCAGCCAGGAGTGGTAGAGGACAAAGAGAATGAGAAAAATCCCCAAGGAGGCGAGATACTCTGAAATATTTTTGCGATACATGGATGAATTCCAGTGTGAGCCGATGAGGCGTGACGCCCCAAGTCGTATCGCTAGTCTAGCAGCGATTACCCAAGTGTCTAACAAATCGTCGATTTTGCAGATGTCCTCCCCGTGTGGGCGGCGTCCCCTGCGGGTAGCTCGTTGTCTCGGCGTGCCCCCTATGCTACGATGCGTCCACCACGCCGAGGTGTAACTCTCCTCCCTTGCAGTCGCTGCCTTGGGGGTTGGTCGAACCCGTGTCAGGCCCTCCACCGACCACAGGTGATCCTGTCTTCCCGCTGCAAGAGGCGCTTCGTCGCCTCTCCAGGCCGATTGAATTTGCCTCCCGTGATCGGTATGCGCATGTCTCAAGCGTCAGGGATCTTGGTCCGTATGTGTGCCGGCAAGTCGTCGAGGCGCTGGCCGCTGGACCGCATGCCCTCTCGGTGGAGGTCAATCTATTGGCGTTGCGGACGCTGTTCGAAGGCTTTGAGCAGACCGTCGACGTAGAGTATCGCCGCGGTTGCTTAGAGCGTGCCCGAAAACTGCTGCGTCAGTTGCGTGATGCGGCGGGGTTCCACCCGACATCCGACCGGTCCGGGGACCGGACTATCACTCCACCGGCAGACCAGGACGCGTCTCTGTGGGAACAACCCATTCAATATGTGAAAGGGGTCGGGCCCAAGCGCGCGGCTATGTTAACGCGCTTGGGGATCGGTTCCCTCGAAGATCTCCTATGGACCTTACCCTGGCGCTATGAAGATCGGACGCGCGTCACTAGAACGAACCAGCTGACCCCGGGTTCTCGCGCCATGATCAGCGGCATCGTGCGTGGATCGCGGCTCAAGACGATTCCGCGGCGCCGAATAAGCATACTGGAGGTGTCGGTGGAAGACGCCGCCGGTGCCGCGCTGGCGATCTTTTTTAACCAGCCGTATCTCGAAGAGCAATTGACCATCGGGACGTTGATCTTGCTCAGTGGCCGTGTCGCCACAGGATCCCGTGGTGAGATGCTCCCCTGGAAGGACCCCTCATCGACCACGAGGCCGACGCCTAAGCTTGAGGTGGAGGAGTACGAAATCCTTCACGATGAGGGCGAACCGCTGGTGCATTTAGGTCGTCTCGTGCCCATCTATCACGAAACGCGCGGATGGTCTTCGCGCCAGATGCGAGCGCTCATGTCGGCGGTCCTGGCGTCGCAAGGCGGTCGGGTCATGGACGTGCTCCCCGACGGGCTTCGCCGCAGGCAGAAGTTTCCCATGCTGGCGGATGCCCTTCAGGCGATTCACCGACCCGAGGCGGGCCCTGCGCTCGACGCATTGAATCGCGCTGCGACGCCAGCGCATCGACGGCTGGCGTTCGAAGAACTGTTCTTGCTTGAACTGGCATTGGCCCACCGCCACGAGACCGTCGTGCGCGGAACCAAGCCCCATCGTATCGAGGCCTCGCCGGGTATGCGCCATCATCTGCGAGCACTCCTGCCGTTTCAGCTGACCGGAGCCCAGGAGCGGGTGATCGACGAGGTTGTTCGGGATATGACCTCGACACACCCGATGAACCGATTAATCCAGGGTGACGTCGGGAGCGGCAAGACGGTGGTTGCCGTGCACGCACTGGCGATCGCGTGCGCGTCCGGATTGCAGGCGGTTTTGATGGCGCCCACGGAATTGCTGGCTGAACAGCATTACCAGAACGTCGCCCCGCTCTGTCAGCAACTGGGGCTGACGACGCTCCTTCTAACCGGGAAAGAACGCGGCGCCCTCAAAGGCGAGCGGGTGTCTCGGATCGCGGACGGGACCGCGCAGGTGATTGTCGGTACCCATGCCGTGCTCCAACACTCGGTGCGGTTTGCACACCTTGGGCTCGCTGTGATCGACGAGCAACACAAGTTTGGAGTGTTGCAACGGAAGATGCTGGTCGAGAAAGGGTACCAACCTGACGTACTGATCATGACCGCGACGCCCATTCCAAGGACCCTGGCGATGACTGTCTATGGAGACTTGGACGTGTCCGTCATCGACGTGTTGCCACCGGGTCGCAGGCCCGTCCAGACGGTGGCCTATCCCATGTCGCAACGCCGCAAGGGCTACCATCTGGTGGTCGACGAGCTGCGCGCGGGGAGGCAAGCCTACATTGTGTACCCCCTGGTCGAAGAGTCCGAGAAGGTTGATCTAGAGGCAGCGGAAATGGCGTATCGACGGTTGCAGCAGGAGGAATTGGCCCCATTTCGCGTCGGGTTGGTTCACGGAAGGCTGAAAGCCGAGGAGCGCGCTCGTATCATGACGGAATTCCGGGCGGGGCACCTCGATGTCCTCGTTGCCACCACGGTGATCGAGGTCGGGGTGGATGTACCCAATGCAACGGTCATGGTCATCGAGCATGCCGAGCGCTTTGGCTTGGCCCAGCTGCATCAATTGCGCGGTCGCGTGGGGCGCGGTGCCCAGCAATCCTATTGTGTCCTGATCGACAGCAGCATGAAAGGCCAGGGGGCTTGGTCCAAAGAACCGGGTGTGCCGATACCTTCGCAGCAGCGTCGAGACGTGTTGCTGCGTTCGACCGACGGGTTTGTCATCGCCGAGGAGGATTTGCGAATTCGTGGACCGGGTGAGATGTTTGGTACCAGGCAGTCCGGGCTGCCGGAATTTCGCGCCGCCAATCTGATTCGGGACGCCGCCCTCCTGGAGGTGGCGCGGAAAGAAGCGTTCGCACTGTATCGAGAGGATCCAGGTTTGACGCGCGCGGAACACCGAGCGCTTCGCGAGACCGTGCAGCGTCGGTGGCAGTCCAAGTTAGTGCTCGGTGAAATCAGTTGAGTCGGCCTGGGATCGCGCGGAACGACAGAGGATGAGACTGATCCAGCGTATCGCACAAGACCTTCGGGCGGGTTGGGTGACCCTTCGGCAGGGCGCGGCGGAAGCAGCGACCCGTGCGCTGGAGGAAACCGAGTTGGTCAAATTACGGTTGCAGCTACGGAAGCTCGACGAGCAGATCGCGCACGTGTACGAGGACATCGGCGAGCGCGCGCTGGCGCGCCATGAAAAGCGTGAGTCCATCGATCAGATCATGGCGGACAGTGAAATGACGACGCTCGTGGCGCAGCTTCAGCGACTGCGCCAGGAACGGGACAAAGTGCAGTCCGACATCGAGGACGTCCGGAGCGGGCTATGAGCCCCTCGCGCCGGCTAGCTGGGATCGATATCGGGACCCTCACCTGCCGGCTCCTGATCGCAGATGTCGTGGTTGAACAGCCACTCAAGGAAATCCATTCCGATCGGCGTATTCTGCGATTGGGCGAAGGAGTCGATCAACGCGGTCGGCTCAGTCCCGCCGCTGTGGACCGTGTGTTGGGTTGCTTGGAAGAGTGGCGAGGGGTCATTGACGCCCACCAAGTCGATGCCCTGACAGTGGTGGCCACCAGTGCGGTTCGTGACGCCGAGAATCGCGATGAGTTCCTCGATCGGGTCCAGCGCGAAACTGGGTTCGACGTGGAGGTTCTTGCCGGCCAGGAAGAGGCACGACGAACGTTGTTGGGCATCCGTTCAGGTTTGCTTGCCGGCGTGGACGATGTGTTGGCACTCGACATTGGTGGAGGAAGCACGGAATTCATCCTCCACCGTCCTGGATCGCAGCCTCTGGTCAGGTCCATCGATCTCGGGGTGGTGAGACTCTGTGAACGAGTGCTCGAAAACGATCCCCCGAGCCAGGCAGAAATCTGCCGGGCACGGGATTGGGTCTCATCCGAAACGAAGGCAGCGATGGCCGGAATGGAGGGGTTCGACGATGCGACGTTCGTCGGTACGGCGGGAACCGTGACCTGTCTTGCGGCCATGGCCCAGCGATTGCCCTGCTACGAGCGGGCCAGAATCCACAATTACGTTCTCCAAGGGGACGTCATTCGAGAGTTGGAGCAGCAGCTCGTGAGTCGCAAGAAGATGGATCGAGTTGGCATGCCGGGACTTGAGCAAGGCCGGGAAGACGTGATCGCCGCCGGGGCGATCATTCTTCGGACGATTCTGGATGCGCTTGGAAGACACAGCGTCCTGGTTAGCGGCCTGGGCCTTCGCGAAGGCGTCTTGGTTGACCTTGGGCAACGTCTGATGCGAGAGACAACCAATGACCGTTATCAACCGGGACGGAAGGTCTGAACGGCTCTCAACGCAGCGCCTCACCCTTGCGAGTACCAGCGATAGCCGTGAGTCTGCTGAACCGATGGGCGGGGTGCTGCGCCGGGCTTCTCGAGCAAGAGCACTTTGAAATCGAGGAGGCCGAACCACGCAGGATCGGCGACGTCATGGTAGTGGCAGCCTCGCAGTTTAGGGAGAACATCGCCGAGTGTCTGCGATAGTTCGGTTTCCGTGTATGCACGGACGGAAAATGGTTTGTTGAGCGCCTGGCAGAAGCGCTGGATCGTGTAGGTGGCGCCCGTGCAGAGGACCTTCGTGGCGGGTTTCATGGACAAAAACTGTGGCAGGGTCAGGTAGCGCTCTTGGAAGCCCAACCATCGGACCGCCTGACGTAAATGAGCATATTGGACTTCGTATTCAGTGTGACCAGGAAGTTTCACCGGTGCCGGCCAGCCGTCCTCAATCCCAAATTCTGTCAGAAACGCGCGCCCACCTGGTTTCAGTATGCGCCAGAGTTCCGCGACAAATCGAATCGGCCCTAAATTGAAAATGACCTCATCCGGAAGGTTGCCACCGATGGGGATCCGCATCCGCCTGATCCAGTCGAGTGCTTCCTGGTGCTGGGGGGTAGTCCCCTGGCTGGACTGTAGCTCTTGCCTCGTGAGCCTCACTGGCGTCATGTCAGCCATATTCTCGTTATCGATGACGACATCGACGGAATGGTCCTTCAAAGGAAGCCATTCTCCGTTGGCTTGCGTGCCCTTGCAGGACCAGCCGCTCTGGGTGGCGCGCGAAAGTTGAAAGTCGAGGAACAGGCGAGTGACGTCCAGGCACAGGTAGGTGATGCCCTGCTTTTCAAACGGCAAGAGTTCCTTGCCCATCTCCCGAGCGACATAACCCAAGCCACCCCCGATTTCCAGGATGACCTTCGGTTTCGGGCTGAACCAGCCCAGGCGGCGCAGTTGCTTGAGGAGGAGGCGGCCGTAGGTTGTCCCACCGAGCGCCTGGGTGGGCTCACGGAACAAATGGGACACGGTTGTCTCGATCAGATCGAAATGTGCGTCGTCCCGATGGGCGTCCTTCAGATCGTGAACGTGAAATTCTTCGAGGTCCTGTTCGCCCTCGAATCCCTCCTGCCCCGACCACCCTTCGCGAATCTGTTGCAAAAGGAGGTCCCATTTAGCCTTGTGACGATGGCCGCCCGGTGGTTCGTTGCCGAAGTAACAGAGAGAGTAGTTGGGCAACGCCCAGCGCTCCAAATGCCATTGGCCGTCATATCCGTCGGGGCCGCATACCCACTTTCCGTACTTTTCCAACAAGGCTCCGACGCTGATGTGCCCGTTCATGAGATTCAGCATTTCGAAGCCGACACGGTTCAAGCGGATGAGCGGCAACTGATCGTCGAGTGGGGCGAACCACCACTCATCGGGACCGTGCTGGTAGGCGACTAAATCGGGGATGCGCCAGGCGCACTTCGATAGCGCGTCCGGCGAAAGTGCAAGCGGGGCATGTTGAACCACGGCTGGCTTCATAGTCGATCAGCTTGGCAGTGTGTTAGTTCTACCGTCCGTATCCGCGTCAGTCGGGTAGGTCGGGAGAGAGGCGCAAGCCTACACGATGGTCTTTTACAGGTGCAAGATAGTGTCAGCGAGGCGGTCGGCCGAGAATCTACAGTTGGGAGGTTCCGCTTTCCGGTTCGGTCACGATCAAAATGCCACGCATGATGGGATGAAGGCGGCAAAAATACGGGTATCGCCCCGGAGGAAGGGAGGGGACGGTAAATTGGCCGTCCGGCAAAATCGTGCCAGACTCGAACCAGCAGCGGCCGGTCTCGTCCAGGCATTCCGTATGGGTCACCGTATGCGGGGAGCCGGTCGGGTTGGTCCAGCGAATGGGGGTGCCTGATGCCGCCGTCGCGCTGACCGGTATGAAATACGGCGAGCCACTCTCGATGGTAATTTGGAGCGGAGGCATACTGGCTTCTAAGGACGACAGTCCAATCCATCCGGGGATCAGGAACAGACTCACCCATACAGTCACCAGACTCACTATTGGGAGCTTTCGCGATATCACTTGGTCATTTCCCCCACGATGTTATCCTACCACTACTAGAGAACCGATTTCCTCCGGGGATTCATGCCATGGGACGACTATTCTGGAGCGTTCTTCTGCTTGCTGCCGGAGTGCTGGCGCAGATTTCCCCACCGAATCACTCGCTTTGGTATGTGAATCTTGCCGTGACGGAGTGGGGGCATTGGCTCATCATCCCGATTTTGCTGATCTGGTGGCCGGGGTGGCAGGCACATGCCGCCGGACGTGTTGCGGCGTCTCTGGCCCTGATAGCGGGGGTGCTCGTGCTGATGCCGGCTTGGAAGGCGCGGTCGTATGCACAGGTGATCGAGTCTCGAGCCGCTCAACTCCTGGGCTCGGCATCCCTTCCCGTGACCGCCGATGCACCGGCACGTCCATCCGCCTTCGTACTGCGCGATTTGATTCAAGGTGTCGGCACGCCTTCGATTGATTGGAGTACTCAACCCTATATCAAACGTGGCGAGCGCGAATTACAGATGGATGTGTACTCGCCGCCTCCCGGCACGCCGATGGTCGGCACCGGATCGGGGCATCCCGTCATCCTCGTTGTGCATGGCGGCCTCATGGGGCCCCCATGGCAAGCCGGCGATCGCCAGGAGGCCTTGAACCTCAATCGGTATCTTGCTGCCCGCGGATATTACGTCATTGCCATCGATTATCGTCTGGCCACAGAGGCACCCTATCCGGGACCCCTCGAGGACGTGCTGGCGGTGCTCGATATGTTGCATGGGATGGGGGGGACAAACCAAGGTGGTATGGATCCCACACGGGTTGTCATCATCGGGCGAGGCGGTGGGGCGCACTTGGCTTTGATGGCCGCGTATGCATCTCGTAACCCGTCAATCCGAGGGGTGGTCGCTCTCTATCCACCGACGGACCTGCCGGCCTGGTATGGCGCGCCGAGTCAGCCACGCGTGGCGGATTGGCAGGGTTGGATCCACACGTTTATGGGCAAACCGCTCAACGCGGAGAGTGAGGCTCTCTACCAGGCGGCGTCTCCCCGCATGTATGCGTCATCAGCCCCGCCGACGCTCCTGATCCATGGGGCGCGCGATCCGATCGTGCCGCCCACCCAGACCGAACGCCTCACCATGACGCTGCGCCAATCGCGTCGAGATGTGCTTTCTTTCCAGTTGCCCTGGGCCACCCATTCGTGCGATATGAATTTTCATGGGCCCTGCGGCCAGGCGACGACCTACCTGATCGAACGCTTCCTGGCCCGCTACGCCGCCTAGCGGTCCGTCCGCACATCTTCCTTTCCTTGCGACAGGCATATCATTGTGGTTCGAATACGACCACATGCGATCGCACTTTCGGTGGCATGGCTTGTTCTAACCGCTGCTACCGAGAGGACCGTTCCCTTTGCGTTGGTGGAGCCTCGCTCCGACCAAACGGTACCGGCCGGCTCCATGCTGCCCGTCGCGGTGGCCACAGGGGCAGAGAGTGGAATCATCCGTGTGTCATATTTCTGGTACGCCCAGGACCACGAACCTCTCCCGTATTCGCAAGGGACACCTGCCCTAATCGCGGATGCCCATGCAAGGCCGCCATTTGGCGGGCTGGTTCAGGTGCCGCCGGAGGGTCTGGGGCTCATGCGGCTCCTGGCTGTGGCCGAAGTGGCACAAGGGCGGATGGGGACTATCCTGGAATTCGACGAGAGGGAACTGACTGTGGCGCCGGCTGCGGACTTGAAGGTGATCGAATTTCCGGTGGAAAAGCCCTGGCAGCTTGGGCCCATTGGAGCACTGGTCAGCGTACCCCTCGTTGGAGAATTCTCCGACGGTCTCGTCCGCTCCCTGGAAGGAACTCACACCGGAACATCGATTCACTCAGGCGATCCGGACGTGGTGGAAGTTCTGGATGCGGGTCGAGTCCGAGCGGTGGGTGCGGGTCGTGCGACTTTAACGGTCGAGAACCGCGGTCGGCGAGCGCAGCTCGACGTTGTGGTGTCCGGTGGCGAAAAGAGCAACGGTGCTCCTCGCGCCGACCCTGGGCCTGCTCAGCGCGTGACGAGCGGGCGTCGCGTGCGACTGAATGGTGTTGGCAGTGTCGATCCGGACGGCGATCCGCTGCGATACGAATGGACACAAGTGCGTGGTCTCAAGGTCGACATGATCGGACCCAACGAATCCACCGCGTTGTTCGTGGCGCCCTTCGTCAGTGCGACTCGGCTTCTCCGCTTCAGGCTACGGGTCACGGATATGGCAGGCCCCGACGTGGTCAAGGGCGCCGATAGCCTCCCGGCATTTGTGGATATCTGGGTCGAACCGTAGCGCCGCTCTCGGTTCGACGAGACGAATCAATGGCCTGTGAGACTCGGTTCGGCGTGTGTTGCATCGTTCTATTCATTCGTGCTAGATGGTGGCCGAGTCGCTGAATTGGAGCCGCGGAAGGAGGACACGAGCCGATGGCGAAGACGAAGAAGAAACCGAAGAAGCCGGCAACGAGCCGCTCCACCAAGACCAAGAAAAAGCCGGCTGCAAAACATGCCAAGCGGACGACGAAGTCGGCCTCGAAGCCCAAACCGAAGCCGAAAGCGGCGCCGAAATCAGAGAAGAAATTCGCTCCCTCCTCCAGACCAACCGAGGCGAGTCCTAAGGCCAAGGTGATCGAGAAAGCCTTGCCGGTGGAGGAGCCGGAACTCGAGGAACTCGACGAGGAGATGACAGAGGAGATCGAGTTGGGCGACGACGAATTGGAGGACGACATGGCGGACGAGGAATTGCCGCTTGATGACGAGGATGCCGACGTCGACTATCTCGACAAGGATGACGATATTCTGGAAGGCAGCCGCGACGACTATGACGAGCGGTAGCGAATAAGCACCCGAACCGCATCCGGTTTGTCCCTCTAACGACACACCCGACAACCCCTTCCCAATGGCTCCCGCGCGGTGCGGCGCACCGGAGTTCTCAATGCACCACCCCTTTTGTTGGCGTTTCGCGGCCCTTATCGTCGCGAGCGTGTGCGGTCTATGGAGTAGCCTCTGGGGTGCTCCCTCCGCCACGGCGATGTGCCAGGATCTTTCCCGCCCTTCTGACGCCAGATTTTTTCATCGCCATCTTTCAGAGGATTGCACGTTGGCGGAACGTGAGGCCCGCGCCGTCACGGCACAGACGCTCTTGCAATCGATTCAGGCTGGAAAGGGGATCGATCTGACGAACGTCGTCGTGCTTGGGGATGTGCTGCTCGATCAACTGCCAGTCAGTGCCATTGCGAACTTCGGGGGTCTCACGGAACGAGCCAAGACGTTCCTGGCAGCGCGCGCGATTACGCAGGGGCGGATCATTCAGGGGCCCATTTCCATCCAGCGGTCTATCGTACGAGGACGGATCGCGACGCGCATCCAGCAGGGGCAGGGCATCATCGTCGTGAAAGGCCCGGTGACCGCCCATGCGACCGTGTTCGAGGATTCCCAGGACTGGTCCCGCATGTTGTTTGCGGATTCCGTGGATTGGTCCGGGGCCACGCTGCAACGAGAGATGCTCTTCGTCCAAAGTCTCTTCATGGGAGAGACCCGCTTTCTGGGGACGAAGTTTGGTCCACATACCAGGTTTCACCGTGCCGCATTCGATGGTCCGGCCTCGTTCGATCAGGCTGTCTTCGAGGGACTGGCTGAATTCTTGGAGGTCTCGTTTCATCGCGATGTTTCATTCTCTGCTGCTCGCTTCGCGCAGGGTACCGGCTTCTCCGGCAGCGTGTTCGAAGGTTCCGCGACGTTTTCGGAAGCGGAGTTCGCGCGTGAGTCGTACTTCCTGTACGCGGAATTTCGTCGGTCTGCGCAATTTGAACGAACTCGATTCGACGGAACCACCAGCTTTGCCGATACACAATTCGGCGGCCGGGCGGATTTTTCTTCTGCCCGGTTCGCTCGGCCTCCGGATTGGAATCGGTCCCAGTTTCGAGCCGAGCGACTCCTGCCGGCTTCGTCCGGGCCTCCTCTGGACTGGGGCAGTTGGGCCATTACCGTCGGAGCCGGGCTTGCGGCGGTCGCGCTTTTTTGGAGTATTCTTCGTCGCTCCGGATAGAAACGCGGCCCACCATATATAGGATCGATGCTTGCCCTGACCCCCAATAAGCTGCTATAAACACGTGCACGCCTCTCAGGCCGGCAAAGTCGGTCACACTCCGCAAAAGGTTTCGTGGAACAAGTCGAATTGCCATACCAGGTTCGTCTCGAATCGTTCGAGGGGCCTCTCGATTTGCTCCTGCATCTTATCCGGGAAAATCGGGTTAATATCTACGATATTCCCATTGCGCTGATCACCCAGCAGTACATCGAATACCTGGAAACAATGCGCTCCTTGAATCTGTACGTGGCCGGAGAGTTTCTCGTGATGGCCGCCACGTTGTTGCATATCAAATCGCGCCAACTCTTACCCGTCGAAGACCGCGAGCCGGATGAGGACGATGGGCCGGATCCTCAGGCGGAACTGGTCCGTCGGCTGCTGGAGTATAAACAGTTCAAAGAGGCTGCCCGGGAGTTGGACGAGCGGGGGCGAACGTGGCGCAATGTCTTCGCGCGGGAGCCCGAACCGTACCCGGTCCAGGCGCCTGAGGAGTGGGCGGCGGAGGATCTGTCGCTGTTCGATTTAGTCGATGCGCTCCAGACCATCATGAAGCGCGTGCCCACCAGCCCCTTGATGGAGATTATTCCCGATCACCTGACCGTCCGCAATCAGATGAACGGGATCCTGGAGACGCTTGAGCGGCGTGAATCCGTCACCTTTGAGGAACTGTTCGAGGGGCGGTTCCACCGGCTCACGGTGATCGTGACCTTTCTAGCGTTGTTGGAACTGATCCGGCTTCGCACGATACGTGTGTACCAGGCGGAATTGTTCGGGTCGATTCTGGTTTCCCGTGCGTTTACGACTGTGATCGAAGGCGAACTGCCAGTTGAGGAGTCTTAATGCGAAAGTCGAGGCGCGGAGGTGAGAACGTGGACACAGCCATGGAGACTCTGGCAGAGCAAGCGCTGGCCGCCATGGACTCGGTCAGCAATGGGAGCGGAGCCAGTAATGTGGAAGCCGCGATAGATCCCAACAGTCATGAAGCACCGCCGGAATCGAGCGAAATCGCCGTCGAGTCTGGAACTGAAGCGCGAGAGGAAGCGCTTGCACTCGAAGAGGACACGGCGCTGAAAGCCATTCTCGAGGCCTTGTTATTCGTCTCGCCGGAGCCACTATCGGTGGAGCGATGCGTCTCGGCGGTGGGGCAGGTGTCCAAGGCGGAAGTTCGTGAAGCGTTTGCACTGCTGGAACATGAGTACCTTCAGCGTGGAGGGGCGCTGCAATTGGTTCAGGTCGCTGGCGGCTATCGCATCGTGACCAAGCCTCAGTTCGCGTCCTGGATCCGGCGATTGGAGAAGGCCAAAGCGCAGGTCAAACTGTCGCGATCGGCCGTAGAGGCGCTGGCCATCATCGCCTATCGTCAGCCCGTTGTCCGCGGGGAGCTTGAAAAGATCCGTGGGGTTGAAACCTCCGGAGTCATTCGCACCCTGCTCGAACGAAAGCTCGTGCGTATCGTCGGACGCAAAGATGAGCCCGGCCGTCCGATCATGTACGGAACAACCAAACAGTTTCTGGAACACTTCGGCTTGCGCGATTTGTCCGAACTCCCGCCGCTGCGCGAATTCAAGGAACTCGGCGAGGGCGATCAATCTTCGTTGCTCGACGAATCCGGGGAGGAACATCAGCCAGACGCGGCCGAAACGGCCGAGGAAGCGGATGCATCAGCGCTGGAGAATGACAATGGGTCCCCATCCATGAACGGTCACCAAGCCGGCGAGGTAGGCGACCAGTATGACGAAACACTGGTTCCCACCTCCGAGATCGCGTGAATGCCCCGTTCGGGGAACAGCCAGCTGCCGACCTCTGATTCAATTCTTTTCTCCGAGATCGATCGGATCGTTCGAGCCAAACGGGCCCCCTCTCCTTGCCTTGACGCATTTCTGAAGGCTCTGCTAGACTGCCAGACTTACACGTTGGGGCAATCCAAATTCTTTGGCTAACCCACTGAATTTCTGAACAAAAGGACGAGGCAACACCTATGCGTCTCACCCGGCTCTTCGGCGACAACGATGGCGAAGCAATTGTGCGGCGATTGACAGTGCAGGGAGTGTCCGATGAGTGGGGCGCGGGAGAGGCGCCGACCGCAGAGGAGCTGCCCCCTGCACCGGCCAACGTCAAGGCACAGCCGGGCAACGGTCGGGTCCTGCTCACGTGGGAGCCGGTCGAAGGAGCGATGTACTACAACGTTTACTATGGCACCACGAAGGGCGTGCAAGTGAAGTGGTCGGACCTGACGCGTCCAATTGCAGGCGCCAGTGATTTCAAGACGAAGATCGGAATCAAAAAGGACAAGGCCACCTGTATCGAAGGACCCTCTTCTCCCTATCTCCACGAGGATCTCGCCAACGGAACCTGCTATCACTACGTCGTGACGGTCGTCACTGAGCAAGGCGAAAGCCCCGAGTCCGACGAAGTCATGGCGATTCCGTCACCCTACCTCGTCGAACAAATTATCGGCTGTGAAGGCGTCGACGATGGCGAGTTCAAATCACCGACCGGAATCGCGCTCGACAAAGATGGCCACATTTACGTGGCGGATACCGACAACCATTCCATTCAGAAATTCGACAAGAACGGAAAATTCATTGCCCGATGGGGTGGTGAGCCGGGAACCGAGGAAGGCAGTTTTTACTACCCGCGCGGTTTGGCAACCGGCCAAGATGGTGAGGTCTACGTTGCCGACAGCGGGAATAACCGGATTCAGAAGCTCGATTCCGAAGGCAACTACCTTCACACGTGGGGCAAGTTCGGCTTTGCCTGGAAGGGGGCCGATATCGGCAAATTCGACGTCCCGTGGGGCGTCGCCACGGATCGTGAAGGAAACGTCTTCATTTCCGATACGAGCAACGCGCGGATACAAAAATTTACCCACGATGGGACGCCGCTGTTGAAATGGGGACGCGATGGTAGTTTTGACGGGGCGTTTTTCTACCCGCGCGGCGTGACGGTCAATTTCGTAGGAAATATTTACGTCGCCGACGAGGGAAACCATCGCATCCAAAAGTTCGATGCCCGCGGCAGTTTTCTCGCGAAGTGGGGGCGGGAAGGCAACGGTCCCGGTCAATTCAAATCGCCCTGGGGTGTCGCCTGCGACGCGCTCGGGAACGTGTACGTGGTCGATCAGAGCAATCACCGCATTCAGAAATTCGATGGAAACGGTACGTTTCTGTGTTCGTGGGGCAATCGTGGACTGACCGAGGGGCAACTGAACTTCCCCTCTGGCATGGCGATCGACAAGGAAGGCTATGTGTACGTCGTCGACAGCGGCAATAATAGGGTCATTAAATACAAAGCGACCGAGGAAGAACTAAACCGATCTCTCAAGGCCGCGAATGCTGTCCAGCGCGATACCACGATTCCCCGCGGCGTTGCGGCGAAGGCGGGCGATACGGAAGTGACGATCAGCTGGCTCGAGGTGCCGGGTGCCCAGTCCTACAACCTCTATTTTGCCACCCAGGAAGTGATCACCAAGGAGACGGCGACGAAGATCGAAGGAGCGTCGAACCCGTTCGTGCATACTGGGTTGACCAACGACGTGCCGTATTTCTATGCCCTGACTGGGGTTTACGAGGGAGATGTGGAAAGCGGGTTGTCCGAGGAAGTGACGGCCACCCCCGTGTTGATCGATATGACGGCTCCACAGAACCCCTATGCCGTGTTGAACCACGGCGCCTTCATGTCCAATACGCCGGAGGTGGTGGCGACCATCTCGGCCAACGACGTGGATTCGGGCGTCGCGGCCTATTACATTTCCGAAAATCCGATGGCGCCCATGGCCGGGAGTCCCGGCTGGGTCGAAGTCGATCCCTCCCTCAAGTTCGGCGCTACGATTCCGTTCGTGCTCTCTCCGGGCGATGGTCAGAAGACCGTGTACGTGTGGTTCAAAGACGTTGGAAGCAATGTGTCCGTGCCGGCCAGTGCCAGCATCCTGGTCAATACCTCCGGTTATTTGTGCGTATCCAAGTGGGGCAAACCGGGGCGTGGCGCGTCGCTCCTGCACGGGGGGGAGTTTCTCGCGCCGCTGTACGGATTGGCGATCGACCAGCAAGGCGCGCTCTTCGTCGTCGACAATGGGAACAATCGTGTCCAAAAATTCGACAATGCCGGTAATTTCATCATTCTGTGGGGGGCCTTCGGCTCGGCCAACGGTAATTTCCACAATCCGACGGGCATTGCCTGCGACGCCAAGGGCGATGTGTGGGTCGCCGATACCAACAATCATCGAGTTCAGAAGTTCGACGGAAAGTTGGGCGGGTACATGATGAAATTTGGGTCCCGCGGAAACGGCGAGGGCCAATTCAACGCTCCGTGGGGTATCGCGATCGATCGGGTTCGGGGGTACGTCTATGTGGTGGATAGCGCCAATTTCCGTGTCCAAAAGTTCGACATGGCGGGCGAGTTCATCATGTCGTGGGGCAGTTTCGGCAACCACGATGGACAGTTTTATTTTCCACGTGGCGTCGCCGTCGATGAGACCGACGGGACCGTCTACGTAGTGGACATGGGAAACCATCGCATCCAGAAATTCGATACAAGTACCAACGTGCTGCCGCAGCTGCTGACGAAATGGGGAGGGAGTGCGGATGCAGGGCATGCGAGCAGCGCGCTGGCACAGGAAGCCGGCCAACTTCGGAATCCCTGGGGCATCGCGATCGACGTCCACGGAGATGTGTACGTCTCGGATACTGGCAATCACCGCATTGAGAAGTTCGACAAGGAAGGCAACTTCATTACGCAATGGGGCGGGTTTGGCAACGGGAGCGGTCAATTCAATTTCCCGTACGGGCTTGGAGTCGATGCGCGGGGAAGCGTGTTCGTCGTGGATAGCGCGAATACCAGAGTGCAGCAGTTCATGCCGGCCGAAGAGGGTGAAGAGCGCTTGCGCGAGGAGGCGGAGGCCACCGAGGCCTTGACCGATACGGGCGCCACGCAGTCCTCCTAGCGACGATCCACGGCGGAGTCTTTCCCGCAGCGGGCCGTTCGTTGCCTCGCCGATACACATCTATTGTCTCGTGGCGGGCCGTTCTGCCGCCGCGGGAGTCTTCACATGCAGAGATAGGTGATTCATGTTGGATGACGACACCAGGCTGGGGCTGACGTTCGACGATGTAGTCCTGATTCCGGCGAAGTCACAGGTGTTGCCGAACGAGGTCGACACAAAGACGTCGGTCACGCGGACCGTGACCTTGAACATCCCGGTCCTAAGCGCAGCCATGGACACCGTGACCGAGTCGAGATTGGCGATTGCGATGGCGCGTGAAGGCGGCATGGGCATCATCCATCGGGTGCTGCCACCTGCCGATCAGGCTGCGGAAGTCGACCGTGTCAAGAAATCGGAAAGTGGCATGATTCTCGATCCGGTCACGATTTCGCCGGACCAAACGATTCGCGATGCGCACCAACTGATGGCCAAATATCGGATCTCGGGCATTCCCGTGACCAAGAATAAGAAGTTGGTGGGGATTCTCACGAACCGCGATCTTCGGTTCGAGAACCGGATGGATCTGAAGGTGGCGCAGGTCATGAAACGTGACAAGCTGGTCACGGCTCCGGAGGGGACGAATCTGGAGAAAGCACGCGAGATTCTTCACGAACATCGTATCGAAAAACTCCCGGTCGTCAACAAGCAGGGCGAGCTCAAGGGACTGATTACGATCAAGGACATCGAGAAGCGGATCAAGTATCCTGCTGCCTGTAAGGACGAACACGGGCGCCTTCGCGTCGGCGCGGCGCTTGGGGTCGGACCCGAGACGGAGCATCGCGTCGACCTGTTGGTGAAGGCCGGCGTCGACGTCGTGGTCGTTGATACCGCGCACGGGCACTCTCAGGCGGTGATCGATACCGTGAAAATGGTCAAGCGGAAGCATGCCTCGTTGCCCGTGATTGCAGGCAATATCGCTACCGCTGCAGGCGCGAAGGACCTTTTGAAGGCCGGTGCGGACGCGCTCAAGGTGGGCGTGGGTCCGGGCTCCATCTGCACGACCCGGATCGTGTCGGGTGCCGGCATGCCGCAGCTGACGGCCATCGCGGATTGCGCCAAGGTCGTGGCGGGCTCCGGCGTCTCCATCATCGCGGACGGCGGCATCAAATTTTCAGGTGACGTGACGAAGGCGCTGGCCGCCGGGGCCTCGGTCGTCATGGTGGGCAGTTTGCTGGCGGGGACCGAAGAATCGCCTGGCGAAACTGTGCTCTATCAGGCACGCACATACAAAGTCTATCGTGGGATGGGATCAATCGGCGCCATGGAGCGCGGGGGGAAGGATCGATACGGGCAGGTGGGACGACCCGAGTCCAAACTGGTTCCGGAAGGGATCGAAGGGCGTGTTCCTTACAAGGGGCCGGTGGCGAACGTGATTTATCAGCTCGTCGGGGGACTTCGCTCCGGCATGGGCTATTGCGGGTGCCGGACAATTCACGAACTTCAGCAGAAGGCCACCTTCATTCGCCAAACCGTCGCCGGCCTGCGGGAGAGCCACGTCCATGACGTCATCATTACGAAGGAAGCACCCAATTACCGGATGGACTGGGAGTGAACCCGCGTCGATCGTCACCCGTGAACCGTCAATCGGTCTGATGGCTTGCCCCTCCTTCATATAATTCCCTCGTTTGACGAATGACGATTCACGGTTGACGTCCTATGGAACTCTGGCACGATCGTATCCTCGTCCTTGATTTCGGCTCCCAATATACTCAGCTCATCGCCAGGCGTATCCGAGAAGCGCAGGTCTATTCGCAGATCCTTCCCTGTACCGTACCCTTGGCCACGGTGTTGGCCTACCGGCCGAGAGGCATTGTCCTTTCCGGCGGCCCGGCGAGTGTGTACGAAAGGAAGGCGCCCACAGCTCCCAAGGGGCTGTTTGAACAAGGCATTCCAATCCTTGCGATTTGCTATGGGATGCAGTTGGTCACGCACCTGCAAGGTGGGCAGGTCGCCCGCTCGACGCATCGTGAGTTCGGACGCGCCGATCTCACCATCGATGACCGGTCGGACATTTTCAAAGACGTCGGCACGGGCGGGCCGACTGTCGTCTGGATGTCGCACGGCGACCGCATCGAACGAATGCCGCCCGGGTTTCGGTCGATCGCGCATACCGCGAATTCGCCGATCGCGGCGATGAAGCGGGATGACGGCAGGCAACGTGTCTATTGCCTACAGTTTCATCCCGAAGTGGCGCATACGCGTGAAGGGACGAGTATCGTACGAAACTTTGTGTACGGTGTGTGCGGGTGTCGCCCGACTTGGACTATGCAGTCGTACGTTGAGACCGCCGTGGAGCAGATCCGGGAGCAGGTCGGGAAAGAAAAGGTGTTGTGTGCCTTGAGCGGAGGCGTTGATTCGTCCGTGGCGGCCACGCTCACGCACCGGGCGATCGGCGATCAGCTGACGTGTGTCTTCGTGGACAATGGGGTATTGCGGGCCGGGGAGCGCGAACAGGTCGAGAAGACGTTCATCGCGCATGAAAAGCTCAACCTGCGGGTGGTGAACGGCTCGAAAGCGTTTCTCTCGTCGCTGAAGAACGTGACTGATCCGGAGCGGAAACGGAAAATCATCGGCAAGCACTTCATCGCGCTGTTCGAAAAAGAATCGAAAAAATTGAAAGGCGTGAAGTATCTCGTTCAGGGCACGTTATACCCGGACGTCATCGAAAGTGTCAGTTTCAAGGGGCCGTCTGCGACCATCAAGACGCACCACAACGTCGGGGGGCTTCCTGCCAGGATGAAGCTCAAGCTCATTGAGCCCCTCCGCGAGCTGTTCAAGGACGAGGTTCGTGTACTCGGCAAGGAGCTAGGCCTGCCGGATGAGATGATTTGGCGGCATCCATTTCCTGGGCCCGGCTTGGCGATCCGCGTGCTGGGGGCGGTCACCCCGGAACGGCTCGCGATCTTGCGCGGGGCAGAATTGGTCGTGGACCAGGAGATTCGTGCCGCCGGCCTGTATCGGGAGATTTGGCAGGCGTTTGCCGTGCTGTTGCCGATTCGGACGGTCGGCGTGATGGGGGATCAGCGAACGTATGAACACGTGATTGCCATTCGTGCAGTCACAAGCTTGGACGGCATGACGGCCGACTGGGCCAAGATTCCCAACGACGTGTTAGGCCGAATCTCGAATCGGATCATCAACGAGGTCAAGGGCGTGAACCGGGTCGTGTACGATATCAGTTCCAAGCCACCAAGCACGATCGAATGGGAGTGAGATGTCACACGTCAATCGTCACACGTGAAGACACTGAGTATGACGGAATTTCCCGACTGACGAATGACAACTGGCACATGACGGGTATGTTACAGCGGCTCCAGAAAGTGATCGCCGATTCGGGATTGGCGTCGCGTCGGCAGGCGGAAGTGCTGATCGCACAAGGCCGGGTGACGGTGAACGGCGCGGTCGTCGTCGAACTTGGCACTAAAATCGATCCGGCCAGGGATCACGTCAAGGTCGACGGGCGTCATATCAAGCGAGTGCCGCCGCAAACGTACGTCATGTTAAATAAACCAAAAGGCTTCGTCTCCACGATGAGCGATCCGGAAGGACGGGCGACGATCGCCGATCTGTTGCATGGCGTGAAGGTTCGGGTGTTTCCGGTGGGCCGGCTCGATTTCGATACCGAGGGACTGATACTCCTGACCAACCATGGAGAACTCGCGCAGGCGTTGCTTCATCCACGGCACCATGTACCCAAAACGTACCTCATCAAGGTGAAGGGCGTGCTCTCCGAAGACGAAATCGCGCAGCTCGAACGCGGAGTCAAGCTCGACGACGGCATGACGAGTCCGGCGGTCGTCAAGAAGGTGAGAAAAGCGGAGACCAACTCTTGGATCGAGCTGACGATCCATGAGGGACGAAAACACCAGGTGAAGCGCATGTGCGAGGCGGTGGGACACCCAGTGTTGCGATTGATGCGCGTCCGCATGGGGCCGTTGACATTGAATCATCTCCCGCTTGGACAGTATCGGTACTTGACCGATCGCGAGGCGAATGCCTTGCGTGAGCTGTTGCACCAGACGAAGCGCGAGATTGGTCCCGGCGCGGAGGCTACGCGCGGATCCAAAGGACGCTGGCGAAAGGTCACGTCGGTTCGAAAGGCTGTCACACGATGAAGATCCGAACCCATCATTGCGGCGCACTGAACAAGGGGCACGTCGGGCAGCGTGTCGTGCTCAACGGGTGGGTGCATCGTCGCCGAGACCACGGCAACGTTCTCTTCATCGATCTCCGAGATCGTTTCGGCGTGACCCAGATCGTGTTCAATCCCGAGATCGATGTCACGGTGCATCAACACGCTCACGCGCTCCGTGGCGAATTCGTCATCTCGGTGAGCGGGATCGTCGCGGCGCGCCCAGAGGGTTCGGCGAATCCGGCCCTCTCAACCGGCGAGATCGAAGTGATGATCGACGAGATGACGATCCTGAACGAGGCCAAGACGCCGCCGTTCCTGATCGACGACGAAGAGGAGATTACCGAGGCACTACGACTCAAGTATCGTTATCTGGACCTGCGCCGTCCTTCCATGCAGCGCTTACTGCACATGCGGCACGCGTTGACACAGGAGGTACGGTCCTTTCTGAACGCGGAAGGTTTTCTCGAAATCGAGACACCGATTTTGACCAAGAGCACTCCCGAGGGCGCGCGCGATTACCTGGTGCCGAGCCGCGTGAATCCCGGCGAGTTCTTTGCGTTGCCGCAATCCCCCCAGCTCTTCAAACAGATTCTCATGGTCAGCGGCTGCGATCGCTACTATCAAATCGCCAGATGTTTCCGTGATGAGGACCTGCGTAACGATCGACAGCCCGAGTTCACGCAAATCGACTTGGAGATGTCCTTCGTCGATCGAGAACAGGTGATGTCCACCATGGAGCGGATGATCGTCCAGGCCTTCAGGGCGGTTGGCCACGTCATCCTTCCTCAACCCTTTCCTCGGTTGACGTACGAGGAAGCGATGGGGCGATATGGGTCGGATAAGCCCGATCTTCGATTCGACATGACGCTCCATGATCTGACGGGCTTTGCGCAGACGACGGATTTCAAAGTGTTCCGCGAGACGGCGGCGAAGGGAGGCATGGTGAAAGCGATCATCGTACCGGGAGGGGCGGAGATTCCGCGGAGCCGGATCGATGCGATCGGAGAAATGGCCAAGGGATTTGGCGCCAAGGGATTGGCTTGGCTTAAGGTCACAGGAGACGGACAGTTGGAGTCGGTCATCGCCAAATTCCTCAACCGAGAGTCGTTACTAGCGGCCATCCCAGCCGCAACGCCTGGTGATCTCCTGTTGTTTGTCGCCGACAAACCGGCCATCGTACATGATGTGTTGGGACGCTTGCGCCTCTATTTCGGAAGGGAGCTGAAACTCATCCGTGAAAGCGAGTGGCGGCCTGTCTGGGTCGTTGACTTTCCACTGTTAGATTATGACGAACAGCTTGGCCGCTATATCTTCATGCACAATCCATTTGCGGCCCCGCACGACGAAGATCTGGACCTGTTGGACAAGAGTCCCGGCAAGGCCCGGGCCAAGGCCTACGACATGGTCTTGAACGGGAACGAAATTGGAGGTGGCAGTATCCGCAATCACCGTCGGGACGTCCAGCTCAAGATTCTCGACCTCCTTGGAATTGGCAAGGATCAGGCCCAACGCCAATTCGGTTTTCTTTTGGATGCGCTCGACTACGGTGCGCCGCCGCACGGCGGGATTGCGTTCGGGTTGGACCGCCTCATTATGCTGCTCGGTGGCGCCGACTCGATTCGTGACGTCATTCCATTCCCAAAGACTCAGAAAGCTCAATGTCTCATGACCGAGGCGCCGTCCGCGGTAAGTCCGGCACAGCTGAAGGAGTTATCCATTAAGCTTGACGTGATGAATTAGCCGCAGACTTGGAGCCGAAATCGTCGGCCTCTTGGAGGACGCATGTCGGTCCCGAACCAGCATGGCGGCTGAAGACGGTAATGCCGACCAACAGCACACCCGCCATTCGAGTACGACCGCGTCAGACTCTCGAGCGTGAGATCAAACTGAGTGTGCCCCCCGGGTTCCGTTTGCCGGGAGATCTCGGCGATCCCATCCACGCTCGCAGTTTCGTTTCAAGTTACCATGACACCATGGGGCATCGTCTTGCCGACCAGGGAATCACTCTTCGCCGGCGGGTCGAACGAGGCCATGGCGTGTGGCAGCTCAAGCTGCCCGCCGACAATGGGAGATGGGAGCTGGAGTCGGATGGGGGCGCAGCGCCGCCGGCCTCTCTCACGGATTTGGTATATGTGCACGTGCGGGGTGAGCCGCTGCAGGCGATCGCCAGGCTTCGCACGCGACGTGTCGGCCTCTGCGCGAAAGGCGATGCCAACAGCTCTGCGGAGGTGGTCGTTGATCGGGTCGCTTTGTTGGAGGGTCGGCGGGTGATCCGCCGCTTCGATGAATGCGAGATCGAACTGCTTCAGGGTGATCCCTCTCTACTGGAGAGAATCGAGGCCAGACTGCGCGAGGCCGGCGCCGGTGATCACGAAGGCCGTCCGAAGCTGTTCCGTGCGCTGAATCTCTCGGTCCTTGTGGAGACCGCACCCTCCGCCGGCGCCCCCGTTCGCGAACGCGTCAAGTGGGCGGTAGGAGGTCCGTATCGCGCTGCCCTGACCAACGACCCTCTGGTGCGATTGGGGACGGACCCCGAAGCGCTTCATGACATGCGGGTCGCAATCCGCCGACTACGGGCGATTTTGCGGGCACTCAAGGCGATTGTGGTTCCCGAGTGGGCGGACGGGATCCGTGGTGAACTGGCATGGATTGGAGGGGCGCTGGGTGCGGCTCGCGATCTCGACGTTCAAATCGAGCATTTCAACGATGAACTCCGTATGCTGGAGAGTCGGGACCGAGCGCCGCTTCGGACCTGGATTCGCTCCTTAATTCGCGAGCGTGTGCACGCGCATGTGGATTTGGTGGCCCAATTGAGATCGGATCGATACCTGGCGCTCGTGGACAGTTTGGCGCAGGCATGCCGGGAACCCCTACTCCAGGATAGCAACCATAGCATCGAGGACCTCGCCGCGAAGGAGTATCGGCGGCTCCGGCGGTTTGCGCGAACGCTTCCTGATACGCCGAGCGATGCCGAGTTGCACCGGCTCCGCATCAAGGCGAAGCGAGCCCGGTATGCAGCGGAGTTGGTGGTCGAGCACATGGGCAAGCCGGCCCAACAGTTTGTCGCGGCGATGAAAGGGCTCCAGGATGTACTGGGCGCGCATCAGGATGCCGTCGTGGCGGAAGCCCGGCTTCGTGAGTATTTCGACCGGCCATCGGGTGTTCGGGCGGCCTTTGCCGCAGGGCGACTGGTCGAACGACAACGACAGCGGCGAGAGCAAGCGCGCCAACAATGGCAACACTCTTTAGACAAGGCCTTGAAGCGGGGAAAGAAGGCCTGGGCATAGACGGGCTGAGGGGCGCCGGCGTACGCGCTCTTGCTATCGAGGCGGGTGCCCGTCTATATGTAGCGCAGCCAAGCATGGGCGGATCCGACAACGTGGATGAATCGCTGTACGGATCTTCTCATCGTTATCCGGCCGGTCATGGGAAACAATGGCGAGCAACGCGTTCGGTAGGATCTTCACCGTCACTTCGTTCGGAGAGAGCCATGGGCCTGCCATCGGTTGCGTGGTCGATGGGTGTCCACCGGGCCTTCCTCTGATTACCGAAGACGTTCAGCGCGATCTCGACCGCCGGAAGCCCGGGACGTCCCGCCACGTCACACAGCGGAGAGAGTCCGATCGCGTTGAGATTTTGTCAGGAGTGTTCGAAGGAAAGACAACCGGTACCCCCATTGCGCTGCTCATTCGAAACGAGGACGCACGGAGCAAAGATTACGGCAATTTGATTGATACCTTTCGCCCAGGCCATGCGGACTATACCTACTGGCAGAAGTATGGGATCCGTGATCACCGGGGCGGCGGGCGAGCATCGGCACGCGAAACGGCGGTCCGTGTCGCCGCCGGAGCCATCGCCAGGAAATGGTTGTCAACGACCTATGGGGTCGTGATTCGCGGATATCTCACCCAGCTTGGTCCCCACCGTGTTCCGTTCAAGACGTGGGAGGCAGTGGCGCACAATCCATTTTTCGCGGCCGATGCCGAGATGGTGCCAATCCTCGAAGCCTATATGGATGAATTGCGCAAATCCGGCGATTCGGTCGGCGCTCGCATCACGACCGTGGCCGAGCGCGTGCCGGTCGGGTGGGGATCACCGGTCTATGGAAAACTGGATGCGGATTTGGCGGCAGCCATGATGAGCATCAACGCGGTCAAGGCCGTTGGAATCGGTGCGGGCTTCTCGTCGGTCGCGCAACGGGGCTCGGAGCATGGTGACGAACTCACGCCAGATGGATTTCTCTCGAACAATGCCGGCGGAATTCTCGGTGGGATTTCGACAGGCCAGGACATCGTGGTCTCCATCGGGATCAAGCCGACCTCGAGCATCCGTCTGTCGCGTCGGTCCATTGACAAACAAGGAAAACCCGTCACCGTTGAAACGAACGGTCGGCACGATCCCTGTGTGGGCATCCGGGCGACGCCGGTTGCCGAAGCCATGACCGCACTTGTCCTGATGGATCATGCGTTGCTCCATCGCGCTCAAAACGCCGAGGTCACCACCACCACGCCAAAGATTGCCGGTTCCGTGACAGCATCGAAATCCGTTCCTACCGACCCAGCAGTCACAACGGTCGACCCCGAACCTCACGAAGCGTAATCCCGAGGTAAGGAGACCTTCCCTCAGAGGGGGGACCTGTCCGGACACAAAATGCCAAAGCATTGTGTTTTCAAGTACTTCGAATTCTAAGATTCTCCTAAGTGAAAAGTTCTTGATTGAATTGTTATCAGCCCCTTCTCTACAGTACACCTCGTAATCGAGCCCCTTCCCGTACACAGCGAGTAACCCTATGGCCTTATCAGATCGCACGGCGTCAAGGCGACCGTTGTCTGCCGGCAAGCAGGTCGTCTTTGTGGGCATTACGCTAGCCGTCATGGGGCTCCTGTCGTTCATTGGCCTCGAACTGGTCTTGCGGGCCATCGGACTGCACGTTCCCAAGGATCCCTACTTGAGCTTTGGGACGGTCCCCGACTTTTTCGTGCAGCGGACGATCGAAGGAAAGTCCTACTACCAGGTGGCACATCGGGACGTGTACAGCGAGCGGCAAACGGTATTTGCCGCGAAGAAAGATCCGAATACGATGCGCATCATTTGTATTGGCGCATCCGCCAGCGCCGGATGGCCGCATCAGGGGGACGAAATCTATACCGTGTATCTCCAGAAGGCGTTGGAGCGAGCGTATCCGGGACGGCAGTTCGAGGTGCTCAACCTGTCCGCACATGCCTATGCGGCGTATCGCGTACGGTTGGTGTTCGAGGAGGCGATTCTCTTCGAGCCCGATGTGGTGGTGATTTGGAGCGGGAACAACGAATTTCTCGAGAGGCGGCTGTACCGCAATCAACCGAAATGGCTTGAGGTATTGGCGAACCTCGCCAACGAGTCTCTGGCCTACCGGGGCCTACGAGGCAGTCGTGTCGGCCGTTGGGCGTGGCCCGACAACACCCTGAGCGCCTATGAACGAGGCCATCATCTGTATACGATGTGGTCGAAGTTAGAGCAGGTTGCGGTAACCTTGCGCACCGAGCCTGAGCAGTTTGCCGCCGTGCAGCGACACTACATGGCGAGCCTCGAATCGATGGTGGCAACAGCCGAGCGACGCGGTATTCCAGTGGTATTGGCGACCGTACCTGTGAATCTCCGAGACTGGCGGCCCGCGGTATCCTGCAATTCAATTGACGGCGCGGCCAAAGAACACTGGCAAGGACGATACCTGGAAGGTCGTCGCGCCCTGGCGCAGCGTGAGCATGCGGATGCCGTCAGGCTGCTATCGGATGCCATCGCACTGGATCCGCAGTACGCCGACGCACATTTTTACCTTGCGCGTGCCTACGAGGGGAAAGGGGACTATGCCCGTGCGAGGGGAAGCTTTGCGCTCGCTCGGGATTATGACTGCAATCCGTTTCGCGCGATCTCCGCATTCGAAACGACGGTGCGGAAGATCGCCGGGCGGCACGCCAACGTGACCGTGGCCGACCTTGCCGGGGCTTTTCATGCTGCGAGCGCTCCCTATGCGCCGGGGTTCGAGTTGTTCCTCGATCACGTGCATCCGACTCGAAAGGGTAACGTGGTGGCCGCGGAAACGGTGTTTGCCGCGCTGGGGGGGACCGGCATTCTCGGGCCGAACCAGACGGCGAATCCCGCGGCTACGCTGAATGCACAGCAAGTGACCCAGTCAACCCCGCCGTACGACGACTGGTCCGATGCACCCATGCAGGCGCTCCTGGTTCGCTTTTATATGGCTCAGCACCAGGATGAAAGCATTGTATCGCGGGCGCGCTATCTGTTGCAGAACCCGGCTCTGGCCCAACAACTATCGGACGCGGATCGGACATTTCTCACGTCTGCCGATCGCCTCTTCTCGGAGATATTAGCGCGCGAAGCACAGTGGATTGAAGGACGAGCATCCGATCCACGGGTTCGGAACAAGGAACAATTGCTGGAATTCTACAAGCAGACGTTCGAAGGGTACCAAGAATACAAGAAGAAATATGGTGACGCGCCGCACTAGGCCTGTGTGGATGGAAATCTGTCGTCTGGAAAAGAAGCGCACGTGGCGACGGCGCATCGGATGTGCAAGAGGAAGATAGTCGTACCCGAACCGGCACCTCGTGCGGCGTGCGCTTCGTGCACAAGCCCACTATACTAGGATCGGTCGAGGATCCACATGGATACGCCCGAGCCCACTCCGATCCTAGAGTTGAAAGATGTGACGGTCTACCGTGAAGACACGCTCGTCTTCGACGGTCTGTCACTGTCGCTGCCGTGTGGAGTGCACACGGCCATCCTCGGCCCCAATGGATCAGGCAAGTCGACCTTCCTCAAACTGCTGAGCGGCGAAGTCCATCCAGTTTCAGACGAGCGATCGATAGTCAGGTTAATGGGGATGCAGCGGTGGAACGTGTGGGACCTTCGCGCGAAGCTCGGCTTGGTCTCTCACGATCTGCATCGGGACTTTGACGGAAGTGCGACCGGGACGGAAGTGCTGCTGTCGGGCTTCCATTCCAGCATCGGGGTCTACCCGCATCAGACCTTCAATCAGGCGCAGCAGGACCGTGTACGGGAGGTTGCTGGACTGATAGGAATTCTGGACCTACTCGACAGGCCGTATGCGCGTCTGTCCACGGGCGAGCAGCGTCGTTGTCTGCTCGGCCGTGCGCTGGTGCATCGCCCGAACGCATTGGTGCTGGATGAACCCACTGCCGGCCTCGATCCTTCGGCGACGTTTGTATACCTCGACACGGTGCGGCGGCTGATGACTCGCGGCACGACCGTGATCCTCATGACGCATCATCTGCATGAAATATTGCCGGAAGTCACCCGGATCGTTCTGCTGAAGCGGGGCCGGGTCGTGGGCGATGGTCCGCGGGAGGAGGTCCTCACCCGAGAACAGATATCTCGGCTATTTGGGACCTCCATCGAGTTGGTGCCTGTGCGAGAGTATGTGTACGCAGTTCCAGCGGGTTAGCGCGTCGACGAATCCATCCGCTCTGGCTGAGCGACCCCCGGCTTGCCTCAGGGACTCCAGCGGCATATCATGCTGCCACCGTTCCCCCTTTCGTCGAGGAGGCGCTCCATGGCAAACGAGACGAGGACCCGCACCGGCCGCAGCGATTCCAGGGATCAGGAGATCGAACAACTGCGACGGCAGTTACATGACCTGATGCCGTTCCTGACGGCCGGCCACAACCCGTCTGATGGGGTGCTGGAGGAATTCGACTCTCGCACCGAGCTGCTCATTCGCGAGGCGCTGGGCGAAACCTCCGAGATGCTGGAAGCCTATGAGTACGCCCAAGTGGGAGAAGCGGCTGGATTGGTGAATTTTCCAGATGAGGCCCCCGAGGGCGGCGCCACTATGAAAGATCATAAGCGCGAGAGCCTCAACCAGCGCAAACGGGTGATCGAAAGCTGCATCGCCGAACTGGAAGCCAGTCGGGCACAACTCAAAAAGGAGCCGGTCTACGCTGATGCCGTGATTGGTCCCCAAGTCGCACACCACATGACACCCGAACCGCGGAGCGTGTATGCAAAGATGACGCTGCGTGAAGCGGCCAGATTCATGCACGAATGGCGAGTGGGCTCCTTACTGGTGACGGATGACCGCGCCTATGTCGGCATGATCACGGATTCCGATTTGGCACGAGTAGTCGTGGCAGGGGCGGCGGATCCTGCCACCACTCCAGTCGGTGCGTGTATGCGCCAGCCATTGATCGTGATCGAAAGCGATCGGCACATTCTCGATGCCGTGCGGATGATGAAAGAGATGGGAACGCGGCACTTGGCGGTGGTCGATAACGGCGACGTGATAGGGGTCATCTCCGTCTCCAATATCTTGCGCTACTATTCGGGAGTGCTGTAGCTGGCGGGCGAGGGGACACCCTCGCCAGTGCCACCACTGTGTCCCCAAAGCCGATGGTGGCGCTCCAAGTCTGCCATGAGCGCGCCATAGCGCTGCCGACCGCAGACGCCAGCGCGAGGCCGATCCCTTCCATGGAGAGATTCATTCGAAGCTCTGTGGGGCACTCTACGCAGGCCGATCACCCATGAGTAGCGGGAGGACCTTCCGTCCAATAAAGCGTGGAGCTGAGAGAGCCCCTGAGGAGGGGAGTGATCCTTTTGCGTCATCGCGGACTCGTCCTGCCACATCCTTACCTTAGCTCAGGTCGTTGTCCAAGCCTTGGATAAACTTGTCGGCTTCGGCGATGGACCGGTTCATGTCCTTGACGAGCTGGTTGACTTGGGCATCGACCTTGACGAGTTCGCCCTTGAGCGACGACAGCGCACGGGCATTGAGATTATGTTTGAGATACAAAACTTGGTCACGCAAGGGACGTAGGACCGGATCGATCCGTTGTTCCGATTTTTTCATGGCGCCCAGCATCTCGCTGTAACGCGCCCTTGTCTGATTGTACTTTTGTTCGCTCTTTCGGCGAAGGTCTTTGCTGGAGTATTGGTCCAATTCCGATTTCCACTCGGAAAAGAGCGCATCTCCAACTGATTCGACGTCGGCAATACGTTTGCGGACGGCCTCGGCCCGATCCTCGCTCGATTCCAGCTCGCCGCTCAATTTCTTGTAGGTCGCCTCCAGATCTCCACCTGAAAAATTGACGACCTTGCCGAACTGCTCGAGGGCGCTTTGAATCTCCTGCTTGGCCTCCTCCTGGGCATCGCGCGCGGCTTTGACCCTGCTGCTCAGAATGTCGCGCTTCGCATAGCCCATCTTTTCCATCGCGCCCAGGTACAGGGTGTCACAACCAATCAATGTCAGGCCGACAAAGACGATCGGAAGAAACCGGATCAGGGATAGATCAATTCGCATAGCACCTCGTTGTCCGGCAGAGACAGTATGGTATGTTTGGATCGGCGCATAGTTCACTGAAGCTGTGGCGGAAGTCAACACGAGAGGAGGCACAGGTCGCGGCTTCTATCGGCGGTGCGGTATGGTTGTCCGCTCATGTGTATCTGGTATGCAACGTGTAGAGATCATGTTGTGCCTGATGCTGGTTGCCTGAGAGCTTTGAAACGTCTGCCTCGGTCGATTCGGTTTGAGATGTGACGCTATGAGGTCGGCTGGTGTGACTAGACGCCTTCATCGGCGAATGTGTCGCAGGAGGAAGGATTGCCGGATTCGAGTCCGCGCCGGAGCCAGGTTCTCCGCTGTTCCGACGAACCATGCGTCCAGCTTTCCGGCTGCACATAGCCTTGCCCAGCTTGCTGGAGGCGATCGTCACCGATCGCGGATGCGGCGCGTAGTCCCTCCTCGAAATCTCCGGGTTCGATGAGATCCCTGCCGTGCCGGGCATGGTAGCCCCACACGCCGGCGTAACAATCGGCCTGCAGTTCCATACGGACGGATAGCGCGTTCGCATCGGATCTTGAGGCCAGACCTTGGAGCCTCGTAACCTTCTCGGCGGTTCCAAGCAGGTTCTGCACATGGTGGCCGATCTCGTGGGCGATGACATAAGCTTGAGCGAAATCCCCAGGGGCGCCCAATCGCTGGGACAATTCCTGGAAGAACGAAAGGTCCAGATAAACCCTGTGGTCGCCCGGGCAGTAGAAGGGGCCAACTGCGGACGAGGTCGTACCGCAGGCGGAATGCACGACACCGGTGAATAATACCAGGCGGGGGTCTTCATACGATCGGCCGGCTTTCGAGAAGAGCGCTCGCCAGGTGTCCTCGGTATCGGCGAGCACGACGGAGGCGAACTGGCCCAGTTCATCCCGCGGGGGTTGCCCAGGCCCAGAGGGCTCAATTTCATATGCAATGGGCCGGTCCGCCGGGCCGCCGAGCATGTTCAGGATCTGAAGGGGATTGGTTCCCGTCAGAACGCTCACGGCGAGCACGAGGACGATTCCGCCGAGACCGATGCCGACCGCCGGCCGGGCAGGCCCCATGCTGCGGCGGTCTTCGATGTTCTCGCTGTGACGTTCTCCCCTCCATCGCATGGCGGCGCCTCCCAGCAAGCCAGGGCCCTCAAGCAAAGCACAGAGAGGTGCATCTGATCAAGGAACAAGGTAGTAGGTCAGAGCCTGCTCCGGCATCAGGGCCGCAATTGGGAGGCTGCACGGCGGCCGTGCTTCTTCGACGGACCTTGAGCCTCTCTCGGCCGATTTGATAAGGATTTTGAGGGGAGCGACAGAGCGTCGGTGATCGAATAGAGTTCTCGCGCGAGTTGGCGCCGGACTCGTTCACCCGCCTGCAAACAGTGAGTGTATGGTACCCTCTCGACACAAACGGCTGAATGTCTGCACTCCCGCTCAGACGCTGGCATTCAATAAACCCTACGGGGTCCTCTCCTGTTTCACCGATCCCGAGGGACGGCCGACTCTGGCAGACTATATTACACTCCCCGACGTGTATGCCGCAGGACGCCTGGATGCGGACAGCGAAGGCTTGCTGATCCTCACATCCGACGGGGCTCTCGCCAACAGGATTGCCGATCCGCGGCACAAACTCACCAAGGTGTATCTGGCTCAAGTCGAGCGTATTCCGGGTGAAGATGCCCTCAACAGCCTTCGGCGAGGCGTGGCGCTGAAGGGTGGCACGACACGCCCCGCCGATGTTCGGCTCTTGGCGCAGGATCCCGGATTGCCCGAGCGGCCGGTTCCGATCCGATTTCGTAAGAGCGTCCCCACTTCGTGGCTGGAGATCGGGCTACGTGAGGGGATGAATCGGCAAGTGCGTCGTATGACGGCATCCGTGGGGCACCCCACACTACGCCTGATACGAATCGCAATCGGACCGGTCCGACTCGGCAATCTCCCGCCAGGGCAGTGGCGGGCACTCACAGATCAAGAGCTGTTTCAACTGGGAGGTCAGACTCGCTCACATCTGGGCTAAGAACCGGTTGTCTTGCGACCATCTCTCTGTGCTAGTTGTTGATGATCGATAAGTGAGAGGCGGATACCGACATGCGCAGAGTTCTCGATCGGGCCGCAGGAGGGGTATGCATGGCGAAGCAGGGAAGAAGGCTCTTGCCACTGATGGTGTGGCTATTCTGCTGGGGATGTGGCACTTCCGGCTTTGTCCTGCCGGATGCATTGGAGGGGAGAGTGGACCGATCACTCACCTTCTCACAGTTGGTTGCGAGCCCGGACTCGTATCAAGGATCGTTGGTGGTGGTGGGCGGAGAGGTTCTCAAGACTACTCGAACGGATGGTGGGACGGTTCTTGAAGTACTCCAACTCCCGCTGGACGACGGGCACCTGCCCGTTCAGGACCGGCTGTCCAGCCGGGGGCGCTTTCTGGCCCGGCACGAGGGCGTGTTGGATCCAGCTACGGTGGAAGATCGGGCCAGGATCACCATTGTGGGGGAGGTGACAGGATCGAAAACGGATCGGTTGGACGAGATGGACTATCGATATCCGACTCTGGATGTAAAATACCTGCACCTTTGGAAGCCGGCTGACTATGTTGAGCGTCCGAATCCGGGTCCATGGTGGGGTTTTTTCGGTGGGGTAGGGTTCGGAGGTGGCGGTACCAGGACGGGTGGAGGAATTAGTATCGGCACGGGCTTCTAGGTGTGAGACGTAGGTGCGGATTGACGGTAGCACGTTTCCGTTTTCAGGAGGTGCGAAGGTTGGGAAGCCAGCCTGATGCACCAATAGTGAGCAGTGCGGGATTAGGTCTGAATCTGCCGCATGAGGCTAGCTGGACAAACCGAGAGATCCGCCGTCTCTCGGGAGACACGCAAGCGAAGCGGTATCCTCGAGAAGTTTCTAGTAACTGGATACCACCACTTGCTTCGTCGCACGGGTTGCCTGCAGCATTTATTGAATGGTCCAACTCAGCCACCCTTATTCTTCAGGAGCTAGATCATGCTGCGTGAATTAATTCTCTGCCCGGTTTTCGTCTTGATTTCTAGCGTATACGCCGACGCCGATGAAGCGACAAGGCTGATGAAATTCTTCAGCTACTTCGAAGGAACGTGGCGGGTCACCGACTTCGATGGACATAGGCGAGGCTCTCTGACGATTCAACGCGGTGAAAGCGGTACGAGTCATGTATTGGAGTACTGGCTTGGCGAGGTAAAACGGACTGAGCTGTGGGGCTACGATCCGACCAGTAAAAGCTGGACGGCTATCGGGTTCGCCCATAACAGAGAGCGGTATTCTCAAGTGATGACGGAGGTCCCGAATCGCGATACACCTCAGGCTGGCGATCGTTGGTCTGACAAGCACGAAGGAGTTCTCCCTCCGGTGAAAAGACCTCTTCCCGGCTGGATTTCTTGATCGAGTCCGAGGATTCCTACACGGTCAAAGTGACCAACATGACAGTCAGAGGGACCAAAGAGGAAGATGTGGCGACCAGAATGACCCGCCAACGTTAGGGACATCTTGAGGAGAAGCAACACCCTGAACCAGAGCGGAAAAACTAGAACCTAATCTCAAAATTGCTAAATCAACATGCTGGGATAGTGTTCGTGAAACTCGGTCGGCTGGCGGACTCATCCCCTCCAGCCGTACAAGAGCGGAGAGGGGAGCGGGGGCACACCGCTCGCAAGCTTGTCCCCGCTCGGAGTCTTCCGTCACGGTGTCAGGCTCTAAACACAATCTTGAGATAGGTTCTAGGCAAAGGAGTATTGAGGAACAGCGGCGTGATCACTGCGCGCGTGTGCACACCCCAGGGTTTTTATCACTCATGTGGGCCTAGAGCTACCTGTCCAGTCCTGTGCGGGCCTCGAGAAAACCGCAGGCACGAGATGGAAGATCTGACTGCATTCACCTCCCCAGCACGCTCCTGATTGCATCCGACATGACCGTCAGCAACCCTTCCTTTGACTTCACCTGGTGTACTTGGACGATCATTTCAGCGCGTGGGGGACAGAAGGGAAATTGAATCGGATCACTGGACTCGTGCATGCGGGCGAGGAGGGTATGGTCGCTGCGTGTATTCGGGCTTTCCATAATGATGATCTGCTCTCTGGCCTCGAGGATGCACGTGTCCTCGAATCCGTAGCGCTCGTAGCGTGGTGCGTTCAGCAGCGTGACCCGTTCTTTTCCGGCGGCATATACGACATGGCCGACGGCTAACGGGTCGCCGGGTGCAAGGGGATATAGCAGCAACGGCAGCAGAGCGATCGCGAGAAAGGCGAGTACGGAAGCGAGGAACGGATGCTTGATGGTGGTCGGTTTGTCTTGGTCACGGGGCATGGGTGCGGAGCACCGAATAGACGGGTACGATTACGTAGACTTCGGCGCATCGAGGGTTTCAACGTCGGCAATGATCGTATGATAGCCTGAGGCCCCATCGGGCATCGGACGAGCAATCTCTTCGATCTGCAGTCGTCCTGCGGCGTCCGTGGCGCGGACGACGACTTGGAATTTTCCGCGCTTGGGTGGACGCCACCGATAGTTCCAGATCACCCAGGAGTAGGGAGACATGGGCGTTTCCAATTCTGCTTCATGCCACGTCCGGCCGGCATCGAAACTAAGCTCGACTTTGGCGATCGTATTCGGGCCTCCGAACGCGATACCACGAAACAGACGCTCGGGGCCGCGCAGCGCCTGATAGTGCCCCGGTGAATCAACGCGGGAAAAGACTTTGATCGTGCCGTCGTCGGTCCATCCTTTTCGCTGCCAGTAGCCTTTGTAGTCGCCGCCGTAGACTTCAATTTCCGTGATCCACTTCACGTTCTTGATGCCATACAGTCCGGGCACGATGAGGCGAAGCGGAAAGCCGTGCTCCTTCGGGAGTTTCTCGCCGTTCATGAGGTAGGCCAACATCGTGTTCTCTTGCATGGCGCGTGCGATGGGGATGCTGTCGTCGTAGCCGTCGGCACCGCGAAAAATTACGTCCCGTGCCATCTCCTCGTCGTACTGAGCGTCGAGGAGCAATTGCTTGAGCGAGATCCCCCGCCACACCGCGTTTCCGAGGCTGTCCCCTCCCGAGAGCGTATCGATGCACATCAGAGTGGAAACCTGGTCAAACGCATCACGGTTCAACACGTCTCGCCACCCTAAGGTCAGCGGCTTCTTGACGTCGCCTCGCACGGACAGGCGCCACTGCTCTTGATTCAGGTCGCGTGAGAGATTGAACGGCGAATCCATGTAAT